>JAVJUA010000022.1:0-3254 GCA_040219935.1 Pseudomonadales bacterium | reverse complement strand
AAGGACGTCGAGGTCGACGAGATCATGCCCGCCGAGGCCGCCCACCCCATCATTGAGAACGCCCTGAACCGCTACAGCGACGAGCGGCGACGCGGGAAGATCCCCGGATTGCACAGCTAGTCGCGGCCGAGCCCGCGCGACCCGTGATAACCTTGCCCCGCAAGAAGCCCGGACGCGGCGGAGGGGGACGGCGTGGCGTACGAGTTCAAGCAGGGCGAGAAGGTTCGCGCCGGGCTGCGGCGCATCGCCGTGGAGCGCATCGACAAGGCCATCGCCACCATCGAGGGTGCGCGAAGCCCGGACGCTTCGCGCAAGGACGTCGATGCGGCCGTGCACGACGCCCGCAAACGCTGCAAGGAGCTGCGGGCCCTGGTCCGTCTGGTGCGCCCCAGCTTCGATGCCTACCAGCGCGAGAACGCCGAGTTCCGCACCGCCGCACAAATGCTGGCCGACCTGCGCGACGCAACGACCGTGCTGGAGGCATTCGACGCGCTCGTGGACCAACCAGACGCCGAGCGCTTCGCCCCCGTGCGGGCGGCGCTGGCAACCGAGCGGACCGAGGAGGCCGCCGATGCGGACGAGCGCCTGGCCGGCTTCCTCGAGCGCATGACCGACGCCGGCGGCCGGGCTCGGAAGTGGACCCTCGGCGATCGGGACTTCGACGCCATCGGCCCGGGCCTGGAGAAGACATACGCGGGGTGCCGCGACGCCATGGCCCGGGCCAGGGACGAAACCACCACCGACAACCTGCACGAGTGGCGCAAGCGCGTCAAGTACAACCGCTCCCACCTTCGCCTGCTGCGGGGCCTGTTCAAGCCGGTCATCGAGCCCGTGCGCGAGCAGGCCAAGCAGCTCAGCGACCTGCTGGGCGACGAGCACGACCTGGCCGTGCTGGCGGGCGCTCTGCGCGAATCGGACGCCGATGCAGAGCTGGTGGACGAGTTGATCGCACACGCCAAGCAACGCCGCAAGGCGCTGCGGGCCGAGGCGTTCGCCCTGGGGGCTCGCCTGTACGCCCAGCCGCCGGCCGACTACGCCCGCCACGCGGCGCGGCTATGGCGTGTCCGGTGATCGTCGTGCTGGCGACGTTCCCCACCACATCGTCGCGGCCCGGGGCACGATGGCCGCCCGTTGCTCGGGCAGCGGCTGGCCGCGGGCGTCAAGGCGCGTGATCTCCAGCGTGCCCGGCTGGCCGGTGATCTTCAGCACGTAGGGCCCCGGCGGGGGCAGCCGCACGCCGTAGGCCGTGTTGAACGAGGGGTTGCGGGCGTCGCCGCTGGCCGGGTTGGGCCCGGCGCTCAGGTCCATCACCAGCCCCAGCCGCCGCTGGATGAACACCGACCCGCCCCGCGCCAGGGGCTGCTCGTGCCGGCCTCCCGGCGGCACGCCGAAGGTCACCGACCGATCGCCCGCCAGCGGCCCGGAGACGTACGCCTGCCGCGCATCGACCTCGCTGGCGGCGTGGAAGCGCAGCCACGCGCTCGACTCGTTGATCACCGTCAGCGTCGGCCCGGCGCAGCCCGAAAGCAACGGGGCCATCATCACAATAATGCAGCACAGCGACAGACGGAGGCCGCCATGCCCGACCACCCGTACGAGCCCGATCAGCCCGCCGATGAGCCGGTGTTTGCCGAAACGCAGTACCTGCACCAGAACGCCATCGTGCGCTACCTGGTGCCGATCTCGGCGGTCTTCTCGGTGGGCATCGCCGTGGTGGTCATGGCCGCCCAGGGCGCCCCGACAACGAGCCTGGCCATCGCCATCGCCGTCGGCCTGGGCGTGCCCGTGCTGCTGGGCATGCTGCCCCAGCGCACGGTGGTGACCGAGCGCGAGCTCCGGGTGCGCAGTATCGTCGGCTGGGGCCGCCGCGTGCCAACCGCCGACGTCCTGGCGGTCCTGGCCGTGCGCTACAACCCGCTGGCCGACTGCGGCGGCTGGGGATTGCGGACCTCCAGGAAGTACGGCCTGGTCTTCAACATCAGCGGCGACCGGGGCGTGCACGTGCGCTACGCGTGGAAGGGCGCCGAGAAGTCCCTGCTCATCGGCAGCCGACGCGCCGACGAGCTGGCGCGGGCCATCGCACTGGCCGCCGACCTTCCCGCAGATGCGCCCGGGCATGGCGATGCTCCATTGGTGCCGGCATAAGCCAGTGCCGGCCTGAAACGAAATCGGCCTGAACTCAAACCGGCCTGAACCAGTCCCGCCCGAAATCAGCTCGGGATGCTGGCCGACTCGGGGCTCAGGCCCTCGCGGCCGGCGGCCCGGGGCGCTTGATCGCTGGAGCGCATCTCGCTGGCCAGCTGCGCGGCGCGCTCGGGCGTGAGCTGCTCGTGCAGTTCCTCGTCGTACAGCGCCACCGGCGCCGTGCCGCACGAGCCCAGGCACTCCAGCTCCACCAGGCAGACCTTGTCGTCCCTGGTGGTCTCGCCCACGTCGATGTCCAGCGCGTCCTTGATGGCCTGGCTCACCTCGGGCTGGCCGCAGAACTCGCACGCGATCGAACGGCACACGCCGATGACGTGCCGGCCCCGCGGCGCCAGGGCGTATTCCTCGTAGAAGCTGGCCGTGTCCATCACGTCGGCCGGCGAGAGCTCGAGGAAATCGGCGATCTCTTCCATCGCCTGGGGCGGCACCCAGTGGTACTCGTGCTGGATCATGTGCAGCGCCGGCAACAACGCCGCCAGCGTCGTCTCGAAGCGCGGCAGGTAACGCTCGCTGAGCTCGTCGCGCATGGCCTGGGTCAGATAGGGCTCGTCGCGCCGCTCGATCTTGGTGGTGGCCGAGGGCTTTGGGATCCACGCCATGGTCGCTGCTCCGAAGGGAAATCGCGGGCCGAAACGGCCCGATGGTAGGGCCCAAGGCCGCCGCTCGGGCACCGAAGCTCAGGGCGATTCGGCCGGCCGATCCTGCAACGAGGGCGGCTTGGGATAGGCCACGCCTGGGCTGCACGTCTTGCCGTCGATGCGGTCGTGGGCCGCCATGGCGCCGGTGGCGTCGGTCCGCTGCACGCTCGCGCGGGGGATGCCCGTGATCGTGTCCACGTGGTGCGCGTCCGTCGGCGGCGCCTGGTCGGGGTTGCCCCACGCCACCACGTGCACCGGCACCCGCATCGCGTTCTCCAGCAGCACGAAGTCGGCCTGGGTGGCCAGGGCGACGTACCGGCTCGGCACGTCGGCAGTGAAGATGAATGCGCCCTCGAACAGCGGGTTGGGCCCCGGCGGGGCGCGGTGGGTATCGCCCACCGGCCCGGTCCA
>JAVJUA010000021.1:0-9086 GCA_040219935.1 Pseudomonadales bacterium | reverse complement strand
CTCGCTTCGCATGCTGATCCCACTTCCGCTTCGAATGCTCGTTGACCAACCACGCTACTACTCCGCCCGCAACAGGAGTGAGGAGCCCCCAGAAGCTAGGAGCGGCCAAAATGTTCGTGAGCACGTCCATGCCGCCTAACGCCGGCGATCAGCGGCCGGGCAAGCCGGCGGCCATATTGCGAATGCGTTTGGGGTGACGGTTTGGACGGTCCGCTGCATCGCCATTGTTAGGCGGCACCGCTGTGGTGAGCACTCTCGAACCGCGGTCGCAGCACGATCAAGTATCATGAAGCCATCCTCTCGAACGCCGACGGACGAGCGCGGTTTCTCCACCCATGGATGAGCTTCTCGACGTTGGTCTCGGGAGGATCGGTTCCGAATAGTCTCAGGTCGTACTCGACGTCGAGCTGAATCGTAGCGAAATCACGACGAGCATCCCCAACTCTTCTGTCGCCCCGCAGAAACTCTCGTCTTTCCAACTCCGGCAATGGGCAGTACACCTCGACGAAGAATACATCGATGGATGACAACACGCTCAGCAGCGTATTCATCCACTCCTGCGTCTCAATGATGTGCTCGACGATAATGTTGTTCCCCGATGAGGCAAACGCCGCCGCCGCGCGGTGGAATCCATCGAAGAAGGGCTCCCGCATTGCGAGCCAGTCAACCTTTCCGGCTCGCATACCGGCGAGTGGGAGTACTCCCGACGCGCGAAAGTGGTCGAACGAGAGATGAAGAAACGGTTCATCGAGCCTCGCCTGAAGGCTTGCTGCTATCGTTGACTTCCCTGCACTCGAGGGCCCATGCAGCAGTATGATGCGCCCGGGACTGACGTCAGTGGCTTTGGGAGCGTCGGTCGGTGTCTGCATACGCCTGATTGTGTTCGTGCCGCCTAACGTCGGCGATCAGCGGCCGGGCAAGCCAGCGGCCAAATTGCGAAAGCAATTTGGGTGACGGGTTGGACGGTCCGCTGCATCGCCATTGTTAGGCGTCACTGCGCTTTGGCGACACACCGGCACTCCTTGCGAAGGACGACGGGCATTGCCTTCTGTGCCGTTCGAGCTTCCTGAAGGCTCGCATAAGGACCATGCCACCTTGCATGGCTCGGGTCGTACCCAAGCGCCCTTCCTCTACCATGGTTGCAGAAGGCGCAAGGCCCGACGTGGATTACAGCCTTGTGGGGGCCCGCTTGCCAATTCTCATAGATGTAATGTGACACTGAGAAACACCCCTCTACCGACCCCGGAATGCTATCTGAGGTCCTCAGTGTCGGTGATGCTGCGATGATTGATCTTGTAGAGCCCCGATATCGTGCGATCTAGGCTTGCGGCTCTAACCGCCCAGCCTTCCTTCACTCGCTGTATGAGGATTGACTCGTCAGTCTCTTCAACTCCAGCTTCCTTGGTGTTGCCTCCTGTGCCGCCCCGCGAAAGCCTGTAGGCAACCCGGCCTGTGTCCCGGTTCTTCATCCGAACTGGATACAGCCTCACGCCGGATTTGTGAATCAGGCAAAAACCTCTGAAGAACGGATCGTCAGTCAATGGTCCTCCGCATGCGCATTTGGATGGTTGTTCAATGTGACGCCTAACGCCGGCGATCAGCGGCTGGGCAAGCCGGCGGCCAAATTGCAGAAGCAATCTGGGTGACGGGTTGGACGGTCCGCTGCATCGCCATGGTTAGGTGGCATCTTGCTCGGACGATTTGTTTGCAGCATCTCGAACACGACTCCGATTCGATACCATAGCTAGCTCGCTGAGTCGGTGGAGAATGTATACGATCGAACCCAGAGCGTTTGCTCATCGACCTTCTGCAACTCCACACGAAGACTCCCATGCTTACAGATCAGGCTAGATGATTCCCAGATGTGCGAGAACAGGATCTCGTCTGCCGCCAACGTGATGAGAGGGTTCTTCCGCTTCGACACGGTTCCGACATAACCTCCTCGTTCCCTCCGTTGGCCCACCTCCCTGACAACAAGTACGTCGCAGGAACCTAGAGCAGGCCAAGTCATAACCTCCCCTTCGAACTCAAGGAACAAACCGTGACCCTCGGAGGTAGCCGACATCGTCAGCTTTGATCCGGTGATCTTGATGCTGACCTCGCCGATCGCTTCGTCTGCGAGATAGGAGTCTAGGTTCATGGAACCTTGCCTGATTGGCCTGCGCCAAAGGGGCGAAGGCAGGTCATGCGGTTGTTGCACCCATGCCGCCTAACTTCTATTGGACGGATGATTTCCGTTTAACCCCGGCCCGCCCATACGCCCTCCCGAAATCTCCATGCAGGTCAGAAGGTTACCACCGATCTAGTTCATGTCCATGTTTCAACACGGATGCTTTCCGTAACTGCGTACAAATGCGGAAACCTTCCGTCTAAATCCCAGACCGACCTTCTCCCACGATATGCCGGGTGTCTTGCCTACCAAGGCGGCACACCTGTCTCACCTACCCTAACCTTTTGATTTCTCGCTCGCTTACATGCCCAGCTCCCTACTCTCCCAGCTCCGCGAGGCGATGCGCGTGCGTCACTACACCATCCGCACCGAGCGCGCGTACGTCGATTGGGTGAAGCGGTTCGTGCGCTTCCACGGCATGCGCCACCCGGGCGAACTGGGCGCGGCCGAGATCAGCGCCTTCCTTAACTGGCTCGCCAGTGAGCGCGACGTGGCCGCATCGACCCAGAACCAGGCCCTCAGCGCCCTGGTCTTCCTGTATACCCACGTGCTGAATCGGCCACCCGAGCGCTTCACCGACCTGGTGCGCGCACGCAAGCCGGCGCGCCTGCCGTCCGTATTCACCGAACAGGAGGTCCTGAAGGTCTTGGCCCAGCTCGAAGGTCCGAGCTGGCTGATGGCCGCCCTCCTGTACGGCTCGGGCCTCAGGCTGATGGAATGCGTTCGCTTGCGCGTCAAAGACGTCGACCTTGGCTATCGCTGCATCCTGGTCCGGGACGGCAAGGGCCGCAGGGACCGTGTCGTCACTCTGGCCGATGGCCTGATCGAGTATCTGCAGGAACAGATCAGTCGGGTGACGCTGCTGCACCAGCGCGACGTGGCGGCAGGCTATGGAGAGGTGTGGTTGCCCCACGCTCTCGAACGCAAGTTCCCGAACGCCTCACGAGAGCCCGGGTGGCAGTACGTCTTTCCCGCAGACCGCCGCTCGGCCGACCCTCGCACGGGTGCCATTCACCGCCACCACGTCGATCCAAGCGGTCTGCAGAAGGCCGTGAAGGTCGCGATTCGCAAGGCCGGCATCACGCGCAAGGCGAGCTGCCACACCTTCCGTCATTCGTTCGCCACGCACCTGCTGGCCAACGGTGCCGACATCCGTACCGTGCAGGAGCAGCTCGGCCATCGCGACGTGCGCACCACGCAGATCTACACGCACCTGCTGGAGCGCGGCGGCAGCGCCGTCGTGAGCCCGCTGAACCGGCTGCTGCCGAGGCTACCGGTGCAGCGGTGAGCGGGCCTCGTCGGCCAGGGCGTCGAGCGCGGCGTCGAGTGTCATCATCTCCTGGGCCTTGCCACCAAGCCGGCGCACGGCCACGGTGCCCTCGTCGGCCTCGCGCTTGCCCACCACCAGAATCACCGGCACCTTGGTCACGCTGTGCTCGCGCACCTTGTACGAGATCTTCTCGTTGCGCAGGTCGGTCTCGGCGCGCAGGCCCCGGGCGCGGGCGGCTGCCAGCACCTGCCCGGCGTAGCCGTCGGCCTCGTCGGTGATGGTGGCGATCACGATCTGCTGGGGCGCCAGCCACAGCGGGAAGTGGCCGGCGTGGTGCTCGATGAGAATGCCGCAGAAGCGCTCCAGCGAGCCGAACATAGCGCGATGGATCATCACCGGGTGCTTCTTGCTGCCGTCGGCGTCCACGTAGCTGGCGCCCAGGCGTTCGGGCAGGTTCAGATCCACCTGTACGGTACCGCACTGCCAGTCGCGGCCGATGGCGTCGCGCAGCACGAACTCGAGCTTGGGCCCGTAGAAGGCGCCCTCCCCCGGGTTCAGCGTCCACTCCACCTGCAGCTCGTCGAGCGCCGACTTCAGCGCCGCCTCGGCGTGGTCCCACACCGCATCCGAGCCCACCCGCTTCTCCGGGCGGTCGGAGAACTTCACCACCACGTCGTCGAAGCCGAAGTCGCGGTAGATCTCGTAGATCAGGCGCGAGGCCTTCACGCACTCGGCGCTGATCTGCTCTTCGGTGCAGAAGATGTGGGCGTCGTCCTGGGTGAAGGCGCGCACGCGCATGATGCCGTGCAGCGCGCCGGAGGGTTCGTAGCGGTGCACCTTGCCGAACTCGGCCAGGTAGTACGGCAGGTCGCGATAGCTCTTGATGCCCTGCTTGAACACCTGCACGTGGCCGGGGCAGTTCATGGGCTTGAGCGCAAACACCCGCTCGTCCGGCGTCTGGGTCAGGTACATGTTCTCGCCGAACTTCTCGACGTGGCCCGACTTCACCCACAGCGATCGGTCGAGCACCTCGGGCGTGTTCACTTCTTCGTAGCCGGCGCGGCGCTGCTTCTCGCGCATGTAGCCGATCATGGCCTGGAACAGCGTCCAGCCCTTGGGGTGCCAGAACACCGCACCCGGGCCTTCCTCCTGCAGATGGAACAGATCCATCTCGCGGCCGAGGCGGCGGTGGTCGCGCTTCTCGGCTTCCTCGAGACGCTTGAGGTAGGCCTGCAGGTCCTTGTCGTTTGCCCACGCGGTGCCGTAGATGCGCTGCAGCATCTCGTTGTTGGAATCGCCGCGCCAGTAGGCGCCGGCGATGGACATCAGCTTGAAGGCGGTGCCGAGCTTGCCGGTGGACGGCAGGTGCGGGCCCCGGCACAGGTCGATGAAGTCGCCCTGGCGGTAAAGGCCCACTTCCTGATCTGCCGGAATGCCGGCGATGATCTCTGCCTTGTAGTTCTCGCCCAGCCCCTTGAAGAACTCGACCGCTTTGTCCCGGTCCCAGACCTCACGACGGATGTGCTCGTTGCGCTGAACGATCTGGCGCATGCGCGTCTCGATCTTCTCGAGGTCGTCGGGCGTGAAGCGCTCTTCTCGGGCGAAGTCGTAATAGAAGCCGTTGTCGATGGTGGGGCCGATGGTGACCTGGGTGTCGGGATACAGCTCCTTCACCGCCTCGGCCATGACGTGGGCGGCGTCGTGGCGCAGCAGCTCCACGCCGTCGGCGCTGTCGCGGGTGACGATCTCGACCCGGGCGTCGTGCTCGATGGGCAGATAGATGTCCTTAAGCCGGCCGTCGACCTTCACAGCCAGCGCCGCCTTGGCCAGCGACTTCGAGATCGACGCGGCCAGCTCGTCGCCCGTGACGGGGCCGTCGAACTGACGCACCGACCCGTCCGGCAGCGTGATGTTCACCATGGAAAAGACCGCTCGTTGACGAAAGAGCGCGATTCTGCCAAAGGCGGGCGCCGGGGTCGACGCCGCAGGTCATCTGCCGGGTACCATGGGACATGCGCCGAGACCCGACCCCCGCCACGAACACCCGGGCCCCATGGGCGCAATCCGCGCTCATCGCTGCCGCCGCTGCGGCGATCTGGGGTGGCGCCATGGTCAGCTTCACCCTGCCCGGCACCGAGGTGCCGCAGACCGGGCAGACGCTGGCCGTGCTGCTCGCCGGGGCGCTACTCGGCCCCGCGCGCGGCGCCCTGGCGGTGCTGGCCTACCTGGCGGCGGGCGCGGCGGGCGCCCCGGTGTTCGCGGGAGGCGCAGCAGGCGTGGACGTGCTCACCGGTCCAACCGGCGGCTTTCTGGTGTCGTTTCTGCCCGCTGCCGCGCTGGCGGGATGGGCGGCGCGACGGGCGCGCCCGGATGCCGTCGGCCTGCTGCTGCTCACGCTGTGGCTGCTGGCCGCTCACGGCCTGATCCTGCTCTGCGGCTGGGCCAGGCTCGCCTGGCAGATCGGCGCAGCCAGCGCGCTCGCTGCCGGCGTGACGCCCTTTCTGCTCGGCGCCGCCGCCAAGTCGGTGCTGGCGGCGGCCCCTGTGTCGATGCTGCTGTGGCAGCACCACCGTCGCGGGCCCTGCAGCGATTCGTAGTAGCATGGGGCCCTCGGATCAGGTGGCAGGGCCATGTTGAATGAACTGATCGAGTCGTATCCCGAGCTCGCCGCGGTGGTGGTGCTGGTGCTGGGCTTCGTGCTCGGCAAGCTGGCGGAGACCGCGGTGCGCCAGGTGCTGGTGGTGGCCGACCGGCTGGTGGCCCGCTACGGCACCCGCCAGCAGACCCTGTTCTCACCCCTGTTCCAGCGCGCCTGCGGGCTGTTCACCTACGGCACCGTGCTGGTGGTGGCCGTCATCTTCGCCGTGCGCCTGCTCGGCATCGACCAGCTCAGCGTCTGGCTCGACTCGGCGCTGGCCTACGCGCCGCGCTTCATCGTCGGCCTGTTCATCATCGGCATCGGTAACGTGCTGGGGGCGCTGCTGCGCAACCTCACCGCCGGCATGCTGGCCAGCGGCGACCCCAACGAGCTGGGGCCGCGGCTGGTGCACGCGGCCGTGGTCACGGTGGCGGTGATCACCGGCCTGCAGCAGCTCGGCATCGACATCAGCTTCGTCACCCAGCTCTCCCTCATCCTGCTCGCCGCCCTGCTCGGCGGCCTGTCGCTGGCGTTCGCGCTCGGCGCCCGCCAGTACGTGGCCAACCTGATGGCGCAGCCGGAGCTGGCCCGCTATGCCACCGGCGAGCGGCTGCGCATCGGCGACGACGAGGGCGTGATCGTCGAGATCTACCGCACCGGCCTCACCCTCGCCACCGAGGAGGGCCTGGTCAGCATTCCCGCGGCCCGGCTGGCGGACGGGCGCGTGGTGCGCATCGGCCGCGAACCGGTGAGCCGCTGAGCCATGGCCCAGGACAGCCCGCTGAAGCTGGCTTTCGCCCGCCGCCATCCTGAGGTGCTGGCCGCGCATCTGGCCACCGGCACCCATGAGGAGCTGATCGAGGCGTTGCAGGGCCTGCCGGCAGACGCGGGGGCTGCCGTAATCGCGCGGCTGCCCCACAACCAGCAGGTGAACCTGCTTTCCAGCCAGAGCGACGACACCGTGGGCGCCTGGATGTCCCGCGCCGCCCTCGATGACGCGCTGACGCTCGTTCTGCACCTCGAGGAAGGGCGCAGGGAAGCCATCCTGGCCAAGCTGCCGATCCGGCACATGCGCCGCACCCTCGAGCAACTCGTTATCTACCCTCAGAAGACCGTGGGCGCGCTGGTCGATCCCACCGTGATCCGGCTGACGGCCGGCACCACCCTGCAGGCGGCCATCGCCCTGCTGCGGGCAGACCAGGGCGACGTGCCGGACTGGATCTGGATCGTCGACGGCGACAGCCGCTACGTCGGCATGCTCGATCTGGGCAAGGCGCTGGTGGCGCCATCGGGTCAGTTCCGGGTGGAAGAGCTGGCCGTGCGCCTCGAGCCGCTGCGTGCCGAGACCGCCCTGGGCACCGCGCGCGACGTCCCCGAGTGGCTGAAGCATCCGCAGCTGCCCGTGGTGGACCACCAGAACCACCTGCTCGGCGCCCTGTCCCAGGAGCGCCTGACCCGGGCGCTGGCCGGTGATTCGCACACCGACTTCGGCATCGTCGACGGCATGACGGCGCTCACCAATCAGTACTTCCGGGTGCTCGGCCTGTGCCTGGGCGACCTGCTCGGCGCGAGGCGCGAACGATGACGGCCGAGACCATCGAGTCGGAATACGTCCGTCGCTTTCCGGTCGAGGCGGCGGAGCAGCTCGATGCTCTGCCCGCCCGCGACCTCGCCGCCGCGGTGGCCGACGTCGACCCGGCCGCCCTCACCGTGGCCATGGAGTACCTGAGCCCGCTGAAGGCGCTGGCCGTGTTCGACACCCTGCCGGAGCCGCATCAGCTCGTGGTGCTCGAGCGCGCGGTGCCGCGGCTCGCCATCGCCCTGGTGGCCGAGCTGCCGGACGAGCAGCGTACGCGTCTGCTCGACGCCGTGCGGCCCGTGGTGCGGGAAGACCTGGAGCGGCTGCTGGCGTTTCCCGACAACACCGCCGGCCGGCTGATGGAGCGTTCGTTCGTCGGCGCCAAATCCAACATGACCGTGAACGACGCCCTGCTGCGCCTGCAGGAGTCGTCGATCCGCCGCGCCCGGTCGTTGTTCGTGCTCAGCGACGACCAGCGCCTGGTGGGCCGCGTCGACCTGCAGGACCTGGCACTCGCCGAGCGCGACGCGCCGCTGCGCGACTACGTGCAACCCGTGGAGGACATGGTCACCGCCATGGCGCCCCGCGAGGAGGTGGTCGACCTGCTCGACCGCTCCCGTCTCGACTCCGTGCCCGTGGTGGACGACGAAGGCCGCCTGCTCGGGGTGGTGCGCTACCGCACCCTGTTCCACGCCATCGAAGACGTGGCCAGCGCCGACATACAGAAGATGATGGGTGTCAGCGCCGACGAGCGCGCCCTGTCGAGCGCCGGCTACGCGGTGCGCAAGCGCCTGCCGTGGCTGCACATCAACCTGCTCACCGCGTTTCTGGCGGCGTCGGTGGTGGGCCTGTTCGAGAACCTGATCGCCCAGTTCACGGCGCTGGCCGTGCTGCTGCCGGTGGTAGCGGGCCAGTCCGGCAACGCCGGATCCCAGGCCCTGGCGGTAACCATTCGCGGCCTGGCGCTCAAGGAGATCGGCATGCGCCAGTGGCGCGTGGTGCTCAACAAGGAGTTGCTGGTCGGCACGGCCAACGGCGTGGCGCTGGCCATCACCTGCGGCCTCGGCGTTTACCTCTGGAGCGGCTCGCTGGGCCTGGCGCTCGTGATCGGCGTGGCCATGGTGATGTCGATGATCGCCGCCGGCATCTCCGGCGCGCTGGTGCCCATCATGCTGACCCGCATCGGCCAGGACCCGGCCACCGCCTCATCGATCATCCTCACCACGGTCACCGACGTGGCCGGCTTCTTCTCGTTCCTCGGCACCGCCACGCTGCTGGCCTTCATGCTCTAGCCCGCTTCGCTCACCGATTGTGATTGCAGGGGGATTTAGGGCGCCGGAGTAGCGACGCGGCGCGTATCTTCCGCGGAAGCCGCGCTCATTTTCCGCGGAAGGTGAGATTCAGGCGTGGTTGTCGGCTCATCGAGCGG
>JAVJUA010000020.1:0-135692 GCA_040219935.1 Pseudomonadales bacterium | reverse complement strand
CGTTGCTGACGTAGACGAAGCCTTCGTCACCGACGTTGGGTCCCGGAGAATGGCCTTCCCCCCCACAACGCGGACCGGGAATGTTCAAACAGTTCTGATCGTTGTCCTCGGTGCCTGAGTCGTAGGCAAGTGCGTTCACGGACCGCGCACCAGCGCGCGGCAACGACAGATTGCGCACCGCAACAAAGGTGTCGTTGGTTGGGATCAGCATGGCCGCCATGCTGAGGTAGCGGTGCTTACCCTGCACCGACACCGTGGTCGAGACCGTCTGGCCCGGCTCGAGTAGACCTGGAATCGTCACGATGCTCCCTACGCTGTCGCCATAAGCCAACAGCGCCTCGGTCATTGGCGCGGTATCGCCCCCTTCGGCGAGAATCTCGAGGGGCAGGCTGGCCGGCGCACCGACCTGGAACAGACTGACACTGGCGTCATGCGTAACCACCAGTTGCGGGGTGAAGGCCTGCCCCTTGGTGAGATTGGTGATGCTGACCTGGTAGCGCAGGCCCCCGTCGGCCTGGGCGGTTCCCCAAAGAAGCAGGCCGACGAGCATCGCAACGGCCTTGGACGAAAATGCTTTCACGTGCGTCTCCGATCGTAGTTGGCGGTACGACGGGTACGTCGTGGCGACGCGAAAAGTTACATGGTTCCGAACGCGAAAACTGGTCGATTGGGTCGAGCGCAGCGACGGACGCCAGAATCGCGACGGGCCGGGCAGCCGGCTACGTACATTCCGGTAACCCGGCTCCGACCGGCACCGCTTATACTTCGACGCTGGTATCCCTCGGAGCGGCTGCCGGCGAGCCATGACCATCGACCGACCCAACCTGACCGCGCCGCCGGAGCGCCGGCAGCCACGACAGCCCAAGGCGCAGGCCACGGTCCAGCGCATCCTCGACACCACCGCACGGCTGCTCGACGAGGTGGGGCTCAGCCTCACCACCAACCTCATCGCCCGGGCGGCCGGCATCAACGTTGCCACCCTGTACCAGTACTTCCCCAACAAGGAGGCGGTGTTTCTGGCCGTGCTGCGCCGGCATCTCGAGTGGCGGACCGCGGAGCTGCCCCGCATGCTCGATGGCCTGCACAAGAACCCGCGCTGGCGAGACCAGCTCGGCGCCATGATCGACGTGCTGGTAGCCCGCCGCGACAGCGAGCCCGGGGTACGGTCGCTGCGCCTCGCCATGCGGGCATCGCCCGAGCTGGCAGCCGAGAGCCACGCCGCCGCCGTGCAGGTGGCCGAGTATCTGGCGGCCGAACTGCAGCAGGGTGCCGGCATCGACGAAGCGCGGGCACGGGTCAGCGCGCTGTGCGCCATGGAGGCGCTGATCGCCCTGCTGGACGTGCGCGAGTTCCACCTGGTCTCCGACAAGGCGGCGGTGGAGCAGCAGATTCACGCCATGCTCTGTGCCTTTCTGGCCCCGTACCTGGACCGCGCGGCCATGGCGGCCGGCTGACGACCCTGCTATCTTGACGCCGTAAAGTCGGAGGCAGAGGAGCTCCCCCATGGCCGATCGTTACCTGTCCGGAAACTTCGCCCCGGTGGCAGAGGAGCGCACCGAGACGGCGCTCGAGGTCATCGGCCGATTGCCACCCGAGCTCAACGGCCGCTACCTGCGCAACGGTCCGAACCCGGCGCCGGACGTGGACGCGTCCACCCACCACTGGTTCATGGGCGCCGGCATGGTGCACGGCGTGCGGCTCGAGGAGGGCCGCGCCGTCTGGTATCGCAACCGCCGAGTCGTGGGCAACAACAACACCCACGTCATCGGTCTGGCAGGGCGCACGTGGGCCCTAGTGGAGGCCGGCCAGCCGCCGGTGGAGCTGACCGACGAGTTGGAGACCGTGGGCCCGAACCCGTTCTTCGGCACCCTCACCGACCGCGCCTTCACGGCCCATCCCAAGCCCGACCCCGACAGCGGCGAGCTGCACGCCGTGGCCTACCACTGGCCCGACTTCGGCGACCACGTGCAGTACGTGCGGGTCGGTGCCGACGGCCGGGTGCAGCGCACGGTGAACGTGCCGGTGCCGGACATGCCGATGATCCACGACGTGAGCCTCACCGAGCACTACGTGGTGATCTACGACCTGCCGGTCACCGTCGACTTCGGCATGGTGCAGCGCGGCCTGCGCTTCCCGTTCGCCTGGAACCCGGAGCACGCGCCGCGCATCGGCCTGCTGCCCCGGGACGGCGCCGCCGCCGACATCGTCTGGTGCGAGGTGGCACCCTGCTACGTGTTCCACCCCATGAACGCCTTCGAGGACGCCGACGGCAACGTGGTGCTCGACGTCTGCCGCTACCGGCGCATGTTCGAGCACGACGTGCTCGGCCCGTTCGGCGACAGCATGGCCACCCTCGACCGCTGGACCGTCGACCCGCGCACCCGCCGGGTCAGCGAGCAGCGCCTCGACGACCGGGCGCAGGAGTTTCCGCGCTGCCACCCGGGCCGGCACGGCAAGCCGTACCGGTTCGGCTACACGGTGGCGGCGGAGGCAGACGGTTTTCCCGCCATCCTCAAGCACGACCTCCATGCGGGCAGCAGCCAGCGCATCGACCTCGGCCCCGGCCGGCACAGCGGCGAGCCCTACTTCGTGCCTCGCGAAGGGGCCTCGGCCGAGGACGACGGCTACCTGATGACGTTCGTCTACGACCAGGGCCGCGACGCCAGCGAGCTGCTGGTGCTCGACGCCGCCGAGCCGGCGCGGCCGCCCCTGGCCCAAGTGCTGCTGCCGGCGCGGGTGCCGTACGGCTTCCACGGCAGCTGGATTCCGGAGGGCGCGATGGGCCCCTGCATCTGAGGCCGCAGCTCAGAGGGCCGGCCTGACGTAGCAGTGGCGGATCTCCGCGAGGGTGTAGAAAGCGGTCGTACCCGCCGTGGGCACGCAGGCGTCGACGAACGGCACCTGGCGTTCGTTGTGCAGCATGCGCACCAGCACGGTGCCGGCGTCGTCGGTGTACACGTCCCACTGCACGTTGGCCGCCATCGGCGAGACGTCGGCCGAGCGCCAGGCGGAGGTCGAGTAGTCGTAGGGCTGGTCCTCCGGCAGGCCTTCGTGCATGCCGGGAATCGCCAGCAGCGCCGCGAACGGAATCAATGCCTGAGCATGCGTGAAGCGCAGCACGGCTGCCGGCGCCTGCGGGTCGGTCGCGGCTGCGTCGATGCCGGTGAGAAAGTCGTCGAGCAGCACCTCCGCCGCGCGCCAGGTGACGTCGTCGTCCGCGAATGCCGGGCCGCGCTCGTAGAAGGTTTCGGCGTCGTCGAGCATGGCGAACCAGGCGGCCGCTTCCGGGTCGATGAAGCGCCCGAAGTGCCAGCCGCCTTCGTCGTCGAGGTTGATGGCGATGGCGTACAGCGAGTACAGGCTGGCGGCCGCATCCACCGCGTCGTCGATCCGGTCGTCCGGGTCCGCCGCTGCCTGGAACCGGTAGGCGCCCTCGGCCAGCCGGTCAACGAACGAATCGGCGTACAGGGCCGTCAGCAGCCGGCGTGCCATGCGCTGGGTTTCGGGCCGTGCCTTCAGGGCATCCAGCATGCGCAGCAGCCGCGGGTCCGATGCTTCGTAGCGGCGGTAGGCTGCGGCGGCGTCGGTGTTGGCAGCGTCGTGGAAGTAGACGGTCTGCGGCGCCGCTGTGGCGGGCTCGATGTGGGGCGCCAGCGCCGGCAGGCCCTGGCGCAGGGCGTCGGTGAAGGCGGTGGCGCTCAGGCCTGCCCGCTCGCGGCCGGAGTGCAGCACGACGATGGGTCGGCCGGCGTCGGCAGCGGCCGCGAACAGCGGCCGCTGCCGGTCGAGCAGTCGGGCGGCGAGCCCGGCGTGCTCGCGAACGCCCCGGGCGCTGATGGCGCCGTAGCCGACCTCGGCGTGCACGGCGCGCATGTCTTCGAGCACGGCGCCCAGCGCCTCGCCGAGCGGCGTCAGCGCGCCTTCGGCGCGGGCGCGACGCCATACCTGCAGACTCAGGTCGTCGTCGTCGGGGCTCGACAGCGGCCGGGACCCGTGGCGCGCGACTAGCTGCACCATGAGCGGCCGGAACCCCGGCGGCGGCGGTGTCAGATGGGCCGCGTCAGGCGCGGCGTAGGGCGTCTTGGTGGTGTAGTGGCCGGTGGTGTCGAACCCGCCCGGTGCCGCGGCGGCGCAGGCGGAGACCAGCAGCGCGACGGCCAGAGCGGCCAGGCGGCGCCGCGCGACGGGGTGGTGGCGGTCAGTGAGCAAGTTCGGTGCCCTCCCAGCAGCGGGTTTCCCGCGGCGGCGTCGGGTTGCCGCACGCGGTCTCGGGGCGGTCGCGGTGGCCCCACTCATCCAGGCGATTGGAACCGTCGGGCTGCCGCACGAGGTCGAAGGCGTCGTAGACCTCGCCGGTGGCCGTACGCGCCTCGAAGCCGATGCGGTCGGCAGCCACGTGCAGAATCTGGAACAGCTGCCGGTCCGCGCCGATGCGCTGATGGGCGGATCGGTCTTCGGCGGCCAGGTACATCTTCGGCCCGGCCACCGACACCAGGTACACCGTGCCGACCTCGCCGTCCATCCGGCTGGCGCCCTCGGGCACGTTGGCGCCGCGGCCGTAGATGTGATCGTGGCCCTGCAGCACCAGGTCGACCCGGTGTCGGTCGAAGACCGGCTTCCAGTGCGCGCGCAGCGTCGGGTTGTCGCGGCCGAGGGACACCGAGAACAGCGGATGATGCTGGGCGACGATGACCCAGCGGCTGTCGTCGGCGGCGAGCAGGGCGTCGAGCCACGCCGCCTGGCGCATGGCCGACGCTTCGTCCTCCAGGGCGGCGGTGGAGTCCAGCACCGCGAACAGCACGCCCTGATAGCGCGTGGCGAAGACCGTGTCTTCGAGGCCGTCGACGCCATTTCCCGGCGTCGCGAACTGCGCGCGGAAGTGCTCGGACAGCACCCGGGCCTCCGCGCCATCGTCCAGGGGCACGTTGAGGTGCTCGTGGTTGCCGGCCACCACCACGTTCGGCGTCATGGCGTACAGGAAACCGCCGGCCTCGAACCATTCGCCCCATTCGTCGTCGTGCAGCCCTTCCCGCAGGTTCACCAGGTCGCCTGCGTGCAGCATCAGTGCCGGCCGCGGCAGCTCCAGCCGGGCCTCGCGGATGATGCGGGAGAAGTGCGAGCGCACCGAGTTCTGGGCGTCGCCGAAGTACAGGAACGAGAAGGGGGCGTCGTCGTCACGGGCGGTGCGGAACTGCAGCCACTCGCTCCACGTGTCCTGGCCGCGCACGCGATAGGCGTACAGCGTGTCCGGCTGCAGGTCGTCGAAGCGCACCTGGTGGTGCAGCGCGAGGCCGTTCTCCGAGAGCAGCGCGCGCTGGCTGCCGGTCACCGTGGCCGCCTGCAGATGCAGCCCCGGATGCGCGGTGGCGATTGCGAGCTGAGCTTCGGTGACCCCGACGCCGGGGCCGGTCCGCCAGCTCACGCTCTGGCTGGTGGCGGGGTCCGCGGTCACGGTCAGGATGACGCGATCGGGCAGGGCGCCAGGCCGGTAGGCATGATGCCCGGCCGGCACCAGGGTATTACGCGGCTGGTCGTGGGCGGCGGCTGGCTGCCAGAGGCCGGCGACCATCAGGGTGGCGAGCAGGGTGGCTGAACGCATGAGGTCTCCAGGGATTGAAGCGACCGGCGGCGGAGCCGAGGGGCGCTCCGCCGCCGTCATCGAGCGCGCGCGTCCTAGACGCGCGTGCTAGAACAGGTTGACCCGCACGCCCAGCAGGTAGACGCGGCCGAAACCTTCCCGCTCGATCACCCGGTCGGAGGAGCCGCTGAAGCGGTTCTGATGGCTGTCGGTCAGATTCGAAGCCTCACCGAAGATCTCCACCGAGTCGTTGACCCGCATGCTCGCGGTCAGGTCGAGCTGCGCGCGGGCGTCCCAGTAGATGTCGAAGTCGCGCCCCGACAGGCTGACCGAGTCGATGAACTTGCTGCGGCGGTTGTAGGCCAGGCGCGCGTCGAACCGGTCGTCCTCGTAGTAGATGCCGGCGTTGACGGTGTGGTCGGACTGTCCCGGAAGCTGCACCTTGCCGAAGCCGAACGGCAGGTCGGCTTCAGAATCGGCGTAGGTGTAGTTGGCGAAGATGCCCATCCCGTCGAGCGGCCCGGGCAGGAACATCAGCCCCTGCTGCCAGTTGACCTCGACGCCGTAAACGCGTCCCTTGTCGCCGTTCTCCGGCTCGGTCACCTCCCAGATGTCGCCCTCGAAGGGGCGGTTGCCGGTGACGTCGAAGATGACGTCGTTGAGGCGCTTGTAGAAGACGCCGGCCGACAGCACGCCGAAGGGCCGCAGGTAGTAGTCGACCATCAGGTCGAGGTTGTGCGCGTAGGTAGGATCGAGATCGGGGTTGCCCCGGCTCACCTCGCGCCGGCCCGGGCCGCGGTCGCGCTCCTCGACGGCGGGTACCACGTCCACCAGATTGGGCCGATTCAGCGCCGTGGAGTAGGCGGCCCGCAGAATCAGGTCATCGCTGTACTCGTGCCGCAGGTGCAGGCTCGGAAACAGGTTGGTGTAGCGGCTCGAGTCGCTCTGCGGAATGGCCTGATCCGTTTCCCGGTCGAAGCGGAAGGCGTCGGAGTCGATGCGCGTGTGCTCGACCCGCAGCCCGCTCACCAGCCGGGTGCGGCCCCAGTCCAGCGTGCTCATGCCATAGCCGGCGTAGATGTCCTGATCCGCCTCGTAGTCGGCGGTGAAGTTGCGGCGGGGAATCGATACGAAGTCGGCGTCGGCCTCGTACTGGGGGCCGACGGTGCGGATCAGGTCGCGGCGGAACAGATTGCCGAGTTGGATGCCGAAGTTGCTCGAACGCGAGTCGCGGGTCGCCTGGTCGAGGGTGAGTCCGGCCACGTTGTTTTCGGTCTCGAAGCGGTCCTCGTCAGACTCCTTGTGCTTGAGCCGCGCCTTCAGCCCGAACTTGAGCGACCCGGACGCCGCGAACGCGTCGATCGGCAGGGTCAGGTTGGTGGCGAGGGAGATGTCCCGGTCCACGCTGTCGGCGGCGCGAAGCTGGTAGAGACCGAACTCGTAGTCGTCCGGATCGAAGTTCAGACGGTTGCGGGCGCCGTCCGGCGTGGTCCAGACCGGATCGTTCGGGCGGCTGAAGTCGTAGCCGATGTCCGGGGTGTCGTCGAGCTCGAACTCCACGTAGTTGCGTCGCGGATAGTTCTGCTCGGCCTCGGTCCATGACAGCGTGAAGTCGAAGGTGGCGCGGTCGAACGGGTGCTCGCCGCCGAAGGTCAGGGTGTCGATGGTGTTCTCCACCTTGCGATGGCGCAGCTCCTTGATGACGCCGACGTCGGTGGCGACTCCCACGGCCGGGGTCGATCCGGGTGCGTAGCCGTCATACTCGAGAATCATCGTGTGCCGGTACTCGTCGTCGATGAACTTCGAGTGCAGCAAACTCAGGTACAGCGCGGTGCGGTCGCTGGGCCGGAAGTCGAGCCGGCCGTTCAGGGCGTAGCGGGTGCGTTGCACCTCGTAATCCTTGAGCTCGACGCCGACGGGGAAGATCTCATCGTCGATGCTTTCGAAGACGTTCTCGAAGTTGTCGGTCTCGCGCCGGGTGTCGGAGTAGCTGCCGGAGAACAGCACCCCGATGCGCTCGTCGTCGAGCGCGCGCCCCAGGGTGAGCGCATGACGCTCGTTGCGGCCGCCGCCGAGCTGGTTGCGGCCGACGCCGGTGGCGGCGCGGACGATGGGCCCGCCGGTGTCCAGGGCGGTCTGGGTGACGATGTTGATGTGGCCGCCGATGGAGTCGGCGTCCATGTCCGGCGTCAGCGCCTTGGTAACCTCGAGGCTGGAAACGACGTCCGTGGGTATGGTGTCCAGATCCACGGCTCGGGTCGAGGCATCCGGTGCGGGCAGGATCACGCCGTCCACGGCGACCGCGTTGAACTCGGTGGGGGTGCCGCGCACGCTCACGTAGCGGCCCTCGCCCTGGTCACGGGCGATGGCCAGCCCTGGGATGCGGCTCAACGCCTCCGCGACGTTGCCGTCGGGGAAGCGGCCGATGGAGTCGGCGGAGACGACGCTGATGATGTTGTCGGACGCGCGCTGCCGGTTCAGGGCCCGCGTCTGCGCGTCGCGGGTGCCGCGCACCACCACCTGCTCGATCACGCCTGCGGTCTCGAGCTGCACGTTGACGCTGGCAGGTTGTCCTGGGCTGACGCGGACCGGCACGAACTGCTGCTGGTAGCCCAGATAGTCGACCTCCAGCACGTGATCGCCCGCTGGCACGCCGCGCAGGCTGAACCGACCTTCGCGATCGGTTCGAGTCTCGATCGTGGAGCCCTGCAGGCGCACCAGCGCGCCGTGCAGGTAGCTTCGAGCGCCGGCGTCGCCGACGCGGCCGGATATCTGTGTCTCCGTCACGGTTGCCGCGGCCGCCGTCTGCGCCGCCAGCGGCAGGGTGAACGGCACCGCGGCAACGGCGCGGTCGCCGGCCGCTGCGAGCAGCGCGGTGGCGGTGGTCAGGGTGAACAAGGTGCTGCGAATCATGAGGCTTCCTCGCGTTTGTGCTTCTGATGGCTAAGGGTTTGCTCGCCAATCTGCGGGTCGGCGTTCACCCGTTTGTCGTCTTCTTGGTTTTGTGGCTGGCCGAGAGTCTTGTCTGGCCGGCTTGTCATGACCTTTGGCTGGTCAGCGGTCGGGGATTGAAGCGGAGGGGGATGACGGGCGTATGACGATCGCCTCGCCCACTGTAGGACAATCGGGTCTGCGCGAGGGTGCAGTCTGTCGCGCCGTTGCGGCCGGAAACCTTTGGGGTCAGTCTGGCGTTAGGGCCTTTGTGAACAGCGTCTCGCCGGAGAGATCTTTCAGCCGCACCGTCATGACGCCGCTTGCGCCCTCGATGTCCACCTGGCCGAAGAACTGCATGCCGGCCGACGGCGGCAGGTTGATCTGGCCGGCGGGCGGCGCCTTGGCGAAGACCGCCTCGGGGCCGAAGGTGTCGTCGAGGCGGCCCGGGCCGAAGGTGCCGGCGTGCAGAGGGCCGGCGACGAACTCCCAGAACGGCGCGAAGTGCGGGTAGCGGGCGCGCGCCGGATCGTAGTGGTGGGCGGCGGCGTAGTGCACGTCGGCGGTGAGCCAGACCACGTTGCGCACCTCGCGGTCGCGGATGAAGGTGAGCAGCTCGGCGATCTCCAGCTCGCGTCCGGCCGGCAGGCCGTCGCGCAGGGCGATGGCTTCGGCGCCGCGCTGGCGGACGAAGTCGTCATGCACGATCAGCCCCAGCGGCATGTCCGAGGCGATCACCTTCCAGGTGGCGGTGCTGTCGGCCAGCGCGCGCTTCAGCCAGTCGAGCTGAGCGCTGCCGAGGATGCGGAACTCGGGCGTCAGCGTGGTCGGCTGGGCGTCGGAGTTGGGGCCGCGGTAGCTGCGCAGGTCGATGCGGAACACTTCCAGGTGCGGGCCGTAGGGAAAGCGCTCGAAGATTCGGTCCGGGTCGAGGGGATGGCGCCGCACCGGCAGGTACTCGTGGAACGCGCGCATGGCCCGCGCCGCCAGCAGCGCCACCGAGCCCTCACGGTAGCGGGCGTCGGCGTCCAGGCGCATCTCCCAGTACCAGTTGTTGGTCACCTCGTGATCGTCCCACTGCGCCAGCATGGGCACCTCGGCGTTGAAGCGTTTGAGCGGCTCGTCCATGAGGTTGTAGCGGTACTGGCCGCGAAACTCGTCCAGGGTCTCGGCCACCTTGCCCTTCGCTTCGGTGACCAGGTTGCGCCAGACCCCGCCGCCGGGCAGCGCCACCTCGGCCTGGATGGGCCCGTCGGCATAGACGGTGTCGCCGGAGTGAATGAAGAAGTCCGGAGTGGCGGCGCGAATGGTCTCGTAGATGCGCATGCCGCCGAATTCGGGGTTGATGCCCCAGCCCTGGCCGGCGGTGTCGCCGCCCCAGACGAAGCGCACGTCGCGGCGCCCCGCCGGCGGGGTGAGGAAGCTGGCGCTCAGGGGCGCGCTGGTGCTGCGGTAATCGGCGAGGTCGAGGCATTGCGCTTCCACGAAGATGCGCTGATCCGGTGGCAGCCCGGTGAGGGCCAGCTTGCCGGTCAGATCCGTGGCGTCGACCAGCAGGGCGCCGGGCACGATGACGGCGTCGGTCATGGACGCGCGTGTGGACCAGCGCGCCATCAGCCGCGACGGCCGGTCGGCCGCCGCCCACAGCACGGCGCCGCCGTCCTTCAGGTCGCCTACCTGCAGGCCGTACGGAAGCTGCGGCCGGCTGCCCGCCGGGGCGGCGGCGCGGGTGGCGCCGACGCTGCCGGGCGCGGCCGACGCGGCCAGGACGGCGGCCATGGTCGCCGCGTCGCGGCCGAGGCGCAGCCAGCGGCGCCGGGAGAGGCGGCCGGCCGCGCTCACCCCAGACGCTCCGGGCGCGCCCGCAGCCAGTCGACGATGGCGGGATAGGCCGACCGGTCCTGGATCATGAACAGATGCCCGCCGCCGAACAGCCGGAGCTCGGCGCCGGGAATGCGTCCGGCCAGGGCCCGCAGGTTGGCCTCTGGCGCGATGCCATCGTGGCGGCCGCCCGCCACCAGCACCGGCATGTCCAGGCCGGGCAGGCGGTCCCAGGTGTCGTGGCCGGCGCGGGCGGCCAACTGCAGGGCGGCGCCGGTCTGGTCGCGGTCGGCGCGCACGCTCTGCCGGGCGAAGTCGAGCAGGCGCGCCAGGTCGTCCGGATGGGCCGCCTGCCACGCCGCGTCGCGACGCAGGTCGCCCAGCGCGATCTGGCGCCGCAGGCGCTCGTCTTCCGGCAGCCCGGCCAGCTCGTGCAGCGGGTAGGAGGCACCGCCGGCACCGCCGGCGCTGGTGCAGCAGAGCACCAGGGCCGCGACCCGGTGCGGATGCCGCAGCGCGAGCTCCTGGGCGACCATGCCGCCGAACGACACGCCGATCACGGGCACCCGATCCCAGCCCAGGCCGTCCAGCAGGGCTGCGGCATCGTCGCCGTAGTCGGCCATGGTGTAGGGCCCGGGCGGCGCCTCGCTCTGACCGAGCCCGCGCTGGTCGTAGGCCAGCAGCTCGAAGGCGGCGGCCAGGGGCGAGTCGAAGACGTTGGGGCGGTTGCGCAGGTCGCCGCCGGTGCCGCTGATGAACAGCGCCCGCGGGCCGGTGCCGGCGACTTCGTAGTGCAGCGCCAGCGATCCCGTATGCAGCTTCGGCACGGCTTTTTCCTCCCCCTGTGGCACGCGGCCCTTGAAACCGCGGCGCGGACCCGCATAAATTGCCCTATGAATGTTACAGCCAACGCCTCCGCCGCAGGGCGCGTCTTCGACGTCAGCGCGGCCACCTTCCAGCAGGACGTGCTGGAGAAATCTCTCACCACCGCTGTGCTGGTGGATTTCTGGGCCACGTGGTGCGGCCCCTGCAAGGCCCTCGGCCCGATCCTCGAGAAGCTGGCCGAGGCCTACGGCGGCGCCGTGGTGGTGGCCAAGGTCGACGTCGACCGCGAGCAGGCGCTTGCCCAGCACTTTCAGATCCGCTCCGTGCCGACCGTCATGCTGGTGGTGGACGGCCGCATCGTCGGCGGCTTCCCGGGCGCGCTGCCCGAGTCGGAGGTGCGCCGCTTCCTCGCCGAGCACGGGGTCGAGCCGGCTGACGCGGTGGAAGACGAGGCGGTGGCCGAGGTGCCGGTCGATCCCGCCGCCGAGGTGGCACGGCTGCGCGACGCCGTGGCCGCGGAGCCGGACAAGGCCGAGCTGAAGCTCGATCTGGCGCTGGCCCTGCTCGAGACCGGCGACCCGGCGGTGGCGGACGAAGCAGCGACCCTGATCGACGGCCTGCCGGCCAACCTCGGCGCCGACCGCCGTGCCGTCAGCGCCCGGGCTCGCATCCGGCTCGCCCAGGTGGCGGAGCAGGCGCCGTCCAGAGAGGTGCTGGCGAAGGCGCTGGAGGACGACGCCGACGACCTGGCCGCCCGCCATCAGCTCGGCGTGCGGCTGGTGCTCGACGGCGACTGGCAGGCCGGTCTCGAGATGCTGCTGTCGCTGCTCGAGCGCGACCGCACCTGGCGCGACGGGCTGCCGCGCCAGGCGCTGGTGGACGCGTTCGCCGTGGTGGACGACGATGCCCTGGTGCGCGCCTGCCGCCGCAAGATGACCGCGCTGCTGTTCTGACTTTTTTCTGCCGGGAGAGGCTGCCATGAAGAAGGTGATGCTGACGGTGCTGGCCGCGCTGGCGGTGACTGTGCTGGCACTGTTCGTGTTCCGCGAGCCGCTGCTCGAGCAGGTGGCCGAGCGGCTCACCGAGGACATGTTCGTGCCGTCGGACAACGACGACTTCGATCCGGGGGTCGCCGTGGGCGAGCGCCTGCCGGCCCTGCTGGCCGTGCACGACGGCGAGCGGGTGAACGATCTCGACCGCTATGCGGGGCCGAACGGCCTGGTGTTCGTCGCCAACCGCTCCGCCGACTGGTGACCCTACTGCATCAGGCAACTCGTGCAGTTGCAGGAGCAGATCGACGCCTTCCGTGAGGCCGGACTCGGCGTGGTCGCCATGACCTACGACGCCCCGGCGCTGCAGCAGGCGTTCGTCGCCAGGCACGGCATCACCTACCCGATGCTGTCCGACGTCGATGCCACATCGGTGCGCGCGCTCGGCATTCTCAACACCGACCATCAGCCCGGCGACTCGGCCTACGGCATTCCTTATCCGGGCGTGTTCGTGCTCGACCGGGACGGCGTGATTCGCGCCAAGGTGTTCGTGGAAGCCTATTCGACCCGGGTGGATGCCGAGGGCGTGCTGCGCCTCGCCCGGGACACGTTGGGCCTGCACTGATCCCGCTCAGTCGGCAGCGCGCGAATCGGGAAATCCGGGCTGGGTCTCGAACGCGTCGAGCAGGTCGCTGAACGCGGTGCTGGCGGACAGGCGGTCGAGGGTGTCAGCCAGCGACCGCGGCGTCGCCCGCGGCTGCCGGCAGCAGCCGAGGTAGTCGGCCAGCAGCGCTACCAGGCCGGGGTGACCCGCATCGCGCAGCCGCGCGTCGGCCTCGATGAAGTACGCGGCGCCGCCCCAGTACAGCGTCGGGTACCGGCCCTCGGCCCGCAGCTGCGGCGCCGCAGCGGCGAACGGCTGCGGCAGGTTGCCGAAGTCGCTGCGGGCCCGGTCGATGCGCGCCCGGTAGGCGGCATCGGCCGCCGCCGGGCTCATGACCCCCATCTGCACCATCACCGGATACTGCAGGTAGCTGGCGAAGCCCTCGGCGAACCAGGCGTGCCGCCGCCCCAGATACGGCAGCACCAGGTGGGCCAGCTCGTGGGGTGCCGTCCAGTCACGGCGAAAGTCCTGCTGCGGGTAGCCGGGATCGACGTGCAGATCGACGCCCTGGGCCCGGCCCCGGCGCGTGTGTGCCCAGGGCACCGGCTCGGAGGCGCCGTCGCGGCGGTGGAACGTCACCTGCACTGGGAACGGAAACTCGCCCACCAGGTCGGCCAGCGCCGCTGCGGTCTCGATCACCCAGGCTTCCAGCCGATCCCGTTCCCCGGGGTCGAAGCGGTCGGCGTAGTGGAAGTCGAGGGCGGCTGCCGGCGCCGCCAGCGCCAGCATCAGCAGGGCGGCAGATAATCCCCCAGCTCGCGCTCGAACTCGGGAAAGTAGCGGCCGATGACGGTGAGTTCGAACTCGCCCAGGATCGACTCCTTGGGCTCGCGGTCGAGCAGAAAGCGGAACGCGGCCGTGACGCATTGCTCCGGCGTGTGCCCGGGCGCCAGGCGGTCCAGGGTGGTCCGGCGCACCTTCACCTGGTGCCGGCTCTCGGAGCCGTCCTCCCGCACCACTACCGCCAGCGTCAGCGGCTCGGCGTCGTCCAGCCGTTCGACGTGGATCATGGCCGGGAAGGTAGCGCCAACCAGGGCGTCCGTGCAAGGCGCCTGACGATGCCTGGCGCATGGGCGCGGCGGATGGTTGGGGCTGTGTTCGGGGCATGTCTGAGTTGTGACCTGCCCGGACGGCATCGGTTTCGTGTCGCGTCGGCTGCGCGGCCGGCGCTTGATTTTTTCCGGCGCACGGCTCATTGTGCGTCGCACCATAGGTGTGGATTGCCGGAGATCACCACGTCATGAGCGAAGCAACGCGCGCCTCCGGGCCGGGCCAGACGGTCGAGCGTGACCGCCGGCTGGCCTATGCGGAGGGGCCCCGGGCCCTGGCGGAGATCGCCGCCCTTCTTCCGGCCGCGCCCTACCTGAGCCTGGCGCCCCGCGGTGACGGCCACTCAGTGCTGGTGCTGCCCGGACTCGGTGGCGGCGATGGCTCGACCCTGGTGATGCGCCGCTATCTGGCCGCCCAGGGATTCGCGGCCGCGTCCTGGGACCTGGGCCGCAACCTGGGGCCGGCCATGGACGGTCTGGGACGCCGCCTGAGCGAGCGCTTCGAGGCCGTGTGGCGCGATGGCGGCCGGCGCCGGGTGAGCCTGGTGGGGTGGAGCCTCGGCGGCGTCTACGCCCGGCGGCTGGCCCAGTGGCACCCCGACCGCGTCCGTCAGGTCATCACCCTGGGCAGCCCCATCGGTGGCCTGCCGCCGCCGGTGGTGCCCGGCAGCGCCGTGTACTCGCGGACCGACGGCATCGTCCCCTGGCAGGTTTCCCGCCAGGCACCCGCCCCCTCTGCGGAGAACATCGAGGTCTACGGCAGCCACATCGGCCTGGGGTTCAACGCCAGCGCCCTGTACCTGCTGGCCGAGCGCCTCGCCCAGCCCGAGGACGGCTGGCAGCCGTTCCAGCGCAGCGGCTGGAAGCGCTGGGTGTACGGCGCCGACCGGGTCAGCGGCTGACAGAAGCTAGCGCGCAGACGGCTTCAGCACCGCGCCCAGGCGCCGCAGGCTGGCCGCCGGCCAATGGTCTTTCGCCTCGTAATACGCCGGTACGGCGGGCCTGCCGTCGCCGAGCGTCACCCACGGCTGCCGCGACTCGGTGAAGATGTGGATGTCGGGTGGCCAGCGGTCCGGGTCGTCTAGGGTGCCCACACGTACGAAGCTCACCGCCTTGCCGAGCCCGGCGTAGTGGCTCCACACCGCGATCCGGCAATCGGGGCAGCGGACGATGGTCTGGCCGCGGCCGCTGGCCGACGGCGTGAGCACGGCTTCCGGACTGCCGGCCGTCACCATGACAGCGGCGCTTTCAATCAGCGCGTTGACGGCGAATGCGGCACCGGTCTCCCGCTGGCAGTAGCGGCAATGGCAGGCATGCACGAACAGCGGCGGACGGTCCAGGTGATAGCGAACGGCACTGCAGGTGCAGCGCCCGGCGATGGCGGTCGAGGCATCGGTCTGCATGGGCAGCACCCAGGCAACAGACGCCGCATCTTGCGACGGCCCCGCGGCCGCCGCAACTGCTGCGGTCAGCCGAACTCGATGCCGCGCAGCTTCCCCTCGCTGCGCCAGGCGTCGAGGATGCTGGAGAACGCCATGATGCCGGGGGCGAAGCTGCCGTTGCGGCGCACCAGCGCGCCGTTCGGCTTGCCCTCGTTGTTGTAGTAGCCGGGCGTGCACGACTCGAGGAAGGCGAGGCTGAGCACGCTGGCGTTCATCACCGTCTCCACCCACTCGGTTTCCGCCTCGGGCGTGGTGTCGATGGCGCGGGTGTTGCGGCGTCGCGCCTCGCTGAGCACATACGCAATGTGGCGGCTCTGCACGTCGATGACGTGGGGAATGTTGGCGCTCAGCCCCACCTGGGAGAGGCCGACGATGAAGCAGTTGGGAAAGCCGTGGGTGTGCATGCCGTACAGGGTCGACACGCCGTTGCGCCACTTGTCGGAGAGCGCCACGCCGCCCTCGCCGTAGACCTCGTAGCCGGCGCGTCGCTCCATGGGCGTGCCCACCTCGAAGCCGCTGGCGTAGATGATGCAGTCGAGCTCGTACTCGACGCCGCCGGCGACGATGCCGCGTTCGGTGATGCGCTCGATGCCCTGGCCGTCGGTGTCCACCAGGGTGACGTTGGGCCGGTTGAAGGTCTGCAGGTATTCGTCGTGGAAGCACGGCCGCTTGCAGAACTGCCGGTAGTAGGGCTTCAGCGCCTCGGCAGTGTCCGGGTCTTCGACCAGGGCCTCGGCGCGGGCGCGGATCTGCTCCATCTTTTCGAAGTCGGCCATCTCGATGGTCTGCATCATCTGCGCCGGGTCCGCGGCGGCTTCGGCTCCGGAGTTACGGCCCCGCAGCAGCTTGCCGATGATCTCGGTCCAGCCGTCCATGACCAGATCTTCTTCGGCGAAGCCGCCGCCGGTGAGGGTGGAGAAGTTCTCCATGCGCCGCCGCTGCCAGCCCGGCTCCAGCGTCTTCACCCACTCAGGGTCGGTGGGGCGGTTGGCGCGCACGTCGATGGACGACGGCGTGCGCTGGAACACGTACAGCTGCTTGGCGCTGGCGCCCAGGTGCGGCACGCACTGCACGGCGGTGGCGCCGGTGCCGATGATGCCCACCCGCTTGTCGGCCAACTTGTCGAGGTTGCCGTAGCTGTCACCGCCGGTGTAGTCGTAGTCCCAGCGGCTGGTGTGGAACGAGTGGCCCTTGAAGCTGTCGATGCCGGGCACGCCGGGCAGCTTCGGGCGGTTCAGCGGGCCGTTGGCCATGCACACGAAGCGGGCGCTGAAGCGGTCGCCGCGGTCGGTGCTCACCCGCCACACCTGGTCCGACTCGTCCCAGCGCAGCTCGCTGATACGGGTCTGGAACAGCACGTCGCGGTACAGGTCGTAGTGCTCGGCGATGCGTCTGCTGTGGGCCAGAATCTCCGGCGCCTTGGCGTACTTCTCGGTGGGCATGTAGCCCGTTTCCTCGAGCAGCGGCAGGTAGATGTAGGCCTCGGTGTCGCAGGCGGCGCCGGGATAGCGGTTCCAGTACCAGGTGCCGCCGAAGTCGCCGCCCTGCTCGATGATGCGCAGGTTCTCGACCCCGGCCTCGCGCAGCCGGGCGCCGATCAGCAGGCCGGCGAAGCCGCCGCCGATCAGGGCCACCTCCACGTGATCGGATACCGGATCACGAACGATGGGGTCTGCGTAGGGGTCGTCCAGGTACTCGATGAACTGGGCGATGTTGACGTACTGGTCGTTGCCTTCGGCGCGCAGGCGCTTGTCGCGCTCTTCGCGGTATTTGCGCCGCAGCGCATCCGGATCGAACTTGAGATTCCGGGTGCCGTTCGCCGTCGTCATCGCTTTGCTCCCCGCGGATAAAACTAGAACGCGTTCTATATAAACGGAAAGCGGGGGTGGGTGCAAGCAGCCGTCGGTGGGCTGCCGGACGCCCGCCGAGGCCCTGGCGGCCTCACCAGCGGCGGCCCAGCCACAGCGCCACCCGCACCAGGGCGATCAGCACCGGCACCTCCACCAGCGGGCCGATGACGGTGGCGAAGGCCACCGGCGAGGCGATGCCGAAGGTGGCGATGGCCACGGCGATGGCCAGCTCGAAGTTGTTGCTGGCGGCCGTGAACGACAGCGACACGGTGCGCGGGTAGTCGGCGCCCAGCAGGCGGCTCATGGCGAAGCTGACCAGAAACATGATCACGAAGTACAGCGCCAGCGGCACGGCGATGCGCACCGCGTCCAGGGGCAGGGCCAGCACCGCGTCGCCCTTCAGCGCGAACATCACGGCGATGGTGCCGAGCAGGGCGAACAGGGTCAGCGGCGCGATGCGCGGCACGAAGCGCGTGTCGTAGGTCTCGGCACCCAGCCGCGGCCGCAGCAGCCGCCGGGTCAGCCAGCCGGCGGCGAACGGAATGCCGAGGTAGACGGCCACGGCGCCGGCGATGGTGGTGAACGGCACGGCGATCACCTGCCCGTCGATGCCGAACAGCGGCGGCAGCACCGTCAGGAACAGCCAGGCGTAGACGCTGAAGAAGGCGAGCTGAAAGACGCTGTTGAACGCCACCAGCCCGGCCACGTACTCGTTGCTGCCGCGGGCGAGCTGGTTCCAGACGATGACCATGGCGATGCAGCGCGCCAGGCCGATCAGGATCAGGCCGGTCATGTACGCCGGGTGGTCGCGCAGGAACACGACCGCCAGGGCGAACATCAGCAGCGGCCCGATCAGCCAGTTCTGCACCAGCGACAAGGCCAGCACGCGGCGGTCGCGGAACACCTGGGGCAGCGCTTCGTAGCGCACGCGCGCCAGCGGCGGGTACATCATCAGGATCAGGCCGATGGCGATGGGCAGGTTGGTGGTGCCCACGGTCATGGCGTTCAGGGCGTCGGCGAAGCCGGGCAGGCGGCCGAGCAGCACGCCGGCCGCCATGGCCGCGAAGATCCACAGCGTCAGGTAGCGGTCGAGAAAGCCGAGCCGGCCGGGGGCTGCCGGCGGTGGGGTGGTCATCGGCTCAGCCCTCCGCCAGCTGCTGATGGGCCAGCGCCGCCAGCCGCGACAGCGCCCCGGCCACACCGTCGTCCCAGGCTACCGCCGCGTTCAGCCGGAAGCAGTGGCGGTAGCGGCCGCTGGCCGAGAACAGCGGCCCGGGGAAGAGGGCGATGCCCTCGGCCATGGCGCGCTGATGCAGGGCCATGGCGTCGAGCCCGGCCGGGCCGGCTACCCAGAGCAGGTAACCGCCGGCGGGCTGGTTGACCCGGGTGCCCTGAGGGAGCTCGGCCAGAAGCTGGGCCCGCATGCGCCGGGTCAACTCGGCGTAGGCAGTGCGCACCCGGCGCAGATGCCGGTCGTGGCCGCCGCGGGCCAGGTATTCGGCCAGCGCGTACTGATCCAGCGTCGACGCGCCGGTGGTCTGGGTGTACTGCAGATACTGAAGCTCCCGGCCGCGCTGTTCCGGGCCCACCACCCAGCCGAGCCGCAGCCCGGCGGACACGCTCTTGCTGGCGGAACCCACCAGGTACCAGTCGGCGCGGCGCAGGTGGCTCTGCAGGGTGCGCGGCCGGGCGCGGGTGTGGCCGAACTCACCGTAGACGTCGTCCTCGATCAGCGGCGTGCCGGTTTCGTCCAGCAGCGCGGCCAGCTCCCGCTTGCGGGTCTCCGGCATGGCGTGGCCGATGGGGTTGCCGTGGTTGGGCATCAGCACGCAGGCGCGCACTGGCCACTGCTCCAGCGCCAGGCGCAGCGCTGGCACGCTGACGCCGTAGCGGTCGGTGGGCACCTCGATGGCCTTCAGGCCCAGGGTGTGCAGGCACTGCAGCAGCCCATAGTAGGTCGGCGACTCCACGGCGATGACGTCGCCCGGCGCGGCCACGGCACGCAGGCTGAGGCTCAGCGCCTCCTGGGCGCCGGACGTGATCTGCACCCGGGCCGGGCCCGCGGTGCAGCCCGCCCGGGCCAGCCGCCGCGCCACCTGCTCGCGCAGCGCCGGCAGCCCAGGGGGAAACGAGTACGCGGCGGACTCGCCGGTCTGCCAGCGGCGGGTCTGCCGGAACGCGCGCTGCAGTGCCTTCAGCGGCAGGAAGCTGTGATGGGGCATGGCGACCCCCAGTTGTCCGAAGCGGGTGCCGCGAACGGCCTGCAGCAGGTCGAGCGTCACCGACTGGGGGGATACGGCGCGCGGCGCCTCGACCTCGCAGCCGTTGTCGGCGGCCGGCGACGGGCGCGTGGCCGATGGCCGTCGCGGCGGCGTGAGCACGAAGAATCCGGCCCGCTGCCGTCCCTCGACGCGGCCCTCGGCCTCGAGCCGCTCCAGCGCTGACATGACGGTCGACACGCTGACGCCATACAGCTCGGCCAGGCGCCGCACACCAGGCAGGCGGGTGCCCGGGGCGTAGGCCGACTCGTCGATGGCCTGGCGCAGCGCGGCGGCCACTTCCTCGTAGAGCATGACGCGATTCCTCAGTACAGATGGCGCCGGTTCGATGTGTACAGACCGATGCGGGCTGCCGCTGTGCTGCCTGCCATGGCGATGCGGTGCTGCTGCCGCCGCCGGGACGTTACCCCTAGTCTGCCCGCTCATGAACGAGTCGGGCCGACCGGCGAAGGCCCGAGGAGGTTAGCGGTAATGAATGTCTGGTGGAAGCTGGGTGCGGCCATGTTCGGCATTGTGTCGGCGGTCGTGTTGGCCGGCGCTTGTCAGCACGGCTCCGGCCAAGCCAACGGCGGCTCGGTGACCGGGGAGTCCCGGGTCACCGAGCTGCGCCGCTACTGCATCGAGCAGCACGGCGGCGTCGCCCTGGACGCGGTAGACGTCTATGGCGGCCGCCTGTCGGTGCGCTGCACGCGTTGGGCCTACGGCCGCGCCCAGAGCTGGCAGCGCTGAGCATGGCTCAGGCGCAGCAGGCCGGTGCCTGCCGCGCGGCCGGAGCCTCCGGCCCGGTGCCGAAGCTCTCCATCTGGTGGCGGGTGTGGAATGCCTCCCAGCGCACGCCGTCCGGGTCCTCGGTCCAGCTCTTCTCCGACTTGTGGTAGCAGCAGGTGGTCACCCCTTCCGGCAGGTAGGGGGCCTCTGCCGCCTTCAACCGCTCGAAGATCGGCTCGAGGTCGGCGGCGTCATCCACCTGCAGGCCGGCGTGGCCGAAGCCGCGGGTGCCCGACAGGGTCTCGACGACGAAGTTCATGCGCGGGTCGTCCAGCAGCCACTTCGCATAGCCCGGGCGGCGGACGGTGGGCTCGGCACCGAACAGCGTGGTGTAGAACCGCACCGACGGCTCGAGGTCCTGAACGCCAAAGCTCACATGCAGCCTCTTCATGATCACATCTCCTCAACGTTTCGAATCAAGGTCAGGCGCTGCAGGCCGCGGCGGCCGACATGGTGCCGCACGCGCCCTGGCAGCAGTCTTCGAGCAGAAACCCGGTCAGCGCCCGCATGGTCTCCAGGTCGGCCCTGTAGACGATGGAGCGGCCCTCGCGGCGGCTGCGCACCAGGCCGGCGTTGGCCAGCTCCTTCAGGTGGAAGGACAGCGTCGTCGGGCTGACCGACAGCGCCTCGGCGATGGCGCCGGCCGGCAGCCCGCCGCTCCCGGGCTCGGGATCGTGGGCCCGCACCAGGGCGCGGAAGATGCCGAGCCGGGTCTCCTGGGAGAGGGCGGCGAGGGCCTTGATGGCGGCTTCTGATTTCATGATTCGAATAATATTGAAATATTGAAGGGTGTCAAGCGGTGTCTCTGGTCGCAGGGCTCGGCTCAGCCACTCTCGGGCGCGGGCGGCGGCTCCTCGGCCGGCGGGCGGATCAGGTCGCGCAGCCCCCGCTTCAGCAGGTCGCGGGCCGACGGTGCCTTGGTCTCGGGTGCAGGCTCGGCCGCTGGTGCCGGCTCGGCCTGCGCTGCGCCAGCCTCCGGCGCGCTCGCGTCCGGCGCCGCGGCGGGCGCCTCCTGGCGCGGGGCCAGGCGCTCCAGCAGCGCATCGCGCGCCCGCTGCTGCACGGTATCGCGCAGGCGGGTGGTGACCATGCCTTTCAGGTCGATGCCCACCCGGGGCGCGGTGACGGGTCCGGTCAGGGTCAGCGGCACGGCGTTGCCGAGCAGGTCCTGCAGGCCGCCGCCGGCGGTGTCGGCGCTCTGCAGCAGCTCGGCGTCGAGCTTGTAGTCCAGGGCCAGGTCGATCAGGTTGAGGCCGCCGCTGCCCAGCAGCCTCAGATACGGCGTTTCGGCGCGAATCTGGTCGCTCTTCAGCACGCCGTCCACGAGCTGGCCGGCCAGCGACAGCGCCCGGATGGGCGTCTCACCGCGCCCCGACTCGGCCGGCGCCGGCTCGTTGCGGAACAGCGCCCGCGCGCGCCTGAACTCGTAGAGCAGATCGGCGCCCCGGTAGACGCCGTCGCTCAGGTTCATGGTGACGTCGGCGCCGATGCCGCGCAGCAGCTCGGTGACGGTGTTGCCGGTGCCGCTGCCGTCCAGGTTGAAGGACAGGGAGCCCGCCAGCAGGTCGGTGTCGAACCAGCCACGCAGCACCTCGGCCACCTGCACCGAGGTCACCGATTGGGCCAGGGTCAGCGCCGCCTTGGAACCGGTGGCGTCGACCACGATGGTGCCGCGGTACTCGCCGCCATAGAGGGCGGCGCGCAGCGGGTCGAGACGCAACACGCCGCCGCGGGCGGTGACGTCGGCGGCGACGTCGGTCAGGGTCAGGCCGGAGGCGATCAGGGTGCCCGCGCGCAGCCTGCCGGCAACGTCCAGCGGCCGGATCAGCTCTACGGGCACGGCGGTGTCGGTGGCCGTGCCCTGGGGGTCGTCAGCCTCGGGCGGCAGGTAGGCATCGAGATCGAAGCGGTCGACGTCGATCTCGAAGCGCAGCCCCGGGCCGTCGAAGTCCACCACCCGGAGGTTGCCGGTGAGCCGGCTCTGGTCGAGCTGCCAGGCCATCGCCTCCAGGGCGAGGCTGCCGGGCTCGAGGCGCCAGCGGCTCTGTCCCGACAGCCGGGTCAGCGCGGCCGGGTCGGCGGTGTCCGGCGCTGCGCCGAGCGCGGTGAGCACGGCCCGGGGCGAGATCCCGTCGGCGCGCAGCGTGCCGGCCAGTCGCGGCGCCTCGCCGCCCACGGTGCCCTCGCCGTCCACGGCCAGGGTGCCGCCGCCGACACCGGCGTCCAGCTTCACGGCGGCGGAGCCGCCCGCGGCGGTGAGTGCGGCGGTGGCGTTGCCGACCTCGATGCCGGAAACCCGCAAGCGGCCGATCTGCAGACGGGCATCCACGTCCAGGTCTGCCAGCATCGCCAGCGGGATCACCGTGGGCTCCGCGGGCGCGGCGCCGGCGGCCGCGGCCGGCGCCGGCGCGCTCAGGTATCGGTCGATGTCGATGGCGTCGACGGCCAGTTGCGCGCGGACGCGGCCGGCGCCGAGGTCGTCCATGCCGAGGCTGCCCGTGAGCAGGGTGTCGTCCAGGCGCACCTCCAGCCCATCGACGGTCAGGGCGGTGCCGGATAGCTGCCAGCTTCCCCGGGCCGACAGCCGATTCAGGGCGGCGGGGTCGGCCGGCTGGTAGCCGTTGCCGTTCAGCGTGCCCAGCAGGTCCCGGGGCGACAACGGGTCCAGGGTGAAGGTGCCGGCCAGCGCGCCATCGCTGCCGGCGGCGGCGCGGCCGTCGGCCGTGAAAGTCAGGGTAGCGCCGGCGGCCTCGATCTCTGCACGGCCGGCGCTGATGGCCGCGGCCATGGCCTCGCCCGGCGTCATGGCAACCTCCCGGGCGGCCACGGTGACCCTGACGCCGCCTTCCGGCAGGCCGCTGCCGGTCACGGTGACCTGGAGGGCGGGCGCCTGAACCTGCAGGGCGTCGGCGTAGCGAACCTGCTCGGCGTCGATCCGCAGGCCGGTGGCGGCATAGGCCTGGCCGGATTGCCGATCGTCGTAGCGCACCGCGCCGTCCCGCACCCGTACGTCGTCGATGCGCAGGTCGGTCGGCGCGCCGGCTGCGTCCGGGTCGGCGGCCGGCGCCGGGGTGGCGACGTCGAAGGTCCAGTTGTCGCGGCCGTCCGGCAGGCGCACCAGATTCATGGCCAGCCCGTTCAGGGTGACGCCGCCGATCTCCACCGCCTGGCGGGTGATCAGGGGCCAGATGCGCAGGCTCAGCGCGGCGCCGTCGATGCGGGCGAAATCCTCGTCCGGAAAGCCTTCCGGGTTGCCCAGGGCGGCGCCGCCCAGGGTGATGCTGCAGCAGGGCACGAAGCCGAGGCCGAGGCCGCTGTCGAGCTCGAAGCTGCGTCCGGTGTTTGCCGTCACCGCATCGACGATCAGCGGCCGGAAGTCGTCGGGCTCCACCACCAGCGCCACGTAGGCCACCAGCGCAACGAACAGCGCCAGCGCCGCCGCCGATGCTCCAAGGAGGATCTTGATCCAGGTGCTCATCATGCATGTTCCACGGCTGCTGCCGGGCGACGATACCGCGCCGACCCGGCGCTGGCCACGGTGCGGGAGCGCCATTGCGACGCAGGTGGCAGGCAGGCCCGGATGCCTCGACTATCCTTAGTGACATCGTTGCGACCCGGATTTGCTGGATGATGCGCTCTGTCGAGGTCGAGCAGCCGGACGTGCTGGCGCGGCTCGGTGCCGAGATCGGCGCCGACATCGCCGAAGGCCGCCTGACGCTGCCGGTGCTGCCCAACGTGGCGGCGGAAGTCATGGCCTCGTCCGTGGACGAGCGCGCCGACGCGGCGCGGCTGGCGGTGCTGATCCAGCAGGATCAGAGCCTGGCCTCCTACCTGTTGCGGGTCAGCAACAGCGCCGCCTTTCGCGGCAGCATCGAGATCGTGTCGCTGCAGCAGGCCATTGCCCGGCTGGGCATGGCGCGCATCCGCGAGATCGCCCTGTCCGCGTCGCTGAAGGGCAGCCTGTTCCGTGAAGGGCCGCATCCGGAACTCGTGGACCAGCTCTGGCGCCAGGCCCTGGCCGCCGCCCTGTGGACCAAGGAGGTGGCTCGGGCGGCGCGCAGAAGCGTGGAGCTCGGTTATCTGTGCGGGCTGCTGCACCGGCTCGGCGCGCCGCTGGTGCTGCAGCAGCTCGGCATCCGCCGCCCCGGGCTGGACGCCGCCGCCGCGATCGCGCTGGTGGACCGGCACCAGCGTGCCGCCGGCGTGGCCCTGGCCTGGACCTGGGCGCTGCCGCTGCCGGTGTGCGCCGCCATCGAGCACCTGACCGACCCGGCCGCTGCCGGCCGCCACGCCGAGCTGGTGGCGGCCACCGCCTGCGGCGCGCGGCTTTCGCGCGCGGACGGCAGCCGCGACGAGGCGCTGGCGGCGCTGCTGGCGCTGCCCGGCGCGCACCTGCTCGACCTCTACCCCGAAGATTACGCGGCTCTGCTCGACCGCCAGGCCGACATCGATGCCGCCGTGGCGTCCATGGTGCTGTGACCGGCATGAGCGACCCAGCGACCCGGCGCTACGACGTGGTGGTGATCGGCGCCGGCCCGGCCGGCCAGAAGGCGGCCGTGCAGGCGGCCAAGGGCGGGCTCAGCGTGGCCGTCTGCGAGCAGCGCCGCTACGTCGGCGGTGCCTGCGTGCAGTTCGGCACGATTCCGAGCAAGGCGCTGCGCGAGCGGGCGCTGCGCCGCTGCTGGCGACCCGGCGGCCTGCAGCGCGCGCGCCTCGACTCCCAGGTGTCCGTGGCCGATCTGATCGGCGAGGTGGACGACGTGGTGCGGGCCCATGACGCCTACATGGCGGAGCAGCTCCGTCGCAACGGCATCGACGTCTGGCACGGCCGCGCCCGCTTCGAGTCGCCGCACCGGCTGCGGCTGCGAGGCCTGGACGGCGGCAGCGCCTGGCTCGAGGCCGGCGCCGTGGTGATCGCGGGCGGCTCGGTGCCGCGCCGCATCGACGCGGTGCCGGTGGACCACGAGCACGTCTACGACAGCGACTCGATTCTCACCCTGCCCTACCTGCCGCGGTCGTTGCTGGTGCTGGGCGGCGGCGTCATCGCCTGTGAGTACGCGTCGGTGTTCGCCCTGCTCGGCGTCGAGGTGACCCTGCTGGATCGCGGTCCGCGGCCGCTCGGCTTTCTCGACGTCGACCTGTCCGACCGCTTTCTGGAGGGCTTTCGCGCCCTGGGCGGCCGCTTCATCGGTCATGCCGCGGTGCGCGGCGCCGCCTTCGACGGTCTGGCCGCCGTGAGCGTGGCGCTGGAATCCGGGGTGACGCTGACGGCAGACAAGGTGCTGTGCGCGCTCGGCCGGGTGGCCGACCTGGAGGAGCTGGGTATCGGCGCGGCCGGACTCGCCCTCGATGACCGCGGCCTGATCGCCGTCAACGGCCAGGGCCAGACCGCGGTGGCGCACATCTACGCCGCCGGCGACGTCATCGGCCCGCCGGCGCTGGCGTCGGCGGCCATGGAGCAGGGCCGCCGCGCAGCCTGTCATCTGCTCGGCATCGAACCGGGCAGCGGCAGCGACTTCACCCCGAGCGGCATCTACGCGGTGCCGGAGCTGGCCAGCGTGGGCCTTGCCGAGGCCGACGCGCGCGCCCGCCACCACGGCGTGCAGGTGGGCGTGGCCCGCTTTGCCGAGATCGCCCGGGGCCACATCGCCGGCACCCAGGAAGGCTTCCTGAAGCTGGTGGTGGGCGCCGACCGGCGCCTGCTGGGGGTGCACGTGGCCGGCGATCAGGCCACGGAGCTGGTGCACATGGGGCAGATGGCGCTGATCCATGGCGCCGCCGTCGACGTCTTCATCGACAACGTCTTCAACTTCCCCACCTACGGCGAGGCCTACCGGGTCGCCGCCCTGGACGCCGCCCGCCGCCTCTGACCCCGCGCGCGGGCTACAGGTCGAAGTGGCAGGCCAACTGGTGGCGGCCGCCGTCGCGGGCGATGACGTCGCGCAGCACCGGCACCTCGGCACGGCAGCGTGCCTCGGCGTGGGGGCAGCGGGTGTGAAACACGCAGCCGGACGGCGGCGCGATGGGGCTCGGCACGTCGCCCTGCAGGATGGTGCGCGACTGGCCGCGCCGCCCCGGGTCGGGCTCCGGTATGGCCGCGATCAGGGCGCGCGTGTACGGATGCCGCGGCCGCTCGTAGACCTCGTCGGCGCCGCCGCTCTCCATGATCCGGCCCAGATACATGATGGCGATGCGGTCGCTGATGTGCTTCACCACCGCCAGGTCGTGGGCCACGAACAGATAGGCGAGGCCCATGTCGCGCTGCAGGTCCAGCAGCAGGTTCAGAATCTGGCTCTGGATCGATACGTCCAGCGCCGACACCGGCTCGTCGCAGACCACCAGCTTGGGCTCCAGGGCAATGGCGCGGGCGATGCCGATGCGCTGCCGCTGGCCCCCGGAAAACTCGAACGGGAAGCGGTCGGCGGCCGCCGCCGGCAGCCCGACCAGGCCCAGCAGTTCGGCGACCCGCCGCTGCCGCCAGGCGTCGTCGCCCACCCGGTGGATGTCGAACGCCTCGCCGATCAGGCTGCCCACCGTGTGGCGGCTGTTCAGGCTCTCTGCCGGGTCCTGGAAGATCATCTGCACGTCGCGGCGGATCGGCTTCATGTCGCGCCGCGACAGCCGGGTAATGTCGCGGCCGTCGAAGGTGATGCGCCCGGCGGTCGGGGACAGCAGGCGGACGATGGCCTTGCCCAGGGTCGACTTGCCGCAGCCCGACTCGCCCACCAGCCCGAGGGTCTCGCCGGGCGCGATGTGCAGACTGACGCCGTCCACCGCGTGGTTGACGGCGCGGGCGCGCAGCAGCACGCCGCCCTTCACCGGAAAGTGCACCTTCAGGTCTTCCACCTCGAGCAGCGGCCGGTCGCTCACGATCCGGCTCCGGCGGCGACCCGCCGCCAGTGGTGACAGGCGACCCGGTGCGGCAGCGCCGGCGCAGGGGCGTCGGCCACGCCGGCCAGCGCCGGGTCGCTGGCCGTGCACACGGCGTCGGCGTAGGGGCAGCGGTTGTTGAAGCGACAGCCCTCGGGCATGTCGGTGAGGGCCGGCACCATGCCGTCGATGGTGGGCAGGCGCGTCTTGCGCGGCGTGCTGAGCCGCGGAATAGCTGCCAGCAGGCCGCGCGTGTAGGGGTGCCGCGGCGCGCCGAACACGGCCTCGACGCTACCCTGCTCGGCCACCCGGCCGGCGTACATGACCACCACGTCGTCGCAGGTTTCGGCGATCACGCCCAGGTCGTGGGTGATCAGCATGATGCTCATGCCGAGATCGGTCTGCATCTGCGCCAGCAGGTCGAGAATCTGCGCCTGGATGGTGACGTCCAGGGCGGTGGTGGGCTCGTCCGCGATCACCAGCGACGGCGAGCAGATCAGCGCCATGGCGATCATCACCCGCTGGCGCATGCCGCCGGAGAGTTGGTGAGGATACTCGGTGACCCTGACCTCCGGGCTCGGGATGCCGACCTTGTCCAGCATCTCGACGCACGCTTCCAGGGCGTCGCGGCCGCCGAGGCCGCGGTGCAGCGCCAGGCTCTCGGCGATCTGCCGGCCGATGGGCTGCACCGGATTCAGCGCCGTCATCGGCTCCTGGAAGATCATGCCGATGCGATTGCCGCGCACCGCGTGCAGCCGCTCGATGGGCGCAGCGGCCAGGTCTTCGCCCTCGAACCACACCTCGCCGGACAGGATGCTGGCGGCGGGATGAGGCAGCAGGCGGATGATGCTGAGTGCGCTCACCGTCTTGCCGCAGCCGGACTCGCCGACGATGCCCAGGGTGCGGCCGCGGCGCACCGTGAAGCTGACGCCGTCCACGGCGCGTACCCGTCCCGCCTCGGTGTCGAAGGCGGTCACCAGGTCGCGCACGTCCAGGACCACGTCGTTGCCGGCCACGGCAGTCACTCCACCCGGTACTGATCGAACACGCGGTCGCTGGCCGGCAGCGCCTCGCCGGCGCGGCGCGCCTGCTGCACCCGCTCCCGCTCCGACTCGTCGATCCAGTACAGGTGGTGGTCGCCGGCTGAGCTGGCGAGCTTGACGTTGAAGTCCTCCGGCCAGCGCACCCAGTGCCAGTAGGCGGTGCGGAAGAACGGAATCACGAAGCCGGGCACGAAGGCGCCGTCCTCGTAGAGGATCTGCTCCATCTCGAAGGCCAGACGCTTCATCTCCTCGACGTCACCGCTGGCGCGATAGGCCTCGATGCGGCGGTCGAGTTCGGGCAGCGCCGTGGAGGTGAGGTTGTTGGTCTGCGGCTTCAGCTTGCGGTCGGGGTTGGGGCTGCCGTCGGCCAGCCAGGGCACATCGTAGGCGTTGACCGAGTGGAACGTCTCCCAGTAGCGCGGATACATTTCCGGCGACACCGCGAATGCCGAGAAGGCGATGTCGTGCTGCTTCTCCTGGACCTTTTTCCAGGCGGCCGTGCCATCGAGCACCTCGAGGCGGAACTCGACGCCGGCCTGCAGCGCCTCCTCCCGCAGGATGGTGAGCACGTCCTTCAGCGCTTCGTAGCCGGTGGACAGGTTGAAGCTGAGCCGGGTGCCGGCGTCGTTCACCAGCACGCCGTCGGGGCCGCGGCGGGTGAAGCCGGCGGCAGCAAAGCGAGCCAGCGCCGCCTCCACGTCGAACGACCGCGCTTCCAGCGTCGGGTGGGTGAACTCGCCGTAGCCGTCCGCCGAGGTGCGCATGCGCTGGTAGTCGCCGCGGAAGTACTCGGCGATCACCTTCTCCCAGTTGGTGGCGTGGTGAATGCCGACGCGGATGTCCTGGTTGTCCAGCAGCGGCCGGCCGCTGTTGATCCACAGCCCGTAGGTGGGCCGCGGCGTGTCGTTGTAGAACACGGCGCGATGCACGTAGCCGTTCTTCAGCAGCTCGTCGTCTGCCGGCAGCTTCTCGTAGTAGTACTCCGGCAGGGTGACGTTGAACATGCCGAGCTCGCCCTTGCGGAACGCCTCGAAGGCCTTGGCAATGTCGCGGATCACGGTGAAGTGCACGGCGTCCGGGTTGAAGCGGTAGCGCCAGTGCTTCTTGTCTCGCGCCCACCAGTCGTCCACCTGGCGCAGGGTGATGGAGCGCCCCTTGCGCAGGTCTTCCTCGCGGATGCGGTACGGGCCCGACGTCGGCACGTGGCGCCACTGGTAGCGCTGCACGAAGTCTTCGCCGAACTCGGCGAAGAAGTGCAGCGGCATGGGCTCGAGCTCGAGCATGCGGCCGATCATGTTGGGCTTGGCCTCCGGCAGCGTGACGCTGAAGGTGTGCTCGTCGTAGCGGGTGACGTGCTCGAAGTTGCGCGAGAAGAAGTTGTTGTACCAGGGTGCCTGCACCCAGGGCTGCTGCCAGAAGTAGAAGCTGAACATCACGTCGTCGGTGGTGATGGGCTCGCCGTCGTTGAAGCGGGCGGCGGGATCGATGCGCACGAACACGCGCCGGCTCTCCCGGTCCATGGTCCAGGCCTCGGCGATGCCGGGGTAGTAGCGGAAGTTGCCCTGGTCGTCGATGGTCGTGACGTTGGGGTGGCGGCGGGCGAAGTTCATGGCCGTGTCGTCCAGCAGCCACGGACGGAAGCTGCCGTTGGCATCGGGGCCGAGCAGGCGCAGGGTGCGCGGGAAGTCCTGAATCGCCGAGTACAAAGTGCCCCCCTGGCGCGCTTCCGGGCTGCCGACCTCGGGCAGGTCGGCGCCGTTCTCCCAGGCCAGGTCCGCCGGCAGATCGGCCGGCGTCAGGAACTGGAAGAAGCGCTCGTACTCGCCGGCGGCGGCGCGGCGGTCGATTTCCTCCTGGGTGACCTCGCCCCGCTCCAGCGCTTCGCCCACGGCCGGCGGCAGGGATGGCTCGGTGTCGAAGTGGGCCTGCATGTGCGCCAGCATCGCTGCCTTGCGGGCCTCATGGTCGGCGCTGGCGGCAGCCGGGTCATCGCCGCCACCGCCGCAGCCGGCCAGGATGGCGGCCAGCAGCAGCGCCGTGAGCGGAAGTGGCGTGCGGCGTCGGGCCTGTGGGTACTGCATGTCGGGTCCTCCGCGGGATCGGGTCATCGGTAGTAGGTGAATTTCTTGGGGTCGAACGCTTCGCGCACGGCCTCGCCGATGAAGGTGACCACCGCCAGCACGAACACCAGAACCGCGAAGGCGGAGGTCACGATCCAGGGGGCGGTGGTGAGGTTGGCCGTGCCCTGCTTCAGCAGCTCGCCGATGCTGGGGGTGGGTGGCGGCAGGCCCCAGCCCAGAAAGTCCAGCGCGGTGATGGCGGTGATGGCGCTGACCACCGTAAACGGCACGAACGTGATCATGGTGGCGATGGTGTTGGGCAGGATGTGGCGGAAGATCACCCGCGCGGTGCTGGCCCCGAGCACCAGCGCCGCGGCGGTGTAGTCTCGGGCCTTCTCGCGATAGGTCTCGGTACGCATGTAGTAGGTGAGCCCCGTCCAGCTGAACAGCACCATGATGAGCAGCAGAATGCCGATCCGGGTCGAAATCTCGAAGGTGCTGGGGATCACCGAGAAGACGATGATCACCATGTACAGGAATGGAATGTTCGACCAGATCTCGATCAGGCGCTGAAACAGGAGATCGAACACACCGCCGAAGTAGCCCATGGCGCAGCCGATGCTGATGCCGATGGCGTAGGTGAGCACGGTGAACGCGGCGGCAAACAGGATCGCGGTGCGGAAGCCGTAGACCAGCCGGGCCAGGATGTCGCGGCCGGTGGAGTCGGTGCCCAGGTAGTGCTCGCGCTCGAAGTCGGGCGCCCGGGCGCGCAGCACCCCGTCCACGGCATCGTTGGCCTGGGGCCCCCACGGCACCAGCGGCATGATGACCCGGTCGTCGGTGCCCGCGAACCGCTCCGCCAGGGCGCGATAGTCCACGGGCGTAACCGCCGCCGTGCCGGTGAGGCCGAACTCGGCTCCCAGCTTCACGTCGGCGTAGGTGGGGAAGTACCACTCGCCGTCGTAGCGCACGGCGACGGCCCGGTCGCTCACCAGAAGCTCGGCGCCGAGCGACAGCACCGTCAGCACCGCCAGCAGAATCGCGGAGTAGTAGCCGCGGCGGATCTCGCGGAAGCGCTTCAGCTTGCGGACCGTAAGCGGGTTCAGGCGCACGGCGCTACTGGAACCGCACCCGGGGGTCCACCAGGGCCACCAGGATGTCAGAGAGAATGTTGCCGATCAGCAGCAGCAGGCTCGCCAGCAGGACGATGCCCATCACCACCGGATAGTCGCGGTCGAAGATGCTGGTGAGCCCGAGCAGGCCGAAGCCGTCGATGTCGAAGATTGTCTCGATCAGGAACGAACCGCCCACCAGCAGGGTGATGTTCTGGCCGAAGGTGGTGGCGATGGGGATCAGCGAGTTGCGCAGCGCATGCCCTGACACGGCGCGCTTGAACGGCACGCCCTTGGCGACCGCGGTGCGCACGTAGTCGGCCGCCAGGTTGTCCATCAGGTTGTTCTTCATGAGCATGGTGGTGACCGCGAAGCTGCCGATCAGGTAGCAGATCAGCGGCAGGGTCGCGTGATGCAGCACGTCCAGCACCTTCTCGCCGGTCGAGAGCATGGCGAAGTCGTAGCTGGTGAAGCCACCCATGGGAAACCAGTCGCGCTCTACCGCGAAAAACAGCAGCAGCAGCGCGCCGAGCACGTAGCCGGGCACCGCGTAGCCGGCGAACACGAGGATGGAGGTGACGTTGTCCATCACGCTGCGGTGGCCGATGGCCTTCACCACCCCGAGCGGAATGCACACCAGATAGGTGATCACCAGGCTCACCAGCCCGTAGAACAGGCTGATGGGGAAGCGCTCGCGGATCACGTCCCACACCGGTTCGTTGTAGCGGTAGCTGGTGCCGAGGTCGCCTCGCAGCACGCTGCCCACCCAGATCACGTAGCTCTGGTACCAGGGCTTGTCGAAGCCGTAGTACTCGCGAAGCTGCTGAAGCTGCGCCTCCGAGAGCGCCATGCCCTGGCCGGTGCTGCGCTGCACGCCCGACGTCAGGCTCGCCGCCTGGGCCTCCATGATGGCGCGCTCGAGCGGTCCGCCGGGCACGAAGCGGGTCACCATGAAGACCAGCAGGGTGATGCCGATCAGCGTGGGGATGATGAGTAGCGTGCGCCGGATGAAGTAATCGCGCATGGGTCTGCTTGTCGGGCTCCAGCAGGCCGGCGCATTGTCGTAATCGGTCGCCGGGTCGAACGGGACGCATTGGAGCACAACTGCCACGCTGCCTCAACGTGATCGCCTTTGTCTGGCAGCGTCAGACCGCAGCCGCCGCTGGCGGTCCGCGTGCGCTGACGATATAAAGTCGTCCGTCCACTACCAACGGAAACCGCCGTGAGCCATGTCGTGATGGGCGGGCAGCAGCCTCTGTTGAGCCAGGGGCGGGGCGCCTGGGGGTTGGCGCTGGTCATCGCGCTGTCGGTGCCGATCGCCTGCTACGGGCTCGCGTTCCCGTTCGTTCCGGCCCTCAACCCGGATTTCCACGCCCGCCTGATGGGCATGCCCTGGTACGCCTCCGTCCACTTCCTCGGCAGCGGCCTGGCGTTGCTGATCGGTGGCTTTCAGTTCAGCGCCCGGCTGCGGCAGCGGCATCTGGCCCTGCATCGCTGGGTCGGGCGCATCTACCTCGGCGCGGTGCTGGTGGGCGGCATCGGCGGCCTGGCCATCGCCGGCATCGCCCATGGCGGCCCGCCCACCACCGTGGGGTTCACCATGCTCGGCGCGCTGTGGCTGTACAGCGGCGCCCGCGCCTACGGGGCCATCCGTGCCGGCGACATCGATGGTCATCGCCGCTGGATGGTGCGTAACTTCGCGCTCACCTTTGCCGCCGTGACTCTGCGCCTCGAGCTCGGCCTGCTCACGGGCGCGCTGGGCTGGTCGTTCGACCACGCCTACCTGACCGTCGCCTGGCTCTGCTGGGTGCCCAACCTGGTGGTGGCCGAGTGGTGGCTGCTGCGCCCGGCGGCCCGCAGGGTGGCGGCATGACGGCGGCCACCCGCCGCCGCGTCCTGGGTGCGGCGGGCGCCGGGCTGGTGCTGGCCGCGCTGAGCGCCTGCGCGTCGGCGCCCCGGGTGCCGGTCTTCTCCAGGCCCTACTCGCGCCGGCCGCTGGTGGCGCCCCGGGTGTCCATGGACAACGTCATCCGCGTGGTGGTGGGGCACCGGCCGTACCGGCCGTCGGGGTTCGTGGTCGGCACCGAGGTCTTCGACGACAAGCGGGTGGTGCACAACTACGGGCACGGCGGCGCCGGCATCACCCTGTCCTGGGGCTCGTCGGCGCTGGCCGTACGCGAGGTGGCCGGTCTGCGTCCCGGGGCGGCCGCCGTGGTGGGCAGCGGCGTCATGGGGCTCACCACGGCGCGGCTGCTGCAGGACGCCGGCTGGTCGGTGACCATCTACACCCGTGACCCGTTCCGGCATACGGTGTCCAGCGTAGCCGGGGGCGAGTGGGGGCCCTACAGCGTCCACGACCCCAAGGTGTCCAGCGACGCGTTCAAGGCCCGCCTCGGCTACGCCGCCGGCATCGCCCACCATGCCTTCACCAGCCTCGGGCCCGGCTACGGCGTGCGCTGGATGGAGCTGTACCGGCTGAGCGAGCGACCTTTCGGCGCTGCTGCCGATGAGGATTTCGCCGACCTGTATCCGTACACGGTAGATCTCGGCCCCGGACAACACCCGTTCCCCGTGCCCTACGTGCGAGCGTCGCTGACCATGCTGGTAGAGCCGGGCGTGTTTCTGCGGGAGCTCACCGCCGACTTCCAGCGCGCCGGCGGCCGGGTGGTGATTCGCGACTTCGCCGACCGCGGCCAGGTGCTGGCGCTGCCGGAGCCGGTGATCTTCAACTGCACCGGCCTCGGCGCTGCGGTGCTGTTCGGCGATGCCGAGCTGACGCCGGCCCGGGGGCAACTCGTGCTGCTGCCGCCGGATCCGGACGTGGACTACCTGACCATCGGCGGCGGCAGCGACAGCCTGTACATGTTCTCGCGCTCCGACGTGCTGCTGCTCGGCGGCACCTACGGCCTCGGCGACTACTCCACCGCGCCGGATCCGGCGCAGACCGAGCGCATCGTCCGCGAGCACCAGCGCCTGTTCGGCGGCTTCGGTTGAGGCAGTTCAGGGCCCGGCGGCGGCCGCCGCGTCGGCGGCCAGGGTGACGGCGTTGCGCTGCAGGCGCGCCAGCGCCTGGTCGGCGCTGGTGTCGGTGACCGCGGCCGCCGCGGTGACGTCGACGGCCGGGCAGTGCCAGACGACGATGCCCCAGTAGCCGCCGTGGCCGTAGCAGTCCAGGGCGCCGACCCGGTGCCGGGCGAGGCCGAGACCGTAGCCGTCGCCGCTGTCGGCCGTGCTCTGCGGCGACGCCGCCAGCATCGCCGCCAGGGTCTCCTCGCGTTCGAAGACGCGGCCGCCGACCAGGGCGCGGAAGAACCGGGTCAGGTCTGGCAGGGTGGAGACCAGCCCGCCGCCGCCATAGAGGTCCACCGAGGCGTCGATGCCGGTGGCGTCGGTGCCGTCGTGGTACTGGTGGGCGCGGTCGGGGGCGTCGCCAGGCTCCGGTTCCAGGGTCTCGAACCAGGTGTGCTCGAGGCCGAGGCCGTCGAGGTCGAGCAGCTCCCGAACCGCCACCGGCATGTCCCGGTCGGTGACCATCTCCAGCACCTCGCCGAGCAGGATGTAGCCGGTGTCGCTGTAGCGAAACACGGCGCCGGGCTCGCCGTAGCGGCTCCCCGCGGTCATGGCGAGCTGCAGCTGCTCGTTGCGGCTCCAGCGGTGGCCCGGTTCGGCGATCACACGCGCGAAGAAGGCGTCGCTGGTGGCGTAGTCGTAGAGGCCGCTGGTGTGGGCGAGCAGCATGCGCACGGTGATGACGTCCGGCGGGTAGCCGCCGTTGCGCAGCACCGCGCGGGTGGCGGGCAGCAGGTGACGGGCGATGGGCTCGTCGAGGTCGAGGCGGCCCTGCTCGGCCAGCCGCAGGACGGCCGCGGCCACGAAGGTCTTGGTGATGCTGGCGATGCGCAGGGTCTGACCCGGGTCCAGGGGGGTTGTGGTCTCCAGGTCCGACACCCCGGCAGCGCCCGACCAGCGCAGGGCGATGGTCGGCGCCTCCACCCGCAGCATGGCGCCGGGCAAGGCCGGCGTGCCCGCGGGCTCGGCAGCAAGCAGGGCGGCGAGTTCGGCCGCCAGCGGATGCGCGGCGTCGGCCGGTGCCTCGTCCTGCTCCTGGGGCGGCGTGCAGCCGGACGTCAGCATGAGCATGACCAGCAGCGGTGCGGCGATGCGCCACGGGACGAACGCGGTCATGGCGTATCCTTGCCTGCCGTGAGCACCCGGGCGCTGCCGCGATGGCGGGGGTCGGAAGCCGCCTGCCAGCCGCCGTCGTCGCGCCACACCACCTGCACGTCGCCGAATTCCCACGCATGCGGCTCGACCCGGTACCCGAGACGCTGCAGCCCGGCCACCGTGGTCTCGGGCAGGGGCCGGCTGGGGGTGAAGGTGATCAGGTCGGGTGGCAGCAGCTGATGATGAAAGCGCGGCAGCGCCAGCGCCGACGCCGGGTCGAGGCTGCCGTCGACGATGGCGGCGATGGTCAGGAACACCGAGCCGAAGATGGTCGAGCCGCCGGGCGTTCCTACGGCCATGCGCACCCGGTCGTTCTCGAGCAGCAGGGTGGGCGACATGGAAGACAGCGGCCGCTTGCCGGGGGCGATGGCGTTGGCCTCGTTGCCGATCACGCCGTAGACGTTGGGCACGCCCGGCTTGGCGCTGAAGTCGTCCATCTCGTTGTTCAGCAGAAACCCCGCGCCGGGCACCACCACGCCGCTGCCGAACGACGTGTTCAGGGTGTAGGTGTTCGACACCGCGTTGCCGTGGCGGTCGACGATGGAGAAGTGGGTGGTGTGAAGGCCTTCGGCCAGGCCCGGCTCGGCGGCGTCCAGGTTGCTGATGGCGTTGGCATCGACCTCGGCGGCGCGGCGGGCGATGTAGTCGTCGGCGATCAGCGCCGCGGTGGGCACGTCGACGAAGTCGGCATCACCCAGGTACTCGTCACGGTCGGCGAACACGCGCTTCTGCATCTCGGCCACCAGATGCACGTAGCGGGTGGAGTTCACCGGCGCGCCGGCGAACAGCGGGTCGAGCGCGGCCTTCATGCCGAGCAGCTGAATCACGCCGAAGCCGCCCGAGCTCGGCGGCGGCGCCGTGACCACGTCGTAGCTGCGCCAGCGCGCCGTCAGCGGCGCCCGCCAGACGACCCGGTAGGCGGCCAGATCCGCCAGGGTGATGAGGCCGCCGTTGGCAGCCATGTCATCGGCCAGCAACCGCGCGGTCTCGCCGCGGTAGAAATCCTCGGGCCCGCGGTCGCGGATGCGCGCCAGGGTGGCGGCCAGCTCCGGCTGCCGCCAGCGGCTGCCGGCGGTGGCGGCGCCGAAGTAGGCGTCGAAGTTGGTGCGGCCGCGAAAGCCGGCCGCCTCGTCGGTGATGTTGGCGGCGAGCCCGGGGGGCACCTCGAAGCCGTCGCCAGCCAGTGCCACCGCCGGCGCCACCAGCTCGGCCCAAGGCCGGGTGCCCCAGCGCTGATGCGCGGCCCACAACCCGGCCACGGTGCCAGGCACCCCGGCGGCGCGATGGCCCACCAGGCTGGCGCCGTCGATCACGGCGCCGGTCTGATCCAGATAGACGTCACGGTGGGCGGCCGCCGGCGCGGTTTCGCGGTAGTCGAGAAAGGCTGCCTCACCGTCCACGTGGGCGAGCAGAAAGCCGCCGCCACCCAGGTTGCCCGCCTCCGGCAGCGTCACCGCCAGCACGAACGCGGCGGCGATGCCGGCGTCCACCGCGTTGCCGCCGGCGTTCAGCACCGCCTGCGCAGCGTCGGCGCTGAAGCGGTCGGGCATGGCCAGGGCGCCCGCGAAGCGGGCCGCGTCGACGGAAGCTTCATCCGCGACCCGGACCGGCAGCGGCCCCTGACAGGCCGCCAGCCACCACAGCGCCAGCAGCCACGACAGCCACACCAGAGCCCGAGACGGACTCATCGCTTCATGCGCAGCGCGCCCAGGTAGTCGCGCTTGCCCAGCGGCACGCCCTGCATGCGCAGAATGTCGTAGGCGGTGGTGGCGTGGAAATGCAGGTTGGGCAGCGAGAACGTCATCAGGAAGTCCTCGACCAGGAAGGGCATCTGCCGGTCGCCGAGCTGGAAAACCATGTCCCTGCCCTGCAGCGCCTCCACGGCCTCACGGCTGAAGTCGTCGAGGCCGCTGCGTGCCTCCCGCACCAGCTGCTCGAGGCCCGCGTAGTCGTGGTCGGGCCCGGACGGCGGCTTGAAGACGCCGGCCTGCGCCCCCTTGAGGGCGCCCAGGGAGTGGTGCGCCACCGAGATGAGCTGGAAGCGGAACGGCGCCATGTCCGGATACAGGCGCGTCTCGACGACGGTGTTCAGGTCGATGCCGTTGGCCTCGCAGTGGGCTCGGCCCTTGGCGAGGAAGCCGGTGACGGCGTCCAGCGTCTGCTGGAACGACGAGACGGTGACGTCGTATAGAGAGATGGCCATGACGGGAGCCTCTTCGGATCGTTGTGATTCAGCCGCGGGCGGTACCTACCAGGGATGCACGCGCACCGGCATGGAAGCGTATCCCTTCACGAAGCTCGACTGCACCCGCTCGATGGGGCCGGTGATCTCGATCATCCGGAATCGCTTCATGATCTCCTCCCACAGCACCCTGAGCTGCATTTCCGCCAGGCGGTTGCCCATGCAGCGGTGCACGCCGAAGCCGAACGACAGGTGGTGACGGGCGTTGGGCCGGTCGATCCAGAACCGGTCGGGGTCGGGGATGACCTCCTCGTCGCGGTTGCCGGAGACGTACCACATGGCGATCTTGTCGCCTTGGCGGAAGGTCTTGCCGCCGAACTCGACGTCGCGCTTCGCGGTGCGGCGCATGTAGGCCAGCGGCGTCTGCCAGCGGATGATCTCCGAGACCATGTTGGGGATGAGCGTGATGTCCCCTTGCGCCACGCCGTTGCGCAGCTTGTCGTACTCCGCTGGGTTCTCGTTCAGGGCAAGCACGCCGCCGGAGATGGAGTTCCTCGTCGTGTCGTTGCCGCCGACGATCAGCAGGATGAGGTTGCCCAGGAACTCCATGGGCGGCATGTCGCGCGTGTCCTTGCCGTGGGCCAGCATCGACAGCAGGTCGGGCTTCGGCGCCTCGTTGATGCGCTCGTCGCGCAGCTTGGTGAAGTATTCCAGGCATTCCAGCAGCGCCGCCCGCCGCACCGGCTCCGGCGTCGGCCCGCCGGCCAGCTCGCCGGAGGTGGCCATGTCCGACCAGTAGGTGAGCTTGCGCCGCTCCTCGAACGGGAAGTCGAAGATGGTGGCCAGCATCTGGGTGGTGAGCTCGATGGACACCCGGTCAACCCAGTTGAACTCCTCGCCCACCGGCACCGCGTCGAGAATGCGCGCGGCGCGCTCGCGGATGGTGGCCTCGAGCTTCGCCAGGTTCATGGGCGCCACCACCCCCTGCACGGTCTTGCGCTGCACGTCGTGCTTGGGCGGGTCCATGGAGATGAAGTTGGTGGTCTGAAAGTCGGCGGGCCGGTCCGCCAGGACGATGCCGTCGGCGGAGGAGAAGTCCTCGTGATTGGCCTCGATGGCCATGATGTCGCGGAACCGGGTGATGGACCAGTAAGGGCCGAACGGGCTTGTGGCGCAGTAGTGCACCGGATCTTCCTTCCGCAGGCGGCGGAAGTAGTCCCAGTGGCTGTCGGTCATGAACAGCTCCGGGCGGCTGACGTCGATGTCTGCCAGCGGCATCGACCAGGCTTCGTCGGCAACATGCGGCAGGGTCTCGGCTTCGGTCATGGCCTCGGCTCCCAGTCGTGGTGGCAGAGCGGGAATCGTAGCCGAGAAGGCCGCCGAGGACCAAGATTCCGCAGTGTTCGAGGCTGACCAGCAGCGTGCCCGGCACCATTGTGTTCCGTACCGCACAGACGGCGATCGCCGACGGCCTCAGGCTGCCGCTGTCGATTGCTGCTGCGGGCAGAGCCCCGTCGCGCGGTCTGCCGTTTACCGTAAAGGAATGCAGATGAACAAAGATCAGGTCAAAGGGCGGGTAAAGCGGGTCAAGGGCAAGGTCAAGGCCGCGGCCGGCGTGCTGGTGGGCAACAAGCGCCTCGAGGTCGAAGGCAAGATCGACGAGTCGCTCGGAGATGTTCAAGCTGGCTATGGGGACGTCAAGAAGAAACTCAATCTGGATGATTAACGGCCGGATCGCTCTGGCCGGAGTGCTGTGCGCCGGGGTCTCTCTGGGCGTCTGGGGCTGCCTGTCCCTGCCGAATTCCAACGACGCGATGGCGGTACATGTCGACCCGACCGTCGTCTTCGAGGACGGTGACGGACTGGTCTCTGCCGCGCGCGGGGAGAGGATCCTGGACGGGCTGGATGATGCTCACGATCCTGCCGATGAGCTACTAGAGCAGCATCTGGCATTCGAACAGGGGCTCGATCCGGACAACCCGCTGGTGATCGGCAACCGGCTGACGTTGCTGTGGAACGGTCCCGAGACGTTCAGGGCCATGTTCGACGCCATCCGTTCGGCGCAGGACCACGTCAACCTGGAAACCTACATTTTCGGCGATGACGCCATCGGCACGGAGCTGGCCGATCTGCTTGTGGCACGCAGTGCGGCCGGCGTCGAGGTAAACGTCGTCTACGACAGCATCGGTGGCTTCACGACGCCGGCCGCTTTCTTCGACCGGCTCCGAGATGCCGGCGTCACCGTGCTCGAGTTCAATCCGGCCAGCCCGCTGGCCGACGCGCCGCGGACCTGGCGCCTCAACAACCGCGACCATCGCAAGCTGCTGATCGTGGATGGACACACCGCGTTCACCGGCGGCATCAACATCGATGCGAGCTACTCGAGCGCGCCCCTGGGCAGGCGTGTGGGGCATGATTCCGATGTTCAGGCTCAACCCCTGTCGGGCTGGCGCGACACCCATCTGCGCATCGAAGGGCCGGTGGTGGCCGAGTTCCAGAAGCTGTTTCTGGACACCTGGACGCGGCAGGGCGCCAGCCTGGTCTCCAGCGAACGCTACTTTCCGGACATCGAGGCTCAGGGCGACGACATCGTCAGGGCGATCGGCACCACGCCGGACAATCCCGGCAGCCTGATGTACCTCACCCTGGTCTCGGCCATCGAACGCGCGACCAAGCGCGTGTTCCTGACCGTTGCCTACTTCGCCCCCGACATTCAGCTTCGCAAGGCCCTTGTAGACGCGGCCGCGCGGGGCGTCGAAGTGAGAGTGGTGCTACCGAGCTACTCCGACTCGTGGGCGGTGTTTCACCTCGGCCGGTCGCACTACGCTGAGCTGCTGCGCGGTGGCGTGCACGTCCATGAGCGTCAGGGGGCGGTCATGCATGCCAAGACCATCACCGTGGATGGCGTCTGGTCGACCATAGGCTCCACCAACATCGATTGGCGCAGCTTTCTGCACAACGACGAGATCAATGCGGTGGTGCTGAGCCGATCCTTCGCCGAGGAAATGGAGCAGATGTTCGCCGACGACCTGCGCCAGTCGACAAAGATCTCGTTGCACAACTGGCAGCGACGATCGCTGCTGCTGCGATTGCAGGAACGCGTGGCGCGGCTCGCGGCCTACTGGCTGTGATGGGCTCGCGCCGCGGATCGCGACCGCTTGGCCTCCGGTGCAAGTCCCTCAGACGACGGGAGACATGCCGCCGTCGACGTTGACCGAAGCGCCGGTGACGTAGCCGGCCGCGTCGGAGCAGAGGAAGGCGATGACGTCGCCGGCTTCGCTGGCCTCGCCCACCCGCTGCATGGGCACGTGGCGGCCCATGGCGGCGTAGTGGTCGTCCAGCGTGTGGGTCGGGTCGGCCTTCCGGGCCTCCGCCCAGCGCCGCTCGTGTTGACGGCTCTTCAGCAGGCCGACGCACACCGTGTTGACCCGCACGCCGTCGGCGGCGAACTCCTTGGACCAGGTCTTGGTCAGCGAGATGCCGGCGGCCCGGGACAGCGCCGTCGGCTGGGTGCCCGCGGCTGGCGCCTTGCCGCCCGGCGTGGTGGTGTTGCAGATGGCGCCCCGGGTCTTCTTCAGCCACGGCAGCGCGTGGCGGGTGCAGTAGATGGCGCCCATGACCTTGAGGGTGAAGTCCTCCATCACCTGGGCGTTGGTCATGTCCTCGAAGCGGGCGGCGGACGAGGTGCCGGCATTGTTGATCAGGATGTCGATGCGGCCCCAACGCTCGGCCACGCTCTGCACCATGTCCCGCACCGAGCCCTCGTCGGCGACGTCGGCGGCGACGCCGATCACCTCGCCGCCGGTGGCCGCCGCCACCTCGGCCGCCACCGCGTCCAGGTCCGCCTGGGTACGCGCTACCAGCGCCACCCGCGCGCCTTCGCTGGCGAGGCGCTCTGCCGCCGCCCGGCCGATGCCGTGGGTGCCGCCGGTAACGATGGCCACCTTGTCCTTCACGCCGAGATCCATACGCCTGCTCCCTGTTGTCCCAGGCGAGTATAAACGCCCCGGGCTACCCGCGCGGCTCGCGCTCGACGCGGCGAGCCGCCATCATGCCGGCCATGAACATCGCCGTCATCGGCGCCGGCATGGCCGGCGTGACCTGTGCCCGGGCGCTGGCGGAAGCCGGACTCGACGTCACCCTGCTCGAGAAGAGCCGCGGCCTGGGCGGCCGCCTGGCCACCCGGCGGGTGGACGGCGCTGCTGCCAGCGCCTGGCGGTTCGATCACGGTGCCCCGTCGGTGGCGGCCGCCGACCCGGCCTTCCTCGCCCATCTGCGCGCGCTGCCGGCGGCGGCGCAATGGCAGCGCCCGTCCGCGCCGGGCAGCGACGAGTGGGTCGGCGTGCCGAGCCAGTCGCGGCTGGTGGGCGAGTTGCCGGATGCCGTGCAGGTTGTCACCGGCACTCGGATCACGGCCCTGGCTCGCGACGCAGCCGGGATGTGGCGGCTCGAGGGCGAGGCGGGCGCGGTGCCGGGCCCGTTCGCGGCCGTGGCCGTCGCCACCCCGGCGCCGCAAGCGGTGGAGCTGCTGCCGCCGGGCACGCTGACCGGGCGGCTCGGCACGGTGGCTTTCGATCCCTGCTGGGCGCTGATGGTGGCGACCCGCACGCCCTGGCCGTTGCCTTGGTCTGCGGCCGCTGGCGACATCGCCGGCATCACGGCCGACCACCACAAGCCGCAGCGTCCCGCCGGACCGGGACTGTACGTGCTGCACGCTACCGCGGCCTGGAGCGCGCGCTATCTGGAGGACGACGCTGCGGACGTGGCGGCCGCCCTGCTCGATCGGTTTCGCGCGAGCATCGGCAACGGGGTCGACGTCGTGCACGCGCAGGCCCACCGCTGGCGCTACGCGCGGGTGGCGCGCGCCCTGGGCGAGCCGTGTCTGGTCGATGCGGCGCTGGGCCTCGGCTATGGCGGCGACGGCTGTCTCGGCGATGGCGCCGAGGCCGCCTTTTTGAGCGGCCGTGCCCTGGCCGCGCGGCTGGCGGCGGCGCTGCCCCGCGTCTAACGCAGGCCCGCGCCTAACGCGGATCGCGGATGGTCACCGTGCCCTGGGCCACCGCCGACAGTCGGCCGTCGTTGCTGATGTCGATGCGGACGATGGCCTGGGTGCGGGAGAGGTTCACGATCTCCGCGCGGCCCTCCACCACGCCGCCGCTCACCGGCGCCGTGAGGTTGATCTTGAACTCCGTGGTGGCCGCCCACTGCCCCGGCTTCATGGCCGGGTAGCACACGCAGCCGAGCAGATGGTCGCAGAACGCCGACAGCACGCCGCCGTGCATGTTGCCGAACGGGGTGAGCAGCTCGTCGCGGACGCTGAACCGGCCCACCATGTAGCCCGGCCCGGCGTCGGTCAGCTCGAAGCCGAGATACTCGGGCAGGCCGCCACCGCCCTTGCTGTGCCCCAGAAAGCGTTTGGCGATCTTGTCGTCGAAGGCGATGTCGCGTGCGTTGGCGGGCATGGTCGTCTCCCTGGTTCGATTCAGCGGGCGAAGGTGTCGATGATGGCGTCCACGTTCTCCGCCACGCGCTCGCCCTTCATGCCCACGCTGGGGCTGTAGAGCAGCACGTGGTCGGCGAGGCCGTCCCATGCGGAGAGCCGCTCCCGCACCTCGTCCGGGGTGCCGGCGATGGCGATCTCGTCCAGCAGCTCGTCGCTCACCGCGGCCGTCATGGCCTTGAAGTCGCCGCGGCGGAAGGCGTCGGCGATGGCGGCGCCGGCCGCCTCCCAGCCGTGCACGGCCAGAATCGAGTGGTACAGGCGGGTGGTGTAGTAGAAGGCGATCTGACCCCGGGCCTCGGCGCGGGCCTGCTCGCGGTTCGCGTGCACTGCCGTGACCACGTAGGGCAGCAGCTCGCAGGCGCTGCCGTCGAGCGCCGGCAGCACCACCTCGCGGATGTAGCGGCGGGTGTAGACCGGGTGGCCGATCAGGTAGTCGGCGCAGGCGGCCGCGATGCGGATCATGCCCTTGTTCACCGCGGCGACGCCGATGGGCACCCGCGGCCGCGGCGCCCGCGGCCGGGCGAAGGCGGGGATGTTCACCTGATAGTGCGGGCCGTCGTAGCGCAGGCCGCCGCCGCCCTGGGCGTCGAAGGCGGCGCGGATCAGGCCGATGGCGTCGCGCATGCGCGGCGCCGGCGGGGCGTCGAACGGCATGGAGTACCAGTCGCGGTTCATGCGCTCGGTGCCGCTGCCGAGGCCCAGGATCATGCGCCCGCCGGACAGCTCGTCGATGTCCATGGCGGCCGACGCCGCCAGCATGGGCGTGCGCATGAACGCGTAGGCGATGGCGGTGCCCACCTGCACCCGCTGGGTGGCGGCGGCCACGGCGGTGAGCCGCACCAGGCCGTGGGCGTTGAAGAACTCCGTGGTCCACACCGATTCGAAGCCGGCGGCCTCGGCGCGCTGGGCGGCGCGCACCTGCCCGGCGATGGTGGGCGCAGCCAGTATCAGGCCGTAGCGCATGTCGTCTCCCCTCCCTGCGGTGCAGGGCAGAGTAGGGTCAGCCGCCTGCGTTTTCCAGCGGTCGCCATGGCGCCGTCAGCGGTACTTCCAGTCCCGCGGCTTGCCCTCGCGCAGCCACTCGACCGCCGTCGCCAGCCGGCGCCGGCGGGTCTCATCGCGCTTGGCGTCGTCGATCCAGGCGGCGTAGTCGCGGCGCTGTGCGGGCGTGAGCCGCTCATACCCCGCCCGCGCCGCCGCGTCGCTCTGCAGCGCCTCCGCCAGGGCGGGTGGCACGCGCACGGTCTTTGCCTTGGGCTCCGGTCGCGCAGCCTTGGCGCCGCTGGCGTTCAACGCGGCCGCCTGCTTCACGTACCGGGTCAGCACGGCGCGCGATGGCAGGTCGCCGATGCCGGTGATGCGCCCGAACTGACCCATGGCGCGGTTGCGGCCGGCAGGCGCCTCGAGGCCCAGTGGTTCGGGGCGCCAGAAGGTGAACGCGCAGTGCCGCTGAAATGCCGCCATGCTGCAGACGATGCCGTGGTGCAGAAAGTGCGGGAACCCCCATTTCACGTCCTCCTCGATCGCTGGGCAGGCGCCGTGCACGATGTCGCGCAGATGATGGAGAATCGGCTGCGCGAACGGTGCTGCCCGGTCGATGTAGGCGTCGATGCGGGGGTCGCGGGCGCCCATCAGCGCGGCGGCAGCAGGGTGCTGTGGATGGACGACTCGCCTTCGATCTCCCGGGCCAGGGTGCGGATGGCGAGTTCGGCTTCGGCCAGCGGGAAGTCGTGGGTGTGCATGCGCTCGATGGGCACGCGGCCCGACTCGATCAGACGGATGGCGCTCCGGTAGCCGGTGGACGTCACGCCAATGGCGCCACGGATGTTCAGCTCCTTCATCACCACCAGGTCGGAAACAAAGCGCTCAACGGCCTTGAAGCCCTTGACCCCGGCCAGCACCACGGTGCCGCCCGGACGTGCCATGGACAGGGCGTCGGCCACCGGCTTGGTGGCGTAGGCGCTGACGTCCACCACCACGTCGGCGCCGCGGCCGCCGGTCAGCTCCTTGACCCGGTGCACCGGGTCCTCGTTGTCGACGTCGATGGTGTGGTCGGCTCCGAACACGCGCGCCAGCGCCAGCTTGTCGGCGTCGGCGGCCAGCCCGGTGACGATGATGGTGCCGGCGCCCACCTCGCGGCAGGCGATCACCGAGGCCAGGCCGCGCTGCCCCGGTCCGAGGATCACCACGGTGTCGCCGGGCTGGGTGCGCGGCATCTCCACCGCCCAGCGGAAGCCGGCGCCCAGCGGGTTGAACATGGCCGCGATCTCGGGACGCAGGTCGGCGCGCATGCGGTGCACGACGCTGTTGGGGTGCAGGTACATGTACTGGGCGTAGCCGCCCCACAGCCCGGGCGCCTCGGTGACCGGGATGTAGGAGTAGATCTTACGATGGTCGCAGAGGTGGTAGCTGCCGCCCAGGCACGGCTGGCAGTGACGGCACGAGATCATGGTCTCCACCGCCACCCGGTCGCCGACGTCGACGCCCCAGCGGGCGGCGGCGCGGTCGCCGATGCGGGCGATGGTGCCCAGCGGCTCGTGGCCGGGCACCACGGGCATGGGCGTGCGCAGCAGCCCCTCGAACTGCTCGTAGTCGCTGCCGCAGATGCCGCAGGCCTCGAGCGCGAGAATGGCCGAGTCGTCGTCGATGTCGGGAATGGGCAGGTCGCGTGGCTCGAGCACGCGCGGTGCAGTCTGCACCATGGCGAAGCTGGTCTTGGGCAGCGTCTTCGGCGATGCGCTCACTGCGGTCTCTCCCCCGGTGCGCCCGTCAAGCCTACGCGCCGGGCACCTCGGGCTCAATCGCCGGCGACCGCAGAAAGGCGACGATCTCGGCCAGCACCGCATCGTGATGGCCGACCCACAGATGCCCGCCGCTCGCATAACTCACCAGGCGGGCGTCCGGCAGGTGCTCGGCGGTGTAGCGGGCGATGGCGCAGGTGCCGAACAGGTCGTCCTCGGCGCTGATCAGCAGGGTCGGCGTGGTGATCGATTCGAGGTCGTAGCGGCCGATGTCCGCCAGCACGGCGGCGTCGTTCAGCATGCCCTGCCGGCGCGGCCTGACCGGCAGGATCTGCCGGATCATCTGCGCCACCCGGGCCTGCTCCGCTGGACTGGCTGCGGCGACCACCGCCGGCGGCGTCGCGAGAATGCCGCGCAGCACGGCGTCGCGGGCCAGCCTCGGCGCCGCCCAGAACAGGAAGTCGAAGCGCAGCGCCGTGGCGAACAGCGCGCGCGTGCCCGGCGGCACCGAAACCGGCGCCTCGCCGCCCTGCCGCGGTACGTACAGGGCGGGTACCAGCAGCACCAGCGCGGTAGCACGCTGTGGATGCCGCTCGGCGAACAGCAGCGCCGATGGCGCCCCGGCGGAGGCGCCGAGCACGGCGGCCCGGTCGATGCCCAGGGCGTCCAGCAGGCAGGCGTGGGCGTCTGCCTGGGCGGCCGCCGACGCATCCACCGGCAGCGGCGTGCCAAGGTAGCCGAATCGGGACATGGCGATGACCCGCAGGCCAGCCCCGGTGAGCGGCTGCAGCGCGCCCAGCACCTGATCGAACCCGCCGCCGGCGCCGTGCACCGCCAGCAGCGTCGGGCCGTCGCCGACGCTGACGTACTCGATGGGTCCGCAGGCCGTGACGGCGATGCGGCTGATGCCGGAGATGCGCGCTTCGGCCGCGCGCAGATCGCGCTGAAACGCGAGCACCACCCAGGCGGCAGCCACCAGCACAGCAAACCCGGCAGCCAGCCAGGCGGCCCGGCGCAGGCCGTGGCCGCGGCTGCGCACCTGCCGCGCCCGTGCCGCCAGCGCGGGCGCGGCGACCAGGAAGGCCATGCCGAACGCCATGTAGCCGCCGCGGCCAGGGTCGTAGTCGGCGGTCAGGCGCGCTGCGTCCAGGCCCAGGGCGATGCCCAGACCGATCTCGAAGGCGAGCATCAGGGCGGCCCAGGCGGTGCCGATGCCGAGCTGCTGGCGCAGCGTCCGGGCGCCCATCCAGCGCACCGTGGCGACGCTGATGGCGAAGATCAGGCCGCTGCCGATCAGCACGCCGAGCTGGCGGGCGGCCAGGTCGCCGAGCACGGGCGTCACGAGCAGCGTCCGCAGCACGCCGTGCAGTGACTCCGCCAGCGCGATCAGCAGCCAGACGACGAGTGCCCGCGGCCAGTGCAAGGCGTCAGTCCACCAGCTCGATGCCGAGGTGGTCCAGCAGGCGCAGCGCCTCCTGGCGCGAGAACCGGGCGCCCCGCACCTGGTTGAAATTCACGTCGATGTCGTAGTCGGTGGCGTCTGTGAAGTCGGCGCCGCTGAGGTCGGTGCGGTTGAACAGGCAGCCGGCCAGGTCGCTGAAGCAGAACCGCGCACCGGGGAAGCTGCCCTCACGGAAGTCGACGCTGCGCGCCTTGCAGGCGTCGAGGACGAGCTCGGGAAGCTCGAGCCCGAAGAACGAGCTGTCGTTCAGAATGCAGCTACGAAAGCGCAACGGCGACTTGAGTGCGAGATTGGGCCAGCGCGCCGTGGTCCAGTCGACGCCGACCAGCTTGCAGTCCTCGAATGCAACGTCGCTGAAGCCGCAGCCATCGACGCGGGCGAGGCTCAGATTGCAGCCTTCGAACGTGCAGTCTAGGAAGCGGCAGGTCGCGAATGCGGTCTCGGTGAAGTTGCATTCCTCGAACCGGCAGTCTTCGAACTCGCGTCCGTCGCAGGTCGAGGTGCTGAGGTCGATGCCGTGCAGGCGCTCCGACAGGAGCACCTTTCGGTCCGCCGGCAGCTTCATGACACCTCCGTGGCTTGCCTCGTCGCTGGCATTATCACCTAATGAGGGGCGCCACAGAGGGGACGAGCATGCCGCGCGCGTTCGAGGGCATCCGCATCATCGACTTCACTCAGGTGCTGGCTGGGCCGTTCGCCACGGCCCAGCTTGCCGCGCTCGGCGCCGACGTCATCAAGGTCGAGCAGCCCGGCAGCGGCGATCAGACCCGCACCCTGCTCGGGGCAGCGGACGACGCCGGCATGCCGCCGGCGTTCCTGGCCTGCAACCTCGGCAAGCGCAGCCTCACCCTGAACCTGAAGGCGCCGGAAGCCCGGGACATCGTGCTGGCTCTGGTGCGCAGCGCCGACGTGGTGGTGGAGAACTTCACCCCCGGCGTCATGGACCGCCTCGGCTTCGGCTGGGAGGCGCTGCGGGCCGAGCGTGCCGACCTGATCTACTGCTCCATCTCCGGCTACGGCCAGTCGGGGCCCAAGGCGGCCCAGGCGGCCTACGACGGCGCCATTCAGGCAGCGTCGGGCATGATGGCCGTCAACGGCCACCCGGAGACCGGGCCGACCCGCACCGGCTACATGCCGGTGGACATGGCCACGGCCCTGAATGCGGCCTTCGCCATGGCGGCGGCCCTGCACCGCCGCGCGGTCACCGGCCAGGGGCAGCGCCTCGACGTTGCCATGATGGACACCGCCATGGTGCTGCAGGCGCCCCAGGTCAGCGCCTATCTGCTGCAGGGCACCCAGCCGCCCCTGCTGGGCAACCGCTCGCCGACGCTTCAGCCCACGGCCAACGTGTTCGCCACCGCCGACGGCCACCTGCAGGTGGTGGCGCTGAAGGAGCCCCAGGTGCAGCGCCTGTTCGAGGTGCTGGGCCTGGCGGCGCGCTATGCGGAGCCGGCCTTCGCCAGCGCCGCTGCCCGGGTCGCCGACCGCGCTGCCGTGGACGCGCTGCTCGGCGGAGCGTTCGCGACTCGGCCCACTGCCCACTGGCTCGCCGCGCTGGGCGGCGCCGGCGTGCCGGTGGCTGAGATCCGCGATTACGCGGCCGTCACCGCCGATCCGCAGTTCGCCGGCCGGCCGGTGTTCGCCGAGGTGCCGGCGGGCGCCGCCGCGCGTGGCGGCCGGGTGGTGGCGGCGGGGCATACGGCGGATGCCGACCCGCCCAGGGTCGACCGGCCGCCGCCTCGGCTCGGCGAGCACAGCGACCAGATACTCGCCGAACTGGGTTACTCGGGGGATGCCATCGCCGCGCTGCGGGCGGCTGGGGTGGTCTGAGGCGCGGCCGCGGTCTAGTTCCGCAGGCCGCGTTCGAACGCGTGCAGCGATTCCAGAAACGACTCTGTCTCCGGCACCGACGTCAGGCGCACGAACCTGATGTGGCGCCAGCGTGGGTCCGCCATCATGCGCAGCATGTCCCGGCGTTTGCGGTGGTGCTGGGTCCAGATCCACCAGAGCAGCGATTCGCTCTTTCTCCAGACGAAGAATTGGGGCCAGAACTGCTCGTAGTTAGTGCCCCAGAGCAGCTCGCGGGTGCGCCAGCGGCGCCACGATCTTCTGAACATGCGCCACAGCACCAGCCACCGCGGCAGATCAAGCCAGATGACGACCTGCAGCCGGTCCCAGAAGGCGCGCTGGGAAAAGGTGGTGTACGACCCGGCCGCCACCCAGCCGTCACCGGCCGTGGCATCGCGGAGGCGACGGTCGAAAGTCTCCGGGTCGGTCGCGTTCAGCCCCACCCAGTTGGGTAGCCAGTTCAGGGCGTCCAGCTCTACGAACGGGACATCCAGCATGTCCGCCAGACGCGCGCCCAGCGTGCTCTTCCCGGAAGCGCTGTTGCCCATCACATGGATGCGTCGCAAGGGCTCCATGCATCAGGTCGTGCCCGACGCTGGCGGCCTGGAAAGCCAGGCGCAGGCGTCAGCATTGGAGACGAACAATCGAATCACGGGATGGCGTTCGTGTTCGTGCATCAGCAGTCCGCCGTGCTGCAGTGACGCCTGCAGCGCATCGGCGATGTCTGCCGTCGAGCGGATGGAGATCTCCAGGCTCGACGCCCGTGCGGCGTCAACGTTGTCGCACATGATCGGCGAACCGCGTCATCGGCCGCGAAACTGCGGGTCGCGCTTCTCGGCGAAGGCGCGCCGGCCTTCGGCGCCGTCGTCGCTGTCGCGCACGGTGAGCAGCCGGTCCCGGGCGAGTGCCGCCGCCTCCGCCGGGCTCCGGTTCAGCGTCTCATTCGCGAAGCGCTTCAGGGTCTGCACCACCAGCGGCGCCGACCGCGCCAGGATGCGGGCGTCATCCAGAGCCGAGGCCAGCGCCTCGCCCCGGGGCACCACGCGGTTGACCATGCCGGCGGCCAGTGCGCGCTCGGCGGCGAAGTCGCGGCCGAGCAGCATGAACTCCATGGCCAGCTTGTGGGGCATGCGCGCCACCGCGCTGGCGATGAGGCCGCCGGTGAACCCCACCTGGGCCTCGGGATACTTGAACACTGCGTCCTCGGCGGCGATCACCAGGTCGCACATCTGCACGATCACGTAGGCGCCGCCCACGCACCAGCCGTGCACCGCGGCGATCACGGGCTTGTCGAGGGGCACGCCGATGCCGGGCACGCCCTGCCACATCTCCTTCGGCGGCGACTTCAGGTCGGCGCCCACGGAGAAGGCGCGATCACCCGCCGCGCACAGCACCGCCACCCGGTCGTCGCCAGCGGCGAACCGCTGCCAGGCCTGGCGCAGCCCCTGAATGACGTCTTCGTTCAGCGCGTTCAGGCGCTCGGCGCGGTCGATGGTGACCGTGGCGATGCCGTCGGCCGATTCGTAGCGCACCGGTTCGCTCATCGAGCCCCTCCTTGCGGCTACCCCAGGTAGCGCGCCTCCAGATGCTGCCGATAGTACGCCGGATTCAACGGCTCGCCGCTGGTGCGCTGCACCAGCTCGGGCGTGGTCCAGCGGCTGCCCTGGCGCCACACCCGCTCGCCCAGCCAGTCGAAGATCGTGTCGAGCTCGCCGGCGGCGATGCGCCCGTCCAGGTCGGCGTGGTCGCGGCGCATCGCGGCGAACCACTGGGCCGCGTACATGGCGCCCAGGGCATAGCAGGGGAAGTAGCCGAACAGGCCCTCGGGCCAGTGCACGTCCTGCAGCGGCCCGTCGGTGAAGTTGCCGCGGGTGTCGAGGCCGAGCAGCTCGTCCATGCGCTCATTCCAGGCGTCGGGTATGTCTTCGGCCTCGAGCTGGCCCTCGATCAGGGCGCGTTCGATCTCGTACCGCAGGATCACGTGGGCCGGATAGGTGAGCTCGTCGGCATCGACGCGGATCAGGCCCGGCTCGACCCGGGTCAGCAGCCGCTGCAGGTTGTCGGGGGCGAAGGCCAGTTGCGGGCCCAGCGCGTCGGCGACCAGCGGCGCCAGGCCGGCGACGAAGCCGGGATGGCGGCCGATCTGCATCTCGAACGACAGGCTCTGACTCTCGTGAATGCCCATGGAGCGGGGCGTCGCCACCGGCTGGCCGAGCAGCGCCCTGGGCAGGTTCTGCTCGTAGCGCGCATGGCCGGTCTCGTGAATGGTGCCCATCAGGCTGCTCAGGAACTCGCGCTCGTTGAAGCGCGTGGTCATGCGCACGTCTTCCGGCACGCCGCCGCAGAACGGGTGGGTGCTGACGTCGAGCCGGCCGGCGTCGAAGTCGAAGCCGAGCCGGGCCATGACCCGTTCGCACAGGGCGCGCTGCGCCGCCACCGGGAAGGGGCCCGCCGGCGCAATGGTGTGTTCACGGCCTTGTGTTTCGCGGACGCGGCGGATCAGCGCCGGCAGCCAGTCGCGCAGGTCGCCGAACACGCGGTCCAGCTCGGCGCCGGTCATGCCAGGCTCGTACTGGTCCAGCATGGCGTCGTAGCGGGTCAGCCCGGTGACGTCGGCCAGGCGCGCCGCCTGCTCCCGGGCCACGGCCAGCACCGGGCGGAAATTATCCAGAAAGCCGGTCCAGTCGTTGGCCGGGCGCTGCCGGCGCCAGGCATGCTCGCAGCGCGACGCGGCGAGCTGGCGCTGCTCCACCAGCCCTTCCGGCAGGGCGGTGGCGTGCAGCCGCTCCCGCTCGACCTCGCGCAGGTTGGCGCGCTGCAGGTCGTCCAGGGGCTCGTCGCGGGCCCGCTCGATCAGCGTGCCTAGGGTCGGATCGGTACGCATGCGGTGCAGCAGCGTGGCCATCTCGGCCAGCGCCGCCGCCCGGGCGTCGTTGCCCTTGGGCGGCATGTTGGCGGCCTGGTCCCACCAGGCGATGGCCTCCAGGTGGTGCAGGTGATGGATCCGGGTGCAGGTGGCGGCGATGGCGTCGTAGGCCGGTGTGCTCATGTCGGTCGGCTGCCGGTGGCTGCGGAAGCGCCATGTTAAGACCTTCCAGCTAGAATGGCGCCCGGACCGCCATATCCAGCCGCCGCAGGAGTGCATGCCATGTTGACGCTTTATTACGCGCCCGGCGCCTGCTCGCGGGCGTCCCACATCGCCCTCTACGAAGCGGGCGCCGCCTTCGAGGCCCAGCGTGTCGACTTCGCTAACGCCGAGCAGCGCGGCGATGCCTACCGCCGCATCAACGCCAAGGGCCGGGTGCCGGCGCTGGCCACCGATCGCGGCGTGCTCACCGAGACGCCGGCCATCCTCGCCTACATCGCCCAGACTCACCCGGCCGCCAACCTGGCGCCGCTGGGTGACGCTTACGAGTTCGCCCGGCTGCAGGCGTTCAACAGCTACCTGTGCGCCACCGTGCACGTGGCCCACGCCCACAGCCGCCGCGGCGAGCGCTGGGCCGACGACCCCACCGCCATCGCCGAGATGAAGCGCAAGGCGCCCGAGGTGATGGCCGACTGCTTCCAGCTCATCGAGGACGCCTACCTCGAAGGGCCGTGGGTCATGGGCGAGCACCACACCGTGGCCGACGCTTACCTGTTCACCATCACCCAGTGGCTGCCCGGCCACCGTCTGGACCTCGCCCGCTACCCCAAGGTGGCCGCTCATCACGAGCGCATGCTGGCGCGGCCGGCGGTGCAGGCGGCGCTCGCCGCCGAGGCCTGAGGCTCCGGTCAGCTGCCGGGCAGGACTTCGACCGGGTCGCCGGCTGACACGCGCCCGGGCTGGCTCACCCGTGCGTAAACGCCCAGATTGCCGCCGTTCGCCTGCACCAGGGCGCGCATGATGCCCGGGTCCCGCGGCAGGTCACCGAAGCCGTGGGTGGTTATGGCGCAGCGCGGGCAGGCGCCCACCACCTCGAGTTCCGCCGTGCCGGCGCGCAGCGTCCGGCCCACCCAGTCTTCTTCCGGAAACGGGCTGTCGCCGTCGGCCACGTCCAGCAGCAGGTTCGGGCGGAAGCGGGAGACGTGGAAGCTCGAGTCGGGCCGGTGCGCGGCCATGGCGGCAAGGGACTGCCGGCTCAAGATCAGGATCGGAAAGGCATCGAAGTAGGTGCCCGGCGGCGACTCGAAGTCTATGACTTCCGAGAACAGGGCGAGATCCGGCAGCGGCTCGTCGGCGGTGCGGGCGAAGACCTCGCGCAGCTCTGCCTCGAAGTCCTCATGGTCCGGCGCCCCGCGCCGGTAGTGCTCCAGCGCGCTCTCCGGCAGCAGCGGCCACAGTGACACCCGGTGGCCCAGCTTGGCGGTCAGCCATTCGTTCAGATCCGTGGCGCCGGTGTCGCGCTGCTCGCCGTCCGGCGCGGTGATCCGCGCCGGGCTCGATCCCTGCTCGGCCACCGCCCCCACGAACGCGGCGTTCAGGGTCATGAGCGCGGGTATCTTCTTGGCCCCGCGGATGCCGCCACGCACCTCGTCGCGCACCGCCCAGACGCGGTCGCCCACGGCACCCTTCGGTCCGAGGCTTAGGGACGCCACGGCCTCGCCGCCCATGCTCTTGATGGGGTAGCGGTAAAGCTGCTCGATTCGAATGGTCATGATCCCCTCGTTGTGCGTGGTGCCGGCAGCTCGATCCAGGTGTCCGGGCCCAGGGCGTCGAACAGCGTGCCGTGACAGGTGAACAGCAGAATCTGCATGTGCCGGCCGGCGTGGAACAGCGCCCGCTGCATGCGCCGAACCCGCTCGGCGTCAGTGTTGACCAGCACGTCGTCCAGCACCAGCGGCCACGGCTCTTCCTGTCCGAGCACCTCCGCCAGGCCGATGCGCACCAGCAATGCGAGCTGCTCGCGGGCGCCGCCGGAGAGCAGCTCGAACGCCTCCGCGGCGTCGGCGCCGCGCAGGCCCTGCAGGTTGAGCGCCTCGTCCAGCCACACCTCGGTGCCGGGAAACAGGTCTGCCAGGTAAGGCCGGATGCGCTCGATTACGGGCTGCGCCAACCGCTCCCGGGCGGCGCGGTACTCGGCGTCCAGCACCTCGAACAGGCGCCGGGCCGCGGCGGCGTCCCGCAGCAGCCGCTCGAGGGCGTCGCGGGCGGCCGCCAGCTCGGCCTCGATTTCCTGCACGCGCTCGTGACGGGCGTCCGCCGGCGCCTGGGCCAGCGTGGTCTCCAGCCGCAGGCAGGTGTCGCGCGTGCTCTGCAGCGCCTGGGCCAGTGCCGCCTCGGCCTGCGCGGCCCGAGCCACGTCCTCGGCGAGTTGGTCGCCGCCGCTGTCCTGATAGCGGCGCTGCGCCGCGTCCCGGCTGTTGGCGCGCTCATCACGCATGCGGGTGGCCGTGTCCACGGCGGCGCGCAGGGTGTCCAGGGCAGGCTGGGCGGCAAGCTGCTGCTGCCGTTGCCGGTGCTGGCCCACGGCGGCTTCGAGTGCGCTGCTGTGCCGGGCCGCCAGCGCCCGAAGCTGGCTCCAGCGTTCCTGGGCGGCGTCGCGGGCCGCCCGCGCCCGACCGCACTGCTCGGCGAGGGCACGCTGCCGCTGCTCGGCCGCCGCCAGCGCCTCGGCGCCGTCGACGGCCTCGTCTTCCGCACCGTCTTCGGCGGCGGCCCCGGCTGCAGCCGCAGACGCCGCTTCGATGCCGGCGCGCAGCGCCTGCACCTGCCGCGCCAGCTCGTCCAGGCCCTCCGGCACCTGCTCCGCCAGGTCGGCGGCCAGCCGCTCGATGTCGGCGGTGAGCGCGGTGCGGCGCTGCACCACCTGATCGGCCGCCTCGGCGTCGGCCACCTGCAACTCATCGCGCAGTGCGGCGAGCTGCCGCTCGGCGTCCCGCACCGCGTCCCGCAGGGCGGTCAGCTCGCCGGCTCCCGGGCTCACCGTGAGCGAGACCGCCTGGTCGATGTCGATCTGCCGCTCGTCGGTCACCAGGATGCGGGTGCTGGCGCCGGCGGCCAGCGGCACGCCGTCGATCACCACGTCGCGCCGGGCGGTGAGCTCGAGCGCCACCGACGCGCCTTCGAGCTGGGCGAAGGCGGTGGTGCGGGATTCCGCCGCCCGCCGCAGGCGCTTCACGTCGGCCGGGGTGAGGGCGGGCAGGGCGTCCAGCTCGCCCTGCAGCGTCGCGCGCCGGTCGGCGCGCTGGCGGGCGGCGTCGAGGCGCTGCTGCTGCCGGGTGAGCTGCTGACGCTGGCTGCTCAGGGCCTGCATGCGGCGCAGCCGGGTGAGCGCCGCGGCGGCGGCGTCCGCCTGCTGCTCCAGGGTGGTCAGCTCGGCGCTGGCGGCGTCGAAGCCCTGCCGGGCGACGGCCGTCTCGGCGTCCGTGTCGCGGCTGCGTTCCGTCAGGGCCGCCACCTGCTCGCCCAGCGTGCGCACCTCTTCGGCCAGGGTTTCGGCCTGCGCCAGCCGCTCCGCCGCGCTGCGCCGCTCGCCGTCGGCCTCGCGCAGCGCCGCATCCTGCAGGCGCAGCTCGTGTCGTGCCTGTTCGGCATCCTGGAGGCGCGCCTGCAGCTGCCGGTGCAGGGTGGTGGCGGCGTCGTGCCGTCGGCCCAGGTCGGCGGCCTTGTCACGGGCCTGCTGCAGGGCGTCGGCCGCCTCCGCGATGGCAGCGCGGGCGGCCGCCGCCTCGTCGGCGGCCTGCGCCAGGCGGGCGACCTCGGCTCTGGCGTCCTTGAGCAGCGGACGCTCGGCGAACGTCTTCTCGGTGTAGTAGCGGCCCACCTGCTCCGTGGCGCGGGCCAGGATGCGCTGCCCGAAGGCGCCGGCCGCCACCTCGCCCACCTCGCGGGTGAGCGCGTCCAGCAGCCGGTTCTGGGCCTCGGCGTTGTGCGCCGGCAGGTCGCGGGAGGCGCCCTGGTCCACCCACAAGAGCGACCAGATGCCCTGGTCCGCCAGCCTGGCCTCGGTGCGGCCGCTGCCGGGGCGCACACCCAACAGCTCCGCCAGGCGCGCCTCGGCCGCCTCGCCCTCGAGATCTTCGCGGCCGCCGCGCAGGCGGGCGTTCCAGCCGCGGTCGAGGAACACCTTGTCGAGCTGCCAGTCGGTGCCGGCCAGCTCGAAGCTGACGCTCACCCGGGGCTTGTCCGGGGCCAGGCCCCAGGTGGCGAGCTGCTTCTTGTGGGCCGCCTGGCCGCTGGTGCTCTCGAAAAAGGCGAACCGCAGCGCCTCCACCAGCCGGCTCTTGCCCGACTCGTTGGGTCCGGCGATCAGGTTGAGGCCGGGGGCGAGCCCCTCCAGCGCGTAGCTGAGCCCGCGCCAGTGCGCCACCGCAAGCCGGCGAATCCACATCAGCCGGACTCCCGGGTCAGCCGGAACAGCAGCCGCAGGGCGGCGGCGTCCGCCGGGTCGTCGCTGTCGCGCAGCCGCTCGATGGCGCGCCCCAGGTAGCCCTCGCCGCCCAGGGCGGCAAGGTCGGCGGCGGTGGGGGCCGCGGTGACCGCATCGCGATCGATGCGCAGGAAAGCCAGCCGGCCGGCGTAGTCGTCCAGCACTGCGTCGAGGCGGGCCCGGGCAGCCAGCGACAGCTGCCCTTCGAGCGCCAGCTCCAGCAGCGTCCACGACTTCTCTTCGAGGCCGTCGAGCCAGTTCGCCAGGCGGTCGACGTCGTCGTCCTCGGCGCACTCGAAGGCGTGGCTCAGCCAGCGGCTGCGCGCTACCGGCAGCGGCGTCACCGTGGGCGCCGCGCCGGGGCCGTCGATGTCGACCAGCAGCACGTGCCCGGGGCGCTTCTCCTTGAAGCGGGTGGCCTCGGGCGCGCCCGCGTACCAGGCCCGAGCGTCCACCTCGAAGACGCCGTGCCAGTCGCCCAGGGCCACGTAGTCGTAGCCGCGCTCGAGGATGCGCTCGACGTCGATGCGGTTCGGGGTCTCGGTGCTCTCGCCGAACTGCAGCGCGCCGCCGTGGGCGACGACGATGCGCACCCGGTCGCGGTGGGGCTGCGCCGGCAGCCAGGCGCCGGGGTCGTCGTAGGTGTGGCGCGCGGTCAGCGGGCAGGGAAAGACCGCGACGTCGCCGATCTGCAGCGGTGTCGCCCTGGTCGCGACGTGCACCGCGCCAGGCAACTCGCCGAGCCGGGCCAGGGCCGAGTCCGGGGTGGCCGGGTCGTGGTTGCCCGGCAGCAGCACCACGGGCACGTCGCCGAAGGCGCCCAGCGCGTCCCGCGCCTGCTGCACCGTGTCCGGGCCGACGCCGTTGTCGTCGAACACGTCGCCGGCCACCACCACCAGGTCCACCTGGTGGTCGCGGGCCAGGGCGGCGATGCGGCGCACGGTATCGAAGCGCTGACCGCGTAGCTGTGCCGCCCGCTCGCCGCCGACGAAGTTCAGGCGCAGGCCGAGCTGCCAGTCTGCGGTGTGCAGCAGCTTCATCGACCGTCCGCGTGCATGGCCATGTCAGTCGCCGGGCCGGTGGCAGCGGCAGACGATGCCGAAGAAGTCGATGATCCGGCGCATGTTGTCCCGATCCTGGGAGATCAGCAGCGAGTGATCGCCACCGTCGATCTCCACATACAGATGCTGCATGCCGAGCTCGGCCATGGCGGCCACCCAGCTTCGGGTCAGGCTGGCCGACACCAGGTCGTCGTCGGTGCCCTGGATGACGATGGCGGGCAGGTGGCGGATGCGCGGCAGCAGCTCGGCAGCAGTGACCCCCTCGGGCGGCGCCGGTGCCACCAGGCCGATGCCGGCCCAGAGGTCGGGATGTTGTGCGGCCAGGTGCCAGGTGCCGGCGCCGCCCATGCTGTGGCCCCACAGGTAAATGCGGTCCGGGTCGATGGCCAGTGCCTCGCGCACGCGCGCCAGCACCGCCATCACGTCCTGCTCGGAACGCTCCGCCTCGACGCCGAGCTCGCGGCCGTCGACGTCGGTGCGCCGCGATCCGTACCAGCCGCGGCGGGTGTAGCCGAGCGGGGTGACCACCACGAAGCCGCGCGCCTCGGCCAGGTCCAGCAGGCCGTGGTAGCCCATCAGCCAGTCGTAGGTACGGCCAAGGCCGTGCAGCGACACCAGCAGCGGCGCCGGCTCGGCCGGGTCGTAGCCGGAAGGCACGAACAGCGCGTACGGAATCGACTCGTCGGTGCCGGGAAACGGGTAGCTCAGGTGCTGCACCCGCGGATCGTCGATGGCGCGGGCGTCGTCCTCGGCCGTGCGCGTCGACTCGGCGCCGGCCGGCCCGGCGGCGCCGAGCGCGGCGAGCAGGGTCAGGGTGAAGAGGTGGCGCGCCTTCATCGCGGCGGCGCATCCTTTGCGCCGGCCGGCGGCGGCCCGGCGCTGGTGTAGCGGGTGCCCGGCGGGTCCACCGCCCAGGCTGGCGCCTCGCCCCAGGCATCGCCGAACACCAGTTCCGGCAGCGGCCGCCGCCGCACCGGGCCGTGCCCGCCCTGAGGCCGGCCCAGGGTGACGGTGGCGGCGATGAACACCTCCGCCGGAATGCCGAGCAGGTCTTTCAGCGCTGCGTCCGCCAGCCCGTGGAAACCGGTGATGACGCCGCCGTAGCCCAGCGCCCGGGCGCCCAGCAGCAGGTTCTGCACCGCCGGATAGATCGAGGCCCCCTCCATGGGCGTCGGGTTCCGGTAGCGCACCAGGCACGGCAGGATCAGCGCCGGCACCGACTCGAACTCGTCGACGTAGGTCTGCATGGTGCGCGCCATGCGCGCCTTGGGGGAGTCGGCCGCCTGCCCGGAGCCCTGGTCGTAGCCGTCGTTCCTGCGCTTGGCGGCCCACATGGCGCGGGCCTGCTCGCCGATCAGGGCCTTGGCCCGGCGCGCCCGGTCGCTGTCGGTGAGCACCACGAACCGGAACGGCTGCCGGTTCGAGCCGCTGGGGCCGCGGGTGGCTGCAAACAGGATGTCGCGCAGGTCGCGGTCGGGAATCGGCTCGGACGTGTAGCGGCGGATCGCCCGGGTGGTGGCCAGCCCCTCGAGCAGCCCCACGGTGTCGTCGCGGATCGGGGTCTGGTCGAGCGGTTGGCTCATCGGTGCTGCTCCTGTCGGCTGGGTGCTTGAAGACGCCCGGCTATGATGGCGTTCCGTGCCGGTCGATGCCAACCGCGGCCTTCCGCGCCGCGGGTGAGTGGATCACCCGCGGCGGCGTATCGGCGCTTCGCTCAGGAGTGCGGCAATTGCCGGATCAGGGCGGGGGCGGCATCTGGTCCTGCACCGGCTGCGGCAGCCGTGGATACAGACGCCGCGCGTAGGAGTCGGGCGAGATGGCCATCCAGTGGTCGCCCGCCACGACTTGTGAAGCGCTGGTCGGGAGCTGGAACGGCTCTGCCGTCTGGTTGAGCTGGGCCGCGCCGGTGGCCGGAAGATAGTGCAGGCGGCCGATGTGACGATACGTGCTCCAGGCGGCCGGAGCCGGCATGCCGGAGAACTGAATCGGTTGTCCAGGCGGCACGGCAGGGGCAGGATCGCTGCGGTTCTGCCAGCGGTGCGTGCGGCTTCCGAGCACGGCCTGGTACTGGGCCGTGAACGGGATGTTGCCGAGCCTGGGTGCGCCGTAGGTGTACACCGCCTGCACCGTCTTGTTGTCGACGTACTGCGCTCTGAACGCGAACAGGGTTGCCATGGCACCACCGAGGCTGTGTCCGGTGACGAACAGGCGCCGCGGTCCGGTCAGCCAATCGTCGACGTAGTTCATGACTCCGGCGTAGAGCAGATCGGTGGCCGAATCGAAGCCAGGGTGGGTGCGTACGTTCGGGCCCCACTCGGGGCGCTGTTGGAGCGGCGCAAATGTCAGATTCGTGACCCAGTTGGGTGGCAGGTTGGGGCAGACGCCGGGCAGATGAGCTTCCAGCAGGCAGTGTGCCGTGCTTTGCAGCTCCGAGCCGCGAAACGCCACGATCACCGCGGTCGGGCTGCGCATGACCGCCACCCGCAGGTGCCGGTCCGGCACGTTGATGAAGCGGACCTCGTCCATGCCCCAGCTTTCCATCAGCGAGCGGAAGTTGGCCTCGGCATCGGCCGGCTGGCCGAGCGCGTCGGAATAGATGTAGTAGCTGACGAGGGCCAGCAGGTAGCTGTTGACCCAGCTGTGGTCGACGGTTCCGGTCTCCAGGGCGTTCAGCCACCCGGGACCGGAGGGAGCCGGCGTCATCGATGTGTCGCTGCCGCTGGCCGGTGCCGTGCCGACGTAGGTGACGCGTTCCTGGGGCGGGCAGTAGCGCAGGCTGCCGTCGGGCATGATGCACACCGTGACCTCGGTACCCGTCGACGTGATGGCGCTGCGATCGATGGCCAGATCCCGGGAGAACGCCTCTCGGGTAAGACGACTCGCTTCCGTGGGGCTGAGGCGGTAGGTGGCGGCGACCGCGGCTTCTACATCCCGCGGCGCGTAGCCTGCGGCGCGAAGAGCCGCGACGTTGGCTGCCGCCGACACCCGGCCGAGTTGCGCAACCTCGCGTGAGGCCTGGGTGGCGTTGAGGCGCAGCATCGAAAATGCTCTGGCTTCGATGGCACCGTCCACCCGGCGTAGTGATGTCGTTGTCGTGCTCTCGGCTGGTTCCCGAGCGGCGGCGGGCACAAGCGTGAAGACGCTGAGCAGCAAGGCCAGGCCAAGCCTGGATCCGTACCAGGGAAGGTTCCGGCGGCGATCTGGTGAGTTTCGCATGTCGTCAGCCTGTAGGTTGGTGATCCGGTACAGACTAAGTCGGCGGGCAGGCGCCGAAAATCGCTCAAACTGGGGGTGTCGTCGAGCAGTCAGGCGTGGGTGCAGGGTAGGGGATGCTCAGACACACCGAGGTTCCCGATGTGTCGGACCGTATGTCGACGTTTCCGCCCAGTCTCTGGGCGCGGTTGCGCATGTTGGCGAGCCCCCTGCCATGACGCAGACCGTCAATGCCCCTGCCGTCGTCGCGGACGCAGATGCGGGCGGTGCGCCCGGCCCGGTCGTAGCCTGCGCTGACCGTCACCAGCGACGCGCCGGCGTGGCGGATCACGTTGGTGAGCGCCTCCTGAAGAATGCGCAGAATCTGCAGGACATGCTCGGGGCGCAGCTCCGGCACCAGCGGCAGGCGTTCGAGCTGCCAGTCGGTGGTCAGGCCGCTCGCTTCCAGCGGCGCCTGCATCCGGTCGCGGAGCATGCCGAGCACGGAGTTCAGGTCGTCATCCACGGGGTCGAGCGAGTCGATCATCAGCCGCAGATCGGTGAGGGCGCCGGTCAGCGCTGCGCTGATGTCGGCATCGTCGATGCCCTTGGCCTTCAGCAGCGCCAGCGACGACACCAGATGCCCGCCGGCTCCATCGTGCATGTCGCGCATGAGCCGCTCGCGTTCCTCGGCCAGCGCCCGATCCCGCTCCAGCGCCTTGACCTCGGCGTGCTTACGCTCCAGCTCCCTTGTTCTGGCGAGTACGGTGGCTTCGAGCTCCGAGGTGAACCGCTCGGTGGCTCGCAATGCCTGGACGAAGCGGTTGACCAGAACCACGCCGAGCACGCCGAGCAACAGCGGAATCGCGTACTGGGTGTACTGACCGCGGGAGCGCTCCATGTAGCCGAGGATGAGAATCCAGTCACGCATACCAACCACCAGAACGATCAGCACCGCGGCGCCGACCAGGTAAGCGTCCATCTCGCGCAGATTGCGGATGCGGATCGCCATGCGCAGAAAATTGGCGCCCGCGAAGAGAATGGCAAACGTGACGAAGGCCTGCGCCGCTGTGTACATGTGATCCGTGTTGAGCAGCGTCAGCGCGACGATGATGATGATGGCGAGCATCGCGTGCCAGAGCAGCATCCCTTCCATCCACGGACGCCGGGCGTCGGTGAAGCGCAGCATGAACACGCTCACCGCAGTACTGAAGCCGATCGCGGTGATGAACAGGAATGCCGCCCACTCGAAGCTGATCACCGGAATCGACGAGACGTGATACTTGAGCGAGTGGCCGCTCCACATCAGCGTGCTCAGCGACAGCCAGCCATAGACGGTCTCGGTTGGCCGCAGCCACCAGATCAGCCCGAGAAACAGGCTCATGAACGCCGTGGCCACCGTAATGAAGCGGGATAGCTGCACCTGCACGAAGCTGCGGCTCTCGTAGCTCGGCCGCAGCAGCTCATCGGGGCCGATAAAGACGGGGGCGAAGAAGCCGTGGCCGGAGGGATAGCTGATCACGCGCACGTGCAGCTCGTTGCTGCCCGGCCGCAGATGACCGTTGGGGATGGTGAACATCAGCGGCCGGTTCCAGTCCTGCGACAGCGGTTCGACCAGGCTGGCGCTGGCGCCGATCAGTTCGCCATTGAAGAACACCGACGCAGCCAGGTTGACGCCGGGCAGGAGAATCGCCCAGAGCCGATTGGGCGGCACGTCGAGCTCGATCGTGGCGCGGTACCAGACCTCGGTTCCGGATACTCCCTCGTGCAGCCAGTCCTCCGGCAGGACGACGGCGCGCCATCCGGACCGCGGCAGCGTCTGCGGCGCCTCGGCATGCCATCCCAGACGCTGCATCTCGTCAACCCGCAACGCATCACCCGGCGGCGGCAGGCGGTGAAACTGCTCGAGGGAAAACCAAAGCGCCAGCGCGATGGCCAGCGCGCCGGACCAGAACGCCAGCGGGAACCACGAACGCTGCACTGCCCCCCTCCCGGTCAGGTCAGTCCGACGATTGCCGATCGATCTGAATCAACCCCTGCTGCACCGCCTCGAAAACCGCCTCGCTGCGGGAGCGCACGGCAAGCTTACGATAGATGCTCTTGATGTGTGAGTTGACGGTGTGCAGCGACAGTCCCAGCAGGGAACCGATCTCGGCATTGCTGTAGCCGCGGGAAACCACTTCCAGCACCTCCATCTCACGCGGGGTCAGGTGACCGGCCGCCTGGACTGCCGGTGGCGTTGCCTCGCGCCGGAACCGGCGCAGCAGGTAGCGGGCAATGGACGTGCTGATCGGCGACCCGCCTGCCAGCAGATCGTGTATCGACCTGGCCGCTGCGCTGGCGTCAGCATCCTTGAGCAGGTAGCCGGTGGCGCCGGCTTCGATGGCCCGCACCACATGACGCTCGTCGCCGAACACGGTGATGACCATGACCTCGATCGGCGGGTCGCGATCGACCGCCAGGCGGATCAGGTCCGTACCATCACCGTCCGGCAGGCCGAGATCCATGAGGGCGACCCGGGCATCGCAACCGGCCAGGAGGGCGCGCCCTTCCGCCACGCTCCCGCAGGCACCGCAGACCCGCAGGCGGGCGTCCTGCTCGATCTTGTCGATCAGCGCCTGACGCGTCAGCAGATCGTCCTCGACGATCAGCACCGGGATGCGGTCCGACTGAGTCATGGGCGGGAGTATAGCCCCGGGCCGGCCACGGACAGCGGTGACGGCTGCTGCGACCGCAGAAAAATCAGCGTGGGCCGATACACCTGCGCCACATCCAGCAGAAACTGCTGCCGCGCGTCGCCGGCCGCGGCGCTGCGGCCCTCGGCCAGGCCCTGCGCCACGGCCTGCGCGGCGGGCGAGGCGTCGATCTGTGGCGGGTTCCTGTACGACGCCGGCGGAGCGCGCCGGGCTGGGCCGATCTCCAGGCGCAGTTCCGTCGTGGCAACGTCGAGGGGTGCGAGCAGTTGCTGCCGCACGTCGGCAAAACGCCTCGACAGGACGGGTGCCCGACTCCCCGGCACGATCGTCGCCCGCAGCAGCAGCAGATCGGCCACGTCACCGGGCGCGATCGATCGCCGCAACTGAAGAACGCCGTCCCGGGGCTCGAGCCGCAGGCCCTGATCAGCCAGCACGGTCAGCAGGAACTCGCTGTCCGTCTGACGCCCACGAGCCAAGGCAATGGGCGCACCACGGACACCCGCGGCCTCCAGGGGCAGCCGATAGCGACGACTGATCTGGCGGGCCAGGTCCAACGCCGTGGAGCGCAGCCGGGCGGGGCTCTGAATGGCAGGATTCTCCCGCCACACGCCATCGTCGCGAATCAGCAGCCGGTCACCGGAGAGAAAGACGGAATGCTGGTGGGCAGCCGCCAGCGCGTGGGCAAACCGCAGATCGGTGTCGGCCTGCGTCAAGGTCGTGACGGGGAATGGCTGAGTGATGGCCATGTCCACCTGCAGGCCCAGCTCTGCGGCCAGGGCGGCCACGACGTCGTGCCACGTCATGTCTGTGAACTGACGCTGCGGCATCGACGGCGTCGGCGGCGTGAAGGTGCTGTCGGCCAGTCGCAGCCCTGGCCCAGGCGCAACGATGAGCTCCATGTGCTCCGTGCCGGCAAGCTGACGCATGAACCGCCAGTCGTCGACGTGCCGTTGCGAAACCCGTGCCAGGGTGGAGAGCGCACGGCTGCTCTGCACCGTCACGGGCAGCCCCGCTTCGTTGGCGACCGCCTGAATCACTTCGACCCGGGTCATGTCCATGAACTCACGGGTACGCGCCCGCTCCCGGCCGGCGCGGGGACGCAGCGCGGCGATGCTGACCTGGCCCGCGCGACCGTCATCGTCTACGGCGTAGACCAGACCGCAGAACAGCGGGTGCATCGCCCCAGACGGATCAACCGCGAAGGCTTCGAGACGTTGCCGGGGGGTGACCCCGCGAGCCGATCCGCTCAAGCGCACGCGCACCGTATCGGGGCCGATCAGGCGCCGCTCGAACACCAGCTCGAGCAACGCCCCGGATTCGGTGTCTCCCAGAGGACGCCCGTCCACCTGGACCACGACCCTGGTCAGCTCCGCACGATGCAGCGACAGCGTGGCTTCCAGGTGGTCGGCTTCCGCCGCAAGCGCTGCGCAGCGGTTCTGCGGATGGGTGAGCTCGGGCAGCAGCTCGCCGAGCAGATCCTCCCCCGGTCCGGCAGCGGCATCGAGGCTGAATACCAGGACGAGCGCCAGCACCAGCCGCCGCATGCCATGCGCGCGAAGGTTCGAGCCAGCGCTGCGGATCGTCACCGCATCATCCTCCTGATGGACCATTCTCAGCATGCGCCATGCTCGGGCTCCCGCCCATCCCGCGAACGCGAGAGGCGGCGCACCCCCTATTCTGGCGATTCCGGCGAGCACGGAGCATGCCTAGCATCAGCGGACGCACAACCAGAACGTGGGGAGAAACCGCCATGTCGAACCGGATCAGCCGAACCGCCCGCACTCGTCGGCCATCGACCTTGCTCACACTGCTGACTGCGCTGATCGTGTACGCCGCGCCGGCCATACCCGCTGAGCCGAACTCGGCGCTGCTGCTGCGGCAGCAGGCTGCGACGCCCGATCAGGCTGCCGACCTGCTGGGGCGTGCCGGCATCCGGGAGGCGCCGGCCGTCGCCAGGGTGCTGATCGCCGCCGACTTCACGCCGCAGGCCGTCGAGCGAACGCTGACGATGCGTTATCGCATGACGACCACGTCCGCCGTCGACCTGGTGCGTCGTGCCCTGTCAGATCACGCGGCGGTGGCCGGCCGCGCCACGTTGCGCCGCAGTGCGTGTTACCGGGCGGATGGCACGCTGACGCAGTGCCCGCCGCCGCCGGTGGCGGTCGAAAGCACTGACCCGGTGGTGGCCGAGATGAGCCGGCAGCTGGCGATGCTGAGCGCAGCGGCCGAGGAGACCGCCCTGCGCCAGATGATCACCATTCGCGCGCTGGAGCAGCAGGCTGCGGGCGGTGACCGGGTGGAGCGCATCGACGGAGAACATCACGTGACCGTCATGCAGTCGGCCTACCGCGAGGTGATGGACGATGCGCATCACATCGTCGGCAAGGACAGCATGGAAGAGGTGAAGACCGATCGGCACATCACGGTAGGGCGTCACGTGCTCGAAAAGGTCGGCGTCAGCGCTTCGCTGGCGGCGGGCCAGGACATCGGCCTGAAGGCAGGCGGTGAGGTGGTGATCGAGGCCGCCTCACGCATCACCCTGAAGGCCGGCAGCCATTTCGTCACGATCGGCCCGGGCGGCATTGCCCACAGCAGCCAGCCGCTCACCGGCGGCAGCGCTGGCTCACACAGTCATCCCGCGCCCCGGAAGCCGACGGCTCCCCAGCAACCGTGATGGTTCGTGCTTTCGGAATGCCCGTCTGCGGATGTCGGCTTGCCCGGCGCAGACGCCCCGTTCAGAGTCTCGGCTGCAGGATGAAATCGCCCGACTCGTGCCCCGCACGGCTGATCGGCGCGTATTGCGGTATCTGCTCGAAGTCGAAGCCGGCGGCGGCATGGGCGACACGGGCGGCGACGGCCTGGTACAGCGACCTGCCGAGCAGCACGTCGGCGTTCGCTTCCAGCGCCTCGATGAAGCTGCGCGCAAAGACCGAGTGGGCGCCGCCACCGAAGTCGAGCACGGGCGCCAGCCCGCCGGAGGTCAGCACCACGCGCGCCCGCTTGCTGGCCATGAGCTTGAGCCAGGTCGCCTGCTCCTCCGGCTTCAGCCCCACTTCGAGCCGGGTGAGGCTCGAGCGCGTGAGGGTGCCGGAGTAGCAGGAGTCCACCACCAGCAGCACCTGCCGGGCGCGGATGACGTTGAGGATGTCGGTGATGTCGACGTTGGACAGCCAATTGGCGGTGTTGTCGGGCTCGGCATCCACGGGCAGCCAGTGACCGCGCATGTTGGCTTCATCGAGCTCGCCGTGGCCGGCGTAGTAGAGCAGCAGGCGATCGTCCGACGTCAACCGGCCGCGTAGATCGTTCAGCGCCGAGAGGGTGTCGTAGCGGGTGGCGTTGTGCAGGGTGCGCACCTGGAAGCCGTAGCGGCCGCTCAGCACGGCGGCGATGCGGTCGACATCGGCGATGGGCGTGTTCAGCCGCGGCAGGTGGACATAGTCGTCGTTGCCGATCAGCAGCGCGTAGCTGCTGCCCGGCAGCGGCGCGAGGGGCGTCGTCGCTGCGACGGCAGGCGCTTCGGCGGGCGCCTGTCTGGCGAGGGCGAAATTCAGATCGGCGCGCTTGCCCTGCTGATCGATGGCGGTAACCGCCACGTCTGCCTGCGCGCCACGGACGCGCACCTCCGTCATGAACACGCCGGCAGGGTTGACCTCGACCGGCTCGCCGTTCACGGTCACGCTCAACACGCCGGCTGGCGCCGCGACCCGACCGACTACGCGCTGCAGCTCCGCCGGCGCCGGGACGCTCACCTTCACCAGCCCGCGGGTCGCGCCGAGCACCGGCTCGATCAGGACGATGTCCGGACCGGCCAGCAACCCGGCAGCAGGCACCACGACCGGGGTGAGCGGTGCCGGAGCCTGCGCCGGCTCGCGAGCCGCCTGCACCGCGGCCAGCCGCTCGGCGAACTCGAGGGAACGCGCCGCCAGCTCGGCTTCGCGGTCGCGCAGCGCCGCCACCGAGCGCGCCAGCGCTTGCTCGAGGCTGGCCGCGCGCTGGTCGCTGACCTGGGCGTTGCCGGTAGCCTGGCGAGCCTCGTCCAGCGCCTGCCTGGCGCGCGCCAGCTCTGCCTCGAGTTCGGCCGCCTGCTGCTCGAGGGCGCCGATCTGCTGGCGCAGCTCGGCGATGGCGCGATCACGCGCCGCGAGCAGCGGCGCTACGTCCGGTACCGTTTCCAGCTCGATGGCCTGCGGCAGGCCGGCCGCGAGCCGATACCAGCGCAGGGCCTCCGCCGGGTCCGCCGGAACGCCGAGGCCCTTTTCGTAGAGGTGACCGAGATTGACCTGCGCCCGGGTGGAGCCGGCCTCGGCAGCGCGCCGGTACCAGAGCGCGGCGGCCTGGTAGTCGGGGCTGGCGCCCAGACCACGCTCGAAGATCTCGCCCACCATGGTCTGCGCCTCCGCATCGCCGCTCTGAGCCGTTTCCAGCCAGACGGCGAGCGAGGTCTTGAGGCTGGCGCGATCGTGCACCACGTACTCGCCGCCGCGAATCCGGCAGTCGAGCGCGGTGGTGCGTTGCGGCTGCCGTGGCGCGACATACGTCGTCGACCGGCCGAGCTGACGGATCTGGCCGGGCAGCGCGCAATCGACGATCAGCAGATCGTCGCCCGCCGGCGCGCCGGCTATCGCCCCGACACCGGCGCTGAGCAGCAGTGCGACGGTGCAGACGACGCTGCCGGTACGGACGCCTGACGACGCTTTCACGACCGCCCGGTCACTCGTGATGAAACCAGCGGGTGATGACCACGTCGTTGGCGGCATCGCCGCTGGTGAAGATGGTCGGCGTGACCACGGCGGGTGCGGTGCCGCTCATGGGAACGGCCACCGGTGCCGGCGCTTCGACCTTGACCAGCCCGCGGGTGACAGGCACCACGGCCGGTTCCCGAACCGGGCGGTACTCGGCCGCGCTCAACTGCCGGGGCTGACCGGCAAGCTGCGCCACCGCTGCTTCGAGGTCGGGACGCGGCTCGCGGGCGGCAACGAAGTAGATCTGCTCGATGCCGCGGTGGTCGTCCAGCGCCCACCACTGACTGCCGCCCGGCATCAGGTAATTGACGCCCGGTTGCACCGGATTGGTCAGCGCCTCGTCAGGATCAGGAAAAATCCGCGCGACGTAACCCGTGGCGTCGATGCCGATGACGTAAACGTAGCAGGCGCAGTTCGCCTGAAGGTGCACGCGCAGCAGGTCGCCGCGGCTCGGGTCGCCGCGGCCATCGCGCAGCGTATCGCCATCGCTGATCGCCTCGAGCTGCGTCGAGCCGGCTCGCTGAGCGAGCAGAGCTACGCCCAGGGAGACCGGTGGCAGAGCGTCGGCCGAGCGCGTCCGATAGCCACCCGCCTGCAGCGCATAGGGATCCTGATATCCGGTCACCCCGTAGTCCGCCTGCTGCACGGCATAGGGATCCTGATATGTGGCCTGTCCGTAGCCCGCCTGCGGCGCGCCGTACGGATCCTGCGTTGCGGGCTGCCCCGGGTAGGGTTCCTGGTAGCCGCCCTGCGGATACCCACCCTGCTGGTAGCCGCCCTGCTGATAGTCTCCGTACTGACCGTATCCGGCTGGCGGCTGGGTTTGCGCGTAGCTCGGCGGCGGGGGCTGGTAGCCGGCCTGAGCGAGCTGGCTCTGGAACTCGAGGCCGGTGGCTTGACGTGCCATCACCGCGAGCAGGTTCTCGAGCTCGACCGCGTACCGGGGGCTGTAGTTGACGGCGGTCGCGGCCAGCAGATCCTGACCGAACGCCATCATCAGCGAGGTCAGCGCCGGTGCGATGGCCTGGCAACCCACCACCAAGGCCAGCGCAAGCGTGGCGAGCCCGGCGCGCAGCGGGCGCATCACAGCTCCACCCGCAGGCCGACGGCTATACGGTCGCGGTCCATGTCGTCGTGCCCCAGCGTCGTCTGCCACTCGAGGAATGGCATCCAGCCGTTGGGCAGCAACACCACCAGGCCCAGACCGACATCGAAGAAGTCGCCGTCACGACGATCGCCTTCGAGACTCAGGCGGTTGCCTGCCTGATCGAGCTGAAAGGCGCTGCGTGAGGTCACGGCGTCACGTTCGAACTCGCGCACGTACTCCAGGCTGACCTGCGGCAACAGCACGTAGCCCGGGCGCGAAAGCGGACGACTGATCCGCACCCCTGCCTGGCCGAGCAGCGACTTTGCCGTGATGCCGTCGACGCTGAGCGCCAGCCCCGATCCGGACAGGTCGCGCTCGTCGTAACCGTCCACCCGGGCACGGCTGTAGGTAAGGCCGAGGAACGGGCTGACGTTCCAGGCATCGACCGTGGCGGCATAACCGAGTGCCAGGGCGGCCCAGGTCTCGTCGCCGCCTGGACTCGCGCGGGTCTGCACCAGAGTCTGCGGTGTCTGCCGGGTGGACTCCTGGAACACGGCATTGCGCTGCACGGTGTAATCGCTGTCGATGTAGCCGGCGCTGAGATCGAGATACCCGCGCGGGCCGAGCTGCCAGTTGGCGAACACGGCCGCGCCCAGGCTGTCCTGATCGACGGTTCCGGCGCGGCCCACCGGCGTGAACGCCGTGCCGGGGCGCTCCCGGTCGTACTCCAGCTCGGACGTCTCCCAGGTCACCATGGCACCGGCCACGAAGCCCGGACCGAAACGGCGGTCGACGCCGAGCTGGGCTCCCCAGGCGTCGAGCCGGTAGCCGCGTTCGGCGTCGACATCGACGCGCCGCGATTGCTCCTCACTGAGGAAGCGTCCATTCACAAGCAGGCTGAACGGGCCAAGGTCGAGGGCGGCGTCACTGCTGCCGGAGGCCTCTCCATGGCCGTGGGCGCCCTCGCCCCGCTCGCGCGCTTCGCGGCCGCGTACCCGGGCGGTGGCGCGAGCGGCGCTGGCCGCGCTGAGCGTCTGGCTCGGGTTCAGCGACGATTCGCTGTCCGAGGACAGATTGCCCAGACCGTCGACCGTCTCGGCGCAGCGGGTCGCCAGCAGGCCCGACGGGCTCGCGCAGACGTCGAAGAAGAAGGCCTGAAGTTCGGGGTTTGCCGCATGAGCCGGTGGCCCGATGCCGATGGCGCCCAGCAGCAGAGCACTCCCCGTGGCGGTCAGCCGCGGGCAGGCCGCGAAGATTCTTCGGTACATGAGACCAGCTCCAGACGTCGATAGACATTGACTTCGAATGACAGGTACCCGGTGGGCTCGTGAAACCAGCGCAGATGCACCGGCGCACACTGCACGCAGCCGGGGCTCGGCAGGCCCACGAACTGTACGTCGCCGAAGCGATTCCGCGTGACCACCAGCTCCGCACGATCGAACAGCCAGGCACGTTCGCCGCAGGACGCCGGGACGCTCACGTCGAGCCACTCTTCGCCTCGGTTCCCCACCGATACCCGGGACTCCACGGTGAAGTAGGGGGTGCGGGCATCGAGCACGGTCCGCTCTTCAGACGGCAGCTGCGACGGTGCCGTCGCTGCGGCCACCGGCGCCTGCGCGATCAGCCATCCTAGAAGCAGCAGATACATTTCCAGGGCACTCCGTTTCGACCCAGTATCGGGTTATCCCGCAGCCTCCGATATCACATGAACTAGGGATGCCGGCGGGTCCACGGCAGCCGTTGGCCAGTGGGCGCGGCGTCGCGTTACCATGCCGGCGGGGCGCATCGAGGGGGCAGGCATGTACGACTACATCATCCGCGGCGGCACCATCCACGACGGCAGCGGCGCGGACGGAAAGAGCGGCGACGTGGCCGTTCGGGACGGGCGCATCGCCGCCGTGGGGGGACGAATCACGGGCGCGGCGCGCGAGGTCATCGACGCCGACGGCGCCATCGTCACGCCGGCCTGGATCGACATCCACACCCATTACGACGGCCAGGTGACCTGGGACAGCGCCATGGACCCGTCCGCCAGCCACGGCGTCGGCACCATCGTCATGGGCAACTGCGGCGTCGGCTTCGCGCCGGTGGCGCCCGGCGGCGAGCGCGCGCTCATCGACCTGATGGAGGGCGTCGAGGACATTCCCGGCACCGCCCTCTACGAGGGCATGCCCTGGGGCGCCTGGCAGACCTTCGCCGAGTACCTCGACTTCCTGGCCGGGCGCCAGTACAGCCTGGATGTGGCATCGCTGGTGGCCCACGGCGCCGTGCGCAACTATGTCATGGGCGAGCGCGGGCGCTGCAACCAGGCGGCCACCGAGGGCGACCTGGAGGCCATGGGCGCCATCGTCGAGGAGGCGTTGCGGGCCGGCGCCGTGGGCTTCTCTACCTCGCGCATTCTCGGCCACCGCTCCATTCACGGCGAGCCGGTGCCGGGCACGTTCGCCAACGACGCCGAGCTGATGATCATCGCCCAGGCGCTCAAGCGCGCCGGCAGCGGCCTGCTGCAGATCATTCCGTCGAGCACGCTGGGCGAGGGCCAGCCGGAAGCGCTCGAGCACTCGAGCCTGGAATCCGAGGTGGACCTGATCACGCGGGTCAGCCGCGCCAGCGGCCGGCCCGCCACGTTCACGCTGTTCCAGGTGGATGCCTGGTCCGGCAAGTGGCGCCAGGTGATCGACCGGGTACGCGCCGCAAACGCCAACGGCGCCCGGGTCTACCCTCAGGTGGGCAGCCGCCCCACCGGGCTGGTGATGAGCCTGCGCACCTACCACCCGTTCATGCGCAAACCCACCTACCTGGCGCTGGGCAAGCTTTCCCATGTGGCGCGCCTGGCCGAACTGCGCAAGCCCGCCGTGAAGTCCGCCATCCTCGCCGAGGCCAGCGTCCCTCACGAGCACCCGGGCACCATGGAGAACGGCATCGCCCACCTCGAGCCGAACTGGGCGCAGACGTTCGCGCTCGACGGCGCGTTCAGCTACGAGCCGACGCGCGAGGAAAGCTTCGAGGCGCTGGCGGCCCGGGACGGCTGCGCCGATCCGGCGGCCTGGTTCTACGATTACCTCACCGCCGGCGAGGGCGAGCGCTTCGCCATCATGTTCTTCACCAATTACTCCGACTACGACCTGGAGGCGGTGCGGGCGATGCAGCTCGACGACGCCACGGTGACCGGGCTGTCCGACGCCGGCGCCCACGTCAGCCTCATCTTCGACGCGGTGAACCCCACCTACCAGCTCAGCTACTGGACCCGGGACCGCCGTCGCGGGCCGACCCTGCCGCTGGCCCACGTGGTGCATCGGGCGACCCGGCGCAACGCCGAGCTGTTCGGCTTCCGCGATCGCGGCCTGATCGCCGAGGGGCTGCGGGCCGACCTCAACGTCATCGACTACGCCAACCTGAAGCTCGGCACGCTGGAGCTGCGCCGCGACCTGCCGGCGGGCGGCGCGCGGCTGATGCAGGGCGCCGAGGGCTACCTGGCGACGCTGATCAACGGCGTCGTCACCCGCCGCCACGACCGGGACAGCGGCGCCCGGCCGGGCCGGCTGGTCAGGGGCGGCTGACGGCGACAGAATGGTATCCAATCAGATACCAGAGTGTTATTCTGCCGGGCATGATGACGGACGATCATGAGCGGGTAGCGGCCACGCTGCGCCGTGCGCGGCTCGATGCAGGGCTGTCGCTGCGCGAGCTCGCGGCCCGCGCCGGCACTTCTCACCCCACCATCGCCGCCTACGAGAAAGGGGCCAAGACGCCGGGCGCCGCCACTTTCCTGCGCCTGCTGGAAGCCTGTGGTTACGGAGCCGACATCGTGCTGTCGCCGCGAATTCGCGAGCGCGACGGTCTCGACCGCGGCGAGGAGCTCGAGCAGGTGCTGCGGCTCGCCGAGCAGTTTCCGGTCCGGGTGTCCCGGCGGCTGCGCCATCCGCGTCTTGGATGACCGGCCTCCCGGAGAAGATCGTCATCGTCCACCAGAGCCTGGCGGCCGCCGCCCTGCCGCACGCCTTCGGCGGCGCGCTGGCGCTCGCCTGGTGCACGGGCCGGGCCCGCGGCACCATCGACATCGACGTCAACGTGTTCGTCGGCAGTGACGCGGCCGATGCGGTGATCGCGGCTCTGCCCGACGGCGTGGAGTGCTCCCCGCGCCTGCAGACGGAGCTGCGCCGGGAAGGGCAGGTGCGGCTGTGGTGGCAGCGCACGCCGGTGGACGTCTTCCTGAACAGCACCGACTACTATCGCGCCGTCGCGGCGCGCGTGCGCTGGGAGACCTTCCTCGGGGAGCGGCTGCCGTTTCTGTGCTGCCACGACCTGGCGGTCTTCAAGGCGTTCTTCAACCGCACCAAGGATTGGGCCGATCTCGAAGAGATGGTTGCCGCCGGCACCATCGAGCCGGGCTCGGTGGCTGCGGCGCTGATCGGCTTCCTGGGCGCGGACGACGAGCGCGTTCGCCGGCTGCTGTCGCTGACCCCGTCTTGAGCGGGCGTCAGCGGCTGCCGCCGGCAGGGCTCAGGCGCACACCCCGCCGTCGATGATCAGCTCGGTGCCGGTCATGTAGGCCGACTCGTCGCTGGCCAGAAACAGCACGCCGTTGGCGATGTCGGCGGGTCGGCCCACATGCCCCCACGGCACCGTGGCCTCGGCCATGGCGTCGATGTCCACCGCGTTGGCGCCCCCGGCGAGCAGGGCCGCGCCTGGGGCGGCCCAGATCGGCGTGTCGATCACGCCCGGGTGCACGGAGTTGACGCGGATCTTCCAGCCCGACTGGGCGCACTCCAGGGCCACGCCCTTGGTGAGCAGGCGCACGCCGCCCTTGGTGGCGTTGTACGCAGCCAGCATGGGGCTGCCCTTGATGCCGGCCACGGACGAGACGTTGATGATGCTGCCGCCGCCGGAGTCCCGCAGCAGCGGAATGCCGTGCTTGATGCCGAGGAACACGCCGTCGAGGTTCACCGCCTGCTGGCGCCGCCAGTCGTCGAGCGTCATCTCGACGATGCTGGCGGCGATGCCGATGCCGGCGTTGTTCACCAGCACGTCCAGGCGGCCGTGACGGTCGCGCACACCGGCGATGACGTCGATCCAGGCGTCCTCGAGGGTGACGTCGTGGTGCAGATACTCGGCGCTGCCGCCGGCGGCGGCGATGTCGGCCAGCGTCCGCGTGCCGAGATCGTCCTGGAGGTCGGTGAGTACCACCACCGCGCCTTCCTCCGCGAGCCGCAGCGCGCAGGCGCGGCCGATGCCCGACGCGCCGCCGGTGATCAGCGCCACCTTGCCCTTCACCCGTCCGCTCATGCTGATGCCTTCCCCTGCTGCCAGCGGCACAGCTTAGCGCATACGCGAGGCGGCATGGTCTGGCCCGACATGGGGCTGTTCGGTAGGCTGCGAACCCGTATGGACACGCGTCTGCCATGGCTGCGACTGCTCTGCGTTCTGCTGGGGCTCACCGCGCTGCTGTCCGGCGCCCGGCTGCAGGCCCTGGTGGACGAGAGCGTGAAGCGCGACGATGGCGCGCGCATGGAGGTGACGTTCAATCAGCCGGGTTTGAGCGGCGACGCCTCGGATCGCCTCGAGCGGCGCATCATCCAGCTCATCGATCAGGCCGCGCCGGGCTCGGAAATCCGGCTGTCGATCTACACGTTCACCCGCGATGCGATCGCCAGGGCGCTGCTCGACGCCAACCGGCGCGGCGTGGTGGTGCACGTGATCGCCGACGGCAAGTCGCTGCGCAAGCGGCGCCGGACCATGACCCTGCTGCAGAGCGGCGACGACGCCGGGCCGGGGCTCACCGGCTGCGAGGGCCCGTGCGTGCAGATCTGCCGCTCGGGCTGTCATGGCATTCACATCAACCACAACAAGTTCGTGCTGCTGTCGGCTCTGACCGACGGCAGCCGCGCGGTGGTGGCCCAGACCTCGGCGAACTTCACCCGCGGTCAGCATCGGCACTACAACGACCTGCTGGTCATCAAGGACGATCAGGCGCTGTACGAGACGTTTCTCGATTACTTCGCCGACCTCGCCCGGCGCCGCTGGTCACCGGTGTATTACCGTCGTGAGCGCCCCGGCTCCGACGTCGTGGTGCATTTCTTTCCGAGGCTGTTCGGCCGCGACCCGATCGTTCAGGCGCTGGACCGCGTAACCTGCGACGACGGCGCGCTGATCCGGGTCGCGCACTCGCGCTTCGACAGCCTGCGCGGCCGCATCGCTCGACGCTTGCAGGGGCTGGCGGCGAGCGGCTGCGACGTGCACGTGATCGTCCGTGAGGAACCGCGCCGATTCAGTCCGGGCCGGCGGGTGATGCGCCATCTCAGCGGGCTGGTGACGGTGCTGCCCTACCAGGGTGAGGACGCCCGGCGGAATGCCATCCACACCAAGCTGATCCTCATCAAGGCACCCTACCGCGGCTCCAAGCAGCCGCGGCATCTGGTGTTCACCGGCTCGCACAACCTCTCGGTGACGTCGCTGCGCCTCAACGACGAGGTGCTGCTGCGCATCGACGACGAGGATCTGTTCGCCGCCTACCATGGCTTCTGGGAGGCCATCCTCGCCGCGCACGAGGCCTCGTAAGTGCTCGCCTGGCGGCGCCAGGCGGTCAGCGGATGCCGGTGAGCACCAGCTTCTGGGCCCGGCGTCCGGTGAACACCTCGGTGGCGTACAGGTTGCCGTCGCCGTCTACGTCGATGCTGTGCAGCCAGGTGAACTGCCCGGCCTGGCGACCGATGCGGCCGATGGCGGCGACCGGCTCGTGGGTCTTGCGGTCGAGAATCCAGATGCGGCTGTTGACCATCTCGGCGACGTAGACGAAGCGCCCGTCCGGCGACAGGGCGATGTCGGTGACCGTACCGGTGGCGCCCGACTCCGGCGAGACGACGATGTCGCGTACGAAGCTGAGACCGCCGTCCGCATCCTGCCGGAAAAGCTGGGCACGATTGTTGCGACGGTCGCAGACGTAGACGTGGCCGTCGTCGGTGGTCACCACGCAGTGCACGATGTCGGCGAAGTGGCGTGACGCGGGATCGTAGCGGCCGCCCGGGTCGGCGGCGAGTGCCACCGGCGGCTCGGCATAGGCGCCCCAGTAGCCGTCGAAGGCGCCGTCGGCGGCGGCGAAGCGGATCAGCCGCCGGTTGCTGTAGCCGTCGGCGATCAGGATCTGGCCGTTGCCGTGGAACACGTCGGCGGGACGCCCCAGGGTCTCGGTGTCGGTGTTGCCGCCGTGCTGCTGGCGGCGGCCGATGGCGCGGATGAACTCGCCGTCGGCGGTGAAGTTCAGCACCACGTGATCGTCGTCGCCGTTGCCGCCGATCCAGACCGTGCGGTCGGCGTCGACGTAGATACCGTGGACACTGGTGGGCCACTGATTGACGCCGTCCAGCATCGGCCCGGTGTCGGGGCCGCCCCAGCCGCCCAGGTAGGTGCCGTCCTGGGCGAAGCGCACCACCGGGGGCGCCGGCCGGCAGCAGTCGGCGATGGGCGGGTTCTGCAGCGGCCCGGTCTCCGTGGCGTCCAGAGAGCCGGGTCGATTCACCAGCCAGACCACGTCGTCGGCGTCCACCGACACCCCGGAGACCTGCCCGAGAATCAGGTCGGCCGGCACGTCGGGCCAGGCGGCGTCGACCACGAAGCGGGGGAACGGCTTGCCGGCCTGGTGCACCTCGGTGTGCAGCGTCACCAGGGCGGCGGGCGCCTTTGCGGCGGCAGCAGAGGCGGCGCTCAAGGCGAGTGCGGCAGCCGCGGTGAAGGCGGCGAGCCGGTGGGGTCGGCGGCCGCGGACGGTACGAGTGGTCATCGGCGTATGGTCCTCCGGTTGCTGATGGCGGCTGCTCAGCCGAGCACGCCGCTGAAGAACTGGCGCGTGTTCTCGGCCAGATCGTCGAGGTGGTAGCCGCCCTCCTGCACCACCAGCAGCGGCAGCTTCAGCGCCGCTGCTGCCTTGCCGAGGTGGTGGAAGCCGGCCGATGTCACCCCCACCTTGGCCTGGGGATCGAGCTCGTAGATGTCGTAGCCGAGGGTGAGGATGACGGCGTCCGGCTGATACAGGGCGATGGCCTGCACCGCCTCGTGCAGGCGGTCGAAGAACATGAGCTCGCTGGCGCCGTGGGGCATGGGCAGGTTGATGTTGAAGCCCTCGCCGGCGCCGGCACCGCGCTCGTCGCTGTGGCCGGTTACTACCGGGTAGAAGTTGGTGGGGTCGCCGTGAATGGAGATGTAGAGCACGTCGTCGCGTTCGTAGAAGATCTCCTGGATGCCCTGGCCGTGGTGCATGTCCGGGTCGAGGATGGCGATGCGCGGGAACCTGGTCCGCAGCGCCTCGGCGGCGATGGCGGCGTTGTTTAGATAGCAGAAGCCGCCGGCGGCGTCGCGGCGGGCGTGGTGGCCGGGCGGCCGGCACAGCGCGTAGGCCACCTTGTCACCCTGCAGCAGCGCGTCCGCCGCCGACAGCGCGGCCTGGGCCGACCAGTAGGCGGCGGACCAGGTGTGCTCGCCGATCGGGCAGCTGCCGTCGGCCAGGTACCAGGCCGCCTCGGCGAGAATGCCGCGCGGCGGCCGCGCCGAGCGCACGAAGACGTTCGACATCACCTCGTAGCCCCAGTCCTCGGGAATCGCGTGCCAGCGGCGGTGGGCCGACTCGAGGAACCGCAGATAGCTGAGGTCGTGCACGCGGTTGATGAGGTTCATGCCGTGATCGGCCGGTTCGTCGGCCGAGAGGCCCAGACTCTCCAACCCGTCGAGGATGCAGCGGGTGCGCGCCGGAATCTCCATCGGCGTGCGCATCTGTCCCCGCGACAGATAGCTCTGCGGCACGTGCAGGTTCTGGTTGGGATGAAAGAAGGTCTTCATGGCCATGCCTCCCGTTGGCGCTGGTCAGTTGGAAATGGCTTCGAGCACGCCGGCCACCACGTCCCAGACGACCTCCGGGCCGCCGGCCGTGAGCCCCATGCGGACCACCACCAGATCGCGGGACGGTACCACCACCACGTCCTGGCCTTCGAAGCCGGACAGGTAGTAGAGGTCGGGGGGCAACTCCGGGTGGGGCCGGTCGCTGGGGTTGCCCGGTGCGCCGGCGTTGAGCCAGATCTGGGCGCCGTACTCGCCCCGCGGCGCCGCCGGCGCCGGCGTGGTGGCGTAGTCGACCCAGCCTTCCGGCAGCAGCCGCTCGCCGAGCCAGACCCCGTCCTGCAGGTACAGCAGGCCCAGCCTGGCCCAGTCGCGGGGCGTGGCGTACATGTACGACGAGCCGACGAACGCGCCGGACTCGTCCGGCTCGATCACGGCGCTGGCCATGCCCAGCGGGTTGAACAGGCGCGCCCGGGGGAAGGCGATGTAGTCTGCCTGGCTCGCGAAGGCGTCGCGCAGCACGCTGGCGATCAGGTTGGTGGTCCCGCTGGCGTACGACCAGTGGCTGCCGGGCACGTGGTCGAGCGGCATCGCCGCGGCGAACGCGCCCATGTCGGCGGCGCCGGGGCCGTAGAGCATGGTCACCACGTCGGAGGGCGCGGCGGCGTCGTAGACCTCCGAAAAGCGCAGCCCGCTCGACATCTGCAGCAGGTTGTTCAGGGTGATGATGCGGCGCGGGTCGCCGGCGCCCTGCCAGGCGGCCACCGCGGCCGGCGCCGTGATGTTGAGGGTGCCGTCGCCCGCCAGCAGGCCGGTGAGGGTGCCGGTGACGGTCTTGGTCATGGACCAGCCGAGCTGCGGCGTGGCCGCGTCGAACGGCGCGGCGTAGCGTTCGGCGACGATGCGGCCGTCGTGGATCACCACCACGGCGCGGGTGCGCACCGGCTTGGTCGGGTCGGGCTCGGCGAACGCGGCATCCACGGCAGCGCCCACCGCGGCCAGGTCGATGCCGGGCGCGGTCTCCGGCAGCACCACCAGCGCCCCCTCGGGCCAGGGCAGCGCCGGATCCGGCTGCACCGGGCTCGGGTAGGCGGCGACATCGAACTGGGCCAGCAGCGCCTGGGCGTCGACCGACTCCAGCAGCGTGCAGCCCAGGTGCCGGCGATGCACCGCCGTCTCCTCGAAGTCACCGATCCTGGCGGTCACGGCTTCGGGCGCGCTGCCGACCTCGAAGGCCACGCCCAGGGTGGCCGCTTCGGCCAGCTCTTCGGCGAGCACGTGCTCGCGGGTGCGGCCCGACACGAACAGGGATGAGCACAGCCGCTTCGCCGCCGCCGCCAGGTTGACGCGCAGCAGCGTCGGGTCCATGTCGGGCGGCAGCGCCGCGGCCGGCGCTGGCTGTACGACGGCCGGTGTTGCGGGCGCGGGCGGCGGGGGCTGCTCGCCGCCGCAGGCGGCAAGCAGCAGGCAGGCACTGGCCAGCAGGAACGTGGGGCCCCTCACGATGGTCGATCTCCGGTGCGCGGCTCAGTGCGGCAACATGGCGGGGTAGCCGGAAAAACGCAAGCCGCGCGCGGGCATGGCGTCGCTCCGGGTTCTTCCCTAACATCCCGCCATGGCAACGATCCACGCCGATCAGGCGCTCACCACGCTCATGGTGACCTTCGAGGTCACGCCCGAGACCGTCGATCACGCGCTTGGCATCATCGAGCCTTACGTTCGCGACTTCATCGCCGTGCAGCCCGGGTTCGTGTCCTCGAACCTGCACGTCAGCACCGATCGCAGCCGCATCGTCCACTACGCGCAGTGGCGCAGTCAGGCCGACTTCGACCGCTTCCGCGAAAAGGCCCAGGGACGACCGGAGATCGCGGCGCTGAAGCCCTACAACGCCTCTGCAAAGTTCTTCGACATCGTGCTGTCGCTGGATGTGCCGGCAGCCTCATAGCCCACCACCGAGGAAGCCCCCATGTACGCTCATGGCATGATCGCGCCCGTGCTCGCTCTGATCGCGTGGACCTTCGTGTTGTGGCTGTGGATGTACGTCACCCGCATTCCGGCCATGCAGAAGGCGCGCATCGACCTCGCCGAGCTGTCCCGCACCGGCGCGCCGCTGGTGCTGCCGCCGGAGGTCGCGCGGGTTGCCGACAACTACAACCACCTGCACGAGCAGCCCACCGTGTTCTACGCCCTGGCGCTGGCGGCCCAGGTCGCCGGCACGGCCGACGCCGTGAGCATCGGCCTGGCCTGGGCCTACGTCGTGCTGCGGGTGGTGCACTCCCTGGTGCAGGCGACCCGCAACATCATTCCGCTGCGGTTCGCCGTATTCGCCGTGTCCGGCCTGGTGCTGATCGCCCTGCTGGTGCGCACCGCGCTGGCGCTCTAGGGTGACCGCACACTAGTGCCCGTTCACGCTACCTGCCGCGCACGCTGGCCACCGCGTCGGCGATGATGCGGGCATGGTCGAAGGCGAGCCGCCCGGGGTCCGCCAGCACGTCGTCCACGGCGCGGAACTCGGCATGGGCGGCATCGTCGTCGGCCGCCGGCTCGGCCTCGGCCGCAGCCCGGCCCACGTAGACCACGGTCACCACGTTGGTGCGGGGATCGCGGCCAGGATCGCCGTAGGCGCCGAGCTGACGCAGCCCGCTGGCGGCACCGAGGCCGGTTTCCTCCCGCAGCTCGCGCGCGGCGGCCTGGTCCAGCGTCTCATCGGGGTCCTTGAAGCCACCGGGCAGGGCCCAGTGGCCGGCGAACGGCTCCCGGGCGCGGCGGATCAGCAGCAGCTCGAGCCGGTCATCCCGCTCGCGGAACAGGGCGACATCCACGGTCACCGCGAACGGCGGGTAGCGGGACGGATCATAGGCGCTGGTCATGGCGCGGCCTCCGGTCGGTGGCAACGACGATCAAGCGCCGTTGCTGGTGGGTTGCTAGATTCTGCCTTCGAAGCGGCACCGATGCCGCCAGAGCGACGGAGTTTCCAGCATGCGAATTCTTGATTCACTTGCCCGTGCCACTCGCCGGCTGCTGCGGCTGGCCGTGCTGATCAGCGCCTGCGGCGCCGCCGCGGCCGGCGATCTGGCCGTCACCAACGTCGACCTGATCCCGGCGCCGGGTGCCGCCCGCGTGCCCGATGCCACTATCCTCATTCGCGGCGGCCGCATCGCCGAGGTCGGCACGGGGCTCGAGACCGCCGGCCTGCCCGTGATCGATGGAGGCGGCCGGGTGGCCAGCGCCGGCTTCTGGAACAGTCATGTGCACCTCACCGATCCGGCGCTGGTCGAAGATCCGCAACCGGTGCTGCGGGACATGCTGCTGAGCTACGGCTTCACGTCCGTGGTCGACACCGGGTCGTTTCTCGAGGATTCGCTGCGGCTGGTCGCCGCCATCGAATCCGGTCGGCTGGATGGCCCCCGCGTGTGGCTTGCCAACGGCAGCTTCGTCCACACCGGCGGCACCCCGGCCTATCTGCCGGGAATCACCCTGCCGGAGCTGGCGGCGCCCGCCGAGGCGAAGCCGGCGGTGGATGCCTATCTCGACGCCGGTGCGCAGGGCATCAAGCTCTTCTCCGGCTCGTTCATGTCCCCTACCGAGACGATCCTGATGCGGCCGGCGGTGATCCGGGCGGTGGCGGATGCGGCCCACGCTCGCGGCAGCTTCGTCATGGCCCACCCTACCGACCGCGACGGCCTGGTCAACGCGGTGGAGAACGGCGTCGACGTGGTGGTGCACACTGCGCCGCCGGCCGGGCCGCTGGGCGATGGCCTAGTGCGGTCGATGCTGGCGCGCGACGTGGCGTTGATCCCGACCCTGAAGCTGTGGCGCTGGGAGCTGGCCCGCGCCGGCGTGCCCGAGGACGGCATTCGCGCCTTCGAGGCTGCCGGTGTGGCCCAGCTCGGCGAGTACCACCGCGCCGGCGGCGAGGTCCTGTTCGGCACCGACGTCGGCTACATGCGCGACTACGACACCGCCGCCGAGCTGCGGCTGATGGCGCGCGCGGGCATGGACTGGATCGCCATTCATCACGCCCTCACCCGCAATCCGGCGCGGCGTTTCGCCGGCGAGTCCGGCGCCGTCGAGCCCGGTGCGCCCGGCGATCTGGTGCTGCTGGGCAGCGATCCCGCGGTGGACGTGGCCGCGTTCGCCGACGTGGTGATGACCATTCGCGGCGGGCGCGTGGTTCATGAGCGCGCGCGCTGACGGTGGCGGCGACCGGTCGGCGCCGGTGCGGCGCGCGCTCTGGTATGTCGAGGCGCATCTGGCGCGGGACCTGGCCCTCGACGACGTAGCCGCCGTGTCCGGCGTTTCCAGGTTCCGGCTGGCGCGCACGTTCCTGGCGGTGACCGGCATGCCGGTGATGCACTACCAGCGCCGCCGGCGCCTGACCGAGGCGGCCCGGGCGCTGGCTGCCGGGGCCCCCGACATTCTGGCCGTGGCCCTGAACTGGGGCTATGGCTCCCACGAAGCCTTCACCCGGGCGTTTCGGGCCCAGTTCGGCCGCACGCCCGAGCAGGTACGGCGCGAAGGCGCGCTCGGCGCGTTGGCTCTGACGGAGACCATGGACGTGGACAACGAGGAAACGGTCGCGCTCGACCCACCCCGCATCGTCAACGGCGAAGCCCTGCGCATCGTCGGCCTGGCAGAGCGATACACCTTCGCTACCATTCACGGCATCCCCTCCCTGTGGCAGCGGTTCGTGCCGCGCATCGAGACGATCGCGCATCGGGTCGGCAACGACACGTTCGGCGTCTGCTGCGCGGGCGGTGACGATGCCGACCTGGAGTATGTGGCCGCCGTGGCGGTGAGCCGCTTCGACGATGTCCCTGCCGGCATGCGGCGCATCGAGCTGCCGCCGCGCCGGTATGCGGTGTTCGTGCACAGCGGCCACATCGCCGATATCCGCCGCACCACGCGTGCGGTGTGGACCCATGGTCTGGCCGCTGGCGGCCTGGAGCCGATCGAAGCACCCGACTTCGAGCGCTATGGCGACGCCTTCGATCCGGAAACCGGGTTCGGAACGGTGGAGATCTGGGTGGCGGTCGCCGGCTAGGCCGCTTCCTTGGCACCGCCATCGATCTGGCCCAGACTAGGCCGGTCGATCAGGGGAGGGTGGCCGTGAGCGAAGGAATGTCCGAGCCGGTAACCGAGTCGCTCGATGCGGTGGTGGTGGGCGCCGGCTTTGCGGGCCTGTACATGCTGCACCGCCTCAAGCAGCAGGGGCTGCAGGTGCGCGTCTTCGAGGCCGGCGGCGGCGTCGGCGGCACCTGGTACTGGAACCGCTATCCGGGCGCGCGCTGCGACATTCCGAGCCTCGAGTACTCCTACCAGTTCTCCGACGACCTGCAGCAGGAGTGGCGCTGGAGCGAGCGCTACGCCACCCAGCCCGAGATTCTGAAATACGCCAACCACGTCGCCGACCGGTTCGGCCTGCGGCCGGACATCCGCTTCGATACCCGGGTCACCGCCGCCGTCTACGACGCGGCGGCGCGGCGCTGGCGCGTCGAGGTCGAAGACGGTGCCCCGGTCAGCGCCCGCTACGTCATCATGGCCACCGGCTGCCTGTCGGTGCCGAACGTGCCGAAGGTTCCCGGGCTCGATCCGGAGGCCGACAACGTCTACCACACCGGCCGCTGGCCCCACGACGGCGTCGACTTCACGGGCAAGCGGGTCGCCGTGATCGGCACCGGCTCGTCGGCCATTCAGAGCCTGCCGCTGATCGCCCGGCAGGCAGCGACGGTGACCGTGTTTCAGCGCACGCCCAACTACTCCGTGCCGGCCCGCAACGCACCGCTGGACCCGGCCTACGTCGCCGAGGTCAAGGGGCGCTACCGCGACTACCGTGCCGACAACTGGCAGCGCGGCTTCGGCGCCGACTTCCGCGACAGCGACCGCTCGGCCTTCGACGTCAGCGATGACGAGCGCCGCGCCGAGTACGAAGACCGCTGGCGGCGGGGCGGGCTCGCATTCCTGGCGGCGTTCAACGACCTGCCATTCGACGAGGCGGCCAACGCCACCGCCCAGGCGTTCATTCGCGACAAGATCCGCGAGCAGGTGCAGGATCCGCTGCTGGCCGACAAGCTCACCCCCAGCACCCCGGTGGGCTGCAAGCGCCTGTGCGTGGACACCGACTACTACGCCACCTTCAATCGCGACAACGTGCACCTGGTCGATCTGAACGAAGATCCGATCGTGGCGGTCACGCCGGAGGGCGTGCGCACCGCGAACGGCCTGCACCCGGCCGACTGCCTGGTGCTGGCCACCGGCTTCGACGCCATGACCGGCGCCGTCAGCCGCATCGACATCCGCGGCTGCGAGGGGCTCAGCCTGAACGACAAGTGGCGGGACGGGCCGCGAACCTACCTCGGCCTCGCCACTGCCGGCTTTCCCAACCTGTTCCTGATCACGGGACCGGGCAGCCCGTCGGTGCTGTCCAACATGCTGCCGTCCATCGAGCAGCACGTGAACTGGATCGCCGACTGCATCGACTATCTGCACGCCCACCAGTACGCGGCCATCGAGGCCGACGTCGAGGCGGAGGACGCCTGGGTCGAGCACGTCAACGAGGTGGGCGGGCTGTCGATCTACCCGCGCTGCAACTCCTGGTACCTGGGCGCCAACGTGCCCGGCAAGCCGCGGGTGTTCATGCCGTACCTGGGCGTGCCGCCCTACGTGGCGAAGTGCGCCGAGGTGGTGGCGAAGGGTTACGAAGGGTTCGCGCTGGTCCGTTGACACCGGTTGGTCGAGCCTATAGCTTCGCTTTCGTTGTGCGCAGTACGCGTAGGGGAGCTGGCTACGGCCAGAGCAGTTGACGCCAGGTGCATGAAGAGGGTGGCACATGCCATGACCTCGAACGCCGCACTGATCCTAGATACCCATGTCCGTTGCGTTCCCGGGAACGGTTCGGCCGGAGGAAATCCGCGCCCGGGCCATCCGCGAAGCGCACCGACCCGAGATGCAGGCCAGCAGGTCAGGAGGGAGAGATGAAGAAAGGTATTCAGACGCTGCTCGCAGGGGTTCTGACCCCTGGCGCTGTGCGTCATCGCGCCACCGGCGACATGGGCACAATCCGAGTCGCTGGTGCTCGAAGAGATCGTGGTGACCGCGCGCAAGCGCGAGGAGAGCCTGCAGGAAGTGGGCATGTCGTTGAGCGCGCTCAGCGGCGAGGATCTGCGCATCCGCTTCGACGCCGATCTGCAGACCCTGCAGAACATGGCGCCGAACCTGGTGGTCAGCGACATCCAGCAGGGCCCCGGCAGCCCGGCCGCCATCGCCATTCGCGGCATCGGCACCACCGACGTGGAGAAGAACTTCGACCCCACGGTGGGCGTGGTGGTCGACGGCGTGTTCATCGGCGTCAACTCCGGCGCCATGTTGAAGGCCATCGACCTGCAGAGCGTCGAGGTGCTGCGCGGCCCTCAGGGCACGCTGTTCGGCCGCAACTCCATCGGCGGCGTCATCAACGTCACCCGCAGCCGGCCCGATTTCGACGGCGTGTCAGGCTCGGTGCGTGCCGGCGCCGGCAACCACGGCGACATGCAGATCGATGCGTATCTGAACGTCACCGCCTCTGATCAGCTGGCTTTCCGCCTGGGCGGCGCCAGGCGCGAAAGCGACGGCTGGTTCCGCAACGCCACCCTGGGTCGCGACGTAGGCGAGTCGGAGTACCAGGTGATCAGCCCGAGCGTGCTCTGGACCCCCACCGACAACACGGAAATCTATTACCGATTCGACAAGTCCGAGCAGGAGCAGGACGCCAACACCCTGCACAACCTCGCCCAGCCCGATCAGATCTTCTGCGCGCTGTATGGCCAGTGCGCCCAGGGGCTGCAGACGCCGCAGTCGGGCAGCGACTACACCGTGCTGCAGAACGACGACCCGCCGTATCAGACGTACTTCGACACCGAGACCCACATCCTCAACGCGTCGTGGGACATCAATGACCAGTACGGGCTCGAGTTCGTCTACGGCCGGTTCGAGACCGACGAGGAGGTCTATCAGGACTGGGACTCCACGCCGCTGACGCTCTATCACACCGACCGGCCGGCCACCTGGGACCAGGACAGCTACGAGCTGCGCCTGAACTACGACGGCGACCGCCTCAGCTACACGGCCGGCGTGTACTACTGGGAGTCGGACTACCGCATTGACCTGACCAGCTACATCGGCTTCGGAGCCATCCTCGGCGTGCCCGGCGCCGGCTTCGACGACTCGGTGGTGTTCCCCGTGTTCCAGACCGTCGCTCAGACCACCGAGTCCTACGCCTTTTTCGTCGAGGCCGACTACCTGCTGGCCGACCGCTGGACGCTCACCCTGGGCGGCCGTTACACGAAGGACGAGAAGGAGAGCGCCGTCGTCGATCCGCTGACGCCCCAGCTCGCCATCCGCGGCAATCCCGACAACCCGTTCGACGAGTCGTGGAACGAGTTCACGCCCAAGGTGGGCCTGCGCTTCCAGGCCGACGACCGGCTGATGTTCTACGGGCTCTACTCCAAGGGCTTCCGGGCCGGTGGTTTCAACGGCCGTCCCGGCGGCGGCGAGTACATCTCGGCGTCTACCCCTTACGACCCGGAGACGGTGGACAACTTCGAAGTGGGCATGAAGAGCGAGTGGCTGGACGGCCGCCTGCGCTTCAACGTCGCTGCCTTCATGATGGACTACCAGGACAAGCAGGAAGAGCAGAGCGTTCCGGTGGCCGGTGGCACCGGCCAGCAGACGCTGGTGGTGAACGCGTCCGAGGCCTCCATCAACGGCCTCGAGGTCGACTTCAGCTGGCTGGTCAACGCCTACTTCACCCTGGAAGGCAACCTGGGCCTGCTCGATGCCGAGTACGACGAGCTCGAAGATCCGGCGCTCGGACTCGACCTGTCCAACCTCGAGCTGCGCCGGGCGCCGGAAGTGACCGCCGCCGTTGCGCCGGTGCTCACCTTCCCGGTGGGTCCCGGTCAGGTCACGGCGCGCGCCGCGCTGCGCTACGTCGACGACATGGAGCTGACGTTCCTGAACTCGCCGCAGAGCTCGGTCGACTCGCACACGGTGCTGGATGCTTCCATCACCTACGCGATCAACAACCTCAGCGTCAGCGTCTGGGGCCTCAACCTGACCGAGGACGACTCGTGGACGCAGGCTTATGACGTAGGCACCAGCCCCGCGTTCGCCGGCTTGTGGACGTACACGGCCATCCGGCCGCCGCGCACCTACGGTGCTGTCGTGCGCTTGGACTTCTGATCCCGTCCAGGCGCGCCTGACGCGACCTCCGCCCTCCTGAGCACCGTTCTCAGGAGGGCGTCTGGTCGGCCCCGAACACGTCCTGCACGTGCTGCGTGTCCAGATACTCGCGAACGGTGATGAGCTTGCCGTCGCGCAGCACGTGCTGGAAGTGGTAGAAGTTGTTGTAGATCTTGCCGCTCTTCATGCGGCCGTAGGACTCGGCTTCCATGGCGACCCGGTCGCCCTCAGCGGTGAGGTTGGTGGGCGTGACCTGGATGCCGCCATCCGTGCCCTCTGCGACCCCCATTACCAGCTCGGTGAACTGCGCCTTGGTGTAGGTGCCGGAGATGTCCGTCGTGCCCGCCACCCACCAGGTGGCGTCGGCGTCTAGCAGCTCCAGCGCCGCATCGAAGCGGCTCTCGGAAAACGCCTTCCAGAATGCGAGCACCACCGCCTTGTTGGCTTCCAGCGGATCGTGGTCGTTCTTCATACGTGTCCTACCTATGCCAGCTTGAAGCCTTCTCCGCTCAGCGGCATCGACCGGATGCGTACGCCGGTCGCGGCGAAGATCGCATTGGTCACCGCCGGGGCCAACGGCGGCAGCGCCGGCTCGCCGAGACCGGTCGACGGGTGGTCGCTCTGGATGAAGTGCACGTCGATCTCGGGCGTCGGGGCGATCCGCATCACCGGATAGTCGTGGAAGTTGGTCTGCTGGATCACGCCGCCCTGCATCGTGATCTGCTGCAGCGCCATGGTGCTGAGCCCATCGACGACGGAGCCCTGGACCTGGCTGATGGCGCCGCTCATGTTGATGATGGGGCCAACGTCCACCGCGACGGTCACCCTCTCGACGTAGAAGTTCCGATTCGCATCGACGCGCACCTCGGCCACCTCCGCGACGTGGGCGGCGTGGCAGAAGTAGAAGGCCATGCCGAGACCCGAGCCTTCCGGCATCTCCCGACCCCAGCCTGCCTTCTCCGCCGCTAGCCGGATCACGTCCATGGCGCGCCCGGTGTTCAGGGCATTCACGTCGCCCTCGCTCAGCCAGCGGCGCGGCGCCATCAGCTCCAGCAGGAACTCGACGTGATCGCGGCCGGCGAGCACGGCGAGCTCGTGGAGAAAGCTCTGCTCGACGAACGCGTTGGTATTGGATCCCGGCGCCCGCCAGGCGCCGCAGGGTGTTGCGATCTCCATCATGGTCTGGCGAACGCGCGTGTTCTTCAGGGCGGCCATCGTCAGTTCGTTGCCATGTAGACCGGACCCGATGACCGGATTGCCGTCCTTCGCAAAGCCTATGTAGTGCTGATCCAGGGCAACGAGCTGGCCTTGCGCGTTCACGGCCCCCTTCATGTTTTCGAACCCGCCGGCCCGGAAGAAGTCGTTGTAAATGTCGTCGGTTCGGGTCCAGGTCAGCTTCACGGGAACGCCCGCCCGCTGCGAGATCGCCATGGCCTCGGCGGCGAAATCGTGGACGGCCCGCCGGCCGAAGCCGCCGCCCAGGCGCATCAGGTTCACCTTGACGTTGTCCGGGTCGAGTCCGAGCAGGTGCTGCGCGACCTCCTTCACCTGGGCCGGAAACTGGCTGCCGATCCAGATCTCCAGCGTGTCTGCTTCGCCATTGCGGCCCTTGCGGTAGTCGGCCGTGCAGTTCATGGGCTCCATGCAGACATGGGCGACGAAGGGAAACTGGTAGAAGGCCTCAATCACCCGGTTGCCGTCATCGGCGAACGCCGCGTCGACGGAGCTTCCCGGCCGGCGCACGTCACCGCCACCCTCGCGCGCAATCGCCTTCGCCCGATCGGTCATCTGCGACCAGTCGTCGTCGGAGGCGGCTGACTCGTCCCAGTCGACGACCAGCTTCGACTTGGCGTCCAGCACCGACCAGGTGTCTTCGCCGACAATGGCCACCCCACCGCGCAGGGCGGCGAGCCCTTCCAGAAAGACCATGGACGCCCTGCCGGAGCGGGCATCAGGCTCGAGAATGAACGCGTCGATGATCCCCGGCAGCCGCTTGATCTCCGCCTCGTTGAAACGGACGGCGCTGCCCCCGATGCGGGGGCAGCGTGTGTAGCTGGCGTACCTCATCCCCGGGATGTCGACGTCGATCCCGAACTCGGAGCGACCGGTGGCGATCACCAGGTTGTCGACCCCGCTGATGGCGGTGCCGATGATCGTGTATGAGCGGGGATCCTTGAACGACAGCGTTTCAGGGTCGGGCACCGGCTGCTCTGCCGCGAGTGCGGCTAGCTGGCCGAAGCTGCGACTCTCGCCGGACGCATGAACCACCCGGCTGTCTCTGGCCTCGAGGTCTTCGCGATCCACCTCCATCAGCAGGGCCGCCGCCCCGATCAGCATTTCCCGCGCTGAGGCGCCCATGCGCCGCATCGCGCCCATGTCCCGGGGGATCGACGTAGAGCCTCCGGCACCCTGCAGGCCGAAGCGGGACGCATCCACCGGCGCCTGGATGACACGGACATCTTCCCAGCGGGCACCCATCTCTTCGGCGACGATCATCGGCAGCGCCGTCTTCACCCCCTGACCCATCTCGGGCAGGCTCGAGTAGATGGTGATCTCGCCGTCCGGGGCGATCTGAATGAAGGCGTTGAGCTCCCGGGAGCGGAGCAGCATTTCCGGCTCCTGGGCGCTGGCCGGCGTGGACAGCCGCAGCTCCAGCAGCAGCCCGCCGCCCGCCAGCGCGACCACCTTGAGGAGTTCCCTGCGGTTCATCCCCGGGCCGCTCACAGGCCTGCCCCCGTTGAGGCGTCGTAGTAGGAGGCTGCCGTGTGCACGGCGCGGCGGATTCGCACGTACGTACCACAGCGGCAGTAGTTGCCGGCCAGCGCGGCGTCGATGTCCTTGTCGTTGGGCCGTCGGTTCGACGCCAGCAGCGCCGCGGCGCTCATGATCTGCCCCGACTGGCAGTATCCGCACTGCGGCACGTCGTGCTCGATCCAGGCCGCCTGCAGGGGATGCAGGTCGCCACCGGGGGCCAGCCCTTCGATGGTGGTCACCGCCCCGGTGACGGCGGAGATCGGCACCACGCAGGCGCGAACGGCGGCACCGTCGATGTGCACGGTGCATGCCCCGCACTGGGCGATGCCGCAGCCGTATTTTGTTCCGGTCAGCTTGAGCTTGTCTCGAAGCACCCAGAGGAGCGGCATCTGCGGACTGACATCGACCTCGTGGACCTTGCCGTTCACGGTCAGCTTGAACGTGCTCACTGCGCTCTCCTTCCCTGGCGACACTGAAGCAAGCCTATCACCATCGCGTCCCCGGGGATGAATCTGCCCGGGAGCGCGCCTGCGGCGCCGGATGGCACGGGATAGCCATCGGGCGCACAATGGCTCGCGTTCCCACAATCCCTGGGGCCGCATGCTCTCCCGCCTGACCGCCCGCGACGAGTGGAAATTCTTCGGTGTGCTGCCGCGGGCCGATCGGGCGCTGGCGCTGAGCTGGTGGGCCGTGCTGGTGCTGCGTGGCCTGCTGCCGGCCGCGTTCGCCGTCGTCATGGGCGTGCTGGTGGGCGCGGTGGAGCGGGGCGCGTCGCTGGCGGGACCGCTGGCCGCCATGGGCGTGATCTTCGTGCTGCTGCAGGTGCTGGCGCCGCTGCATCAGGCACTCGGCGCCAACCTGGGCGACCGCACCGCCGCCTGGCTCTACGACGCCCTCACCCGCGCCGCCGTGACGCCGCCCGGGATGGGCCATCTGGAAAGCCCCGCACTCGCCAGCGACCTGACCATGGCCCGCGACTTCGATCTGGGCATCAGCGGCCCGCCGCTCGCCATCTCCCTCGACTTCATCGCCTCCGGTCTGGTGGAGATGATCGGCGGCCTCGCCTCGGCCGTGGTGCTGGCCTTCTATGCCTGGTGGGCGCCGCTGCTGCTGGGCGGGGCCTGGCTCGCCACCCATTGGCTGCTGCGTGAGAGCGGGGTGTGGAAGGATCGCAACACCGAGGCCGTGCGCCTCGCCCAGCGCCATGCCGACTACGCCTACCGGCTGGCGGTGGAGCCGCCGGCGGCCAAGGAGCTGCGCCTGTTCGGCCTCGGCCATTGGGTGGTGGAGCGGTTCCGCGACCGGCGCCGGCAGCTCTTCGAGCTGCGCTGGGAGGCGACCCGGCTGCGCGAGCGTCCGGTGCTGTGGAGCCTGCTGCTGGTGCTGGCCGCCAACGTCGCCGTGTTCCTCGCCCTGGCGCAGTCGGCCAGCAGCGGCGCCATCGGTCTGGACGGCCTGGTGGTGTTCGCCATGGCCGCCGTCGGCACCAGCATGATCGCGTTCGGCGGCCTGTCATGGGCCCTGGACGGCGCCGCGGCGCCGGCCGGCGCCGTGCTGCGCCTCGGCCCCGCCATGGCGCAGGCGGGCGCGCTGCCTTCAGGCGGTCGAGCCGCGACCGGCATGCCCGCCCGCGAGGTGCGCTTCGAAGGGGTGCGCTTCGCATACCCGAGCACGGGCGAGCCGGTGCTGGCCGATCTCGAGCTCAGCATTCCCGCCGGTTCGTCGCTGGCCATCGTCGGCGTCAACGGCGCCGGCAAGACCACGCTGGCGAAGCTGCTGTGCCGACTGTACGACCCGCAGGCCGGCCGCATCACCGTGGACGGGGTGGACCTGAAGGACCTCGCCATCGACGGCTGGCGCAGCCGCGTGACCGCCGTGTTCCAGGACTTCATCCGCTTCGAGCGCTCGCTGCGGGACAACGTGGCGCCGGGCGTGCCGCCCGGCCCCGACACCGATGCCGCCATCGAGCGCGCGCTGGCGGCCGCAGGCGCTACGGGGCTGGCCGGTCTCGATCAGATTCTCGCCAAGGGCTATCCGGGAGGCACCGATCTGTCCGGCGGGCAGTGGCAGCGCGTCGCCCTCGCCCGGGCCCTGTTCGCGGTGGAGCGGGGCGCCGGCCTGGTGCTGCTGGACGAGCCCACGGCCCAGCTCGACGTTCGTGGCGAGGCCGAGATCTTCCGCCGGGTGCTGGCCGCCACCCGGCAGGTCACCACCATCCTCATCTCGCACCGCTTCTCCACCGTGCGGCAGGCGGATCGCATCTGCGTGCTGGAGCACGGGCAGGTGGTGGAGCTCGGCAGCCACGACGAGCTGATGGCCGCGGGTGGCCGCTATCGGCACATGTTCGAGCTGCAGGCGTCGCGGTTCGGCGGCGAGGCCGGGCCGGTGGCAGGGAGCAAGCTCGATGTCCTCGACTGACAGCGCGACGCGGCCGTCGCTCCGGCAGCCGCCGGAGGTGCCGGTGCCGCCCGCGCTCGCATCCATGTGGCGGGCGCTCAAGCGCGGCTACCAGGCGCAGCCGCTGCTGCTGTCCGCCGCCTTCGGTCTCAGCCTGCTGGCCGCGCTGCCGGATGCGCTGATCGCGCTGTGGTTCAAGTTCCTGGCGGACGGCCTGGCCGGCGGCGACACGCGGCTGGTGACCATCGCCGCCGTCGGCCTCGGCGCCTCGGCGGCGGCCACCTGGTTCCTGCGGGTGATCTCGGATCGGGTGCAGCGCCGCTTCCGGGACCAGGTGACCATCGCCCTGGAGTCTCACGTGGCTGACCTGCAGGCGTCGGTGGGCTCGGTGGCCCACCACGAGCGCGCCGACTATCTGGACCGGCTGGCGGTGCTGCGCAACCAGGTGTTCGTGCTCGATCACATGTACCTGTCCCTGTTCACCACTTGCGGCTGGGTGCTGCGCCTGGGGGTGACGCTGGTGCTGCTGGCCAGCGTGCATCCGGCCCTGGTGCTGCTGCTGGCGTTCGCGGCGCCGACGGTGCTGACCTCGAGCTGGCGGCCCGGGGTAGAGCGTCAGATCGAGGAGCGGGGCGCCTCGTCCAACCGCCTGGCCCGGCACCTGTTCGACACCGCCACCACCGCGCCGCCCGGCAAGGAGGTGCGCCTGGCCCGGCTCGAGGCCGAGCTGGCGCGTGAGCGCCGGGCCGCCTGGGAGCGCTGGTACGCCCCGCTGTCCCGGGCGCGCTGGCACAGCGCCGCCTGGCACGCCCTGGCCTGGGCCGTGTTCGGCGCCGGCTTCGTCGGCGCCGTGGTGTTCGTGGCCTGGGGCATCGCGGCCAGCGCGGGCAGCGTGCTGCTGGTGCTGGCCGCCGGCTCGCGGCTGTCGGCCTACATCGGCGCCACGGTGGGCGAGATCGGCTTTCTGCGCGGCATCTGGCTCGACGGCTCGAAGCGTATGGCCTGGCTCGAGGACTACGCGGCGGCGCTGGCCGACCGCGGCCGGGCGCCGGCGCCCGGCCGTCTGGACGATGGCATACGTCTCGAGCACGTGTGGTTCGTGTATCCGGGCACCGATCGGCCCGTCCTCGAGGATGTGAACCTTCACTTACCCGCAGGTGCTGTGATTGCGGTCGTGGGAGAGAACGGGGCCGGCAAGTCGACGCTGGTGAAGCTGCTCTGCGGGCTGTATCCGCCCAGCGCTGGCCGCATCCTGGTGGACGGCCGGGACCTCGCCGACATCGATCCCGTCGCCTGGCGCGGGCGCCTCGCCGGCGCCTTTCAGGACTTCTTCCGCTTCGAGCTGGCTGCGCGCCGGGCGGTGGGGGTGGGCGACCTGCCCCGGCTCGACGACGCCGATGCCGTGAGCGCCGCAGTCGGCCGCGCCGGCGCGGCCGAGCTGGTGGATCAGCTCGTGCGCGGCCTCGACACCCAACTCGGCCCGGCCTGGCCCGATGGCGTGGACGTGAGCTTCGGGCAGTGGCAGAAGCTGGCCCTGGCCCGGGGATTCATGCGCGAGCGGCCGCTGCTGCTGATCCTCGACGAGCCCACCGCGGCGCTGGACGCCGAGACCGAACACGCCCTGTTCGAGCGTTATGCCGGCGCTGCCCGTGGCGACGGTGGCCGCATCACGCTGCTGGTGTCGCACCGCTTCAGCACGGTGCGCATGGCGGACCTGATCGTGGTGCTGGATGGTGCGCGGCTGGTGGAGGTGGGCAGCCACGAGGCGCTGCTGGTCAACAACGGGCCGTATGCCGAGCTGTACCGCATTCAGGCCGGCGCGTACCGCTGAAGGTTCAGGCGTTCGGGCAGTTGCGCGTGCGCGGCAGCTTCAGCATCCGCTGGTCGCCAGGCTGGTAGGTGGCGATCCAGGCCCGGCGCGGCTTGCGCGAGCGGTTTGGCAGGGAGCCGTGCACGGCGTGCGGGCTGAAGAAGACCAGCGATCCGGCGGGCGCCTCGATCGCCACCTGATCGGCTTCGTCGAAGCTGCCCGGGTCGGTAAAGAAGCCGCCGAGCTGGGTGCCGTCGTCGGTGCCGGGCAGGCGGCCCCGGCGATGGCTGCCGCGGATGATGCGCAGGCAGCCATTGGCCGCCGTAGCATCGTCCAGGATCACCATGACGTTCGGCAGCCGGTCGACGTGACCGCAGTCGTGAATCCAGTACGGCGAGTCCTGATGCCAGCGGAAGCCGGAGCCTGCCCGCGGGCGCTTCAGATTGAGCTTGTCGGTCCACAGCGCCACCCGGTCGCAGCCCACCAGCGCGCGCATGGGCGCCACCAGCCGGTCGTCGTCCAGCAGCGCGTCCCAGCGCGGATCGAAGACGTGGGCGGGCTCCACCACGCGCACCGTGCCGCTGTCGGCGCCGTGCTCGAACTGCACGGTGACGCCGTCGACGTCGGCGAAGCGGTTGCCGTCCAGATGATAGCTGCGGCCGCGCGCCGCCAGGGCCGCGGCCGCCATGGCGGTGCGCTCGGCGGCGTCGCGCAGCGCGGCGACCTCGGCGGCCCGAAGAACGCCGCGCCGCACCAGGAAGCCGTCGGCATCGTAGCGCCCGCGCTCGGCCGGACTCAGGGCGTGCATGGCGGGCGAATGCGGCGCGCGGCGGGCGCTCAGCTCGCGCTCTCGGCCATCGCCGTGTAGCGCGCCGACAGTTCGGCCACCGAGTCCGGCACCGAGTAGCTGTGCGGCGTGTACCAGGGCAGCATCGACCGCAGCCGCTTCGGCAGCGGCATGAGCGCCAGCAGCATCCGCTCGGTGGCCGTCACCCGGCAGTGGTCGCCGTGCCGGGCCACGTCCGTGGCCGACATGATGCGCGTGCAGTCGCGAATGAAGCGCAGCATGTGGCCCTGTGCGAACCAGCACATGCGCGCCCGGTAGAGATAGTCGCCATACAGGTGCTGATAAACGTCGAAGGCGACGTTGCGATGCTCGATCTCCTCGAGCATGTGCCAGCGGAACAGGTGCCCGAAGCGCGGATCGGTGCGCGGATGATCGCAGACGCGCGACTGCAGGATCTCCAGCGCGCCCTGGGTGGTGTAGGCCTCGAAGCCCTCCACGAAGCCGACCCGGAACTTGTCCGTGCGGTGATCGAGAAACCTCTGGAAATCGTCGGCCAGCCGCTCGACGCGTGCCTCCAGGCCGGGATAGCCGTGGGCGAGAACGATGGCATTGAAACGCTCGTGCTGCTGATAGTGCTGGGCCTCCTGGCGGCAGAACCGGTCCACCTCCTCGCGCAGCCCATCGTCGCTCACCCGGTCGAGAACACGGCGCAGCGACTTGACGATGAACGGCTCGAGCAGCGCCACGTACAGCCCGAGCCCGGTGAAGTTGTACGACGCGGCGGCGTGGCGGGCCATGTAGATGGGGTCGAAGTCGTCGCCGGGCACCTCGAATGCCATACGGCGCACGGGGATGGCATGCATGGGACGTCCTGGGTCAGCGTGTGGCGCCGATCATACGCCGTTTGCGTCCGTACCCGCGACTGCCTGCCGCCGGGCCGGCCTCAGAAGCGCTGGGATACCGAGAACAGCAGCCGCGCGTCGTCGTCGATGAGGCTCGGCGTCTGCGGCGACACCACCGGCACGGCCGCCTCCAGGGTGACCGACAGGCCGCGGCGCACGCCGCGCACGCCCAACGCCACCGAGCCCGCGTCGTCAGACGGGCGCGCGCCATTGGAGCGGACGTAGCCGTGGTCCAGGTAGCCGAACGCCGTCAGGGCAAAGGGCACGCCGTCGATGGCGACGGTGCGTTCGATGGTCAGCCGGGCGCCGACGCCGTCGTCACCGCTCAGGGTCGCCGGATCAAAGGCGCCGCCCAGGCGGCCGCCGCCGATGAAGAACCGTTCCGACGTCGGCAGCCGGTCGCCGCTGGCCTGCAGGTGCAGGTCGGCCGCCGCCCGCCAGCGCGCGTCGAGCTGGCGCTGATACCGGTAGTCGATGCGGCCGACCAGGAAATCGCCGTCCACCGGGTCGAAGTCGTTGCGCGTCCAGGTCTTCGCGCCCAGGCCGTCGAAGCCGTGTGTCACGCTCGCGGTCAGCCGGTGGCGCTGCCGGCTGTCGGGTGCGTAGGCGCCGTCGATACTCAGCGCCGCCGCGCGGATACGGTCGCGGCGCAGCGCCTGGCCGTCGTCCAGGTCCTGTGCCAGATCGTAGCCGTGCAGGGCCAGGTTGAGGTCGGCGAACACGCGCGTTCGCCGGGCCATGGGCACGGCGATGCCGAGTTCGGCGCGGCGGCGATCGTGGTCGACGCTGCGTTCGGTGCCGGCCACCGGCAGCGTCGAGGTGGAGTGGGCGGCGCGCCAGCGCAGCAGCGTGCCGCCTGTCGTCATGCGGTGCTCGCCGGCCGCACCCAGGTAGGTCAGCTCGTCAGGGTCTGCCGCCATCGCGGCGTCCAGGCGCAGCTGGCCGACCCAGGGCCGCACCGCGCGGTAGCCCACCGAAAGCTGGGCGATTTCGCGGCCCAGCGCCTCGGGCCCGCGGTTGTCGATGTGGGCCAGGCCGTGCCAGCGGCGTTCGGTGACGGTGAGGCTGGCCACGTACTGATGGGGCGCGCTGCTGCTGCGCGCCAGGCGACCCTGCACCGGCACGCCGAGCGCGTTGGCGCGAGCCAGCCAGTCGTCGAAAGCGCCGGGGCCAAGCGGGCGCAGCGCCTGCAGCTCCCGCACCAGCAGCCAGAAGTCGGGGTTCTGGACGTGCTCGCGCCCATTCACGCGCACATCGGCGAGCGCGGGCTCGCGCACCTCTATCACCAGCACGCCGGCGGCATCCAGGCGTCGCACCACCCGCGGTGCCGGATCGAAGTAGCCGCCATCGCGATACAGACGGGTCAGGCGGCCGCTGACGTCCACCACCAGGCGGTCGCTCATGGGTTGCCCCAGCAGGTCGGCGTAGGCCGGCAGCAGGTCGGCCGGACCCAGCGCCGGTGCGTCCTCCAGCACCATGCCGGAGAACGGCGCGGAGGCCGCCGCGGCGCTCCACCAAGCCAGCAGCACGGCAGCGGCCGTACGCAGGCGCCCATGGTGCCGGATCGGAAGGTGGCGGCGTTCGGCCGCGGGGTCGCACATCCGCATCGAGCCTTCGGTAATCCCTGACCCCGGCAGTTTGCCGAATGGTCGTGGCCGCGACCGGGCCTGCGTCACAGATTCGGCGGCCGGGCCGGCTTGTACGGATTTGGTAATTGGCATTTCAACTGTGAATGGGGTCACAAAACGCCTGGAAGCGTTGTCGCACCATGGCTGCAGTCGAAACGACCCAGCATGTGAGGTGCGGTCATGAACAGATTCTCCATTCGCCCTTTGGCCCTGACGATGGTCGTCCTGAGCCTGGTGTCACCCTGGGCGGCCGCCACGGTGGCGACCCTCGAGCGTGTTGCCGGTCAGCCCGTGATCTACGAGATCGGCGCTGCCGGCGCCAGACACGTGAGTCTGGTTGACGCCGGGGCGCGCTACACGCTGCCCATCGAGATCGAGACCGGGCCTGCGGACAGCGCCGAGTTCCGGCTGCCGGACAGCACGATTCAGGTGGCGCCGGGCTCCATCATGCGCATCGCAGCGCCGGAGGCGCGCGAGAGCGGCCTGTTCCAGCGCATCCTGCAGAAGGCGGGCTCGTCGCTGTTTGCGGTCGACCGTCGCACCGTCGAACACTTCGAGGTCGAAACGCCGTATCTGGTCTCGGTGGTGAAGGGCACCACCTTCAACGTCGTGGTGCACGACGCCGGCGCCACCGTGGCCCTGCACGAGGGCCGGCTGCTGGTTTCCACCCCGGACGGCTCGCGGCAGGTGGAGCTGCTGCCCGGCGACGTTGCCTATTCCGATGCGGCCGGCGCGCTGGAGAAGCTCAGCCACAACCAGGCGCGGGCAACGACGCCGCCCACCGAGGCACGGGACGAGGGGACTTCGACCGGTGTCGACGTGGCCCAGGTACCGGCTGCCATTGCCACCGCCGACCCGACCGTCGAGTTGACGCACTCGCTGGCGGCGACCCACGCTGACGTGGCCCTGGACGCCGTGATGGACGGGGGGCTGGTCTCCGCCGTCGACGACGCTGCGGGGGATCTGCTTGCCGGCGTCGGCGACGTCGGTGGCGCCGGCGGTGATCTGGTGGGCGACCTGGGCGGCAATCTGACAGGCGATGCCGGCGATCTGGTCGGCGACCTCGGTGGCGCGGGCGGTGACCTGGTCGGCGACCTGGGCGGCAGCGCCGGTGACCTGGTCGGTGATCTGGGCGGCAGCGCCGGTGACCTCGTCGGCGGTGTCGGCGGCACCCTGGGTGACCTGGTGGGCGATGTCGGTGGCAGCGCAGGCGATCTGGTGGGCGATGTCGGCGGCACCGTGGGCGACCTCGTCGGCGATCTGGGTGAGGATCTGGTTGGCGACCTGGGCGGTACCGCCGGTGATCTGGTTGGCGACGTGGGTGGCACTGCGGGCGACCTGGTCGGCGACGTGGGTGGCACTGCGGGCGACTTGGTCGGCGACCTGGGTGACGGCGCCGGTGATCTGGTCGGCGACCTGGGCGGCTCGACGGGCGATCTGGTCCAGGACGTGGGCGGGACCGGCGGTGACCTGGTCGAAGACGTCGGCGGCGCTGTCGGCGGCCTGCTCGGTGGCGGCGGCGGCGGGCTGCTGGGCGGCGGCCTGGGCCTCTAGGACGCAGCATCGTGGGCGACAGGACGCGCCGCTGGCTTCCGGGCCTCACCGCGCTCGCGGCGGTGGGGCTCGCTGCGTTTCTGAACCTGCTGGCGCCGCTGGATAAGGCCGTTCTCGACGCCGGCACCGGCTGGTTGGAACGCCGCGTCGACAGCGACGTTCTGGTCATCACCATCGATGCCCGCAGCCTGCGGGCGCTGAATCGCTGGCCGTGGTCGAGGGAGGTGCATGCCCGCCTCATCGAACGACTGGACGCGGCGCAGCCGCGGGCCGTGTTCGTCGACGTCGATTTCAGCGTCGGTTCCGGTGATCCGGCCGCGGATGCGGCCCTCGCCCGGGCGCTGCAGGCGCCGCGCGACTATCCGCTGATCCTGCCGGCCTTCTGGCAGAACGCAGGCGCCCCCGGCGCCGCCGGCCGGGTGCTGACCCAGCCGCTGCCGGCGTTCGCCGAGAACACGCATACCGGGCTGGTGAACATCTTCCCGGGAGCCGGTGGGCTGGTGCGCGACATCGTCCACCGCGACCGCTTCGGCAACCGTGACTATCACTCCACCGGCGCATTGCTGGCCGGACGCACCGATCTCCCCCCGGCCACCGCGCTGCCCATCGACTTCACCATCTCGCCGGGCTCGTTCGCCTACGCGTCCTACGTCGACGTGCTGCAGGGTGCGGTACCGGCGGCCGCCGTGCGTGGCAAGACGGTGCTGGTGGGCGCCAGCGCCGTAGAACTCGGCGACAACGTGCCGGTGCCGCTGCACCATACCCTGCCGGGCGTGGTGCTGCAGGCGCTCAGCTACGAGACGCTGCGCCAGGGGGTGCCGGTGACCGTGCCCTGGTGGGGCAGCGCGCTGGGGCTTGCACTCTGGTTGGCCGCCTGGACGCTGCTGCTGGAGCGTGGCTGGCGTCTCCAGCTCGTGCTCTGCTGCGCCGGCGTGGTGACCGTGCTCGGCCTGGCGCTGCTGCTGCAGGGCCGCTTCGGCGTGCTGCTGCCGGTCGGGGCGCCGCTCGTGATGATCGTGATCAGCCTGCTGACGGGCCTCGTCGCCACCGCCGACCGCCAGGCGGTGCTGGCGCTGCTGGCGCGGGTTCGTCTGGTACGCGAGCAGGCGCTGATCTCGGGCGTGCTGCGGGCCAGCATCGACGGCATTCTGGTGGTGGATTCGGACGGGCGCATTCGTGACGCCAATCCGGCCTCGGCCGCATTGTTCGGCATCGACCGCGAGGCGCTGGTGGGGCGCTCGCTGGCATCTTTCCTGCCCGCGCTGGCTCGCACCGGCGGGCTGACCCCGGGCCGGCGGGAGCTGCGGCTGACCCGCGGCGACGCCGGCTGTCCGGTAGAGCTGTCCATCTCGCCAGTAGAAGACGCCGGCGGCCAGCTCACGGTGATCGTCCGCGACGTCACCGAGCGCCAGCGTCAGCAGGCGCTGCTGCGGCACCAGGCCACTCACGACCCGCTCACCGGCCTGCCCAACCGCACCTTGCTCGGGCGCATGCTGGAGCGGCTGCCGAAGCAGGGCGCTGCGGCGCTGTTCATGCTCGACCTGGACGGCTTCAAGCAGGTGAACGATACCCTGGGCCATCGGGCCGGCGACGAGGTGCTGCGCCATCTGGGCCGGCGGCTGCGGGAGAGCCTGCCGCGCGATGTTCGCGTGTTCCGCATCGGCGGCGACGAGTTCGCGGTGCTGATCAACGGCCACCAGCGCCGTGAGCGGCTGGCGGCGCTGGCCCGCAGCATCGTCGAGCGGGTGCGCGCGCCCGTCGACTGCGGAGACAACCAGCTCGAGCTGGGCGCCAGCATCGGCATCGCGCTGTTTCCAACCCACGCCGGTGATGGCGGTGGTCTGCTGCAATGCGCCGACGTCGCCATGTACACGGCGAAGGGCCAGCGCACGGGCGTCGAGTTCTATGACCCGGCGCAGGATCACAGCACGGTGCGCAACCTGACCATGACGCGGGCGCTGCGAGGCGCTCTGGCCGCTGGCTCGCTCACCCTGGCCTACCAGCCGAAGATCCGCCTCAGCGACGGGGTCTGCACCGGGGTCGAGGCGCTGGTGCGCTGGACCGATCCGGAGCTCGGGGTGGTGTCGCCGGGCGAGTTCGTGCCCCTGGCCGAGACCTGCGATCTGATCGAGCCGCTGACCCGCTTCACGCTCGAGCGCGCGCTGCGCGACCACGCCCGCTGGTGTGCGCGCGGCATGGACCTGGAGCTGGCGGTGAACCTGTCGGCGCGCCACCTCGCCCAGCCGGCGTTCGCCGACCAGCTGCTGGCGCTGGTGGACCGGCACGGCATCCGGCCCGATCAGCTCGAGCTCGAGATCACCGAAACGGCGCTGATGGACGACCCGGACCGGGCCCTGCGCATGCTCTCCAAGCTCACCGGCCGCGGCATCCGCCTGGCCATGGACGACTTCGGCACCGGCTTCTCGTCGCTGTCGTACCTGAAGCTGCTCAACCTGCACGCGCTGAAGATCGACCGCTGCTTTGTCCAGGACCTCACGCGCAGCGCCAGCGACCGCGCCATCGTCGCCTCCACCATCAGCATGGCCCACGGCCTGTCGCTGCAGGTGGTCGCCGAGGGCATCGAGGAGAACGAGCAGCTCGAGGCCCTGGCGCAGATGGGGTGCGATCTGGGTCAGGGCTATGGCATCGCGCGACCGATGAGCGCCGACGACCTCATCGCCTGGCAGCAGGCGAGGCCGCGCTCGGGTGGGGCGGTGCGGCGCCTGCGGGCCTGAGCCTCAGCCGTCAGCGGCCGCATGGGTATGCGGCGAGCGTCGCAGGGTCATCCAGAGATACAGGGGCAACGCCAGAGACAGGCCCACCAGCAGGTTCAACGCCACGAACGGCCATGGGCTTGGCCCTTGCCGGTGGCTGAACATCCAGACCCAGAACACGGCGGATGAGATCAGCAGGTCGCTGGTCAGGCCGGACGCCACCGGATGCGCGAAGGCGCCGGCCAGAAAGCTGTCGATGCCCATGCCGCTGGCGGCAAAGTGCTGCGCAAAGAACGCCACCGGCAGCAGTGTGCCGATGATGGCGAGACCCAGATACACATGTGCTCTCATGTCGTGCTCCCGTTGCGGACCGGTGGCGGCCGGTTGCGGACAGAGTGGGGTGGACGCGTCATTGCGGCAATGACCTCGAAGGTCATGGACCGGGGCGCCGCCGACGCTACACTGGTCGCCCACCTTTCGCCCCGGAGGTCAGACATGAGTGCGCTCGTCGACACCGATCGGCGGCTTGACTTTGGCACCATGCTGCGCGACTGGCGCCAGCATCGCGGGCTCAGCCAGCTTGCGCTGTCGCTCGCTTCGGGCATCTCCCAGCGGCACATCAGCTGCCTGGAGACCGGCCGCGCGCGTCCCAGCCGGGCCATGGTCATCGCCCTGGCGGACGCGCTGTCGGTGCCGCTGCGGGAACGCAATGCGCTGCTCGGCCGCAGCGGCTTCGCGTCCGCCTACGGAGCCGCGCCCCTGGATGCCGAGGCGCTGCGCATGTTCCGCGACGCGGTGGATCTCGCCATCGCCCACCACGAGCCCTATCCGGCCGTGCTGCTGGACGGTCACGGCAACCTGCTGCGGCTCAACGACGGCGCCCAGCGCCTGTTCTCCCGGTTCATCGATCCCATGGCCGCCCTGGCGGCCATCGGCTCGCCCACCAGCTACCAGGTGGTGCGGCTGTGTCTGCATGAGCGGGGGCTGCGCCCGTTCATCGGCAACTGGGAAACGCTGGTCTATAGCATGCTGCAGCGTGCCCGTCAGGAGCTGCTGGCCAACCCCGGCCATGAAGCGCTGCAGGCGCTGATCGATGAGATTCAGTCGCATCCGGAGGCGCCGCGGCGGTGGCGGGCCCCCGACTGGACCACGCCGCCGGCGCCCGCCATTCAGTTGGTGCTGCAACAGGACGATCAACGCTGGTCGCTGTTCACCATGCTGGCCCACTTCGGGGCGCCACAGCACGTCACCCTGGAGGAGCTGTCGCTGGAGCTGTTCTACCCCGCCGATGAGGCGACCCGGGAACGCCTGCTGGCGGACGCGCCATGCGGGTAGCGACGGGTTGCCACGAGCGCTGGCGCGTGGCCGCTGCGCTGCTGGTCTGCGCGCTGCTGGCCGGATGCGAGCCTGGTACGAACGCCGGGCACGGTGGCACCGCATCGTCCGAAGCCGGCATGCTGTGGGCGGGTGCGGCGTCCACGACGGTGTCGCCGGCACCGGGCGACTTCATCGCCGGCGACGCCCGCAATCGCCGCTTCACCGGCGTTCACGATCCGCTATACGCACGGGCGCTGTACTTGAGCGATGGCGCGACCGCGCTGGCCCTGGTGGTGGTCGACAACATCGGCCTCACCAACCCCGACATCGAGCGCATGCGGCGCCGCGCCGCCGACCTGGTCGGCGATCCGGGGCTGCCGCCGCAGCGGGTGATCGTGAGTTCCACCCACACCCACTCCGGGCCCGACGTGGTGGGGCTGTGGGGTGAGCACGAGCTTTCCAGCGGCCGCGACCCGGCGTACGTCGATGCCCTGGTGGACGCCGTGGCAGCGCAGGTGGCCGCCGCCGCCGCGGCGCGCCGGCCGGTGACCGCGCGGGTGGCGAGCGGCGACCACGACCTGGCATGGGTGCAGAACGTCACCGAGCCCGGCCTGCTCGACCGGCGGGTCACGGTGCTGCAGTTCCGGGCCGAAGACGGCGCCACGGTCGCCACGCTCACCAACTTCGCCTGCCACCCGACGGTGCTGGATGCCGTGTTTGACCAGGTCTCCAGCGACTACGTGGCCGGTTTCTATCAGCGCATGGAGGAGCGCCTGGGCGGCGAGCACCTGTTCCTGCAGGGCGCCATCGGTGGCTGGGTGCAACCGGACAAGACCGGGCGCGGGGTGGCGCTGGCGGAGCGCTACGGCGCTGCCGTGGCGGAAACGGCGCTGGCGCTCATGGGCTCTGCCCGAGCGGTGGCGGCGCCCGCCATCCGCTTCGCCTCGAAGCGGTTCGAGATTCCGCTCGAGAACGCGGGCTTCACCGCCTTGCTCGATGCCGGCGTGCTGGAGCGGCCGCTGCGCGACGGCCATCTCGAGACCGAGGCGGCCTGGTTCGCGGTGGGTGAGGTGGAGTTCGTCACCCATCCCGGGGAGACGTCTCCGGCCCATTCGCTCGCCTCCCGGGCGCTGCTGGGGGCCGAGCACAGCATGGTGCTCGGGCTCACCCTCGACGCCCTGGGATACATCCTCAAGCCCGAGTACTTCGACGCCGGCGCGGCGTTCCCGTCCGCCGACTACCTCACCGCGACATCGGTGGGTCCGGAAGCGGCGCCGCGGCTCATGGCCACCCTGGAAGCGCTGGCGCGCCAGCGCTGACCGGCCGCGGCCGACTCAGTGCAGGCGCCCGGCGTGGGTCAGGCGCCCGGCGAAGAACCCCTGGTCCAGCCGCGCGACGGTGACACGCTTGCCGGAAGACGGGGCGTGGACGAAGCGGCCGTCGCCCACGTAGATGCCGACGTGGCCCTGCTGCCAGCGGGTGTCGAAGAACACCAGGTCGCCGGGCTGCACGGCGCGAGGCTGAATGGGCCGGGCGGCGCGGCGCTGCGCGGCCGCCGTTCGCGGCACCGGGATGCCGACGTTTCCGTAGGCGAAGTACACCAGCCCGCTGCAGTCGAAGCCGCGGGGCCCGGTGCCGCCGAAGCGATACGGCGTGCCCACCATGTTCAGCACGATCTCGGCGATGCGCTCGCCGGTCGGTGAGCCCTGTGCTACCGGGGGCAGAGCGGGCGGTGGCGTAACCGATGGCCCGGGCGACTGGGCGGCGCAACCCGCGATCAGGGCGATGCCGATGCCGAGGATGATTCGATGGGTCACGCGGTCGATCTCCGTTGCCATCGGGTCGGTTGTGCCCGCGGGCGGATGAATCGTCCCTGAATCAGCCGCCGGCGGCAACGCGACCGTCGTCACGCGACGACCCAGTGGCGTGGCACTCCCAGCGCCTTGGCGAAGTCGTTTCCGGCGCCGACGGGAATCAATCCCAGGGCCCGTGATGTGAGCCCCAATTGTGTTCGACATGGCGACTGCGGGGGTTGACGTGCGCCGACATTGGGAATAACTTCCCAACGCAATGGGAAAATATTCCCAATTACTCTCCCAGCAAGGAGTCCCAGGGTCGCGAGCATGCTCGCGAGAGAGACCGAGAGGCCAGATCAGGAGCAAGTCATGGCAACGTATCGATTCAAGAGCCTGTGGCCGGGACTGTTCGCCGCCTGCGTGGCGGCGGTAGCGGCCGGCTGCGGTGGTGGCGGAGGCGGCGGCAGCAGCGCGCCGGCGGCCACCCCGACCACCCCATCCAGCCCTGCCACCACCTCGTCGGTGGTCTCGAAGGGCGTCATCACCGGCTTCGGCAGCGTGTATGTCAACGGCGAGCGTTACGAACTCGACGACGACACCCGGGTGAACGTCGACGACGAGGACGAGCGCGTCGGCGATGACGGCGCGCTGCGCCTTGGCATGAAGGTCAGCGTCGATGCGTCCGAGCAGGACGGCAGGCTGATCGCCCGGAGCATCGAGCACCGCCGCGACCTCAAGGGCCCGGTGACCAGCGTCATGGTGGATGCGGACGATCCAGCCATCGGCACGCTGCGCGTAGCCGGCACCCTGGTGGTGGTCGACGGCGAGACCGTCTTCGACCGCAACGTCGGTGACAACGACGGCAACGGCGCCATCGACATTCGCGATCTGGTGGTGAGCAGCGGGCGCATGGTGGTCGCGGTGAGCGGCTTCGCCGGCGAAGACGGCTATCTGGCAACCCGGATCACCCGCAAGTCGGGCGTCGGCGACGAAGACGAAGTAGAGATCAAGGGCTTCGTCGACGCGGTCGACACCGCCGGCTCGACGTTCACCGTGAGCGGCACGCGCTTCAGCGTAACGGCCGGCACGGAGTTCGAAGACGGGCTGAGCTTCGACGACAGCCTGCTGGGCGTGTTCGTCGAGGTCGAGGGTCGAATCACCGCCGATGGCTACGTAGCCACAGAGGTTGAGCGTGAGGATGACGACGACGGTGATCGCCTTGGTCGGTTCGAGATCGAAGGTATCCTGGTCAGCGTTGACACAGCGGCCACTCCCAACCAGGTTCAGATCGGCAACCGTATCATCGAAGTGACCGATGCCTCCGCGCTGGTCGGGCTGATTGGCGCCAAGGTGGAGATCAAGGGCAGCTTCAACGCCGATGGCGTTCTGGTGATCGAGCGGGTCCGCGCCAAGGGCGGCGACGTCAAGCTCGAGGACGCCGTGACCTCGGTCGATGCCGCGGCCGGCACGTTCACCACCCGTCTCGGGCTGGTGGTACGCCCCGAGCCCACGAGCCGGCTCGAGGACGACGACGATGACGATGATCGCCTGACGCCCGCCGAGTTCCTGAACCGCCTGCTCGGCGGCGACCGGATCGAGGCACGAGGGTTCGTCGACGCGGCCGGCAGCGTGGTGTGGACTCGGATCGAGCGGGAGGACGACGAAGACGACGAGCAGGAGTGCGAGCTGCAGGGTCCGGTAGCCTCCATAGCGGCCGACCAGTCGTCATTCGACATCCTCGGCGTGACCGTCGATGTGATCGCCGGAGGCAGCGTGGAGTTCGAGGACGACAACGATGACGACATCGGTCGCTCCGCATTCTTCGCCAGGTTGCAGGTTGGTGACGTGGTGAAGGCGGAAAGCGACGATGACGACGTCAACGGCTGCCAGAACGGCCTCTTGATCGCCGACGAGGTGGAGTTCGAGCGCGCCGGCAGCGCGCCGGTGCTGCCGCCGAGCGACGGCGGCGGGAGTGGCGGCGGTGCGGGCGGATCCGTGGTCTTCCTGGTGATAGACGAGGACAGCATCGACAACGGCAACCCGCCCAACGACTTCTCTGAAACCGACGTCAACGACGACATCGCCGCCGTCGGCCAGCGCATGCCGCTGCGTTTCTTCCAGAGCAATGCCGGCAGCACCATCGACCTGTTCACCGGACAGGTCGGTGATGAGGGCTGGTTTGCGCTGAAGACGATTCCGTCGAGCTGGCAGTCAGCCGGCCCGGGTGGCAACGGGGCGCGCAACTTCCTGGAAGCCGGCCCCGGCCTCGGCGGCCCGCCGGGCGGTGACGACCGTGAGGTGCTGCTCGGCGAGGTGCCCGACGTGACGCCGCTGCGCGCCACGGGCCTGGCCATGCTGGTCGGGCAGACGGTCTGCGCGGTGGTTCAGGACAGCGACGTCTCCATCAACTACAGCCCGCTGCAGGGCAATCTGCAGGGCGCCAATCTGGGCACGGTGGCGTTCGACGTGCTTGCGGTGGCCGAGCGCACCGACGGCTCGAGCTCCGATCTGCCGCGGGTGACGGTGCAGCTCCGCGATGCGGCCGCCTGCGACGGCGCGCTGCTGCTGTTCGCTAATGCGCCGGTGCCGAGCTCCTCTTCAGAGCCCATGGACCTGGCGCCGCCCGCGCAGCCACCGGCGCCTCAGTTCGTTTCGGCGCCGTGACCAGAGCTCTGGCGCAGCGTGCGGCCGGCCCCCCGGGGCCGGCCGTCGCATGGCAAACGCCGGGGCCTTGAGCGAACATCGCCGTCATGACCACTTCACGTGACGAGCACACCCTGCAGGCCGCCCTGCGCGCCAACCTGCGCCAGGTGCTGCGCCCGCTGGTGCGGATTCTGCTGCGCAATGGCGTGGACTGCGGAAGCTTCGAGGAGGAGGTTCGTCACGTGTATGCGCGGCTGGCCATGACCGAGTTTTCCCTGGAGGGCAGGAAGCCCACCGTCTCCCGGGCGGCCACCATCACCGGGCTGAGCCGCAAGGAGGTGGCACGACTGCTGCAGCAGGCCGACCAGCCGGATGCGCCGGAGCCGGTCAGCCAGAATCGGGCCGCGTCGGTGGTGGCGGGCTGGGTGCGTGACCCCGACTTTCAGGACGGCCGCGGCGAGCCGCGGCCGCTCAGCATGGACGACCCCGGCGGCGGCTTTCCGGCTCTGGTGAAGCGCTACAGCCGAGACGTCCCTGCGACGACCGTGCTCGACGAGCTGGTTCGTGTGGGCGCCGCAGAGCGCCTGCCCGACGGCCGCGCCAGGCTGCTGTCCCGCTCCTACGTGCCAACCCGCGACGACGCGGCCAAGCTGCAGTTTCTGGGCACCGATGCCCGTCATCTGATCGAAACCATCGCCCACAACCTGAGCCACAGCGGGTCGGAAGCCCGGTACCAGCGCAAGGTGCTCTACGACGACGTGCCGGATGAGCTGGCGGAGCGGTTCCGCCATCTGGCCGCCGAGCGCTGCCAGGCTCTGCTGGAGGAGCTCGATCAGGTGCTGTCTCAGTACGATCGTGGCGTCAATCCCGACGTGGTCGGCAGCGGCCGACGCATCACCGGGGTTGGCATGTTCTATTTCGAGGAAGACGCCGAGGCCATCGACCGCGGCGATGGTGAGACCTGATACGTGCCGAAACCGGGAGTAACGTCATCGTGAGCATTCGACGAGGTCCAGGATTTACCGCCACATGGCTGGCGGGTCTGGTGTTGCTGCTGGCCGGCTGCGGCGGCGGTGGTGGCGGTGGCGGTGGGCCGGACCTGGCGTCCGGCGGCACGTCGGGCAGCGGCACGGTGGGCGGCACGTCCGGATCGGGCGTCACCGGTGGCGGCGTCACCGGATTCGGCAGCGTCATCATCAACGGTACTCCGTACCGCACCAGCGCCGATGACGCCTCCATCAGCACGACGTTCGTCGGCCCACGGAGCGGCTTCGGCGAGGCCGACCTCGCCCCCGGCATGCTGGTGCAGGTGGACTGGGAGCGCGACAGCGACTCGGCACCCCGCGAAGCCGTGCGCATCATCTACCTGCCCGAGCTGATCGGGCCGGTGACCGAGGCCCTGGTGCCGGCTGCAGGCTCCGAGCCCGCGCGCATCGCGGTGGCGGGGCGCACCGTGGTGCTCGCGGCCACCACCCTGGTGGACGATCCCTTCGCCCGGGGCAACGCCGGCGTCACCGCCATCGCCACCGCTGCGGGGCTGGCGGCCGGCAGCGACCGGGTGGAGGTGAGCGGCTACGTGCTGGTGACAGACCCCGCTACCGGCGCCAGCCGCGTCCAGGCTTCGCGCATCGCCCGCATCGGCCAGGTGGATGCCAGCAACCCCACCGAGACCGTGTCTGGGGTGGTGGCCAACACCAGCGCCGGCAGCTTCGACATCGTCGACGCCCAGGGCGGCGTGATCACGGTCGGCTTCGACCCCGCCGTGGTGAGCGACGCCGATCTGTTCGATGGCGCCGGCAGCAGCCGGCTGCGCGAAGGCGCCGCAGTCAGGGTCGTGGGCCAGCTCGACGGCTCGAGCTTCAGCTCGGTCGCTGAGATCAGCCGCGCGCTCGATCAGCTGCAGCCCGTGTCGTCGGCGCAGACGCTGCCGGCCGAGATCCGCGGCCCCGTGACCGCGCCCCCGGATGCCGGCAACGTGTTCCGCGTGGACGGTCAGCGGGTGCGCATCGACGGCGCCACCACGTTCGAGGGCGGCGCCGGCGCGACGGCGCTCACGGTCGGCACCCAGGTGCGCGTGCGCGGCGATCTGCAGCCGCCCGACGACGGCAGCCGGGTGCTGCTGGCGACCCGCATCGAGATCGAGCCGGAGAGCGATGTGTCGCTGGACGATCTGGTGGCCGAGGCCGTGAGCGCCCCGGATGCAGCGGGCAACCGCACCTTCGTGACCCGCATCGGCGTCACCGTGCAGGTGCGGGCAACCACCATCCTCAAGGACGACAGCGACCTGTCCGTGGACGGCCGCCTGCGGCTCGACGACGTGTCGGTGGGCGACTTCGTGGAGGTAGACGGTTACTTCGACGCCGCCGGACGCCTGGTGGCGGTGAAGCTCGAGCGCGAGGACGAGGATGACCCTGGCTGCGAGTTGGAGGCCCGGGTTCGCGGCTCAGAGGTGGTGGGCGGCTCCCGCCACTACACCATCGATGGCCGGCCGGGCCTGGTGGTTGTCGACGTCGGCGATGACCCGACCCTGGACAAGGTGCCGGCCGGCAGCTTCGGCGAGTTCGAGGCGGACGCCCCCGGCGACTGCGCGGTGCGTCCCTCGGGTCAGGACGTGGATGGCAACGCCATCGACGCCGGCTTCCTGGCGGATGAGATCGAGCTCGAAGACGGGCCGGACGGGTTCGACGACGACTGAGCGCCCGGCGCGGCGGGCTGGGCCTCAGCCCGTCGCGCCCACCATCCAGCTCGCGAGCGCCTGCCACGCCGCGGTTTCCGACAGCGCCAGGCGCAACGGCTGGGACAGGACGATGAGGCCACCCATCCACACCGTCACGGGCTGCAGACGGCCGAGATCGAGCCGGTCCCAGATCACCAGGGCGACGATGAACAGGTCGCTGAGGATGAAGGCGACCAGCACATTGTTGAACGTGATCTCGAGCGGCACCCGCGCGAACGCGGCGGTGAGCATGTTGACGGTGGCGAGCAGCATCAGCCGCTTGTGGGTCTGCGGGAAGCGGCGCCAGGCGATGGCCAGCGCCACGCAGGTGGCGAACAGGGTCATGTCGAGCAGCGGCACCAGCAGGAACTGCAGCGGCGGCACCGGCACGTTCATGAAGCCGCCGGGCCGAGCCGCCGCCACCAGGGCGCCAGCCACGCCCAGCACCACCACGGCCGCAGCGAGGCCGGCCCCGGCGATGCCGAGCGCGCGGTGCTGACGGACCCGACCGCTGGCCACCAGCCCGCTCTGCACCACCACCAGCAGCATCCAGGCGGTGAACACCAGTCCGTGGACGATGAACACGGGCTCGGCGGGCGCGGCCACCTCGGGAAACCAGGGACGCAGGTAGAAGGTGCGGGCGAACCCGGCGAAGACGCCGGCCGCCATGGCCAGCGCCATGGTCAGGAAGAAGACGTGCTCGCGGGCGCGAAGCCCGTCGCTCAAGTGGGTGGCGGTCATGTTGGCTCTCTCCCGGCTGCTGAACGAGACACTTGTATCATTTTGAGACTAGTGTTTCAATCCGTGCCGTCATCCATGAGGAACCATGAGGAACGCGACCATGCCCATGACCCCCGCTGACATGGACCGGCAGATGGACACCCACTTCGGCTTCGAGGCGGCCGACGACGTGACCGGGGTGCTCAGCACGCTGGCGGACGACGTCGATCACGACATCGTCGGCTGGCCCGAAGGCCCGTCGCGCGGGCCCGAGCAGGCACGCGGCTTCTACGAGGCGCTGTTCTCCGACCTGGCCGACGGTCAGGTGACCACCATCCGCCGCCTCTATGGCGACGACTTTCTGGTGGACGAGTCGCGCTGGACCGGGCGCGCCGTCGGCCGCCCGTTCGGGCTGGAGGGCCGAGACCGGCCGCTCAGCTTCCGGCTGCTGCACGTGGTGCGCTTCGACGATGCCGAGCGGCTCGCCGCCGAGCAGGTGTGGGTGGATCTGGCCGCGATCCAGGCCCAGTTGCCGCAGCGCTGACATGCCGCGTCGCGACCTCACCAACCAGCAGCGACGCACCCGCAAAGACCTGCTGCTGGCGGGCGCGCGGCTGCTGCGCAGGGGCGAACGTCCCACCATGGCCGACATCGCCGCCGAGGCCGAGGTGTCGCGGGCGACGGTGTATCGCTACTTCGACAACATCGACGCGCTGCTCTGCGAAGCCCCGGTCGACGAGGTGGTGCCGGCGCCGGCCGACCTGCTTGCCGGTGCGCCGCCGGAGGACGCCGAGGCACGCCTGCTGCAGGCCGAGCGGGCGCTGAACGAGGTGGCCTGGCGCAACGCGGCGCAGCTGCGCGCCATGCTGGCCCACTCCCTCAAGCAGTCGCTCGACCCGCGGCAGCGGCGCGTGCCGGTGCGTCAGAACCGGCGCCTGCCCCTCATCGAGGAAGCCCTGGTGCCCGTGCGCGCGCAGCTCGACGCAGGGGTCTATGAGCGCCTCTGCGCGGCCCTGGCGCTGGTCATGGGCACCGAGAGCATGGTGGTGTTTCAGGACGTGCTGCAGATGCCCGAGGCCGATGCGCAGGCAGTGACGGCCTGGGCGGCGCAGGCGCTGCTGCGGGCGGCGCTGGCCGATGCCACGACGGCCGAGTCTCCGTCGGCCACAGCAGGCAGGCGCGGGCGTCGTTGAACCATTGCCCTAGGTCCAGTTGATGGCGGACGAGATCTGGGCGAAGGGCAGCAGAACACTGCCCGGGAGGGCTACTTGGGCTCTGGCATAGGGATCGCTCGACGGCGCCCGTCCCGGGCCATCTTGTGCGCCTGAGTTCTGGTCCCTGAACTAGGTGCGACCGACTCTTGCTTTGAACCTCTCCAGCTTGCCCTCGGTTGGTGACTCCTTGCGGGCCCATTCTTCCAAGTCGTCCCAGATAACTTCTTGGTGCTTTGCAATCATCACTGCTTGATCGAGCGACTGCTGATCATCCCACCAGAAGTAAGCTGCGAGCCTATCCATGATGCTTTGCGTGGGGCTTAGGATCTGGATCACGCCGTATGGCGTTTCGAGTTGGGCCCACTCTCCATCAGGAATCACTTGGCTGCCGACCGCCAGTGGCGCGGGCGGAAACTCCACGAACCAGGCACTTTGAGGATGCTCGAAGTAGCGAGCGCGGCCTTCGGTACCGCGAACGAAACCCAGCGGTGAGAGTGCTCGACCGATTTCCTTCAAGCCGGCTGCTGTAACGAAGTCGAGATCTACGGACTCGTACCTGTTCTCCGTGTAGGTTGAGACGGCTGCACCTCCTGATAGTACCGCTGTGATCCCGGCTTCGATTAGGGCTTGGGAGACTATTGCTGCGAGTTCTACTAGAGAGGTGTCTCTTGTGATGATTGGCATCGCGTGAACCTAACTTGATCGTTTTGCCGGCCTTCGCGGTCTACGCCGCTGTCGAAAGTAGAGTTCTACCGTTTCCCGAGGAAGATCATCGAGCGCGCGCTGAAGAAACTCTCTCAGGTGGCCAACGGTTGGATTCCTTTGGTTCCAGTAGTAGATGCGTGCGGACCCGACAGTTCGGCTGACCAAAACGCCTGCGGCCTCAAACTTTTGCAGTTGGTTCTGAACTTGGCTGAGCGACATGCCGAACGTATCGGCAATGGCTTTGGCGTAGCCATCCCCGTAGTTCTGGAGATACAGCAGAACCCGTTCAGCGCCTTTGCTGGAGAAGATCGCTCCCAGGGCGGGGGGCGAGACGTACTGACTCATTACCTACCTCTTAGGTTATGCCGCCTAATAGTTAGGCTAATTTACCTAAAATATAGGTAGTGTCAAAGCCGCCATCGCTGATGACGCTCGCACTCGGTTTGAATGGTCGACGAAGCCCGCAGCAGTGCCCGGCAAAGACCATTGCTGACTGGCGCGCCCGACAGGATTCGAACCTGTGACCTTTGGCTCCGGAGGCCAACGCTCTATCCAGCTGAGCTACGGGCGCGGGGGCCGATTCGTCGAGGAATCGGGGCGGGGGATTCTAAGGGCTCGGGGGGCGTAACTCCAGCGCCGCCGCGGGGCGGCCGCAGCCACCCTTGTGATCGGGCCGGGCCGTGATACCGTGCGGTCGTGTCTATGGGAGCTGGGGGCGATCGGCATGAACCTCGAGAAGGTGATCTTCGGGTTCTTCATCCTGCTGGCGGCGACGCTGAACTTCGGCTTCGTCTACGGCGAGCTCGACAACCCCCTGCACCACAATCAGTGGGAGTTCTTCGCGGCGCTGGTGGTGAACCTGATCGCCACGATCCTCAAGTTCGGCGACCGCACCCACGTCGGCGCCATTCATCTGGCGGCCAGCCTGGTGGCGCTGATCCAGCTCGTGGCGGCGGCGCTGTTGTGGTTCTTCTCGCCGGTGGGCGCCGACGGCCTGGTGTCCGGCCATGACATGGCCGCCATCGTCTCGCTGGCGGCGGGCGCGCTGCTGGCCAACGTGATCTCGGTGATCATCCTCATCGCCGAGACCATCCTGCAGCGCCGCTGACGTGCGCAGCAGCGTCCTGCTGCTGGGCCTGCGCCACCTGCGCGGGCCGCTGATCGTCATCATCACCGTGTTTGCCGCCGGCATCGCCGGGCTGGTGCTGATCCCGGGGGTCGGCGCCGACGGCGTGCCGTGGCGGATGAACTTCGCCGAGGCGCTGTACTTCATGAGCTACACTGCCACCACCATCGGCTTCGGGGAGATTCCGGGGGCGTTCACCGACACCCAGCGGCTGTGGGTGACCGTGATCATCTTCGCGTCGGTGATGGGCTGGGCCTATCTGGTGGCAAGCCTGCTGGCGCTGGCCCGGGACGAGGCGTTCCGCGGCGCCCTGACCGCGGCCGCCTTCGCGCGCTCGATCCGGGCGCTGCGCGAGCCGTTCTACCTGATCTGCGGCTTCGGCGAGACCGGGTTTCTGGTGGGGCGTGCCCTGGACCGGCTGGGCCTGCGATTCGCGCTGCTGGATCTGGACCAGGCCCGCATCCAGGAGTCGAAGCTGATGGATCTCAGCCAGGACGCCCCGGCGCTGTGTGCCGACGTGCGGCTGCCGGACACCCTGCTGTTGGCCGGGCTCGCCTCACCCAACTGCCGGGGCGTGCTGGCGCTGACCAACGACGATCAGGCCAACCTGGCGGTGGCCATGTCGGTGCGGCTCTTGAACCCCGACACGCCGGTGCTGGCCCGGGCGATGAGCCGCGAGGTGGAAGCCAACATGGCGTCGTTCCGCACCGATCACATCGTCAACCCGTTCGCCCGCTTCGGCGACTACCTGGCGCTGGCGCTGGCGGCACCGGCTTCGTACCGCCTGGCGTCGTGGCTGACCGCGCTGCCGGGCACCGAGTTCAGCATGCATCTGGCGCCTCCGCGTGGACGCTGGGTGGTCTGCGGCTACGGCCGCTTCGGTCGCGAGGTGGTGCACGCGCTGCGCGATCAGGGGCTCGACGCCTGCATCGTCGACCCGGTCGGCGACGAAGCGCCCGGTCTGCAGACCATCCACGGCACCGGCACCGAGGCCGAGCCGCTGCGTCAGGCCGGCGTGCGCGAAGCGGTCGGCATCGTCGCCGGCACCGACGACGACATCACCAACCTGTCCATCGCCGTCACCGCCCGCGAGCTCAACGACAACCTGTTCACCGTGGTGCGCCAGAACCTGCAGTCGAGCAGGGATCTGTACCGGGCGTTCGCCGCCGACATCACCATGGTCTCCAGCGAGATCGTGGCCAACGAGTGCCTGGCGGTGATCAAGACTCCGCGGCTGGCCGACTTCCTGGCGTTCGCGCGCGGCCAGAACGACGAATGGGCAGAGCGGGTGCTGGAGCAGCTCGGCGCAGTCATGGGGTCGCGGGTGCCGGAGATCTGGAGCGTGCGGCTGTCGGCCGAGCAGGCGCCGGCGCCCGTGGCCGCGCTGGCGGCGGACGAGGAGGCGGTGACGCTGACCGACCTGCTGCGTGATCCCACCGACCGCGACCGGCCGCTACCCATGCTGACCCTGAGCCGCTCGCGAAAGGGCACCTTCTCGGCGCTGCCCGACCCGGAGCAGCCGCTGCAGGCCGGTGACGAGTTGCTGTTCGCCGGCACTGCCGCCGCCTACCGCGCGCAGCTCGGCATCCTGCGCAACGCCAACGTCTGCCGCTACGTGCTCACCGGCGACGAGGTGCCCGCCGGCTGGGTGTGGCAGGTGCTGCGCCGCTGAGGCCTTGCAACGCCTGCCGGGCCCGGTGGTGGTGGGCGGGCAGGATGTGAGGCGCCAGCGCGCGCACGGCTGCGGCCAGCACGGCGGCATCATCGGTGTAGCCGAGCGCGATCATCACGTCCGGCACCAGGTCGGCGGGCAGCACGAAGTAGGCCAGCGCGCCCATCAGCACGGCGCGCACCCGGATCGGCGTCCCTGGGTCGGTCGCGGCGAAGTAGGCGGCCAGCAGGTCGTGGGCGAAAGGCAGCCGTACCGCCAGGCGGCGGAGCTTCGGCCAGAAGCCGGCTTCGACCAGGGCGGCCTGGTGGGCGGCATCGGGCAGACGCTGCGCTGCGGTGGCGAGGTCGGTCATGGGCCGAGCATGCCAGATGGCGGCCGGGCCCGCACCTCGCGGCTGGTCAGCGCGGGCGAGCCTGCACCAGCCAGCAGGCGGATCCCAGCGCCACTCCATCGGGCGTGGCCAGCGGCGTCAGCGCGTCGCGTACGGCGGCGATCGCCCTGGCGGCCGTGGCTTCGTCCAGCTCCTTCAGCACCCGGGCCATGGGGCCGATGGCGGTGAGGAATTCCATGGCGCCATCGACGTCGTCGGCGACGTGCAGGTCGGTGCTGAATGGCTCCAGGACGATGTCCCGAAATCCGGCAGCGCCCAGCAGCTCGCGCACGTAGTCGGCGTCGGCGAAGGCGAACGGTCCCGGCGCCCGCGGGTCGGCTTCGGCCTCGGGCGGCGGCAGGAAGGGCTGCGCGGCCCGCGCCGCAAGTGCCACCCAGGGGTTCAGCGCCGGTGCCTGCCAGGCGCTGAACACCAGCCGGCCCTCGGCGGTCAGGGCGGTGCGCAGGTTGGCGAACGCGGCCACCGGATCGTCGAAGAACATCACGCCGAACCGCGACAGCACGAGCTGATGATCCGGGGTGAAGTGCTGGGTCGCCGCATCGGCGCGGCTGAAGGCCAGGTTGTCCAGGCCCGTGGCCCGAGACCGCGCCCGCGCCAGCATGGGCTCGGAGATGTCGATGCCCCACACCGCCGCGCCGCGTTGGGCGACGGCGATGGTGGTGTCGCCGCAGCCGCAGCCCACGTCCACGGCCCGCTCGCCCGGCTGCGGGTCGGCGCGGTCGATGAGGGCGGCCGAGATCGGCGCCAGCAGCCGGTCGATGCGCGCCTGCACGTCGACCCAGGTGCGCCCGGCGGCGCCGTTCCAGTACTCGATCTGATCTGCGTTGCGGGTGCTCATGGTGCCTCCGGGCGGGCTAGCAGGGCCGAGGAGAAGCGGGCAATACGGTCACCGGCGAAGGTGCCGAGATAGACCTGGTCGCCGAGCGGCAGCGCCACGGTGGCCGCGCCCATGGGCGGACCCTCGTGCTCGAGCAGCAGCCGCTGCGCCATGGTGTCGGGGTCGATGGCGATGATCTGGAAGCGGAACCCGCAGCTGCCTTCGGCCAGGCTCTGGCAGGCCAGCGTGTCGGTCAGGCTGCCGTGGTGCGAGGCGACGAGCAGCTCCCCCGTGGGCGACCAGGAGACGTTGTCCGGGCTCGACACCGGAGCCCGGCCGGTCTCCTCGCCGGTGGCGGTGTCGACCCGGATCACGCTGTCGCCGAAGTAGCTGTTCAGGAAGACCAGGCGCTCGTCGGCCGACTTCTCGATGCCGTTGGCGAACGCCACGCGGGTGCCGGGCAGCTCCTGAAAGCCGCGCCCCCGCTGCCAGTGGTAGGCGAAGCCGGGCGTGTGTCCGAGCACGCGCATGCGCAGCAGCGTCCAGATCATGTTGGCGTCGCGCGGGAACATCTGCGAGACCCAGAAGCCGCCGTCGCGCAGCACCACCAGATCGTTGAAGAAGCCCTGCTCCGGCGCCAGCACGCAGCCGCGCCAGCGCAGCGTCAGCACCACCCCGTCGTCGGCCACCTCGAACATCTCCACCGATTCGCGGCCGCCGTGGTTGACGACGTAAAGGGCGTGCGCGCCGCTGTCGAGCCGCTCGATGTCGATGCCGTGGGGAGCGAAAGTATCGAGCGGCGGCGGCGGGCAGGCGGCGTCGCCCCAGCGTGGGCCGTCAACGTCCGCGGTCAGCGTGGCGGCCGGGAACAGCGGACGAGTGTTTCCGGTGGCGGGGTCGTAGGTCACCAGGCTGCCGGCGCGGCCGCCCTCCATGTCACCGAACTGGCTGACCACCAGGAACGCGCCGCTGGGGCTCGCCACCAGGTCTTCCGGGTTCTGGAAGCGGCAGTCGGGGGTGATGCCGGCAGCGGGTTCGCAGCTGGTGATGGGCGCCGTGGCGGTGGAGCAGCCGGCGGCCAGCGCCGCCGTCAGCCAGACCAGCGCCGCCAGGCGCCCCCGGCGCATCTCAGGACCAGCCTGCGTCGGTGAGCGGCAGCCGCCGCACCCGCTCGCCGGTGGCGGCGAAGATGGCGTTGCCCACGGCGGGCGCCAGCGGCGGCAGCGCCGGCTCGCCGAGGCCCGTGGGCGGGAAGTCGCTTTCAACGAAGTGCACGTCGACGCGCGGCGCCCGCGGCATGCGCAGCAGCGGGTACTGGTGGAAGTTGGTCTCCTGGGCGCGGCCGTTCTCGAAGGTGATGCGCTGCCCGAGCATGGTGCTCAGGCCGTCGACCACCGAGCCCTGCACCTGGTTCTCGGCGCCGGACAGGTTGACGATGGGGCCGACGTCGGCGGCGACGGTGACCCGGTGGACGTGCACCCGCTTGTCGCTGCCGACGCTCACCTCGGCCACCTCGGCGACGTGGCCGGCATGGCTGAAGTAGAAGGCGAGGCCGAGCGCGTGCCCGGCGGGCAGGTCGCGGCCCCAGCCGGCCTCTTCCGCCGCGCGCCGGATGACGCCCGCCGCGCGACCCGTATGCAGGGCGAAGGCGTTGCCTTCTTCCAGCCAGCGCGGCTCGCCCATGAGTGCCAGCAGGAACGCCAGGTGATCGCGGCCGGCGGCCGCCGACAGCTCGTGCAGGAAGCTCTGGTGGGCGAAGGCGATGACGTTGGAGCCTGGGGCCCGCCACGGACCGCAGGGCGTCCGCCAGGGCAGCAGGGTCTGGGTGACGCGGTAGTTGGGTACGAACGGGCCCGGATCGATGTCGCCGCGGATGCTGCCGCCGGACACCGGCTTGTCGCCGTCGTGGCTGAAGCTGATGAAGTGGTTCTGCCACCCCACCAGGTTGCCGTCGGCGTCCAGCGCGCCTTTCAAGGCGTGGAAGCCGCCGGCGCGATAGAAGTCGTGGGCCATGTCGTCCTCGCGGGACCAGGTGAGCTTCACCGGCGCGCCGACGCGGCGGGCGATGGCGGCCGCCTCCACCACCGGGTCGTTGATCAGCCGCCGGCCGAAGCCGCCGCCGGCGCGCATCTGGTGCAGCGTCACTGCGTCGGCTTCGACGCCGAGCACCTTGGCCACCGCCGCCTCGGCGCGCTGCGGCGTCTGGCTCGGCGCCCACAGCGCCATGCGGCCGTCCTGCCACCAGGCGGTGGTGTTCTGGGGCTCGAGCTGGGCGTGGCTGACGAACGCGTACTCGTAGAAGGCGGTCAGGGTGCGGGTGGCGCCCGCGAAAGCCGCCTCGACGTCGCCGTTGTGCACGATCTCGGTGGCGCCATCCTGGTCGGCCAGCGCGCGGGCCCGCGCGGCGGCGGCGCTGCTGCTGTCCTTGGCGGCGTCGCTCTCGTCCCAGTCCACGGTCAGGGTCCGCCGGGCCTTGAAGGCCGACCAGGTGTCCCGGGCGACGATGGCCACCCCGTGCTCGAGCTCCGTGGGATCACCGTTGCCCTCGATGACGAAGGCGTCCACGACGCCGGGCAGCGCTTTGACCTCGTCGACGTTGGCGCCGCGCACCCGACCGCCCCGGGCCGGGCACTTCACGTACGTCGCGTAGAGCAGGTCCGGCAGGCGCTTGTCGATGCCGAACAGCGGCTCGCCGGTCACCAGGTCGTCGTTGTCGGTGCCGGTGACGCGGGTGCCCAGCAGGCGGAACTCGGCCGGATCCTTCAGCGGTACGGTCTCCGGCGCCGGCATCGGCAGCTCGGCGGCCGCGCTGGCCAGCTCGGTGTAAGCCAGGCGGCGGCCGGTGCGGGTGTGAATGGCGTGGCTGTCGCGGGTCTCGACTTCGGCCGGGTCGACCTCCCAGCGCAGCGCCGCGGCGGTCACCAGCATCTGCCGGGCGGTGGCGCCGGCCTGGCGCAGCGGCAGCCAGTTCTGGGGAATCGAGCGCGAGCCGCCGGCTACCTGGTGGTCATAACGAGCCGCGTCGATGTCCGACTGCACCACGGTGACGTCGGCCCACGCGGCATCGAGCTCCTCGGCAACGATCATGGGCAGCGACGTCTTCACGCCCTGGCCGATCTCCGGATTGGCGGCATAGATGACGATGCCGTCGGCGTCGATGCGCACGAAGGCGTTGGGCTCGAACGCCTCGCCACCGGCCGCCGCCGGGGAGGCGGCCTGCTCCTCGGGCGAGCAGCCGACGGTGACACCCAGCATCAGGCCGCCGCCGGCCAGGCCGGTGAGCTTCAGGAAGGTGCGCCTGTCGAGCTTGCTGACGTTACGCATTGCCCTGGCCCCCCGCCGCGCTCTGCACGGCTTCGCGGATGCGCTGGTAGGTGCCGCAGCGGCACAGGCTCGGCGCCATGGCGGTGTCGATCTCGTCCTCGGTGGGGCTGGCGTTCCTGGCCAGCAGCGCCGCCGCACGCATGATCTGGCCGGCCTGACAGTAGCCGCACTGGGCGACGTCATGGTCGATCCAGGCCTGCTGCAGCGGGTGCAGGGTGCCGTCGGCGCCGGCGAGCCCCTCGATGGTGGTGATGGCGCGCCCGGCCAGGGCCGCGGCCGGCACCGAGCAGGCGAACACCGGCTCACCATCGACGTGCACGGTGCAGGCGCCGCACTGAGCGATGCCGCAGCCGAACTTGGTGCCCACCAGCCCCAGGTGGTCGCGCAGCACCCACAGCAGGGGAGTGTCGTCGTGGACGACGTCCACCTCGTGGTCGCGGCCGTTGATCTTCAGCTTCATGACGTCCTCCCGTGCTGCACGACGAATACCGGTGGGACCCGGGATGTTAGCCCAAGGGCCCGGTCCGGCGCCAAGCCTCGGCGCGACCCTCCAAACCCGGGCGCGGCTGGCTCATAATAGCGGCCTCGTACCACCCGACCGGCGCCCGTGCCGGCAGCCGCCAACGAGGTTCACCGTGACCGATTTCGACAAGCAGCTCGAGAAGATGCAGCACGCCCCGGGCTTCATCGCCGCCCTGGACCAGAGCGGCGGCAGCACGCCCAAGGCCCTGCGCCTGTACGGCGTCGGCGAAGACGCCTGGACCAACGAGGACGAGATGTTCGCGGTGGTGCACCAGATGCGCACCCGCATCATCACCAGCCCCGCCTTCGGCGGCGAGCGCATCCTGGCCGCGATCCTGTTCGAGGACACCATGGATCGCGAGATCGAGGGCCAGCCCACCGCCGAGTACCTGTGGAGGGCGAAGAAGGTGGTGCCCATCCTCAAGGTCGATAAGGGCCTGGCTGAGGTGGCCGACGGCGTCCAGGTCATGAAGCCCATGCCCCACCTCGATGCCCTGCTCGCCAAGGCCAAGGCGGCCGGCATCTTCGGCACCAAGATGCGCTCGGTGATCCAGCAGGCGAGCGAGTCGGGCGTCAAGGCGGTGGTCAAGCAGCAGTTCGAGTTCGCCCGCCGCATCATCGCCGCCGGGCTGGTGCCCATCGTCGAGCCCGAGGTGGACATCCACTGCCCCGAGAAGGCTCGGGCCGAGGCGATGCTGAAAGCGGAAATCCTGCGCGAGCTCGACGCCCTGGGGCCCGATGAGCGGGTGATGCTGAAGCTGACCCTGCCGGAGATGGACAACTTCTACGCCGACCTCGTCGAGCACCCGCGCACGGTGCGCGTGGTGGCGCTGTCCGGCGGCTACAGCCGGGAGGAGGCCAACAGCCGGCTGGCCCGGCAGAACGGCATGGTGGCCAGCTTCTCCCGGGCGCTGACTGAGGGGCTGTCGAAGCAGCAGACCGATGCCGAGTTCAACACCATGCTCGACGCCTCGATTCAGAGCATCTACGACGCCTCGGTCACCTGAGCCGGCGTCTGTGGCGCGGGCGGGCCGTCAGGCAGCCGCCCGCCGCCAGTGATAGTGGTAGTAGACCACCGGGATCACCAGCAGCGTCAGCAGCGTCGATACGAACAGCCCGAAGATCAGCGACACCGCCAGGCCGCCGAATATGGGGTCGTCGAGGATGAAGAACCCGCCCATGGCCGCGGCGACGGCGGTCAGCGCGATGGGGCGGGCGCGCACGGCGGTGGCGTTGATGGTCGCCTCCGCCAGCGGCTTCCCCGCCCGTACCTCCTGCTCGATGAAGTCCACCAGCAGTATGGAGTTGCGCACGATGATGCCAGCCAGCGCGATCATGCCGATCATCGACGGCGCGGTGAACGGCTGCCCGAGCAGGGCGTGGCCGGGCATGATGCCGATGAGGGTGAGCGGAATCGGCGCCATGATGATCAGCGGCACGCCATAGGAACGGAACTGGGCGACCACCAGCAGATAGATCAGCACCAGGCCGACGGCGTAGGCCGCGCCCATGTCGCGGAACGTTTCGTAGGTGACCTGCCACTCGCCGTCCCACTTCATGGACCAGCGGTAGGGGTTGGCGGGCTGGCCGACGTAGTGCTGCTCGATGGCCGCGCCGTCCACGGGCACGTCGTCGAGGGCGGCGGCGATGGCGGCCATGCCGTACAGAGGACTGTCGGTCTCGCCCGCCACGTCGCCGGTCACGTAGGCCACCGGCAGCAGGTCTTTGTGGTGAATGGTCTGCTCGCGGATCTGCAAGCGGATGTCGGTGAACTCGGACAGCGGCACCAGATCTCCGGAGACGGCGCGTACCCGCAGGTTGCGCAGCCGCTCGATGCTGTCCTGCTCCCGGGGGTCCAGCTTCACCCGGACGGGCACGGGAACGCGAGCGTGTGCGTCGTGCAGGAACGTCATGTCCTCGCCGGACAGTGCCGCGGCCACGGTGGCTGTCGCGGCGTCCTGGGACACCCCGAGCTTGGCGGCCCGGGCCCGATCCACAGCGACGACCAGTTTGCGTTGCGGCGACTCGATGGTGGTGTCCACGTCCACCACTCCGGGCGTCGCCGAGAACACGTCGCGGATGCGCCCGGCCACCTGGAGCTGGCGGGTGTAATCGAGGCCGTAGACCTCTGCTACCAGCGGTGACAGCACCGGCGGCCCCGGCGGCACCTCGACGATCTTCACGTTGGCGCCGTGGCGCCCGCCGGCTGCCTGCAGAGCCGGCCGCACCGCCGCGGCGATGTCGTGGGACTGGCGGCTTCGCTGCGCCTTGTCCGCCAGGTTCACCTGGATGTCGCCCTGGTGCGGCTCGCTGCGCAGATAGTACTGACGCACCAGACCGTTGAAGTTGATGGGCGCGGACGCTCCCGCGTAGATTTGATAGTCCGTCACCTCGGGCACCCGCTCGATCTCCCGGCCCAGGTCCAGCAGCGCCGCGTAGGTGTCCTCCAGCGGCGTGCCCTCCGGCATGTCCACCACCACCTGAAACTCGCTCTTGTTGTCGAAGGGCAGCATCTTCATCACCACCGCCTGCCCCCACACCAGCGCCAGCGACGCAGCGATCAGCAGAATCAGCGCCCCCAGCATGCCCCAGCGCATACCACGTCCGCGGTCCCCCTCCAGAAACCGCCCCATCACGGATGCGACCGCCCGGTAGGAGCGGCCGAGCGTTGTTCGGCCAGGCGCTTGCGCATGATCGGTAGCAGAGGCGGGCTCGTGCCCGGCAAACACCCGCCGGTAGAGCCACGGCGTAAACACGAACGCCACGGCCAGCGAGATCAGCATGCCGGTCGACGCGTTGATCGGTATCGGCCGCATGTAGGGCCCCATCAGACCCGTCACGAACGCCATCGGCAGCAACGCCGCGATCACCGTGAACGTCGCGAGGATCGTCGGCCCACCGACCTCGTCCACCGCCTTCGGCACGGCCTCCAGCAGGCGCGCGCCCGCCATCTGCATGTGCCGGTGGATGTTCTCCACCACCACGATGGCGTCGTCCACCAGGATGCCGATGGAGAAGATCAGGGCGAACAGCGACACCCGATTCAGCGTGAACCCCCAGCCCCACGATGCGAACAGGGTGATGGCCAGGGTCACCACCACGGCGGCGCCGACCACCAGCGCCTCGCGCCAGCCGAGGGCCAGCAGCACCAGCAGCACAACCGAAGCGGTGGCGAAGATCAGCTTCTGAATGAGGGTGGCCGCCTTGTCGGCCGCCGTGGCCCCGTAGTCGCGGGTGATGGTGGCTTCGATGCCGTCGGGGAAGTGCGTGCCCCGAGTCTGCTCGAACCGGCCGATCACCGCGGCCGCCACGTCGACGGCATTGACGCCGGGCTTCTTCGACACGGCGATGGTCACCGCCGGGCGCTGACCCGCGACGGGGTCCGACGATGCCGGGCCGGTGCCGAAGCTCACGTACTGCTCGGGCTGATCCGAACCGGCGCTGATCGTCGCCACGTCGCGCAGCAGAATCGGCGCGCCATCCCGGACGCCGATCACCAGATCGGCGACTTCCTCCGGCGTCGACAGGAAGGTGCCGGCCTGAACGAGCATGGCCTCACCCTCCTGCACCAGCGTGCCCGCGTCGCGGGAGGCGTTGGCGGCGGCCAGCGCGCGGCGCAGGTCGGACAGCGCCAGGCCGTAGCCGGACAGCCGAACCGGATCGAAGGCTACCCGCACCACCCGGTCCGGGCCGCCGATGATGTCGATGTCGCGGGTACCGGGAACGCGCTGCAGCTCCGCTGCCATGGTGTTGGCGATGCGCAGCAGGTCGGCGGCGGTGAGCGCCGGATCCTGGCTCCACAGGGTGGCGGCGACCACGGGCACGTCATCGATGCCCTTGGGTTTGATCAGCGGCTGGCCGACACCGAGGTTGGGTGGCAGCCAGTCCTGGTTGGAATAGAAGGCGTTGTAGAGCCGGACGATGGCCTCGGTGCGCGGCTCTCCTACGGTGAAGCGCACGGTGAGCGTGGCCATGCCCGGTGTGGAGGTGGAGTAGACGTGCTCGACCCCGTCGATCTCCGAGACGATGCGCTCCGCCGGCGTGGTCACCAGGGAGGCGACCTCCCGGGCGTCGGCACCCGGGAACGGTACGAACACGTTGGCGAAAGTGACGTCGATCTGCGGCTCTTCCTCCCGCGGCGTGATCATCAGCGCCAGCAGACCGAGCAGCAGTCCCGCAATGGCCAGCAGCGGGGTGATTTCGGTGGTCAGGAATGCCCGGGCGACGCGCCCGGAAATGCCATGACCCGGTTCGGCGTCCGCGCTCATGCCTCGCCCCCGGACACCTCGGCCCGGGACTTGTAGGCAATGCCGGCGGCGATCGGATCGGTGGCGACGCGGTCGCCGTCGTGGAGGCCGGACAGGATCGGCACGTCTCCCTCTGCCGTGGGCGTGCCGGTGCGCACGTAGCGCAGCGATACGCGGTCGTCCGCCACCACGTAGACGCCGGTCACCTCGCCTCGCTCCACCAGCGCGCCGGCGGGGATCAGCAGCGCCTCGGTCTCGCCGCTGACGAAGGCCACCTTCACCAGGGTTCCTGGAAAGACGCCGTGATCGCCCTCCGGCAGGCTGACCAGCACCCGGAAGGTGTGGGTCGTGATGTCGGCCTTCGGCGGAATGCGCAGCTCGTCAGCCTCGACCGAGCTGCCGTTGAACAGCACCCGGGCGCGCTCGTGAACGCGCAGCGGGCCGATGCGCTGCTGCGGCACCTCGACCACCACCCGCAGGTGCTCCAGGGACAGACCGGTCAGCAGCGTGCGGCCCGGTGTGACGGTTTCGCCCATCTGCACGTGGCGCTCGACGACGGTGCCCGCGTAGGGTGCGCGGATCACCGTGTAGCCGAGTTGCTCCTCGGCCTCGTCGACGGCCGCCTGGGCGGCCTCCATACGCGCCTGGGCCGAGTCCAGGGTGGCGGCGGCCCGGTCCAGCTCCGCCCGGGCGATGAGCTGACGCTGCTGCAGGTCGCGTACGCGGTCGAAATTGAGGCGCGCTTCCGTGAGCCGCGCCCGGGCCTCGGCGAGGGTACCCCGGGCGGCTTCCATCCGGGCCCGCTGCTCGGAGTCGGTCAGTCGCGCGATCAGCGCATCCTTTGGCACGTAGTCGCCGACGTCGAAGGGCAGCTCGACCACGCGGCCGCTGGTCTGGGCGGCGACGGTGGATTCGTTGACCGCCTCGACGATGCCGTCAAAGGCGGTTTCCCGGGCGATCGGTGCGCGGCGTACGGTGACCGTCTCCAGACCGGCCGCATTCGCGGCCGGATCTACCGGCGCCGGCGGCTCGCCGTCGCAGCCGGCGAGCACCAGCAGCCCGGCGGCCAGAACCCGGATCAGAGCGGCGTCGACCGACCATGGTTGCATCAGGTCAGGCACCGGCCGGCCGGAATGCCCTGCCGAAGCCGCGATCGGGCGCATCTTTCGTCATGACGGCAGCCTCGTGATGTTGGTGGTGCTCGATTCCGGCACGCTGCAGAAATGCTCGTGGAGGACTCGGATCACGTCCATCGCAGGGCCCGGCATCACCCGGTAGTACACGGTCTGGGATTCCCGGCGCGTGGTCACCAGCCCGTCTTCACGCAGCACCTTGAGATGCTGGGACAGGGCCGACTGGGACAGAGGAATGCTGGCGTTCAGCTCGCTCACCGACATTTCCCGCTCCTCCAGCACGCATAGGATCTGCAGACGATGGGGGTTCGCCAGCGCCCGCAGGAATCGGGCCGCGGATTCTGAATGCGCTGCCATGTCGGCAGGATCGATGACCACCTGACCGTTCGCCATCCGTAATATTACCTAGTGCTAATTAAGATACGTCTAATATAGTGTGGCCATGCTACTCGACGACCCATCTGTGGGCAAGGAAGCGTGACATGGCAAGAATCATCGTGATGGGTGCGGGCATCGGCGGCATGCCGGCGGCATACGATCTGAAGAAGAGCCTCGGCAAGCAGCACGAGGTGGTGCTGATCGGCACGTCCGAGCACTTTCAGTTCACCCCTTCGAATCCCTGGGTGGCCGTCGGCTGGCGGAAGCCCGATCAGGTGCTGGTGCCGATCCGGCCCAATGTGGAGCGCAGGGGTATCCGCTTCATCGCCGAGTCCGTGACCCGCATCGAGGCGCATCAGAACACCGTGCACCTCGCGGACGGTGAGTCCCTGGAATACGACTACCTGGTGATCGCTACAGGACCCAAGCTTGCCTTCGACGAGATTCCGGGTCTCGGGCCGGACGCCAATACCCACAGCGTGTGCACCACGCCCCACGCGGCGGCGGCGGGCGAAGCCTACGAGAAGTTCCTGAAGAACCCCGGCCCCATGGTGATCGGTGCCGTGCAGGGGGCGAGCTGCTTCGGCCCGGCTTACGAGTTTGCGATGATCGTCGACACCGACCTGCGCAGGCGCAAGCTGCGCGATCGTGTGCCGATCACGTTCGTCACCAGCGAGCCCTACATCGGCCACATGGGCCTCGGCGGTGTCGGCGACTCCAAGGGGCTGCTGGAAGCGGAACTGCGTCAGCGCCACATCAAGTGGATCACCAACGCGAAGGTGCTGGAGGCCGGGGCGGCGTCCGTCAAGGTCGCCGAGCACGACGACAAGAGCGAGCCGGTGAAGGAGCACGAGGTGGCGTCGAAGTTCACCATGTTCATTCCGCCCTTCAAGGGCGTGGACGCGGTTGCCGGGGTCGAAGGGCTGTGCAATCCCCGGGGCTTCGTGCTCATCGACGAATATCAGCGCAACCCGACCTACAAGAACGTCTACTCCGCCGGCGTCTGCGTGGCCATCCCGCCGGTAGAGGCGACGCCGGTACCCACCGGGGCGCCCAAGACGGGATACATGATCGAGTCCATGGTCACCGCCATCGTCCACAACATCGAGGACGACCTGGCCGGCAGGGCGCCGAGCCACCGGGCCACCTGGAATGCCATCTGCCTGGCCGACCTCGGCGACGACGGCGTGGCGTTCGTGGCGCTGCCGCAGATCCCGCCCCGCAACGTCACCTGGGCGAAGCAGGGCAAGTGGGTGCACCTGGCGAAGATCGCCTTCGAGAAGTACTTCATGCGCAAGATGCGGACCGGCGCCACCGAGCCGGTGTACGAGAAATACGTGCTGAGGGCGCTGGGCATCCTCCGCCTCAAGTCCGGCGAGCACGCGGAGGCGGAGGAGTCGGCGTGATGCCTATTCAGGTCTTCACAGCCTGTTGCGTCCTCTTGTTCGGCGCATCGGCTGCTTTCGCGGACGTCCTGCTCGAGCGCTCCCGCGCCATCGCCGACGACTTTCAGCAGCAGCTCGGTGATCGGCTCAAGTCGGCCATGGCCGAGGGCGGCCCGCTGGCTGCTATCGAGGTCTGTGCCCAGGTGGCGCCTGAAATCGCGGCGCAGGCGTCGGCGGACGCCGGCGCCAGGGTCGGGCGGACCGCCCTGCGGGTGCGCAACCCGGACAACGCTCCGGACGCCGATGCGGCGCAGGTGCTTCAGGCATTCGCCGAGCGTTTGGCCGCGGGGGAGTCGATGCCGATCGAGCATCTCGGCGCCGCGCCTGATGGCGGCGCCCGTTACATGCGCGCCATCATTCTCCAGCCGCTGTGCGCGACCTGCCACGGCGCCACGCTGGCGCCGGCAGTCGCCGACGCGGTCGGGGCGCGTTATCCCGAGGATCGGGCGATCGGCTTCGACGTCGGCGAGCTGCGTGGTGCGTTCGTCATCGACTGGTCGATCGAGGAGGAGGAATCGCCGTGATGCGTACCTGTCGCCAATGCGGCGCCCGCAACCGGGTGCCGGCCCGACACCTGGCCAGCACCGGCCGGTGCGGATCGTGCAAGGCGTCCCTGCCGCCGCTCGCGGAGCCGCTCGACGTGGATGCCGCAGAGTTCGACGAGATCGTCTCCGCCGCGCCGGTGCCGGTACTGGTCGACTTCTGGGCGGAGTGGTGCGGCCCCTGCAAGATGGCGGCGCCCGAGGTTGCGAAGGCAGCGGCGAACCTCGCGGGGCGAGCCGTAGTGCTCAAGGTCGATTCCGATCGGAACGCGGCCGTCGCCGGACGCTATGGCGTGCGCAGCATTCCCAACTTCGCCGTGTTCCACGGCGGTTCCCTGGTCTGGCAACAGGCCGGCCTGTTGCGTCACGCGCAGCTCGAGCAGGCGGTGCTGCAACAGGCCTAGCGTGGGCTCAGGCGAACCGAAGGCCACAAGCAACCTCGGGAGTGACGATTTAGTGATTCGAATCAACGATCTGATTCGCCGGACGCTCGGCGGTCTGGCGCTGGCCGGCTCGCTGGTGACAGGTGGCAGCGTCCTCGCGCAGCCGGCCGAACAGGCGAGCGACCGTACCCAGGATCGGGCACAAACCCAGACCCAGGAGCAGGCTTACGGCAGACAACTGATGCAGCAAAGGAGGCGGCGATGAATCCAAGGGTAAGGGGTTTCTTCGACGAAGCGACCAACACCATCAGCTACGTGATGGCGGACCCGGCGACGGGCTGCTGCGCCCTCATAGACCCGGTCTGGGACTATGACCCGAAGTCCGGGCGTACCCGTACGACCTCGGCAGACGCGATGGCCGGGTACGTGAATGACGAAGGGCTCACCGTCGAGTGGATTCTGGAGACCCACGCCCACGCCGACCACCTGAGTGCGTCCCAATACCTGAAGGCGCTGTTCGGCGCCCCGGTGGCCATCGGTGAGCACATCGTCGACGTGCAGAAGATCTTCAAGCAGGTCTTCAACTTCGGCGACGACTTTGCCACCGACGGCTCTCAGTTCGACCGGCTCATCGCCGATGGCGAGACGTTTCACGTCGGCGAGCTGACCGTCCGCGCGATGCACACGCCGGGGCACACGCCGGCGTGCATGACCTTTGTCTGCGGCAACGCGGCCTTCGTCGGCGACACGCTGTTCATGCCCGACTACGGCACGGCACGCGCGGATTTCCCGGGCGGAGACGCCGCCACGCTGTACCGGTCGATCCGCAAGGTCTTCGAGCTGCCAGACGACACCGTGCTTTACCTGTGCCACGACTATCTGCCCGAAGGCCGCAGCGAGTACGTCTGGCAGACCACCGTGGCAGACGAGCGCCGCAGCAACGTTCACGTGCGCGACGGCGTGACCGAGGCAGGGTACGTGAAGATGCGCGAAGCGCGGGCCAGCACGCTGGCCATGCCGACGCTGCTGCTGCCGTCGGTGCAGGTGAACATCCGCGCCGGCCGGGTGCCGCCGCCGGAGGGCAACGGCGTGTCCTATCTGAAGATTCCCGTCGACGCGCTGTGACGCGTCGGATCGATCTGCTGTTCACTATCAAGGAGGCAACATGTCACTGAAACGCGGCGTCAAACGGATGCTGGCGGAAGCCAACGCCGAGATCGATACGGTATCGGTTCACGATGCGGTGTCGCTGCTGAACGATTCCGACGTGGTGTTCGTCGACATCCGCGAGCAGGTCGAGCGCGCGCAGGGCACGGTGCCTGGCTCGGCCCACGCGCCGCGGGCGTTCCTCGAGTTCCAGGCGGATCCCGAGTCCGATGCACACAACAAGGTGTTCTCCAGCGGCAAGCGCCTGCTGCTGTTCTGCCGCTCCGGCGGGCGTTCCGCTCTCGCCGCTAAGACGCTTCTGGACATGGGGGTGCCGAACGTCGCCCACATCGCCGGCGGCTTCGCCGCCTGGGAAGCGGCCAGCGCGCCGGTGGCAAGGCCCTAGCGTGCCGAGACAGCATTGACGCCAACGACCGGCTATTCCCGCGGCGACTTCACCAGCGACCTGATCGCCGGCCTGGTGACGGCGACCCTGCTCATTCCCCAGGCCATGGCGTACTCCCAGCTGGCCGGACTGCCCCCGGAGATCGGGCTGTACGCCAGCATGGCACCGCCGCTGCTGTATGCGTTGGTAGGGTCGAGCCGGACCATGGCCGTCGGGCCGGTGGCGGTGGCCTCGCTCATGCTGGCGGCGGCGCTCGGCACCCGCTGGACGCCGGGGTCGCCGGAATACCTGGGTGGCGCCGTGGTCGTGGCGGGACTGGTGGGCGTGTTCCTGCTGGCCATGGGCGTGGCACGGCTCGGCGTGGTCGCCAACTTTCTCAGCCACCCGGTGCTGTCCGGGTTCACCAACGCCGCCGCGCTGGTGATTCTGGTCAGCCAGCTTCCGCCTCTGTTGGGCATCGCCGCACCACGGGGCAACCTCGATGAGGTCGCGGTCGGTCTGGTGCGCGGCATCGGCGGGCTCCACGGGCCTACAGCCGTGCTCGGGCTGCTGGCCGTCGCGCTGCTGATCGGGGTCTCCCGCTTCGGCAGCCGAGTGCTGCAGCACGTCGGCGTCGAGGCCGCCCGGGCCGCTGTGGCCGTTCGGGCCTTTCCCCTGGTTCTGGTGGCGGCCGCTACCGCCGGCGTGGCGGCAGGGCTCACCGGCAGCGGTGTCGCAGTTGCCGGCGTGATTCCCCAGGGCCTGCCCCACGTCGCACTGCCCGATCTGGACCCGGCGCTGTGGTTGGACCTGGCCGGTCCCGCGGCCGCGATCGCGCTGGTCAGCTTCGTCGAGAGCCTGTCCATTGCCCGGGTGCTGGCCGCCCGGCGCCGGCAGAAGGTGAACGCCGACCGGGAGCTGCTCGGTCTCGGGCTCGCCAACGCGGGTGCCGCGCTCACCGGCGCCAGCCCCGTCTGCGGCGGGTTCAGCCGCTCCGTCGTGAATTTCGAGGCGGGCGCGCGGACCCAGGTCGCCGGGGTGGTGACCGCGGTGATGATCGGCCTCACCGCGCTGTTCCTGACGCCGCTGTTCCACGACCTTCCCGTGTCGGTTCTGGCCGCCATCGTCGTCGTGTCGGTGACCAGCCTGTTCGATCTGCACACGCTGCGGCTGTGCTGGCGTTACAACCGGGCGGACGCGCTGGCCCTGGCAGCCACGTTCGCGGCCGTGCTCACGGAAGGCATGGAGGCCGGCATCGTCGTCGGGGTCTTGCTGTCGGCGGCGCTGTTCCTCTGGCGGACCAGCCGGCCTCATACGGCCGTGGTGGGGCGCGTGGGCAGCACGGAGCACTTCCGGAACGTCGCCCGCCATGCCGTCACCACCTATCCGGGCCTGTTGGCCATCCGCATCGACGAGAGTCTGTACTACGCCAACGCCCAGGCGCTGGAGGATCTGCTGCTGAACGCGGTGGCCGATCGTGAGGAAGTGCGTGACGTGGTGCTGATCTGCAGCGCGGTGAACTTCATCGACACCAGCGCGCTGGAGACGCTGGAGAACCTGGTCGACGAGCTGCGCGACGGCGGCGTGACGCTGCACCTGGCGGAGGTAAAGGGGCCGGTCATGGACGGTCTCGAGAAGGTATCGCTGCTCGAGCGGATGGCGCCCGGGCGGGTGTTTCTGAGTACCCACGATGCCGTGCTGGCGCTGACTCGCGCCGAAGCGTCCTAGGCGCGACAGCGGGTAGTGTCCCCAGACGTGGTGTAAGTCAGGAGCGGTGGTAGCGGCCATCGCGGGTCTCCGTAAACTGGGAGTTGCAAGACAACCAGAAGACGGGGAACACCACGATGACCGAGGACAGGATGGCATTGCTCGAGCTTGCTGAGAAGCACGCAGGCGGAGATTTTCTGAGGGATCTGGGGCAATGGACGCTGCAGCGGCTGATGGATTTGGAGGCACAGGCGCTATGCGGCGCCGGACCGCACGAGCGGAGCGACGAACGGGTCAACCAGCGTAACGGCTACCGGCCTCGACAGCTGGAAACGCGCATCGGCACGATGGATCTGAAGATCCCGAAGCTACGCCATGGCAGCTACCTGCCGGCGTTCCTGAGCCCGCGCAAGGCCTCGGAGCAGGCGCTGGTGGCGGTGGTCCAGGAGGCATACGTGAAGGGCATCAGCACCCGCAAGGTCGACGACCTGGTGCAGGCGATGGGAATGACGGGGATTGAGCAACACTTCTTCTGTAATTTCGAAGCCCCTTCGACGCCTCGTTACTCGCCGAACACCAGATAGCGCTTCTCGGCGGTCTGCCAGTCTTCGGCGATTTCCATGATGACGGCGGTCACCAGACGCAGGCAGGATGCTTCGTTCGGGAAGAGCCTCGCCACCCGTGTCCGTCGTCGGATTTCTTCGTTCAGTCGCTCCACCAGGTTCGTCGTGCGCAGCCGTCGGCGGTGGGTCGCCGGGAAGGTGAACACAGTGAAGCCCTGCGGCAACGCTTCCTCCGCCCACGTCGCGAGCTTCGGCGCCTTCTTGGCGTAGCGATCCAGGAACTTGCCAAGCAGATGTTCCGCTTCCTCCTGGTCGGGCGCGTTGAAGATCGCTCGGATGTCTGCGGCCACTGGCGCTCGCATAGCCACAGCGGGGACATAGGCGCCGGCGTTCTGCTGCAGATGGAACTGGCACCGCTGCCAGGGCACGCTCGGGAACACGGCCTTGCGCGCCGCCTGGAGGCCCTCGTGGGCGTCGCTGACGATGAGCTCGATGCCGTGCAGGCCCCGGTCCTTCAAGTTCGATAGGAACGCTCTCCAGTGCACCTCGGCCTCGGACAGCGACACTGAGCAGCCCAGGACGTCGCGCCGCCCATCGGCGCCGACGCCACAGGCGATCAGCACCGCGGCATCGAGGACCTGGCCGCCCTGGCGGACCTTCTCGTATTGCGCATCCAGCACGATGTAGTTGTAAGCTCCGAGCTCTCGGCTGCGCCAGGCCTCGAGCAGCTCGTCGAGCTGGGCGGCAGCCCGGGAGACCTGGGTGGAGCTGACGTCCATGCCGCACAGCTCTTCGACGATCTTCTTCACCCGCCGCGTCGACACGCCTTGCACGTACATCTCCGCGATCGCCAGCAGCAAAGCCCGCTCGGAGCGCAGGCCCTTCTCGAGGCTTTGCGGGTAGAACGCCCCCTCGCGGGTCTGCGGGACCTTCAGATGCAGCTCGCCCAGCCGGCTACGGACCGTCTTGTCCTTGAAGCCGTTGGCGTAGCCCACCCGGTTCGCACTGCGCTCGTAGGGCGCTGCGCCCAGGTACTCCGAGCGTTCCGACAGCATCGCCGCGTTCAGTAGCACGCTGACCGCCTCCGCGAGGCCATCGAAGCCGTTCTCCTTGAGCAGTTCCACCGCGTCTTCAACAGATTTATTCTCTCTGTGCTGAGCCATTCCGGGTCTCCTCTCGTCTGCAAATCGCCAAATTCGCGTTCGAAAGGATAACCGGGTGGCTCGGCACTACATCCGCCCGGAACAGTTAATCAAAATTAATGGCATGGACTCGCTCCACGGTTTAGGCATGATCCTGCGTGTAGCAACATTAAGCCTGGAAGGAGTCGGAGCCATGAGCATTGCGCATACAATTGGTATCGACATCTCGAAATCGGTTTTTCAGATCCACGGCGTCAACGCAACAGGAACTCCGGTCCTCACGCGGAAGGTGCCTCGGGCCAAGTTCGCAGAGACGATGGCTTCGCTGCCGCCTGCGTTCGTCGGCTTAGAAGCCTGCGCGTCGAGCCATTACTGGTCTCGTCGACTGGAAGCCTTCGGCCACACTGTTCGCCTCATCAATCCAGCGTTCGTAAAGCCCTACGTTAAATCGCAGAAGAATGATGCCCGCGATGCTGAAGCGATCTGTGAGGCTGTATCTCGGCCGAACATGCGATTTGTCCCGAAGAAGTCATTGGAGCAGCAGGACTTGCAGGCCGTGCATCGCATTAGAAGTCGTCTGATCAAGGAACGAACTGCGCTCGTGAATCAGATCCGCGGGCAATTGGCAGAGTATGGAATTGTGGTCGCCTGCGGCATCCACAGAATCCGTCGTGCACTTCCGAGCTTGCTTGATTCACCAGAACTGACACCACGCGCGGAATTGCTCTTTCGTGAGTTGTATGAGGAGCTTCGTGCTCTAGATCGCCGAATCGAAGACAAGGACCAAGAGGTGCTACGTTTTGCCCGAGCTGATGATCGATGTCGTCGATTGATGACCATGCCAGGCATTGGCCCTATGACTGCAACTGCACTGGTCATGTCTGTTGGAAATGGAGCAGAGTTTCACAATGGTCGGCACCTGGCAGCCTATCTAGGCCTGGTGCCCCGCCAGCATTCGAGCGGCGGCCGTGAACATCTAGGCCGAATTACCAAGCGGGGAGATCGCTACGTTCGAACCCTGCTGATACATGGCGCGCGCTCGGTAGCCATACGAACTCGACGATCCGATGGCGCCATGCGTACCTGGGTCAAAGATCTGATCGACAGACGAGGTTTGAATCATGCCAACGTCGCGTTGGCAAACAAGATGGCGCGGCAGGCTTGGGTGATTCTTGCCAAACAAACTGACTATCGCCCGCTCGAGGTAGCTGGAGAAGCTCCTGATGGTTAAGCACTATCTCCAGTGTTGTCTCATTCCGGGAACCTGTTTTCTGTAACGGTAGGTGGATACCGAAAATTTAGAGAGGCCGGGATGAGACATCTGCGAATCGCCATCAGGGCTAAAGGGATGACCAGATCCTCGAAAGCCGAATATATACACGCAATCTCATTCTTAGGTCATTGAAAAACGAGCGAGTCCATATATACAGAAAGAAGGGTGCACTACCATGACGGGGATCTCGAAGAGCCAGGTGTCGCGGTTGTGCAAGGAGCTCGACGAGCAGGTCGAGGTGTTCCTGAACCGGCGCCTGGAGGGCTCCTGGCCGTATCTGTGGCTGGACGCTACGTACCTCAAGTCACGAGAGACCGGTCAAGTGGTCAATCGAGCGCTGGTGATCGCCGTGGGCGTCAATGACAGCGGTCGGCGTGAGGTGCTGGGGCTTGCCGTGGGTCCAGCAGAGACCGAGGGCTTCTG
>JAVJUA010000019.1:0-25239 GCA_040219935.1 Pseudomonadales bacterium | reverse complement strand
CGGCTACGGGGTGTTCAACAAGCCGACCTTGATCACGCGCGGCACCCGCACCGTGCACCTGTACTACGGCCCGAACCGGCAGCGCTACCGGCGGGTGGACGACTCCGGCCAGTCGATTCAGACCGAGACCCACTACGTGGGCAGCGTGGAGTGGATCTACAAGCCCGGCAGCGTGGTGATCACCAAGCGCTACCTCGATGGCGAGGCGATCGCGACCACGACCCAGAGCGGCGGCTCGGTGCAGCAGTGAATCGCCCCGGGATTCCCGGAGACCGTTTCGTTTGAGTCAGGCCGCGATGGCCATACGCTGCGCTTTTCGATCCAGCCCACAACGCATCCGTACACCCGTTCACACACCTGTCACCACCCACGGAACCCGCGCCCGGATGTCGCGGGACGACGCGCCGATGCGCATCTCGTAGTCGCTACCGGGCACGACCCAGCCGGCGGCGGCCACGTCCCAGATCGCGAAGTCGCGCGGGCCGAGCCGGAACTCGATGCGCCGGCGCTCGCCGGGGGCCAGATCGACCTTGGCGAACGCCCGCAGCGCCTGCACTGGGCGCTGGTGTAAGGTCTCCGGCGGCGGCGCCACGTACACCTGCACCACCTCCTGGCCGGCCCGGTCGCCGGCATTGGTCACCTCGACGCTGACGGTGACGCCCTCGTCGTACGGCGTGGCGCTGGCCGCGCCGTAGTCGAAGCGCGTGTACGACAGGCCGTGGCCGAACGGCACGAGCGGCGCGAGGTCGCGGCTGTCGTACCATCGATAGCCCATGAACATGCGCTCGCCGTACAGCACGCGGCCGTGCTCGCCGGGGTAGCTGGTGAAGGCGGGCGTGTCTTCGAGCCGCCGGGGGATGGTGGTGGGCAGCCGCCCCGACGGGTTCACCGCGCCGGTGAGCACGTCGGTGAGCGCGTTGCCGAACTCCTGGCCGGGCAGCCACGCCTGCACCACGGCCCGCGCCCGGTCGAACCAGGGCATTGCCACCGGCGCCCCGGTATTCAGCACCACCACGGTGTTCGGGTTGACGGCCAGCACCGCCTCGATCAGGGCGTCCTGGTCGCCTGGCAGGGCCATGCTGCGGCGGTCGTTGCCCTCGGTCTCCCAGTCGGCGTTGGAGCCGGCCACCAGCACCACGGCCTCGGCATCGCGCGCCGCCGCCACCGCCTCACCCAGCGGGTCGTCGGCCACCGGCGGACGGATGCCGTAACGCACGCCGGTGATCAGCACGTCGGGCTTGCTCTGGAACTCGATCCGCCAACGGTAGCGGCGCCCGGCCTCGAGCGTGAGCGCGCCCCGGCGCTCGCTGCTGCCCCAGCTGAAGAAGGCGTCGCCCGGCTGCTGGTCGGTCCAGTTGTCGATCAGCTCCACGTCGTCGATGTAGAGCCGGGTCAGGCCCGAGCTCAAGAGGCCGAACTGATGCTCGCCGTCGGCGTCGGGCACGAAGTCGGCTTCGAGCCGGGCGCTGAAGTCGGCGCCCACCCGGCGCCCGCCCAGCAGGTTCAATGGCAGGCCGCCCATGGGGTTGAAGGTGAGCTCCACCTGCTGAGCGTGCACGGGCTCAGCGTCGCCGGCGCGGAACATCTGCAGCCGGGCGCCAGGCTGGCCGTCGAAGGTCAGCATGCCCGGTCTGGGCATAGGCAGGTATTTGTCGTTGAAGCACCCCGGGGCGTGGATCACCTGCCAGTTGGCCCGCGCCTGCAGCGCGTCCAGGGGCATCACCCGGTAGTGGGGGAATACGGCCGAGCTGCCGCCGCCCTGAATCTGGCCCTCCGCCGCGTTGGGGCCGAGCACGGCCAGGCGGCCGATGGCGGCCGGGTCGAGGGGCAGCACGCCGTCGTTCTTCAGCAGCACCATGCCTTCCGCGGCGGCGCGGCGGGCGAGCGCCCGGTGCGCCGGGCGGTCGTCGCTCACCTCCGGGCGTGGGTCGGGCCGGTCGAAGCGGCCGCTGCGTTCGATCAGCCGCAGCATGCGCCGGGCGGCGTCGTCCACGTCCGCCTCGGTTACCCGGCCGTCACGCACGGCCCGGATCAAGGCATCGCCGCGGCTGCGGGTGGGGCCCGGCATCTCCAGATCGAGCCCGCCGGCCAGGTTGGCTTCGGTCTCCAGCGCCGCGCCCCAGTCGCTCACCACCACGCCGTCGAAGCCCCACTCGCCCTTCAGCACGTCGCGCAGCAGGGCGCGGTGGGAGCTGGCGAAGGTGCCGTTGACCCGGTTGTAGGCGGACATGACCGCCCACGGCGCCGCCTCGCGCACCGCCAGCTCGAAGGGCAGCAGGTAGAGCTCGCGCAGGGTGCGCTCGTCGATGTCGCTGGAGATGGTGTGGCGCTCGAACTCCGAGTCGTTGCCGACGAAGTGCTTGATGCAGGCGCCCACGCCCTCGGCCTGCACGCCGCGGATGAAGGCGATGGCAATTTGCGCGGACAGGTACGGGTCTTCCGAGTAGCACTCGAAGTTGCGGCCGCCGAGGGGGGTGCGGTGCAGGTTCACGGTGGGGCCGAGCAGCACCTGGGCGTCCTTGGACTTGGCCTCCTGGCCCAGCGCCCGGCCCACGGCGCCGATCAGCTCCGGGTTCCAGGTGCTGGCCAGCGCCGAGCCCACCGGCCAGGAGGCGGCGGTCGCGCCGCTCACGCCGTCGCCGCGGGCGCCGTTGGGGCCGTCGGTGACCTTGATGGCGGGAATGCCCAGGCGCGGCACCGGGGTGGTCACCCAGAAGCCCTTGCCGGCCAGCAGCGACACCTTTTCTTCCAGGGTCAGCTCGCCCAGCAGGGCCTCGGTCCGGGACGCCGGCTGCCCGGACGGGTTGGTTCGATCCATGGTGGCCCCCGTGATATTCTTGCGCGCCTTTTTTCCGACACTACCGCAGGCCCCGATTCATGACTACCGAGCCGACCAAGTTCGACACCATCGAGAGCGCCCTCGCGGCCATAGCCGCCGGCGAGATGGTGGTGGTGGTGGACGACGACGACCGCGAGAACGAGGGCGACCTGATCATGGCCGCCAGCAAGGCCACGGCCGAGCGGGTGGCGTTCATGATCCGCCACACCAGCGGCATCCTCTGCACGCCCATCCTCGAGGATCATGCCAAGCGCCTGCACCTCGACCCCATGGTAGCCCGCAACGACGCGCCCATGAGCACCGCGTTCACGGTCTCCATCGACTATGCCAAGGGGTTGACCACGGGCATCTCCGCCGAGGAGCGGGCGGCCACGGCGGTGGCGCTGACGTCGAGCAACGTCACCGCCGGTGACTTCGTGCGCCCCGGCCACATCTTCCCGCTGGTGGGGCGGCAGGGCGGGGTGCTGGTGCGCTCCGGCCACACCGAGGCCGGCATCGATCTGTCGGTGCTGGCCGGCTGCCCGCCGGTGAGCCTGCTGGCCGAGCTGGTGAACGACGACGGCACCGTGCAGCGGCTGCCCCAGCTCGTCGAGTTCGCCCGCGCCCACAACCTCAAGATCGTCACCATCGCCGATCTCATCTCCTACCGGCAGCGGCGCGAGCAGCTCGTCGAGCGCACCATGGAGTTCACGGTGAAGACCCGCATCGGTGAGGCGCGCGCCTTCGCCTACCGCACCAAGTTCGAGGACGCGGAGCACCTGGCGCTGGTGTTCGGCGACATCCGCAAGCTGGAGTCGGTGCCGGTGCGCATCCACCGCGAGAAGCTGATCGATGATCTGTTCGGCCCTCAGGACGCCCATGGCGCGAGCCTGCTGGACGCGTCCATGGACCGCATCGCCAAGCTGGGGGCCGGGGTGCTGATCTACCTGCGCTCGGGCTTCGTCGGCGTGCCGCTCGACAAGCTGACCTCCCTGACCAAGGAAGACGAGCGCAAGGAGCAGTGGCTCGAGATCGGCGTCGGCGCCCAGATCCTGCGCGATCTGGAGCTGACGCGCATCCGCCTGATCGCCGGCCGCGAGGTGGACTTCGTGGGCGTCAAAGGCTTCGGCCTGACCCTGGAGGCCACCGAGCTGCTCTGACCATCCTCACCGCCGGTAGTGAAACGCCGCCGGCCGGTCCGCCGGACCCACGTAGACGATGCGGATGTCGCGGGTGCGGTTGCCGCAGGCGCGGCAGCGCACCCGGCCGCGCAGCTCGGCCACCGTCATCGACCCGCCGCCGGCCGCCGCCAGGGCAGCCAGATCCAGCGCCTCCATGCGCCCGCAGGGCACGCACAGGGCGTAGACTCGAAACTTGTCGACGAGGTCGGTCAGGCGCTGCATGGTGGATGAATATACAGTATCCGGAAGCCGGCGCCCGCTGGCGCTGACGCTCGGCGACCCCGCCGGCATTGGTCCGGAGGTGGTGGCCCGCTACCTTGCGGACGGCCCGGCACCGGAACGGCCGCTGCTGCTGGTGGGCAGCCGCTGGGCGCTGGAGGCCGGGGCCGCCGCAGCCGGGGTGCGGCTGCCGCCGTTGGCCGCGGTGGCCGACGCTTCGGCGGCTGTCGCCCCGGTCAGCCTGCTGGACGTCGGCATCGACGTGCCCGGCTTCCGCTTCGGCCGGGTGGACGCCGGCTGCGGCGAGGTGGCCGTACGCTCGGTGGAAACCGCCACCCGCGCCTGTCTGGCCGGTGAGGTGGCCGGCATGGTCACGGCGCCGATCCACAAGGAAGCCATCCACGCCGCCGGCTACGTGAACGACATCGGTCACCAGGAGATACTGTCCCGGCTCACCGGCAGCACGGCCACCGCCACCATGCTCATGACCACGGGGCTGAAGGTGGTGCATCTGTCCACCCACAAGGCTCTGGCCGAGGCGGTGCGCTTCGTCACCCGCGACAACGTGCTGGCGCGCCTGCGCCTCACCGCCGACACCCTGACCCGCTGGGGTCTGCCGGACGCCCGCATCGCCGTTGCGGCGCTGAACCCCCACGGCGGCGAGGGCGGCCTGCTGGGCCGAGAGGAGATCGACGAGCTGGCGCCGGCGGTGGCGGCGGCCCGGGCCGACGGCATCGACGCCTCCGGGCCGTGGCCGGCGGATTCGGTATTCAACCGCGCCGTTGACGGCGAGTTCGACGTGGTCCTGGCCCTGTACCACGACCAGGGCCACATCGCCATCAAGGTGCACGACTTCCACGCCAGCACCACGGCCACCCTGGGCATCCCGTTCGTGCGCACCTCGGTGGACCACGGCACCGCCTTCGACATCGCCGGCCGCGGCGTCGCCGATCCGCGCAGCCTGGCGGCCGCGGTGGCGGCGGCGGACGCCCTGATCGCCGGCCGCCTTGCCAGGCTCTGACGCGGCGGGCACACTCGACCGCTCACGCGCACCACCGCCCGCGCAGCGAAGGGAGAGACACATGAAAGCCGCCGTATTCCGCGAAGTGAACCAGCCCATGGAGATCGAGGAGATTCAGGTCTCCAAGCCCGGCCCGCGGGAGGTGCTGGTGCGAACCGTAGCGGCTGGGGTCTGCCACTCCGACCTGCACTTCTTCAACGGCACCTACCCGGGCGTGCTGCCCATGGTGCTGGGCCACGAAAGCGCCGGCGTCGTCGAGCAGGTGGGCGCCGACGTGCACTACGTGAAGCCGGGCGATCACGTGATCACCTGCCTGTCGGTGTTCTGCGGCCACTGCGAGTACTGCCTGACCGGGCGCATGTCGCTGTGCCAGGAGCCCGAGACCAAGCGCACGTCGGAACAGGAGCCGCGCATCAGCCACGGCGGCAAGCCGCTCACGCCGTTCGCCAACCTGGGCTCCTTCGCCGAGTACATGCTGGTGCACGAGCACGCGGTGGCCAAGATCCGCGAGGACATGCCCATGGACCGTGCCGCCCTGATCGGCTGCGGGGTCACCACCGGCGTCGGCGCCGTGATCCACACCGCCAAGGTGGAGCCGGGCAGCAGTGTGGCCGTGATCGGCTGCGGCGGGGTGGGGCTGTCCTGCATCAACGGCGCGGCCATCGCCGGCGCCGCCCGCATCATCGCCGTGGACATGGTGCCCTCGAAGCTGGAGCTGGCCCGCAAGTTCGGCGCCACCGACGTGGTCAACGGCCGCGAGACCGACGCCATCGAGGCGGTGAAGGAGCTGTCCGGCGGCGGCGTGCACTACTCGTTCGAGGCCATCGGCCTGAAGGCCACCGCCGAGCAGGCGTTCAACATGCTGCGCAACGGCGGTACCGCCACCATCATCGGCATGATCCCGCCGGGGCAGATGGTGGCCGTGCACGGGGTCGATTTTCTGTTCGAGAAGAAGCTGCAGGGCTCGTTCATGGGCTCGAACCGGTTCCGCGTCGACATGCCCCGCTTTGTCGACCTCTATCTGCAGGGCAAGCTGCACCTCGACGACATGATCTCGAGCCACATCAAGCTCGAGGACATCAACGACGCGATGAAGGCGCTCGAGACCGGCGAGATCGCCCGCAACGTCATCATGTTCAACTAGTTCTGACTGGAGGGAGGCGACGTGCGCTGGCTGACCTTTCTGCGTGACGGTGAGCCCACCTTCGGCTACGTGACCGCCGACGGCCGGGGCGTGGTGGACGTCGGCCGCCGCGGCAAGTTCGCCGATCTGAAGTCGGCCATCGCGGCCGACGCGTTGGCCGACCTGGCGCAGCGCTGCGGCGACGACGCCGACCTGCCGCTCGACGGCGTCACCTACCTGCCGACGCTGCCGAACCCGGACAAGATCCTGTGCGTGGGCCTCAACTACAAGGCGCACCAGCAGGAGACCGGCCGCGGCGGCGAGGGCTTTCCCACCATCTTCGTGCGCTTCGCCAGCGCCCAGGTGGGCCACGACCAGCCCATGATCCGCCCGCGGGAGTCGAACACGCTCGACTACGAGGGCGAGATCGCGCTGGTGATCGGCAAGGCCGGACGGCGCATCAGCAAGGCCGACGCGCTGATTCACGTGGCCGGCTTCAGCATCTACAACGACGGCAGCGTGCGCGAGTTTCAGCGCCAGACGTCGCAGTTCACGCCGGGCAAGAACTTTCCCGCCACCGGCGGCTTCGGCCCGTGGATGATGACGCCCGACGAGGTGGGCGACGTCACCCAGATGGAGATCACCACCCGCCTGAACGGCGAGGTAATGCAGAACGCCAAGGCGGAGCTGCTGGTGTTCGACTTCGCCGACATCATCGCCTACTGCTCCATCTTCTGTGAGCTGGTGCCCGGCGACGTCATCGTCACCGGCACCCCCGGCGGCGTCGGCTCGGCCCGCAACCCGCCGATCTTCATGGACGAAGGCGACCGCATCGAGGTGGAGGTGAAGCCCATCGGCGTGCTGCGCCACACCGTCGCCGTGGGCTGAGTCCCGCACGCCGGGCCGCTGACAGACGGCCCCACTGGCATTCTCCGTGCAGCGTCTATACTGCCTGAGTAGGCGAGTGCTGAAAGTATGCTGTACGCGGACACCTTCGAGCGCAGCCGTGACCTGCTGAAGCTGGCGATACCCCTGATGTCGCGCCAGACGGCGGCTCTGCACCCGATCAGCTATGCGGTCTGGTACGAGTACGTGGCTGGCACCAACGACGCGTTGACGCGCGAGATCGAAGCGTTGACGAGCAACGGGAAGCGTCTGGACGAGCGGGAAACGCTGCGTCTCTACACCACCCACGTGGCCGGGTTCGACCCGGGCCATGCCGAGCGCCTGCAGGCGCGATTCGAGGAGATTCTGCAGCGGGTCAACCTGTCCGCCGCGGAGATGGGGCGGCGCGCCGACGAGTACGGCGTCGAGCTGGCCGACTGGGGCAATGAGCTGGCCGCGGCCGAGTCTGTGGATCAGGCGCAGGCCGGCCTGAAGCGGGTGCTGGACCGCACTCGGGGCATTCAGTCGGCCGTCCACGTGCTGAGCCGCAAGCTCGAGGAGAGCCGCCAGGAGTCGGAGCAGCTTCGCGAGGAGCTGACCCGCTCCCAGGAGGCGTCGCTCACCGATGCGCTGACCAACCTGACCAATCGCCGCGGCCTCGACCTGGTGCTGGCCGAGTCGGTGCGCAAGGCGGCGTCGGAAGGGGGCGAGCTCAGCGTCGCGATGGCCGATCTGGATCGCTTCAAGAGCGTCAACGACACCTACGGCCACCCGGTGGGCGACCGTCTGCTGACGAAGGTGGGCCAGACCCTCAAGGCCAACGTCAAGGGCCGGGACACGGTCGCCCGCTTCGGCGGCGAGGAGTTCGTGATCGTCATGCCTGACACGCCGCTGGACGGGGCGAAGGCGCTGGCCGAGCAGATCCGCGTCAGCATCGCCCACATCCAGCTCGCGCTGGGAGAGGGCGAGGACTCGGTGGGCAACTTCACCGTCTCCATCGGCGTCACCCGCCTGCACGCCGGCGAGAGTGCCGACGCCCTGCTGGCGCGCGCCGACGAGGCGCTCTACGTCTCCAAGCGCCGGGGCCGCAACTGCGTCACCGTGTTGCAGTAGCCGCGACCGGCCGCTCAGTGGCTGAGCATGGCCGTGGCGATGGAAAAGTAGATCACCACTCCGAGGGCGTCGGCGATGGTCGTGACCAGCGGCGCGCTGGCGGTGGCCGGATCGAGCCCGAAATGGTTGAGGGCGAACGGCAGCCCCATGCCCACCAGGCTGCCCACCATGACCACCAGCAGCATGGTAGCCGCCACCACCAGGGCGATGTCCGGGCCGCCGCGGACCACCCCGATCAGCGACACGGCCGCGGCCATGGTGATGCCGAGCGCCAGCGCCACCAGCAGCTCGCGGGACAGCAGCCTGCCCCAGTCCTTCAGCACCACGTCGCCGGTGGCGAGCGCCCGCACCATCAGCGTCGCCGACTGGGCGCCGGCGTTGCCACTGCTGCCGATCAAGAGCGGCAGGAAGAACACCAGCGCCACGTGCATGGCGATCGTGTCCTCGAAGTAGGCGATGCCGGCCCCCGAAAACAGGTTGCCGAACACCAGCAGGCCGAGCCAGAACACGCGCTTGCGGTACAGCAGGCCGATGCTGGCTTCGCGCACGCTCTGGGTCATCTTGCCGACGGTGCCGATCTTGTGGAAATCCTCGGTTGCCTCTTCTTCCAGGGCATCCATGGCATCGTCGTGGGTGACGATGCCCACCAGGCGGCCGTCGTCGTCCACCACGGGCAGGGCCAGCACGTCGTAGCGGGCGATCTTGTGGGCGACCTCTTCCTGGTCCTCGTGCACGTTCACCGCCAGGGTGTCGTCCTCCACCAGGTCGGCGACGCGGCGGTGGCCCGGCGCCAGGATCAGGTCGCGCAGGCGCACCGAGCCGATCAGCTGCCGGTCCGGGTCGAGCACGTAGGCGCGGTAGATGGTCTCCTTGTCGGGGGCCTCGTGGCGCAGCACCTCGATGGCCTCTCGCGCCGTCAGCTCCGGCGCGAGGGTGGCGTAGTCGGAGGTCATGATGGCGCCGGCGGTGCCCTCGGCGTGGGAGGTGAGACGGCGGATGTCTTCGCGCTCGGCCTGGGCCAGCCCGGGCAGCAGGGCCTGCTGCTGGTCGGGCGACAGCCGGTTGAACACGTCGGCGCGGTCGTCGGCGCTCATCTCGGTCATCATTGCGGCGAGCTGCCGGCGCTCGAGCAGGGCGGCTAGGTCCACCTGGGTCTCCGGGCGCAGGTAGCCGAAGATCTCGGTGCGGTCGGGCAGGGTCTCACGCAGCAGCAGGGCGCAGGCGTCGACCGGCTCCAGCTCGTCGAGCAGGGCGGCAGCATCTACCGGGTGGGCGTGCTCCAGAAAATCGCGAATGGCGATGGGGTCTTCGAGATCGATCTCGGAGACATCTTGCTGCGACTGAGGCTGGTCTTGCATCGGTCCGCTTCCTGTACGGGCTGCCGGAGACCCGGCAGCCGCGAGCGAACCACAGGCCTAGCGGGAAACCGCCAGTCCGGGGAGGGCCTGCTGCACCGGGCGCGTTGTCGAACTCACTGTGTCCCCGCTGGGACTGCCACTCGGGCCGTTCATGTCACCCCTGTGCCGCACCCCCGGACGAAACACCGGCCGGACGCGCGGCAACCCGCTGTCGAATGGGCGGCAATGGTAGGCACTCGGCCTCGAGGTGTAAACGAGCGCGGGGTGTGGCCTTCCCGGGTGGCCGGGTTCAAGATGCGGGCGGCATCGGGGAGGTGCTCATGGGTAACGGCGCGATTGCGGCGCGGCCTTGGCGGTCTCGGGGCGCCGTGGCGGCTTTCTGCGGTGCAGTCCTGTTCGGCTGTGCCGGCGCCGGCCCGGAGCAGGCCGGTGCCGGCAGCACCTTCGACTCGCGGAGGCTGGTCTACGACGCGGTGGTGCTCGACTTCCGCCAGGCAGCCGCGACCGCTCGCGGGGTGGGTGCCGAGGCGGCGGGGGACGGCGCCCGGGAAGGGGCAGGCATGATGCTGGCCGCGCCGGTCGGCTGCATGCAGGCCGGCATGCTGTACGGGTTGTGCCTGGCCATGGCGCCGCTGTTCCCCGTGCTGGCCGCATCGCGGGTGCAGGATCCGGCGGACAGCCGCCGCGAGCTGGAAAGTCTGGCGGAGCAGATCGACACCGCTGACCTGCAGCGACGTTTTGCCGCACAGGTGCTGCAAAGGGCCGCGGCAGCGGAGCTGCCGTTGGCGGAGTCTGAGGATGGCGGCGGGCGCGTGGTCCGGCTCGGCGTCGAGCTTGGGACGATGCGGCTCGAGCACAGCGGCTATCGGGGCGGCTCGATCACCGTTACCCAGCCGTATCTGTTCACCCTCACCGGTGCGGACGGCCAGGTGCTGACCAGCATCAGCGGTGCCCGCAGCCGCGACTTCGATGTCGACGAGTGGTGGGCCGACGGATCCGTCGACCTGGAGACGACGCTGACCCGCTGGATCGAGAGCATCGCCGAGGAGGGCCTGCGCGACAGCCTCATCGAGTGGCAGCCGGACGTGGTGCTGGCGCCCCGATATCCGGAGCCCTTGGTCAGACGCAACGTCATCGGCATCGTTCAGGAGCGCTGGCCATGCCTCGACAGCGCTACTCCGGTGCTGCGCTGGCAGCCGCTGGCTGAGGCACTTCCCCCCGATCTGCTCGAGCATGTCACCGACGTCAGCTATGAGCTGGACATCGTCGAGAGCTATCAGCCGACCCGTCGTCAGGTGACCGGGCTGATGCAGCCCGAGTACGCCGTCGTCGGGCCGCTCACGCCCTGCGGGCGCTATCTGTGGCGGCCGCGGGCGCGGTTCCGCTACCAGGGCGTGGTGCACACCACTTCGCTGCGCACACGGCGCTGGGCCGAGGGCGTGTACGTGGACCATCACTACGTGCTGAACGTGCCGGGATCCGATTGCCGATAGCCCGGGGTGGTACCCTTCGACCTCGGCAATGCATTCGGGAGTGAGGAGATAAACCATGCACATGCGCCAACTCGGCGGGCTCTGGCCCGTCTCGGCACTGACCCTGGGCGGCGGCGGCATCGGCCAGGTGTGGGGCGCCACCACCCGCGACGAGGCGGTGGCCACGGTGCGGGCGGCCGTGGATGCCGGCATCACCCTGCTGGACCTTGCCCCCGGCTACGGCCGCGGCGAGGCGGAAGCGGTGGTGGGCGAGGCGTTCCGCGGGCGTCTGCCCGATGGCGTTCGGGTCACCACCAAGTGTCAGCTCGGCAGCCCGGCCGCCGCCGACATCGCACCCACCATCCGCCAGCGGCTGGAGCGCAGCCTGGCGACGCTCGAGCTGCCCCGGGTCGACCTGCTGTTCCTGCACTCGAACATCGTGCCCGACGACTACCGGTTCCCCGAGGCGGATCTGCAGGATCGCTTCGCCACCCGCTGGACTCTGTATCAGGAGCACGTCGTGCCAGCGTTCGAGGCGCTACGGGAGGAAGGCCTGATCGGCGCCTGGGGCATCACCGGCATCGGCCTGCCGGCCACCATCCTCGACGCCCTGGACGCGACGCCGAAGCCGGCGGCGGTGCAGTGCATCAGCAACTGTCTCGATTCGCCCGGCGACATCCGCCGTTTTCCGGAGCCGCCCGAGCCGCGCAGCATCATCGCTCGTGCCGTTCACCACGGGGTGGGCGTGATGGGCATTCGCGCCGTGCAGGCCGGCGCGCTGACCGATGGCTTCGACCGGGACATGCGGCCAGGTCAGGACCTCGCCGACTTCCACCGCGCCGAACCATTCCGGGCGCTGGCCCGACGCTGGGGCGTGAGCTCGGCCCGTCTGGCCCATCGCTACGCGCTCAGCATGGACGGCGTGGATACCGTGGTGCTGGGTGTCAAGAACCGGGACGAGCTGCGGGAGTGCCTGGACGCCGAAGCCGAGGGCCCGCTGACGCCGACCGAGATGAAGGAGATCGAGGCCGCCTGCGGCCGCGCCTGAGCAGGCCGCTCGCCGCGGCGCGCGCTGCGCGCCGTCGTCGGGGCTGCGCGCTGGTCCTCAGCAGCCGATGAGCAGATACTCCGGGGTCGGGGACTGATGAGACGCGCTTCGGCGCGTCGGCAGCACCTTTCACCAGCCTCCTTCAATCGAAGCCACGAGCTCACGAAGAAAAGGAGAATCACCGTGAACGTAAACACTTACCGTGCGCCACTGCGCGCACCGGCCGCTCGCACCCTGAAAATCCGCCGCCATGCGGCGCTACTGTGCGGCGTGTGCCTCATCGGCATGGCCGGCATCGGCAACGCCGACGTCCGCGAGGTCTACAACTGCAAGTTCATCAACGGCGCCGGCATGAAGGAGCTGATGAGTGCCCGGGACTACCTGGTCGAGCAGTCGGCCAAGATCGGTCTCGGCGACATGCAGGCCTTCATCTGGACGCCTTACAAGGTGAGCGGCTACGGCGGCGACTTCCTCTGGTTCAGCAACCACGCCGACCTGGCCGCATTCGGCAAGGCGGCGAGTGCCTACACGACATCGAAGGAGGGCCAGGCCGTTCAGGCGCGCTTCGACAAGATCGTCGAATGTGATACCAGCGTGTCGATGAGGGAGCAGATCTACACCGGCAGCGAGGAGCTGAACATCACGCCGCCGGCCCTGATCTCCAGCTTCGGCTGCAAGCTGAATCACGGGCAGACCATGGTCCACATGCGTGACCTGATCGGGCACTACGGGAGCGTTCTCGACGCCGGCGGCGCTCACAAGCAGTTCATGGCATTCATGGACGTGCCGATGGTGTCGTCGACGGACAACGATCTGTTCGTCTACGAGGTGCATCAGGATGTGCCCACCTGGGCGTCGCGCACCCAGGCCATGCGGAGTTCGGCGGCGGGCCAGATGTTCGGCCGCCATGCGAACCAGGTGCTCGACTGCACCAGCGCCCTGTGGTGGGGCCAGCGGGTGGTGCCTCCCCAGTAGGCACCCCGTGGGGCGGCTGCGCGCTCAGCCGCTCACCGCGTTCGAGTCCGGCCGGCCGACGCTGCCGGCCACCATGTCGCGGCGCTCGCGCGTCGGGGCTTGGGTCGGCTTGCGGCCGCGGGTGATGTTGAATGGCTCGGTGTCGATGTCCTCGAGCACGGTCTCGCCGGCCAGCACCGAGCGCTTCCAGGCCTGGTGCGCGTCCTCCCGGGCGTGAAACTCGGGCATGACCTGCTCGGCGAACAGCTTCAGGCTGTCGCAGATGTCCTGGTGGGTGTTCTTGCCGGCCTGGTTCAGCAGAATCACCTGGTCGACGTTGGCCGCTTCGAGCTCGGCCAGGCGCTCGCGGATGGTGGCCGGCGAGCCGATCAGCTCGCTGCCGGTGCGCTTCTGCCCGGCCGGCGTCTGCTTCCACTCCAGGTAGCGCTCCCAGAAGTTCACCGTGCCCGGCTCGAATGGGCCCTCCTTGTTGTAGAGCTGCAGGGCGAACTGGAAGAAGGTCCAGCCGTCGGCCTTCTCCCAGGCCTCCTCGTCGGTCTCACAGCACATGAAGCCGGCCACCACGGCGATGTTGGGGTTGGCCTGGTAGTCGCACAGCTTCTCCTGGTCGCGCAGGAAGGTGTTGTAGTAGGCGTTGACCCAGGCTCGCGCCGAGTTCAGGTCGGCGAACTTGAAGCACAGCGCGCCCATGCCGCGGTGAGCCGAGTACTTGATGGTGTCGAGCTGCGAGCACGCCACCCACAGCGGCGGGTGCGGCTTCTGCAACGGCTTCGGCACCACGGCGCGCAGGGGAAACTTGAAGAACTCGCCGTCGTACTCCCAGCCGTGGTTCCAGAACATGGGCAGGGTGCAGCGCACGGCGTCTTCCCAGACGTCGCGCTTGTCGCGGAAGCGCAGGTTGAAGGGGTGCAGCTCGGTCACCGACGAGCCCTCGCCGAGGCCGAGCTCCACCCGGCCGTCGGACACCAGGTCGAGGGTGGCCACCCGTTCCGCCACCCGCGCCGGGTGGTTGGTGGTGAGCTGGATGATGCCGTGGCCGAGGCGGATGTTCTTCGTGCGCTGGCTGGCGGCGCCGAGAAACACCTCGGGCGACGCGGAGTGGGAGTACTCCTCGAGGAAGTGATGCTCCACCTCCCAGGCATAGTCGAAGCCGAGTCGGTCCGCCAGCTCGATCTGATCCAGCGACTGCTTGAACAGCCGGTGCTCGCTGCCTTCGTCCCAGTCGCGCGGTAGCTGGTGCTCGTAGAAGATGCCGAACTTCATAGCCTGCTCCCCTGTTTCCTCGAGGCGGAGTGTTGCACAGGTGTGGGCCCGGTGGAAAACGGCCGCCGCCGGCGGAATTCTTGTCGGTCCGGCATGGCGAGGTTAGGCTGCGGCCGATCGCTGTCTGCAGGTGAAGGAGCATGCTCAGATTCGTGGTGATCACGACGGCGCTGCTGCTGATCGTCGGTGTGTTCTGGGTGTTCGAGGACGACCTGCCGGCGGCCGAGGTCGACCGCCGCTACAGCAATGCCGCATCGCAGTTCCTGACCATGCCCAGCGGCGCCCGCCTGCACTACCGGGATCAGGGGCGCGCGGATGGTCCCGCGCTGCTGCTGCTGCACGGTGCCAACGCGTCGCTGCACGCCTGGGAGCCATGGGTGGCCGAGCTGGGCGACCGCTACCGGGTGATCACCCTCGACCTGCCCGGTCACGGCCTGACCGGGCGCGTGCCCGACGATGACTACGGGCCGGCGGCGCAGGCGGCTGCGGTCGCGGCGGTGGCGGCCGAGGCCGGGCTCGAGCGCTTCGTCATCGGCGGCAACTCCATGGGCGGCGGGGTGGCGTGGCGCTACGCGCTGGATCACCCGCAACGCATCAAGGGGCTGATCCTGCTGGCGCCGGTGCCACCGGCGGCCTGGCGCGAGGCGCTGGCGGTGCAGCCGCGCGGCCGCGCGCCGGTGGCGTTCGCGCTGCTGTCCCAGCCCTGGTTCCGCGCCGTCGCCCGCTATCTCGACCCGCAGCTGCTGCTGGTGCAGGGGCTGCGCTCGGCTTACCACGATCCGGCGCTGGTGGATGACGCCCTGATCGCCCGGTATCGGGATCTGACCCTTCGGGAAGGCACGCGGGCCGCCATCCTGTCGCGGTCTGGGCGGCCCCGGGACGAGGCCGCCGCCAGCGCCGAGCCGGGCGGCATACGCCAGCCGACGCTGCTGTTGTGGGGCGCCCACGACGCGCTCATCGCGCCCGAGTTCGGCGAGCGCTTCCGTGACGCCATGCCGGCGGCGCGACTGATCGTCTACCCGGATCTCGGCCACGTGCCCATGGAGGAGGCCCCGGCCCGCACCGCGACGGACGCGCGGGCGTTTCTCGACGCGCTCAACGTCAGGCCGTAGCAGCCTGGTGTCGCCTTGCCATGACCGCCCAATGCGGTACGGTGAGGGCTGCACGAGCTGAGGAGTAGCCATGCCGACCCGACGTCTTGCCGCCTGTCTGGCCATCGCCGCCGCCGCCGCGAGCGGCCCCGCCTGGCCCGCCGCCGCGCCCCCCGAGCTGACCGATGACGCCCGCCGCGTCGCCCGCGCTCTGGCGGACACGGCGCTAGAGAGCCCTCTGGCCTATGACCTGGTGCGTTCGCTGACCACCGAGATCGGCCCGCGTCTGGCCGGGTCGCCCCAGGAAGCGCGGGCGCGGGAGTGGGCCGTGCGGGAGCTGACCCGGCTTGGCTTCGACGGCGTGCGGGTGGAGACCTTCCAGATGGACCTGTGGACCCGGGGCGACTCGGTGCACGAGGCGGCCGCCATCGTCGCGCCGTATCCGCAGCCGTTGTACGCCATATCCCTCGGCGGCGCCGGCGCCACGCCCGAGGGCGGGCTGGAGGCCGACGTCGCCTACTTCGACAGCTTCGACGACCTGGTGGCGTCCGATGCCGGCGAGGATGCCCTGGCCGGCCGCGTGGTCTTCGTCAACGATCGCATGACGGCCACCCGCACCGGCGAAGGCTACGGCTGGGCGAACCGTAAGCGCCAGCGCGCCTGGCTCGAAGCCGAGGCCCGGGGTGCCGCCGGCGTGCTGATCCGCTCGGTGGGCACGTCGAGCCACCGCTTCGCCCATACCGGCATGATGAGCTTTCCGGAGGGCCGGCAGGCGCGCATTCCGGCCCTGGCGGTGTCGGCGCCCGATGCCGACCAGATCGAGCGCATGCACGCCGCCGGGGAGACCGTGCGGGTGCGGCTGACCACCCATGCCGGCTGGCGCGGCCAGGTGGAGAGCGGCAACGTCATCGCCGAGATCCGTGGCCGCGACGCGCCGGAGGAGATCGTCGTCATCGGCGCCCATCTGGACAGTTGGGATACCGGCACCGGTGCCCTGGACGACGGCGCCGGGGTCGGCATCGTCACCGCGGCGGCGAAGCTGATTCGCGACCTGCCGCAGCGGCCGCGGCGCACCATCCGCCTGGTGCTGTTCGGTGCCGAGGAGGTGGGCCTGGTGGGCGCCCGCGCCTACGCGGCCGCCCGGGCCGCCGACGGCACGCTGGCCGCTCACGTGATCGGCTCGGAATCGGATTTCGGCGCCCGGAAGGTGTGGCGGCTGACCACCAACATCGCCCCCCACGCGCTGCCGTTCTTCGACGCCGTGCATCGGGAGCTGGCCTTTCTGGGCATCATCCGCGGCGGCAACGACGGCGACGGCGGCCCGGACATGTTTCCGCTGCAGATGGCGGGCATGCCGGTGGTGAGCCTCGACCAGAACGGCGAGGACTACTTCGAGTTCCACCACACGCCGAACGACACCTTCGACAAGATCGACCCGGCGGAGCTGCGTCAGAACGTGGCCGCGTGGGCGATGCTGGTGTGGCTGCTGGCCGATGCCGACGTCGACTTCCGCCCGCAGCCGGAGGTTCCGGCCACGCCGTGAGGCGCCGACGCGGCGGCGGTCAGCGCAGCCGCGGCAGCACCTTCTCGGCGATGTACTCCATTCGCCGGGTACCCGACTCCACGGGCTCGCCGGGAAACTGCGCCCAGAAGTGCAGGTCGCGGATCTGCGGGTAACGCTCGAGCAGGTTCGACAGGTTGGCGACCGCCTGCTCCGCCGTCCACAGCTCGTACAGACCGCCCTCGATGGCGTCCTTTGCCGTCTTGAAGCGGGGCGTGGTCTCGGGCGGGCCGAAGGCGCCCCACTCGATGTACTGGTTGCTCTGGTAGAGCACGTGCCGGCCGATGCGCTTGGCTTCCGCCGCCGGGTCCTCGGCGATGATGGCCCAGTGGCCGGCGAAGATGGCGCCGTCCTCCGGCCGCCGGCCGTGGCGGGCCAGGGCGGCCAGGTAGTCGTCGTGGCCGAGCCCGCCGGTGGACAGGAAGCCGTCGCCGATGCGGGCCACCCGGTCGATGGCGGGCGGGCTCATGCCGCCGATCAGAATTCGCGGCGCGTGCTCGGGCACCGGCATGACCCGGACGTCACCGTACTCGAAACGCTTGCCCCGGTAGTTGAGCGGTTGGCCGGACCAGCCGCGGCGGATCACGTCCACCGCTTCCTCCAGCAGGCTCGGGCGGTGGCCGAGCTGGCGCCCGAAAGCGTCGAACTCCGCCTGACGGTAGCCGATGGCCACGCCCAGGTCGAAGCGGCCGCGGGTGAGCAGCGACAGCGTCGCCGCGTCCTCGGCGACGCGCACCGGGTCGTGCAGCGGCAGGATGATCAGGTTGGTGCCCAGGCGCATGTTGCGGGTGCGGGCGCCGATGGCGGCGCCGATCACCAGCGGCGACGGCGTGTAGCCGTCATCGCAGAAGTGGTGCTCGGTGAGCCACACGGAGCCGAAGCCCAGGTCTTCGGCGGCGACGATCTGATCCAGCGTCGCGGCGTAGAAATCCTCGAAGGCGGGCGCGTCGGGGCCGGGGTTGCGGAAGTCGTACCAGAGTCCGAAGTTGACCTTGCTCATCGCCCCGCCTCAGCCTGACAGGCCGTTGATGAAGGCCGCCAGGTCGGCCCGATAGCGCTCGGCCTCCTCGAGAAAGGGCGCGTGGCCGCAGCCCTCGTAGAAGGCCAGCTTGCCCTGGGGCGCAAGTTCCGCCGCGGCGCGGCCGATGTCGGGCGCCACGAAGCCGTCGGCGCTGCCGACGATGCTGAGCAGGGGAATGTCGAGCTTGGCGAGCAGGTCCCGCTGATCGAGGCGGTCGAGCTCGGCGAGCGCCGCGTCCGCCGCCGGGCTGGTCTGCTGGAACACCTGCCAGAGCCAGTCGATGACGCCGTCGCCCGGATCCTTCGCGCACACCGCGCGCGCCAGACCGTGCAGGAACGGCGTGCGGTTGGCGCGCAGGGCGGCCACCGTCTCCGCCACGCTGCCGGGTGCGCCGCCGTAAGGAAAATCGTCGGCCTGCACGTAGCGGGGCGTGGCGCCGCCGGTGAGGATCAGCCCGGCGCAACGCCTGCCGAGCCGCTGCGCGGCCTCGGCGGCGATGGGGCCGCCCAGAGACCAGCCGTTCAGCACCACGCCGTCGAGGCCGAGCGCGTCGGCGATGGCCACCGCATCGGCGGCGCCGGCGGCAATCGAGACGTCGCGAAAGTCCTTGTCCGAGGCGCCACAGCCGCGCTGGTCGAAGGTGACCACGCGATGGCCCGCATCCACGAAGTGCGCGGTGGTGGTGTCCCACACCCGCCCGGACATGCCCCAGCCGTGCACCAGCAGCAGCGGGCGTCGGTCTCCCTGGTGGTCTTCGAAGTAGATGCGGCGGCCGTTCTCGACGTCCAGATATGCCATCTGTCTCCCCTGATCGATTCGGTGCGGGGAGTGTATCCTGATCCGGCGCCGCGGGCAGGTGCGGGTCAGTCGGCCTGCGGTGGGGCGACCAGCGCCGGAATGCGTTTGGCCAGGGCGAAGTAGCCGCGCGCCGCGTGGGGCCAGGCGCGGCGGTCGTGGTCGCGCAGGAAGATGCGGCAGGCGACGCCGGCGTCGGTCAGGGATGCCAAGGCCGTGCGCTGGGCATCCCCACCGGGGCCCACCGGGGCGTAGGCCATCACCACCTCCTTCAGCCCATGGCGGCCTGCCCAGGCGCCGGCCGCCGCCGGTGCCGTGAGCGACTCGCAGGGAACGCGCCAGCAGGCGCCCGCCCGCGCCAGCGCGTCACCGATCGCGGCCGTGGTGAATGCCGCGGCGGCGGACCCGGTAGGTTCGGGAGAGCGGGGTGCCTGGGGCAGGGCGGCGACTGCGGCCGGGATGAGTTCGGTGTCCAGGTGCAGGTCGTCTTCGCCGAGCAGCAGCCCGAAGCGCTCCGCGGGTGGTGTCAGCCGGTCCGGCCACACCGGATCGATGCGGGCCGGCGGCTCCGGCTCGGTCAGCGGTGTCCCGCGGGCGGCCAGCCGGTCGAGGCCGGCCGGGGTTGCGGCGCTGCCGTCGAACCGGCGCCCGGCGTAGCGCAGGATGTTGTCGGGCCGGGCCAGGTAGGTCTTGCCGCGGGTGTGCAGGCCGGCGACCCAGCGCCACGACAAGGTGTTGGACGCCGGGTCGCCGTCCAGCAGATGGCGCAGGAACCAGTCGGCGCCCAGCGCCCAGGGCAGCTCCAGAGTGAACAGCCAGATGCTGGCGGTCCACATGCGGGCATGGTTGTGCAGGTAGCCGGTGTCGGTCAGCTCCCGGGCCCAGGCGTCGAAGGGCTCGATGCCGGTGCGCCCGGACACGGCGTCCTGGTAGCAGCGCCGCAGCGGCGCATCGTCGCCGAGTCGGGCCAGCCCGTCCGTCACCGTGTCCCGGTAGCGGGTCCAGGCCGACGGATGGTGCTCGAGCCAGCCCTTCCAGTAGCTGCGCCAGTACAGCTCCTGCACGAACTTTTCCGCCGTGCTGGGAGCGAAGCGGCCGAGCACTGCGTCGAGCACCTCGGCTTCGAGAATCAGGCGATGTCGCAGGTACGGCGACAGCCCGCTGACGTTGTGCCGCTGGTCGGGCCCGAAGTCGTGGTTGCGCAGCCGCGCGTAGCGGCTGCCGGCGTTGGGCAGGAAGCGTTCCAGGCGCGTCAGGCCGGCGGCGCGGGTGGCGGCCCAGGTCATGGTGTCGGCGCCTGCCCGGGCGCGCGCCGGCAGCGGTCGGAGCAGTAGCGCACGTCGTCTCATACTCTCGCCCAGCGCCGCCGCCAGGTCATCGGCCGGCCGCAGCGTGCGCAGGGTTTGGCCGGCAGGTGCTGCTTCTTCACACCGCGCATACTGGTGCCCGTTCAATCTTCCTAGCCATCGTGAGCCATGTACCGTGAGACGGCCGTGAACCGCCATGCCTGAAGGTCCCGAAGTACGTCGTGAAGCCGACCGCATCGCCGCCGTCATCGCCGGCCGGCGCCTGGCGGCGGTGGAGTTCGGCCTGGCGCGGCTGCAGCCCTTCGCCGGGCGGCTGGCCGGCCGCGAGGTGACCGCGGTCGACACCCGCGGCAAGGCGCTGCTGATTCGCTTCGACAACGACCTGACCCTGTACTCGCACAACCAGCTCTACGGGCGCTGGATGGTGCGCCGGCGCGGCCGGCTGCCGCGCACGGGCCGCAGCCTGCGGGTGGCCCTGCACACCGACAGCCACAGCGCGCTGCTGTACAGCGCCTCGGAGATCGCCGTGCTGGATGACGACGGCGTCGCCCTGCATCCCTATCTGGCCCGGCTCGGGCCCGACCTGCTGGATCCGACGCTCACCGGCGCCCGGGTTGCCGCGCGGCTGGCCAGCGAGGCGTTCCGCCGCCGCGCCGTGCAGGCCCTGTACCTGGACCAGGGGTTCGTGGCCGGGGTGGGCAACTACCTGCGCTCGGAGATCCTGTTCCACGCCCGGGTGGCCCCCGGCGCGCGGCCGGCGGCGCTCAGCCCGACGGATCTGGGCCGGCTGGGACGCAGCACGGTGACCATCGGCCGCCGCGCCTACCAGACCGGCGGCATCACCAACCCGCCGTCGCGGGTGGCGCGGCTGGCGGCGCGCGGCGTCGCTCGCTCAGGGCACCGGTTCGCCGTCTTCGACCGCGCCGGGCAGGCGTGCTACCGCTGCGGCGACGTGATCCGCCGCCGCACGGCGTCGTCGCGGCGCCTGTACTGGTGCCGCACCTGCCAGGCTGCCGGCTGACTGAGCCGCAGCGGGGTCAGGCCCCCTGCAGCGCTTCCAGCACCTTCTGCGGATGGACCTCGGCCTTGGCCACCTTCGGCCAGTGCTTCTTCACCTTGCCGTCCGGCCCCACCCAGACGGTGGAGCGGATCACGCCCGTGGCCTTCTTGCCGTACATCATCTTCTCGCCCCAGGCGCCGTACTTCTCCATCACCTTTCTGTCGGGGTCGGAGAGCAGCGTGAACGGCAGCTTGTACCTGGTGGCGAACTTGCCGTGGCTGGCGCCGTCGTCGGGAGACACGCCGAGCACCACGGCGTCGTGCTTCTGAATCTCCTTCCACAGGTCGCGGAAGCCGCAGGCCTCCTTGGTGCATCCGGGCGTGTCGTCCTTCGGGTAGAAGTAGACGATCACGTGCTTGCCTCTGAAATCCTTCAGCGCCACCTTGTTGCCGGCGGCGTCCTTCAGCGTGAATGCGGGGGCGGCTTTGCCTTCCTCGATGGCCATGCGGTACTCCTCGTGCTGGCGGTGTCGGGGGAGCCGAAAACCTATCAAAGCCCCGGTGCGTCGTCCACGCGGGCAACCCGCGCGGCGGAGAACGGCTGGGCCACGGCGGTGCGGCCGTCATGCACGTGGACGATGCCCGTCATGCGCCCGTCCTCGACGCGGGCGGCGAACGCGTAGCGCGCCGTCTCGCCCACGGCGGCGAAGCGGATGCGATCGCCGCGCAGGGCAGGGTCGGCCACCGGCACCTGGGCATCACCGTCGCCGAGCGTGGCTGCGAAGCGCTGGAAGTGCTGTTCCACGTCCAGGGTCATGGTCCGGCCGGAGAGTTCGATGCGCCAGCGGCCGGCGACCTCCGCAGGCACGATCCACAGGTGCAGGCCGCCGCTGGAGCGGGCACCGACGTGGCGATCGGCGACCCAGTCGCCCATGTCGAAGCTGTTGGAGATCACCCGCGTGCCCGGGCGCAGCTCGGCCAGCAGCTTCGGCCGCAGCCGCAGGTTGATCTCCGGCATCAGGTACAGGGTGACGATGGTGGCGCCGGAGACGTCGGCGGCGAAGATGTCGCCCTCCACGAAGGCAGCACGCTCGTCCAGGCCGTTGCTGCGCGCGCGGCGGCGCGCCAGCGCCACCAGATCGCCGTCCAGCTCGACCCCGAGTCCCAACGCGCCGCGGGCGGCGGCGGTGATGACGATGCGGCCGTCGCCGCTGCCGAGGTCGATCAGGTAGTCGCCGGGCCCGGCCCCGGCCAGGTCGAGCATGCGCTCCACGTCGTCCTGCACCGTCTGCACGTAGGGGGCCACCAGCTCGGCCGCCTGCGCAGCAGGCCAGGCCAGCAGCACCAACCAGAGGGCAACTGGGCGCAACGACATGGCGGCGTCCGGGAGTGGCGACGGCGTTCACTATAGCGGCCGCACGCGATGGGCGCCCGCGTGGCGAGGGGCGGGCAAAGCTGGTACTTTCCGGCAGGTTCCGGACGGTCAGGGGGAGAGGCATGGACTACCCGGTCATCTCGGCGGACTCGCACATCACCGAGCATCCCGACACCTATCGCGCGCACATCGACGCGGCGTGGCGTGACAAGGCGCCGCACCTGGTGGACGGCGGCGCCCGCGGCGACCTGTTCGTCATTGACGGCATGGACACGCCCATCGCCATGGGCCTGGTGGCCGCCGCCGGCAAGCCCCCGGAAGAAATCACCACCGACGGCGTGAAGTTCGACGCCCTGCACCGCGGCGGCTGGGATCCGGTGGCGCGCCTGGCGGATCAGGACCGCGACGGCGTCGCCGCCGAGGTGATCTACCCGACGGTGGGCATGCTGCTGTGCAACCACCGTGACTTCGACTACAAGAAGGCCTGCTTCGACGCCTACAACCGCTGGATCGCCGAGTACTGCGCGACGGCGCCCGCGCGCCTGATCGGCTGCGGCCAGACCGCCATGCGCACGCCGGCCGAGGGCGTGGAAGACCTGAAGGCCATCAAGGCCCTGGGCCTGCGCGGCGTGATGATGCCGGGCAACCCGGCCGAGGCCGATTACGACGCGGAGATCTACAACCCGGTCTGGGAGGCCGCCATCGAGCTGGGCCTGCCGCTGTCGTTCCACATCCTCACCAGCCGTGGCGGCGGCCACGTCCGAGGGCCGCGCATCAACAGCTTCCTGTCCATCATCCGCGGCAACCAGGACATCATGGGCACGCTCATCTTCGGCGGCGTCTTCCAGCGCTACCCCGAGCTCAGGGTGGTGTGCGCGGAGGCGGATGCGGGCTGGGTGCCCCACTACCTGTACCGCATGGACCACGCCTACAAGCGCCATCGCAACTGGCTGGCGCCCGGGGTGAACCTGGAGCGGCTGCCGTCCGAGTACTTCTCGGAGCACGTATACGCCACGTTCCAGGACGACTGGGTGGCATTCAAGATGGCCGATGAGATGAACTGGCGGCGGCTGCTGTGGGCCAGCGACTTTCCCCACAGCGATTCCACCTGGCCGTGGTCGCAGCAGGTGATCGCAGAGCAGACGGGCCACCTGCGCCCCGAGCAGAAGCGGGCCATCCTCTGCGACAACGTCGCCGACCTGTACGGCATCGAGCTCGAAGAACTGGAGATAGCAGCATGAGCGGATTCGGAGCGACCTTCAGCGGCGCCGACCTGGTGGCCAAAGCCCTGGCGCAGATGGGCGTGCGCGACGTGTTCGCCATCGTCAGCATCCACAACATGCCGCTGCTCGACGCCATCAACCGCCTCGGCGAGACGCGCATCATCGACGTGCGCCACGAGCAGGCGGGCACCCATGCCGCCGACGGCTACGCCCGTGCCACCGGGCGCATGGGGGTGATGATCGCCAGCACGGGGCCCGGCACCAGCAACTGCGTCACCGGCCTCTACGAAGCCCAGTACGCGTCGTCGCGGGTGCTGCTGATCACCGGGCAGGCGGAAACGGCCTTCTACGGCAAGGGCGTGGGCTACGTGCACGAAGCCGAGTCTCAGGTGCCGATGCTGCGTTCGGTGTGCCGCCGGGTGGAGAGCCCGCGCCACGTCAGCCAGCTCGCCGGCGCGCTGCAGGCGGTGGTGGCCGACATGTTCACCGGCCGCGCCGCGCCGGGCGCGCTGGAGATACCCATCGACCTGCAGTACGCGGACACCGAGCCGGCGACCTTTCATCCGCCGCATCCGGTGGCCGTGGCGCCCAACCCGCAGCAGCTCGAGCAGGTCGTCGAGCGCCTGGCCAGCGCCCGCCGCCGCGTCATCGTCGCCGGCGGCGGCGTGGTGGCGGCGGGGGCGGGGGAGGCGCTGGTGCGGCTGGCGGAGACCCTGGACGTCCCCGTGATCACATCGCCTGACGGCCGCGGCGCCATCCCGGAGGATCATCCGCTGTGCATCGGCAACTTCTACACCAGCGCCGGCATCTACCAGTCCATCGCCGAGGCCGACGTGACGCTGGCCATCGGCACCCGCTTCGCGGTGGGCGTCGATGGTCAGGGCGCCCGCTTCACGCCCCCCGGCGCGCTGATCCAGATCGACGTCGACCCGGCCATGATCGGCCGCACCCATCGGGCCGACCTGGGCGTGGTGGGTGACGCGCGGCTGGCGTTGGAGGGCATCAACCTGGCGTTGGCCGACATGTCCGGCAACGACGCCCAGTTCAACCACACGGTGCTGGAGGCCCGGGACGGCGTGCACGGCGCCATGCGCCGGCGCCTGGGCGAAGACTACCCGCGGGTCATGGACCTGATGCGCGACCGGCTGCCGCGGGAAGGGCTGTTCGTGCGCGACCAGACCATCGCCGCCTACAACTTCGGCAACCAGTTGTTCCCCATCTACGCGCCGCGCACCACCATGAACCCGGTCTCCGGCGCCATCGGCCCCGGGTTTCCCCTGGCGATCGGCGCCGCCATCGCCACCGACGAGCAGACCCTGCTGATCCACGGCGACGGCGGCTTCATGTTCCACGCCACCGAGCTCGCCACCTGCGCCCAGTATCAGGTGCCG
>JAVJUA010000018.1:0-156535 GCA_040219935.1 Pseudomonadales bacterium | reverse complement strand
CGTACATTCCATCTCGGGGCCTCCTACCGTAGGGACTGTTAGAACTCCCAATTTGGCACATCGATGCCGTCGGTTTGAGGCCCCACTTCACCTAACCTCCTCTTTCAAGGCCGGGAGCGGGAGGCGTCCATACCATCTCCCGGTGCTGGAGGGTGAAGCCGCATTTCTCCAGCAGCGCGAGCCAGGCCAATGCCGGCTCGCGCTCGTCGACGCTGCCGTAGGTCTCGCGACGTCCGCGCAGATGCGCGTCGGCAAAACGAATCACGTGATCCAGATGCACCCAGTGCCAGCCATGCGGCGCCCGCTCACCCCGGGAGGCGAACAGCACCATGCGCACGGTGTGTCCCAGGTCGCTTTGCGCCCGCCCGCGCCGCAGCAGCGCCCGCACCAGCTCGGGACTCTCCTCGGGAAGGCAGCAGCCGAACCGGGCCAGCGCGGCGCCGAGCACCAGCGGATCCCGGGTCGCGGGATTGACGAAGGCCTTGCCCTGCTTGACCTCGGCCACCAGCATGTCGGTGGCGCCGGGTGGACAGGCCAGCGCCGGATCCGCTGCGTCCACCACCGGACCGCCGACCCGCCGACCCGGCCGCTCGTCCCTGCCCCCGTCGCTGCGGGCGAAACGCACCGCCAGCAGGTCGATGTCGGTGAGCACCCGCGGCGCCTCGCCCTGACGGGTCTCGATCAGCGGGTACTCGGCCGCGGTCAGATAGCCGTTGAGCCGCAGATACGCCTGCACCAGATCGGTCGCTACGTCCATGGGGTCATTCCAGTGTCGTCGACTGCTCGAAGTGCGGAATCTCCGCGGCCCAGCCGAACTCCTGCACGATGCGCCGCTGCAATGCCGCGGCGGCGCCGGGATCGCCGTGGGTGACGAACAGCCGCGCCGGCGCATCGGTCACCGCCCCGGCCAGCCAGTCGAGCACCTCGCCGGCATCGGCGTGCGCCGACAGCGACGATATTTCGACGACCTCGGCATTCACCTGCAGGGTCCGGCCGTGCACGCGAATCTGCCGCGCCCCGCCGAGCATGGCCGCGCCCCGGGTGCCGGCCGCCTGGTGGCCGGCGAACAGCACGGTATTGCGCGCATCCTCCAGCCAGGCCCTGAAGTGATGAAGGATGCGCCCGCCGCTGGCCATGCCGCTCGCACTGATCACGATCATCGGCCCCTGGCGCCGGTTCAGCGCCCGCGACTCGTCGGCGCTGTTCACGTAGCGGGCGGCGCCGCACATCACCCGGCAGGCGTCGGGGCTGAGCCGATGCTCGTCCACGTGATCGCAGTAGATGTCGGTGGCATCGATGGCCATGGGACTGTTGAGATAGACCGGCACCTGGGGAATGAGGCCGTCGTCGCGCAGCCGGGCGAGCAGACGCAGCAGCGTCTGCGCCCGTCCGACCGCGAAGGCCGGAATCATCAGCACGCCGTTGCGCCGCATCGTCCGTACGATGACGTCCCGCAGCGTCTCGACCGGCGAGCCAGCTGGATGAGCGCGGTCGCCGTAAGTGGACTCCGTGACCACCCAGTCCGCACCGGACAACGGCTCCGGCGCCCGCATGACCGGATCGTTCGGGCGGCCCAAGTCGCCGCTGAACACCAGGCGCCGGCCGGCCAGGTCGAACTGAATCCAGGACGCGCCCAGAATGTGGCCGGCGCGGTGAAAGCTGGCGCTCACCCCGGGCGCTACGTTCACCACCTGGCCGAAGGGGATCGGGCGCAACAGTTCCAGGCTGGCGCCGGCGTCGTTCTGATCGTAGAGGGGTTCTACCGCGTCGTCGCCGGACAGCCCCTTGCGGCGCGCGTACTCCGCATCTTCCTCCTGCAGGAACCCGGAGTCCGGCAACAGGATGCCGGCCAGGGCCGTGGTGCCCGACGTGCAGTACACGGGCCCGGTAAATCCCTGCTTCCAGAGCACCGGCAGATAACCGCTGTGGTCGAGATGGGCGTGGGTGAGGAACACCGCATCGATCTCGTCCGCCGCCAACGGCAGCGGCCGCCAGTTGCGCTCCCGCAGCGCCGGCGGCCCCTGGAACAGCCCGCTGTCCACCAGCAGCTTGCGGCCCGCCGTTTCCAGCAGGTACTTGGACCCCGTGACGGTGCCGGCGGCACCGAGAAAGCTCAGCCGTACCGGTGCCTGCCGCCGGTCAGCCACGGCTCGCGGTCTCCTGCGGCCTGCGGCCGGGGATGAACGCGGGCGTGCGCGCCATGTAGCGCCGATAGCGCTCGCCGAACTCATCCAGCGCCGCCTGCTCCTCGCGCCGCGCCAGGCGTACGTAGATCCACACCAGGATCGGGAACATCACCAGCGTCGGCAACGTCGGCCACTGCAGCAGGAAGCCGAACATGATGACCACGAAAGCGACGTACTGGGGATGGCGCATGCGTGCGTACAGCCCGTCGACGGCCAGCTCGCCGGCGCGCTGGGCGGTATGCAGCACCCGCCAGGCCGACGCCAGCATGATGAAGCCGCCGAAGATCACCACATTGCTGAGGACGTGCAGAGGATCGAAGTGCGGATTGATGTCCCAGCCGAGCAGGGTGTTCCACAGGTGGCCGGCATCGTGGCTGAACACATTGGTCTCGGGGAATCGGGTCTGCAGCCAGCCGGACAGCAGATAGACGGTAAGCGGGAACCCGTACATCTCGGTGAACAGCGCCACCACGAAAGCGGAGAACGCTCCCAGGCTGCGCCAGTCCCGCGAGGTCTTCGGCTTGGTGAAGCTGAACGCGAAGATGATGAATACCGCCGAGTTGAGCACCACCAGGGTCCACAAGCCGTAGCCGCTGCCGTCGTGCATCAGTCGTGCCCCCGGTGCTGGTGCTGTGCCTCGCCGCCTTTGCCGCCGTCATCGCCGCCGTGGCCGCCGTGGCCGCCGTGCATGAAGATATGCATCAGCGGGCAGAGCAGGAATATCAGGAACGGCAAGGCGTAGACGAAGTGGGCACGGTGCTCGGTCAGGAGGAAGTAGCCGACCGCTCCGATCAGACCCAGCGCGGCCAGGCCATTCGGCGTCAGCCAGAAGTTGCGTTTGGTGTGTTCGGTCGAGGGCTTTTTCATTGCACGATCACCTTGCCGCGAAACATCCCCATCTGGCACGAGAACTCGTACTCCCCCGGCTGCTCCGGCAGAAACTCCAGCGGCACGACTTCGCCGGTGGGCAGCTCCGCGCTGCGGTCGAAGTCGGGCAACGTGACCCGCTCGGAGCAACTGGCCGTTTCCTCCCGGCGGAAGTTCAGGCGCACCGGTTTGCCGCGCTCCACGAGGATCACGTCCGGGGTATAGCCGCCCTTCACCAGAATCATGGCTTCCTGATAGCCGGAGCTGGCCAGCGCCGCGCGGGTACCCGCCGAACGGTTCATCCAGAAGTACCAGATGATGAACCCGATGGCGGCCAGCCCCAGAACGGTCACGAGAATTCGATCCGGCGTCATGCCGCACCTCCGGCGGGTTCGAAGTAACGCAGCCGATTGGCGTTGGTGACCACCGTCACCGAGCTGAACGCCATCGCCGCGGCTGCGATCAGCGGCGACAGCAGCAGTCCGGTGAACGGATATAGCAGACCCATCGCAACCGGAATACCCAGGGTGTTGTAGATGAACGCGCCGAACAGGTTCTGATAGACGTTACGCATGGTGGCCCGGCTGATCGCCATGGCCGTCACCACACCGTGCAGACTGCCTTTGATCAGCGTGATGTCGCTCGCTTCGATGGCGACGTCGGTGCCGGTGCCGATGGCAAGCCCGACGTCCGCCTGGGCCAGGGCCGGCGCGTCGTTGATGCCGTCGCCCACCATGGCGACGGTTCGGCCTTCGAGCTGCAGCTTCTGAATCTCGTGGGCCTTGTCCTCGGGCAGCACGTCAGCCAGCACCCGGTCGACGCCGACCTGGCGCGCGATGGCCGCCGCCGTGCGCTGGTTGTCACCGGTGATCATCACCACCTCGAGCCCCAGATCCTTGAGTGCGGCAATGGCCGCGGCGGAATCCTCTTTCAGCGTGTCTGCGACCGCCACCAGGCCGGCCGCCTTCCCGTCCACGGCGACGAACATCGGCGTCTTGCCGGCTTCGGCGAGGCGCTCCCAGTGCGTCTGCAACGCGTCTGGATCGATACCGCGGTCCCGCAGCAGCTTGGCGTTGCCGAGCAGTACATCGTGCCCATCCACCCGGCCGCTGACCCCATGGCCGGGGATTGCCTCGAACCCCGACGTACCGGCCAGCGTCAGGCCGCGCGCCTCGGCGCCGCGCACGATGGCCTCGCCCAGCGGATGCTCGGAGCCGCGTTCCAGGGCAGCGGTCAGCGTCAGCAGCTCGTCCTCCGTCTGGGCGCCGACCGTCACCACGTCGGTGAGGGCCGGCTCGCCCCGGGTGATGGTCCCGGTCTTGTCCAGCACGATGGCGTCGAGGCGTTTGGCGGTCTGCAGCGCATCGCCGGAGCGGATGAGGATGCCGTTCTCCGCGCCTTTGCCGATGCCGACGGTCAGCGAGGTCGGCGTCGCGAGCCCCAGCGCGCACGGACAGGCGATGATCAGGGTGGTGACCAGCACGATCATGGCGTAGACGATGCGCGGCTCCGGCCCGACGTTGTACCAGACCATGAACGACAGGATGCCCAGAATCATGACGGCGGGCACGAAGTACGCGGCGACCTGGTCGACGACCCGCTGGATCGGCGCCTTGGACCCCTGGGCGTCCTGCACCATGCGGATGATGTTCGCCAGCATCGTGTCCTTACCCACCTTGGTGGCGCGAAACGTAAAGCTGCCGGTCTTGTTGATGGTGGCGCCGATCACCTCGTCGCCGGCGCCCTTCTCCACCGGGATGGACTCCCCGGTGATCATGGATTCGTCGATGCTGCTGGAACCCTCGAGCACCACACCGTCGACCGGGATCTTGTCGCCCGGCCGCACCACCACGGTGTCGCCGGCCACCACCTCCTCCACCGGAACGTCGACCTCCTTGCCGTCGCGAATCACCCGGGCCGTCCGCGCCTGGAGACCGACCAGTTTCTTGATGGCCTCGGAGGTCTTGCCCTTGGCCTTGACCTCCAGCGCGAGGCCGAGGACCACCAAGGCGACCACCACGGTCGAGACATCCCAGAACACTTCGGCCAGCGCCTGCTCGGGAAACCAGCCTGGGAACAGCACCGCCACCGCCGAGTACAGAAAGGCCGCCGTGACGCCGGCCGCGATGAGGGTGTGCATGTTGGCCGAGCGGTGCTTCACGGCCGCCCAGGCGCCGGTGTAGAACTGCGACCCCGACCACACCAGCACGGGCAGCGTCGCGATTCCCAGCAGTCCCCAGACGATGCGCCGGTTGAGGCTGCCCATGGGCATCCAGTCGCGCAGCCCGGGGACGAAGTCCGGATAGCTGAACAGCATCACCGGCAGCGATACCAGGGCGGCGAACCAGAACTTGCGCATCAGCGAGCGGTATTCGAGATCCTGGGCGGCGGCGTGCCGGTCGACCGCTTCGGGAGTCGCCGTCACGGCCGGCGCCAGCGTGTAGCCGCTCGCGGCGACGGCGCGCTCGAGCCCGGACACGTCCACCTGGGCCGGCCGGTACTCGATGTCGGCTTCGGCGGTAGCGGCATTCACCGACGCAGAGATCACGCCCGGCGTGCCCATGAGGGCTTTCTCCACCTGGGTGACGCAGGACGCGCAGCGCATCCCCTCCACCCGCAGCCGCGTGCGGGTCGCGCCCGTCTGGTAGCCCTCGCGCCGGACCGCCTCGGTGAGCTCGCGTACCGGCACCCGGTCGCCGTCAAAGTCCACCGACGCGGTCCCGGTGGTCAGATTCACGCTGGCCCCGGCCACCCCCGCCAACCCGCGCAGCGCGGCCTCCACGCGCTGCGCGCAGCGCGCGCAGGTCATGCCTTCGATGGCTAGGTCCACATGGGTCATCCGGCGCTCCCGGGCTCTGAACGTGACCAGACAACGCTACAACCTGTGCGCGGCACTCAGGTCAACAGGTCGTCGCCGTCGGCGACCAGATCGATGAGATAACACAGGCTGTCGTGGTCGGGCAGGCGATCGGGCAGCGTCGCCCACCGAGCAATCGACGCCTCCATCCGCAGCTGCAGCGCGTTGACGGCGTCGAGCCGTCGATGGTTCTCCCGGGCACGTCGCTCGATGAGGTCCCGCACCTCCGGACACGGCGACACGCCGCTGTCCGCCTCCTCGAGAATGCTGCCCACGTCGCTCAAAGTGAAGCCGAGCCAGCGGGCCCGGCGGATGAAACGCACACGATAGACGTCCTGCTTGGCGTAGGACCGGTAACGATTGCCCCGTTCGCGCACCGGATGCAGCAGCCCCAGGCGGGTGTAGTAGCGGATGACGTGGGCCGCTACCCCGGATCGCTCTGCGAGTTCCTTCACCCGCATGCCGGCCTCACGCTACGGGCCGCCTCGTCGGTGACCACGAGCTACCTGCCGAACTCGGCCCGCAGAAAGGCCACCAGCGCCCGGGCATCGGTTTCGGTCAGGTTCGGATTGCCACCCTTAGGCGGCATGGCCAGCGCCGACCCGGGGCTCTGTTTGCCCTCGAGGATGCTCCGTACCAGCGCGTCATCGGACTGGGCCAGAGGTCCATCTGTGGACCCGAACGCAGCGATGCCCGGCAATGCGCCCTGGCCGTTGGCCCCATGACAGGCCACGCAGGTCTGCTGATAGGCCGCACGGCCTGCAGCCACGCGGTCGTCGCCCGCGACCGCCGTGGCGGGGCCGAGCGCCGCGGCGACGATCAACGGCAGCAACCGGCGCATGACGGCCGCTACCCGGCAGAAAGGCCGGCGCGTCGCGGGCTTCGCAAGGGGTTTCATCGGCAATGACTCCTCGATCCGTGTGGTTGTGCCGGACACGATAAAACGTTGCACCCGCATACAGGTCAACGGCCGTCCCGAGCCGGCGGCTGCGGCTCGACGACAACGTTTTCGGGACGACCCGTCAGGCAACCGTCGATGTTGCGCACCGTGGTGCTCAGGATGCGCGCTACGGCCTGGCGGGTATTGAAGGCGCTGTGCGGGGTGACGACGACGTTCGGCAACCGCAACAGCACGTGATCGGTAATCAGTTGAGTGAGAGTACACGAACGGTGACACCACCTCGGCATCCGCGAACCGTGCGGCGTCGTCGCTGCACAGCGCGGCCTCGCTGAACACGAGTTCGTGGTCCGCAGCGAGCGGTGCCAGGGCCGGCCGCTCGCGGCTTTCGGCCTCGAACACGACGATCTTCATGTCGTGCCGTGTGGACGCTCGCCGGGCGCCGCCCGTTCCGCCTCCGCGACCCGCCCCTTGACCGCGAGAAAGCTGTCGGGGCTGACCGAGATCGAGTCGATGCCGCATTCGACCAGGAAAGCCGCGAACGCCGGATGATCGCTCGGCGCCTGTCCGCAAAGGCCGACCCGGGCGCCGGCCTCGTGTGCGGCCTCGATGACCCGGCGCACCATCCAGCGCACGGCCGGATCCTGCTCGTCGAACAGCTCGGCCAGGGCCTCGGCGTCGCGATCGACTCCCAGCGTGAGCTGGGTCAGGTCGTTGGAGCCGATGGAAAACCCGTCGAAGCGCTCCGCGAACGCCGCCGCCAGCACCACGTTCGACGGAATCTCGCACATCACGTACACCTCGAGCCCGTTCGCGCCCCGTTCGAGCCCGTGCTCGGCCATCACCGCCAGAACGCGGTCGGCTTCCCGTGTCGACCGGCAGAACGGAATCATGACCACGACATTGGTGAATCCCAGTTCCTCCCGCAGCCGGAGAATCGCGCGGCACTCCAGCGCGAACCCGTCGCGATAGCGCGGCGAGTAGTAGCGCGACGCCCCGCGGAAGCCGAGCATGGGATTCTCCTCCTCCGGCTCGAACTCGGCCCCGCCGACGAGGTTGGCGTACTCGTTGGACTTGAAATCGCTCATGCGCACGATGACCGGATTCGGGTACTGGACCGCTGCAATCCGCGCGAGCCCCCGAGCCAGCCGGTCGACGAAATACTCGCTGCGATCCGCGTAGCCGCGGGTCAGCTCCGCGATCTCGCGCCGCGCCGCCAGATCGGTCAGGGTGTCGTAGTGCGCCAGGGCCATGGGGTGCACCTTGATGTGGTTGCCGACCACGAACTCCATGCGGGCCAGACCGATGCCATCGGCCGGCAAACGCCACCAGCGGTACGCGGCTGCCGGATTGGCCAGGTTCAGCAACACGCGGGTACGGGTCTCGGGGACGTGATCGAGGTCCAGGGTTTCGACCTGGATGTCGGCAGCGCCCTCGTAGACGTAGCCTTGATCGCCTTCCGCGCAGGACACGGTGACGGTCTGCTCGTCGTGCAGGACGTGGGTCGCGTTGCCGCTGCCAACCACGGCGGGCAAGCCGAGCTCGCGGCTGACGATGGCGGCGTGGGAAGTACGCCCGCCGTGATCGGTGATCAGCGCGGCCGCGCGTTTCATCACCGGCACCCAGTCGGGGTCGGTCATTCCCGTGACCAGCACGGCGCCATCCACGAACCGGCCCATGTCGTCGGGGCTGTCGATCACCATGACGGGACCGGACACGACCGCGGCGCCGATACTCAGGCCCGTGACCAGCAGCGGCCCCTTGCGCTCCACCCGGTAGCGCTCCAGCACACCTGCACCGAGGCGCGACTGCACGGTCTCGGGTCGCGCCTGGACGATGAACAACTCGCCGCTGCCGCCATCCTTTGCCCACTCCATGTCCATCGGGCAGCCGTAGTGGTCCTCGATCAGGCAGGCCCAGCGGGCCAGCGTCAGGATCTCGGCATCGTCGAGAACGAGCGCTTCCCGCTCGGCCCTGGACGTCGGAACGTTCCTGGTCGGCTGATCCGCATTGCCGGTGTATACGATCTTGCGCAGCTTGCGGCCGCAACGCTTGTCGACGATCGGTGTGAGCGCAGAGTTCCCCAGCAACGGCTTGTAGACCTGATAGGCGTCCGGATCGACGGCGCCCTGCACGACGTTTTCGCCCAGGCCCCAGGCGGCATCGATGAGCACCACGCGATCGAAGCCAGTTTCGGTATCGATGGAGAACATCACCCCCGCGCCGGCGCGATCGGCACGCACCATGACCTGCACGCCCACTGACAACGCCACCGCCGTATGGTCGAACCCCTTGGCCTGGCGATAGCTGATGGCACGGTCGGTGAACAGCGACGCATAGCAACACCGGCAGGCGTCGAGCACCGCCCGCGGGCCGCGCACGTTCAGGTAAGATTCCTGCTGGCCCGCGAAGCTTGCCTCCGGCAGATCTTCGGCGGTCGCGCTCGAGCGCACGGCGACATCGACGTCGATGCCGCCGGCCCGCCGGCTCAGCGTCGCATAGGCCTGCTCGATGTCCGCGGCCAGGCGCTCCGGCCAGCGGCCGAGCAGCACCGCCCGGCGGATGGCATCGCCCGCGTCCTGCAGCCCCAAACTGCCGGCCTCGTGGGCCTCCAGCGTTGCGGCGATGTGGGCGTCGAGCCCGTTGTGCTGCAGGAAGCTGCGGTAGGCATCGGCCGTGGTCGCGAATCCCGGCGGCACCCGGACGCCGCGCGCGCCCAGATGGGACACCATCTCGCCGAGCGAGGCGTTCTTGCCACCGACGCGGGCCACGTCCGCCCGCCCGAGGTCGTCGAACCAGAGCACCTGCGCCGGCGCCCTCGCGCCGTTCCCATCGGAATCCTTCATCGCGGAGTCCCTCCATCGCCAGATCGAGTCAGGCTACAACCTGAACCCTGCGCGCAGGTCAACGTCACCCACGATTCGGGCGAATCGCCCGCATCACTTGACCTGTCACCGGCGAACACCTTGTTATCATGCTTTTCCATTCCCTTCGCGTGCAGGCACGTTTTTCGTGGAGACAGACCGGTTCCGCATTCTGTTCGCCACCAGCGAACTCACCCCGTGGGTCAAGTCCGGCGGACTCGCCGACGTCGCCTACGGCCTGAGCCGGGCACTCGTCCGCCGTGGCCACGACGTGCGCGTGGTCATGCCGCACTACGAGAGCCTGTTCGGCTACGGCGGACCGGACCGGCTGGTTGCGTCGACCCGCATCGACGGCTTCCGCATCGACGTCCTGGAAACCAAGCTCGACGACCTGGTCGTCTGGCTGCTGCGCTGCCCGGGCCTGTATGCACGCCCGGGCAGCCCGTATGCCGATCCCGCGGGCGCGGACTGGCCGGACAATGACGTACGATTCGGCGTCTTCGGCCGCAGTCTGGCCTGGCTGGCCGGCCACGCCCCGACGCCGCCCTTCGCACCGGACGTCGTGCACCTGAACGACTGGCCGAGCGCGCTCGCCGCGCCTTTCGTGGCCCGAGCCCCGGAACGGCCGGGGATTCTGTTCACCATCCACAACCTCGGCTACCAGGGCCTGTTCGGCCGCGACGCGTTCCGCCGGCTCTCGGCCCTGCTCGACATGGATCCGGCGTGGTGGGCGCCGGAAGCTCTCGAGTTCCACGGGCAGCTGTCGTTCATCAAGGCGGGGCTGGTGTTCGCCGATCGGCTGTCCACCGTGAGCCCCGGCTACGCCAGGGAGATTCTCACCGACGAGCTGGGATTCGGCCTGGCCGGCCTGCTGCAGCACCGCGCCGAGGATCTTCACGCCATCGTCAACGGCATCGACAGCGAGCACTGGGATCCGGCCCACGACCGCTTCATCGCACACCACTACGACGACGATCGCCTGGAGATCAAAAAACGCAACAAGACTCTGCTGCAGCGCGAGCTGGGGCTCGCGGCGGCCCCCGACCGGCCGCTGGCCGTCATGATCAGCCGCCTGGTTCCGCAGAAAGGCATCGACCTGGTGCTCGACGCGCTGCCGGGGATCCTGTCGCTCGGCGCGCAGCTCGCCGTTCTCGGAACCGGCGACGCCGACTACGAGCGTCGTCTGCAGGCCGCTCGGACCGCACACCCGGGCAGCGTCGCCTTTGCCCGCGGCATGAACGAGGCCCTGGCCCATCGCCTGGAGGCCGCCGGCGACCTGCTGCTGATGCCGTCGCGCTACGAACCCTGCGGCCTGAATCAGCTCTACAGCATGCGCTACGGCACGATACCCGTGGTACGCCGCACCGGCGGCCTGGGCGACACGGTGAATGCCGCCACCGGCTTCACCTTCGACGAGCCCTCTGCAGGAGCGCTGCTGGCCGCCCTGCGCGCAGCGCTGGCCGCTTATCGCGACCCGCCGACATGGCGCGGCCTGCAGCAGGCGGGCATGCGGCGCGACTTCTCCTGGGATGCCAGCGCCGCCGCCTACGAACGCTTGTACGGAGAGTTGCATGAACGCCCCGCATCCTGATTCCGACGCGCTGACCCGGCTGATCGACGGCCGCCATCACGCACCGTACGAGGTGCTCGGCCGCTTCGAGCGCGGCGCCGAGGCCGTCATCCGCGTGTTCCGGCCCGACGCTGCGCAGGTGTCGCTGGCCGGTGATGTGCCATTCACGCGGACCCGGGCGGAAGGCGTGTTCGAATGGCGCGGGTCCGCCGCCGACGTCGTCGGCCCGTACCGGCTGCAGATCCAGGGCAGCGACGGCGCCTGTCGTGTCGGCTACGATCCGTACGCCTTTCGCGTGACGCTGGCGGATGAAGCGTTGCAGGCGCTCAGCGCGGGCCGGCATCATCGCCAGCAGCACCTGCTCGGCGCGCACCCGCTGGTCATCGACGGCGTGGCCGGCGTGCGCTTCGCGGTCTGGGCACCCAACGCCGAACGGGTGAGCGTCATCGGCGATTTCAACGACTGGGACGGGCGCCGGTGCCCGATGCAGAATCTGGGCTCGAGCGGCGTATGGTGCCTGTTCGTACCTGCAGCGGCGACCGGCGCCCGCTACAAGTTCGAGATTCGCCAGCGCGCCAGCGGCATGCTGATGCACAAGGCCGACCCCTGCGCCGAGGCCTTCGAGCTGCGCCCGGCCACCGCCTCGGTGGTCGCCGCGCCGAGCGCACACCGCTGGCAGGACGGCGAATGGATGTCCCGGCGGGCACGGAGCAATCCGCTGGATCGGCCCATGTCGATCTACGAGGTGCACCTGGGATCCTGGCAGCGGGCGGGCGACGGAAGCTTCCTGGACTACCGGGAGCTTGCCTCCCGACTCGCCGACCACGTCGAGCGGCTCGGCTTCACCCACGTGCAGCTCCTGCCGGTGATGGAGCACCCGTTCGACGGGTCCTGGGGCTATCAGACGCTCGGCTACTTCGCCCCGACGAGCCGGTTCGGGAGCCCCGACGAGTTCCGCGCGTTCGTCGACCATCTGCACTGCCGCGGCATCGGCGTCATCCTCGACTGGGTCCCCGGACACTTCCCCAGAGACGCCCACGGATTAGCACGTTTCGACGGCACGGCGCTCTACGAGCATGCCGATCCGCGCCTCGGCGAACACCCGGACTGGGGCACTCTGGTATTCAACTACGGCCGCAACGAGGTACGCAGCTTCCTCACGTCGAGCGCCCTGCACTGGCTCGAGGGTTACCATGCCGACGGCCTCAGGGTCGACGCGGTGGCGAGCATGCTGTACCTCGACTACTCCCGCGAGCCGGGCACCTGGCGGCCGAACCGCTACGGCGGCAACGAGAATCTCGAGGCCATCGACTGGCTCCGCGAGCTGAACACGGTGGCCCACGGGGAGTGTCCCGGCGTCGTGATCGTGGCCGAGGAATCCACCTCCTGGCCCCAGGTGACCCGGCCCACTCACCTTGGCGGACTCGGCTTCACGCTGAAGTGGAACATGGGCTGGATGCACGACACCCTCGAGTACCTGAGCCACGACCCGATCCACCGCGCCTATCACCACGACCGCCTGACCTTCGGGATGCTGTACGCATTCACCGAGAACTTCGTGCTGCCCTTCTCCCACGACGAGGTGGTGCACGGCAAGCGGGCACTGCTCGACAAGATGCCGGGAGACAACTGGCAGCGGCTCGCCAACCTGCGGCTGCTCTACACCTATCAGTTCACGTATCCGGGGAAGAAGCTGACGTTCATGGGCAACGAGTTCGCCGATCCCGAGGAGTGGTGGCACGATCGTGCCCTGGACTGGTCTGTGAGTGGTGCGCCGGGCCATCGCGGGGTGATGGCCCTGATGCGCGACCTCAATGCCCTGTACCGCCACCAGCCGGCCCTCGGCAACGATGTGAGCGGCGCCGGCTTCGAGTGGATAGACTGTCACGATCACCGCAACTCGGTCATCACCTATCTGCGCCGGGCGGGGGACGAGACGCTGGTGATCGCCCTCAACTTCACGCCCGTGCCGCGCACCGGCTACCGTATCGGCGTACCCACCGGCGGCCGCTACCGCGAGATCCTGAACTCCGATTCCCGCTACTACGGCGGGTCCGACCTCGGCAACGGCCTGGGCATCGTCGCCGACGAGCGGCCCTGGATGGGCAGACCACACTCGCTGACCGTGACGTTACCGCCACTTGCCGGCATCGTCCTGCAGCCGGTCTGACGCCGCCAGCCGGCGACGGATACGTCGCGCCAGCGTGGGCGTCAACGACGCCGGATCGGCCTGCCAGCCCCAGTTGCCCGTGGCCGTACCCGGTGTGTTCAGCCGATGGCGCCCGTCCAGACCGAGCAAGTCCTGTAGCGGCACCACCGCCGTGCGCGCCGGGGACTGCAGCGCCGCCTCGATGAGCGGCCACGGCCAGCGCCTCCCTGTGCCACCGATCAGGCGCTCGACCCGGTGGCGGGTCGCGCCGTCGAGGGCGCGATACCAGCCGAGGCTGGTGTCGTTGTCGTGGGTTCCGGTATACATGACGGCGTGCGCCGGACAGCGATCCGGCAGATGGGGATTGTCGGATCGGCCGTCGAAGGCGAACTGCAGCACCCGCATCCCCGGAAGCGAATACTCGTCACGCAGCGCCTCGACCGCCGGCGTGACGAACCCCAGATCCTCCGCCACCAGACGCCGGAGCTGCCCCGGCTCGAGGGCGCCGAGCAGCGCCCGCCCCGGCGCGGGCCGCCAGCGCCCGGCATCGGCCCGGCCGCCGCGAGGAACCGCCCAGTACGCTTCCAGCCCACGGAAGTGATCGATGCGCAGCAGGTCGAACCAGGCCAGCTGATGGTCGACCCGTCGGCGCCACCAGGCGAAGCCCTGGGCGCGGTGTGTCCCCCAGTCGTACAGCGGGTTGCCCCACAACTGACCGGTCGCCGAGAAGTAATCCGGCGGCACGCCGGCGACCTCGTTCGGCTCGCCGGCAATGTCGAGGTCGAACAGCTCCGGGTGCGCCCACACATCGGCGCTGTCGTGCGCGGGATACAGCGGCATGTCACCCATGATCAGAATGCCGCGAGCGTTGGCCGCCCGTTTCAGCGTGGCCCACGCTGCCGACGCCTGCCGCTGCGCGGCGACGATCCGCTCCCGGGCGTCGCCTGTCGTCGCCTCGAAATCCGCCAGCGCCCCGGGCTCACCTGCCCTCAGTCCCTCGGGCCACGCCGTCCACGGCGCCCCGAATCGTGCCCGGGCGACGATGAAGCGGGCGTAGTCGGCGCCCCCCGCCGAGTCCAGGCCGACGGCGGGCGCACCCGGCCTGTCGACAAGCTGACCGAGCGCAGGATCGATGGCGAACAGCGACGCACTGCTGTAAGGAGAACCATGCGGGTCCGGCGGATTGAGCGGCAGCACCTGCCAGACAGCGATGCCGGCGGCGGCGAGAAAGTCGAGAAACGCCTCGTGAGTGCCCACCGGCAACGAACTGACCGCGCACAGCACCCCGGCGCGCCGGCGGTCGAGCAGATGGGTCACTCCGGGTTCGCCGCGACCCACCGCATCCGCCCCATTTCCAGGGGATGTGCCAGCAGCTCGTGGTGCGGGTACATGCGCACCCGGTAGTGCTGCAGGCCGGGAAACGGCGGTCGCAGGCTCACGGTGAACCGCCAGACCCCATCGCCGATCGCGTCGGCGGCGGCGAACGCGAAGCTCACGGCCGGCTCGCTCGGGTCGGCCGTGCCGAGGAGGCATTCGATCCGCACGTCGGCGGGCGTCAATCCGCGCAAGCCGGCGTCCACGGCGAGCTCCAGCGGCTCGCCGTCCACCAGCACCGCAGGCGCGGGGCCTGCGAAACGCAGGAACGTCTCCTCCCAGAACTCCGCCACGCGCTGCTTCCACAGCGCGAACGCCTGGGCCTCCACGCCGTTCGCCCGGGTGAGCCGGGCGGCCCGCTGCGCCGCCGGCAGATAGAACCGCCGGACGTATTCCAGCGCCATCCGCTCACTGTTGAACCGCGGAATGATGGTGCGCATCGACGCTTTCGCCCGGCGCACCCACGCATCCGAGTCGTGACGGCCGAAATAGCTCGGCAGCACCTCGCGCTCGAGCAGGTCGAGCAGGTCCTTGGCTTCCTCGCGGTCACGATATTCCGCCGACATGCCGGGATCGTGGGGCGCCACCGCCCAACCGTTGGTGCCGTCGAACGCCTCGGCCCACCAGCCGTCGAGCACGGACAGGTTGATCGCGCCGTTCATGGCCGCCTTGATGCCGGACGTGCCGCTCGCCTCCAGCGGGTACTCCGGCGTGTTGATCCAGACGTCGGCGCCCGCCACCAACAGCCGGGCCAGGGCCAGATCGTAGTCCTCGACCAGCACGAGCTTACCGATCAATTCCGGGCTCATGGCGCGCTCGTAGACCTCGCGGATCAGCGCCCGGCCCGGTTCGTCGTGCGGGTGCGCCTTGCCGGCCATGACGAGTACCACAGGGCGGGTCTCGTCACTCAACAAGCGTGCCATTCGCTCGCCGTCGTTGAACAACAGCAGCGCGCGCTTGTAGGTCGCGAAACGCCGGGCGAACCCGAGAACCAGCACGTCGCCGGCACCGCCGAGGCGGCCGATGACACGCTGCGTGGTCGCCCAGGCGGTGCCGTTGCGCTGATGCTGTGCCACGATGCGCCGTTTCACCTCGGCCAATAACTGGACCTTCAGATCCTGGCGCAGGCTCCAGAAGCGGTGATCGGGAATGTCGTCGATACAGGACCAGAACTCCTCGTCGGCAAGCTTCGAACGCCAATCCGTGAAGCGCGTGTCGAACAGATGGATCCAGTCCAGAGCCACGAAGGTCGGCAGGTGGACTCCATTGGTGACGAACGTCAGCGGATTCTCGTCGGGGGTGATCTCCGGCCAGGCGTGACGCTCCGTCGCGGCGGCGATCCGGCCGTGAATGCGGCTCACCCCATTCCGGTAGCGCGACCCCCGGATCGCCAGCGTGGTCATGTTCAGGCACGGGTCACAGCCATTGCGCCCCAGATCCAGCAGCCAGTCCATGTCGATGCCCAGCGCGTCGAGGTAGCTGCCGAGTTCGGTTTCCACCAGCCCGGCATCGAAGAGATCGTGGCCGGCCGCCACGGGCGTGTGCGTGGTGAATATGGTCGACGCGGCTACCGCTTCGATGGCTGCCGCAGGCGTCCAGCCCAGCGCCAGGAACTCGCCGCAGCGCTCGACGATGCCGAACGCGGCATGCCCCTCGTTCAGGTGCCACACGACCGGGTCTATCCCCAGGGCGCGCAACGCGCGCACCCCACCAATCCCGAGCACCATCTCCTGACGCACGCGGGTAACCACGTCGCCGCCGTAGAGCTGGTGCGTCACTCCACGCAGCGATGGCCCGTTGTCGTCGATATCCGCATCCAGCAACAGCAGTGTGGTATTACCGGCCCTGACCCGCCACACCCGCAGTTCGCAGCAATCCGCGCCGATCGGCACCCGCACGCGGAGCTCTGCGCCGTCGTCGGCCCGCACGACGGTGGCCGGCAACTCGTCGAAGTTGCTCTCCACATAGTCGGCGATCTGCTCGCCGAGCGCGTCGATCTGCTGACGGAAGTAGCCCATCCGGTACATCAGACCCACGGCCGTCACCGGCAGTGCGAGGTCGGAAGCCGCCTTGCAGTAGTCGCCGGCCAGAATGCCGAGCCCGCCGGAGTAGAGCGGTAGGCTCTCGTGCAGACCGAATTCGAAACAGAAGTAGGCGACGCACCCCCCAGCTGCGCAGAGCGGTTCGACCTCGGCTACCGGACGCCGGGACGTGTAGGCGTCGTAGGCCGCGACCACACGCTGATAGGCATCCAGGAACGCCGGCTCGCCGGCGGCCGCGTCGAGACGCGATTGCGCGACGCGCCGAAGCAGCACTTTGAGGTTGCCGCCGCTGCGTTCGTACAGCGCGTTGTCGAGCAGCCGGAACAGCCGCCGCACATCGCGATCCCAGCCGTACAGCAGGTCATTGGCGAGATCATCGAGACGATTCAGCGCCGTCGGGATGCGTGGGCGGACTTCCAGCAGAAATCGCGTCGACTCCATTGAGAACCTCTTGCACGCCCGTTGAAAGCATATTCCAGACGCCGCTTGGCTGCCACGGATCGAGCCGGTCTTCCGCACATCGAACGGCGGGCACCATGGTCCTTGCTTCGCCGGAGGCGACCGCTCATCCTTTGTCCCATCGACGCCTGCCGCCTCCGCTCGAGACGCGCGGAACGGCTCGCGGGGCACGTCGAAACCACGTCGAAACAAGGAGGGCCAGGTGGCCTATTCGAACATTGCCGTGTGTCTGGATCTCCGCTCCCGGGAGGCGGATCGGCTGCTGCACAGGGCCGCCGCTCTGCTCGACGGCGGCGGCGCCATGTCAGCGCTCACGGTGATCGAGATCGGTTCCTTCGACGCCGACCGCGAAGCCGTCGCGTCGCTCATCGAAGAGGAGTTCTGGTCGAGAAGCGCGCACCTCACCCGAACGTGCAAGGAGGCCGGCCATCCCGCCGTCGACACCCGCGTTCTGGTAGGCGGCGCTGCAGATCAGATCAGCGCCTTCGTCGAGCAGCACGGCTGCGACCTCGTGGTGCTGGGAAACCATAGCGACACGAGGCCCAGACCACGGCTCGGATCGACGTCGGATGCCGTCGTTCAACGGGTGTCCTGCGACGCCCTGGTCGTCGACGTCCTGGCGCTCGGTCCGTGACGCCGAGCCCGAACCGGGCGGCACGGGGTTCGAGCTGGCTGAGCTAGCTCCAATCGGCCACATCGTCCAGGGTCGGACGCCGGTAGCCCCGTGCCCGCCGCGGCGTCGACAGCACGACCTGCCACAGCTGCACGTTGCGGGCACGGAACGCCCCGGCACAGGCGAGCAGATAGAACTTCCACATGCGCCGAAAACGCTCGTCGTAGCGCTCACCGAGCCTCGCCCAGGCCCCCTCGATGCGATCGTGCCAGGCCATCAGGGTTCGATCGTAGTAGACGCCGAAGTTGTGCCAGTCCTCCATCACGAAGTAGGGGCCAATGGCGTCGCCGATCTGACTGATGGACGGCAGCATGCCGCTCGGGAAGATGTAGCGATGCAGCCAGGGGTCCGCGGACTGACGCCGCGAGTTGCCACCGATAGAGTGCAGCAGAAACAGTCCGTCGCCACGCAGGAGTTCACGGCACTTCGAAAAGTACGTGCCGTAGTTCTTGTAGCCCACGTGCTCGAACATGCCGATGGATAGCACGCGGTCGAATTTCCCTCCCAGATCCCGATAGTTCTGCAGACGAATGTCCACCGGCAACCCTCGAGCCCGCTCACGGGCGTACACATACTGCTCCCGCGAGACCGTGATACCGACGACCTCGACGCCATGGTGCTCGGCGGCATACCGGGCCATGCCGCCCCATCCGCAGCCAATATCCAGCAATCTCATGCCCGGCTGCAACTCGAGCTTGCGGCACACCAGTTCCATCTTGTGCCGTTGCGCCTGCTCGAGTGTATCCGCCGATTCCCAATACCCGCAGGAGTAGTTCATCGACGAATCGAGCATCGCCTCGTACAGATCGTTGCCGATATCGTAGTGGTGCGCAGCAACCATGCTGGCCCGCGCTCGCGTCTGCAGGTTGCGCAGCCGGGAAACGATGGTCAGCCAGCGGTTTGCGGCCGTACCGGCGAACCGCTCGTTCAACCCGTGCCTCAGCAATCGATCGACCAGCTCGTCGATGCGCGCGCACTCCCACTGCCCGTCCATGTAGGACTCGCCGAGACCGAGCGATCCGTCCCGGGCCAGACGCCAGAGCGCCCGCGGATCCGTCACCCGCATATCGAACGGTCGCGTGCCGTCCAGCGTCACGCCGCATTGTGCCAACGCCTTCGCTACCAGTGCCCGCGCGCCCCGTCGTTGCAGCACCGCCGTGGCGCGGGACGCGGCCACCATGGGCGGTATTTGCCGATTCTCGCTCATCGCTCACGCACCGGTGTCGTCGCGCCCTACGGCGCTCGCCGACCAGCACTCGGACCCCAGCGCCGCGCCGAATCCGCGTTCCGCCACGGTAGCGGCAGCGTGCGCCAGCCGACCGCGAATGTCGCCGACGCTCGAGAAACCACGGGCATCCAGCCAGTTCTTCATGCCGGCGACGAGGACCGCGGTGTATTCCGGCCCATGGCGCAGCAAGGCCGAGGCGGTCATCACCGTATCGCTGCCCGCCAGCAGGTAGCGGATCACGTCGTCGGCGGACTCCACACCGGTGGTCGCGGCCAGGGACGCCTTCGTGCGACCGTGCAGAGCCGCGATCCACAGCATCGGCAGGCCCATTTCACCACGGCGGCTGAGCGCCACGCAGGTCCGCAGGCGCAGCCGCACCAGGTCGATGTCGGCCAGATGCGGCCGGTTGAACAGCGACAAGCCATCTGCGCCGGCGTCCTGTATGGCGAGCGCCATGTGCCCGAGGTTGCTGTAGAACGGGCTCAGCTTGACGGCGAGGGGAATCGATACGGCTGCCCGGACACGGCGCACGGTGCTCAGCACGCGTGCCTCGACCGCCTTTCCGGCCTCACCGGGATCGAGCGCCGCCTCGTACAGATTCAGCTCGATGGCCGCCGCGCCCGCCTGCTCGAGACACTGCGCGAGATCGCTCCAGCCACCATCGCTGTAGGCATGGACACTGGCAACCACCGGCACGTCGAGCGCGGACGCGGCCCGACCCGCCAGCTCGAGGATGCGTTCCATCGCCCCCGGCCCGTGAGCCGGCCCGGGAAGAAAGCCACCGCAGACCTCCGGGGACCCCGCGCCCGCAAGCGCTAGCGCCTCGACCTCGCCCAGATCCCGGTCGATGTCCGCCTCGACCAACGACGGCAGAACGACGGCCCCGATCCCGTGGTCCTCCAGGCGCCGCACGCCGTCCAGGCTCGCCGTCAGCGGCGACGACGACGCGATCAGACAGCACCTGACATCGAGCCCCAGGTACCGGCCGGTGAGATCGCGCGTCACGGCAGGTCCCCGGCAGCCGCGCCGCTAGGAACCGAAACACGCTCGGCGCCACCGGCTGCCATTCGCTCGTACAGCCGGTACTTTGCGTCGATCGCCGTTTGCGCCTGCCCGAGCAGGCGTTCGGCATCCTCCGGCCGGGAGGCCGCGAGTTGTCGATATCGCAGCTCGTTGTAGGCGTACTCGCGGAACGGCAGCGTGGGACGCGGCGAGTCCAGCAGAAACGGACTTCGGTCGACGGCGTTCATCGCCGGGTTGTAACGGAACAGCGGCCAATGCCCGCAGGCCACGGCCAGGTCCTGCTGACGCGCGGTGAAGCGCAGGTCGAAGCCATGGGCAATGCACGGGCTGTAGGCCAGCACCAGCGACGGACCGCGGTAGGCCTCGGCCTCGCGCAGCGCGACCAGCGTCTGCTGGGGATTCGCACCCAGCGAAACCTGCGCCACGTAGACATGGCCATAGGCAATCGCCTGCAATGCGAGGTCCTTGCGCTGGGTGCGTTTGCCGGCGGCGGCGAACTTCGCGATGGCCCCGAGAGGCGTCGCCTTCGACGCCTGGCCGCCCGTGTTCGAGTAGACCTCGGTGTCCAGAACCAGGATGTTGACATCGGCATTCTGCGCGAGCACGTGATCCAACCCCCCGAAGCCGATGTCATAGGCCCAGCCATCACCGCCGACGATCCAGACGCTGCGATGCACGAGGTAGTCGAGCACCGAGAGCAGATCCCGGGCCGCTTCTCCGTCCAGTGCCTGGAGACGGTCCTGCAGCTGCGCCACCCGGCCGCGCTGCGCGCGGATCTCGGACTCCCGTACCTGCGAGGCGTCGAGGGTCTCGCCTGCCAGCGTCTCCCCCACCTCCGGCGCGAGACCACGCAGCAACGATTCGGCCAGCGCGCGTTGCCGATCCGCAGCGATGCGAAATCCCAGGCCGAACTCCGCATTGTCTTCGAACAGCGAGTTCGACCAGGCGGGTCCACGCCCCTCGTGGTTTCTGCTCCACGGCGTGACGGGCAGGTTGCCACCGTAGATCGAAGAGCAGCCCGTGGCGTTGGCAATCTGCAATCGATCGCCGAACAGCTGGGAGATCAGGCGCAGATACGGTGTCTCGCCGCAGCCGCCGCAGGCGCCGGAAAACTCGAACAGCGGCTCGAGAAACTGCACGCCGTTGACGTTGGCGAAATCGACCCGGCTGCGGTCGTTGACGGGCAGGCTGGCAAAGAACGCCAGGTTCGCGCGGGCGTCGTCGAGCAGTGGCGCCTTGTCCGCCATGTTGAGCGCTTTGGTCTCCGGCGCCTCCGGGCTGTGCGCGGGGCAGACTTCCACGCACAGACCGCAGCCGGTGCAATCCTCGACGTAGAAACCGAGCGTGAAATGTACGTCCGGGAAGCCGCGAGCCGTCACCGGTCGGGATTGAAACGAATCCGGCGCGCCGTCCAGCGCCCGCTCCGGCAGGTGTCGGGCACGAATCACCGCGTGCGGGCAGACGAAACTGCACTGACCGCACTGGATACACAGGTCGGGCTGCCATTGGGGTACCGACTCGGAGATGTTGCGCTTTTCCCATGCTGCGGTGCCGGAGGGATAGGAACCGTCCACCGGCAGGCGGCTCACGGGGATCTCGTCACCGCGGCCGGCCATGAGTTGCGCAGTAAACGTGCGGACGAACTCGGGCGCATGATCCGGCACCAGCGCCACGTCGCCACGGCCGGGGCCTGCCTCGTCGGGCACCGGGACACGGACGAGGGCGGACAGAGCCGCGTCTACGGCCGCGAGGTTGCGTCGCACGACGGCGCCCCCTTTGGGCCGATAGCTGCGTTCGATCGCTGCCTTGATCTCCACCATGGCCGACTCCGAATCCATGACGCCGGCGAGCGCAAAGAAGCAGGCCTGCAGAATCGTGTTCACATGGGGGCCCAGCCCGTGCTCTCGGGCGATCCGGGCAGCATCGATCACGTGCAGATCGAGCCCCAGCTCGACGATGCGGCGACGCACCGACTGCGGCAGGTAGGGCCAGACCTTGGCCGCCGGATACGGGCTGTTGAGCAGGAAGGTCGCGCCTGGGGCCGCCCATCGCAGGACGTCGACACGGCCGAGAAACTGGAACTGATGACAGGCGACGAAATGGGCGGACTCGACGAGATACGGTGCGCGGATGGGGCTTGGTGCGAAGCGTAGATGAGAAACCGTCTGCGCCCCGGATTTGTGGGAGTCGTAGACGAAGTAGCCCTGAGCGTACGAGTCTCCATGCTCTGCCACGATCTTGACCGAGTTCTTGTTGGCACCGACCGTGCCGTCGGAACCGAGCCCGAAAAACTGCGCCCGGTACTCCCCGTCGGGTTCGAGGCGAAATCCGGGACTCACCACCAGGCTGGTGTGTGACACGTCGTCGTCTATGCCGACGGTAAACCCCCGACGCGGGGCCGGGGCCGCGAGCTCATCGAACACCGCCTTGACCATTGCCGGCGTGAACTCCTTCGACGACAGCCCGTAGCGCCCGCCGATCACGGCCGGCATCGTCTCCCGGCGCCCGTCGGCAACCGCCTCGGCAAGCGCCGTGACGACATCGAGGTACAGCGGCTCGCCCGGGGCGCCGGGCTCTTTCGTGCGATCCAGTACCGCCACCGCACGCACGCTTTCCGGCAGCGCGGCCAGGAAGTGCGCCGCAGAGAACGGCCGGTACAGCCGCACCTGCAACACCCCGACGCGCTCACCCCGTCCGCACAGCCAGGCCGCAGTCTGCCGAGCGGTTTCCGCGCCGGAGCCGATGAGCACGACGACGCGCTCCGCATCCATCGCCCCTGAGAAATCGAAGAGCCCGTAGCGACGGCCGGTGCAGCCGGCGAACCGGTCCATCACCGCCGCCACCACGCCGGGTGCCGCCGCGTAGAACGGGCTGGCCGCCTCGCGGGCCTGAAAGAACGTATCGGGATTGTGCGCGGTGCCGCGCACCACCGGATGCTCCGGGCTCAGCGCCCGGCGCCGGTGGGCGCGCACGAGGTCGGGCTCGATCATCCCGCGAATCTGCTCGTCGCTCAGCAGCTCGACCACGTTCACCTCGTGCGAGGTCCGGAAGCCATCGAAGCAATGGAGAAACGGCACGCGGGACTCGAGCGTCGCCGCCTGAGCGACCAGCGCCAGATCGTGCGCTTCCTGCACCGAACCCGCAGCCAGAATGGCGAACCCCGTCGCGCGAGCGGCCATCACGTCCGAGTGGTCGCCGAAGATCGACAGGGCCTGGGTCGCCACCGACCGCGCCGCCACGTGAAACACGGTAGCCGTCAGCTCGCCTGCAATCTTGTACATGTTGGGGATCATCAACAGCAGCCCCTGCGACGCCGTGAACGTGGTGGTCAGTGCGCCGCCCTGCAGAGCACCGTGCAGGGTACCCGCGGCTCCACCTTCGCTTTGCAGCTCCTGCACCTGCGGGACCTGGCCGAAGACGTTTTCCACCCCCTGGGCCGACCACTGATCGGCAAGCTCCGCCATGGGCGACGCTGGCGTGATGGGATATATCGCACACACCTCGTTGGTCCGGTATGCCACGTGGGCGACTGCCCCGTTCCCATCGAGCGCGACGCGGCGGCTCACCGTGGACGCTCCGGCGCGGTCCCGGACTCGGAGACCATGTCGATGGCATGGCAAGGGCATACTTCGAAACACACCGCACAGCCGGTACAGCGATCGTAATCGACACGATATCGACGCCCGGGCCCGAGTTTCTCGATCGCCTGCTCCGGACACGCGGCATAGCACTGATCGCACTCGAAACAGTTTCCGCAGGACAGGCAGCGCCGAGCCTCGTAGCGCGCCTGCGGCGCATCGAGCCCGGCCAGGACTTCCGAGAATCCGTGGAGCCGCTGCGCCACGGGGGCCTCCGCCTGACGGCTCTGCTCGGCATCCGTGAACAACTCCAGGTGCAGCATGTCGTAGCTCACCGGCGGATGGCGCGGCGGCGGCCGGTAGACGGAGCCCCGCAGCCAGGCGTCGATGTGCCGCGCGGCCCTCTTGCCTTGACCCACGGCGCTGCTGACGGTGCGCTCACCGTCCGTGGCGTCGCCGCCGGCGAACAGCCCCGGATGGCCGGTCATCATCGCCTCGTTCACGGCGATGCTGCCATCGCCGAGCAGTTGCAGATCCGGCACGCCGCGGAGAAATTCCGTGTCACTGCGCTGGCCCAGTGCCAGCACGACGGAATCGGCATCCAGCGTTTCCATCTCCCCGGTCGGCCTCGGTTCACCGCTGTCGTCGATGGCCATGCGTTCGACCACGACCCTTGCGCCGTCGATGTCGTGCACGCTGCTCAACCACTGGATCCGGATGCCCTCCGCGAGCGCCTCGTCGGCCTCGAATGCATGCGCGCTCATCCTGGAACGGTCGCGGTGATAGAGAATCACCGCATCCTCGGCGCCGAGCCGACGGGCGGTGCGCGCCGCGTCCATCGCGGTGTTGCCACCGCCGTAGACGACCACGCGGCGGCCGAGCCGTGGCCGTTCGCCGGCACCGACCCGGTGCAGCAGCGTCACGGCGTCGAGCACGCGACCGGCATCGCGCGCCGGAATGTCCACGCGCTTGGCGAGATGCGCGCCCAGCGCGAGGAACACGGCCGCAAAACCTCCTTCGGCCCGTTCCGCCAGCACGTCGTCGACCCGGTGCCCGAGCGTGATCTTCACGCCCATCGCCTCGATGCGCTCGACCTCGCGGCGCAATTCCGCTCGCGGCAGGCGATAGGCGGGAATGCCGAAATGCAGCATGCCGCCGGCCTGGACGCCCGCGTCTCGAATCTCCACGCCGTAGCCCAGACGCCGCAGATGATACGCCGCGGACAGTCCGCAGGGGCCGGCACCCACCACCAGCACGCGGCGACCGTTGTCGGGGCGCGGCCGCGGATACGCCCAGCGCTCGGCGTTCGCCAGATCGCCGAGAAAACGTTCCACGGCGTGGATCGAAACCGCGCTGTCGAGGTCGGCCCGATTGCAGCCGGTTTCGCAGGGGTGATAGCACACGCGCCCATGCACCGCCGGCAACGGATTGTCGCGCACCAGAATCTCCCAGGCTTCGCGAAACCGGCCGGCCTGAGCCGCCGCCAGCCATCCCTGGATGTCTTCGCCAGCAGGACAGGCGCCGTTGCACGGCGGCAGCAGATCGACGTAGACCGGCCGGCGCCGGCGCTGCGGCCCGGTTCCGGGGTGTGCGGTCAGATCGACCAGCGGCGTGAGATCCCGATCCTCGGTCTTCACCGGCGGCTCATCCGCAACAGCAGCCGCCGGCCGCCGGACGCCGCTCGGTCGGTTCCCCTGCCACGCCGTAGCCGGCCCCTCTCACGGCCGCGGCCAGGGCGTCACGCGCCGTGGCGCGCTCGTCGAACCGCACGGTGACGGTGCCCGACGCCAGGTCGACGTCTACGTCCATGACGCCGTCGACGGCCGCGACGGCCCGCGACACCGACCCGGCACAGCCGCGGCACTTCATGCCGGTCACGCTCAATCGCTCGGTCTGCATGGTCATGCTCCTTCGTTCGTGGTTTCCGTCGCTGCCAGGCCGCTCAGCGATGGTCTTCGGTGATGCTGGAACCCTCCACAAGCTTCTTCCAGTCACCGGCCCGGGGAAAGAACATCGGCACGCGCCGCCGGTACTCGAGATACTCGTCACCGAACTCGGCGATCACCCGCCGTTCCTCGCGTTTGGCCAGCCACACGTAGGCCACCACGATCAACGGAAACACGGTGATGGAGAACACCGTCGGCCAGTGCACCACGCCTTCTCCGAACAGCGCGATGAACAGCCCCGTGTACTGCGGGTGGCGAACCACGCCGTAGAGCCCGTCGGTGACCAGCCGGTTCTCCTGACGCGCCTTGTACAGCTCCCGCCAGCCCTGGGCGAACAGGCCGATGCCGAGGAACAGCAGCAGGTATCCCAGCACCATGGCGATCATCATGCCGGTCTCGCCGACCCCGACCAGGGTCGACCAGAGACTGGCATTCAGATTGCCCTGATCGAGGCCGAAGAACCGCACCAGCAGGTAGATGGTGAGCGGGAACCCGTACATCTCGGCATACAGGGCGATGATGAACGCCTGCACCAGACCCGCCCCCGCCCACTCCCGCCAGGTCTTCGGGGCGAGAAACCGATACAGCACCCACGAGGCGATGACGATCATGATCAGCGCCAGCGCCCACGTTCCGGTGTGTGCAATGTTCGAGTCGTTCATGGGTGAGAATCTCCTCCGAGATACTGCGCGTCGTCAGCGCTGCCAATGAATGTGCGGCGCTTCCAGCGGGACAGCGGCATCCGCGTTGTGGGGAACGATCCGCACCGTGTAGTCGGTGGCGGGCCGGACGGCCGGGACCGCCGCCCGGTAACGCCGGATCCCGGACGCCTCATCGGCCCTCGGGATCGACGTCATCGGCTGTCGGACGACATCACCGCCGTCGACGGCGTCCGCGAACACCTCGACGGCGATCGACCGGGGGTCCAGCCCGCCCAGCGCCACCTCGGCCTCGAAGCGGTGCTGGCCGTCCTCGGTATCGATGCGCGGGGCCGCGATGCGCAGCGCCTGCCAGTGCTGGTCGAGGGCTCGCCGCCAGTAGGCGATTCCGGCCGCCAGCTCGCCGCGCTTCGCGGTCCGTCGGCGGTAGCGGCGGGCGGCCGGCAGGTAGTAGCGCTCGACATACTCGCGGACCGTGCGATTGGTCGAAAACCAGGGGGTCAGCCGGGCCATGCTGGCGCGCATGCGCGCCACCCAGGCACGGGGCATGCCGTCGCCGTCACGGTCGTAGAACTCCGGCACGACCTCGTTCTCCAGTAGCTCGTAGAGGGCGTCCGCCTCCGCCGCATCCCAGGCATCGTCGTCGCCGTGTTCCCGGCCATCGCCGAGTGCCCAGCCGACCTCCGGCGTATAGGCCTCGGCCCACCAGCCGTCGAGCACCGAGAGGTTGATGCCGCCGTTCACCAGCACCTTCATGCCGCTGGTGCCGCTGGCTTCCCAGGGCCGGCGCGGCGTGTTCAGCCAGACGTCGACGCCCTGCACGAGCTGCTCCGCCAGGTGCATGTCGTAGTCACTGAGGAACACCACCCGCCCAGCGGCTTCCGGTCGGCGCGCGAAGGCGATCCATTCGCGAATCAGCTCCTGCCCGGCCAGGTCTGCCGGATGCGCCTTGCCCGCCAATACGATCTGCAGCGGCCGTTCGGCATGGTCGAGCAGGCTCACGAGGCGCTGCGGATCGTGCAGCAGCAGGTTGGGGCGCTTGTAGGTGGCGAAACGGCGCGCGAAGCCGAGGGTCATGGTTTTTGGATCGAGGATTCGCTGTGCCGCCTCCACCGCGGCCGTCGGCGCCCCGGACTCGGCAAGCTGGCGGCTCAGGCGCCGCCGCACGTAGGCGACGAAGGCGGCGCTGGCATCGCCGCGAAGCTGCCACAGCTCGGCATCCGAGACGCAGCAGATGTCACGCTCGAGGGTCTCGGTTTCGCCGCGCCAGCGATCCTGGCCGCAGGCGTCGGTCCACAGGGCGTCCGCCGACGCGGAGTCCCAGGTCGGCGTGTGCACGCCGTTGGTCACGTGACCGATGGGGATCTCCTGCTCCGGCCAGCGCGGGAACAGCGGCGCGAACAGCCGCCTGCTGACGCTGCCGTGCAACCGGCTCACGCCGTTCACGGCCGCGCTGCCGCGGATCGCCAGATAAGCCATGTTGAAGTCCTCGCCGGAACCGCCGGCGTCCCGGCGGCCCAATGCCAGCAGGTCGTCGAAGCCGATGCCGAGTCCGACCTCCGCATAACCGCGCAGGCAATGGCTCATCTGTTCCGGCGTGAAGCGGTCGAAACCGGCGGGCACCGCGGTGTGGGTGGTGAACACATTGCCGGCCCGGGTCGCCGCAAGCGCGACGTCGAAGGGCTCGCCGGAGTCGGCCATGAAGCAGCGGGCCCGCTCGAGCACGGCCAGCGCCGCGTGCCCTTCATTGAGATGGCAGACGTCCGGGGTCCTGCCGAGGGCCCTCAGGAGCTGCCAGCCACCGATACCCAGCACCATCTCCTGCATCAGCCTCAGCTCCGGGCCTCCGCCGTACAGCTCACCGGTGATGCCGCGATACGGCGGATGATTGGCGGCATCGTTGGTGTCGAGCAGATATAGCTCGAGCCGCCCCACCCGGGCCTGCCAGGCACGCACCCAGATCGCATGCCCCGGCATCGCCAGTCTGACCCGCAGCCATTCGCCGTTCGCGTCCCGCAGCGGTGTGACCGGTAGCTGGCCCGGGTCGTTGTACGGGTACACCGCCTGCTGTCCGCCCGCCGGGTCGATCAGCTGACGGAAGTAGCCCTGCTGGTACAGCAGCCCGACACCGATGACGGGCACGCCGAGATCGTTGGCCGCCTTGAGCTGGTCGCCGGCCACGTTGCCGAGCCCGCCCGAGTAGATGGGCAGTGCCTCACTGAGCATGAACTCCATGCTGAAGTAGGCGACACCGTCCAGTCCCGCGTCGCCGTGCTGCTCCTGGAACCAGGCCGGCGCCTGCGCGGAGGTACGACGGGCGGCAACGAACTCCTGCAGGTCACTGTGGAACTGCGCTTCCCCCAGCACCGTTTCGAGACGCTGCCGCGACACCGTCTGCAGCACTGCCCACGGGTTGCGGGTGGCCTCCCACAGATCCGCATCGAGATGCCGCCACAGAAAATCGGAGCCATGGTGCCATTCCGAGCGCAGATCCAGGGCGAGCTCGATCAGCGCGTCCACGCCCTCGATGTCCGTTGGCACCTGACCGTACTTCAGTTCGTCACCGTTCATGCTTGGCCCGCCGTCAGTGCGCCGTCGATGAGTTCGTGCGCGTCCGCCAGCAGCCGCTCCAGATGGTCGGCGCCGAGAAAGCTCTCTGCATACAGTTTGTAGAGGTCTTCCGTACCCGACGGACGCACCGCGAACCAGCCGTCGTGCGTCGACACCTTCAGCCCGCCGATGGACTCATCGTTGCCCGACGCCCGCGTGACGACGCGTTCGACCGCTTCCCCGGCGACGGTTCGCCCGGCCAGAGGTTCCGGTCCGAGCGCGGCCAGGCGAGCCTTCTGTTCCGGCGACGCCGGCGCGTCGATCCGGCGGTACACCGGATCGCCGACGTGGCGGGCAAGGTCCCTGTAGTGCTCGGCCGGGTCGCGGCCGGTGCGAGCCGTCATTTCGGCGGCGAGCAGCACGGCCGTGATGCCGTCTTTGTCCGTAGTCCATACCGAACCGTCGCGGCGCGCGAACGACGACCCGGCGCTCTCCTCGCCGGCAAACACCAGCGTTCCCGACAGCAGACCGTTGGTGAACCACTTGAAGCCGACGGGCACCTCGTACGTCGCCCGGCCGTGGCGTGCCGCCACCCGGTCGAGCATCTCGCTGGTGACCACGGTTTTGCCCAGCGCGGCCGCCGCCGGCCACTCCGGCCGGTATCGGCACAGGTAGTCCGCCATGGCCGCCAGATAATCGTTGGCCGGCATCAGGCCGGCGGGCGTCACCACGCCGTGCCGGTCGTGATCGGTATCGCAGGCGGCGGTGAGATCGAAGCGCTCGCGCAGCGACACGACGCCCTGCATGGCATAAGTGGAGGATGGATCCATGCGGATCTGTCCGTCCCAATCCACACGCATGAAGCGGAACGTCGGATCGACCCGGTGGTTCACGACGGTCAGGTCGAGCCCGTAGCGTTCGCCGATGGCACCCCAGTACTCGACGCCGGCGCCGCCCAGCGGATCAACGCCGATGCGTACCCCGGCAGCGGCCACGGCCGCCAGGTCGACCACCTCGGGCAGCGCCTCGACGTAGTGATTCAGGTAGTCGAAGTAGCGCGTCCCAGAAGCTTTCAGGGCGCACGCCAGCGCCAGCCGCTTGACGCCGGAAAGCCGGGCATCGAGCAGCCGGTTCGCCTCCTGCTGGATCCACGCCGACACCGCACTTCCCGCCGGGCCGCCGGTGGGCGGGTTGTACTTGATGCCGCCGCGGTCCGGCGGGTTGTGGGACGGTGTGATCACGATGCCGTCGGCCATGCTGACAGCGCCACCGTCCCGGTCGTCGAGGATGGCCAGGGATACCGCCGGGGTCGGCGTGAACCGGGCATCGCCCGCGATCCTCACCTCCACCGCATTGCCCGCCAGCACCTCCAGCGCCGTGGCAAAGGCCGGCTCCGAGAGCGCGTGGGTATCGACCCCGAGATAAAGCGGCCCATCGATCCCCTGGGCGCTGCGGTAGCTGCAGATCGCCTGAGTGATGGCGGCGACGTGCCACTCGTTGAAACTGCCACGGAGCGCCGAGCCGCGATGACCGGAGGTTCCGAACACGACGCGCTGGGCCGGATCGTCCGGATCCGGCGCGATCGACGCGTACGCCGCCGTCAACGCCCCGGCATCGACGAGCAGATCGTTTGGTGGCGGCGCGCCCGCCAGAGGACTGACCGTGGTATTCATAGGGCCTGACGATGCGGCATGTATGCCACACACAGGTCAAGGGCTGCGCGCCGGACGGGCGTTCTCATCGGTGGAAAGTGAACTCGATGGGCGCATCCCGGCCGGTCAGGCGGACCGCCACGTCTATCCGATATCGCCGGTGCATCTCGAAGTCGAAGTAGTTGCCGTAGGACAACTCACCATCCACGACGAAAGGCTCTAGCCGCTTGATTTCCCCCCGGCCGGTTCGGTGCGATGCCCGCACGGTCGCCGTGACCTGCGCATCGGTGATCCGGCTATCGTCCTCGCGGGCGAACAACGAGACGATGACGTGCTTTGCCTGAGGGTCGGCAGGCACGCCACCGTGCATGGCCGCCTCCGGGTGTGCCGGTGGGTGCGTACCCACCACCTGGGACGGCACCACCCCGAAATAGGCGACCACACCATCCTTGGTTCGACTGTAGGCGGTCTCGGTGGATTCGTCATCACAGCCTGCCAGCAGCAGACCGGCCAGCAGCAGCGCCGGCATCCCCAGTCGGCGCGACATCTCACCGCGCCTCGTCGCTGAAATCGATCTCATCGTGGGTATCTCCATGATCTATGACATCCCGGTGTGCAATCAGCCTGGCGCGCGGCTCTGATCGAGCCGCAGGCGCTTGAGCAGCAGCGCGTTCACGGCGACCAGCGCCGAGCTCCCGGACATGGCGAGTGCAGCCACTTCCGGACTGATGACCAGGGGATAAAACACACCGGCCGCCGCCGGAAACGCGGCCACGTTGTAGGCCACGGCCCAGAACAGGTTCTGGTGCATCTTGCGCAGGGTCGCCCGTGACAGCTCGATGGCAACGACGATGTCGAACGGATCGCTCTTCATGAGGACCACGTCGGCGCTCTCCATGGCGACATCGGTACCGGCGCCGATGGCAAAGCCGACGTCGGCCTGGGTGAGCGCCGGCGCGTCGTTGATGCCATCGCCGACCATGCCGACCTTCCGGCCCCGGTCCTGCAGTTGCTTCAGGGTCTCCGCCTTCTGGCCGGGCAGCACTTCGGCGAACACCGTGTCGATCCCGAGCTCGCCGGCGATACGCTGCGCGGTCTGCTGGTTGTCGCCCGTGAGCATGGCCACTTCGACACCCCGTGCCTGGAGCCGTTTCACCGTGGCGGCGGAGCTTGGCCGCGGCGCGTCGGCAATGGCAATCAGCCCGACCAGCTCGCCGTCGCGAGCCAGATGCACCACGGTCTGCCCCCGGCCCTGCAGGCGCTCGATGTCCGTGGCCAGCGGGGCGAGATCCACGTCCTCTTCGGTCATGAGGCGGCGATTCCCCAGCAGCACCGTGTGGCCGCCGGACTCGGCCCGCGCCCCTTTGCCTTCCAGGACCTCGAAGCCGCTCGCCTTGTCGATCGCGAGATCGCCCGCCCGGCGCAGAATCGCCTGGGCCAACGGATGATCGGAACCTCGCTCGACGGAAGCTGCCAGCGCCAGCACGTCGTCTTCGCCGAGCGTGGGCGCTGCCACGACCTCTACGACTTCGGGTTGACCGAGGGTCAGAGTACCGGTCTTGTCGAACACCACGACATCGAGTTTCGTCGCATCCTCCAGCGCGGACGCGTTCTTGATCAGCACGCCCTTCATGGCACCGAGCCCGGTACCCACCATTACAGCCATCGGCGTCGCCAGTCCGAGCGCATCGGGACAGGCGATCACGAACACGGTGATGGTGAGGGTGATCGCGAACAGCAGCGGCGCGCCGATCCACCAGTACCAGACCGCAAAGGTCGCCACGCCGATCACCATGGCAATCAGCACCAGCCATTGTGACGCCTTGTCCGCCAGCAGTTGCGACGGCGCCTTGGAACTCTGCGCTTCCTGGACCAGCTTGACGATCTGCGCCAGCGCCGTATCGGCACCCACCTTGGTGGCCCGATAGCGCAGCGTACCGCTCTTGTTGATGGTGGCGCCGATGACCGTGTCGCCAACAGTCTTCGCTACCGGCATCGACTCGCCGGTGAGCATGGACTCGTCGACCTGGGAGTCACCTTCTACGACCTCGCCGTCCACGGGAATCTTGTTGCCGGGACGCAGCACGACGACATCGCCCTCGAGGACCTCGGCCGTCGGCATCTCGACCTCCTGACCATCGCGAACGACCATGGCGGTCGGCGGTGCCAGGTCGAGCAGCGCGCGAATCGCTTCCGACGCGCCGGCGCGGGCCCGCATCTCGAGCCAGTGGCCGAGCAGGATGAAGACCAGCAGCACGGCCACCGCTTCGTAGAACTGCACGCCGTCGAAGAAGAACGTGGCGCCGACGCTGAACAGGTAACCCGTGCCCACCGACAGCACCACCAGCACCGCCATGTTGAGCACGCCGTTGCGCAGTGCCCGCCAGGCGGCGACAAAGAACGGCCAGCTCGGCCACAGCACGGCGATGCTGCCGAGCAGAAACAGCCAGACTTCGAGCCGCAGACCGAATGGCGGCGCGGGCGGGGTGAACATCCCGCCCATGGGCGAGTAGACGAAGATCGGGATCGTGAACACGAACGCGAGCCAGAAGCGGTTGCGCATGTCGCGCACCATGGCCTGCATGTCGCCGCCACCGTGGCCCATGTCGTGCGCCATGTCCCGGGTATCCGCGGCCCCGTCACCGTGGTCTGCATGAGCCTCGTCCGCCGCGCCGTGCCGGTGCGCGCCCGCTGGCGGGGCTTCGGGCTCGCAGACGTGACGCGGTGTCACCTCACCCGCACAATGGTAGCCGCACGCCCGGACCGCGTCCCTGATGGCCGCCAGATCGACAATGCCTTCATCGTAGCTGACCGTGGCGTTGCCGGCGACGTAGTTGACCTGTGCCTTTGTGACTCCGGGAACGCTCCGCAGGCGTTTCTCCACGCCGGCGGCGCTGAGCACCGAAACCAGACCGGCGACTTCAACCACTGCAGTTTTCATGTCCGGTCTCTGTCGTTCCGGGGTCGCTCGCGTTCATCATCCTGAGCGCCGTGACCGCCGTGACCGCCATGACCGCCATGACCGCCATGACCAAAATGCATCGCAAAGAAGGCGATGCCAACCAGCACCCAGAGCCAGTTTTCAGCGAGCCAATCCATAGTCTGCTCCCGTTTGTTCCAAGAAAATTCGGCGCGGCGCCGGTCATAGCCCGCGGTCGCGACGGCCCACCACGGCGGCGCCATCAACACGGCGCGCTCGCCTCCGCCACTGGCTCGTGCCAGCCGTGGTCGCCGAGGATCAGATCCGCTGCCGCGGCCGGGCCCCAGCTACCGGGTTCGTACGGTGCAATGTCGGATTCCGTCTCGAGCGCCGGCGCCACTACCTGCCAGGCTGCCTCGACAGCGTCGTCCCGGGTGAACAAGGCGGCATCGCCACGCAGCGCGTCCCGCAACAGACGCTCGTAGGGCAGCGCGTCTTCGCTGCGCGTGTGCCGGAACACCAGCTCCACGGCTTCGCCGCGCATGGCCTCGCCCGGCTGCTTGACTCGGGCGCCGGCGGCGATGATCACTTCAGGGCTGAGACGAAACCGGAAGTGGTTGCCCGGAGGGCGCGCCGCCTCGGTTTCGAACGCCGCCAGCGGCGGCGGCCGAAGCCGCACCATGACCTCGGTGGCCGTAACCGGCAGGCGCTTGCCCGCGCGGATGTAGAACGGCACGCCGGCCCAGCGCCAGGTATCGATGGTGAGCTCGAGGGCGGCATAGGTCTCGACCCGGGAATCGGCCGCGACCCCCGGCTCGTCGCGATAGCCGCGATACTGCCCGCGCAGCATCCGCCGTGGGTCGACGGGTCGCATGGCCCGCAGCAGCCGCAGCTTTTCCCGGCGCACGGCATCCGGGGCCCGACCCGCCGGCGCATCCATCGCCAGCAGGGCGACGACCTGCAGCAGATGGTTCTGCACGACATCGCGAATGCTGCCGACTTCCTCGAAGAACCGGCCGCGGCCCGCCACACCGTCCGACTCCGCCATGGTGATCTGAACGCTGTCGACGTACTGGCGACTCCAGATCGGCTCGAGAAAGGCGTTGGCGAAGCGGAAATACAGCAGATTCTGCACCGCCTCTTTGCCCAGGTAGTGGTCGATGCGAAACACGGCATCCTCGGCGAACGCCCGGTGCAGCGTGCGGTTCAGTGCCCGTGCCGACGCCAGATCGCGGCCGAAAGGCTTCTCCACGACCACCCGGGCCTGCGCCGTGCAGTCGGCCGCGGACAGCCCCTCGATCACGGTCTCGAACATGCCGGGCGCGATAGCCAGGTAGTGCAGCGGCCGGTCGCGGCCACCGAGCGCCTCGTGCAGGCGCGCGTAGGTGGCGGGATCACGATAATCTCCACCCACATAGGACAGGCGTGCAGACAGCCGCGAGACCGCTTGTGCATCGATCCGGCCACTGTCCCGCAGGCTGTCGCGCACCCGCTCCAGCAGACGCTCCCGCGACCAGCCTTCGCGCGCCATACCGATGACCGGCATGTCGAGATCGCCATGCTGCGCGAGCGCCTGCAAGGCCGGAATGATCTTCCGGTACGCCAGGTCGCCGGTGATGCCGAACACCACCAGCGCGTCGCAGGACCGCCGCGACACCGGGCTAAGCCTCCGGCTCGGCGTGCCCGCCGAACCCGTTCCGCATCGCGGACAGTATCTGATCGCCGAACGCAGCACGGCCCCGGGAACTGAAGCGCGCGTACAACGCCGCGCTCAACACCGGCGTCGGTACCCCTTCATCGAGCGCGGCGTTGACGACCCAACGGCCCTCGCCGGAATCGGCCACCCGGCCGGCGTAGCGCTCGAGTGCGGGATCGGCGAGCAGCGCCTGCGCGGTCAGATCGAGCAACCATGAGGGGATGACGCTGCCGCGCCGCCACAGCTCGGCGATCTCGGGAAGATCGAACCGATAACCGTAGTGGGCGGGTTCACGCAACGGTGCGGTCTCGGCACTCTCCTCGCGCGCGGCGCGCGCGCCGATGCCGGCATGACGTAGCACGTTGAAGCCCTCGGCATAGGCCTGCATGAGGCCGTACTCGATGCCGTTGTGAACCATTTTCACGAAATGGCCGGCGCCATGGGGGCCGCAGTGCAGATAACCGCGATCCGCGGTGCCGGCATTGTCCTCGCGCCCCGGCGTGGCCGGTGCCGCCGCAACGCCCGGCGCCAGGCTCGCGAATATGGGCTCGAGGCGTGCGACTGCCTGCTCCGGGCCGCCGATCATCAGACAGTAGCCGCGCTCGAGCCCGGCAACCCCGCCGCTGGTTCCCACGTCGACAAAGTGAATGCCCCAGGCGTCGAGCTCGTGCGCACGTCGCAGGTCGTCCTGGTAGTGAGAGTTGCCGCCGTCGACGACCGTGTCGCCGGCCTGGAGACAGGCCACCAGATCGGACAGCGCCGCGTCCACCGCGGCGGCGGGGATCATGACCCACACCACCCGGGGTGGTGTCAGGGCTTCCGTCAGCTCCCGGACGGACCCAGCCGCCTGGGCACCCAGCTGCTGCAGCGGGGCTACCGCGGCGCGGTCACGATCGTAGACCACGCACTCGTGCCCGTGCCGCAACAGCCGGCGAACCATGTCACCGCCCATGCGCCCGGCACCGATCATCGCGATTTTCATCCGCGGCTCTCCTGGTCAGACGATGTAGCGGTTCCAGCCGGCATAGGACTCCCGGATCGCGCCCCTCGGCAGCGCCAGCGCGACGAGCAGCAGCCCGCTCAAAATCCCGTTCCACACGGCCAGGGCCGACCCGGCGCCGTCGAGCAGCCAGGGCGCAGCGAGCAGCCAGAGCCCCAGCGGCACATTGAGCCAGCGCACGCTGCGCCCGACCTCGGAGAACGCGATGATGGAGAACGTCACCACCAGCGCACCGATCAGGTGATCGCTGTCGGCCATCGAACCGCTGTTGCCCACGGTCACCCGGGAGAACATCAGCCAGGTGCCGACGGCCGTGCTCAGCAGCAGCGGCACCGGCAACGTCATGCCCCGGGCGCCCTCCCGGACCCAACCGCTCACCGGCCCGAGCACGCCCGGCGACCGGTCGTCGCTGCCGCCGTCCATGGCGTCTCCGGTCCAGAACGTGCGCCAGAACGGCTTGCCCTGGCGCCGCGCCCAGGTCAAAAACTGGCCCATGGCGACGAACTCGTCCAGGGAGTACGGAATCATCACCAGCATGGCAATGGCCGCCACCCAGCACAGCGTGCACCAGGTGCCGATGGTGATCGGCTGAATGATGACGAAGAAAATGCTGGTCACGCCCAGCGGCACGATCAGCACGCCCAGTGCCAGCACCATCCACGGCATGGTGCGCCAGCGGTCCTTGCCACCCATGAAGGTCATGACCAGCTCGAGCATGTACACCACGGCACCGAGGCCGGCGTCGGCGATGGGCCAGGCTTTGGAGACGTCCGAGGTGATGATGACCTCGGTGCCGTCACCGAAGAACGGGTCCCAGGCGCTATCGGTGTAACCCAGCTGATAAGCGGTCATGTAGCGGGCGATGAAGAAGCCGATCAGCGCCAGCACTGCGATCGGCAGGCGCTGCACCCAGCTCGCCGGCGTGTACGCCCAGCCCGGCGGGATGTCCGGCCCGCCCATCATCCCGGCCATGCTCATGCCGGGCATCATGGGTATGAGCACGGCCAGCGCGATGACCAGGGCGCCCACCAGGGTCGCATTGGTGTAGGCGGCCGCCAGCGGCGCCCAGAACACCAGCGGCGCGAACAGCAGCCAGGTGCCCACGGCGGCGTTCGCCCACTGTGCCCAGGGAAAGCGGCGGTCGGCATTGGCCGCCAGCGCGCTGAACACGACGATCAGCACGCCGCTCACCACGTCGCTCCAGGCCATGGCCAGATTGCGCCATTCGAACGACGGCAGGCCGCGCTCGGCCATGACCCGGAGCTGATTGGCATCCGGCGCGAAGTCACTGAGATAGCCCAGGGTGAACGGCGTGGTGATCAGCCACAGTCCGAGCATCAGGCTCAGATGGTGGGGCCAGAGCATGGCGCGGTGATCGGCGACCATCATGTTCACCTCGCCTTCGCCGTGTCCGGTCACAGCGTGGTGGCCATGGCCGCCGTGGCCGTGATGCCCGCCGTCCGATGTCCGCTTCATGTCGCTCATCGGCCGGGCTCCCGTTCCCGATCGGTGCCGTCACGCAGCGAGCGCGGCACCTCGAGCCCGTTGTCCCGGTACCAGCCGAGCGGGTCCGCGTGGAGGGCGGCGACCATCTTCGGCAAGGTGCCGTGCAGCGAACGCTCCGGCTGCCAGCCGAGCAGTTCCCGCGCACGGGTGATGTCCACCGCGTAGTGATCGTTGGCGCGATCGATCATCCACGGCTTGACGAAGGGTTCCTGACCGGGCAGGTGATCCTGAATCCACGCGCCGATCTTCGCCATCGGCCCCGGCACCTCGTGGGTCTCGTGCGACTCGCCGTGAATGAGCCGATAGAAACTGTGCTGCAGCTCGTCGTAGCTCAGCACCTGCGGTTCGCCCAGCAGAATGGGAACCTCCTCCGGCAGTCGATCACGGCGCATCACGGCCTGCTCGATGGCGTCCACCAGATCGTCCAGGTGGATGAACGTCTGTCCGTGGGCCGTCTCTCCCGAGTACAGATGGCCGGCGAGCTGGCGCTCGTAGATGCGCTGGATCTGGTGCGCGAGTGGCGGCGAGTGGCAACCATTGTCATAGACGCCGGCAATGCGCAGGAACACGGCCGGAATGGGCCCCCGTTCGTCGCGAATGAGCTGCTCGGTGCGGACCTTCGATTCCGGATAGGCCCAGGTCGGACCGATCGGCGAATCCTCGTTCAGGTACACGCCCGGCTCACCCGGCGCGTGCACCAGCATGGTGCTCGCGAACAGGAACTGCTGTACCTCGAAACCATCCCGCAGACCACGCAGCAGCCGCCGCGTGCCCGCCACGGTCACCTCGTCGTACAGGCGGCTCGGCTTGCCGAGGAAGTCGTAGTACGCCGCCAGATGGATGACCGACGCGATGCGCCGGCCATGGTGTTCGCCGACCACCCGCAAGCCGTTGGCCACGCTCTCGTCCGACGTGACGTCCACGGCAATGAACTCACAGCCCGGCTGCGCCGGCATCGGGGCGTCACGGTCGAAGCCCACGACGTTGTCGAAATGCTCCCGCACCCGGCGCATGACCGCGCTGCCGATACGGCCGCTGGAGCCGGTGACGAGGATGAGGTCGCTGGTTGGCGGCATTCGCGGTCTTCCCATGTCATCCAGAGAGGCATCGAAGGCTACGACGTGTATGCGACTCACAGGTCAAGCGGGCCGACACCGCTCGTCGCAACCCGCGCCGCAACCCGGCGGTTGACCTGTGACCCGCCCACAGGTCCTATTGTGCCCATGCCTGTCCGCCGTCCAGGAATGCCGACCGCCCATGAGCTTCGATAAGCGCCGCACGGCGACCTCCGCGTTACGCCGACAACGGGTCGGACGCCTGCTGCGCGCGGCGTTGACGGTGTTCCTCGCGGTCGCCCCAGCCGCACCGCACGCCCAGGCGACCGACAGCGCCCCACGCCAGCACGGTACCCGTGACGTCGACCCGGAACTCGTCGAGTCCCGGCTCGAGGCGCTGCAAACATCCCCGGGGGACGACGCCACCAGAACCCTCGTCGCGGAAAGCTACCGCAACCTGCTGAACAATCTCGCTGCAGCGCGCACCCATCGCGCCGCCGCGGCGCGTCTGCAACGCCTGCGCGCGAACGCCCCACAGCGCACCCGCGAGGTTCGCCGCGCACTCGAGGAGGCGGACCCGTCCGACCCCTTGCGCGCACTGTCGGACGCAGCAGACCCGACCCCCGACGAGCTGGACCGGCGGCTGCGCCAGGCGCAAGCCGACGAGGCCGCCGCTGCCCTGAATCTCGCCGACCTCGAACAGCGCCTGGTCGATGCATCCCTACGACCCGGCGCCGTCAGGCAGCGGCTGTCGGCGGCCGTACAGGAGGCGGCGGCGATCACGGAGCGTCTTACCGGTTCCAGCTCGGCCAGCCAGATCGAAGCGCAGCACTGGGCGCAACAGACGGCACTGGAGGCGCTGGAAGCGGAGATCGAGGCGTTGCAGCAGGAGTTGCTCAGCCATCCCGATCGCGTCGAGCTTCTGGAAGCCGAGCGCGATCGCGCCGCAATCGACCTGGCGGCCGAGCGCAGCCGCGTGAGCGCCTTGCAGGATCGCCTCTCGCAGCGGCGCCGCAGAAACACCGAGCAAGCCCTGGCAGCGGTGGATCTCGAGGCACTCGGCGACGGAGAAGCTCAGCCGCAGATCCAGACTCTAATCGACGACATCCGTGAGCTAGCGACCACACTGAGCGAGATCGGCGCCGCCCTCGAACGCGTCAGCCAGAACAAGGAGGCGACGGCCCGTCGCCTCGATGAACTCCGACAGCGCTTCCGCGGCACCCGACAGAAGCTGGAAGACGCTGGCGTGAATCGGGTGCTCGGCCGCTATCTCGGCGAAGAGCGTCGCCAGCTATCGGAGCTCCGCCAGGCACGCCACGCGCCGCGGCAGCGCGAAGAAGAGATCGCCGCCGCCAGCCTGCGTAACATCCGCCTCGACCAGCGTTGGCGCAGTGCACGCGACGTGGCCCGCCATGTCGACGAGATGCTGCGCCTTGCCGGGCCGGACGATCGTCCTTCCCGAGCGCAGCTCACAGCGCTCGCCGAGCAGCGCCGGAGTCTGCTGCGCCAGACGATGGCGTTGAACGATGACTATCTCCGCGAGTTGGCGGAAGTCGAGTACCTGGAGTCCCAGATTCATACGCTGCGCGACGACTACCAGGAATACCTGGCGGAACATCTGCTCTGGGTGCGCAGCAGTGGCGCAACGGGCATTGCCGATCTGCTGACCCTGCCGGACGACCTGGCGCGATTCCTCGCCCCGGAGCGGTGGCTGGAGTCGGCGACCGTATTCGCCTACCAGGCCACGCACTCGGCGCCGCAGATTCTGGTCATACTCCTCCTGCTGGTCGCGGCGTGGCAGCGCCGGGCACTGCGCGAACGGCTGCGCGCGACCGGGACCAGAGCACGACGACGCCCTTCGTCCGACCGCTTCGCATACACACTGAAAGCGCTAGGCCTGACGCTGCTGCTGGCCCTGCCCTGGCCGGTGTTCATCGCCGTAACCGGCTGGCAGCTCGTTGAGTCGCCGCGGGCCACCGAAGCCTCGGCGGCCGTCGGCACAGGGCTGCTGCGGATCTCGCCGCTGCTGTTCTTTCTCCGCTCCTTCCGCCTGCTCTGCAGCCCTGGGGGCGTAGCGGAAGGACATTTCCACTGGTCTGCCCCGGGACTGGCGCGTCTGAAGCGGCAGATGGACGTTCTGCTGGTGACCCTGCTGGCGCCCGCCTTCGTCACGGTGGCCAACCGTGAATTTCAGGACGCCGATCTCGGCGGCGCACTCAGCCGACTGAGCTTTCTCGTTCTTGTCGGCGGATTGACGCTGTTCCTGTACCGATTATTCGCCCCTGGTAGCGGAATCGCCGGCGCGTTGATGCCCCGCGGGCGTACCCAACCGACGCTGCAGGCATGGATCTACGTAGTGGCCGCCACATCGATTCCGCTGGGGCTGGCCCTGATGGCGATGGCCGGCTACATGTACTCGGCCGACACGCTGCTGATGAAGCTCATCAATACCCTGTGGCTGCTGTTCGGCCTGGTGTTACTGCACGAACTGATCGTCCGGTGGCTGCTGGTCACGCGCCGCCGGTTGCGCCTGCGCCAGGCGCTCGCACACCGGGAAGCCGCGCGCGGCAGGCCGCCACCCGAAACGACACAGGCAGACGACACACCGGCCCCGGCCGACGCACCAACGCTCGACATCGCCACCCTGGACTCGGACACCCGCAAGCTGGTCAATGTCGTTCTGGCGGTGGCCGGCCTGCTCGGCGTCTTCGGCATATGGTCGAATGTCCTGCCGGCCGGTCGCCTGTTGAACGACGTGACGCTGTGGACGTTCCTGGCCGGAAGCGACGGACAAGGCGCTTCACGGGCCGTGACTCTGGGTGACCTGCTGAGGGCGGCCGTGGCCGTGCTGCTGACCGTCGTGGCGGTACGCAACTTACCATCTCTGATCGAAATCATCCTGCGCCAGCGCCAGACGGTCACGGCCGGCAGCCGCCTCGCCTTCACCACCTTGACGCGCTACGCCATCGCGATCACCGGTATCGGCATCGTGCTCGGCACCATCGGCGTGAACTGGTCCAAGCTGCAATGGCTGGTTGCCGCGCTCGGTGTCGGGATCGGATTCGGCCTGCAGGAAATCGTCGCCAACTTCATCAGCGGCCTGATCATCCTCATGGAACGACCGATCCGGGTCGGTGATGTCGTCACCGTTGGCGACACCAGCGGCACGGTCACCCAGGTCAGGATCCGCGCGACCACCATCACCAACTGGGACCGCCAGGAACTGCTGGTTCCGAACAAGGAGTTCATTACCGGGCGAGTTTTGAACTGGTCGCTGTCCGACGACGTCATCCGGATCTACTTCACGATCGGGATTGCCTATGGAAGCGACGTCGAGTCGGCGCTGCGGCTGACTCAGGAGGTCGCGAACGAACACCCGAACGTGCTCCGGGACCCGGCACCGCTGGTCACGTTCGAGGGCTTCGGAGACAATGCGCTGACCCTCGGACTGCGCTGTTTCGTGCCATCCCTCAAAGTTCGTCTGGAGACGATCACCGACCTGCATCGCGCCATCAACACCCGGTTCGCCGATGCAGGTATCGTCATCGCGTTCCCGCAACGCGACGTCCACGTCGACGTGCGCCACCCGCTGGAGATCAAACTGATCCGCGGGTCTCGACCAGACCCCGGCCCGGCGGATCCAGGAACCGATTGACCTGTCTCCCGCATACAGGTCCTACCCTCCGCCGCTCATCGTCAACAGCCAGGAGCGTCAGATGGAACCGGTCAAGGTGGGGGTCAACGGCTATGGAGTAATCGGCAAGCGTGTCGCCGACGCCGTGCGCAGGCAGCCGGACATGCAGCTCGTGGGTGCCGCCGACATTGCCGCCGACTACCGTACGCGAACGGCGCAGTCTCTGGACATCCCGCTGTTCGCCGCGTCCGAAGAGGCAGCGGTCGCCATGTCCACGGCCGGCCTCGCCATCACCGGCAGCCTCGACGATCTGCTCGGCGCCGTGGATGTGATCGTCGACTGCACGCCCAAGCGCTTCGGCGCGGCCAACAAGACGCGTTACGATGCGGCGGGCGTCAAATCGGTGTTCCAGGGTGGGGAATCCCACGATCTCACCGGCCACTCGTTCGTGGCCCAGGCCAACTACGCCAGCGCCCTCGACCGCCAGAGCACCCGGGTCGTGTCCTGCAACACCACGTCCATCGTCCGCACCCTCGGCGCGCTGAAACAGGCCGGATTGCTCAGCCGCGCCCGGGGCACGCTGGTGCGACGGGCTTCCGACCCGTGGGAAGGTCACCTGGAAGGGATCATCAACACGGTTCTGCCGGAACCGGTGATTCCCAGCCATCAGGGACCGGACGCGCAGACCGTGATGCCGGACCTCGACGTGGTGACCATCGCCGTCAAGGCCGCCCACAACGTCAGTCATCTGCACACCTGGTGCGTGGAACTGACTCGCGCGGCCGAGCGCGAGGACGTGCTCGACGCCTTCCGCGCCGCCCCGCGTATCGCCTTCGTGCGTATGGCGGACGGGCTCGCCGCGCTGAACAGCACCGCCACCCTGATGCAGGATCTCGGCCGCCCGCGCGGCGACCTGTGGGAGGTTGCCCTGTGGGAGGACGGGCTCTCGGTTCAGGGCAACGAAGCGTTCTACACCTATCAGGTGTTCAACCAGGCCATCGTGATCCCGGAGACCATCGACGCGATTCGCGCGCTGACCGGCCGCGAGCGCGACGCGGCACAATCCATCGACCTGACCGATCGCAGCCTGGGACTGGTCAGCGACTTCTTCGCACCGCGCAGGGACACACCCGCATGACGGGGCACCCGTCGCCCGCGCGGCTGTGCGACTGCACATCGAGCGAGAAAGCCCTGTTCACGAGCTTTCTGCTCGTCGTCGGTCTCGGCTATCTGATGGCGATGATCTACCTGTACACCAGCCACGCCGGCCATGACGAACAGCCCGGCGTCTCCATCGAAGACATTGCCGACAACTACTATGGCAACCGCAGCGGCACCCGGCTCGAGGCCGCCATCCGCGGCCCGATGGCGGGATACATCGACATCGACGCTCGCAACGAGATCGTCGCCTGGCTCAAATCCGGAGCGAGCGCGGCCGGATACGAGTCCACCGTGCAGCCGATCCTCGAGCGCTCCTGTACCGCGTGCCACAACCCCGGGTCCGGATTGGCGGTGCCCGATCTCACGACTTTCGCGGCTGTGCAGCAGGTCGCCGAGGTGGACCTGGGCGAGTCTCTGCACACGCTCATGAAGCTCTCGCACATCCACCTGTTCGGCATCGGGCTGCTGCTGTTCGCTGTAGGCCTGATCTTCCGATTGGCGACAATGCGTCCCTGGCTCAAGGTGTCGCTGATCGTGCTGCCTTTCGCGGCGATGCTGGCGGACATTCTCGCGTGGTTTCTGACAAAACGCGATCCGGTATACGCCTACGTCGTCGTGGTGAGCGGCGGGCTGCTCGGTCTGAGCCTGACGGTGCAGATCCTGGTGTCGCTGTGGCAATTGTGGATCCCGCCAGCGGCGGCCGCACACTCGGGCCCGGCATGAGCTATGCCTACGTTCTGTGGAGCGTCATTCTGCTGGTTCTCTGGGCGCTGGTGTTCGCCTCTCTGCGCTCGCCGGCCAGCCGCCGCGAGATGCTGGTGACCAGCACGCTCACGGCCCTGCTGGGGTTGACCGAACCCCTGTTCGTGCCCGAGTACTGGAATCCGCCGACGCTGTTCGATCTGGCGCAGCGCACCGGATTCGACATCGAGAGCCTGGTGTTCGCGTTCGCCGTCGGCGGCCTGGCCGGAACCCTCTACGAATGGCTCTTCCCCGTGAGCCACAGGCCGATGCCGGCCGCCGACCGGCAGGGTCGACGGCACCGCTGGCACGCTGCGGCGCTGCTGTCGCCGGCGCTGGTGTTCCTGGCGCTCTATCCGATCGACGGGCTCAACCCGATCTACGCCGTCATCGTCGCGCTCGGCATTGGCGGATCACTCGCGGCCTGGTGCCGGCCCGATCTGTTGCGCAAGATGCTCGCCGGGGCGGCGCTGTTCGGCGCGTTCTATTTCCTGTTCTTCCTCAGCCTGGTGTGGGTATATCCAGACTACGTGGACTCGGTGTGGAACCTGGCGGGCATCTCCGGCCTGCTGCTGTTCGGCGTGCCCCTGGAGGAAGTGCTGTTCGCCGTGAGTCTCGGCTTCTTCTGGTCCGGCGCGTATGAACACCTGAGTTGGCTGCGCGCGGACCGTTGACCGTCAACCGCGCAGCGGATTGTGCAGACGGAAATGCGGACGCCTGAACAGCGGTATCAGGAGCATTCCGGCCAAAAAGCCGCCCACGTGGGCCCGAAACGCGACCCCACCGGCACTGCTGTCCGCGAGGGCATTGCCGACCAATTGCAGAACGAACCAGCCGAGTAGCACCAGTCGTGCAGGCCAGAGAACGGTGTAGAGGAACAAACCTATCGGAATCAGCACCAGCACGCGGGCTTTGGGAAACAGCAGAAGGTACGCGCCCAGCACGCCGGAAATTGCCCCGCTGACACCGATCGTGAACATCGACGTCAGCACCGTCACCTCGGAGCTGACGATCGATAGTTCGTCGGGCAGGGCGTGCAGACCGAACAGGACGCCGGGGATCAACCCCAACGCGTAGACGGCTGCCTCGAAACCGGCCGGCGGCAGCGATTGCTGCCAGAGGAACACGACAGCTACCGCGAACAGAATGGCGAGCGTGATCACTGGCCGGGCGGCCGTGGGGTTGTCGTCACGCAGCGGGATCACGATGGCCCGCCGAGAACCCATGGCACCATCCCCGCCGCCTCCCGAAGATGCGCTATCCCGACGTACGTCGCTTCAGCGTCGAAGCCGCAGCCGTACCCGCCAGTGCCGAGAAGTCGGTAGCCGAGCTCAACAGCGCCGGCTCCACGATACCGAACCGATGCGCCGGCGCCTCCACTACCGTGCCGGCCGGCACGCGAACCCCGGCGTCGACGATCACGTTGATCAGTCGACAATCGCGACCAATCGTAGCCCGCGGCAGAACGACGGCATTGCGCAGTTCGGTGCCGGCTGCTACCCACGCGCCGCTGAACACGACCGATCGATGCAGTTCGGCTGCATCGATTCGGCCGCCGCGGGATACCAGCGATCCGCCCTGCCGGGCCGAACACCAGGAATCCGCCCGGGCCCCGCGCCGCGCGGCGTCGAGGGGCAGGACCGGCCAGGCGTCATCCCCCAGTTCTACCCCGGGAATGCCGTCGAGCAGCTCCATGTGGGCGCGCCAGTACGCGGCGGGCGTGCCGACATCGCGCCAGTACCCGGCCCCGACGGCGGCGCGTTCCGTGAACGGGTAGGCCATCAGCCGCGCCCGGCCGACCAGCCCGGGAATCAGATCGCGACCGAAGTCGTGGCTCGATGCCGGGTTCATGGCATCGGCCGCCAGCAGCCGGCCGAGAAACGCACGATCGAAGACGTAGATGCCCATGGAACCCAACGCCCTGCCAGGTCGGCCGGGTACCGGCTCCGGCGCGTCGGGTTTCTCGGCAAAACGCCGGATCCGACTGTCCGCATCCACCGTCATCACCCCGAACTGGCTCGCTTCGGCGATGGGCACCTCGATGCAGCCGACCGTCACGTCGGCGCCGCTGGCCACGTGCTGGGCCAGCATGGGCCGATAGTCCATCCGATAGACGTGATCGCCCGCCAGCACCAGCACCAGTCGCCGACCGTGAGCTTCGATGTTCCGCCAGTTCCGATAGACGGCATCCGCCGTGCCCCGGTAACCCTCGGAATCCGGCAACGCCGCCGACCGCCAGATGTCGACCTGCAACCGCGACGATGCCGAGCCGGCCATCCAGGCCTGGGCGAGGTGTGCGATCAGCGATCCGTCCCGGTATTGCGTCGCAACGCCGATCCGCTCGATGCCGGAGTTCACGCAGTTCGACAGGGAGAAATCGATGTTGCGGTAGAATCCGCCGAAAGGCAGGGCAGGCTTGCATTCATACCGGGTCAATGCGCCTAGCCGCGCGCCCCGGCCGCCGGCGAGGACCACGGCCACCGTGTCATCCGCCGCATCGCCGGCATCAGGCAACGGTCCGTTGCCTCCCACTGATTTCCTGTCTTCCCTGTCTATCGTCATGAGCCTCCTCCTGAGCCCCGGGCCGGACCGACCCGTGATTCCTGTACCAGGGATGCAGCCTACGACCTGCATGCGACACACAGGTCAAGCAGGAGAGTGCGCTCAGGCCACCGGATTCAGGATCTTCACGGACCAGGCCAGCAACAGACCGGCGACAAAGGCCACGCCAAATCGCCAGGCGTGGACCAACGCGAACGCGGTAGACGAGCACACGGCTCAATCCCGTGCAGCGGAATCGGCTTCGCCGCGTAACGGTGGCAGGGAGTGCCGCGGCACGCGCGGCGTCAGCGCTTTGCGCGGTCATCTGTGGGCTGACGACGATTCGCCCTCACCCATGCCGCGTCACTGGTCTGATCAACACCGTACACTGCACCGCGTTGCCACGGCCAACACCCGTCGATCTCCAGTTGCAGCGTGACGCTCAGAAACGTACGAATCAGTACGATCAGCCCGAGCACCGCGACATTGCGGAGCGTAGGGTCGACGGCAACGGTGCGGATGATGTCACCCGCCACAAGAAACTCCAGACCGAGGACAATCGCACCGCCGAGTTCCTGGCGCAGTCGGCGGTACGGAATCTGCAGCCGCTCCCGAGGCATCAATCCGACGCGGAAAACCGCAACGATCGAGCCGGCTGCAATCACGGCCACACCAAGCCCTTCGAATCCGAACCCGATCCACTCGATGGCTTCGCGCCATCCGTTGGCGCCGCTCATCGTCCGATTGGAACCCGGGGTTGCACCCGCAGCGTTGTACCGCGTAGACCTCGGAGCATTTCCGCACGATCCGAAAGTGACATTTCAGTGATGATCCTGGTTGCCAGAGTCAGCGGGCGCCATTCCGACCAGCTGCTGGCGCTGTGCTTCGCTGAGCACGCTGGCAGCAGTACCGACGGCGCGGATGAACATCAGGCGTCGATTGACTTCTGTCTCGCCGATCTCTCGAACGGCCTTTTCAATCTCACCTATCTGTGGTTCGTCCGCTCCGGTGAGCGTCCACAATCTCTGTTCGGCCGCCTCGATCCTGCGATTCGATTCTTTGTCCTGCAGCATCGTCTGCTCTTTGATTTCAGCGAGACGCCGTTGCTGTTCGAGCGTCAGTACAATGTGCTGGGGATGATCGAGAAAGAACCCGGTGGCTCCGATATGATAGAGATGAGACTGTCCCGCAAACCCTGGCAATGCAGAAGGCGCGAGCATTCCTGCTCCGCCGTTCACTACGCCCATCGCAGCCGCTCCCGTCATTTCGTTCGCTCCCCGGCCAGAGCACATTGCTTCCATCATCTGCATCATCGGCATGCCGGCCATGTCCATGTGGCCGGGAGCGTCGGACATCGGTTTACCGGCCACCGTCCCGCCGGACATCTTGCCGCCGTGTCGCTGCCCCATGCTTGACATGCCCTTCGGGCTCCCCATCTCCGTCATCCCAGCCGCATCCGTAGGTGACGCCTTTCCCACGAAAGTCTGTGAATCGGAGCTTTCGTTCTCCAGCCGTCGGATCAGCGTCTGCATCTCGGCGCGAAGACTCGAAAGTTCCCGTTGCATCTTGCCCACGTCCTGTCGCGTCAGAGCAGTGTCGGCAACCGATTCCTGTCCATGCGCCGGAACAGAGGTCAGGCCCGCCATACATCCTATTGCAGCCGCAGCGGCTATATAAATCGCCCATGTCTTCATTTCGATCTTCCTCCATGTCTCTCAACGGAATGGACAGGTGTGCAAGCACCACCCGTCAACGCTCGAGCCACCAGTTCAATGATGTTTGTACCAGCCGACGCCCTTGATATCGTTCCAGGACGTCGGCTGGTGGCATCTGTAGCACTGCTCCACCGTCACGGGCCCGCAGCAACCCGAGACCTCGCCGGAACCTGCGGCGGCAACCGGCACCGAAACCATCGCGAAGTGCATCATGTAGTGGCTTGGCGGCGCCAAATGACACTGCGAGCAGGCAATGGAGTTCATGGACGGGTGCTGGAACTGCGCCACGAACCACTGCGTCGTCGTGTGGCAACTCGAGCACTCGGTTCCGAACACCCCCTGATGACGGTCTTTCGTACCGTGGCAGGCATGGCAATTCAACGCCAGCGACCGCGCACTCATCGGGGCGTGATCGACCGCGCGTCGGGCAGGCCACTCATGTCGATCGACCCACCTGAGAAGCTCGGTGCGCTCGGCCTGATCCGCACCCGACGGAGACTTCTCTACCTCTGCAAGCGCGATGCGGGCGAAGCTGTCATGGTCCATTCGTCTGAGCGTCGCGTCTATGCCTCGATGCTCGAAGTGACAACGTCCGCAGCCCCTTGTGCTTGCGTGGAACGCAGTGGACTGCTGTTGGAGCAGTGCATCTTCGGCAGCATGGCAACCGACGCACTTGAAATCATCAGCACCCTTGACAGGCGTGTGGCACGCGCCGCAGTCGTCTTCGAGAAACGAGTGCGCAGTCGACAGCTGACCCGGGACGACCTGAGCCTGCCATGTGGCACGAGCATCGCGATCCAGCGCAAACAGCCATCCTGCCATCGCAACCCCGCCAGCGAGCAGCGCCAACGCAAACCAACCAAGCATGCGCTTCATCTCAAGAGACTCACTGAAACCATCGCAAGCCAAAGTAGATCGCCGCCCACACGTGAAGCCCCAGCAGCCCGTAGAACGTCAGTGCCAGAATCAAATGCATTCCGGTCCAGAATGCCGCAAGGCATTTGAATCGTTCGTGCGCGATGATCGAATGCTCCAGATCCGCGATCGGTCGCGTCAATTCCAGCGCCTGCTCCGCGTGCAAGCCATGGGCGGCCGGCCTACTGCCGATCTTGCTCCAAAGGTCGGAAATGTCAGGTCCTGCCACGGAAGGGGACTCAGCGGATCCGTGCCCCGCCACACTGGCGACCGCACGGTTGTATGCTGCCGTCAACCTCGCCAGGTGGCGTCGCTTTTCGCTCAAGTCGGTTGCGATCTGCCGCAACAGGTACCGCCCAGCGTAGCCGCTCAATGCCGTCAGCAGCATGAAGGTCGTCAACGCCATGCCAAGCAAACTCTCGAAACGGTGACCCGTGTGCAGCAGCGCCAATGCCGCGCCGACCGCACCTGTATGCACGTGCCAAGTCAACAGGGCGCCAAGCGACACTCTCCCCTTGAGCCAGCGAACGCGCTTGACCACGCCATAGAAAAGTGGAAACAGAACCATCAGACCCGCGGCAGTTGCCGCCAGCACCCCGCCGGGGAGACTGCCCGGAAATCTCGGCGAGCGGTGGATCAGAAATCCGCCCCACAACACCAGCAACAGCATGATCAAGGTCGTCAACACAAGCCGCTCCCGCGTTCTTGTGTACGCAGCCTTCAAGTTCCCGCCGGCACTAGGCATCGACACTGACATCACCAGACGACTTCGCCTGACATGCCAGGACGAGGTGATCGCGCCGATCTTCGTCAGTGAGCCCGTCCTCTACCTCCATGGATACGGTGCCGGCCAGCAGTTTCACCTTGCACACGCCGCATACGCCCACCCGGCAGGAGTAGTCGATGTTCACGCCCACGTCTTCCGAGGCTTCCAGCACGCTCTTGGTCGGCGTAAGTAGCGCCGTGCGCCGCGAGCGCGCGAACGTCACGACGGCAACCTCGGCGTCGACTTGACGATCGTCGGGCGCATTGACAGGTGTGGCGGGCATCTCCACTTCTGCCGTTGAGCCGGCGTCAGAGACCGCCGTTCCCATGCCGGAACCCAAGGGCTTCGGCAGCTCCCGACCGATGAATACCTCGGATTTGATTCGCCCTGGCGGCACGCCCAGATCGGCCAGGGTCGATCGCATGGCTTCGAGCATCGGATTCGGCCCGCAGAGATGAATCCGGCGATTCTGAATGTGGGGTACGGCATTCAGGAGCGTATCCCGGGTGATAAACCCTTTCGCGTACGGCCAATTGGTAGACTTCACCTCAGTCGCCGCGACATGGATGTGGACGTTCGAGTACCGCCGCGCCAGGTATTGGAGTTCCTCGGCGAATATCAGTTCGTCGTCGCTGCGGCAACCGTGAACAAAATAGATGTCGCCTGACCAGCAGCGATCCGTCAGATATCGAAGCTTGCTCATCATCGGCGTGATGCCGACGCCACCGGAAATCAGCACCACGCTGTTGGCGTCGTCACCAATGAAGGTGAATATTCCGGACGGCGCCGTGACTTGAAGCGTGTCGGCCTCGTGTACGTGATGAAGGAAGTTCGACACCGTTCCACGCTCTTCCCGTTTGACCGAAATCTCGCAGTAATCGGGTCGGGTCGGTGAGGATGCAATCGTATAGGATCGCTTCAGCGTTTCGCCGATTACCATGACGGTCACGGTGAGAAACTGCCCCGGGAGAAACCGGAACGGAATCTGCGCGCCCTGCGGATCGACCAGGCGAAGCGTTCGCACGCTGGGCGTCTCTTCGAAGATGCGCCCAACCCGAAGCAAGCCCGTCCAGGAATTCGACTTAGAAGGCAATAGTTCGGCGGCGCCCGAAGGTCGAGGCATCGACACCGCCTGAGGCGACTCCGCCATCGGCTCACGGGTAGCTGGCTCGACCAGCGGCTGAACGTTGGTAAGGCGCTCCGCCAGCAAGCTGGCTCGTTTGGACCTGCGGACGTGCGTCCAGACCAATATTCCCAGTGAACCTGCAATCACGATCATCGTAATGCCATGAAACAAGGAAAGCCCCAATGCCGAGCCGGCTGGATTTGCCGGTGGCAATAGATCCAGGTCTTCCTTAAACCAGCGTATCGCGGCCAATCTCGGTGAGCTTCCCTCCATCAGGCCGGCCAGCGCAGCGACACCGGCCTCGAACTGATGAGTACCCTGACGGACCTCAGCCGCGGCGTTGCGCATGTCTTCCAGACTCGCTGAGGATACGGCCCCGTTTAGCCCTTCCAGGCCGGCCGTCATCCGCTCGGTTCCGCTGCGGATCAGCTGCTGGGCATGCGCCCGTAGCCGGGCCCGCTGAGCCGGCGAAGCGCCCTCCGCGTCCAGCATCTGCGAAAACAGCGGCTTCGCCCGCGCAGCCCCCATGTGCTCCCGTGCCCCCCCCGCCTGCGAACCGGGCAAATCGCCATGGTCCGTCGTGAGGGAGGGGGCGGTTGCCTGTGCCGCTCCATGATGACTCTCATGGCCGCCATCAGCCTGGGCAACCCGTGTTGGGTCAGCGACCGACGCGAACGCATGGATCCACAACCCGAGGCCAAGGACGGCAAAGGTAGCCGAAACGATCTTCAAACTACTGGATTTCCGTAGCAATACGCGACTGCAAGCCGGTCTCCCGGCTCGCATTGCAATTGTGCTGAACTCCGAAGCGATTATCCTCCGCGCATCTTCCGGTGGTTATGCGTCTTTCGGGTCTCGCGCTTCTGCGCGTCCATTTGCTCCATCATCACACCCATGTTCTCGTGCATCTGCCGCATCGCGGCGGTCATTTGCTCCATGTGCTCTTCGAGCAGCCGATCCCGCTCCTCCGGATCTTCCGTTTCACGAATCCGCTCCATGGACTGCTGCATGGACTGGTGCATGCTGTGCATCCCGGAACCGTGCTCCATCCCCTCGCTCGCGACGATGACCGAAGATCCGGTCAGCAGCATGACCGCAGCGATGCTGGCGGGTAGTGACATTTTCATCTGATTTCTCCCAGGTTCGATCCGATAGGTACCGCCCGACGCGAACTCCGAAGCACCGATTGGCGAGTGTCGGCGCGCATCGTCCACCCACGCTACAACCTGTATGCGGCACACAGGTCAAGAGGATTCGGATTGCCACGGCACATGGATCCACTGTAAGAACTCAAAGAGTACGAAGCCAGGCTGCTGCCGCCAGGTCGACGAAGCACGCGCCCGCGAGCTCGGAGAGTCGACTCGCTGGGAGTTCGGGATCGGCATCCAGAAACCTGGCCAGCACCCGCGCCTTGTCTTCGCCGGTCACCAGCCAGACTCGCCAGGACGCGCGAGCCAGACAGGGGAACGTGAGCGTCAAGCGTCGTCGCCCCTGGTACTCCCAGGTGACGGCGACGTCGGAGTCGGCATCCAGTGCCGGATCGCCGGGTACCAGCGACGCGGTATGGCCGTCGGCGCCGAGCCCGAGATGCGCCACGTCGAGCACCGGCGGGCGGCCGCTCGCGGCCTCGAGTTCGCGAGCGTATGCGATGCCTGCCCGGCGCGGATCCCGCTCCACCGGCATGGCGCGCAGACCCGACCAACCCACCGGTGCCTGGCTCAGCAACCGCGCCCGGAGAGCGGTCAAATTGCGGTTGCCGTCGCCGGGCGCGGCAATGCGCTCGTCGACCTGAAACATCGTGAGTGCATGCCAGGGCAACGGCTGCGCTGCCAAGGCATCCAGAAGGCGCTGCGCTGTGTGTCCGCCGCTGAGCGCCAGGGTGCAGGCGCCGCGCGTCTCCACGGCATCCGCCAGCCGTTGCGCGATAGCGGCCGCTGCAGCGGCCGCAGCGGATTCAGGGTCGGGATAGCGGTGCAGGTTCATCCGCAGCCTCCGCCCGTTCCAATACCCGCAACGATCGGCCAATCAACGACTGCGGGCCTGCGCTATCGGCCTGCTGCGGAGGCCGGACGTCCAATCCAACCGCCGTGTCGATCGCCGACTTCCAATCCTGGGCCCGCACCTTCTCGGGCAGGCGGAACGTCACGGTATCGTCGGTGGGGTTGAACAACAGGCACAGGGCAGGCGCGCCATCGGCGCCGAAAATGGCGAAGCCGAGATCACCCGCGGATTCGTTCCATCTCGGCGTCCGGCCGCCGGCGTCGAACCAGACCAAATCCCCGTCCGCATAGAACTCGACCGATCGCAATAGCTCGTGCCGCTTGCGGAAATCGATCAGCCGGGCGATGAACTCGAACACTTCGCGGTGCGCGTCCAGCAGGCTCCAGTCGTACCAGGACAGCGCATTGTCCTGACAGTAGGCGTTGTTGTTGCCCCGTTGCGTGCGCCGGAACTCGTCGCCACCCAGCAGCAGTGGCACTCCGCGGGAGAGCATGAGCGTGGCAAGGAAGTTCTTGATCTGCCGCACGCGTAACGCGTCGATCCGCGGATCGCCGGTTTCGCCCTCGGCACCGTAGTTGGCACTGAAGTTCGCATCGCTGCCGTCGCGATTGCCTTCGCCGTTGGCGTGATTGTGCTTGTCGCGATAACTCACCAGATCGTTCAACGTGAAGCCGTCGTGACAGGTGACGAAATTGATGCTGTGCAGCGGCTGCTTGCCGGCGTGCCGGTAGATGTCGGAACTGCCGCACAGCCGGCTGGCGAATGCCCCGATCATACCCGGATCGCCCCGCCAGAAACGGCGCACGTCGTCGCGGTAGCGGCCGTTCCACTCCGACCAGCGCTCACCGGGGAAACTGCCCACCTGATAGGCGCCTCCGGCATCCCAGGCTTCGGCGATCAGTTTGGCGCGGTGCAGGACCGGGTCCTCGGCGATGCGCTCGATCAGCGGCGGATCGGCCAGCAGCTCACCGCGCTCGCCGCGGCCGAGCACCGACGCCAGATCGAAGCGAAAGCCATCGACGTGCATTTCCGAGGTCCAGAAGCGCAGACAGTCGAGGACGTGATCACGGACCACCGGATGGCTGCAGTTGAGGGTGTTGCCGCAACCCGAATAGTTGAGGTAGCGACTCCGGTCGACTGGATCCAGCAGATAATAGATGCCGTTGTCGAACCCCCGGTAGCTGAGCGTCGGCCCGGACTGGTCACCCTCCGCCGTATGATTGAAAACGACGTCGAGGATCACCTCGATGCCGGCCGCATGCAGGGCCCGTACCATGGTCTTGAACTCGTTCACCTGACACCCCGGGTAGCTGCGCGTGGAGTAGCCTTCTTTGGGCGCGAAGAACGCCGCCGTGTTGTAGCCCCAGTAGTTGGGGCGTGAACCGCCAGACTCCGGATCGACCGGCATCGACGCATGCTCGGGAAACTCGTGCACGGGCATCAGCTCCAGCGCGGTGATGCCGAGTTCGACAAAGTGGGGGATCTTCTCGACGAGGCCGAGATAGGTGCCGGGATGTGCTACGCCGGAAGACGGATCGATGCTCAGGCCACGCACATGGGTTTCGTAGATGATAGTGTCCGCCCAGTCGTGGCCGGGTGGACAGTCCCCCTGCCAGTCGAACGCCTGTGCCTTCGCGACCAGGCATCGCGGCTTGGCGCCCGGGTCACCGTCCGGCGGCGAGGACCAGACCTTGGTGCCCGCCAGCGCCTCGGTGTAGGGATCCAGCAGCAGTTCGCCGGCGTCGAAACGATGTCCGCTCTCCGGGTCGAACGGACCTGCGCTCCGCCAGGCGTACGTCGTGTCCTCGGGCACGCCGCTCAGACGGACGTGCCAGATGTCGCCGGTCCGATGGCAGGCCGGGTCCAGGTCGATGCTGAACCACGGCGCGCGCGGCGACGCCACGGCGAACAGCTCCAGCGACAGGCTTTCGGCGTGACGGCTGAAGACGGCAAAGTTGATGCCGTCCGGCGCGGCGAAACAGCCGAGCGGCAGAGGTTTGCCCGGCGTGGCATGCACCTGGGCCACCGAGTCAGGCATGGGTCGCAATCGCCCGCATGACGTCGCGCCGGCTGATGATGCCCACGAGTTGGTGCTCGGCCACCACGGGGTAACGCCGAAAAGCGACGGCGAGAAAGCGCTGCGCGACGCTGAGGAGGTTCGCTTCGGCCTCCACCGAGACCACTTTCCGGCTCATGTATTGAGCCACCTGGCCGGACTCCCGCTGGTCGTGGTAGCCGGAAACGATCAGGGTCTGGAGACAATCCCGCTCGGTCAGCATGCCCACCAGATTGCCGCGCCGATCGATCACGGGAGCGCCCGAAACCCGCCGGGACAGTAACAGCCCCATGGCCGCCAGCACCTCCATGTCGGGCGTCAGGGTCAGCACGTTTCTGCTCATGAAATCCGCAACGCGCAGCGCACCCGGCAGCATCATGGCGCACATGGCGATATCCGGTGAAATCGGTGTGGCGCGCCCGGCATGGACCAGGTCTCAGCCGGCACGGCGCTGGTCGCGCCGGGGCGGCGGTGCGGCACTGCCGAAATCGTCGAAGGCAATCTGCTCATCTTCTACTCCCAGGTCTTCGAGCAGCCCGATCACCGCCTGGTTCATCACCGGCGGCCCGCAGACGTAATACTCGCAGCGTTCCGGCATGGGGTGATCCGACAGGTACTGGTCGTACAACACATCGTGAATGAAACCCGTCGGTCCGTCCCAGTCGTCCTCGGGCAGCGGATCGGACAGCGCCACGTGCCAGGTGAAGTTGTCGAACCGCTCAGCCAGTTCGTCGAACAGCTCGGCATAGAACAGCTCGCCGAGGCTTCGGGCGCCGTACCAGAACGACACCATCCGGCCGGTCTTCAGCCGCAGCAGCTGATCGAGTATGTGGGAGCGCATCGGCGCCATGCCGGCCCCGCCGCCGACGAACACCATCTCCCGGTCCGATTCCGCGGCAACGAACTCGCCGAAAGGACCGGTCAAGGCGACGCGATCACCCGCCGTGAGGGAGAACAGGAACGACGACACGATTCCGGGCGGCACCTGGCCGTCGGCATCCGCCGGGGGCGTCGCGATCCGGACGTTGAGGATCAGCTCATTACCTTCTCCGGGGTAGTTGGCCAGCGAGTAGGCGCGGCTATCCACCACGTCGCTCTCGGACCGATAACGCCAGAGCCCGAGCCGATCCCACTCTGCACGGTACACCTCGTCGATCTCGAAGTCCTCGAAACTCACCTGGTAAGGCGGGGCTTCGATCTGCACGTAGTTTCCAGCGCGAAACTCCAGGGGCTGGCCGGAGGGCAGATCGAGGACGAGCTCCTTGATGAACGTAGCAACGTTGCGGTTCGAGCGCACCACGCACTCGTAGCGTTCGATGCCGATGATCTCGGCGGGAACGCGTATCCTGAGCGGCTGCTTAACCACCAGCTGGCAGGCCAGCCGCTGGTGGGCGGCGGCCTCTGCGGGTGTAACGAGCGCACGCTCCGTCGGCAGTAGCCCTCCCCCTCCCTCGATGACCTTGACCCGGCACTGGCCGCAGGTGCCCCGGCCGCCGCAGGCGGACGGCAGGAACAGCCCGTGATCCGCCAGGCCAGCCAGCAGCGTCCGCCCGACGGAGATCGGCAGCAGGCGTTCGCGGTCGTTCACGTCCACTTCGACGTCCCCGGTCGCCACCAGCGCGGAACGTGCTGCAACGATGAACACCGCGAGAATCATCACGATCACGGGGAACGTCAGTATGGCGATGATCATTTCAGGCATGACGAACCAGTCGCGCTCAGAACCGGAGGCCGGAAAACACCATGAACCCCATGGCCATGAGACCGGCACAGATGAACGTAATGCCCGCACCCTGAAGACCCGCAGGCACGTCGCTGTAGCGCAGCTTGTGACGCAGACCGGCGAGAACGACGATGGCCAGCGCCCAGCCGACGCCGCTGCCGAAGCCGTAGACGACGCTTTCCCCGAGCGCGTAGCGTCGTTCCGCCATGAACAGCGACGCACCCAGAATGGCGCAGTTCACGGCGATCAGCGGCAGGAATATTCCGAGCCCCTGGTGCAGCACCGGAAAGAAGCGGTCCAGCGTCATCTCCAGCACCTGAACGACGGCGGCAATCACACCGATGAAGCTCACCAGCGACAGAAACCCCAGGTCGATGTCCGGATAGCCGGCCCACGAGAAAGCACCGGGGGTCAGCACGTAGCCGAGCAGCAGCATGTTGAGCGGCACGGTCACGGTCATGACGACGATCACGGCCCCACCCAGGCCGAGGGCCGTGTCGGTCCGGCGCGACAGCGCCAGGAAGGGACAGATGCCGAGGAACAACGCCAGCACCAGGTTCTCGGTGAAAACCGATTGCGCAAAGAGGCCGAGATAGCCGCTCACGTGCCCGCCTCCGGTCTGTGGACGTGACGGATCCGGAACTCCGGCGCTTCGACCTGCTCCACGCGCCAGGTGCGAATGCCCCAGATCATCAAGCCGATGATGAAGAACACCCCGGGAGGCAGGATCATCAGGCCGTTCGGATAGTACCAGCCGCCGTCGCGAATCAACGGCAGCAGCGTCACGCCGAAGAACGTGCCCGAGCCCAGCACTTCGCGAATCGCGGCGATGGTCATCAGGGCGAGACTGTATCCCAGACCGTTGCCGAGGCCGTCGAAGAAGCTCGCGGCGACCCCGTTCTTCATGGCGAACGTCTCGATGCGCCCGAGAACGATGCAGTTGGTGACGATCAGACCCACGAACACCGAGAGCTGTCGGCTGACATCGTAGGCGTAGGCTTTGAGGATCTGATCGACGACGATCACCAGCGAGGCGACGATGGTCATCTGCACGACGATTCGCACGCTGTCGGGAATCTGGTGGCGAATGGCGCTGATCACGGCGCCGCCGAAGGCCAGCACCCCGGTGACCGCCAGGCTCATCAGCAGCGCCGGCCACATGGAGGTCGTCACGGCAAGTGCCGAGCACAGACCCAGAATCTGCAGGGTGATTGGATTGTCCGCAATCAGCGGCTCGCTGACCAGCGCCCTGGCACTCGGCTTCATGTGGATTCCCCGCTTCCGTTGCGCAGCTCGTCGAGAAACGGCCCGAACCCATGGGGTCCGAACCAGTAGCGCAGCAGGTTCGTGACACCCCGACCGGTCAACGTCGCGCCGCTGATGCCATCGACCTCGAAGCGCGCCCGCGGACTCCCGGACTCGGCGCCCCGACCTTTGCTGACCTCGATGACCGGCTCACCGGTGTCGTCGTAGATCCGCTTGCCCCGCCACTGGGCCAGCCAGCGCGGGTTGTCGACCTCACCGCCCAGCCCCGGGGTTTCGCCGTGGCGGTAGAATCTCAGGCCGACGATAGTGCTGGCATCCGGCTTCAGCGCAACGTAGCCGTACAGGGTGGACCACAGGCCGTAGCCGTACACCGGGAGAATGATCATGTCGAGGCGGGCGCCGTCGTAGAGAAAATACCCAACGACGTAACGCGGGCGGGTCTTGATCACCGCGATGTCCAACTCCGCCGGCACGGGCACGCTCGCCGCAGCCGGACCGGAACGCCTTGTCTCCAGTACCGCCGATGGATCCAGGGCCGGCGCGAAAGCGTCTTCTGTCAGGTCGATGACACGCGGTTCGATCGCGGTGAATCGCTCCGTGACGTCGTCGCCGGACCCCAGCAGGCCCGCGGCCGCCAGGATGTTCTCCTGGCGACTGCGCTCCTCGTTCAGCCTTTGCTCCGGGCGCAGAATCATCACGGACCCGGACACCAGAACGGCACACACCAAGCTAACGACCGCGGGCACCAGCAGGGTCTTCGCCAGACCGTTCTTCGGTTGACGAAGCAGCCACCCCAACCACCCGCCTGCTCCCTTCAATACCGGCTCGGACTCAGACATGGCGTTTCACCTGCTTCCGCACATGGAAGTGGACGACCAGTTGATCGATGAGCGGCGCGCACAGGTTGGCGAACAGAATCGCCATCATGATGGCCTCGGGAAACGCCGGATTCGCCACCCGAACGATGACCGTGAACGCGCCGATCAGCAGTCCGAAGCACCACCTTCCGGCATCCGTCTGCGCGGCGGTCACCGGGTCCGTCGCCATGAACATCATGCCAAACGCGAATCCACCGAGAACCAGATGCCAGTACCACGGCAGATCGGCCATCGGACCGATGGCCGGTCCCAGCAGATTGAAAACTACGGCGGTCACGAGCATGCCCACGAACACGCCGGTGACGATTCGCCACGAGGCGATACCCACAAAGATGAGGAACGCCCCGCCGAGCAGACAAGCGAGCGCAGAGGTCTCGCCGATCGATCCCGGAATGTCTCCGAGAAACGCGCTCCACCACGTGTAGCCGAGCTGCAGAACGCCGCCCACGCCCGACTCGGCCGCTAGGGTCAGCGGCGTCGCGCTGGAGCGGCCGTCGATCCACAGCGTCGCTCCGGTGAAACCGTCCACGGCCAGCCAGGGCGCCGCCCCCGAGATCTCCGCCGGATAAGCGAAGTACAGGAATGCGCGGCCGAGCAGCGCCGGATTGAGCAGGTTCTTTCCGGTGCCACCGAACACCTCCTTGCCGATGACCACGCCGAACGAGATACCCAGCGCGACCTGCCACAGCGGAATCGCCGGCGGCAGAATCAACGCATACAGGAGCGACGTGACCAGGAATCCTTCGTTGACCTCGTGGTTGCGCACGATGGCGAACAGCACTTCCCAGGCGCCGCCGACCGCCAGCGTGACCAGATAGATCGGCAGGAAGTAGAGAAACCCGTGCATCGTGGTCGCGAACACCTGATCGGCCGCGTAGCCGAGCCCCAGAGCCGCCATGATCCACCCGCGCCATCCAGGGGCTGCGCCGACGTCCAGCGCGGCCATCGCCAGATTCGCCTGATGCCCGGTGTTCCAGACCCCGACGACCAGGGCAGGTACTACGGCCACGACCACCAGGATCATGACGCGCTTGAGATCTGCCGCATCACGGACGTGGGGCGCGGCCGGGGTGCGGTCCGCCGGCGTGTACAGCAACGTGTCGACCATCTCGAACAGGGCCCCGAAGCGCTCAAGACGCCCACCACGGGAGAAGTGGGGCGCGATCCGATCCAGGCTGCGCCGCAGGGCCGCCATCAGCCGGTGCGCTCGATCGCGTCCAGCACATCCCGCAGCGCCGGACCGAACTCGTACTTGCTGCAGCACACGAACGAGCACAGCGCGAGATCTTCCTCCTCCAGCTCGAGGCATCCGAGCAGGCGTGCGGACTCCGTGTCCCCGACCAGGAGGGCCTTCAGCAACGGCGTGATCAGCACGTCGAGCGGCATGACCCGTTCGTAGCTGCCGATGGGCACCATGGCGCGCGGGCTGCCGCTGAGCGTAGTGGTCAACGGAAAGCGGCGTCGGCCGGCCAACGCCGACGCAAACATGCGGCTTGCCGAGAACTTGCGGCGCCCGGGGGCCAGCCAGCCGAGAAACTCCCGCTCCGCGGTATCGGCGAGCGCGCTCACCTGCAGGTGGTAGCGGCCGAGATGCGCCGCGGGATCCAGTGCACGGCGACCGGACAGCACCGACCCCGACAGCACCCGGCAGGCGCCCTCCCGCAGGCTGCCATCCACCAGCGCATTCAGGTCGGCGCCGAGGCGGGTTCGCACCAGCCGGGGTTCGATCACGTGCGGCCCGCCGAGCGCGACGACACGGGTCGGGTCCAGCCGACCTTCGACGAACAGCCGGCCGATGGCGATGACGTCCTGATAGCCGAGGTGCCAGACCGAACCGCCGCCCCGCACGGGATGCAGGTGGTGTATGTGCGTGCCGACCAGGCCTGCGGGATGGCGGCCGGCAAAAGCGACCACCTCGACACGTTCTGCCTCCGCGTCGAACTCGACCCCGCCCGGCGCGACGCACACGTACACGGTTCCCGCCGTCAGCCGGCCGAGCACACGGACACCGTCCGCGAACGCCTGCCTCGAATCGGCAACCACCACCGCCGGATCGGCTGCCAGCGGTTCGGTGTCGATCGCCGTGACGAAAATCGCATCCGGCACTTCGTCGAGCCGCGGGATCCGGCCGAACGGCCGGGTTCTCAAGGCCGTCCACAGCCCCGACGCCGCGAGGTTGCGCCGCGCCACGTCGGCAGGCACGCCGGCCAGCGCCTCGCCCTGCCACGCCTCGAAGGTTCGCTCGGCGTCGCCATCGAGATCGATGACTACCGAAGCCAGCCGGCGGCGGGCGCCCCGGTGAACGGCGGCAACCCGACCCGCTCCAGGCGACGTGACGGTGACGCCAGGGTTCGCCCCGTCCTCGAACAACGCGTCGCCCAGAGCCACCCGGTCGCCTTCGGCAACCTGCAGTATGGGCTTCAGGCCGACGTAATCACGGCCCAGCACCGCCACCGCACGCACAGGCGCTCCCGCGGAGACCGCCTGCTGCGGAACCCCCGCGATGGGCACGTCCAGCCCTCTTTTCACCCTGATGACCCGGGACATGGCCGCGCGCAAACTGCTCTCTGCTGAGACGCCATGACCCTACAACCTGTACCTGGCATGCAGGTCAAGCCGGACGGGGCGCTGCTCGCAGGCTGTCACGTTCTGCTACCGCTGCCAGCGGTCGTAGATCTCGGACGGCCAGTGGCTTTGAAAGTAGGCGATGGTCGCCAGGCGCTCGACCTCCGACAGCGTACCGGCGAAGCCCGGCATCACACCGCCGAACGACGCCCCGCCTACGGCGATCGTGTGTTCGAGCGCCTCCAGCGAATGGTGCCAGGCATGGGCCGAGCCGTTCAGGGGCGGCGGAGGATAGTTTCCATCGCTGTCCGGCGTGCGCCACTGCGCCATACCCTCGGCCTGGGCGCCGTGACAGCTCGCACAGTGTCTGTGGAACAGATCACGGCCCTGGGCGACCTGCGTGGCCGTGTACCAGCGTCCGTCGACCGCGCCGGCATTGCCCGCCTCGCGATCGCAGCCGGCGAGCGCAGCGACCGCCACCATCAGCCAAAGCACGCGTTTCGGTTCGGATGTCATCGAACTCGATCTCCTTGATCAGGGTCCCGTGGAGCGTCGTCGGCGCGCGCGGCCGCGACCCGAATCCCGGCGCCCTGGTCGCGCGACGCCAGCCCGTCGATCAGCCGCTGGCAAGACTCCGGTTCGCGAAGAAACGGATGATGGTCGCTCTCCGGAAACACCTTCAGACGCCAGCGCGAATGGCGAGCGGCGGCGTGCTCGATCGCTGCCACCGGCGCCATGACGTCCCGACTACCGTGAATGAACAACACGGCCGTGCTTGCGGACAAGTGCTCGAGATCGTGCATGGCATCGTATCGGTACACGACCTCCCACAACGACGACGTCGACGAGCGCCAGTTGTGCTTTACCAGGTCCTCCGCCACCTCCCGCGGCACGTGGCGGATCAGATACGGCAGCAAGCGGCCGAGCAGGCGCCGGGTAACGATGCAGGTCACCGCCGTCAGCAGGACGTTGGTCACCAGAAATCCGGCCCGTATCGGACCGTGCCGATAGTAGGCGTAGGCATCGCGCTGGCTCGCGAAGCACGGCATCCCGATGAGCACCAGACCGTCCGTCCGATGGGGGTAGTGAGCCGCATAGGCAATGGCAAGCAGGGCGCCCAGCGAGTGGCCGACGATCGTCGCCGGACCGTACGCTGCGAGCGCGTCGGCCAGCGCTTCGATGTGGCGCGCGACGCTGTAGCGCAACCATGGGCGGGGCGATTCTCCGAATCCGAGCACGTCGATCAACACGATTCGATAACGCTCCTCCAGAAACCCGAGCCGGGAGGCCCAGTAGCGGGTGGTGCCGCCAAGGCCCGGCACGAACACCAGAGTGCGGGCACTCGCCGGATTGCCCCGCTCTTCCGTATGCAGCCTGCGGTTCACGTCAAAGGGCCCGCGCGCGGGTGGTCGTGACGCCCCGAGCGAGGAGCGCCATCAGCAGCGGTCCGAGCACGGCCAGCACGATGGTCACGGACACCAGCACGACGAACACGTCGTGGCCCAGGTGGCCCTGGGTACGGCCCAGCGTCGCCACCACCAGCGCCACCTCTCCGCGCCCCACCATGCCCAGGCCGATCAGCCAGCGCTCCCGGAGCGCGCGCACACCGAGGGCCCCGAGCAGGCCACCCAACGACTTGCCGGCGAGCCCGACCGTCAGCAGGCCCGCCAGCAGCCAGCCAACCCCCGGCGCGGTGAACCCGCGCCAGTCGGCCTGAACCCCGATCATGACGAAGAAGAATGGCATCGTGGCCCAGAGCAGAGGCTCGAGCCCGCGCGTCGTCGCCTCGCGCCGGCGCCGACCAAAACCGTCCCCGACACCGAGCCCCGCGAAAAACGCTCCGACGACGGCGGACAGACCCAGGGCGTCGGTGAATACCGCCCCGGCAAAGATGACCGACACCGTCCACAGCCCGCTTGCCCAGCCGTGGGACATCCCCGAAACCACCGCATTCAACCGTCTGGTCGCGGCTCGTGCCAGCCAGTACAGGGCCGACAACGCCACTACCGCCTCGAGCACCAGCAGCAGCGCGCCCGTGGCGTTCCCGCCGTCGCCGAACACGCCGTGCGCGGCCGCCAGTAGATAGAGCGCCAGCACATCGTCGATGACCGCCGCAGCGATGATGATCTCGCCCGTCCGATGCTCGACGAGACCGAACTGTTCGAGCACCTGCACGCTGATTCCGATGCTGGTCGCGGTCAGGGCAATGCCCACGTACCAGGATGCGTCCAGCGCCGACCCGTAGAGCCATGCCACGACAAAGCCGCCGCCAAAGCTCAGCCCGATACCGAACACGGCTACCGCCACTCCGGCCCATCCAGCCGCGCGCAGACGATCCAATCCGAGTTCCAGACCCGCCAGGCCGAGCAGCAGCACCACGCCGATCTGCCCAAGGTCGTGGAGCGCCGGGCCGTGCTGTACCAGACCGAGCACCGCGCCGCCGAGCAGCACGCCGAGGAGCACCTGCGCCACCGCGTTGGGAAACCGCCAGCGCTTGCTCAGCCAACCGAGCGCGCCACCCAGAAAAAACACCAACAGCAGATCGACCGCCGACGCGACATCCATCAGTCGGCATCCGACCGGGCGATGCGCGCGCGCGAATCCGCCGCTTCGCGCTGGCAACGACACCACGTGCAGTCGCACTGTGCGCGTGGTTCCAGGTGACGCAGCAGCGGACGGCTGGGCAACCAGCGCGCCGCCGTGACCTTCCAGCGAGCCGGCGCGTAAACCCGCCGCAACAGCATACGCGGGTCACCGCCGGCAACGGCATGACGGATGACGAGCCTGCGTCCCCGATCGCCAAGCCACTCGAACAGCCGTCGGTTGAACAGGCTTGCCGCGTTCAGGCCGGCGAGCCGGTCACGCCAGCCACGGTCATAGGCGCTCGCCGAGCCCGCGGCGCGACCGGCCAGATGCCCGGAGAGCAGCGCGTATCGCAGCCCGAATCCGAACAGGCCATCCTGAAAGCCCGGCGCTTCTCCGACAAAGAGATGGACGCCCACCGATGCCGCGTCCACCCGATGGAAGTTGCCGCTGCCCCCGAACCGCACCGGATTGCGCCAGCGCAACCCCGCCTCGCGCCGGAAGAAATCCACCGTCGCGTCGACGAACTGACGCTCGTTGTGGAAGTCCGCGAACATGCAGGTGGCGACGGTCCCGCGGCCGCGGTCGACCAGCAGGTAGCTGTAGCCGCCGGGGGCCAGTGCTTCCGACATGGCACCGTAGCAGCCATCGGCCATGTCGGTCTCGAACTGATACCCCGCCGCGATGGCGTCGGCACGATGGGGACCTTCAGCGACGATACCGCCCCGCTCGAGGTGCCGGCGGCGTTCCCCGTAGCGGATGTCGACGCCGGCAGCGAGTGCCTGTGCTTTCAATCCCTGGTCCAGGGTGCCCGCAGCGCGGCCCCGCCGCAGCAGATAGAAGATCGGCTGAACCGACCGAACCGGATGCGCGCGCCCGCCGGGATCGAAGCAGACGAACTCGTAGACGGGACGGTAGTCGAACTCCGGGCGGATACCCAGCCCGTCGAGTTCCGCCAGCACGTCGTAGTCCGACGTCCAGTTCTCCAGACCCTGGAAATCGCCATGGAAACGCATGCCGACGTCGGCACGTTTCTCGTAGACGGTTACCCGGGCACCGCTGGCGCTTGCCGCTAGTGCGGCGCTGAGCCCGGCAGGGCCGGCCCCGACGATCTCGACCCGTTCCTGGCCCCTCACGTGCCCGCGAGGCTCAGGGCCGCGAAGCGATGGCAAGAGCTCGCTGCCCATCGATCTGGGACATCAGCGCGTCGAACGGCTCCGCGAACTTCCGGACACCGTCAAGCTCCAGTTCTCCAGCCACCTCCTCGAGGTCGACGCCTAACCGGGCCAGGGCACGCGATATCGCGCCTCCCTCGCCTGTCCCGGCGCCCAGGCGCTGCGCCGGCTCACCCCGCTGACGATATCCGATCAGCGTCGCCATGGGCAGCGTGGTTACCGTATCCGGGGCAATCAGTGACTCGACGTATTTGAACTCGTCGTACGCTGGATCCTTAGTGCTGGTGCTGGCCCACAGCAGACGCTGACGCTGCGCCCCGTGGCCCGCCAGCACGTTCCAGCGCACGTCGTCTGCGGCAGCGACGAAGTGTTCGTAGGCGCTCTCTGCACTGGCGATGGCCGCCCGGCCGCGCAGGGACGCCGCCGCTTCGCCCGGCATGGAGTCGAGCAGTGCATCTACCCGGCTGTCGATACGGCTGAGAAAGAAACTCGCCACCGAGGCGACCCGATCGAGTGGCCGCCCGGCGGACATTCGGTCCTCCAGCCCCTGTCGGTGGCTTTCCAGAACCGACCGATACCGACTCACGCTGAACAGCAGCGTAACGTTCACGTTGATCCCCTCGGCGAGGAGCGAACGCAACGCCGGCAGGCCGGCGTCCGTGCCGGGGACCTTGATCATCAGATTGGGTCGGGCCACCTGCGCCCACAGCCGGCGCGCCTGTTCGACCGTCGCTCCGGAGTCATCGGCAAGATGTGGCGACACCTCCAGACTCACGTAGCCGTCGGCCGCAGCCGTGGCATCGTAGACACCTCGCAGGAGATCAGCCGCCCGGCGAACGTCGTCCACGACCAGACCCTCGTAGATCTCCCCCAGGGCCGCACCGGCACGGGCCCGTCGCGCGATGTCCGCCCGATAGCCGCCCGACTCGCGGACGGCGCGGGCGAAGATGGCCGGATTCGTCGTGATACCGGTTACGGCATCGCGTTCGATCAGGCCGCGCAGCGTACCATCCTCGAGATAGTCGCGGCGCAGGTCGTCGAGCCACACGCTCTGGCCGAGTTCGCGCAGTCGCCGGAGTGCATGGGTCATGATGCCGACTCCTCGAGCGCACCCTCGGCCAGCGCCTCGATGATCGTGAAGCCGCCCTCACTGAACGTGAGGCGCTGGCGCACAACGCCGCCCGCGGCAATGACTTCCCGGCTGCGCAGCCGCGAGCGACGGAGCGGAATGCCTAGCCAGGAAACCACCGCCAGGACATCGCTCGTCAACACGTAGCTGTCACGGTCGGGTGGATCCGTTGTCTGGACCTGCCGGTCGCTGACCCGAACCTCGGTATGCCTGCCGAACAGGGAGGCGAGACCCCGGCCGGCGCGCACATGAAACCTCACGGCGTCCAGTTCGGTGCCCGGCCGGGGCGTTCGTGGATAGCGCAACATCGGTCCTTCAACAGAAAGGCGAACCCCGGCCCGGATCGGGCCCGCAGGGCCACTACCGGCCAGCGCGAATACGTTGACAAGCATGTCAACATCCCCCGGTTCGCACGCCCAGCGGAACGTCTCAGCCGATTGCCACCCACCCTCGGGCGCCGCGGACTGAAGCCGGACGTCGACGGCCGCTCTGCCGCCCGGCAGCTCTTTGAGCACCCCGACCTCGATCCGCGACACCGCGAGCACAGTGCCGTCCGCGCCATGGTCGGTCCGCCGGTAGACGCGACCTGCGACGGCCTCGACCGGCATCCAGCCCGCCGTATCGGGCGTCGCGCCCCAGCCGGTGCCGACCGCCAGCAACAGCGCGGGAGCGACCAGGCAGTGACTTCGGCGCCGTGCACGTTTCATTGGGACGGGGTCTCGGCGGCCGTGCTGTCCGACCAGCGCCACTCACGAACCTCCGGCAGATCCTGCCCGTGCTCGACGATGTACTGCTGATGCTCGATCAGCTTGTCGCGCACGAACTGCTTCACGTAGGCCGCCACGTGACCAAGCCCGGCGACCCGGTCCACGACGTCGCCGACCAGGTGAAACCTGTCCAGGTCGTTGCGAACCGTCATGTCGAACGGCGTGGTGGTACTGCCCTCCTCCTTGTACCCCCTGACGTGGAGGTTGCGGTGGTTGGTGCGACGGTAGGTCAGGCGGTGGATCAGCCACGGATAACCGTGATAGGCGAAGATGATGGGCCGATCCGTGGTGAACAGCGCATCGAAATCCCGGTCCGACAGCCCGTGCGGATGTTCCTGTTCCGGTTGCAGCGTCATCAGGTCCACCACGTTGACCACCCGCACCTTCACCTCCGGCAGCCGTTCGCGGAGGATGGATACGGCGGCCAGGGTCTCAAGTGTCGGCACGTCGCCGGCGCATGCCATCACCACGTCGGGCACGGTGCCGTAGTCGTTGCTGGCCCAGTCCCAGATGCCGATGCCGGCACTGCAGTGTTTCTGCGCCGAATCGATGTCGAGCCACTGCGCCTGGCGCTGCTTGCCGGCGACGATCACGTTGACCCGATCCCGGGATCGCAGGCAGCCGTCCGTCACGCACAGCAGAGTGTTGGTATCCGGCGGCAGATAGACCCGGATCACGTCAGCCTTCTTGTTGACGACGTGGTCGATGAAGCCCGGGTCCTGATGCGAGAAGCCGTTGTGGTCCTGGCGCCAGACATGCGACGTGAGCAGATAGTTCAACGACGCGATGGGGCGCCGCCACGGTATCTCGCGGCTCGCCACCTTGAGCCACTTGGCGTGCTGATTGAACATCGAATCGACGATGTGAACGAACGCTTCGTAGCACGAGAAGAAGCCGTGCCGGCCCGTCAGCAGATACCCCTCGAGCCAGCCCTGGCAGACGTGCTCGCTCAGGATCTCCATGACGCGGCCGTCGGGCGCCAGATGGTCGTCCCCGGCCAGAGCCTCGGCCATCCAGGCTCTGGACGTCACCTCGAACAACGCCGACAGGCGGTTCGACGCCGTTTCATCGGGCCCGAACACACGGAAGTGCCGATGCCGGACGTTGCGCCGCATCACGTCCCGCAGCATGGCTCCGAGCACCCGGGTGGCTTCACCGTCCACGGTGCCCGGGGCCGGGACCGGCACGGCGTACGGTTCGCAGCCGGGCAGACTCAGGTCCTTCAGCAGCAGCCCCCCGTTGGCATGGGGGTTAGCTCCCATCCGCCGTGTCCCCTCCGGGGCCAGTTCACGCACCGCAGCCACGGGGACGCCGTGCTCGTCGAACAGTTCCTCGGGCCGATAGCTGCGCATCCAGGTTTCGAGCAGCGCCAGATGCGCCGGATCTTCCTGCAGTCCGGAGAGCGGCACCTGATGGGAACGCCACGAGTCCTCGGTCTGCAGCCCATCCACCTCGCGCGGTCCGGTCCAGCCCTTCGGACTCACCAGCACGATCACCGGCCAGCGTGGCCGCTCCGCGCTGCCGCCATGCCGCGCAGCATGCTGAATCTCCCGAATCTCCTCGACGACACGATCGAGCGTTTCCGCCATGGCATGGTGCATGGCCGTCGGCTCCGAGCCCTCGACGACATAGGCTCGGTGTCCGTAGCCGGACATGAGACTCTCGAGCTCCGCCCGCGGGATCCGCGCCAGCACAGTGGGGTTGGCGATCTTGTAGCCGTTGAGATGGAGAATCGGCAGTACCGCCCCGTCGGTGACCGGGTTCAGGAACTTGTTGGAGTGCCAGGCTGCCGCGAGCGGACCGGTTTCCGCCTCACCGTCTCCGATCACGCAGGCGGCAATCAGATCCGGGTTGTCGAAGACCGCGCCGTAGGCGTGGGCGAGCGAATACCCGAGCTCGCCTCCCTCGTGAATCGAGCCCGGCGTGTGTGGCGCGACGTGGCTCGGCACCCCGCCGGGAAACGAGAACTGCCGGAACAGTCGGCGCATGCCCTCGGCGTCCTGGCTGACCTCCGGGTACAGCTCACTGTAGCTGCCCTCCAGCCAGGTGTTTGCCACCAGAGCCGGTCCGCCGTGGCCCGGTCCGGTCACATATATCATGTCCAGGTCGGCGCGACGGATCACCCGGTTGAGATGGGCATAGATGAAGTTCAGCCCCGGGGTCGTGCCCCAGTGGCCCAGCAGGCGCGGCTTGACCTGATCGATTGTCAGGGGCTCGCGCAGCAGCGGATTGTCGAGCAGGTAGATCTGCCCGACCGAGAGATAGTTGGCCGCACGCCAGTGCGTATCCAGGCGCGCCAACTCTGCCACATCCAGGGCGTCGTGGGGCATAAGGCGTCTCTCTGATGTTTGACCCAGCCTACAACCTGTGAGCCGGGCACAGGTCAATGCCGACGGCGCGCGATTGGCCCCGACCGCATATATCCGCCCAGGGTCAGTCTCCGCTCCGGCGCGCCACCCATCCCTGCCAGAGCAGAAACAGGGCAGGAATTACCACCAGGGTCAGCACGGTGGCGCTAACCATGCCCCCGACCATCGGCGCTGCGATGCGGCGCATGACCTCGGACCCGGTGCCACCGCCGAGCATGATGGGCAGCAAGCCGGCGATGATGGCGGCGACCGTCATCATGATGGGCCGAACCCGCAGCACGGCACCGTCGATGACCGCGGCGCGCACGTCGTCGAGCCCAACCCGTCGTCCCTCTCGTTCGGCGCTGTCGGCATGCCGGCGAATGGCCTGATTGAGGTACACGAGCATGACCACGCCGATCTCTACGGCGACGCCGGCGAGGGCGATGAACCCGACCCCTACCGCCACGGACATGTCGTACTCGAGCAGGTAGAGCAGCCAGACCCCGCCCACTAGACCCATGGGCAACGTGCCCATGATGATGGCCACCTCCGCGAAACGGCGAAAATTCAGGAACAGCAGCAGAACGATGATCGCCAGCGTCACCGGGCCGACCACGGCCAGTCGTTCTTTGGCCCGGACCATGTACTCGTACTGACCGGACCAAGCGAGCGAGTATCCGGCCGGCAGCTCGAGCTGCTCGCCAACCACGCGCTGCGCTTCGGCGACGTAAGAGCCTAGATCGCGGCCGACGATGTCCACATAAGTCCAGCCGTTGAGCCTGGCGTTCTCGCTCTTGATGACCGGGGGGCCGTCTTCGATCACCACATCGGCGACATCGGCCAGCGCGATGCGGGCGCCCTTCGGGGTGACGATGGGCAGCAGCTCGAGCTGTTCAGCAGAGTCGCGAACGCGCTGCGGATATCGCACGTTCACGGGGTAGCGCTCTAGGCCCTCTACGGTCTGAGTCACATTCATGCCCCCGACCGCGGTGCGTACGATTTCCTGCACGTCGGCGATATTCAATCCGTAGCGTGAGGCCCGCGCACGATCGATGTCCACCTTTACATAGCGCCCTCCGGCCACCCGTTCGGAATACACCGAGGCGGTGCCCGGCACCTGGTCGATGATTCGCTCGAGATCCCTGCCGATCCGCTGGATCACGCCGAGCTCCGGCCCAGCCACCTTGATCCCGAGCGGTGTTTTTATGCCCGTGGCCAGCATGTCGATGCGGGTCTTGATGGGCATGACCCAGGCGTTCGTCAGGCCCGGATAACGAACGATGCGGTTCAGCTCGTCGCGCAGCGTATCCGGCGTCATGCCGTCACGCCACTGATCGCGCGGGTGAAGCTGGATCACGGTCTCGATCATGGTCAGCGGCGCCGGATCGGTGGCGGTCTCCGCCCGCCCGATCTTGCCGAACACGCTCCTGACCTCCGGAACCGAGGATATGAGCTTGTCCGTCTGCTGCAGGATCTCCCGCGCCTTGTCCGCGGACACGCCCGGGTATGCGGTTGGCATGTACATGAGATCGCCCTCGTCCAGCGGCGGCATGAACTCCGAGCCGAGCTGGGTCACGGGCCACAGTCCCACCGCCAGCACGACGCCGGCCGCCACCAGCGTCATGCGTGGAAAGCGGATCACCGCGTGAATGACCGGTTGATAGACGGCAATGAGCAGCCGGTTTATCGGGTTCCTTTCCTCCGGCGTAATGCGGCCGCGAACGAAGTAACCCATCAGTACCGGCACCAGCGTAACCGACAGACCCGCCGAGGCAGCCATGGCGTAGGTCTTGGTGAATGCCAGCGGCGCGAACAGACGGCCCTCCTGAGCCTCCAGGGTAAACACCGGAAGAAAACTCAAGGTGATGATCAGCAGCGAAAAGAACAATGGCGGCCCCACCTCGACGGCCGCATCGGCCATGATCCGCCAGCGGTTGTCGTCGGTCAGAGGTTCGTGCTCGATGTGTTTGTGCACGTTCTCGATCATCACGATCGCTGCGTCCACCATCGCGCCGATGGCGATGGCAATGCCGCCCAGCGACATGATATTGGCGTTGATGCCCTGCTGCTGCATGACGATGAAGGCCACGAGAATGCCGACCGGCAGGCTTAGGATCACGACTGCCGACGAACGCAGGTGAAACAGAAACGCGGCGCACACCAGAGCGACCACCAGAAACTCCTCCAGCAGCTTGCCCTCCAGGGTCTCGACCGCCCGCTCGATCAGCGCCGAGCGATCATACGTCGTCACGACTTCAACCCCCTCGGGCAGGCTGCGCGACAGCGTCTCGATCCGGGCTTTGACCGCCTGAATGGTCTGCAGGGCGTTGCCACCCCAGCGCATCACGACGACGCCGCCGACGACCTCGCCTTCGCCGTCGAGTTCCGCGATTCCCCGGCGTATCTGCGGCCCGAGCCTGAGCTCGGCGACGTCCGCGAGCTCGACCGGCACGCCCTTGTCGTTCACGCCCAGCGGAATGTCCGCCAGGTCGTCGAGACCCTGGATGTAGCCGGTAGCCCGCACCATGTATTCGGCTTCGGCCATCTCGATGACCGCGCCACCGGTTTCCTGGTTACCTGCCTGGATGGCGGTCTTGACCTGTTTAAGGGTGAGCCCGAAGGCGCGCAGCTTGTCCGGGTCGACGACCACCTGGTACTGCTTGACCATGCCGCCGATGGTGGCCACCTCGGCCACGCCGGGCACCGTCTGCAGTTCGTACTTCAGAAACCAGTCCTGAAGGCTGCGAAGCTGCGCCAGATCATGCTGCCCGGTTCGATCGACCAGGGCGTACTCGTACACCCAGCCGACCCCCGTGGCGTCCGGCCCGAGTGCGGGCTTGGCGCCATCGGGCAGTTGACCGGCCACCTGGCTCAAGTATTCGAGCACGCGGGAGCGCGCCCAGTAGAGATCCGTGCCGTCCTCGAAGATCACATAGACGTAGGAGTCGCCGAAGAAAGAGTAGCCTCTCACGATCAGCGCTTTCGGTACGGACAGCATGGCCGTGGTCAATGGATAGGTGACCTGGTCCTCGACGACCTGAGGGGCCTGGCCGGGAAACGAGGTCTTGACGATGACCTGCACGTCCGACAGGTCGGGCAGCGCATCCAGCGGCGTCTGCCGAACGGCATAGATGCCCCAGGCAACAAGAAACGCCGTTGCCAGCAGGACCAGAAAACGATTGTCTATGGACCAGCGGATGAGCGCCGCGATCATGGGGCGCGCCCCGTCTCGCGTGTCCCAGGCCCCAGGTCGTCCACGGCCGGTGCCGTGCCGTGCGCGGCGTGATCCATTTCCGGCTCCATAGCTTCTGACGGCTGATCCGCGCGCGCTTCGAAGCGCGCCAGCGCCGATTCCAGATTCGCCTCCGAATCGATGAGGAACTGTCCGGAGGTCACGACTCGAGTACCGGGCTTCAGTCCACGGCGAATCTCGACCCGGTCGCCCGCCTCTACACCGAGCTCGACCGGCTGCACGCGGAACCGGCCCGCGCCTTCCAGTACAGCGACTCTGTCGACCGAGCCGCCGCGAATCACGGCTTCCCGAGGCACATGGACGACATCGTCGGTCCGGCTACCCTCGATGACCACGCGAGCGAACATGTTCGGCTGCAGGAACTCGGACTCGTTGGCAAAACGCAGTCGTACGGTGAGCGTTCGCGTCATGGGATCTAGCTCCGGATAGACGTAATCGACCTGCGCCTGCCAGCGCTTTCCGGGGAGATAGTCGAGTTCCACTGCCGCACGCTGCCCGGGTCGCACCCAGTGGGCCTGGCGTTCGAAGACCTCGGCCAGGACCCACACCTGATCGAGGCGGGCTATCGACATGATCTGCGTAGCCGGGGTGACGTAGCTGCCCTCTCGGACTCCCAGATGAGAAACGTAGCCGTCAAGGGGTGAGACGACACTCACGCGCTGCCGAACCCGACGATCACGGGTCAGGCGATCGATCTCCTCGCCCGTCATGCCGAGCGCGACAAGACGCTCCCGGGAGGCGCCCTGCAGCTTGCCGCTGCTGCTCTTCAGTGCCGCCAGGTACTCTTCCTGCGCATTGACGAGCGTAGGCGAATACAGTTCGAACAGCAGCTCGCCCCGGGACACCCGCTCGCCACCGTACTTGACAGACAGCCTTTCCACCCAGCCGTCGACGCGCGTAGCCACCTGCTGAAGCGTGTCTTCGTCATAGCCGACATAGCCCACAGTATCGACGCGACGCGGCAGCGGCCCGAACTCCACCGCCGCCGTCCGAACACCAAGATTGGCAACGATTCGAGGGTCGATGGACACCACGCTCTCGTCGGTCTGACTGGCGCTGCCGGCATATACGGGCACCAGATCCATCCCCATCGGCGACTTCCCGGGCTTGTCCGAGCGATAGTTGGGGTCCATGGGCGCTTTCCAGTAGAGCACCTCGCGTTCACCGCCGACACCCGGCTGAGCGGGATCCCCGGACTCACCCGGATAGGCTGCAAGCAGGTAGCCGAGTGCAATACCCAAGAGCCCCACCACGGCAATCTTCAGATAACTGTTCACAGACTCAAGCCTCCCAGATTCGCCAAGGCAGCCAACGCCTTCGCCCGTTCGACGCGCAAACGCACCAGTTCGAGACGAGCATTCAGATCGTCGATGTAGCCGCGCATGACGTCGGCAAAATCACCGGCCTCGCTTCGATACGCCGACAGCGCCGCTTGTGCGTGCTCCTCCGACTGCTGGAGGATCGCCTGCTGATAGAGATCAATCTGTCGTTCGAGATGCTGTGATCGCGCGAACTGTCCGTCCAGTCGGCTCTTGAGCTGTCTCAACAGCGCATCCCGGGTGCCCACGGCGGCGCCCTCCTGGGCCACCGCGGCAGCCACTTCCCGGTCCTGTCGGTTCGCTGTGAAGAACGGTAGATCCACGGTCACGGAAACGCTCACGAAGTCCGACCGCGACTCGCCGTTCGGGAGGCCGCCGTCTCGATAGCCGTAGCCCAGATCGACGGCCCACCCCGGCTTGTAGCGCTGGCGGGCGACATCCGTGGCAGCCCCCTGGGCGTCGATGCGGGCCTGGGCAGACCGCAGCGCCGGGTGCTCGGTCAGCGCTTCGGTCAACGCTTCAAGTGAAGCGTCAACCTCCCAGGCGGGCAGATCGCCCGCGACCGGACGCCGCGCCGAGCCGCCTACCCACTCAGCCAGAGCGGCGACCGCGGCAGCCCGCTGCTCGTCGATCGAAATGAGCCGCTCTTCCAGCCGGCTGAGCTCGAGCTCGGCCCGCAACACGTCCTGCTGTGACTTCTGCCCAACCTGATAGAGCGAACCGGTCACCGTCACCAGGTCGTCAAAGAACGGTTTCGAATCGCCGATTATTCGAGCCGCCTGACCCCAGTAGTACGCCCCGAGCCACGCGCGGCGCACCGACTCGAGCACTTCGCGTCGACGCCCCTCGGCGCTCTCGACGAGTTCTCGAGACAGCAGCTCGTACTCTCTTTCCCGCAGCTTCAGGGTAGCGCCAGGCGGAAACGCCTGGCGCAGGCCGAGTTGCACCTGGGTCATGCCCTCGGTCCGGAATCCGCCGGACTCGATCGGGACGTTCGCCAGGCCCAGACGCAACGACGGATCCGGCAACTGACTTCGGGCGATGGCCACCGAGTCCAGTGCTTGCGCGCGCGCGAGCAACGCTTCCCGCCCAGGCTCCTGCGCCAGGGCCAGCGCTTCCGCCTCGTCCAGTGGCAGCGGCTCGGCAGCAACGGATGTGGCGAGGCTCAGACACGCCAGTGCCACAGCGCACGTGATGCAACGAGCAGTGGCCAGTACCGGCAATCGTGTTCCCGGGGTACCCCCCGCCGGTTTCGCTTTCATCTTCGGGATCCCTAATCGGCGCTTGGTAACAACCATTGAAATGAGAGAAAGCGGGTCGCGCCCGCACGACGGTGTCTGCCGTCGGTGCTACCGACACCACGGCTTCGGTCCGGCGATGTGGCAACGCACCGTCAGCGCGACGGCAACAAGCGTGACGTTCGTTGCCCGCGTTGCGTTCTCTGGAATTCAGCCGAAGCGTAGAAGTTGCATCCTGCACACAGGTCAATCGCCTAGGGTCATAACCATGCGGGGCTACGCCACGGGGTTGGCTCGTTCGCTCGTTCGATGATGGCGCGGTCGTCGATATCGGCCCCGAATGCGCCGTAGGCGTAGGCGCGGGCACCGGAATCCAGCCTCGCGGCGCAGAAGGCGTCGAATATGAACTCGGGCGCGCTGGCCGCGAGTGCGGATGCCTGCAGCCCCAGACCCAGGCATTCTGCCAGGGCCTGGGCGGTACCTTAATGAGGGCGGAGTACGGTCAGCCGCCGGTCCAGTTCGCGCAGGTGTGCATCGAAGTGCGGGTTGCGGCCGGCCGTGGCCGCCAGCTCCCGGCGTACGGCCTCCAGACTCTCCGGTTCGCGGGCGCAGGCACGCAGGATGTCGAGTGCAATGACGTACTTGGTAGCCTTCCCGAGGACTTCACCCGTCCGGGTATTGAAAGCGGCATAGAGCGACAGCGTCCCGTAGCGGAAGTACTCGAAACCATGACGTTCTGCACGGCCAGGCGAGAGCGGCAGCACCGGTACCGGGCGATCCAATGCCTGGATGGCTGTTTTCTAACGGGTCGCGGAGGTGATCAACACGGCACTGCAGTGGCCGCCGCCCCACGCGACACATGATTCTCCGACCGTTCGTCTGGACCGCCACCGCCGACTCCATCCTCGCCAAGGTCGAACTTCTTGCAGCATGTATTCGGGACGTGACGCTAGTTGAAAAGCGACCTGCCTGCACCTACCGTTCGTTCGACTCCAAGTAATGATCCGCACAGAGGTCGCCTATGTCCGCTTCACTGGGGTGCTTGCCCCGATCCCTTTCCCTGTTCTGTTCGCAGGTTGTGCTGACGTCGCTACTGTTCGCCTCGCCATTGCAGGCGGAGTCGCAGCCGGCTGGTTCGGGCGCATTGACTCTAGAGGGCGCGGTCGAAGTCGCCTTAAATCGCAATCCTGGTCTTGCCGCTCTCGAAGCTCAATCGGCGGCCCTCGACGCAGTTCCGTCGCAGGCCGGTGCCCTACCGGATCCCGTTCTGTCCCTGAACGCCATGAACCTGCCATCGGATACGTTCGATCTCGATCAGGAGCCGATGACGCAACTACAGATCGGGCTGAGCCAGAGCATCCCTTTCCCGGGCAAACGAAACCTCAGACAGACTGCGGCCGAAAACGACGCGCGCGCGGCGGCAGCCCTCGCGGCCGAACGACGGGACGCACTGCGAGGATTGGTACGCGGTGCGTGGTGGCGTGTATTCAATTTCGATCGCGCGCTAGACATCGTGGAGCAGAACAAGGACTTGATGCGCGATTTCATCGAGATTGCCGAAACCAAGTACACCGTCGGCAAGGGTCTCCAACAGGACGTCCTTTTGGCCCAGCTCGAGCTGTCGCGCCTGATGGATCGCGAAGCGCGCCTCAAAGGCAGCCGCCGCAGTGCCGCGGCCGAATTGAATGCCCTGTTGGATCGATCGTCCGACCTAGCAATCACGCTGGCGCGGACACCACCGAGCGTCGTCCTCCCGAAGCTTCCTGCCGAAGTCGATGTTGTACGCGAGGCCGGCGAACGGCGCGACCTGCTGCGTGTCCACCGTGAGGCGCTGGCGGCCGCGAGTGCCCGTCTGGACCTTGCCGAACGCGACCGCTATCCGGATTTTCGGTTGGGCGCGGGTTATGGCTTTCGACAAGGCACGGATCCGATTCGGGGAGATCGTGCCGACTTCGTCAGCGTCACCCTGAGCGTCAGCGTGCCGCTGTACTTCGGACGCAAGCAAGGCAAGGCGATTGAGCAACGGCAACACGAACGCTCACAGCGTCAATACACGCTCAACGATGCAGCCAGAACAATCCAATCCGAGATCGCGACGAGCATGGCCGACTACGAAGCGGCACGTGAACAAGTGCTTCTACTGGATACGGCAATCATCCCACAGGCGCAGCAGACGGTCGCGGCCATGCTCTCGGCATACCAGGTCAACGAAGTTGACTTTCTGAACGTAGTGAATGGCCAGCTCATGCTCTACGACGCGCAGATCAGCTATTGGCAAGCCCTTAGCGACGCGAAGCGCGCGCTCGCACGCCTGGCCGCCGCGGCAGGAACGGAGACGCTTTATGAATAGGCAGAAGATCCTGACGGCCACCATGCTGGTCATTGCCGTGGCTGCGGCTGGCGCGCTGGGCTACCGGCTGGGCGGATCCAATGGCTCAACTATACCGGATCCGGCTACGCCGGAAGGGGCCGACAAGCCGCTCTTCTATCGAAACCCCATGAACCCGGAGGTCACGTCCCCGGTGCCGGCCAAGGACAGCATGGGGATGGACTACATTCCCGTCTATGCCGATTCGGACGCGACTGATTCGCCGGCGGGCACCGTCAGGGTCGATCCGGTCACGCGTCAATCGATCGGTGTTCGGACTGCCACTGCCGAGCTGCGTACGTTGTCGCGAGACATCCATACCGTGGGCCGCGTGGATTATGACGAACAACGCATCAGCCGGCTGCACCCGAAAACGGACGGCTGGATCGAAGCACTCTACATTGATACCACGGGGCAGGCCATCGAAGCGGACGAGATTCTCCTAGGCATCTACTCACCGCAGCTCGTTTCGACCCAGCAGGAATACCTGCTCGCGTTGAACAATCTGGAAACGCTCGCGTCGAGCCCGTTCGACGACGTCCGCCACGGTGCGGAACGGCTGGTAACAACGGCGCTCGAACGCCTGCAACTCCTGGATGTACCCAGCCATCAGATTGAGGAATTGCGGAACGCTCGGGCAGTGAAGAAGCAGCTGCACATTCATTCGCCCACCAACGGCACGGTCATCAACATCGGCGTCCGCGAGGGTCAATACGTGACCCCGCAGACCGAACTCTATTTCATCGCGGACCTGTCCCGGGTGTGGGTGTTTGTAGACATTTTCGAGGAGGAACTACCCTGGGTGCGTGTCGGTGACAATGCCGAGATGCAGGTCAAGGCGGTACCCGGCACGGTCTTCAGGGGGAAGCTTACTTACGTCTATCCTTATGCCGAGCGTCGGACCCGGACGATCAAAGCGAGATTGGAATTTTCGAACGACAAGCAGTTGCTGAAGCCGGACATGTTCGCCGACGTCGCGATTCGCGCGAACCCCAGAACGGGTGTCGTTGCGGTCCCCTCCGAGGCCGTCATTCGCTCGGGATTGCGCGAAAAGGTCTTTGTCGTACGCGAACCCGGTAAGTTCGAGCCGCGCGACATTGTCGTGGGATTGAGCAGTGAAGGGTGGACGGAGATCCGCGAGGGAGTCGACCCGGGCGAAGAGGTCGTGGTTTCGGCGCAGTTCCTGATCGACTCTGAGTCCAAGCTTCGCGAAGCCGCGTCGAAGATGCAGGAGATCAAGCAGGAGTCTCACGATGATCACTAGGATCATCGAGGCGTCGCTGCACAACCGGTTCCTGGTGCTTGTCGGAACGTTGTTCCTGATCGCAGCAGGCTTGTGGGCCATTCGTACAACGCCACTGGATGCCATCCCAGACCTGTCGGACGTACAGGTTATCGTGTTCACTGAGTATCCAGGACAGGCGCCGCAGGTCGTTGAGGATCAGGTCACCTACCCACTCACGACCGCCATGCTCGCGGTGCCGCACGCGAGTGACGTGCGGGGCTTCTCCTTCTTTGGCTTTTCCTTCGTCTACATCATTTTTGAAGACGGCACCGATCTCTACTGGGCGCGCTCCCGGGTCCTCGAGTACCTCAACTACGTCAGCGGCCGGTTGCCCGCCACAGTCAATCCCACCCTGGGACCCGACGCGACCGGGGTCGGATGGGTGTACGAGTACGCACTGGTCGATCGCACGGGTCAGCACGACCTCGCCGAGCTGCGGTCAATCCAGGACTGGTATCTGCGCTATCCGCTGCAAACCGTTCCGGGCGTCGCCGAGGTCGCCTCGATCGGCGGCTACGTCAAGCAGTACCAGGTCGAGGTGAACCCCAATGCCTTGTCGGCCTACCGCATCCCGCTGCAGAAGGTACGCAACGCCATCATGCGATCGAACCGCGATATCGGCGGGCGACTCATCGAAATGGCGGAGACCGAATACATGGTCCGCGGGTTGGGCTACATCGAGTCGATCCAGGACATCGAACAGATCGCGGTGGGCGTCGACGATCGAGGTACTCCGATTCGGATCAGGGACATTGCGCGCGTCCACACTGGCCCTGAGCTGCGTCGCGGCGTGGCCGAACTCAACGGCGAAGGGGAGGTGGCCGGCGGCGTGGTCATCATGCGCTACGGTGCGAACGCGCTGACGACCATCGAAGGCGTTCGCGACAAGCTCGAGGAACTCAGCGGCGGATTGCCGGCCGGGGTCGAAATCGTGCCCGTCTATGATCGTGGTGCATTGATCGAGCGAGCGGTCGATAATCTTTCAACGACCCTGTTGCTCGAATTCATGCTCGTGGCCCTGGTCTGCGCCGTGTTCCTGCTGCACCTGCGCTCCGCAATGGTCGCGATCGTAGCATTACCCATCGGCATACTGCTGGCCTTCGTCGCGATGCGCCTTCAAGGCATCAACGCGAACATCATGTCGCTCGGCGGGATCGCTATCGCCATCGGCGCCATGGTGGACGGCCCAATCGTCCTGATCGAGAACGCCCACAAACACCTGGCACAGGCCCGCGAGCGGCTTGGGGATGATCTGACGAGCGCACAACGCTGGTCGGCAATCGGCGTGGCCGCCAAAGAGGTCGGGCCGGCGTTGTTCTTCTCGTTGCTCGTGATCGTCGTATCGTACTTCGCGATTTTCACGCTCGAGGCACAGGAAGGACGGCTCTTCAAGCCGCTGGCATTCACGAGCAGCTATTCGATGGCGGCCGCAGCGCTTCTGGCAATCACGCTCGTACCGCTGCTCACCGGTTACTTCATCCGGGGACGCGTGCTTGCCGAACACAGGAACCCGCTGACTCGTGCCTTGCACGCCTTGCACACGCCAGCGCTCGCCCTTGTGCTGAGATGGCGAAAAACGACCCTCGTGCTCGTGATCGGCCTCCTGGCCGTGAGCCTCTATCCGGTCTCAAAGCTCGGCAGCGAGTTCATGCCACGCCTGGACGAGGGCGACATCCTGTACATGCCAACCACGTTCCCGGGCATCTCGATCACGAAAGCCAAAGAGCTGCTGCAGCAGACCGATGCCATCCTCGCGACGTTTCCCGAAGTGGAATCCGTGTTCGGCAAGGTGGGACGCGCGGAAACCGCGACGGACCCGGCACCGCTATCGATGATCGAGACCATTGCTCGACTCAAACCAAGGGAAGAGTGGCCGGATCCGGCCAAAACGACGCAGGCGCTGATGAAGGAAATGGACGCCGCCATCCGGTTTCCCGGCGTGGCCAATGCCTGGACGATGCCGATCAAAACTCGAATCGATATGCTCTCGACCGGCATAAAGACCCCGGTCGGCATCAAGATAAGTGGCCCCGACCTTCAAGTCCTGCAACGGATCGCCGAGGATGCGGAACAGGCCATGAAATCGCTCCCCGAAACGCTGTCAGCCTTTGGTGACCGTGCAGCAGGCGGCTACTTTCTCGATTTCGACATCCACCGGGAGGCCATCGCGCGCTACGGACTCACCGTCGGCGATGTGCAGGACGTCATCATGTCGGCCATCGGTGGTATGCGCGTGACGGAAACCGTAGAGGGTCTCGAACGCTACCCCGTCAACATCCGCTATCCGCGCGAGCTGAGAGACGATCCCGATCGGCTGGCGCGCGTGCTGATCCCGACGCCGAGTGGTGCGCAGATCCCGCTAGCGCAGGTCGCGAACATCGAACTTCGGCGGGGCGCGCCGGTAATCAAGAGCGAGGACTCCCGTCCGAATGCCTGGGTGTATGTCGATCTCAACACGTCGGATGTGGGCGGGTTCGTTGCCAAGGCCCGTAAGGTGCTGGCGGACGAAGTCGACATCCCGCCGGGCTATGCGGTCAGCTGGTCCGGGCAGTACGAGTACATGGAGCGCGCGGCGGCTCGACTGCGAATCGTCATTCCGCTGACGTTGCTGTTCATTTTCGTGTTGCTGTACTTCAACTTCGGCAACGCCACCGGACCCGTCGTGGTTTTGCTTTCGGTACCGTTCGCTCTGGTCGGCGGCTTCTGGCTCGTATACGCCTATGGCTTCAACATGTCGGTGGCCGTCGCGGTCGGATTCATTGCCCTGGCGGGTGTGGCGGTCGAGACAGGCGTGCTGGTCCTGACGTTCATTCAGGAAGCGGTAACGGAGCGTCGAGCAAAGAAGCGATCGGACCACGATGCGGGTCGTGATGCGACACTGTCTCTGTCAAGAGAAGAGATAGTAGAGGCGGTACACCTGGGCACCTCGCGTCGCGTGCGTCCGGTCGTCATGACCGCAACATCGACCATCGTCGGGTTGTTGCCGATCATGCTGCTTGGCGGCACTGGATCGGATGTCATGCAACGCATAGCAGCGCCCATGATCGGCGGCATGGTGACGGCAACGTTGCTGTCCTTGCTAGTAATGCCTGTGATCTACAGCCTTGCATTGCAGTTTTCAGAACGCCGCAGGGAGCGCGTGGTCGCAACCGGAGCCGAAGACGCCGAGACGGCGTAAAAGGGCAGCAGCCGACGAAACCCGGGTGGTTTTAAGCGCTCGCAAACCGATCATGGAACCTCCACATCGATTTCCGGGCAGGACTACTCCTGGTCGCAGCGGTCACCTTCGACGAACGCGGCGTCGTCGTGCTGGCAGGCAGTTCCTGCCGCCGCCAGTGCTCGATCAACGCCTCGACGTGTTTGGGTTTGAGCGAAAAGGGGCCCGCAGCTTCTGGAAGCCGAGCGCGTGCAGCTGATTGGCGATCAGCGCCAACACCCGCCGTCGCGTGTGCTGCGTCTGGTAGCTGCCGTCCCGATCGGTCCGGCAGAGTTGGATGAGCTGGTGGTTCAGGTCTCGCATCGTGTGCAACTGTTCGGTAAGTGTTTTTGACCCACCGGATGGCCGCAGCCAATCCAGTCCGCAAAAGCGGCAACGGATCACGGGACACAGGGCCCATCAACCTGAATATGCCTGGCTGAAGGCAACGCCGGTTCTTCCTGAGGGAATCGGTCCGGCGTAAACCAGCCGACCACGAGGGTCGGATTCGAACGTGGAGCTACCTCCTTGTCGTTTGTGCGAACGTAAGTTCGCGGGGTTGAAGGGATGCCCGGCCAACAAGCACCGAGCAGTTGAGGAAGGAACCTGCGGTTCCCGATCGGCCTGAACGGCCGATGTGCACTCGAAGATGGTCCGACGATCCTGAGATCGCGGCGTCGTTTCACGGACCTCGACGCCTTGCCACGTTAGCCGCCGTGGCGGGCGGATAAACCGTCGATGAATCCGCAGTCTAAGAACCGATCACTCACCGGTCACCGGAGAAATCCGCCGGATTCGCGCGCGGTTCCTCGGTTTGACGCCCGCGTCACTACCCGCTGGCGCCGGTAGTGACGCGGGCTCCAGGCATGGCATCGACGACTGATTACCCGTGCAATCACTGGCGGGCGGCAGTACTTCGCCAGTATCGACGAAACCCGAACGAATTGGAGATTGCATTGGCGCCTCCTCAGGTCGCCACGTCTGGTCCAGAGTGCGCGTTCCAGAATCGTCCGCGTCGCGAAAGTGCCCGACCTGAAGAATCCGTTTACCGTCCCTGTCCGCCTTCGCGCCCTCGGCGCTGAAATGGGCCAGTCATACTGGTCTCTGCGGCGCCTGGTCCTTGCCGGGGTTGCGCCCACCGCGCGATACCCGGACGGTGACCGGATCCTGCCGGATTGGGCAAACCGCTACCGAAGCAGTGGCTTGACCGAAGACGAGATGCAGCGGTACCGAGCTTACCTGCAAGCGCAGCGCACACCTCGACGGGCGCCCTAACAGTAGCCCGACGGCGGCTACCTGAGCTCGACCTGCTCAGGCCGGATGTTCGTGTATCGCTTGAGGGTTGCCCAGCTGCGGTGCAGCGAGAATGCCGGCACCTCATGCACCTGGTAGCCGGCCTGGAACAACCGCGTGACAGCCGTGTGCCTGAGGTCGTGAATCCGCAGGTCTTCGATGCCCAGCACCTTGCAGGCGCGGGTGAACGCAGCGCTGATCGACCGATGGTTGTATGGGAAGATGCGGGTCTCGCCCTCGAAGCGCGGTTGCCGCTCGACGATCTCCCACGCTTCCCGGGTATAGCGGAACGGCACGTTGATCCGACCACCACCGGGATCTTTCAGTCGCGGTACGATTCCCGTGAGCTTCTCGGCGTCATTGTCCTGCCACCGCAGCTGAGTGATTTCTTCCTGCCGGCGGCAGCTGTGGACGGCAAACCAGATGACGTCCGACATGGGGATCGTCGATCGTGCAGACTGGTTGAAGAACCCGCACAGGCGGCCCAATTCTACCTCGGTGGCGACCCGGGTCCGTTCCTTGGCTTTGCCCACCAGGCGCCGTTTGCGTGCCTCGATACGCGCCTTCTCCAGCTCGGTGCGCACCGCGGTGACGTCCAGATTGAAGCTCGCCCAGGCAGCGTCCAGCACCGTCTGCAGTCGGGTCAGATCGTTGCCCGCCGTGGCGGGCGTCACGGGCGCCACCTTCCAGCCACTGCCACTCGGTATGCCGTCGACGCGCTGTTTGACGTGTGCGACGATGTCGCCGGACGTGATTTTGTTGATTGGCAGCTTCGCGAGGTCGGTGCGTTCGAGCTGCCGAAGATCCATGCCCACCGTCCGAGCGTACGTGTCGCCGTACTCAAGCCGGTAGCGCTTGACGATCTCGCCGAGGGAAAGCGCCAGGACAGGCGGTGGCGGCACGGTCAGCTCCTCGAACACCTCGGTGTCAACCTTCGCTTTGCGCAGTTCCTTGTCCCGGCGCGTACCCCAACTGACCGCCTCCTTGTAGACCGGGAACGTGCGGCTTTCCCGGTGTAGTATCTGCCCATCCTGTTTGACGATGATCTGCGCGCGGTAGGCGCTTTTCCGCTTGCCACGGCGGCACTCAATGAAATATGACAATTCAGTACCCCACGTTTTCGTTCCCTGGTACCCCATTTTGGGGTACTTTCGCTCTGAGCAGCAGTTTGCACACGTGTTTCGATACGTGCAACGATTGGCACGCAACTAAGGCTAAGTGGTTGTGAATAAACAAAATAATCCTCGAAAACGAGGCCTTCAGCAAGACCGAACCCTCTGCGTCGCGCCGATGATGGCGTGGACCGACCGGCACTGCCGCTACCTGCATCGCCTGGCGGCGCCGCGGGCGCTGCTGTTCACGGAGATGGTCACTGCGAACGCGCTGCACCACGGCAATCCGGAATCGCTGCTGCGTTTCGACCCGGCGGAGCATCCGGTGGCTCTGCAGCTCGGCGGCAGCGAGCCAGAGCTGCTGGCCGCGGCTGCGGACATGGCCGCCAAGGCCGGCTTCGACGAGGTCAACCTCAACGTCGGCTGTCCCTCACCTCGCGTGCAACGCGGCCGCTTCGGTGCCTGCCTGATGCTCGAGCCCGAGTTGGTCCGCGACTGCGTGGTCGCGATGGCCGAGCGCGTCCGTGTGCCTGTCACGGTGAAGTGCCGGCTGGGCGTCGACGATGCCGACAGCGATGAACTGATCGACCGGTTCATCGGCACGGTGGCCGAATCCGGGTGCCGCACCTTCTACCTGCACGCACGCAAGGCCCTGCTTTCGGGCTTGTCGCCGGCGCAGAATCGTTCGGTGCCGCCGCTGCAGCACCAGCGCGTGCATGCGTTGAAGTCCCGGTTCCCCAGCCTGCAGATCATCATCAACGGCGGCATCGACGCGGCTGAGGCGCTGGACGGGCACCTGGCCGCCGTCGACGGGGTGATGGTCGGACGCGCAGCCTATCACGCCCCCATGACCCTGGCGGCTATGCATGCCCGCGTGTTCGGCGGTCAGGCGCCCGACCGTGGCACGATCATGGCGCGCTATCAGGAGTACGTGCGGCGCGAGCTGGACCAGGGCACGCGGCTGGCGGACATGACGCGCCACGTGCTTGGCCTGTTCGGCGGCGTGCCGGGCGCTCGCCGGTTCCGGCGCACGCTCTCGGACGCCAGGGCGCTGGCCGGCAACGACATCGCCCTGCTCGATCGCGCCCTGGCCGAGTTGCGGCCCCGCACTGCTGCCGCCTGAGTCGCACGCATGCTGTCACGACTGCTTCGCGCGCTGCAGCAGAACGAGGAAACGGCGGAGGATCATGCCCAGCTGCTGCCGCTGTCGGCCGCCGCGCTGCTGCTGGAGGTCGCCTGGGCCGACCACGAGATCGCCGATCACGAACTCGCACTCATCGAGCGGCAGCTTAAGCAGACGTTCCGGCTCGGCGATGACGACGTTGCCGAGCTGGTGGCCGAGTCGAAGCGGGCACACGAGGACAGCGTCGGTCTGTACGGCTACACCCGTACCATCAACGACCAGTGGGACGAGCCCAGGAAGTTCGAGCTGATCACCACGCTATGGCGTCTGGCCCTCAGCGACGACGAGCTGCACCGCTACGAGGAGCACACCATCCGCAAGATCGCCGAGCTGCTGTACGTGAGCCACGCCCGGTTCATCGAGGCCAAGCTCACAGCGAAGCGTGACGCCGAATCGGGGTAGGCTCGCAGTCGGCCTCCAGGGTGGTGACCAGATCCTGGAACGCCGTTCGGTTCGAATCGTTCATGTCCATCAGGATGCGGTGCGCCTCCAGCACCCGTTCACGCACTTCGGCCTCGGAAGCCGCCTGACACGGCAGCTCGCCGAGCTGCTCGTCGTGCAGCAGCGGCTCCTGCACCAGGTTGAAGACGTCATCCAGCCCCATGGTGACCAGCACCCGGGTGATGTCCGGCTGGGTTGAGATGAGCGTGGGCCGGTAGCCGAACCGGCGATCGGCCTGAATGGAGAGCTTGGCGAGCAGCCCCAGCGAGGTGCTGTCGATGCTCTCGGTCTCGCCCAGATCGACCACCACCGACTTGAACCGCACATCCTGGAACATGCGGTCGAGAAAGGCGTCCACCGCCGTGCACAGGGTCAGCCGCACGTCGCCCTGGAACAGCAGCACGTACACCCCATCGTGATCGCCAACCATGATTCGACCGCGCAACTTCAACTCTCCCTCTGCACCATCAGGCAGGTCATATCGTCGGGTTTATCGGCTCGGCTGAAGCTCACCGCCAGCGCCTTCCAGATGCCGTCGACGTCCGTACCGTCGGCCGCAGCATCGAGCATCAGCCCTTCCTTCGCTTCCAGGTCATTGCCATCGAGCACGTCCACAACCCCGTCGGAGAACATGACCAGGCGGTCGCCGACGCCGAGCGTGATCGCTTCGTAGGGGTAGGACACCTCGTCGAACAGCCCCACGGGCTTGCCCTTCTGCTCGACAAACCGGCTGCGGCCGTCCTGGACCAGCACGGCCGGCGGATAGTGGCCGCCGTTCACCAGCCGAATCTCGTCGGTTTCGAGATCGGCCACGCCGAGCAGCAGAGCCACGTGCTTGTCGATGCTCTGCTCGAGCAGCTCGCGGTTGATCCACTGCAGAATCTCGCCGGGCGACTTCAGCATGCTGGGCCGGAACTCCCGGCGCAGCCGGCGCGAGAAGTTCTTGAGCAGCACGGTGACGAATGCGGACGACGCCCCGTGTCCCGATACGTCCGCCACGTAGAACGCGAAGTAGCGGTCGGTGATCCTGAAGTAGTCGACGAAGTCGCCGGAAAGAATCAACGACGGCACGATCTGATGCTGAAGGCGATAGCCTTCGATGGCCATGGGGTTCGGCGGCAGCATGCCCATCTGAATATAGCGCCCGGCTCGCTGGTCTCGCTCGATCTCACGAGCGAACTGGGTCAGGCGCGCCTCCTGGTCGCTGGCGGCCGTGGCGCGGCGCGCGGCCAGGGCGTCGAGCCGGCCGGTCAGCGCGGCATCGTCCATGGGCAGCGGCCAGACGTCGCAGGCGCCGGCATGAATCGACCGCAGCAGCGTCTCGGCATCGAGCGTAAGGTCGGTAGCCAGCACCACCGGCAGGCGCGGCAGGCTCGACGCCACGGTTTCGAGCTGGTCGAGATCATTGACGATCACCATGTCCGGCTGGATGCGCTCACAGAGGCTCATGGCGATGTCTACATCTTTGGCCGGAAGCACCGGACATCCGAGTTGGGTGAGCTGATCGAGGAGGCGGGCCGAGCATGGTCGCTCGGTGCCTGCCAGCACCAGGCTCATGGTTAGCGGGAGAAAGCCAACATAGATGGGACGCGCACCCTACTCCCTTCGTGACGCGATGACAAGCTGGTTACGGGCGAAGCGGTCACTCCTCTTCCTCATAATCGAGATCGTCATAGTCGTCCAGGAACGGGTCTTCCTCGATCTGGCCGTCCAGGATCAGGTACTCGCGACGCTGCTGGTAGGCATCGCGGAAGAACAGATAGCGGTCGCCGGAAACGAGCGACTCGCTGGACAACAGGCTGGCGCGAACGTCGATGACGTTGACCGCCACGGCGGCCGCGCGCTCACGGCCGCGCAGCAGCATGGCTGGATTGGTGAACGCATCCAGGACCATGCCGACCGCGTGCCCGGTATTCGCCGGGCCACGGAACGGCAGCATCAGGAACGGCCCTTCGCCCAGCCCCCACACGGCGAACGTCTGGCCGAAGTCCTCTTCGTGGCGCGGCAGGCCGTTGGCCCGGGCCACGTCGAACAGGCCGCCGATGCCGACGGTGGAATTCACCAGAAATCGGGTGAAGTCCTCCAGGGCGCGCTTGGGCTTGCCCTGCAGCAGCTGATTCAGCGCCACGCCGGGCGTGCCGAGATTGGTGAAGACGTTGCCGATGGAACGTTGCACCGGGTCCGGAGTGACCCGATCGTATCCCTGGGCCACCGGCCGCAGCAGCCAGCGGTCGACGCCGTCGTTGAACGCAAAGATTTTTCGGTTTGCCGGCTCCAGCGGATCGCCGCCTTCCGCGGCATATGCCGTGCCGCTGCTCAACCCGGCGCCGACCACGAGCAGCAGGCCGCACAGCAGCGCGTATGGGCCGATTCGGGCTGATCTCAAGAGCGGTCTCCCTGATTCGTGGGCGTGTCCGGGTGCCGCGTGCCCAGAACGATGTCAGCTTTCCGCAACCGTTCCAGCGTTGCAAGCCCCATCTCGTAAGCGCTTTCCGGCTGCAGGCCCGGATGGGCCGCGATCACGCTGCGCAGCGCCTGGTCACCGGTCTGCTCGCCGTCGAGGGCATCGAGCAGAGGCAGTGTCAGGCCGCTCACCTCCATGAACCGGACCCGATCGTCCCGGCATCGGTAGACGATGAGCTGGGTCGGCTGGTCCGGCGGCTGCGTCGGCTGATTCGCCACCCCGATGCGGTGCACCGGATAGCGATAGCCGAGCTTCCAGACCAGCGGCGAGACCAGCGGCACGCCGGTGGCCAGATCACCCTCACGATCCGCCGCCAGGTCGTCCGGATCGTCTTCCGCTACCGACAACGCCAGCTCCACCCATTCGTAGTGACAGAGCTCCAGCAGAAAGGGCGGCAGGTCGCCACAGTCACCGCTAGCCAGGAACGACAGAAATTCCTGCGAGATCTCCAGAAAGTAAGGTGATCGGCAGCCGTGCCGATGCAGAAACTGCCGCACCAGCGGATGCCACCCGCCCTGCTCGGACAGAATCTTCCTGGCCACCGGAAAGGCGCCGGCCAGGAAGCTCTCGACGTTGTTGTAGAAGAGATCGACGTAAATCTGCATGCGCCGCGGCTCGATGCCGGCAGGCGCAGGGCTTCCGTCGGGGTGACGGATGTGGGCGGCAAAGGTCAGCTGGGTCGCCCGATACCCAGGCAGGTTGTCACCCGGTCGCGACATGGGCCATCGAGCCGACCTGCAGGTCGCGGATGCGCGTGACCTCGCCCAGCAGCTCGCTCATGGGCGGAAAGTTGAAGTCGCGCTCGAGCAGGGTCGGCTTCACGCCGAAGCGGTCGTAGGCGGCGCGCAGCAGGTCCCACACGGGTTCGGCCACGGCGGATCCGTGGGTGTCCACCCGCAGATCGGCGGCTTCTTCATAGTGGCCGGCAATGTGCACGTACGCGGTGCGCGCGCCGTCGATGCGGTCGATGAAGTCGTACGGGTCGTAACGGAAGTTCACGGCGTTGACGTAGACGTTGTTGACGTCGAGCAGCAGGTCGCAGTCGGCCTCGCTGAGCACCGCGTTGACGAAATCCACCTCGTCGAGTTCCTGTCCCGGCGCCGCATAGTACGAGACGTGCTCGATGCCGATGCGGCGACCGAGGATGTCCTGGGTCTGACGGATGCGATCCGCCACGTAGCGCACGGCCTCGTCGGTGAACGGAATAGGCATCAGGTCGTACAGATGACCCTGATCGTCGCTGCAGTAGCTCAGATGCTCGGTGAAGCAGCGCACGTCGTATCTGTCGAGAAAGGCCCGCACCGAGCGCAACAGGTCGGTGTCGAGGGGGGCCGGGCTGCCCAGAGACAGCGACAGCCCATGGCACACCAGCGGAAATCGTTCGGCCAGCGCCTGGAACTGGCGCCCGAAGCGGCCGCCGACGCCGATCCAGTTCTCCGGCGCCACCTCCATGAAGTCGATGGCGTCATCGTCGAGATCGGCGAAGGCCGAGAGCAGGCCCCGGCGTAAGCCGAGGCCTGCTCCCTGCACGGGCTGGAGACCGGCTTGGGTCAAGCCGCGCCCCCACACTTGCCCTCGCCGCACTTACCTTCGGCGTCCTTACCCTCGCCGCACTTGCCCTCGCCGCACTTACCCTCGCCACACTTGCCTTCGGCGTCCTTGTCCTCGCCGCACTTGCCTTCAGCGTCCTTGCCTTCGCCGCACTTACCTTCGGCGTCCTTGTCCTCGCCACACTTACCTTCCCCGCACTTGCCTTCTTCCTCGCCCTTGGCCAGCAGGTCGTAGCCCTGGTCGAGATCGTTGGCCCCGAACGGGTTGCCCTGGGTATCCGCCAGCGCCGCCGAAGCGAACGAGGCGGCGAACACGGTACCGACGACGGCCGTGATGGGGTTCATCTTGCGATTCGACATGATCGACATCTCCTCAGGGGTTTCCCCCGCCATTCCTGTGGTGGTCGAACACCGAGGGTACTTGCGCAACCCGGCGTCCCACTTTCAGACCGGTCGCCCCGGGGAGGGTTCCTCGGCCGACAAAAACTCTACCGCCGGCGGCCTGCCGGCGCACCCGCTTTCACGCCAGGCCGAGCTCGCGTTCCAGGGACAGAAACGCCTGATTCAGGCGCTTCGGCGAAACCTTTCCGCGCGTGCCCACCGGCTCGGCCAGCAGAGCCACCCGCAGCTCCTCGATGCCGAAGCGCAGATCCTGCCAGGCCGGGTCACGCGGCCCCGCAGCCTGTGCAAGGCGGGCCAACCGCGCCTGGAAGGCCTGGACCTCCACGGCGGCATCCCGGTCCCGCGCGACCCGGCCCTGCAGGTGATCCAGGCGGTAGGCCAGGGCATCCAGGTATCGAGGCAACTCGCCGAGATGACGGCTGGGCGTCGTCCAGAGCACGTCGCCGGGTACCAGTCGGGCCAACTGCTCGCCGGCATCGGCCACGGCGTCGGCGAACGCGGGCGAGCGTGCGTCCCGCAGCCGCCGCGCCAGCTCGAAGCGCTGCGCGAGGATGCGGCGCAGCAGCGCCAGGGTTCGTTCGAAGGTGGGCAGCAGCGCCCGCTGGCCGCTCTCCAGACGCCGCTCGAAGCCCTCCGCGTCCGTTGGCAGCGGATCGTCTTCGAAGAACGTGTACCAGACGACGCCCCGCAGGACTTCGTCGTTAAGGGCAGCGCCCCCACCCAGCGGCGCATAGTGCAGGCCCAGCGCCCGATCGCGCTCGATCTGCTTGCGCATCTGCCGCACCGTGGCGCCCAGCCGCAGCAGTGCCAGCCGGGCGAAGCCGCGCTGATTGGCCTCGAGCTGCTCCGCCGGCGTCGCCAGCAGCCGCAGATCGACGTGATCGCCCTGATCCACCAGGGCCGGATAGGCCACCACCTGGCCTGCCTGGTCGTCGCCATCCAGTACCATGGACGTGTCGAGCACCAGATCGTCCGGAAAGCGGGTCAGCCCGCTGATCTCCTGCTGCCGCGCGCCATCGGCCGCCACCCGACTGCGCGCGGCTTCGGCGAAGCGAGCCTGCAGGGCCGACGGGTCCCTGCCCTGGGCCAGCACGCGGCCGTCGTCATCCAGCACCTGGATGTTGATCAGCAGGTGGGGGTCGATGCGGGAACGGTCCCAGTCGGCCGCATCGATGCGCACCCCGAACAGGTCTTCCACCGCCCGCGCCAGCGCCACCGGCAGCCGGCCGACGCGATAGCGGTCGGGACGCAGCAGCACCGGCAGCAGCTCGTCGACCCGGTCCGGCATCGGGGCCAGCAGCCGGCGCTTGCTCTTCGGCAGCGTCCGCAGCCACTGCTCGCACACCGGGCCGAAGAAGCCGGGGACGGACCACTCCAGCGTCTCGCCCACCAGCGCGGACAGCATGCCCAGCGGCACGCGCACGCTGATGCCGTCATCGGGCTCGCCCGGCGCAAACCGGTACTTGAGCGGAAACTCGACGCCCCGCACCGTGAGCGAGGATGGAAAGTCGTCTTCCGTGATCGGCCGCCCGGCCTGATCGGTGAGCAGCGGCCGGTCGAAGAACAGCGCCTGCCGTTCGTCCTCCCCGGCCCGGCGCCACCAGCGCTCGAGCTGCGTCATGCTGCACACCGACGTCGGCAGGCGCGCCTCGTAGAGATCGGCCTGGGCGCCCTCGGCAATCAGCAGCCCCCGCTGTCGTCCCCGGGCTTCCTCATCGAGCAGCTCGGTCACCAGCGCCAGGTTGTGCTCGAGGAACGGCGGCGGCCGGGCCACCGCCCCCGCCACCAGGCCGTCACGAATCATCAGGGTCCGGCACAGATCGGGGTCGATGCGCGCGTAGCTGATGCGCCGCCGCTCCACCAGCGGCAGCCCGTAGAGCAGCACGGTCTCGTACGCCAGCACCTCGCCGCGGCGCTCGCTCCAATGCGGCTCGCTGTAGTTGCGCTTGACCAGGTGCGCGGCTGCGGCCTCGATCCAGGCCGGCTCCACCGCCGCTACGCAGCGCGCATAGATGCGGCGGGTCTCGACGATCTCACCCGCCATCAGCCAGCGCGGCGTGCGGTCGGCCAGTGCCGAGCCGGGAAAGACGCGGAACTTGAGGTTGCGCGGGCCCTGGTACTCGCCCTTTTCGTCGTGCAGGCCGATCAGGCTGAGCGATCCGGACAGCACCGCCTGGTGCACGCTGGCGTAATCGGCCGGGGCGTCGTTCAGGGTCATGTCATGCTCGCGCACGGCCAGCAGCAGCTGGCGGTGCAGCTCGCGCCATTCGTGCATGCGCGACGGCGACAGAAAACGCTGCTCCAGCTCGCGCTTCAGGCCGCTGCGGCTGTGCTCCTGCCGCGCCTGCTCGAAGAAGCGCCACAGGTTCAGCAGAGCCAGAAAATCCGAGCGCGGATCGGCGAACGTGGCATGGGCCCGGTCCGCCGACCCCTGCTTGTCCGGCGGGCGCTCGCGCGGATCCTGCACCGCCAGGCCGCTGACGATGATCAAGAGCTCGGTCAGGCAGCGCATCGCGTTGGCGGCCACCAGCATGCGCGCCAGCCTCGGGTCCACCGGCAGCCGCGCCATCGTCCTGCCGACGGCGGTCAGGCCGCGGCCATCGAGGGCGGTCAGCTCCTCGAGCAGGCGCCGGGCGTCGCGCACGGCGCCCGGATCCGGCGGGTCGAGAAATGGAAACCGGGATGGGTCGCCCAGCCCGAACGCTTCCATGGACAGCACCACGGACGCCAGGTTGGTGCGCCGGATCTCCGGATCGGTGTACTCGGGCCGGCCCAGATAGTCCGCCTCGTCGTAGAGCCGGTAGCAGACGCCGGGCGCCACCCGGCCGCAGCGTCCCATGCGCTGGTCGGCGCTGGCGCGGGAGATGGGTTCCACCGGCAGCCGCTGCAGCTTCGAGCGATACGAGTAGCGGCTGATCCGCGCCAGCCCGGGGTCGATCACGTAGCCGATGTTGGGCACGGTGATGGAGGTTTCGGCGACGTTGGTGGCGAGCACGACCCGGCGCCGCTGACCCGGCCGGAACACGCGCTGCTGCTCCCGCTGCGACAGCCGGGCGTACAGGGGCAGGATCTCCATGCGGTCGCCGACGGCGGCGCGCAGCATGCGGGCGGTGTCGAGAATCTCCCGCTCGCCGCTCTGGAACACCAGCACGTCGCGGGCGCGTCCCTGGGGGCCTGCCTCGATCTCCTCCAGGCAGGCCAGCAGCCGCGCCTCGTGGCTGTCCTCACCGCCGACGTAGCGCACGGCCACCGGGTAGCCGCGCCCGCCCACCTCCACCACCGGCGCGTCGCGGAAGTGGGCCGAGAACGCCTGCACGTCGATGGTGGCGCTGGTGATGATCAGCCTGAGGTCGCGGCGCCGATCGATGACGCGACGCAGATAGCCGAGCAGAAAGTCGATGTTGAGGCTGCGCTCGTGGGCTTCGTCGACGATGACCGCGTCGTAGCGCTCGAGCCAGCGGTCGCGGCGGATCTCTGTCAGCAGCAGGCCGTCGGTCATGATCTTGAGCCGCGTGCGTGGCCCGGTGCGGTCGCTGAACCGCACCGCGTAGCCCACCTCCTCGCCCAGCGGCACGGAGAGCTCCTCGGCGATGCGGGCCGCCACCGACCTCGCGGCCAGGCGGCGGGGCTGGGTATGGGCGATCATGCGCTCGGCACCGAGCCCCGCCTGCAGGCAGATCTTGGGAAGCTGGGTGGTCTTGCCGGACCCGGTCTCACCCGCCACCACCACGACCTGATGGCGGCCGAGCAGCTCGCCGATCTCGGCGGCGTGGGCCGTGATCGGCAGCTCGTCGGGGAATCGGATCTCCAGGGGCCGGGGCTCGGACACCGCGGCTACTTGGAGAGGAAGTTCATGCCTTCTTCGAGACCGCGGATGGTGAGCGGGAACATCTGCCCGTTCACCAGGTCACGGGTCATGCCTACCGACGTGGAGTACTCCCAGGTCTCCTGCGGCGTGGGATTGATCCACACCAGCTTGTCGTAGACTTCCGCGAAACGCTGCAGCCACATGGCGCCGGGCTCTTCGTTCCAGTGCTCCACGCTGCCGCCAGCGTGGGTGATTTCGTAGGGCGCCATGGTGGCATCCCCCACGAACACGACCTTGTAGTCCTGAGGGTACTTGTTGAGGATTTCCCAGGTCGGCAGCCGCTCGTTCATGCGCCGCCGGTTGTCCTTCCACACCGATTCGTAGATGAAGTTGTGGAAGTAGAAGCTCTCCATGTGTTTGAACTCGGTGCGGGTCGCCGAGAACAGCTCTTCGCAGACCTTCACATGGGCATCCATGGAGCCGCCGATGTCGAAGAACAGCAGCACCTTGACGGTGTTCTTGCGCTCCGGGCGCATGCGGATGTCGAGCATGCCGCCGTTGTGAGCCGTGTGCTGGATGGTGCCATCCATGTCCAGCTCTTCGTCCTTGCCCGAGCGCGCGAACTTGCGCAGGCGGCGCAGCGCCAGCTTGATGTTACGGGTGCCGAGCTCGACGGAATCGTCCAGGTTTTTGTACTGGCGCTGATCCCAGACCTTCTTGGCCTTCTTCTTCTTGCCCTGGCCCATGCCGCCGGGGCCCTTGCGGCCGGTGCGGTTCGGATCGTCGCCTTCCTGGCCTTCCTCGCCCTCACGGCCCTTCTGGGCCTCCTGACGCTCCTGCTCGGCCTTCGCCTCCTGGAAAGCCTCGATCAGCTTCTCCAGACCGCCCAGCGACTTGATCTTCTCGAGCTCTTCGGGGGTGAGCGACTTTTCGAACTCGCGGCGCAGCCACTCGTCCGGAATCAGCGATTCGAGCAGCCCGTGCAGGTCTTCGAGGCCCTTGAAGTAGGCGGCAAAGGCCCGATCGAACTTGTCGTAGTGCTTCTCGTCCTTGACCAGGCAGGTGCGCGACAGCAGGTAGAAGTCGTCGATGTTGGCGTAGACCAGCCGGTACTGCAGCGCCTGCAGCAGATCCATGAGCTCCCGGATGGTCACGGGAACCTTGTACTTGCGCAGGGTGAGGAAGAAGTTGATCAGCATGGCCCGACGACGCCCTTCAGCCGCGGCTGTCCCGCCGGTTCATGAACGCCAGACGCTCGAGCAGGTGCACGTCCTGCTCGTTCTTCACCAGCGCGCCGTACAGCGGCGGGATGGCCTTGCTGGGGTCGCGGTTGGTGAGAATTTCGTCGGGAATGTCGTCGGCCATCAGCAGCTTCAGCCAGTCGATGAGCTCCGACGTGGAAGGCTTCTTCTTCATGCCGGGCACCTTGCGCACGTCGAAGAAGATCTCCAGCGCTTCCTTCACCAGGTCTTTCTTCACCTCGGGAAAGTGCACGTCGACGATCTGCTGCATGGTCTCCCGGTCGGGGAAGTTGATGTAGTGGAAGAAGCAGCGCCGCAGGAACGCGTCCGGCAGCTCCTTCTCGTTGTTCGAGGTGATCACCACGATGGGCCGCTGCCTGGCCTTGATGGTCTCGTGCAGCTCGTAGACGTAGAACTCCATGCGGTCGAGTTCCTGCAGCAGGTCGTTGGGGAACTCGATGTCGGCCTTGTCGATCTCGTCGATCAGCAGCACCACCTTCTCGTCGGCCTCGAACGCCTCCCAGAGCTTGCCCTTCTTGATGTAGTTGCGGATGTCCTTGACCCGCTCATCGCCGAGCTGGGAGTCGCGCAGCCGCGACACCGCGTCGTACTCGTAGAGGCCATTGATCGCCTTGGTGGTGGACTTGATGTGCCACTGGATCAGCCGCAGCCCGAGCTTGTTGGCGATCTCCTCCGCCAGCATGGTCTTGCCGGTGCCGGGCTCGCCCTTCACCAGCAGGGGCCGTTCGAGCTTCACGGCGGCGTCCACCGCCATGCTCAGCTCTTCGGTGGAGATGTAGGATTCAGTGCTGTCGAAAATCATGCCTTGGTCTCGCAGTTGTCTGTCGGGCACGGCCACCGCGCGCCCGGCGCCAACCGTTCAGTCGAGTTGCAGATGGAACGTGAGTCGTTTTCAGAGCAAGCCCGGTACTTTACTGGAGCGCGCCGCGGCGGATCAAGCACGCCATCCCGGGCCGGCCACGGCCTCAAGCGGCGTCATCCGCCGCCGCAGCGGGGCGCCGGCGGCCGATCAGCCACCAGACCAGGGCCACGGCCAGCGCCACCAGGGTGCCCCCCGACAGGATCATGGCCGAGGTGGCCGGCTGCCCGCTGCGCTGAAATCCCCACTCCAGCAGGAGCACGATCCAGGCCGGCGCGTGGTGGCCGGGATGCCCCGGCACCGGCGCCGGCAGCAGCATCCAGAAGGCGCCGACGGTCAGCACGCAGCGCCGCAGCAGCCCGAAGCGGGCGCCCCGGGTGGCCCTGTGCAGGGCGAACAGCGCCACGGGTGCCATCACCGCGACCGCCACCCAGGCCCAGTCATACGGACTCATCAGACGTCCACCCAGCGGATCACGTGCTCCACCTGCTCATCTTCGTGCACCAGCGACTGATGCACGACGCGGCCGCGCACCGAGATGCCGGCCTCGTGGACGCTGTCGCGGCGGCCGCTGATCAGCGGGTGCCAGTCGGGGAGATCTTCGCCTTCCGCCACCAGGCGGTAGGCGCAGGTATCCGGCAGCCAGTGCAGGGTGGCAGCCAGGTCGGCGTCGAACTCGATGCAGTCGGGCACCAGCCGGTGCCGCTCCGGATAGCGCGTGCAGCGGCAGCTATCGAGATCGAGCAGGTCGCACGCCAGGGAGGTGTAGTGCAATTCGCCGGTGTCCTCGTCCTCAAGCTTGATCAGGCAGCAGCGGGCGCAGCCATCGCACAGCGACTCCCACTCGGCGTCCGAGAGCGCCGTCAGCGGCTTGTCACGCCAGAAGCTCATGCGCCCCCCCACGCTTCCGGCGCCGGCGGCATCTGCAGGTAGTAGCCCTGGGCATCGATGTCGGCCAGCACTCGGGCAGCGTCGGCCCGGGCCAGGGTCCGGTCCGCCGTCAGCAGCAGCGACAGCGCCTCCACCGGCCGTCCGAACCGCGCCATCAGCGCCTCCGGCACCCGCTTCAAGTCGTCGCCGGCGTCGACGTAGAGATACATCTCCTGCTTGCGGGTGCTGCGGTACACGCGCACGTGGCGGCGTCCCGGAACGCGGCTCACGGCGCACCCGCCAGACGAGCGCGAAAGGCGTCGGCCAGCAGCGGCGCCCGCCATCCCAGAAAGCGCTCGGACAGCTCCCCATGGATACGGAAGTGGCGCACGCAGGCCTCCACATCCTTCTTGCGCGACAGCAGCTCCGGGGCCATGCCCAGCGACTCGGCGACCGCGCGGGCGACGACGCGCAGGTCCTGCGCCAGGGCGGTCTCCGCCCGGGTCAGCGGCGCAGCCGGTTGCGGCGGCGGATCGCCGCCGCCCGCAGCATCCGAGTCACCGTCGTGCGCGGCCAGCAGGTCGTCGCCGTAACGCCGCACCACCCCTCGCGGCAGCAGCGCCTGCAGCCGGTCGGTGTCGACGTCGTCGTCTTCGGCCAGCGCCAGCAGGTGCTCGTCACGGACGATACGGTTGCGCGGCCGATCCTCCGCCATGGCCTGACGCTCGCGCCAGGACGTCAGCCGCTGCAGGCGCGCCCGGGCCGCATCGTCCATGCGCCAGACCTTGTTCATGCCGAGATAGTAGGTGTCCGGGTCACCAAGCTGAAAGCGCCCGCGTTCGTCCATCTCTTCGCGGAACCAGGCCAGACGGCCGGTGCGCACCAGCTCGGCATGCAGGGCCTCGTAGAGGGGCGGCAGGTAGTACACGTCCTCGGCGGCATACTTCACCTGCTCGGCCGTCAGGGGCCGTGCCAGCCAGTCCGATCGGGTCTCCTGCTGGTCCAGCGTGACCCCCAGCCGTGCCTCCACCAGGCGCGTGAAGCTGATGCTGAAGTCGGTGCTGACGAAGGCGTGGGCGAGCTGGGTGTCGAACAGGCCGACCGGAGCAGCGCCGAAGTGGTGGCGCAGCAACTCCAGATCCTCGGAGCAGGAGTGCATGATCTTCACCACCCGCCGATCCTCGAGCAGCTCGAGCAGCGGGCTGAAGTCGTTCACGGACAGCGGATCGAGCAGGTACACGCGGCTGCCGTCGGACACCTGATAGAGCCCGGGCAGTGGAAAGAACGTGTCGGTGCGCTGGAACTCGGTGTCCAGACCAATGACGCGCCCCCACGCCCCGGCCGCTGCCGCCAGCGCGTCGTCATCGGTGATCCATTCAACGGATGCTGCGTCGGCCTTGCAGGGCATGGGTCAGGGTGCCTCCGTCGATGTACTCGAGCTCTCCGCCCAGGGGGACGCCATGGGCGATGCGGGTGATGTTGGGAACCAGATCTTTGAGCAGCTCGCTCAGGTAGTGGGCGGTGGCCTCGCCCTCGACCGTCGGGTTGGTGGCGACGATCACCTCCTGGGGCCCCAGGGCGCGCACCCGGGCCTCCAGTCGGTCGAGCCCGAGCGCGTCCGGGCCGATGCCGTCGATGGGCGAGAGATGACCGTGCAGCACGAAGTACCGCCCCCGGAAGCCGCCCGCATGCTCGATGGCCAGAATGTCCGCCGGCGACTCCACCACGCAGAGCACGGCATCGTCACGGCGGACGTCTTCGCACAGGCGGCAGCGCACCTGCTCGGACAGGTTGCGGCAGTCGGCGCACTCGCCGATGCGGTCGATGGCCTCCAGCAGCGTCTCGGCCAGGTGGCGGCCGCCGTCGCGGCTGCGCTGCAGCAGGTACAGCGTCATGCGCTGGGCGCTCTTCGGCCCCACGCCGGGCAGCACCTGAAACGCCTCGATCAGGCGGTCGATCAGCGGCGTCATCAGAACGGCAGCTTGTCGATGGGCAGGCCGAGACCGGACGCCATGCCGGCCATCTTCTCCTGCTGCGCGGCCCCGACCCGGCGCACCGCGTCGTTGCAGGCTGCGGCCAGCAGATCCTCGAGCACCTCGCGGTCCTCACCCATCAGGCTGGGGTCGATGGCGACCCGGCGCACCTCGTGGCGGCCGTTCATGGTCACCTTGACCAGGCCGGCACCGCTCTCCCCCTGAACCTCCATGGCGGCCAGCTCCTGCTGGGCCTGCTGCATGCGCTCCTGCATGGCCTGGGCCTGCTTCATCAGATCGCCGAGCCCTTTCATCGGACCACCTCACTCACTCGATGGGGCTGACGCCTTCCAGGCGCCCGCCGAATTCGTTCAGCAGCGAGCGCACCGTCTGGTCGCCGGCCAGGGTCTGCTCTGCTGCCCGTTGCCGCTCCGCACGCAGCCGTGCGAAGCGCTGTGCCGGCGTCTCCGCGGTCGGCGCGCCGATCTCCACTTCCACCCGAACCGTCCGGCCGCGGCGGGCCAGGGCGCGCTCCAGCGTCGCCACCGGCGCATCGGACAACAGCGTGTCGTGGGCGGCGTCGAGGCGCAGCCGGTAGACGTCGCCGGCATCGTCAACCAGCTCGGAGTGCTCGGCGATCATGCGCGCCACGCCGGACAGCTCCAGCTCGCTCACCACCTCGTGCCAGGCGCAGGACGGCGCGGCTGCAGCGGGCGCTACCGCTTGCGGCGCCGCATTATGGGACGCCGCCTGCGGCGGCGCGGTCTTCTCCTGTGGCGGCAAGGCCGGCGCCGAGGAGACCGCCGCGGCACCTCTGGTCCGGGGCGCGGCCGCGCGCTCTGCTGCCGGCTTGTCGCGGCCGCCGACCGACGGCGGCCCGCCTTCGCCCTCCGGCGCGAACGCGAGCATGCGCAGCAGCGTCATCTCCACCGCGCTGCGCGGATCGGGCGCGAACTGCAGATCCCGATAGCCGAGCAGGGCGATCTGGTAGTAGAGCTGCACCGTCTCCGGCGCGAACGCGGCCCCGTCGCCGCCGCCGCTCACAGCCTGCTCGACCGCCATGCGATGGAACGCGCCGATCAGCTCCGCAAGCACCTCGGAGAAGTCCACCGCCTGCTCCGCCAGCTCGGCGGTCACCGCGAGGATGCCGGCGGCGTCGCCACGGGCAAGCGCATCGACCACCGCCCCGAGCTGGTCGCGACCCACCAGGCCGAGCATGTCTGCCACGTCGGCGGCGCGCAGCGCCCCCTCTCCGAAGGCGATGGCCTGATCCGTGATCGACAGCGCATCGCGCATGCTGCCCCGGGCGGCCGCCGCAATGGTGGCCAGGGCCTGCGCATCGGCGTCGATCCCCTCCTCCGCCAGCACGCGGGCCAGATAGTCGGCGATCCGCTCAGCCGGCAGGTTCTTGAGCTGGAACTGCAGGCACCGGGACAGCACCGTGATCGGCACCTTGCGGACCTCGGTGGTGGCCAGCAGGAACTTGACGTGCTCCGGCGGCTCCTCCAGCGTCTTCAGCAGGGCGTTGAAGCTGTGGGTGGTGAGCATGTGCACCTCGTCGATGAGGTACACCTTGTAGCGCCCGCGGCTGGGCAGGTACTGGGCGTTCTCCAGCAGCTCCCGCGTGTCGTCCACCCGGGTCCGGGACGCGGCATCCACCTCGATCAGGTCGACGAACCGGTTCTCGGCCACCTCCCGGCAGATGGCGCACTCGCCGCACGGCGTCGACGACACGCCACGCTCGCAGTTCAGGCACTTGGCGAGCACCCGCGCTATGGTGGTCTTGCCCACCCCGCGGGTGCCGGTGAACAGATAGGCATGGTGCAGGCGGCCCGTGTCCAGGGCGTTGCGCAGCGCCCGCACCACGTGCTCCTGCCCCACCAGCGCGTCGAACGTGGCGGGCCGCAGCTTGCGAGCCAGTACCTGATACGTCATCGGGCGGCATTGTAGTCGTTTCGCCCCCGCTAAGGTACAAAGGCCCCCGGACAACCGGCCCGGGAGCCGACACGTGAGCTTCTCCGATCGGGTGCTGATCATCGGCCATCGCGGCGCCGCGGGGCTAAGCCCCGAGAACACGCTGCCCAGCTTCCGTCGCGCCTGGGCCCTGGGCGTCAATGCCGTCGAGCTCGACGTGCATCTGGTGGAGGACGAGCTGGTGGTGATTCACGACGACACCCTGGAACGCACCACCAATGGCCAGGGGCCGGTAGCGGGCCGGTCCCTGGCGGCGCTGCGGGGGCTGGATGCCGGTGGCGGCTGGCCGATTCCGCTGCTGCGGGAGGTGGTGGCGGCGCTGCCGGCGGGCGCCGGCCTCAACGTCGAGCTGAAGGGCGCCGGCACCGCCGCGGCGGCGGCCCGCTACCTGTCGGGCCTGCCCGGTGTCGACCTGCTGGCTTCATCGTTCGACCATGACGAGCTGGTGCGCTTTCACGATCTCGCTCCGAACGTGCCGGTGGCGCCGCTGTACGACCGCTGGCGGGACGACGTCTGGGAGACGGCCGCCGAGCTCGGCGCCTGGTCGGTCAACCTGTCCCGGCGCGCGGTCACCGCGGAGCGGGTGCAGGAAGCCGCCCGCCGCGGGCTGGCGGTGCTCGTCTACACGGTGAACGATCTGAACGAAGCCGGGCGTCTGATCGGCATGGGCGTACGCGGCGTCTTCACCGACTACCCGGACCGGATCACCCTTGCCGCTCTAGCTGATCGAGCTCCCGCTGCAGGTGATAGCGCTCGTCCGTGACGATGGCCTCCAGCGCGGCGATGCGCTGCTTGAGCGACTCGATCTCGGCCTGCACGTCGGCGCCGGCGCCGCCTCGCAGCTCCTGGCGGCGGGTCTTCAGATAATTGTTGACCACCCCGGCGCCGCACGAAACGACGACGATGATGACCACCATGGTGAAGACGTCCATATCGGTCCTCTGCTGTCAGTGGCCCGCCCCGGGCGCGGCTGCCGGGTCGATGCGATTGAGTTCACGCTGCAGTTCGTAGCGCCCCGAGGTCACGTGGGTCTCCATGCGTCGCAGCCGCAGCTCCACCTCCATGAGGTCAGCCTGCACATGGCGCAAGCTGTTGCGAGGCGACAGCCGGCTGCCGAGCTCGGGCGCGGGCGAGTGGTGGTCACGCCGGCGCGGCCCGTCCGGCCGGTTGCGGCGCTGATCGAAGGGCGCCGGCGGCTTCTCCATGACGATCCAGGCCACCCAATACGCGGGGAAGACGATGCTGGGAAAGAACAGCAGCCCGGTGACCGCGATGCAGCGGACGACCCAGGGCTCGACGCCATAGTAGCGGGCGATGCCGGCGCAGACGCCGACGATGCGCTGCCGCTTCGGGTCCAGGTACAGCTTGCGCGGAATCGTGTCCTCCAGCCTGTCCTGCAGGAAGGGGCCGCTGCTCGAACGGCCCGCGGACCTGCCGGAGCGCTGCCGCCCGAGCTGGGCCTCGAGGCGGTTCGTGGTCTCGTCGATCAGGGTCGTCGCCCGGTCGGAGAACTGGTCGCGAGCGGCGCTGACCAGGGCCTGCACGGCCCTCTCGAGCCGCGAAACCGCGGCCTGAAAGTCGCCGCCCCCGGGGTCGGCGGAAGATCGTCGCCCGTTGCGGTGGTGATCACTCATGGCCGTATTCCGATCCCAGACGCTTGCGCCATCCGGGGGTGTCGCTGTCGAGGATGGCCTCCAGGGTCTCGATGCGCTCCATCATACGCTCTGCCTGCGCCGACAGCGTTTCCAGCTCGAAGCGCTCGCTGTCGGACAGCGTGCTCTGGGTCTTCTGCTTGCTGCGGTAGTGCATGAAGATCCACACCGGCGCCACGAAGCACAGGAAGATGACCGTGGGCACAAAGAAGGCGACGACGATGCCGTCCATGTCTGCTCCTAAGCCTGGCTGGACGGGTTGCCCTCACCCTGGCCGCGAGCGGCGGCACCCGACAGCCGCGCCTTGAGCGCCCGCAACTCCTCGTCGATGCGCTCGTTGGCCTCCAGGTCCTCGATCTCCTCCGCCAGGGTCTTCTGCCCCATGTCGTAGGATTCCACCTGGCCTTCGAGGTCGTCCATTTTGCGCTCGTAGTGCTCGAACCGCAGCATGGCGTCATCGATGCTGTGATCGGCCAGCTTGCGCCGGGCGCCCAGCCGCGACTGCGCCGCCTTGCCGCGCAGGATGATGGCACTCTGGCGCGCCTTGGCATCCTTGATCTTGGCCTGCAGCGCGGCGATGTCCCCGTTCAGCTTCGAGAGCGTATCGTCCAGGATCGCGAGGTCACGGTCCAGCAGCTCTCTGGCCTCGTTGGCCTTGGTCCGCTCCACCAGGGCGCCCTTGGCGAGGTCGTCGCGGCCCTTGCGGATCGCCACCTCGGCCTTGCGCTCCCATTCCCCCGCTTCCTGCTTCAGCCATTCCTGGCGGCGCAGCAGCTCCTTGCGATCGGCGATGGCCCGGGCCGAAGTGCTGCGCACTTCCACCAGCGCCTCCTCCATCTCCTGGATGATGAGGCGCACCATCTTCTCCGGGTCTTCCGCCTTGTCGAGAATGGCGTTCAGATTGGAATTGATGATGTCCGTGATGCGAGAAAAGATGCCCATGGTCGGTTTGCCTCCGGTTACGTCGAGGGATCGGCCCTCCGGGGCACCGTCCCGGCCTGGGGTCAGGCCGGGCCCGGTGACCGTCGCCTCTACCAATACAGAATTCGTGCCAGATCTTCCGGTAACCACAACCTGTTGATTTAGAAGTTTATTTTTCAGGATCCCCTGCCCAGCCCGAACATGGCGTGGTATGGTTCGCCAACTGTTGGCTGGATCCGCCGATGAGCAACGAGCAGGAGCGCCTGCTGGGGGAATCCCCCGCCATTCTCAAGGTGCTGGAGGAGGTCTCCAGAATCGCCCCGCTGGACAAGCCGGTGCTGGTGGTGGGCGAGCGCGGCACCGGCAAGGAGCTGATCGCGGCCCGCCTGCATTACCTGTCCAATCGCTGGCAGGGGCAGTTTCTGAAGATGAACTGCGCCGCCATCAGCGACAGCCTGCTGGAGACCGAGCTGTTCGGCCACGAGGCCGGCGCCTTCACCGGCGCCACCCGCTCTCATCAGGGCCGCTTCGAGCGGGCCGATGGTGGCACCCTGTTTCTGGACGAGCTGGCCAACACGTCGGCCCAGGTGCAGGAGAAGCTGCTGCGCGTGATCGAGTACGGCGAGTTCGAGCGCGTCGGCGGCAACAAGACGCTCACCTGCGACGTGCGCCTGGTCGCCGCCACCAACGAGGATCTGCCGGAGCGGGCACGGGCGGGCGCGTTCCGCTTCGACCTGCTCGATCGGCTGGCATTCGACGTGGTCACGCTGCCGCCGCTGCGGGCTCGGGAGGAGGACATTCTGCTGCTGGCCGAGCACTTCGCCATCACCATGGCCGGTGAGCTGGGCCGCGACCTGTTTGCCGGATTCACCCCCGGCGCCCGCGACGCCCTGCTGGCCTACCCCTGGCCCGGCAACGTGCGCGAGCTCAAGAACGTGGTGGAACGCTGCGTGTACCGCACGCCCCAGGATCAGCCGGTGGACGACATCGTCTTCGACCCGTTCGACTCGCCGTTCCGGCCGCGACGCGAGGCCAGCACGGTGCCTGACCAGGCCAACGGCGCAGCGCCGGCGGCGACCGGACAGGTGAGCCTGCCGCTGGACCTCAAGGCCTCGGTGCAGGACTTCGAGATCGCCCTGATCGAGCGCGCCATGCAGGAGGGGCGCCACAACCAGCGCAAGGCCGCCGAGCTGCTGGGGCTCACCTACCATCAGCTGCGCGGCTATCTCAAGAAGTACGAGCTGCTGAAGAAAGAGTGACGGCAGTGGGCGGTCCGGCCCGGAGACCGGACCGCCCGGGACGCTAGAGCAGATCGCCCCCGGCCGCCGACGCGGTGGTGCCGAATTCCTCGTAGGCCTTGATCACGTTGCGGCCCACCCGCCAGCGGTGAACCTCGTCCGGACCGTCCACCAGACGCTGGCTGCGGATGCTCGTGTACCACCGCGCCAGCGGCGTATCGTGGCTGTATCCCAGGGCTCCATGAAGCTGCAGGGCGGTGTCCACGACCTTGTGAACCATGTGCGCGAGGAATACCTTGGCAATGGAATTCTCCTGACGCAGGTCCATGCCCTTCTCCGCCTTGTAGGCGATGTGCAGCAGGACCAGGCGGGCCATGTACAGCTCGCTGGCACAGTCGGCCAGCATCCACTGCACGCCCTGGCGGTCCGCCAGGCGCTTGCCGAAGGTCTCACGGCTGGTGACGTGCTTGGCGGCGAGGTCCAGCGCCCGCTGCGCCATGGCCACATTGTGCATGCCGTGGCGCAGGCGCCCGTAGGCCAGGCGGTGCTGACCCATGTCGAAGCCCTTGCCGCGGCCGCCGAGGACGTTCTCGCGGGGCACCTCGAGATTCTCGATCTTGATCTCGGCATGACCGGCGCCCAGCTTGCGGCCAAGCTCCGTGTGCGGAGACATGGTGGGGATGTCGCGGACGATCTGATATCCGGGGTTGGGCAACTCAACGATGAACGTGCTGTAGCGCTGGTGGCGCGGCGCGTCCGGATCGGTCATGGCCATCACCACGGCAATATCCGCCACGCTCGCCGAGGAGCTGAACCACTTCTCGCCATTCAGCACCCAGTGATCGCCCTTCAGCTCGGCGCGCGTCTGCATGCCGGTGGCGTCCGCGCCCGCCGCCTTCTCGGTCATGGAGTAGCAGATGCGCTTCTTGCCCTCGAGCAGGGGCTTCAGGAACTTCTCCTTCTGGTGGTCGGTGCCGTGCTCCAGCAGGGTGAGCATGGTGGCGTCGTCCGGCCCCTGGGTGTTGAGCGCCAGCGCGCCGAGGAAGCTCTCGCCGAGCTCCATCTGCACCAGGGCGTTGGCCAGCGGCTTCAGGCCCATGCCGCCATACTCCTTGGGGATGAAGGGGCACCACAGGCCCTGGCCGCGCGCCTTCTCGCGCAGCTCACCCAGCACCTCCGCAAAGTCGCGGCTCTCGAGCGCGGTCTCCGCAGGCACGCAGTGCTCCTGCACGAACCGGCGCACCTTCTCGCGAATGGCCTTGGTTTCTTCGGGAATCTCGAAATCGATCATGACGCCTCCTCCTCTCGACAAAAGAAGGCAGTGTAAGGCCTCGGCATGCCGGCGCACAGCGCCGGCGCGTCAATGCCGCAGCCAGAGCGCCTCGGAGACCAGGCAGATGCCGCCCGCCCGACTGAGGATGGGCCGCACGCCCTCGACCAGCCGGGTCACCACGGCGTCGTCGTTGCAGGCGATCAGGAAGATGCAGTTGGTGAAGGTGCCGGTGACCTCATCCGCCTCACGCAGCCCGCGATCGCCGCGACCGCTGACGCCGTGAATCACGCTGTAGCCCGGGGCGCCGAGCTCGTCCAGGCGCTCGGCCAGGCGGCGCTCCAGAGTCTGCTCGATGACGATCTCGATTCGTTTGCAGGGTTTCATGGCGACAACAACCAGATCACGAGCTGATGGTACAGCGGAATCCCGATCAGCAGGTTGAACGGGAACGTCACCGCCAGCGACATGGGCAGGTAGAGGCTGGGATTGGCTTCCGGCAGCGCCAGGCGCATGGCCGCCGGCACGGCGATGTACGACGCGCTCGCGGCCAGGATGGTCAGCAGCAGCGCATCGCCTTCGCCGAGGCCGAGCTGCCAGCCGATCAAGGCTCCCAGCACGGCATTGGCCAGCGGCACCAGCAGCGCAAAGCCGAGCAGGAACGGCAGCTGACCACCGGCGGCGCCCGCCGAGCGGGACAACTGGCCAAGCCGCCGGGCGGCCACGATGCCCATGTCCAGCAGGAACAGGCAGAGCAGGCCGATGAACGGGTCCTTGACCACGCTCTTGACCTGATCCATGCCGGCGGAGCCGGTGAACCAGCCCACCAGCATGCTGCCGAGAATGAGAAACACCGACCCGTTCAGGAACGCTTCCCGGCCCAGCGATCCCCAGTCGACGCGGCCATCGCCGCCGTCACCGTGGGCAACCGTGGCGACGCCGGCCTGACCGCCGTGCAGACGATAGAGCAGGATGCCGATGACGATGGCGGGCGACTCCATGAGCGCCATGGCAGCCACCAGGTAGCCGTTCCACGGCAGCCCCTGGGTGTCGACGTAGCTGGTGCCGGTGACGAACGTCACCGCGCTGATGGAACCGTAGGTGGCGGCGATGGCGGCGGCGTCCGGGGCACCCAGCTTCAGGCGCAGCAGGTAGAACGCATACACCGGCACCACGCAGGCGAGGCCCACCGCCGCCGCGAGCACGCTGATCACGGAGGCATCCAGCGTGCTCTCGCTCAGCGCGACGCCGCCCTTGAAGCCGATGGCGAACAGCAGGTAGAGCGACAGGAACTTGGCTACCTGCGCGGGTATCTCGAGGTCGGATCGCAGCAGCGCCGCGGCGGCGCCGAGAAAGAAGAACAGCAGCGGCGGCGATGCCAGGTTGGTAAGGAACAGTGACTCCAAGGGCTTCAGCCGCTCCTTTCGACCTTCGCGGCCTTGGCCAGCACCGTGTCTTTCAGCTCCTGCTTGTACGCCGCAAGCCGGGCCCGCAGCGCCGGATCGGCAACCGACAGGATCTGAGCCGCCAGGATGCCGGCATTGGCGGCGTTGTCGATGGCGACCGTGGCCACCGGCACCCCGGCCGGCATCTGGGCGATGGACAGCAACGCATCCTCACCCTGCAGCTTGGTGGCGCTGATCGGCACGCCGATCACGGGCAGCACGCTGATGGCCGCCACCATGCCCGGCAGATGAGCAGCACCGCCGGCGCCAGCGACGATCACCTGCAGGCCACGGTCGGCGGCCGTGCTCGCGTAGTCGTAGAGCCGCTCCGGGGTGCGGTGGGCGCTGACCACGGTGAGCTCATAGGGAACCCGGAAGCGCTCGAGCATCGTCGCTGCCGCTTCCATCACCGGCAGGTCGGAATCGCTGCCCATGATAATGCCGACCAGAGCCGTCATCGTCCGCCCTCCGCACTCGTTCGCGCCATGCCCTCGAGGGCGTCGGCGGCCAGGCGCTCGGCCGTGGCGACGTCGTCGGCCAGCGCGGTCACGTGACCCATCTTGCGCAGCGGCGTGCCGCGACGCTTCCCATACCAGTACACGGCCACCGAGCCGCCGTCGCCCAGCTCCCGACCGGGTGGGCGTGCACACCAGTGCGCCAGGCCTTCGCAGTAGAGCACGTTCTTCATCACCGCCGGCCGTGCCTGGGCGGCGCTGCCGAGCGGCATGCCGGTCACGGCCCGCAGGTGCTGCTCGAACTGGGAGGTCGCACAGGCTTCGGCGGTCAGATGCCCGGCGTTGTGCACCCGGGGCGAGATCTCGTTCACCAGCACCTCCCCACTCTCGGTTGCGAACATCTCCACGGCAAACACGCCGACGCCGTCGAGCTGCTCGACGATCCGGTGCGCGAGCTGCTCTGCCCGCCTGGCCACGGACTCGGCCACGGGCGCCGGCGAGATCACGGTATCCAGAATGTTGGCCTCGCCGCGAAAGCGCATGGCCACCGGCGGGTAGCTCACCACGTGGCCGGCGGCGTCGCGCGCGGTGACCACGGCCAACTCGACCTCGTGCGGCACGAAGGCTTCCAGCACGCCGGCTACCGGCCACAGGCCGGACAGGGAGGCGGCATCACGCAGTATCTGCACGCCACGTCCGTCATAGCCCCCGACGGCCGCCTTCTGCACCAGCGGCAGCCCGAGCCGGGCTGCAGCGGCGCCGACGTCCACGGGCCCGCCCGGCAGGGTCTCGAACTCGGCGGTGGGAAAGCCATGGCGCACCAGCCACTGCTTCTGGTGCATCTTGTTCTGCAGCAGCAGCAGCACGCCCGGCGCCGGCCACACGGCCACTTCGCCGGTCTCGACCTCGGCCTGCAGCCGGCGCAGCACCTCCGGGGCGACCGACTCGATCTCGAAGGTCACCACGTCGACGTCGGCTGCCAGCCGACGCGCCGCATCGACGTCGTCGAGGCCGCCGGCGATCACCCGGTCGGCCGCTGCTGCAGCCGGACAGTCCGCGTCCGCAGACAACACCACGGTCTCGAGCCCGAGGCCGCGGGCGGCCATGCAGAGCATCCATCCGAGCTGCCCACCGCCGACGATGCCGACCCGGGACCGAGCGCCGGCGTGCGCAGGCTGGGAGACGAGTTCGGGCAAGAGATCCTCCGTGATAGCGGCGGCAGGCGCCAGACTACAGCGCAGCCAGGTTCGATCCAGTCGTCGTTGCGGCAGGCCTTATCAGATTTTTCCGATGCCTGGCATGCCGCGGACGCGCATTGTAGCGGGCTTGCGGAAGGCGAGCATCAGCGGGCGACGTCAGCGCAACCAGCGGCGAATCCGCCCGGCCAGGCCGTCGGCGTTGACGACGACGATGAACACCTTGCGGAGCTGGCCCTCTGGGCAGCGGATGGGCTTCACCCCATGCCAGGAGTTCCCCTGGCGCCGGAACAGCAGCGACCGGTTGCCGAGCGCGGGCGCCGTGAGGGCGCGGTCGAAGGCATCGAAGTCCGGGGCGCTGTCGCGGCGCAGGCGCCCGCCGTCGTCGAGTATGAGGGTCTCGCCGCCCCAATCGGCACGCCAGTCTTCCTCGGTGTTGAAGTAGAAGATGTGGGAGCCGAGCTTGTGCCGGGCATCGCAGTGCGGCGAAACCGAACAGCCGGTGGGCGTGTAGTGCCAGTGATAGTTGAGACGGATGCGATCGGTCCCGAACAGGCGGGCGAGCCAGCCGTGATACCGCTCTCCGTCGAGCTCGGCGACGAACGCGTGCCAGGCCTCGGACACCGGCAGGTCGGGCTCGTACTCGAGCACGTAGCGATCGTGCGGCTGCTGGCCGTGAGAGCGCCGACGCCCGAAGCTGGCCTGCATCAGCGACAGCGGCGGCAGCTCACGGCGCAGCACATCGTATGCCTGCTGGGAAAGCGGACCGTCGACGCCGGCCCATGGGTAGGGCTCAGCGCGTCGAAACGCCTCGACGTCGACCGCCGCCAGGCGCCCGGGATCGAGCAGGCTGCCGCATTGGGTGGCTGGAAGGTTCATGACATGCGCTGCCGAACGGCCATCTGGGCGGCGCCCATGATAGTGGCGGCGCCGGCCCCGGTCCAACCCGAGCCGGCCAGTCCCGGGGGCGGCGAGTTGCGACTAGAATGGCCGCTGCCATTGCATGGATGCTCGCTTTGACCCAGCCCCGGCTCCTCGTCCTTGCCCTCCTCTGTTCTCTGCTCGCCATGCCGGCTGCCGCCGCATCAGGCCCACTGGACCTCACCGGCACCTGGACCGGCTACTTCACCCTCGCCGTGTTCACCGTCGCCTACCTGCTGGTGATGGGCGAGGAGAAGCTGCACATGCGCAAGTCGAAGCCGGTGCTGGTGGCTGCCGGCATCATCTGGGTGGCGATCGGCATCGTCTACTCGAATCAGGGCATGTCGGCGGCAGCGGAGGACGCCTTCCGGCACACGCTGCTGGAATATGCGGAGCTGATGCTGTTCCTGCTGGTGGCCATGACCTACATCAACGCCCTCGAGGAACGCCGCGTCTTCGACGCCCTGCGCAGCTGGATGGTGCGCCGCGGCTTCAGCTACCGAACCCTGTTCTGGATGACCGGCAGCCTGGCGTTCGTGATCTCGCCCGTGGCCGACAACCTCACCACCGCGCTGCTGATGGGCGCGGTGGTGATCAAGGTCGCCGACGACGACCCCCGCTACATCGGCATCTGCTGCACCAACATCGTCGTCGCCGCCAACGCCGGCGGCGCCTTCAGCCCGTTCGGCGACATCACCACGCTGATGGTCTGGCAGGCCGGCCTGCTGCCGTTCCACGAGTTCTTCGCCCTGCTCGTGCCATCGCTCGTGAACTACCTGCTGCCGGCGGTCGCCATGAGCCTGTTCATCGAATCGAAGCACGCTACCGGCCACTACGAGGACGTGGAGCTCAAGCGGGGAGCCGGTCGGATCCTCGCCCTGTTCCTGCTGACGATCGCCACGGCGGTGGCCTGCCATAGCCTGCTGCACCTGCCACCCGTGCTCGGCATGATGACCGGCCTCGGCTACCTGCAGTTCTTCGGCTACTACCTGCGCATGAGCCTGCCACGGTCCCTGGCCAACAAGCGCCGTCGCGCCCTGCGGCGCGGCGACGAGGAGGCGGCGGCAAGGCTCGGCAGCGTGGTCCCGTTCGACGTCTTCGGCCGGGTGGCCCGCGCCGAGTGGGACACGCTGCTGTTCTTCTACGGCGTGGTCATGTGCGTAGGCGGGCTCGGCTTCCTGGGATACCTGGCCACGCTGTCGGGCGCGTTGTACAGCCAGTGGGACCCCACCTACGCGAACGTCGCGCTGGGCCTGATGTCGGCCGTGATCGACAACATTCCCGTGATGTTCGCGGTGCTGACCATGCAGCCGGAGATGTCTCAGGGCCAGTGGCTGCTCATCACCCTCACCGCCGGCGTCGGTGGCAGCCTGCTGTCGATCGGCTCGGCCGCCGGGGTGGCGCTCATGGGCCAGGCCCGCGGCAGCTACACCTTCCTGGCCCACCTGCGCTGGACGCCCGTCATCGCCCTCGGCTACGCCGCCAGCATCTGGGTCCACCTGTGGCTCAACTCCGCAGCCTTCGCGCGCTTCTGAGCGGCGCGTGAACGGCGCTCTCACGCCTGTTTGACCCTGCCCTCACGCGCAGGCGGTGAAGCTTGGCCGACCGCAACCAACCAGGAACTCTCCATGCAGACTCTTCGTACCACCCTCACCGCCCTGCTGTTCGCCGTGGTCGCCACGCAGGCGCAGGCCGGGCAGCATGAATCGAAAGCCGACATCGTCGACACGGCACGCGAAGCCGGGTCGTTCACCACCCTCCTGACCGCGCTGGACGCCGCCGGGCTGACCGAGACCCTGAAGGGCGACGGCCCGTTCACGGTCTTCGCGCCCACCGACGAAGCGTTTGCGGCGCTGCCGGCCGGCACCCTGGAAAGCCTGCTGGCCGATCCTGAAGCGCTGCAGAGCGTGCTGACCTACCACGTCGTCGCCGGCAAGGCCAAGGCCGCCGACGTCGCCGGCCTGACCAGCGTCACGACCCTGCAGGGTGGCACGCTGCCGGTATCCACCACCGATGGCGTGAAGATCGGTGCGGCCACCGTCATCGCCGCCGACGTCGAAGCCGGCAACGGCGTGATCCACGTCATCGATACCGTACTCGTCCCCTGACCTGCGCCCCAGCCGGCCCGGCGCCCGCCGGGCCGGCCCCGGGCCGCCAATGACGCGCCCCACCGTCGGCGGTTAAGCTCTGCCGAAGCAATCGTTCCGGGAACGGGCGTGGACACCAGCTACTTTCGCGATCGCGTCGCCGTCGTTACCGGTGCCGGCTCCGGCATCGGTCGAGGTCTGGCCCTGGCGCTGGCACGCGCCGGCGCTGAAGTCGCCGTCTGCGACGTCGACGAGGCCGGCCTGGTCGGCACCCTGGACAGGCTCGCCGGGTTCCGCTGCACCAGCCGTCGCGTCGACGTCGCAGACCGCACCGCCATGACCGCCTTCGCCGATGCGGTGGTGCGCGACCACGGCCGCGTGCACTTCGTCTTCAACAACGCCGGCGTCGACGTCAACGCGCCGGTCGCCCACCTCGCCTACGAAGACTTCGAGTGGCTGATGAACATCAACTTCTGGGGGGTGGTGCACGGCTGCAAGGCGTTTCTGCCGCACCTCGAGCGCGCCGGGTTCGGCCACATCGTCAACACCTCCAGCATCTTCGGCCTGATCACGGTACCCAACCAGGCGGCCTATCACGCCGCCAAGTTCGCCGTGCGCGGGTTCAGCGAGAGCCTGCGTCAGGAGCTCGAGAGCCAGGGCGTGCGGGTGAGCTGGGTTATGCCCGGAGGCGTCCGGACCAACGTAGTGCGCAATGCCCGCTATCAGGCGGCCGACAACCAGTCGCCCACGCGCGATGAGGCCATCGCCCTGTTCGACGCGTACGCGCCGCTCAGCGCCGACCAGGCGGCGGAGGAGATCCTGCGCGGCGTCGCACGCAACCGGGCCCGCATCCTGGTGGGCCGCGACGCCCGGCTGATGGCCCTGCTCGCCTGGCTCGCGCCCGTTCGCTATCCACGGCTGCTGAGCTGGCTGCAGCGACGCGCGCGGCCGGGGCGGCCGAAGCCCGGCTGACCCGGGCGCCAGGCGCTGGCGCGGCGTACAACGCTAGGGTGCGTACCAGACCGGGGAGCTGTAGGCCCGCTCCTGAATCACCGCGGGACCTTCCGCAGGCGCCTCCAGGCCGAGTGCCAGCGCGTCGAGCAGGGCGTGGCGCGGGGTGGGAATCTCCAGCACCCGCACGTAATAGAAGGCCGGCCGGGTCGGATCGAAGTCCGGATCGCGCCAGACCACGCGCAACTCCGGGGCGCCGATGGTGTTGGTGAACGTGCCGCGGCTGCGATCGACGCTGTCACCGACGGGCGGCAGGTTGCCCCGGGCATCCGGCTGGCGATCCCCGGACCAGGCAACGTCGTAGACGCGCTCCCGGGTGCGGCCGTCGCCATCCAGCCAGCCCTTGATCACCTGAAGCCGATCGAGATGGCCCGATTCGGGATCGGCCTCTGCGGCGATCATCAGAGACGGCGCGGCGCCGTCGCCGGCAGCCGGCTTCAGCGTACCGCCCATGGGCACCCCGCCCTGATAACCCAGACTGACCCAATCCGCCGCGTCGAGTTCGGACTGGCCGAACCCCCAGCCGGCGAACAGACGCAGCCGGATGCGGGGGCCCGTGGTGGCATACACCTCGCGCCGCAGCAGCGCGCCGACGATGGCTTCCCGGGTGTTGTCCTCTGCCCAGACCGCCGCCAGGCCGGCAGCGGACATGCTCCAGCCGGTGGGGCCCCGCGTCAGCGCGTCCACTTGCTTGTTTTCCGGAATGGAATCGAACGCCATCTTGCCCCAGAAGTTGGGCTCCTCCGCGGTCGACACGCCGGTATGGGAATCGGTAGATCCGATCACACCCAGCTCGAAGGGATTGACGCCGATGCGGTCGGCAAGCACGAGCCCGGTCAGCAGGGCCGGGCGCAGATAGTCGCCCGGGCGCGGCTGGTACGGCTCCGGCTGCTGCTGAATGTAGTGCTCGTACGGTTCGAAGTCGGCAAAGGCATCGTCGGGCGACAGCGCCGGGTGGGTCTCCGAATCACCCTTGATCTGGGTGATCTCCGCCACCGGCTCGAAGCGACGGCGCAGGGCTGCATGCTCGGCACCCATGGGCTCGCCGGCCAGGGTCTGCTCGCCGAACATCAGGCCCTTGGAGATGTTCGAGTTGTGGGGAATCGCCACGAAGCGGCTGCCCGTCGCCGTTGCGGTCTCGTCGAGCCAGCGCCACAGGTCTTCGGGATACGGGCTGTCTCCCGACGAGAACGGCATGAAGGTCCGGGCCCGGGCGGCATCGGCATCGGTGACGACGATGCGGTGCAGGTTGGCGCCCCCGGGGTTGGAGCTCCATTCCCAGCCGATCAGGGCCGTGAACCGGCCCGGCTCGTTGTGCCGCTCGGCAGCCTCGGCGATGCGTTGCCAGGCGTTGCGGCCGGAAGCCTCGGCGCCGGGTGCCGCGGCGGCCACGTCGTCCCGCCAGCGCGCTGCCGCTTCCCCGGGATCGCCGCGCTCGGGCAGCAGGTCTCGGAAGTAGTCGGCACCCTGCCCGGCGTCGATGGCGCGGCGGATGCGCCACTCGTTGTAGCGGTACAGGAGCTGCACCAGGAAGTTGGCCTCTTCGTCCTGGATGCCGTCGTAGTAGATGTCGCGAATGCCGCCCAGGAACTCGGCGTGATCGGACACCACCAGGAAGTCGAGCGGACGGCCGATCTGCACGCGCGCCCTGTGGTACGGATGGATGACCGGCACCCCACGGGCGAAGCGATAGGCGCCGTCGGGATCGATGCTCATGTTGCCGTTCAGAAACGCATCGAACGAGTAGGACGTGTGCAGATGGGTGTCTCCCCACAACAGACGCCGCTCCGACTCGCCCGCGGCTGGCGGCCCTGCCGCCTGCACGGCGCCCGCTGCCAGCAGCCCCACCAGAACAAAGATGAATGACCTCATGCGCGCTCCCCGTTCCACGGCACCATGATAGCGTCGGTCGCGACCCGTCAGGAGGGGGCGCGGGCCATGTGCCGGCCGATCCAGCCCATGGCGATGAACAGCAGCACGTAGGTCACGGCGGCCACGGCGTAGGGCAGCGGTGCCGACACCTGGTACAGCAGCCCGCCGATCAGCGGACCGAGGGTGAAGCCCAGCGGGCCGCAGGAACCCGCCACCCCCGCCACGGCGCCCTGCTCCTCGGGCGTCACCGCCAGGGAGGCCCCGGCCATGAACGCCGGGCCGGCCAGTCCCATCCCAAATCCCTGGATCATCATGGCCAGCGACAGCCCCACCTGAGATTCCAGCAGCGCCATGAGCGTGAAGGCCACCACCAGCAGCGGCAGGGCCAGGCGCATGAGCTTGAACGGCGGCAGGGACAGGCGCTGCACGATGAAGGCCTGGGCGATCAGCGAGCAGCCGGCGGACAGCATCATGGCGAAGCCGAAGTTGCGGGCGGTGGCAGCCGCATCCAGGCCCAGCGCATCCTGGAACCGGAAGCCCATGGTCTGCTGTACCAGGGCCATGCCCGTGAACATGGTGACGCCGACGAAGACGAACGGCAGGATGCGGCGGTCCGCGTAGCGCAGCCGCGGCTTGCGCGCGGCCGCGCTCTGATGTCGAGGCGGCTCCGGCAGGAAGCGCCAGACGAACAGGCCGTTCAGGAACGCCACGGCCGCCATTACCCAGAGCGGCGTCAGCAGCGAGAACACCGCCAGCGCCGCCACCGCGGGGCCGAGGATGGAGCCGAGGTTGTTGGCGGCACCGGCGGCCCCCATGCCGCGGGTGCGGCTGTGCACGTCGGTGATGTCGGCCATGTAGGCGTTGGCCGCCGGCATGGTGGCCGCCATGACCGACGCATGGGTGACACGGGCAAGCACCAGAGCCGCAAACAGCCACCAGCCGGTGGCGAGACCCGACAGCCCCGCGTACAGCACCGAGTTGAACAGCGCGGTGCCGGCCGAGAAGCCGAACAGCCCGATCAGCATCACCCGCTTGCGGCCCCAGCGGTCGCTGACGCGCCCCCAGATCGGGCTCGCGAGGAACACCGTGAGCGAGGACGTGGCGATGATGGCCGTGATCTGAAACTCGGAGAGCCCGATCTCACGGCCCAGCGGCGCAAGCACGGGAAACAGCACCGTGAATCCCATACCCACGCTCACCAGCGAGACGAGCAGCGCCCGCTTCGCGTAGGCGAATGGAAACTCCTGCACCCGGGCCCCTCACGGCAAAAGCAGCGAGTCTACCGGAACCGGGGCGTCTGCGGTGTCGGGTCAGCCGGGCGACTGGGTTCGCTGCCGCCGCCGGCGACGGTACTCGAGCCCGGACACCGCTGCCAGGGTGATGGCCGTGATCGGCAGCACGAAGTAGAGCATGACCGCGCTGAAGCGGCCGAGGGCGTCGTGGTCGGTGGCGGCCATGATCAAGTAGGCCGTGTAGGCTACGTAGTAGGCCAGCAGCATCGCGCCCTTCCAGCGGCCGATGCTGCCGCCGATGAAGAAAATGGGCAGGCAGGCAAGCGCCACGGCGATCATCACCGGCAGATCGAAGCCGATCACGGCGTCCGCTACCGGGATGCCGTCGGGCGCCACGACGCTGGCGACCCCGAGCACGCCCATGATGTTGAAGATGTTGCTGCCCACCACGTTGCCGACCGCAATGTCGCGCTCGCCGCGAATAGCAGCGATCACCGAGGTCACCACTTCGGGCATGGAGGTACCGGCGGCGACGATGGTGAGCCCCACCACCAGATCGCTGACCCCGAGCCGGCCGGCGATGTCCACCGCGCTGTCTACCAGCCAGCTGGAGCCGAGCACCAGCAGCGCCAGGCCGACGACGACGAGCACCACATTGCCCATGCGGGTCGACAGAAAGCCGCCGGCAGCCGGGTCGACGTCGGTGGGGGCGTCTTCGACCCGACCCTCGCGCATCAGAAAGAGGACGTAGACCACCAGCCCGACCAGCAGCACCGCGCCGTCGATCCAGCCGAGCCGGTCGTCCAGCGCCATCAGCAGCACCAGCACCGACAGCACGATCATCAGCGGCACGTCGAGACGCACGAGCTGCGCGGACACCGCGAGCGGCACGATGAGGGCCGACAAGCCGAGAATGAACAGCACGTTGAAGATGTTGCTGCCAATGACGTTGCCGACCGCGATGCCCGAGTTCCCTGACAAGGCGGCCTCGACGCTGACCGCCAGCTCCGGCGAGCTGGTGCCGAACGCCACCACGGTCAGACCCACCACCAGCGGCGATATGCCCGCCGAAACCGCCAGCCTCGATGCCCCGCGAACCAGCGCCTCGGCGCCCACCACCAGCAGCACCAGACCCGCAATCAACCAGACTAGTAACACCTGTGCCTCGCCACCTACATCGTGCCGGCGACCAGTGTAGACGCTAAGGAATCGGACTCCCACCCCGCTGCGGGGGCGAGGTCAGTGTGCTCCGTCAGCCGTCATGGTCAGCGAGATCTGCTCGCACGCGGCCAGCAGCCGATCCACCGCCGCAGCCTGGTCGGCGGACAGCACGAAGCCCTGAAACGCGGTGGTGGACAGATCGAGGAACAGCGCCAGCACGTCCTCTTCATCACGGCACGCCTGAAGACGCTGGCGCAGCAGGGTGAAGAACGCGAGCGGATGCGGGTTGCCGCCCGATTCCAGCAGGCCGATCACGGTGCCGAACAGCGGATCGATCTGCTCGCGTACGCCGGAGACGAATTCCATGGCCGCACCATCGTATGAATGAGCGAGCGACGCTACCGCAGCCCATGTGAAGGCGCCGTGGAACGGCGTGAGGGCGCCGTGGAACGCGGCAACGCGGAACAGAGCCCATGCGTCGCCGGTGAAGCCCAGGACCAGAAACAGCACAATCGGTATCAGGCCTCCAAGATCCCCCGGGCGCCCTCTTGTGTCGATACCAACCCCGATGCGTGCCCACCGGAAACCGGTTGCATCGCGCCGCGAATTTCCGCTACCGGACCGGCGGCTCGAGCTCGGCCAGCCGCTGGCGCAGCGCCCGGCACAACTTGAGCACCGTGTACGCCTCGAACGACTCCACCGGGTCCGCGAGCTGAGCGAAGCCTTCCTCCAGCGCCAGCAGCCGGGCGGATACCTCGGCGGCCGGCGCGGACGCCGATTCCAGCGCCTCGGCGGCGGCCAGCACGCAATTCCAGAACAGCGCCTGTCGCGCACACGGATCGTTCACGTCGCTTCCCTCCACGGCTCCGGGCCGGGACGAACAGAGAAGGTTGGGGACTGTACCCGAACGGGGCGCCCGAATCAGCGCCCGCTGGTGCCCGGCATGATCTCGAAGGCCGGATCGAACTGCACCAGGGTGGACGCGAGCTGCGCCAGCACGCGGGCATTGCCGCGCACGGTGCCATGCCCCTGGCGAAGCAGCTCGCCCAGGGTCGCCTCACCGGCGATGGCCGGCTCCAGCGCGGTCCGGTCGATGCGGATCTCCACGTCGGCGTCGTCTGCCTGGTAACCCTGGATCGAGGTGAGCGTGCCGCCGCTCATCTCGACGACGAAGCGCTCGCCGTTGTCGGGGGTGACGAAGTTGATCACGAACGCCATGCCATCCGCCTTGGCGCTGTCGACGCGGATGGCCACGGCGTCCCACCACTGCGCGGTGGACAGGGAGCGAGCCAGGTCGCTGCCGGCCGTGCTGGTGGTGGCGATGGGCACCACGCCATCCCGCAGCTCCGCCGCGGCCGCCAGGTAGACGTTACGCACGCTGGTGCTCTCGGCCTGATAGCCGAGCTGTTCGAAGACGTCCGCCAGCAGCAGGGCGGCCGCGCGATTGTCGGGCTCGGCGTACACGAGCTTGTTGACGATCTCCATCGCAAGCCGGTACTCGCCGGCGCCGTACAGCGCCCGCCCTCGGGTCAGGATCGGCTCGGCACCGCCCATCATCTCGACGTACAGCGGCGCGCTGTCGGCCGGCGACAGCGGCATCAACGTCGCCGGGTTGCCATCCCAGTACCCGAGATAACGATTCAGCACCGCACGCGCGTTGTGGAACTCGGAACCGTGGTACTGACGCACGCTCCACTGGTTGCCCAGGCTGTCGGGCACCCGATAGGCATTGTGAATCTCGCTGATGGTGACGCCCTGGTTGGCCAGATGCAGAACCTGATTGTTGAGGTTCGCATAGGCGTCACGCTGGGCCCGCAACACCTCGCGGATGCGTTCATTGCCCCAGCGCGGCCAGTTGTGCGAGGCCAGCATGACCTCGGCCTCGCCGCCGAACCGGTACAGGGCCTCGTTGATGTGCTTCGACCATTGCAGCGCGTCGCGCACCAGGGCGCCGCGCAGGGTGTAGACGTTGTGGATGGTGGCGGTGACGTTCTCGGCCGCCCAGAAGGCCTTCCACTGCGGGAAGTAGGTGTTCATCTCCGCCGGCGCTTCGGTGCCGGGCGTGTTCTGGAAGATCATGCGCACGCCGTCGATGGTGCGTTCCTCGAAGTCGGCGGCGATGACGTCGGTGGGCGCGATCAGGCCGACGTGGCCGCGGGCGGTGGCCTTGCCGATGGCCGAGTCCACCTGACCGAACGGGCCCACCGGCAGGACGCGGCCGTACTGATAGGCGGCCCGCCGGTTCATGGCGTTGCCTGCGTAGACGTTCTCGGACACGGCGTGATCCATGAAGCCCGCCGGGGCGATGATGGCCACCTCCCCGGCCGCCACCCGCGCCTCGTCGACCACGCCGCGCACGCCGCCGAAATGGTCTGCGTGAGAGTGGGAGTAGACCACGGCGACCACCGGCCGGGCACCGAGCTCGGCGTTGGCGAAGTCGAGCGCGGCCCGCGCCGTTTCCCGGGTGAGCAGCACGTCGAACAGGATCCAGCCGCTGTCACCGCGCACCAGGGTCATGTTGGAGAGGTCGAAGCCGCGTACCTGGTAGATGCGATCGGGCACCACCTCGTAGAGCCCGTAGTTCATGTTCAGCGTCGCCTGACGCTGCAGCGACGGATGGATGCTGTCGATGGGCGCACCCTCCAGCAGGAAGTCGTACGCACCCATGTTCCAGACCTCGGCCCCGTCCTCGGCGCGGATGACCCGTTCGGCAGGTGCCGCCACGAAGCCGCGGCGATGCTCCTCGAAGTCGCGCTGGTCCGCGAAGGGCAGCGACGCCCGCAGCTCGGAGGCTCGGGCGCTGGTCTGGGCGGACGCACCATTGACGCCGGCCGCATCGACCGCCGCCGATGCCGGCGGCGCCAGCACCGTGCAGGCCAGAACGGCCGCCATCAGCCGCGGAATGGCGATTCGCATGATGCCTCCCCAGGTCTCGATCGGAACGATGGCGCCATCATGCCATCGCCGCTGCGGGATGAAACCCTGCTCGGCCGCTTCAGCGCGCCGCAGTGGCGGCCGTCACCAGCCCGCTGGCATAGGTGGTCTCGATGTTGAGCTGCCCCGCAAGCCCGGCGGCCCGGTGGATGGCGATCGCCTGCCAGGCCGGTGAGGTGGACATGGCCCAGAGCGCGGCGCGGTCTGGATACTCCACCAGCGCCACCTCGTCCCACAGGGTCTCCACCTGCCCCAGCGCCAGAAACGTCACGTCGCCGGCGAACAGCACCCGGCCACCGTACTCTGGCACCAGTTTGGCCACCGCCTGCCCGTAGCGCGCATACGCATCGCGGCCACTCAACGCCGCGTCACGGCCATCCGGGTAGGCGGCACGATCACGGAACTTCAGCAGGTTGACCATGACGATGGGGCCGGCCGGCCCCGGCGCCTGCATCTCGGCGATGCGCTGCCGATCGCTGGGCAGTACTTCGTTGATGACCTCCATGGTGCCCTCCTCATTGATTGGCTGAAACGCGGGCGATGTCCGCGGCGCGGCGCGCGATCTCGGTCTCCACCCGCCACAGGCGGTCCTGGCCCCAGCAGGCGAAGGCGTCCGGCCGGCCGCCGCTCACCCGGTAGCTCGGCACGCCCCAGAGCCCCGCACCGAGCATGGCGTCCAGGTTGGCGGCGAGCACGGCGTCGGACTCGTCACCGCCCAGCCGCGACCGGGCCTGTTCCCAGTCCAGCCCTGCCCGCCGCAGCACGACGGCCAGTCCCGCATCGGTGGTGACGTCGACACCGTCCACCCAGGCTGCGTCCAGATATTCGGCCAGGTACTCGGCCCCGCGCCCCGCCGCATCGGCCCACGCCCACAGCGACAGGGCCCGGCGAACCGGCTCGCCGAACGGGTCTACGGGCCGTCCCAGCGGGTGCCCGCAAGCGCGGCCTTCCCGCGCCGCGTCGGTGAGAATGTAGATCTGCTTGGGCCGCGGCGCCGGCACGCCCCGCATCATCATCGGCATCACCGGCCGCAGCACCAGCCGTACGCCGCTGCGTCGCGCCAGGTCGAGGGTGCGCCGGAAGGAGACGGCCGTGTATGGCGAGCGCAGCGACGGAAACACTTCCAGCGTCACCGCCGCGGCATCGTCCTGCACCGCTTCCGGCATCGGTCGCGGCACGCAGGGTGCGGCGTCCGGCTGCCGGGACAGGCCCTCGGCGCGCAACCGGGCCTCCAGGTGGCACAGGCGGTCGAGACCCCAGTACCACTCCCCCTCGAAATGGAACATCGCGCCGAGATAGTGGCCAAGCCGCGTCCGCAGACGATCATCGGCGGCCAGGCGCCGCGTCGCGTCGCGCTCCGGCGGCAGCGCCTCCCCGGCAAAGTCGTCGCCGGACCACAGCCGCCGCCCCACCGCCATGGCGGTCGCCGCAAAGTCTGCGGGGCCGAGCGGCGCCAGCAGCCGGTTGGCCCGGGTCACGGCCTCGGGATGCGGCGGCGCCGCCAGGGCCGGTGGTGCCACGCCATAAAAAGGCGCCACGTCCCGGGCGTCCGCCAGCGCCCAGGATGGATACCGCTCGCGGTCACCCTTGTAGGCATCCTCGGGCGGCGGCACCAGCAACGGCACGACGTGCACCCGGTACCGGGCGGCCAGGTCTTCGAGACGCTGCACCGCCAGGTGGCTGTACGGATCGTCTGCCTGATGACAGTAGTGGAGCACGGGCACGCCCCGCGCCAGTTGCCGCCGCAGCCGGCCGCGGCGTTGCCGCAGGCGGGCGAAGCCGGGGCTTGCCAGGGTGGCCATGATCCCGGAGGCCAGGCGCACCCGCAGCCGCGCGGCGATGGGCTTAATGATGCTCATTATCGGCAGTCTAGCAGCGGCGGCGGCGGCGGCCCAGGGCCTGTTCACGCCGTCCATCAGACCTCGTTCTCGTCCCGGGCATCCACCCGGACGTCGTCACCGTCCACGGTGACGGTGAGCGAAATGGGGCGGCAGCAGACGCTGCAGTCCTCTACGTATTGCTGATCCGCCACGCTGGGATCCACGAGCACGGTGATGGGTTCCCCGCAGTAGGGGCAGCCGACATCCACGGGTACGGTGTCGAGCATGACGCTGGCGCCTCCTTGACCGGCTGTCGGCACGGTCGTTGCGAATGAGAATGATTCTTAGTAATGCCCTCGGGGCCCGCCCCCGGCGGAACACCCTTCATCAGAACCCGAAGCATGCCGCAGTTTCGAGACCCGACCAAAACCTCACACGCCCAGTTCCGCCGCCGGCCGCTGGCCGGCCTCGGCGCCCTGATTCTCGCCAGCGGCGGGCTCGTAGGAGGTCTCGCCGACGGGCTCGTCGGCAGCCGGCCCTCGCCCAGGCACCCTCGGCACCGGACGAGGCTGCCATGGCACCCCGTGCCGCGACGTCCGCCACCGCCCTGCCCGAGCACGGTCAGCACCGGCCCACCGACGGCGAGGGTGAAAGCGAAGGTGAAGGCGCGGTCGCACAGTCATTGATCACCGACGATGCCGCCTATCTGAGCCGTCTGCATCTGATCCTCGGTCACCTCGAGGTGGGCGTCAGCCTGTATCGTAAGGGGCACACGGCGGCCGCGCTGACCCACATGAAGCACCCGGCCGACGAGCTGTACTCGGCGCTGATTCCGGCGATTGCCGCCCGAGGCGTAACGGGCTTCGATGGTCAGCTCGAGGCGCCCGCGCAGGCGGTAGCCGGCGGCGCCGACGCTGAGGCTTCAACGCTGTACGGCGCCGCCGCACGCGTGGAGCTGGCCGCCGGCGCCCTGTAAGCGGCTGAGCGTGCTGCTGCGGATGAGGCTGGATTCCTGACCCCGGGACACCGCCCCGTACCGGTCGAGGTGCGGGTGCGGGTACACTGGCCAGCCGTTTCAGACACCCGGCCAGACCGATGCAAGACACCCCGAGCCCCCGCGCCCAGCAACTGATCGATCGCCTGCAGGCGTTCATGGACGCGCACATCTACCCCAACGAGCACCGCTACCACGAGCAGCTCAATGGCCTGGTGAACCGGTTCTCCACGGTGCCGCTGATGGAGGAGCTGAAGGCGAAGGCCAAGGCCGAGGGCCTCTGGAACCTGTGGCTGCCCGCCGACCACGACGGCCTCACCAATCTGGAGTACTGCCCGCTGGCGGAGATCATGGGCCGGGTGCTGTGGAGCCCCGAGGTGTTCAACTGCAACGCGCCAGACACGGGCAACATGGAGGTGTTCCTCAAGTACGGTACCGAAGCCCAGAAGGCCCGCTGGCTCGAGCCGCTGCTGGAAGGCGAGATTCGATCCTCCTACGCCATGACCGAGCCGGACGTCGCATCCAGCGACGCCACCAACATCCGCACCGCCATCGTCCGCGACGGCGACCAGTACGTGGTCAATGGCCGCAAGTGGTTCATCACCAATGCGCCCTACGAACGCACCAAGATCCTCATCGTCATGGGTCTGTCGGACCCCGACAATCCGAACCGGCACCTGCGGCAGAGCCAGATTCTGGTGCCGAAGGACACCCCCGGCGTGAAGATCGTGCGGCCGCTGACCACGCTCGGTTACGACGACGCGCCGCTCGGGCATGCGGAGGTGCACTTCGACGACGTGCGCGTGCCGGCGGAGAACATCCTGCTCGGCGAGGGCCGCGGCTTCGAGATCGCCCAGGGCCGGCTCGGGCCGGGCCGCATCCATCACTGCATGCGCCTGATCGGCAGCGCCCAGAGGGCGCTTGAGTACGCGTGCCGGCGCGCCGTCAGCCGCGAGACCTTCGGCCGCAAGCTGGCGGACCATCAGTCGGTGCTCGAGGACATCGCCAAGTCGTACTCGGAGATCGAGCAGGCGCGGCTGCTGACCATGAAGACGGCGGCGCGCATGGACGAGGTGGGCGCCAAGGACGCCCGCGACCTGATCGCCGCCGCCAAGATCACGGTGCCGCTCATGGCCCAGACCGTGATCGACCGCTGCATGCAGATTCACGGCGCCGGCGGCCTGACCGCCGACTACCCCATGGCCGAAGCGTACAACTACGCCCGATGGTGCCGTCAGGCCGACGGCCCCGATCAGGTGCACATGATGGCGCTGGGCAAGCAGATCGTGCGCCGCTACGCGAGCTGAGCCCGGAGCAGGCGACCAGACATTCGACATCGACCAGGAGCGATCAATCATGCTGAAGCTGCACCATGCCCCCAACACGCGCGCCGGCCGCATCGTCTGGCTGCTGGAGGAGCTGGGCCTGCCCTACGCGCTCAACCGCATGGAGTTCCATCCCCGGGCGCTCAAGTCGGACGAGCATCGGGCCCGCCACCCGCTCGGCCGCGTGCCCGTGCTGGAGGACGGCGACGTGCGCATCTTCGAGTCCGGCGCCATCGTCGAGTACATCATCGCCCGGCACACCGACGGCGCCCTCAAGCCTGCCGTCGAATCGCCCTGGTTTCCCGAGTACCTGCAGTGGTTCCACTACTGCGAGGGCATGGTGATGCCGCCCGTCAACACCGTTGTGGTGCAGACCCTGCTGCTGCCGCCGGAGCGGCGCAGCGAAGAAGCGCTGGGCCAGGCCAAGCGGCTGCTGACCAAGGCGCTGGGACCCGTCAACGATGCGCTGGATGGGCGCGACTACCTGATCGGCGAGCTGTCCGGCGCCGACTTCATGCTCGGCCACGCCGCCTTCATGTCGCGCCGCATCGGCTGCGTGGGCGACGACATGCCGCACCTGCACGCCTACATCGACCGGCTCGAGCAGCGGCCCGCGTTCCAGAAGGGCATTGCGGCCTGAAGCGCTGGCGCAGCCTCAGCGGCTTCTGAACTCGAGCCCCTGAAACTCGCCGGACTCGCGCCACTGGCGGATGTAGTTGAAGAACGCCATGGCGCCGCCCGGGTGGCCTACGGCCAGCCGCGCCGCGGGGCCCGGATCGCGGCCCTCGTTGTTGTAGTAGCCGGGCGTGCACTCCTGCGACCCGATCATCCGCCCGGGGCCGCTCAGCAGCAGCTCGATCCAGGCGTCTTCCGCCGCCCTCGTGACCTCGACCTCGGCCATGCCGTGGTCCAGCGCGTGCCTGACCACCATGGCGATGGTGCGGCCCGACTCGGTGAGGTTGTGGGGCACGTTGGAGATCAGGTTGGCACCCTGGGTCGGCTGCACGATGAAAGCGTTGGGGAAGCCGTGCACATGAATGCCGTGCAGCGTGCGCATGCCGTCGGCCCAGTACTCCGACAGCCGCACCCCGTTGCGCCCCACCATGTCGTAGCCGGCCCGCCGGGTGTACGGCGTGCCCACCTCGAACCCCGAAGCGTAGATGATGCAATCCACCGGGTACTCGCGCCCCGCCACCACCACGCCGGTCTCGGTAATCGCCTCCACCCCCTGGCCGTCGGTGTCCACCAGGCAGGTTCCCGGAATGTTGAACGCCTGCAGATACTCGTCGTGGAAGCACGGCCGCTTGCAGAGCTGGCCGTACCAGGCCTTGAGCTTCTGGGCGGTGTCGGGATCGCGAACGATGGCGTCGACCCGGGCGCGGATCTCCTCCATCTTCTCGAAGTCGGCGTCCTCGTAGGCGGCCAGCATGTTGGCCGGCGTCATCTGATCCGGTGCCAGGCCGCCGATGCGCTCGCGAATGCGCCGTGACAGATCCGTCCAGCCGTCCATGACCAGGTCTTCCTTGGCGAAGCCGCCGGTCTGGTTGGCGGTGAAGTTTTCCAGCCAGCGCTGCTGCCAGCCCGGCGTCGCCATGGCCTCGAACCACTCGGGGTCCGTGGGCCGGTTGTCACGCACGTCAACCGACGACGGCGTGCGCTGAAAGACGTACAGCTCCTGACAGGCCTGCGCCAGGTGCGGCACGCACTGCACGGCGGTGGCGCCGGTGCCGATGATGGCCACCCGCTTGTCGGTGAGGCCCACCATGGGCTCACCGTGGGGATCACCGCCCGTGTAGGCGTAGTCCCAGCGGCTGGTGTGGAACGAATGGCCCTTGAAGCGCTCGATGCCGGGAATGCCGGGCAGCTTGGGCACGTGCAGCGGCCCGGTGCCCATGGCCAGGAACTGGGCCGTGAACGCGTCGTCGCGGTTGGTGCGGATCAGCCACACGGCCTCGGACGCCTGCCACTCCAGGCTCTTCACCTCGGTGTGGAACAGGGCATTGTCGTAGAGATGGTACTTTCGGCCGATGCGCTGGCAGTGCTCGAGGATCTCCGGCGCGTGAGCGTACTTCTCGGTGGGCATGTGCCCGGTTTCTTCGAGCAGCGGCATGTACACGAACGACGCCGTATCGCACTGGGCGCCCGGATAGCGGTTCCAGTACCAGGTGCCGCCGAAGTCGCCACCCTTTTCGATGATGCGCACGCCGGTGACACCGGCTTCCACCAGTCGGGCACCGGTCACCAGGCCCGCGAAGCCGCCGCCGATGAAGGCTACCGTGACATGGTCGGTCACCGGCGACCGGGGCTTCAGCGGCGTGTACGGATCCTCCAGGTAATGAGCGAGCTGGCCCTTGAGCTGGACGTACTGATCATTGCCATCGGGACGCAGGCGCTTGTCGCGCTCGGCGCGATATCTGGCACGCAGCGCAGCCTTGTCTATGGCGGGTGTTCGGGTCGAAGCCATGAGGGGCACCTACGGGTCGGGACAGCGCTTAGTTTGACACATCCCGCGCCTGCGAGCGGCCGCGGCCAGGCGCGTTGCCCGAAGTCGGCGCCGGCAGTAGGCTGCCCGCCAGGCACCATCGACACGAGACCCCCATGGCTTATCAGACCCTGCAGTTCGAGCGCGCCGACGGCGTGGCCCGCATCACCCTGAATCGGCCCCAGGCGAACGCCCTCGATCCGGTCATGGCCCGCGAGTTGTCCGCGGTGGCCGTGATCTGCGACGACGACCCGACGGTGCGCGCCGTGGTGATCACCGGCGCCGGCAAGCTGTTCTGCGGCGGCGGTGACCTGGCCGTGTTCGCCGACGCCGGGCCCGGTGCCAAGTCACTGATCAAGACCATGGCCGGCGACCTGCACATGGCCCTGTCGCGGTTCGCGCGCATGCAGGCGCCGGTGATCGCGGCCGTCAACGGCACCGCGGGCGGTGCCGGCATGAGCCTGGTGATGGCGGCCGACCTGGCCATCGCGGCGCAGAGCGCCCGATTCACCATGGCCTACACCCGCGCCGGGCTGTCGCCGGACGGCAGCTCGACGTTCTACATGCCGCGCAAGATCGGCGACCGTCGCACCCGGGAGCTGATGCTCACCAATCGCGTGCTGAGCGCGGTGGAGGCGGCGGAATGGGGCATCGTCAACCGGGTGGTGGCCGACGGAGATGCGCTGTCAGAGGCGCTGACCCTGGCGACGGACCTGGCCAGCGGCGCCACCCGCGCCTATGGCGCGGTGAAGATGCTGCTCAACGAGACCTTCGAACACGGCCTGGAAGCGCAGATGGAGCTGGAAGCGCGCGCCATCGCCGACCTGGCGGCGTCGGAAGATGGCCAGGAGGGCATGCGGGCGTTCACCGAGAAGCGGCCGCCCGTCTTCACCGGACGCTAACCCGCTCCGCCTGGCACGTTCGTGCGCTGGCGCTGCTGGATCTCCGCCAGGATCCGGGCATGCTGCTCCCGGCTGATGCGGTAGAACGCGACGCAGGCGACGGACGCCAGCGACAGCACCACCACGGTGGGCCCCGCCGCCCATCCGAAGCGGGCCACCGCGACCGGGTCGATGTCAGCCGGCAGGGAGCCTGGCACGATGCCGGCCATGTCGATGATCAGGCCGGCGAGGATCGGCCCGGCGCCGCCAACGGCCTTGCCGGCGAACGAAGCCGCCGCGTAGTAGATGCCCTCCTGACGCAGGCCATGACGGCGCTCGTGCTCGTCGGTGACGTCGGCAATCATCGATCCGATCATGGGAATGGCGATCCCCAGGCCGACCGCAGACACACAGCCGCTGGCGATGTACAGCCTGGCCACCACCTGATCGCCATCGCCCGGCAGCACGTCGAGCAGCCGCAGGATGATCACGCTGCTGGTCCAGAACGCGTACCAGAGCGTGCCGATGACGAACAGCACGCGCTTCTCCGGCACCAGCGCCGCCGCCGGGCGGCTGAGCAGGCTGCCGAGTATGATGCCGGCGATGGCGCCGGCGAACAGCAACGTGATCTGGCCGGCCGAGAGCTGGAAGAAGTAGGTTGCCAGATAGAGGTGCAGCGCCTGCACCATGCCCTGATTGATGCCGAAGACGATGCTGGCGCCGACGATGGCACCGAAGGCGGGAATCCGGAACGCCGTGACCACATCACCCACCGCCGCCCGCAACATCCGATGTCGCGTCACCGTCGGCGGTTGGCGAAGGCGCCCTACCTCGCTCTGGGTGCCGAGCGCCGCACCCCAGACGCCCACCAGCAGAAACGGCAGGCAGGCGAGCGCAAACGGAAAGTAGGCGGCAGGGTCGAGCTGCCCGTTGGCGTAGCTGTCGCTCGCCGAAAAGAACAGCAGGTTGCCACCGATCAGCACAGCGAACATGCCGACGAGCTGGAAGACGTTCCTCAGCGCCGCCAGCAGGGTGCGCTCGTCGTAGTTGTCCGACAGCTCCGCACCGAGCGACAGATAAGGCACCTGATAGAAGGTCATCGCGGTGCGCACCAGCACCGCGAAGCAGAGCAGCCAGAGGAACAGCCCGGTCTGGCCGAGCTGGTCGGGCGGCGAGAACAACAGCAGAAAGCTGAGCGCGAACGGGATGGCGGCCGCGTACATGTAAGGGTGGCGGCGCCCCCAACGGGTACGGGTGAAGTCTGACAGCGAGCCGACCAGCGGATCGCTCACGGCATCGAAGCACAGGGCGATGAACAGGGCGATGCCGGCCAGCGTGCCGGGAAGCCCGAGAACCTGATTGAAGTAGAACAGCAGAAAAAAACCGAACGCCGCGGACTTGATGCCCTCGGGGAGCTGGCCCACCGCGTAGGCCAAACGCAGCTTCCAGGTCAGCGGCGGCGACGCCAACTAACGCACCATCTCAGCGTGCGCGCCGATCGAACCAAATCTGCCAGCCTCCACGGCTCCCCCCGCACGGATGTGCCGCCACATCATATCCTGCCTGCGCGGAAGGCACACGGCACGGCCCGCTGACCCGAGTTGTTCGCCAAGCCCGACTGGGGGACACTGTGCGCCGCCCGCGGAAGGCGCCAGGATGTCGCCTTCCTCTCGGCCAACAAACAACGACAGCGGCCAATGCCGCGCAAGGGGAACCATCATGACAACCATGCTAGACCGTCGCGGTCAGGCTCTCGGCCTGGCGGCGCTACTGTCGATCACCGGGCTGCCGGCTCCGGCGCTGGCGCAGCAGGCCGTGATCGAGGAGATCGTGGTCACCGGCACCCGCAAGGTGGGGGTGTCGCCCGCCGAGACCCTGTCGCCCGTGGACGTGATCGGCGGCGAGGCGGTCACCCGCCAGGCCGCGTTCGACCTCACCGATTCGCTCACCAAGCTGAGCCCGTCGCTGAACACCCAGCGCTATCCCATCGCCGACGGCACCGCGCTGATCCGGCCGGTGACCCTGCGCAACCTGTCGCCCGACCACACCCTGGTGCTGATGAACGGCACCCGCCGGCATCGTTCGGCGCTGGTCAACCTGCAGCTCGCGCCGCTCGGCACCGTGAATCAGGGATCTCAGGCCGTAGACTGGGCCGCCTTCCCCGCCGCCGCCATCGAGCGGGTGGAAGTGCTGCGCGACGGCGCGTCCGCTCAATACGGCTCGGACGCCATCGCCGGCGTGATCAACGTCATCCTCAAGGACGCTGCGGAGGGCGCCAGCTTCTCCGCTCAGTACGGCGAGTACTATGAGGGTGACGGCGAGCGCCTCACCGTGAGCGGCAACGTCGGCCTGCCGCTCGGCGACCGCGGCTTCGTCAACCTCACCGGCGAGTACTCGGAGTCGGACATCACCTCCCGCGGCGTGGCCCGCCCGGACGCGGCGGCGGTGGCCGCCGTGGTCGGCAACGACCTGGTGCCGCTGGGCGGCCTGGGTCAGCGCTGGGGCGATCCGGACGTGGAGGCCACCAAGGTGCTGCTGAACGCCGGCTTCGACGTGTCCGACAACCTCGAGCTCTACGGCTTCGCGTCGTACATGGACAACAAGACCGTGTCCGACTTCTTCTATCGGACGCCCGTGCTGCCGCCGTCGGCCGGCATCGAGGCCCGCACCACGCTGCAGATCGACAGCAACGGTGACTTTCTGCCCGACCCGGCGCCGCTGTCGCTGGTGAACGACATCGCCGGCCAGGGTCTGACCGTGTCCGACTATCTGGTGGCCGATGCCTCGAGCCCGAGCGGCTTCGTGCTGCGCAACCCGATCTTCACGGAGTTTCCCGGCGGCTACAATCCGGATTTCGGCGCCGACATCGAAGACCTGGCCTTCGTCCTCGGTGCCCGGGGCGATGTGACCCCAACCCTCACCTGGGACCTGCGCGCCCGCTTCGCGGAGAACGAGGTGGACTACCGGGTCGGCGAGACCATCAACCCGAGCCTCGGCCGCCTGACGCCGCTGTCGTTCCGCCCCGGCACCCTGACCCAGGAAGAAAGCGGCGTTAACGTCGACTTCGTCAAGACCTTCGACCACTCGCCGCTGAACATCGCATTCGGTGCCGAGTGGCGCAACGAGACCTACGAGATCGGCGCGGGTGACGAAGCGTCCATCGTTGCCGGCCCCACCGCCGCCATCTTCGGCGTCGGCTCCGACGGCTTCCAGGGCTTTCCCCGGGAGTCGGCCGGCGAGTTCGAGAGCGATAGCTGGGCCGCCTACGTCGACTTCGAGACCGATCTGACCGATCGGCTCAGCGGCGCCCTGGCGCTTCGCTACGAGGACTACGAGGAGTTCGACACCACGTTCGACTGGAAGGTATCGGCCCGCTTCCAGGCCACCGACAACTTCGCCATCCGTGCCACCGCCAACACCGGCTTCCGCACGCCGACGCCGGGTCAGGTGAACACGCTGAACGTGACCACGACCTCGGACACCAGCGGCAACCTGATTCCTAACGGCACCTACCCGGTGAACAATCCGGTGGCCCTGGCGCTCGGTGCCCAGCCCCTGGACGCAGAGGAGTCGACCAGCTACACCATAGGTCTGGTGCTGACGCCGTCCGAGACGTCGATGATCACCCTCGATTACTACCACATCGAGATCGATGACCGCCTGGCCCTGCTCAGCAACACCATCGGCGCCGCCGAGGTCACGCTGCTCAGCAACGCCGGCATTCCGAATGCGGCCCTGCTGCTCGGCAGCAACGCCAACTACTTCGTGAACGGCTTCGATTCCGAGATCGACGGCATCGACCTGGCGATCACCAACAGCGTCGAAGCGGCTGGCGGAATGTTCACCATCGATCTGCGCCACAACTGGAACCAGCAGAAGGTGTCGAACGTGGCGACGGGCACCATCAACCAGAGTCGCGTCTACGACCTGGAGAACCACGTGCCCGAGCACAGCACGGTGCTCACCTTCGACTACGCGCGGCAGTGGTTCGACGGCCTGGTACGCTTCAACTACTACGACGGCTGGAGCACCACCGGCGGGCTGTTCAGCCCCGGCGACGCCTCGGACCGCTACTCGTACAGCAGCGCGCTGCTGGTGGACGTGGAGCTCTCCGTCAGCTTCGCCGAGCACTACCGGGTGACCGTGGGCGGCGACAACGTCTTCGACAAGCTGCCCCCCAACGAGCAGGAGCCGGTGGCCCAGTTCCTCGGCGTGAAGCGCTCGCTGACCTCACCGTTCGGCTTCAACGGCGGGTTCTGGTACCTGCGGCTGTCCGCGACGCTGTGACCCTCAGGAGCGCGGGCCTTCGGGCCCGCGCCCATCCCTTTCAGCACCGCCGCTGCGCGGACAGGTAGGGAGAGGGAGGGAATACCGACGCGGCTGCGCCGCGACGTTCTCTACGGCTCATGCTGCGCATGAGCCTCCGAGTCGCTAGTCCTCCAAATCACCGGTTTTTCGGGTCAGCGCGACCTCTGCATCTCTCGTTGGCGTGTGCACGTAGCGGCGGCGATCGTTGCCGTGCGGTGCAGTAGGCCCCTGAACCAGGCACGTGCACGCAGTCGGTTCCTGCCCTGCCGTGACCGGACCCTGCTTGTAGTGGTGCGCCACAACAATGACGCCCTGCTCCATCCGGCAGGCTTGACTGGACCGCCTAGAGTCGGAGACGTTTGACAGCCCCGGCCACTATTGTCACTATGCATGCCACTACCTGCGCACCGTGCCAGCAGCAGATGACCACAGCGACCGCAGACGGACGCCACCGGCGCAGCCAGGAAAGCCGCCAGCGCATCATCGACGCCATCCTGGAGCTGGTGACCGAGGGCGTACTCGAGCCGACGGCCGAGCAGGTGTCCGACCGCGCCGGCCTCGCAATGCGCACCGTCTTCCGGCACTTCAAAGACATGGACAGCCTGTACCGGGAGATATCCCGACGCATGTATGCCCGGGTTCAGGCCGTCTTCGAAGACGGTATCGAGGCGGACACCTGGCAGGCAACGCTGCACAACTTCATCGATCGCCGCGCCCGTGTCTACGAGGAGTTGATGCCCATACGGGTATCCGCGGACGCCATGCGGCATCGGTCGGCATTCCTGCAGAAAGATCATCGCCGCTTCATCGACCTGGCCAGGGACGTGCTGCGCCGTGTTCTGCCCGACGAGGTAGCGAAGCACAAGGTGTGCTTCGAGGCGCTGGACGCCTTGTTCAGCTTCGAGATGTGGATCCGCCTGCGGCGGGATCAGCAGCTGTCTGCGGCCGCCGCCCGCCGGCTGGTGCACCATGGTGCGGACGCGCTGCTGGCTGCGGCAGACAACGGCAACTCGAACTGACCCGGACGACAAGGAGACCGACCCATGGCCGATCTGGCCGACTTTCCCTGCCGGCCTCACGATCACGCCTGGCAGGACCTGCGGATGCACTACGTGGACGAGGGTCCCCGGGACGCGCCGGTGATGCCGGTGCGACTCCACGCGCCTCCACCAACGGAGAGAATTCGATGCAGCGAACACTGATCGCCGTGATTGCCGCCGTCGCCGTCGTCGGCGGCCTCGGCTACTTCATCGTCATGCATACGGCCGCAGGTCAGGATTTCCTGCTGTCGCGCGCCGTGAGCATTCAGGCCGGAGGCGGCGAGCCGCCCCCCGATGGACTTCGAGTGCTCGTCTGCGGCAGCGCCGCGCCGCTACCCACCCAAGGGCGCGAGCAGGGTTGTCTGGCCGTGCTGACACCCGACCACTACTTCATCGTCGATGCCGGCCCCGGGTCGGCCAACACGATTGGGCTGGCAGGCTTGCCGGGTGAGCGGCTGAACGGCGTCCTGCTGACGCACTATCATTCCGATCACATTGCCGCAGTCCCGACCATCAACCTCACCTCGTGGGTCGCCGGCCGCCAGGGGCCGCTCGAGGTGTATGGGCCACCCGGCGTCGAGCGCATCGTCAACGGCTTCAACGAGGCCTACGCGCTGGACCGCCAGTATCGAACGGCTCATCACGGTGCGGAATTCATGCCCACAGAGTACGGCATGCTCGAAGCGGTAGAGCAGCCCGCCGAATCGGTGCGCGAGCTCGGCGAGCTGACCATCACGTCCTTTGCCGTGGATCACTCGCCGATCGATCCCGCAGTCGGCTACCGCTTCGACTACAAAGGCCGATCCGTGGTGATCTCCGGCGATACCATCGTGACGGACCGGCTGCGTGAGGTGGTGGACGACGCCGATCTGCTGTTCTCGGATGCGCTGTCTCTCCCCATCGTGCAGATCATGCAGGAGGCAGCGGCCGCGCGTGGCCAGCAGCGCATGGCCAAGGTCCTGTTCGACATTCAGGACTACCATGCGTCGGTGGCCGACGTCGCCGAACTCACCCGCACGAGCGGTGTCGGGATGACCGCGCTCTACCACATGGTACCGGGGCCCAGAAACGCCCTCATGGAGAAGATCTTCGAGCGCGAGATCGAGGACAACATGCTGCTCACGCGGGACGGCATGTGGTTCACGCTGCCCGTGGGAAGCGACGAAGTCCTGGTCGATTAGCGTGGCGGATGGAGCTCGAGCACTCATGGTTCGATTGACCGATCTACCCGACTACGAGCAAGAGCACCTGCTGTCCAAGAACTTGCCGCCACTGGGGCCGCCGGTGTGGGCGACGCCGACCAAACCGCGGAACCAGATGCGCCTGGCGCTGGTCGCCCCGGCGCAGGAGCATGTCTCATGATCACTGGCCGTGCGTTACATGAAGAGGATTGATTGGATGATCAAAGTCTACGGTGTCCACGGCTCACCATTCGTGCGCAAGGTGCTCATTGCGCTCGACTACAAGAACGTTCCGTACGAGATCGTGCGGCAGATGCCTTTCTCCGGTGACGAGGCGTACAAGAAGCTCAACCCGCTCGGCAAGGTGCCGACGCTGGTCGACGGCGACCTGATTCTCGGCGACTCCAAGGTCATCTGTCGTTACCTCGAAAGCGCGTATCCCGAACCGGCGCTCTATCCGGCAGACGTTGCTGATCGAGCCATGGCGGATTGGTACGAAGAGCTTGGCGGCACCTACCTTACCGAGCTCGCCACCGGCATTTTCTTCCAGCGCTTCATGCGCCCCTTCGCCTTCAAACAGGAACCGGATGAAGAACTGGTCGAGAAGATCATCACCAGACAACTGCCGCCGATTCTCAACTATCTGGAGAGTCGCCTGCCCGACGACGGCTTCATCTTCGGAGACTTTATGCTGGCTGACCTCAGTATCGTCAGTCCGTTCATCAACGCTTCCTATGCAAAGTACGAAGTCGACAGCAGCGTTTGGCCTTCTGTGGCCGGACTGATTGCGCGCGTGAAAGCCGTACCTCTAGTAGCGGCCGTGCTGAAGAAAGAGGCGAAGTCCATGGGGATCGGCTGAGCGAACCGCCCATGCGGAATTGAGGGATTAAGCATGAAGTGGCTTACCGGAATTGCGCTGGCACTGGCCTTACTGGTGGGCGCCGGCTGGATCTTCAGGGCAGAGCTCGCCCTGTTCGGCATCAGTGTCATGACCTCCGCGCAACGGGATGTCGGGCCGACCCGGGAAATCGACTGGTCCACCGGCTCGGATCCAGACGGGCGCGATCCTGCCAGTCGTCCACCCAACATCGTGCTGATACTGGCCGACGATCTGGGATGGAACGACATTTCCATGAACGGTCCGAACCCGACCGCCCAGACTCCGAACATCGATGCGCTGGCAGCAGAGGGGGTGACCTTCACCCAGGGCTACGCCGCCAATGCCACCTGTGCGCCGTCACGGGCCGCCTTGATGTCGGGGCGCTACGGAACCCGCTTCGGTTTCGAATTCACACCGACCCCGCCCGGTTTCATGCCCATCGTCGGCCTGGTCAGCAGCACGCAGGATCGGCCGCTGCTGCCGCCAAGTGTGCTGAACACCGAGGAATCGGACCTCAGCTTCCAGGAAATGGGCATGCCGCCCTCGGAGATCACGCTGGCGGAACTGCTGGCCGACCAGGGCTATCACTCGGTCCACATCGGCAAGTGGCACCTGGGCCGGGAAAACGGCATGGCACCCCAGGATCAGGGATTCGACGAAAGCCTGCTGATGGCCAGCGGTCTGTACGGGCGGCTGGACGACGAGATCGTGATCCAGGCCAGGCAGGACTTCGACCCGATCGACCGATTCCTGTGGGCCGCCCTCGATTTTGCCGCCAGCTTCAATGGTGGTCCTCTCTTCGAACCGCCCAGGTACCTCACCGACTACTACACGGACGAGGCCGTCAAGGTCATCGAAGCCAACAGGGATCGACCGTTCTTCCTGTATCTCGCGCACTGGGCGCCCCACACGCCGCTGCAGGCGACCCGCGAAGACTATGAAGCGCTGTCACACATCGAGCTGCACCGCGAGCGGGTGTATGCAGCCATGATCCGCGCCCTAGACCGCGGCGTCGGCCGGGTCATGGAGGCGCTGAAGGCCAATGGCCTGGATGAGAACACGCTGGTGATGTTCACGTCCGACAACGGCGCTGCCGGGTACATCGGCCTGCCGGATGTGAACCACCCCTACCGGGGTTGGAAGATCACGTTGTTCGAAGGCGGCCTGCGGGTTCCGTTCCTGGCTCGCTGGCCGGCGCAACTGCCGGCCGGGGCGACCTATGACGCGCCGGTTCACCACTTCGACATGTACGCCACGGCGGCGGCAGCGGCAGGCGCCGATCTGCCCGCGGACCGGGTGATGGACGGCGTCGACCTGACGCGACTGGTGACCGGCGCGGACACCGCCGAGGCGCCCCATGACTATCTTTTCTTCCGCAGCGGCGCCGCCCAGGCGGTTCGCGACGAGCGCTGGAAGCTGCTGGTGAGTGCACCCCAGGGCCTGCCGCGCCAGGAGTGGCTGTTCGACCTGACCGCCGATGGCGAGCGGACCGACCTCCTGGCAGAGCACCCGGCTGTCGCCGACCGGCTGCGCGGCGCGCTCGAGGCCCACAACCAGGAACAGGCCGAGCCGCTCTGGCCCTGGACCGCCACGACGGCACAGAACGTCGACCGAGACCTGTCGCAGGAGGACCAGCCCGGCGACACGTTCGCCTACTGGTCGAACTAGGCGGCCTGCATGAGCTCATCCATCACCTGTCTCATCCTGCGCGGTGCGCTACGGGGGTTGCTCCCGGAGGGCTCGCGTGAAATTCTGACCCTGCCACTGAACTACAAAGGGAACGCCATGAAGATCAGGGGAACACGCTATCGAAGCTTCGGTCTGCACCGCATGTGGCGTTGGATCGCCGCCGGCGCACTGACAGCCATGGCCCAGCTCGCGTTCGCCAACTCGGAATACCTCGAGCTCTGGGGACCAGCCGTCGGCACCAAGGCCCCACTGCTGGCGGCCGACGATCAGAACGGGAACCGGCAGACACTGGAGAGCCTGACAGGGCCCAACGGGCTGCTCCTCGTCTTCTCCCGCTCCGTCGACTGGTGACCGTTCTGCAAACGTCAGTTCGTGAAACTGAATGAGATCCACGGTCAATTCGAAGCGCTCGGGGTGAGTGTCGCCGGGATGACCTACGACAAACCCGAGCACATCCGGCAGTTCCACGACGAATGGGAACTCGAGTTTCCGCTGCTGCGCGATGTGGACGGCCAGCATGTGGATGCCTGGGGCATCCGCAATGAGCAGTACGGCGAAGGCACGTTTGCCTACGGCATCCCGCATCCCGGCGTGGTGCTGCTCTCACCTGAGGGCACGATCCTGGCCAAGTTCGCGGAACCAGGGTACCGGTCGCGGCCGGACTGGGATGCGGTGCTGGATGCAGTCCGCGCCGTGGCCGGCGATGAGTAGGGTGCGCAAGATCCTCAGCTGGGCCGGCATCATCGTGCTAGGGCTCGCCACCGGGGTGCTCGAAGACATCATGTTCGTCACCCTGATGGTGCCCTACTTCCCGCCCGGCTGGGACCTCACCGGCGATCTGTTCTGGGTGTTCACGGTGCCGGTGGCCCAGGCGCTGGCGCTGGCCGTCACGGGCACGCTGGCGTGGTTCCTGGGCCTGCGCCAGCCGGCGCGCCTGATCACCTTCTGGGCCTGCTGGACGGTCTCGCGCGCGACGTTTCTGACGCTGATCAACAACCCACTCGGGGACGTGCTCGTCTACCTGCTGTGGATCGCGGTGTGGTGCGCCATGATAGGCCTGCTGACCCGTTTCCTCGGATCGGGCGAGAGACGCGCAAGCGTCAGCCCCTAGTCAACCAGGCAGCATCATGACCGACTCCCCGGAAACACCAGAAGAAGCCGCCGGCGAAGCATCACCGGCCCCGCGTCGCAAGAACAGCCCGATCGGCCGGGTCGTCTTTCTGCTGATCACCATCGCGTGCTTCGGCTATCTGTACTACCGCCTCGACGGCGCTGCGACGCGCGAAGGCCTGAGCTTGCCGGCCTACATGGCCCAGGTATTCGCCGCGGTGCAATGGCTGCCCTGGCTGGCGCTGATGATGGGCTACTCGCTGTTCTTCTTCCTGATCGACACGCTCGTGGTGACCCGGGCATTGAACTGGTTTCTCGCCGACATCCGCTATCGCGACATCCTGCCGATCCGCGCCAGCGCCTACATCATCTCGATCTTCAACGAGCAGGTCGGCAAAGGCGCCATGGCCTACTATCTGAACCGCCGCGACAAGGTGCCGGGCTGGGAAACGGGCTCGGTGATGCTGTTCATCATGTTCTGCGAGGGTTTCTACCTGCTGACCTGGGCGACCGTAGGGTTCATCTTCGCCGCCGAGGAACTGCCGGCGGTGTTCAACATCCTGCCCGTGATCAGCGCCTGCGCCGCGGTGTTCCTGGTGCTGTGGATTCTGTACTTCAGCGGCAGGATTCTACCCGGGAACCGTCTGCGTGAGCGACGCATCCTCAGCGCCTTCCGCCAGGCCCGGCCCTGGCACTACGGCGCCTTCTTCCTGCTGCGCTCGCCGGCGCTGCTGGCCGCCGTGGTGGTCTACACGGCGTCGCTGAACCTGTTTGGCGTGGAAGCCTCGCTGCTGACGGTGCTGCCCTACCTGCCGGTGATCTTCTTCGCCGCCGCGGTGCCCACGCCCATGCGCGCTGCCGCCATCACGTTCTGGGTGATCCTGTTCCCGGACAACGAGGGACAGATGGCCGCCTTCGGCTTCGTGCAGCACAACTTCTTCATCCTGTTCAACGCGCTGATCGGCGTGATGTTCTGGCGCCGCGCCCAGCGGGAACTGTTCGGCTGACGGCGGTTGCTGCCGGAAGCCCGGGCATTCCCTGCGCCGCTACCGGTTGGCAGGGCGCGCTGCTGTCTTGCTACTGTCACTTGCTGGCGGCCACGAGCGCCATCCTCACCCGCCACTTGGCCTTGTCTCCGGGCCTAACCCACTCAGTTTCGGCTACTTTCTCTGGGAGATCTCGGGACGCGGAGAATCAAGAAGACTGAGTGGCGGAGAGGGAGGGATTACCGCCGCGGCTGCGCCGCGACGTTCTCTACGGCTCATGCTGCGCATGAGCCTCCGAGTCGAACCGCAGGGACCTCATCGGACCTCGCCTGCCCCTCAAACGATAAAGGGGCCCTTTGGGCCCCTTCATCGTTTGGCGGTGGTTGCAGTCTCATGCTAGACCGTCTCTCGATTGAGTTCCCTGTTCTACAGGGAAAGAACAGGGACAACCCTCTGACCCGCTCGGAAACTCTGGAAAATCCAGGTACAAGTCCTTGATTCAATGGGCGCCCAGCGCGAACTTCCCTGCGCAACGTAACAGGGAATCTCCAGACGACATCAGGGACGTTTCAGAAGCCTACAGGGAACAAGCCCAGTCGATCCGGCCGATATCCAACTGCAAATCTCGCCTCGGTCTAGGCCCCATGATCAACAGTGCCGGAGATTCCATGCGCGCACTCTCGGCCTCTTGGGTCACCCGATCAAGTCGGGTGGTCAGTCGTCGCTCATCAGGCAGGGTGGCTCGGGATATGATCGTGAACGACGTGTCCGGCGACTTCCCACGTGCGAGTAGGCCCGACACGATTTCATCGAGCAGGGACAACCCCATGTAGAACACCACCGTCTGCGCCGGACGCATGACCAGGTCCCAATCCAAATCCAGACCTCCGTGACGGCGATGCGCAGTCACCAGGGTCAGCGCCTGGGCATCGTCTCGATGGGTCAGCGGCAGACCCGCCATGGCCGCCGCGCCCTGAGCGGCCGTGATCCCCGGGATCACCTGCCAGGAGATGCCCGCACGATCGAGTGCATCAAGTTCCTCGCCAACGCGCCCGAACACCAGCCCATCGCCGCCCTTCAACCGGACCACCCGAAGTCCGCGGCGTGCGCGCTCGATCAGCAGCTCATGGATCTGTTCCTGAGCGAGCACATGTAGATGCTTGCGCTTGCCGACATAGACGCGTTCGCACCCGGGCGGCGCCAGCGCGAGCACGCCCGAACCCACCAGGCGGTCGTAGACCACTACCTCCGCCGCCTGCAGGCAGCGCAGCCCGGCCACCGTGAGTAGGTCCGGGTCACCAGGACCGGCACCCACCAGACTCACCGTGCCCGGCCTTGGCGTCACATCCATCAACCACCTCCTACCATAATCGGGTCTGGTTTCAAGGCGCCAGTAAGCAGCGCGTTCAGCTCTGGCAGACAGGATCCGCAGTTAGTCCCGCAAAGCAGCCGCTCTCCCAGCTCGCCAGTGCCCGCGATGCCATCAGCGACTGCCGCCAGAATGGCGGCCTCCCGGACCTCGAAACAGGTGCAGATCAGCCGGGAGGCGTCCACGCCCGCACCGGCGGCGCCGGCCAGCCGCCGCCAGGCCGGCGCAGTCCGGTCGTCGCGCCAGCTGGCGATCTGGTTGCCGGGGGGCAGAGCCGCGCGGTCGGGATGGGCGAACGCCAGCAGTACGGCTGATCCGTCCCATTCGAGCAGCAGGCGCCGATCGCCGGTGGCGGCACTGTCCAACGTGACGGCATTGTCGTGAACCACCACGTCTGCCAACGCGTGCAGCGGGTGGCGGGCGGCCGCTTCCCATGCGAGCTCATAACGCCAACCGGCGTCGTCCGGCAACCGGGTCCAGAACGACAGGTCGCTTAGCAGGACATCGGGCAGTGGATCCCGAGCGGCTACGCGCGCCCACCCCGCCACAGGATACCGCCGCACCGCCACCGCGCCGTGCTTGATCTCCGGCTGACCGGACAGCGGGTCTACCACCGGTGCGAACAGAACACCCACCCGAGCCAGGCCGGAGAACCGGTCGTTCCAGTGCATGGGCACGAACACGCTCCCCGACTGCTGGCCCGGATCGACCGCCACCACGGCGCGCAGCTGGCCACGATCATTACTGACTTCCGCCAGGTCACCCTCGGTCAGGCCCAGCCGTGCCGCGTCGTCCGGATGCAGCGCGACCGTGGGGACGTCGCTGTGCCCGAACAGGCGAGGTGCCACGCCGGTGCGGGTCATGGTGTGCCACTGGTCGCGCAGCCGTCCGGTGTTGAGCACGAAGGGCCGCGCCGCGTCCGGGCGCTGCACCGGCGGACGGTGACGCACCGGAATCAGCCGCGCGCGCTGGTCCGGCGTGGAGAAACGGCCATTGACGAAGGGCCGCGCCGGCCCGTCGGCGCCCAGGCGCAACGGCCACTGTACCGGCGCCAGCGCGTCATAGTGGTTCTGGTCGAGCGCCGACAGCGCGCCGATGTCGAACTGCCGTGCGCCATTGTTCTCGAACGCGCTGAGCGCGGCATGCTCGCGGAAGATGGCGTCTGGACCGGTGTAGTCGAACGCGGCCCCGTGGCCGAGTCTGGCCGCCACCTCACGCACCATCCACCAGTCGGGGCGCGCATGCCCCGGCGGTCGAAGGAACGCACGCTGCCGCGAAATGCGCCGTTCGGAATTGGTAACGGTACCGTCCTTCTCGCCCCAGCCACACGCGGGTAGCAGCACGTCGGCGCAGGCGGTGGTGTCGGTCTCCGCCACGCAATCCGACACCACCACCGCGGGGCAGCGCTCGAGCGCCGCGCGCACGCGGTCAGCATCCGGCAGACTCACCACCGGGTTAGTCCCCATGATCCACAATGCCCGCACGCGGCCGTCGGCCACGGCGTCGAAAAGTTCCACCGCCTTCAGGCCCTCGCTGCGCGCCAGCTCCGGCGCCCGCCAGAACCGGCCCACCCGATCGAGTGCCTCCGCCGAGAAGTCGTTGTGCGCCGCCAGGGTGGAGGCCATGCCGCCCACCTCACGTCCGCCCATGGCGTTCGGCTGGCCGGTCACCGAGAACGGCCCGCAGCCGGGCCGGCCGATCCGGCCCGTGGCCAGGTGGCAGTTGATGATAGCGTTGCCTTTGTCGGTACCGCTCTCCGCCTGGTTCACGCCCTGGGAAAACATCGTCACCGTCCGCGGCGTTTCGGCAAACCAGTCGAGGAACCGCCCCAGGTCGGCTTGGTCGAGCCCGCAGATGGCGGCGGCCTCTGCGGCGTCGGCGCGGGCGGCCGACAGGGCCTCGGCAAAGCCGGCCGTGTGCGCTCCCACCCAGGCGTGATCCACAGCGCCGGCGGCCGCCAGGTGGGCCAGCAGCGCGTTGAACAGCGCCACGTCGGCCCCCGGGCGCAGGGCCAAGTGCAGGTCGGCGATGTCGCAGGTGGCGGTGCGGCGCGGGTCCACCACCACCACCCGCAGCTCGCCCTGGGCGCGGCGCGCGGCCACCCGCTGATACAGCACCGGATGAGCCCAGGCCAGATTGGAACCCACCAGCACCAGCAGCTCGCAGCAATCGAGATCCCCGTAGTCGCAGGGCACCACGTCCTCGCCGAACGCGCGCTTGTGCGCCGTCACTGCCGAGGCCATGCACAGCCGGGAGTTTGTGTCGACGTTGGCGCTGCCGAGGAAACCCTTCATCAGCTTGTTGGCGACGTAGTAGTCCTCGGTGAGGAGCTGGCCGGACAAATACATGGCCACGGCGCCGGGGCCGCCCTCCGCGAGAGCGCGGCGGAATGCGCCCGCCACCCGGTCGAGCGCGCGCGCCCAGGTGGCCGGACGACCGTCGACGTGCGGCTCCAGCAGCCGGCCGTGGATCACCTGGGTATCCGCCAGCGCCGAGCCCTTGACGCACAACCGCCCAGCGTTGGCCGGGTGACCACGGTCGCCGGCCACCGCCACCAGCCGCTCACCTTCCGCCTCCGCACGCACGCCACAGCCAACCCCGCAGTAGGGGCACGTGGTGCGCACGAACCGGCGGACGCGGGTCATGGCACCAGGTACACGTAGCCGTCGCTGACCAGCACGCGGAACACGGGCACGGCGACAGCGTCGTCCTCGAGGCAGCGGCCGGTGACGAGGCTGAAGTGCTGCTTGTACAGCGGCGACGCCACCACCAGCTCGCCCCCCAAATCGCCGACGATGCCGCGGGACAGCACGTTGGCGCCACCGATGGGATCGTGGTTGCCGATGGCATAGACCGCCGGGGTCTCCTCCGGCAGATGAAACAGCGCCACCTGCGTCTCCCCCAGCCGCGCGCCGACTCCCGCCCCAGGCACCAGGTCGCTGATCGCACAGACCAGCCGGGCCGCCGGCGCGCCCGCGGAGTTCGACATGGCGTCCACCCGCAGCGGCGCAACGTCGGCCCTCATCGTACATCCTCCGCCACTGCCGCCGGGTCGACGGCGGCGGTATCCGCGGCCATGGCATCCACCGCCCGCACCGAAATCCGCGCTAGACGCTCGGCCGGTGTGGCCGGCCGCTTCTGGCCCCGCTCCCGCACGAACACCACCCCGTCGTCCCGATCGTCGCCGTTGACGAACGGACGGAATGCCCGCAGCCGCTCCGGATCCTCCAGGGTCGCTTTCCACTCGCAGCGGTAGGTGCCCACGACGTGGGCCATCTGCGTCTCGAGCTCGGCGGCGATGCCGAGCCGGTCGTCGATCACTACCTCGCGGAGGTAGTCGAGGCCACCTTCCAGGTTCTCCAGCCAGACCGACGTGCGCTGCAGCCGGTCCGCGGTACGCACGTAGAACATCAGGAACCTGTCGATATAGCGGATCAGCGTGTCGTCGTCGAGGTCGGTGGCGAACAGGTCCGCGTGGCGCGGCCGCATGCCGCCGTTGCCGCAGACGTAGAGGTTCCAGCCGTGCTCCGTGGCGATCACGCCCACGTCCTTGCTCTGCGCCTCGGCGCATTCGCGGGTGCATCCGGACACGGCCAGCTTCAGCTTGTGCGGCGAGCGCAGGCCCTTGTAGCGGTTCTCGATCAGGATCGCCATGCCCACCGAGTCCTGCACGCCGTAGCGGCACCAAGTGTTGCCCACGCAGGACTTCACCGTGCGCAGCGCCTTGCCGTAGGCGTGACCGGTCTCGAACCCGGCGTCCACCAGCTCGCGCCAGATGGTGGGCAGCTGGTGCAGCTCCGCGCCAAACAGGTCGATGCGCTGGCCGCCCGTGATCTTCGTGTACAGATCGTAGCGTTTGGCCACCTGGCCGAGCACGATCAGCTTCTCCGGCGTGATCTCGCCCGCCGGCACCCGGGGCACCACCGAGTAGGTGCCATCCTTCTGGAGATTCGCCAGGAAGCGGTCGTTGGTGTCCTGCAGACCGCGGTGCGGCGGCTCCAGCACGTAGTCGTTCCAAAGCGATGCGAGGATCGACGCCACCGCCGGCTTGCAGACGTCGCAGCCGCGGCCCCGGCCATGTCGGTGCAGCAGCGCGTCGAAGGTGCGCAGCTGCTCCACCTGACAGATGTGGAACAGCTCCCGACGGGTGAACAGGAAATGCTCGCACAGCGACCGGTCGAGCTCGATGCCGCGGGCGGCCAGCTCCGTCTCCACCACGCTCTTCAGCAGCGAGGCGCAGCCGCCGCAGCCGGTGCTGGCCGCGGTCTCTCCCCTGACGTCGGCGACGGTCCGGCAGCCGCCCTCCACGACCGCCACGATACGTCCCTTGGAGACGTTGTGGCAGGAGCAGACGGTGGCCGTATCCGGCAGGGCGCCTGCCGGCAGCGCGCGCGCGACCTGACCGTCGACCTGGGGCAGAATCAGCGCTTCCGGCGCCTCCGGCAGCGTCAGCCCATTCAGGTAGTACTGCAGCAGCGTGTCGTAGTCGACGCAGTCGCCAACCAGCACGGCACCGAGCAGGCTCTGTCCGTCCGCCGAGACGTTGAGCCGCTTGTAGATCTGCTTCTTCGGATCGCAGAAGGTGTAGGTCAGGCTGCCCTCGGCGCGGCCGTGGCCGTCGCCCACGGCGCCCACGTCCACACCCAGCATCTTCAGCTTGGTGCTCATGTCGCTGCCGTGGAACGGTGCCGGCCGCCCGGCGAGATGGCCGGCTGCCGCCTCGGCCATGCGGTAGCCGGGCGCCACCAGGCCGAAGATGCGGCCATCGTACAGTGCGCACTCGCCGATGGCGTAGACGTCGGCCGCGCTGGTGCGGCCGTGCTCGTCAACGACGATGCCGCCCCGGGGACCGACGGCGATACCGGCGTCCGCCGCGATACGATCGTTTGGCCGGATGCCGGCGGAGAACACCACCAGGTCGGCAGCCAGTTCACCGCCGTCGGCGAATGCCATGCACAGCCGGCCGCCGTCGCCGCGCCGGATCCGCTCCGTCACCTTGTCGGTGTGCACGCGCACGTCCAGCGCCTCGATCCGCCGGCGCAGCATGTCGCTGCCGCCGGGGTCGAGCTGGGCCGTCATCAGGCCGGGTGCGAACTCCACCACATGCGTCTCGAGACCGAGATGGCGCAACGCGCTCGCGCACTCCAGCCCCAGCAGGCCGCCTCCCACCACTACGCCCACCCGGGCGCCGGCGGCGGCTGCCCGGATCTGGTCCAGGTCCTCGATGGTGCGGTAAACGAAGCAGCCGGGTGCATTGGCGCCCTCCACCGGGGGCACGAACGGATACGACCCGGTGGCCAGCACCAGACGGTCGTAGCGGACGCTGCGCCCGCCCTCCAGCGTGACGGTCGCGGCAGCCGGATCGACCGCCGAAACCGGCGTCCCAAGAGAGACGGACACGTCAATCCGGGCATAGTTGGCCAGGGTCGCCAGCGCCAGATCTTCCGGGGTCCTGCCCGCAAACAGCTCGGACAAGTGCACCCGGTCGTAGGCCGGCCGGGGCTCCGCGCCGATGACGGTGATACCCACGTGCGGGTCAAGCGCCCTCAACCGGCTTACGAAGTGATGCCCCACCATGCCGTTGCCGACTACCACCACCTGCATGTCATGCCTCCCTAATCTCTTCCTCGGATGGCCGCCAGCTCAGGCCGCCGGCGCCAGCCCGAACGCCAGCTCCACCCTCGTATGTGCGTCGACCTGCCGAGCCGAAGCCTCCGGCGCCGCCATGGCCTGCTGAATTTCCCGGCCACCGACGGCGTCGCCGAACAGCACCGCGCCCACCAACGCGCCGTCCCGGAACCACAGCCGCCGGTACAGGCCCCGGGCCCGGTCGCGGATGACCAGATCGTCGCTGCCCACCGCATCAGGCTCTCCGGCGGCGAACAGCTCGATGCCGGGAATCTTGAGTCGGGTGGCCACCCTGGGCGCCACAAACCGAGCGCGCTCGCCGCACAGCACCCGGGCCAGCACGTCGGCCTGGCGGTGCACCGGTTCCACCAGGGCATGGCAGACACCACCTACCCGGGCGCACTCGCCGAGTGCATGGACACCGGGCGCCGACGTCGCCAGCTGGTCGTCCACCAGCACGCCGCCGTCGCACCGGATGCCGGCCGCGGCGGCCAGCGCATCCCGCGCCCGGGTACCGGTAGAGAACACCACCAGATCCGCCGGCAGGGTGCGCCGGTTGCCGCGGGCCAGGGACACGGTCACGCCCGTGACCCGGCCACCGCCAGAGACCGCGGCGGGAGTGGCGTCGAGCACCAGCCGCAGTCCGCGCGCTTCCAGCGCCTGCGCCAGCAGCGCAGCGGCGGCATCGTCGAGCTGCCGGTTCAGCAACCGGTCGTGCCGGTGCACCACCTGCACTTCCAGACCCAGTTCCAACAGGGCGTGGGCAGCCTCGAGACCCAATAGTCCGCCGCCGATGACCACCGCCGATCGCGCGTCCCGCGCCAGCCGTCCCAGGCGTTCGGCGTCGGCGAGGCTGCGCAGCACCGTGACACCCTCCAGGCCGATGCCGGAGACGTCCGGTAGCGGCGCTCCGGCCCCGGTGGCGAGCACCAGCCGCCCGTAGCCGATCCGCCCGCCGTCATCCAGCATCACCCGACGCGCGGCGAGATCCAGCGCGATGGCGCGCCGCCCTTCGAGGACGGTGATGCCGTGGGCGCGCAACCACTCCGGCGTCAGCGTGATCAGGCTGTCCCGTTGACAGCGACCGGCCAGGAGGCCGGGCAGCAGCACCCGGTTATAGCCGGCCACTACCTCCTCGGAGACCAGCGTGATCGCCCCCGGATACCCGATCGCGGCAAGTTGTTGCAGCAGCCGGGCGGCGGCCATGCCGCCGCCGACCACCACCACCGGGTCCCGGCCGTTCATGCGGCGTAGCCGTTGCGTTCGCGACGCTTGCCGGCGGTGTCCTTGCCGGCGCCGGCCTCCTGGCCGGAACGCGCATCGTCGCGGGACGCCGCCAGCGTGAGCGCCGCGGCGTCCCGCCCGGCGGTAGCGCCACGGCGCGCAGCGTAGAGGAAGTCCAGCACCACCCGGCGGTAGTGGTTGTACACGGCGTTCTCGGCCAGCTCGAGGCGCTCACGCGGCCGCGGCAACGCCACGTCTACGACATCGCCGATGGTGGCCGACGGGCCGTTGGTCATCATCAGGATGCGGTCGGACAGCAGCACCGCCTCGTCCACATCATGGGTGATCATGATGACGGTGTTCGCCAGCGCCGCCTGGATCTCCATGACCGTGTCCTGGAGCTTGGCCCGGGTCAGCGCGTCCAGCGCGCCGAATGGCTCATCCATCAGCACCACCTTCGGCTCCATGGCCAGGCAGCGGGCGATGCCCACCCGCTGCTTCATGCCGCCGGAGATCTCGTGCGGCATCCTGTCGGCTGCGTGGTCCATGTCCACCAGCCGCAAGGTGTGCAGGATCCAGTCGCGCATCTCGGCCCGCGTTTTGCGGTCCCGGAACACCTGGCGGACCGCCAGCTCGACGTTGCCGTAGCAGCTCAGCCAGGGCATCAGTGCGTGGTGCTGGAACACCACGGCCCGATCCGGGCCCGGCTCAAAGATTTCGCGGCCTTCGAGGATGGCGGCGCCAGTGGTGGCGGCCTCCAGACCCGCCACGATGTTGAGCAGCGTCGACTTGCCGCAGCCACTGTGGCCGATCAGGGTGACGAACTCGCCCCGGTCAATGGTCAGGCTCACATCACAAAGTGCCTCGAACGGACCGTCGTCTGCCTGGAACACCTTGCCGATCCGGCTGAATTCGAGATATCGAGTCATGACTCCTCCTTGGCGCTCGGACGCGCTCACCGCAGCACCGCCCGCTTGTCCCAGTTCGCCGCCCGCTGCAGCCGCAACATGGCGCGGTCGAGAACGAACCCCACCAGGCCGATGACGACCACGGCCACCATGATCCGACCCAGCGAATCGGACGACCCGTTCTGGAACTCGTCCCAGATGAACTTTCCGAGCCCCGGGTTCTGGGCCAGCATCTCAGCCGCGATCAGAACCATCCAGCCGGTGGCGAGCGACAGCCGAAGCCCAGTGAAGATCAGCGGAACCGCCGACGGCAGAACCACTTTGCGTACGTGGGTGAGCGGCGACAGCTTCAGTACCCGGGAGACGTTGATCAGGTCCTGCTCGACACCAGCCACTCCGACCGTGGTGTTGATCACCGTGGGCCACAGGCAACAAAGCGCCACGGTGAAGGCTGAGTTCAGAAATGACTTCTGGAACAGCGGGTCGTCGCTGGTATACAGCGCCGACACCACCATGGTCACCAGGGGCAGCCAGGCCAGCGGCGAGACCGGTTTGAAGACCTGAATGATGGGATTGACCGCACTGTAGAACTTCTCGCTCAGGCCGCAGACGATGCCGAGCGGTACCGCGACCAGGGAAGCGAACGCGAATCCGCAGGCTACCGTGTAAAGGCTGGTCAGAATCTGATCCAAGAAGGTCGGCTTGCCGGTGTAGCTGCGCCACTTGATCGGTGCGTCCGGGTACTCCGATCGCAGCTGCTCGTTGCGCTTCGTCTGCCGCTCGTAGAATGCGTTGGCCCTGGCGCGTTCGGCGCGGTGTTCCTTCCACAGGCCGAGCGCTTGTGACCACACCGCTGCCGGCCCGGGAAAGGTGCCGAGGGAGGTGTCGATGGTGCGCGCCACACCCGCCCACAGCCCGAGGAACAGCACTATTCCGAGCATGGGGATCAGACTTCTGGCCAGTAACGCCGGCACGCGTCTGATCTTCTCCGGGATAGGGCCCGCAGCCAGGGCTCTCACCTACAGCACCTCGTCCTTCAAGCCGATGGGAAACTTCTTCAGATACTCGTTCGGGGCGCGTCCGTCGAAGCCAATGCCGTCGATGAACTCGTTCTGCTCCGGACGGAATCCCGACTCCGTTTCGAAATCGGGGAAGTCGGCTGCATCGAGCAACCCTTCCGCAATCAGGGACTCGGCGGCGCGGCGGTAGATGGCGGGGCGATACACGGCCTTCGCCGTCTCGTGGTACCAGGCATCAGGCTTCGGCTCGGCGATCTGGCCCCAGCGGCGCATCTGAGTCAGATACCAGACCGCGTCCGAGTAGTAAGGATAGGTGGCGAAGTAGCGGAAGAAGACGTTGAAGTCCGGCACGGCGCGCTTGTCGCCTTTCTCGTACTCGAAGGTGCCGGTCATGGAGTTGGCGATCACCTCGTAGTCGGCGCCGACGTAACCCGGCCTCGACAGGATCCGCACAGCCTCCGTCCGGTTGGCATTGTCATTGGCGTCGAGCCAGTGGGCCGCGCGGAGCAGCGCCTTGACGATCCGCACCGTCGTGTTGGGGTAACGCTCGGTGAAGTCCCGACTCAGCCCGAACACCTTCTCAGGGTTGTTCTTCCAAATCTCGTAGTCGGTGATGACCGGCACGCCGATGCCCTTGAAAACCGCCTGCTGGTTCCAGGGCTCGCCGACGCAGTAGCCATGGATGGTGCCGGCCTCCAACGTCGCCGGCATCTGCGGTGGCGGCGTAACCGACAGCAGCACGTCCGCCTGGAGCTGGCCGCTGGTGTCGCTCTTGTGGGGCGCGTAGTAGCCCGGGTGCAGGCCGCCGGCGGCGAGCCAGTAGCGCAGCTCGTAGTTATGGGTCGACACGGGAAACACCATGCCCATCTTGAACGGCTCGCCCCGGGCCCGGTAGGCGTCCACCACCGGCTTCAGCGCCGCCGCGCTGATCGGGTGCTCCGGGCGGCCGTCGGCACGGCGCGGCACGTGGGCCGACATGGTCTCCCACACCGCGTTAGAAACGGTGATGCCGTTGCCGTTCAGGTCCATGGAGAACGGGGTGACGATGTCGGCCCGGGTACCGAAGCCGATCTTGGCTGCCAGCGGCTGACCTGCCAGCATGTGGGCGCCATCCAGCTGGCCGTCGATGACGCCGTCGAGCAGCACCTTCCAGTTGGCCTGGGCTTCCAGCGTCACGTACAGCCCCTCGTCCTCGAAGAAGCCCTTTTCGTAAGCAATGGCCAGCGGCGCCATGTCGGTGAGCTTGATGAATCCGAACGTCAGCTCGTCCTTCTCCGGAAACCCGACATCGGCCCTTCCGGACGCGGCCATGAGCAGCCACGCCAGGGCCAGGCCAAATTTGCGGATGTGCGCCATTGGTCGATCTCCAAAAAAAAAACGCCCATCGACCTAACGCGCATGGCGCGTGGCGATGGGCGTCTTTACCCGTGGTGCACCAGACGGTGCCGAATTGTCGAAATGACTCCTGGTCGAGCCTGTTAGAGCAAGATGCGTGCCACGCTGGTCACAATAGATGTCACCCAGCCGAATCAGTCAGTTAGCGCAAATGCCCGAACGCGCACGGGCAGCGCATGACCCTCGCTGGTGCGAATGGCCCGGCCGCGCACGACGCTGGTGCGCGTCACTGGATGTGCACCCCGGGCTGCACGCCAGAAGCGTCGGTATCGGCAAGCCGGTCGGAGACCGGCGCCGGCATGCCCAACACCCGAGCGCACTCGCGGAACAGGTCCGGACGGGCCGTCTGCTGCACTAGAGCCGCCCGCTGTGCAGGGTCCACCGGCCGGCCCAGCAGCTCGCAGCACCGGTCCACCAGACGCTCGGCCTGGGACCGCCACGGGAAGCCCGCCAGCGCCGGATCGAACACCAGGAAGTCGGGCACCTGGACGGGTTCCGCGCCAGGCTCCCGCTTGAGTTCACCGATCAGCGATGGCAGCAGCCACTCCGGCGGCAGGTCCAGCCAGGCGGCATCGGCCAATAGGTCGGCGGCCCTGACCCGGTTGTCCAACTGCGACAGCCAGCCGCAGGCTTCCATCAGGGCGAGCCGCAGACGCAGGTGGGAAGCCGGATGCCGATCGTGCCAGGATTGGGTCACGCACAGCACCTTTTCCGGCGCGCCGGCCCAGACCTCGCAGCCCAGGGCGGCGATGGCGCCGGTACCCTGCCTGACCGCCACCGAGCCCCAAGGCTCGCCCACGCAGTAGCCGTCGATGACGCCAGCGGCCAGGCTATCGGCCATCTGCGCTGGCGGCACGATGATGGTTCGCACGTCCCGGTCCGGGTCGATGCCACCCGTCCGCAGCCAGGCACGCAACAGAATCATGTGGGTGGAGAACGCATGCACCACCGCCAGGGTCGGCTGGTTGCCGCCGCGGGCGCGCAGCACCGCGCCCAGCGCCCGGGCGGTGGACGGCGCGTCGAGTTGTCCGGCACAACGCATGCGCACCTCGTGCCACAGCGGTGCGGCCAGGGTGATGGTATTGCCATTCAACGACAGCGTCAGACCCGACAGCATGGGCACCCGGATGCCGCTGGCGCCCAGCGTGGTCATGGCCGGCAGCGGAGCCGGCATGGGCGCGGCATCCAGCGCCCCGACCGCCAGCTTGTCGCGAACATTGGCCCAGGACACCTCGCGGCTGAGCGTCACGTCGAGCCGGTACTTCTCGAACAGACCGAGCTCCCGGGCCACCACCAGCGGCGCACTGTCGGTCAGCCGCACAAATCCGAGGTCGAGACAGTCCTTCTCCGGAGGCGGCAGCATGACGCTCATGAACGGTGGCTCCCATTGTGACGATCGAGAGGCGCCAGACGGTCGATCACGCGACCGGCCAGCTCGCCCAGCTTGAGGTTGCAGTTCATGGCCTGGCTGCGCAGCCACTCGTGCGCTTCCTGCTCGGTGTGTCCGCGGTGGGTCATCAGCAGCCCCTTGGCCCGCTCGATCAGCTTGCGGTCCCCCAGCGCGCTCTGGGTGGTGGCCAGCGCCTCGCGCAGACGCTGGTACTGTCGGAACTGGGCCATCGCCACGTCGATGATGGGCTTCACCCGCTCGGTATTGATCCCGCCCACCACGTAGGCGGTGACGCCGGCGTCCACCGCCTCGGCGATGAAGCCCGGGTCCTCTTCCTCGGCGAACAGGACGATGGGAGTGGGGTTATGGGCCGAGACGAACGCCAGGCTCTCCAGCAGGTCACGGCCTGGCGAGTCGAGATCGATCAGAATGACGTCCGGCGCCTGCTGCTCGATCTGGTGCAGCAGGCCGGCCTGCTGCGGCACCAGGCAGAGGGTGGTGAACCCGGCTTCGCGCAGGCGTCGCTCCAGCAGCGTCGCCCGGCGCGGGTTGTCGTCCACCACCATGACCTTGAGCTCCTCCCCCGTCATTCGCGGCTACCGCCCTACAGCTGCACGTTGATGGTGGCCCAGGCCTTGACCGTGTCCGTGGCGAAGCCATCCGCCCGGTAGGACGCCAGCTTGAGCTCGAGCCCGATTCGCCCAGTGAGCGGATAGCTGACGGCGACGTCCAGTTCCCGCCCGTAGTCCCGGCGGCCCCGGTCGGCGCTGAAGTCGTGGTAGACGGCGGACAGGCCGAGGCGGCCGACCTTGGCGGCCGCCTCCACGTAGAGGTCGCGGACGCCGTCGGCTGGCGTGTTCAGGAACACGTCGGCCCAGCCCTGGAACTTGTGCAGCGTGGCCAGTGGCGTGCGGAACCCAGCCGCCCCGCCGTCGCTGCCGAGCACCTCGTAGCCGAGCTTCACGGTCACCGGATCGAAGGCCCAGGCCGCCTCCAGCCAGCCGTAGTCGGCGCGGTAATCTAGCGGGCTGTCCGCGTAGTCCTGCTGCCGAGCCAGCGCCGCGGACACGGTGGTGGACCCCAGCCGCAGCACCGCCTCGATCCCGTAGGTCGCGTTGGCATTGACCGGGCCGTTGTCGTTGTCGAAGTCCATCAGGTAGCCGAAAGCGCCCACTGTCAGCCGCTCGCCCAGCGGCCGGCGGGCCTGCAGCAGGTGGGAGTCGCTGCGCCAGTCGCCCGGCTGGGCGCCGTCGCCGGGCCCGAAGATGCGGTTAACGTTGGCCACGTAGGCGTAGTCGAGGCTGCCGCCACCCAAGGCGGCCTCCACCCGCAGCCCGTCAAACGTCTGCTCGTTCTGCCGCCACGCCACACCACCCACGAAGCGTTGACCACCGTGGTTGATCCGCTGGCGGCCACCGGTGACGGTGACGCCGTCTCCGGCCCACTTCACGAACGCCTGGTTCAGGTCGAATCCCTCGGGATCCGCCACCACCGGATAACGCACCCGGCCGTTCTCCGTGGAGTTATAGCGCTCCGGTCCGATCAGAGCGACGTAGTCCGCCTCGAATCCGAACCGCACCGCGCCCACGGCACCCGATGTCCAGGTATAGCGAGCGCGAGCCGTCGACGCGGTGGCCGTGGCATCGATCCCATCCTGATCGACATGCTCGACACGATAACGAAATCCCAGGCTGCCACTCCCCTCTGCGGTGGCGGCGGCGAGTGTATCGAAGACGTTGGCGCTCGCGGCGCCTGGGTAGATGGCCATCACCACCGCCATACTCAGATAAACCAGTAGACAACGTGTTCTCATCGCAGAAGCTCTCCTACAATGCGAACGTGTCCGGGCCCGTTCGCGGGACCGGGCACCGTTGCCCGAATGGGGTTATGGAAGGTGATGTGGGACGGTGGCTACCCGCCACCCAAACCCAGCAGCGGCCTTCCACAAATGACAATCAAGATCCGCGCCAACTCATTGCTCTATTGAAAAATCAACACCTTAGAAGGAGCGTCGGCGAGAGGCGGATGATCCGTGCACCGCGCGCGAGCACTGCGTCGTGACCGGGAACCGGATTCGTGCACGCCGAACACCCCAACGAGGCCGTCGGGACGTCAGCGCCCTGGTCCTTGCCGGCGGTCGAGGACATCGAGTAGGAGGCCGAGACAAGGGATTGATCCGAATGCACGGAGACGCCTTGGCAGCCCGAGCGGTCGCGATGCTGCGTCCTCATGCGGCACAGGTCATCGTCAGCGCCAATCGCCACAGAAGCCGCTACATGAACCTGGCTGACGGGGTCGTCGCCGACCGTATTCCCGGATTTGCGGGTCCCCTTGCTGGCATTGAGGCCGGACTGTGCGCGATCCGATCGCCCTTGCTCATCATCTGTCCCTGCGATATTGGAACGTTGCCACGGGGGCTCGTCGCCCGATTGATACGCACGCTGCGGCTTCACGGAAGCATCGACATCGCCGTGGTCCACGACCGAGACCGCCGCCAACCCTTGTTAGCCGCGGTTCGACGACGCGTGGCGCCGCAGCTGAGAGCGTATCTGGCCTCGGGTGGACGATCCGCGTATGGATGGCTCGAGACGCTTCGCGTGCGCGACGTGCACACCCAAATCCGCCTTGAGAACCACAATGTCGCGACGCCTATTCCACTGGCGAAGCCAGGGAACCGGGATTGACGAACAGATCTTCCAAATCGTCGCCCGTCCGCGGCGCCCGGCACGCGAAGTCTTTCTCTACCAGAAGCGACAGTGTTCCGCCGTCAAGCGCTACCGAACTCTCCAGTGAAACCAGCGCCGGGGAGTCTGCCCAGTGCTCGGCCTGCTCCGCCGGCGCCGAGACCACCAGCGACGCTTGATCGCGTTCGGCTTGCAGCGCCACCGAGAAGTCCTGAGCTTTCGCGGGCACCAGCGAGTAGCTCAGGGCGCAACCGCCCGGGAGATGCAGCCTTGAGACGACGGCCTGGCCCGCGCCGATCTGGGCGACCTCTCGCACCGTCAACCGCAGACGAATGGAGTTGTTGAGTATGCGAAGTTTCACCGCGTCCTGATCCTCTTGGCCGTGCGGGTCCATCCCCCGTAACACAGGATGGAATCCCAATGTCAGCTCGACCAAGCAGGTTTCACGCCAGATGCATAGGGCACCATCAAACCGAGCGCCGACCCGGCAGCGACGCAGTCCCGGCACCACGGTGGTGCACAAACGACCCGCTTGTGCACCATGACTACGCACCCGCAGCTGGATCGCGCTGCCGAGGCTACACGGCGCCGCCCGCCTTCAGCGATGCCTTGAGCTCCGCGATCATCTCGTCGATCGCACGCTCGACGACCGGATCAGCCTGTAGCTCGCGCAGTTCACCGGCCTCAAGCAGTCGTCGCATTTCAGATGCCGTCAGTTCACAGACCCGAAAGCCCCGGTGGTCGACAAACAGGTGATTGCCGGACTGCTCAAAGACCATGGAGAGCTTGCATCGATTCCGGGGTTGGCCGCCCGAAACGAATTCCACCCAGACGCCCGGTTGCAGGCCGGCGCCTTCCGTAGCACCCGACTCCGCGTCTGGCAACGTCGCGTCGTCGTCAGCCGGAACCAATTCGATCAGGTTCATTTCCGGCAGCTCATCTACGTCGTACGAGGTAGCGGAGTTGAGCCAGATCTCATCCTGCTCCTGTAGTGAATCGCCCCGGGATTCCCGGAGACCCCGAACCTTGAGAGGATGGGGTTATGAACACACAGAAGAAATATTCACCAGAAGTTCGGGAGCGAGCGGTCCGGCTGGTGTTGGAGCACGAGCGGGAGCACGCGTCACAGTGG
>JAVJUA010000017.1:0-1595 GCA_040219935.1 Pseudomonadales bacterium | reverse complement strand
TCAGGTCGACGCCGCTGGCCTGCGCGAGGAAGTCGCTCAAGCGGATGCGGATGGTGCCGTACTCGTTCTGCCAGCCCGTGCCGGTGCCGGCGCCGGTGCGCTGGTAGGGCTCGCTCGCACCGGCCTGGTACGCGCCGGTGTGTACGGTGCTCCGTGCGCCAGCGCCATCGACGAGCGTGACGTGGAACGTCAGCGGCTCGAGTTCGGCGATGGTGTTGGGATGCCGCGTGCCCTGGCAGACACGGAAGCTGAGGTGGTCATAGCCCGAGACGTCGCCCAGCGCGGGCAACACCTGGAACTCGATGAACGCGGGGCTGTTGAAGTCGAACACCAGTCCGGCCGAGTCGTCTGACGACAGGAACGCATAGTTCATGCCGTTGCTGGGCTCACTGCCCGTCCAGGTCAGGGTGCCGTTGGTGTCTTCCTGACGCACCTCGGCGGCGTTCGCGACGCCGATGGTGACGCTGCCGCCCGAACTGCTCTGGCTGAGGCTCGGGTTGCTCTGGAAGTCGTCGATGACGCGGCTGTCGCCGTCGATGGTGCTCGGCCGGTACATGTGCACGAGCGTCGTGGTATCGATGACGCCCAGGGGCTTGAAGCTGTCCCACGCGCGGGTGACGTAGTCGATCGCGTCGCCGTTGCCCTCACCATAGTGCTTGATGAGCGCGGTCCACGTCGCCTTGGCGATCTGCTGGGCCTCGGCCCGGCCGATCTCGGTGGATGCCGGACCCTGGAAGTTGCGGAATCCGCAGCAGTTGAAGACGTTGTGGTCGGCGCCGTGGATGTAGGTCGAGTGCTTGAAGCCGTCGGCCCGGTCATAGTTACGGAAGGGGATGGTCTGCCCACCGAAGCTGCTGGGGCTGCCGCTGATGTCGCCATCGGCCGAACCCCAGATCATGTGGAAGTTAATGTCGCCCGGATCGGCCTCGAACGATCCGCCGCCGCTGCTGTTGGCTGCGATCGAGCTGACCAGCACCATGTCCTCGGCGCTGTAATTGGCGGGGGTGAAGCTGCCCTCACTCAGCCGCTCCGATCCGATGTTGCACTCGCGACCGCCCAGGCTGTGGCCGATCCACACGATGCGCGAGCTGTCCAGCAACCCGTTGAGCACGCCACCGGCGATGGTCGCCTGCTCGCCGATGAGCGCATCGGTGTGCCGCAGCGGTCGGTTGCCGGTGCCGCTGAAGTCGTTCTGCACGCTGATGCTCACCCAGCCCCAGCTGCTGAGCTGGTCCTGTAGATAGTCGTACCACCGATAGTCGTGGCCGCCACCGTGCACGATCACGACGATGGGCAGCGGGCCCACGCTGGCAAGCTCGGCCGGGTAGTTGAGCCGCAGCACGCCTTGCGAACTGCTGCTGTCGACCATCACGGGCGTGAGCGGGCCCATCTCGGAGATGTTGGTAAACACGCTGAAGCCGTTGGCATCGGCGGGCGCGATGGCCAGGCCGTCGATGTAGTCGCCGTCGCTCAGCGTCCCGTCGCGATCAGCGTCGACGACGAGGTCGTAGCCGGTCGAGACGTTCAGCCCGTCGGCGGCGGCGAGGGTCTCGCTGCCGGTCAGGGCCACCTCGGCGCCGTCGATCGACAAGGCG
>JAVJUA010000016.1:0-42433 GCA_040219935.1 Pseudomonadales bacterium | reverse complement strand
CCGAACAAGAGGGCTGCGTAACCCGCTGCGTGGTCCCGCCGCCGGCAGGCGAGCTCACCTTACGGCTCGCCCGCCGGCGGTCCACCCAAAGCGGACAATTCATGTGCTACAAAACCGGACAGATCTACTTGCTACCAACACGCGCCCCGGCCCGCAGCCGTGCCTCGATGAGGGGCAGGTGCTGGCGGCCCTGGTGGGGCTCGCCGTCCAGCAGATAGGTGGGGGTGCCGATCACGCCCGCCTCCCGGGCCTCGGCCTCCATGGCGGCGACGGCGCCCGGCCCGGACCCCGCGGCGAACGCCCGAAAGCCCTCGGCGTCAGCCCCCAGATCGCCGATCAGGCCCGCCACCGCGCCCACCCGGTCGATCGCGTTACCGTCGCGCCAGTAGCGCTCGAAGGTGGCGGTCAGGTAGGCCGGCATCTGCGTCGGCGCCGCGTCCGCCAACCAGATCAAGCCCATCGCCGCCGGCAGGCCATCGAAGTCTGCGTACAGGTCCGGTAGCGGATGGGGCGCATAGCGCGCCAGGTCGCGGGCCAGGTACTCGGCCCGCATCCGCCGGTGCCGGGTGCCCCGGTCCTCCCCGGCCGACGCCGGAGCCGGCCGCTTCAGCACGGGCAGCCGCACGGCCAGCCAGCGCACGGGCAGGCGCAGCCGCTCCGCCAGCGCCAACGTCGGCCGCAGGGCCAGATAGCTGTGGGGGCTGCGAAAGTCGACGGCCACGGTCAGCGCCTGGGCCGGCGTGAGATCGGCCGCCGGCGGCAGCTCGTAGGCCACGTCCGGCGCCGCTCCGCGCCCGCCCTGCAGGTGCCAGCGCAGGCGCGGCAGATGCTCGCGGCCGAAGAACACCTCGCCCCCCACCACGAACGTCGGCACCCCGAAGATGCCGGCCTCGAAGGCTGATTGCTGCAATGCAGCATTGGCCGCCTGACCCGGTCCGCGGCAGAAGGCGTCGAAGCCCTGCAAGGACGCACCGGCCGCCTGCAGCAGGCGGGCGATTTCGGCCGGATCCTCGACATCGAGCTCGCGGCGCCAGAACGGCGGGTACACCGCGTCAACGTAGGCCTCCAGCACACCATCGCCCTGGGCGCGCGCCCACAGCATGCCCAACGCCGCCAGATCGGTGTTCCAGATCTTCACCGTGCCACGAACGGTCAGGCCGCGCAGGTTGGCATAGCGGCGGCAGTCGAAGTAGGCGTACTTGACGCCCGACCACTGCTCGGCGCTGCGGCGCTGCGCCGCCACCTTGCCCCGCTCGTCGAGTCGGGCGGAACCGAGATAGCTGGGTATGTCGAGCACGAACGGCCGCCAGTCCACGGCGATGCCGAGATCGCGCGCCATCTGCCGGGCCGGCTCCCACGCCAGATAGGCGTACGGGCTCTTGAAGTCCAGGTAGACGATCAGCGGCCGGTCGCTGGCCAGCGGCTCGAGGGCGGTCATGGTGCCGCACCCTCCTCACAGCAGGGCCAGCCGGACCAGCCTGGCCCGCGCACCACGCGACCCGGCAGCGCGCCCGTGTGCTCGCCGTCCTCGAGCACGGGCACGCCGTTCACCAGCACGTGGCGGACACCGGTGGCGTAACGATGGGGGTCGTCATAGGTCGCATGATCCTGGATCCGGGCCGGATCGAACACCACCACGTCGGCGAAGTGGCCGGGTGTCAGGCTGCCGCGACCGCGCAGCCCCAGGTTGGTTGCGGGCAGCAGGGTGAGCTGGTGCACGGCCCGGGACAGGGACATGGCCTGCTGCTCGCGAACGTAGCGGCCGAGCAGGCGGGCGAAGTTGCCGTAGGCGCGCGGGTGGGTGCTGCGGAGCAGGAACACGCCCTCCGGCGCCATGGAGGCGGCGTCGGAGCCGAAGCTCATCCACGGCAGGGCCACCTGGCGGCGCACGTTGTCCTCGGACATGAGGAAGTACACGACCTGCACCCGGCTGCCGTCCTCCACCACCAGGTCGATGGCAGCCTCTTCGGGCGAGGTGCCGCGTTCGGCGGCGACATCGGCCAGGGTGCGGCCGGCGTAGCGGCGCAGCGCCGGGTTCCGGAAGCCCACCAGCAGCGTGCCCTCGGCGCCCGCCGCCAGCAGCAGGTTCTCCCAGTCGTCGGTGGGCGTGCGCATCTCGGTCAGCACCCGGGCGCGCACGTCCGCATCCTGCAGGCGCGCCCGCCAGGCTTCGTAGCCCCCGGCCTGCACGGCGGGCGGCATGGCGGCATCGAGGCCCGTAGATCCGGCCGTGTAGGTGTACATGTTGGCGGTGATGCGCAGGCCGCGGGCGCGGGCCGCCTCGATGCGGGCGATGGCGGCGTCCAGCTTCGGCCAGTTGGCCTCGCCGCTCATCTTCAGGTGGTAGATCTCGGCGGGCACGCCCGCCCGCTCGGCGATATGAATCAGCTCGTCGATAGACTCGAGCAGCCGGTTGCCTTCGCTGCGCAGGTGAGAGATGTACATGCCGCCAAACTCGCCCGCGGCAGTGGCCAGGGCCACCAGCTCGGCGGTGTCGGCGTAGAAGGCGGGCGCATAGATCAGGGAGGAGCCAACGCCGAGCGCGCCCTCGCGCATCGCCTGGCGCACCTGGTCCTGCATGCGGGCCAGCTCTTCCGGCGTGGCGGCCCGGTCTTCGAGCCCGACCTCGTGGATGCGCAGCGTGGTGGCGCCGACGAACGACGCCACGTTGGGCGAGATGCCGCGGCGTTCCAGGTAGTCCAGATAGCCGCCGAGGGTGGACCACTCGATGTCATAGCGGATGTCCGACTGACGCGCCTTCAGAAGCGCGCGCAGCCGATCGTTGACGGGTCCGTAGGAGATGCCCTCACCGAACACCTCCAGAGTCACGCCCTGGCGGATGTCGCTCTGGCTGCGGCCGTCGGCCACCAGGGCGTCGGTGGCCCAGCTCAGCATGTTGATGAAGCCGGGCGCCACCGCCATGCCCGCCGCATCGATCTCGCGGCGCGCCGCGGCCGCGTCGAAGTCGCCGATGCCGGCGATGCGGTCGCCCTGCACCGCCACGTCGGCCCGCACCGGTGGCCCGCCGGTGCCGTCGTAGACCATGCCGCCACGGATGATGACGTCGAAAGGGCCGGCGGCGGCAAACGCCCCCTGCCACAGCAGGCAGCACAGCCACAGGACTCGGACGCTTCGGTTCATGATCCCTCCCTGCGGCCGCCGGCGAGGGCGCGGCCGCTGTCAGAAATCGACGCTGCTCGGTGCCATGCCGCCGCCGACCGTAAAGCCGGCAAGCTGACGGTAGATGATGGCCATGATCATCACCGTCCAGGGAATCGTCCAGATCCAGCCGATCACGCTGAGGATGCCAACCACCATCAGCAGCACCACCGCCAGCGACAGCACGGCCACCTCGAAGAACTTGCGGTTCACCAGCTTCAGCGATACCAGCAGGCAGTCGGTGACGGGCAGGTCGCGCTCGGCCTTCAGCGGCACCGCCAGGCACAAGGCGAACGTGAGGTAGATGCCCGGCAGGATCAGCAGCAGAAAGCCGACGGTGGTGACCGCGCTCTGAAGCACGCCCACGGCGACGATGGGCAGCAGCGCCGCATAGTAGGCGAACTGATCCTGAAACCGCACCGGCAGGCCGACGCTGCGCTTCAAGCCGAACATGAACACACCGGCCATGAACGGATAGACGATGACCATGACGATGAGCTGGCTTACGGTGCTGGCAAGCAGCGACTGATTCTCGTACCCGAAGATGCTGCCGAGCATGACGGTCACCACCACCACGGCGGCGTAGACCAGGAGCATGCCGGCGACCACCGGGCCCTTGATGCCGTCGGTCTTGCTCCACGCCTCACGGATCACCGCCATGATGTCGAGCTCGGCTTGCCCCGCCAGGGTCCGCTCGATGGATCCGCCGTAGTGCCGGCCGCCCGAAGCGGGCTGGCCGCCGCTGCCGTCCTGATCGCCCATGGATCCCCTCCTCAGACGTTGAACCGGAACAGAATCACGTCGCCGTCCTGAACCACGTACTCCTTGCCCTCGAGCCGCCACTTGCCCGCGTCCTTGGCGCCCTGCTCGCCGCCGTGGGTCACGTAGTCGTCGTAGCCGATCACCTCGGCGCGAATGAAGCCCTTCTCGAAGTCGGTGTGGATCACCGCGGCCGCCTGTGGGGCCTTGGTGCCGACGGGAATCGTCCAGGCCCGGGCCTCCTTGGGTCCTGCCGTGAAGTAGTGGTGCAGCCCGAGCAGCCGGTAGCCGGCCCGGATCACCCGGTTGAGGCCAGGCTCCTCGATGCCGAGCGCCTCCAGAAAGTCGGCCTTCTCATCGTCTTCGAGCTCGGCGATCTCGGCCTCGATCTTGTTGCAGATCGGCACCACCTCCGCGCCCTGATCGCGCGCCAGCGCCGACACGGCGTCGAGCAGCGGGTTGTCGTCGAAGCCGTCTTCGGCGACGTTGGCGATGAACAGCACCGGCTTGGCGGTGAGCAGGTGCAGCTCCCGCAGCCGAATCAGATCGTCCCTGGACAGTCCCAGCGCGCGCACCGGGCGGCCGGTGTTCAGGCCTTCGCGCACGGTCTCGAGCAGGGTGAGCAGGGTCTTCGCGTCCTTGTCGCCGGCATTGGCCGTGCGCCGGGTACGATCGTACCCACGCTCCAGCGTCTCCAGGTCGGCGAGCGCCAGCTCGGTGTCGATCACCTCGATGTCGTCCACCGGCGAGACCCGGCCGGAGACGTGAACGACGTTGTCGTCTTCGAAGCAGCGCACCACATGGGCAATGGCGTCGGTCTCGCGGATATGGGCCAGGAACTTGTTGCCGAGGCCCTCGCCCTGCGATGCGCCCGCCACCAGTCCAGCGATGTCGACGAACTCCATGGCGGACGGCACCACCTTGGCCGACTTCGCGAGCCCGGCCACCTTCTCCAGCCGCAGGTCGGGCACCGGCACCACGCCCGTGTTCGGGTCGATGGTGCAGAAGGGAAAGTTCTCGGCACCGATGCCGGCCTTGGTCAGCGCATTGAACAGCGTCGACTTGCCGACGTTGGGCATGCCGACGATGCCGCACTTGAATCCCATTCAGTCGTCCTCCGTGAGATCGCTGGAATGCAGAGCGGTCATGGCCTTCTGCAGGTCGCCGGCCAGCAGCAGGCCGAGCGCCCCTTCGTCTATGTGGTAGGCACGGGCCAGCACCGCACGCTCCGCTTCGGGCATGCGCACCGAGGTCAGATACGCGGTGACCCGGCTGCGGTCGCCCGGGTGGCCGACGCCGATGCGCAGCCGCTGAAAGTCCCTGCTGCTGCCGAGGCCGGCGATGACGCTGCGGATGCCGTTGTGGCCATTGTCGCCGCCGCCGCTCTTGATCCGCAGCACGCCGGGCTCGAACGCCATCTCGTCATAGGCCACCAGAATCTCCGGCGGTTCCAGCTTGTAAAAGCGCGCCACCGCGCCCACCGAATCTCCGGACAGGTTGACGTAGGTCTGCGGCAGCAGCAGCCGGACGTCGTGTCCGGCCACCGGGCCGCGGCCGATCAGACCCTTGAACTTGGCGTCTTCGACCATGGCGATGCCGAAGCGATGCGCCAGCGCGGCAACGAACTCGGCGCCGGCATTGTGACGGGTGTGCTGATACTGCGAGCCCGGATTGCCCAGGCCCGCGATCAGACGGATCGGCGTCACGGTCAGTCCCTGTCGGCCTCGGACTCGCCCTCGGCGGCGTCACCGGCCTCGCCGGCAGCCTCCTCGCCCTCCTCATCGGAGCCGCCACGCGGCGCCAGCACGGACACCACGGCCGAGTCGTGATCCTCATCACCATGGATCAGATCCACGGCAACCACGCCTTCGGGCAGCTTGAGCTCCGAGATGTGGATCGAGTGTCCGACCTGCAGCTCCGAGACGTCCACCTCGATGAACTCGGGCAGGTCCTTCGGCAGGCAGCGCACTTCCACCTCGTTGGCACTGTGGGAGATGGTGCCACCGCCCTGCTTCACGCCGACGCACTTGTCTTCGTTGATGAAGTGCAGCGGGATGTTCACGTCGATCTCCTGATCCGCGCTGACGCGCAGGAAGTCGATGTGCTGTACCTTCTCGGACGCGGGGTGGCGCTGCAGATCCCGCAGCACCGCCTGCTGGGCATCGCCGTCGACGACGACGCTGATGATCTGCGAGTAGAAGGTCTCACGCTCCAGCGCCTTGTTCAGCGCGTTGGCGTTGACGGTCAGCGTCTGGGGCTCGCGCCCGCCGCCATAGATGATGCCGGGTACCCGGTCTGCTGCGCGACGCAGGCGGCGGCTCGCACCTTTCCCCACGTCCTTGCGCAGCTCGGCCTTGATCTCGAAAGGCTGCGACATGTGTCGTTCTCCTGACTGTTCACAGTTGGTACAAAGTGCCGGGACCGCGACCAGACCCGACACCGCTTCGCCATTGGCGCGTTGCCCTAACGGAACATCGCGCTGATGGATTCCTCGTTGCTCACCCGCCGAATCGCTTCAGCGAGCAGGCGATCCAGACTGAGCTGGGTAATCTTGCCGCACGCGCGCGCCGCGTCGCCGAGCGGGATGGTGTCGGTGACCACCATCTCGTCGAGCGCCGAGGCCATGACGCGATCCACTGCCGGCCCCGACAGCACCGGGTGCGTGATGTAGGCCACCACGGCCGCCGCGCCGCGATCCTTCAATGCCTCCGCAGCCGAGCACAGGGTGCCCGCGGTGTCGACGATGTCGTCGACCATCACGCAGGTCTTGCCCTCGACGTCGCCGATGACGTTCATCACCTGCGACTCGTTGGCCTGCTGCCGCCGCTTGTCGATGATGGCGAGGTCGAGGTCTTCGGCCTGCTTGGCTATTGCCCGGGCCCGGACCACGCCGCCGATGTCGGGCGAGACGATGATGGGTCTCGGGTACCGGCGCGTGAGCATGTGGTCCACCAGCACCGGCGATGCGTAGACGTTGTCGACCGGTATGTCGAAGAACCCCTGAATCTGGTCGGCGTGCAGATCTACCGTCAGCAGCCGGTCGATGCCCACGGCGTCGAGCATGTCGGCTACCACCTTGGCACTGATCGCCACGCGGGCCGAGCGAGGCCGACGATCCTGCCGCGCGTAGCCGAAGTAGGGCACCACGGCGGTGATTCGCGATGCCGACGAGCGGCGCATGGCATCGGCCATGATCACCAGCTCCATCAGATGGTCGTTGGTGGGCGCGCTCGTCGACTGCAGCAGGAACACGTCCTCGCCGCGCACGTTCTCCTCGATCTCGACGCAAACCTCGCCGTCGCTGAAGCGCTCGACGGTGGCGCGGCCGAGTTCGGTGCCCATGTCGCGCACGATCCGCTGTGCGAGCGAGCGATTCGAGCTGCCCGCAAAGATCCGCAGATTTGCCACGATGCCCTTACTCTGATGACCGCGTGAAAGATGGCTGGGGTGGTAGGATTCGAACCTACGTATGCCGGGATCAAAACCCGGTGCCTTACCGCTTGGCGACACCCCATCGGAATTCGTCGGAACGCCACGCGCCGCCGGCCGCCTCGGCCCATCGGATGACCCGGCCATCGGCAGCCCCGCCGCGAAAGGGCCGCTATTGTGCTCACCCCATAAGGGGCTGTCAAACCGATAGACTCAATAAATCAACGGCTTAAATTTCCCAGGCAGAAACCGCCAGTCGCACCCGATAGGCGTCCCGGGTCGCGGTCACGCGGAACGGCAGAACCTCGGCGCCCGTCGCACCCACCGCCGCGAAGCGGTCGAGTTCCACCCGCCAGCGAAGCTGGTTGAAGGCCACCAGGCGGCCGTCGGCATCGTAGTCGCGTGCCGACGCGGCGACGCCGGACGCCGGACGGCCCCGTACCCACTCCGGCAGCACGGCGAGCGGCAGGCTCCAGCCGAGGTGCGCCTGCATGACGGCCTCGGCCGGACCCTCGGTGATGATGGTGCCGCTGCCGTCCAGGAGCGTCAGATGAGCCGGCGTGCCTTCGAGCCGAACCCGACCCTGGCCGAGCGGGCCCCAGACGTCCATCGCGAAGCGGCCATCACGCTGATGCCAGAGCAGGCGGGCAGAAAAGCTGTCATCGCCCTGACTGACCCCGAGCTTGCCACGCAGCAGGAACTCGCCCGGCGCCACCTCGGGCCGCGGCAGCACCGTGCATGCCGCGCTGGCCAACAGCAAAAAGCCGAGAAAGAAGAACCAGTTAGCTCGGCGAAGGGACAATCTCACGCGACTCCGACTCTGCTATCATTGGCCGCTGTTCCAGGACGAATCAGGCCCCGCCCGAACATCCGATTCATGGCGATATTGGCATACGGCGTGAACTATCGCACGGCGCCCCTGCAGGTGCGCGAGCGAATTGCCTTTCCGGAGGAAAGCATCGTCGATGCGCTGCTGTCGGTGCGCAGCGCCGTGCCCACCCTGTCCGAGGCCGTGATCGTGTCCACCTGCAACCGCACCGAGCTGTACGCCGCCCTCGATCCGGCCGAGGAAAGCCTGATTCCAGAGTGGATGGCGCGCTATCGGGCGGTCTCCACGGACGAGCTGACGAGCCTGGCCTACACCTACTGGGACGCCGATGCCGCCCGCCACCTGATCCGGGTGGCCTCCGGGCTGGACTCCCAGGTGCTGGGCGAGCCGCAGATTCTGGGGCAGGTAAAGGCCGCCTACGAGCTGGCCCGATCCGCCGGCATGCTGGGCCCCGAGCTGAGCCTGCTGTCCCAGGTGAGCCTGAGCACGGCCAAGCGGGTGCGCACCGACACCGAGATCGGGCGCAACCCGGTGTCGGTGGCCTACGCCGCCGCGGTGATGGCGCAGCGCATATTTTCCGACCTGAAGACCAAGCAGGCGCTGCTGCTCGGCGCCGGCGACACCATCCAGCGGGTGGCAGAGCATCTTCAGCAGCAGGGCATAGGCGGCATGGCCGTGGCCAACCGCACGCTGGCCAACGCCGAGGCCGTGGCCGCCCGGTTCGGCGCCCAGGCCATGCAGCTCAGCGACGTGCCGGCACGGCTGCACGAGTACGACATCATCATCGCTTCCACCGGCAGCACCCTGCCGGTGGTGGGCAAGGGCGCCGTGGAGGCTGCCATCCGCGCCCGCCGGCGGCGGCCCATGTTCATCGTCGACATCGCGGTGCCTCGCGACGTCGAGCCGGCGGTCGCCGAGCTGTCGGACGTCTATCTCTACACCATCGACGATCTGACCGACATCATCGAGGAGAACGTGCGGCAGCGGCGCGTCGCCGCGGATTCGGCCGAGACGCTGGTGGACAGCGGCGCCAGCCACTACGTGCGCGAGCGTCGAGTGCATCAGAGCCAGGGCCTGCTCCGGCAGTTCCGCGGCCAGGCGGAATCCATCAGGGAGCTCGAGCTGTCGCGAGCGCTCAAGGAGCTGCAGGCGGGCGCCGATCCGAAGGCGGTGCTGGACAGCATGGCCCGCGGCCTGACAAACAAGCTCATCCACACGCCGACCGTCGCCATTCGTGAGGCCGGCGCGGACGGCCGCAGCGATCTGCTCGAATACCTGAAATCCCTGTACCGTCTCGACTGACTGCGGATACCCTGACGCCATGTCGCTTAGCGCTTCCATGTCGGCCAAGCTCGCCAGCCTGTGCGATCGCTTCGAAGAGGTGAGCGCGCTGCTCTCTGAGCGCGAGGTGGTGGCCGACCGGGATCAGTTCACGGCGCTGTCGCGCGAGTTCGCGGAGCTGGAGCCGGTGATCAGGAGCTACCGCCGGGTCGGCGAGCTCGCCGACGAGCTCGAGCAGGCGCGCGACCTCGCCGATGACGACGACGCCGAGCTTCGCGACATGGCCGCCGAAGATGCGCAGCGGGTGGCGGCCGAGCTCGAGGCGGAAGAGGCGCAGCTGCGCACGCTACTGCTTCCCCGCGACCCGGAGGACGCGGCCAACGTCTTTCTCGAGGTGCGCGCGGGAACCGGCGGCGATGAGGCGGCCCTGTTCGCCGGCGATCTGTTCCGCATGTACAGCCGCTATGCCGAAGACCGAGGCTGGCGCATGGAGGTGCTCTCCGAGCGGCATGGCGAGCATGGCGGCTACAAGGAGATCATCAGCCGCATCGAAGGCCGCGACGTCTACGCCAGGCTGAAGTTCGAGTCCGGCGCGCATCGCGTTCAGCGGGTGCCGGAAACCGAATCCCAGGGCCGCATCCATACCTCCGCGTGCACGGTTGCAGTGCTGCCGGAGCCCGAGGAGGTCGGCGATGTGGAGATCGACAAGAGCGAGCTGCGCATCGACACCTACCGGGCCAGCGGCGCCGGCGGCCAGCACGTCAACAAGACCGACTCGGCGGTGCGCATCACCCACCTGCCTTCGGGCATCGTCGTCGAGTGCCAGGACGAGCGCTCCCAGCACAAGAACCGCGCCCGGGCCATGTCGCTGCTGCGAGCGAAGCTCAACGACAGCGCCCGTGCCGCCCAGGAGAGCGAGCAGCAGGCATCTCGCCGCCGGCTGGTGGGCAGCGGCGACCGCTCGGAGCGCATCCGCACCTACAATTTTCCCCAGGGCCGGATCACGGACCACCGCATCAACCTGACGCTGTACAAGCTCGACGAAGTTCTGGAAGGCGCCCTGGACAGCGTCATCGAACCGCTGGTCCAGGAGTATCAGGCCGACGCGCTGAAGCAGCTGTCGGAGGCTTCGTGACCACGGTGGCCGAGTGGCTGGCGCAGCAGGCGGACCTGCCGCGCCTGGATCGCGAGCTCCTGGTCTGCCGTGCCGCAGCCCTTTCCCGAGCGCAGGTGCTTGGCCGCCCCGAACGCGCCCTGCCCGCCGGTGCCGAGGCGGAGCTGGACCGCTGGGCCGCTCGCCGCCGCGCCGGCGAGCCGCTGGCCTACATCGTCGGCGAGCGCGAGTTTTACGGCCGCACCTTCACGGTATCGCCCAGCGTGCTGGTGCCGCGCCCGGAAACCGAGCTGCTTGTGGAAGCCGCGCTGGCGGTGGCACGGCCGGGGCGCTGGCTCGACCTCGGTACCGGCAGCGGTGCCGTTGCCGTGACCCTGGCGCTGGAAGCGCACGTCCGCGGCCGCACGGTGGCGGTGACGGCCACCGACATCAGCGCCGCAGCCCTGGCGGTCGCCGCCGCCAACGCCGCCCGCCTGGGGGCTGAAGTGCGCTGGCTCGGCGGCGACTGGTTCGAAGCGCTGGCCGAGGACGACATCGGCGGCGACTTCCAGCTCATCGTTTCGAATCCGCCCTACGTGGCCGCTGCCGACCCGCACCTCGCCGCGCTGGGCCACGAGCCGCAGGCGGCCCTGGCATCCGGCGCCGATGGGCTGGATGCGCTGCGCGTCATCGTCCGCGGCGCCCCAGACCGACTGGCTCCCGGCGGCTGGCTGCTGCTGGAGCACGGCTACGATCAGGGCGGGCCGGTGCGCGATCTGCTGTCGGGCGCCGGGCTGACGAGGGTGGAGACCCTGGCCGATCTGGCCGGCCATCCCCGGGTCAGCCGGGCCATGCGCCCGGAGGCGTCAGCATGAGCCGGGAACTCGACGACGACCAGCTGCTGCGGTTCAGCCGCCAGATCATGCTGCCGGAAATGGACGTGGCCGGTCAGGAACGGCTGCTCAATGCCCGAGCGCTGATCGTCGGCCTCGGCGGCCTGGGGTCGCCAGCGGCCATGTATCTGGCCGCGGCCGGCATCGGCAGCCTGGTGCTCAGCGACGACGACACCGTGGAGGTGTCCAACCTGCAGCGCCAGATCATTCACCGCCAGGATGCCATCGGCGAGTCCAAGGTGGCCTCCGCTGCACGCACCCTGCGGGAACTCAATCCCGACCTCGAGGTGATCACCGAAGCCCGGCGCCTGCACGGCGCCGCCCTGCAGGCCGCGATCGCCGGCTGCGACGTGGTGCTGGATGCCTGCGACAGCTTCGCCACCCGCTTCGCCATCAACGATGCCTGCATCGCTACCGGCACGCCGCTGGTGTCCGGTGCCGCCATTCGCTGGGAAGGCCAGGTCGCCGTGTTCGATCCGCGCCGCGCCGACGCCCCCTGCTACCGCTGCCTGTACCGGGATGGGGACGACGGAGCGCTGAACTGCGCAGAAAACGGCGTGATCGCGCCCCTCGTGGGCATCATCGGCGCCTGCCAGGCGCTGGAAGCCATCAAGGTGCTCTGCGACGTCGGCGAGACCCTGGCGGGCTACGTGCTGTACTTCGACGCCCTGGTGATGGAGTGGCGCCGGCTCAGGCTGAGGCGCGATCCGGCGTGTCCGGCGTGTGCAGCCTGACGCCGTAGACCGCGGCCAGGTGTGCCAGGAGCCCGTCGCGCACGGCCGCCACGGTCGCCCCGGGCACAATATCGGCCACCTGGGTCACCTGCATGCCGAGCAGGCCGCACGGATTGATGCGGCTGAACGGTTCCAGATCCATGTCGACGTTGAGCGCCAGGCCGTGATACGAGCAGCCGCGCCGCACGCGCAGCCCTAGAGACGCGATCTTGGCACCGCCGACGTAGACGCCGGGCGCATCCGGCCGGGGCGCGGCGCCGATGCCGTAGTCACCGAGCAGGTCGACGATCGCACGCTCGATGCCGCTGACCAGGCCGCGCACGGTGAGCCCCTGACGGCGGATGTCGAACATCAGGTAGCCGACGATCTGCCCGGGGCCGTGGTAGGTGACCTGGCCGCCACGGTCGGTCTGCACCACGGGAATGTCTCCGGGCGCCAGCAGATGCTCGGCCCGGCCGGCCTGACCCTGGGTGAACACCGGCTCGTGCTCGGTGAGCCAGAGCTCGTCCATGGTGTCGGGGCCGCGCGCTCCGGTGAAGGCCTTCATCGCTTCGAACACGCCTTCATAGGCCGTTCGGCCCAGGTCGCGTACAGTCACCGTCGGCGCTGCTGCGAGCCCGGTCACAGCACCATCCGCACCGCAGCATGCGCGATCAGCTCGGCGTGCAGGGCCTCGAGCTGGGCCGAGCCGGTGGCAACGATGGTCACGCGCAGCGAGCAGTAGCTGCCTTCGCGGCTCTCCCGCAGGGTCACCGAGCTCTCGTCCAGCGCCGGCGCATGACGGCGAACGATGTGCAGCACGTCTTCCTGGAACGACGCCTGCCGCTCACCGATCACGTGGATCGGGTAGTCGCAGGGAAACTCGATGCGTGCAGGGTCACTCATCGCTGAACAGGTTCAGGAAGAACAGATACACGCCATGGCCGAAGCGCGTGAAGATGCCGCCTTCCTCGACATCGGCCAGGGCCACCAGCGGGACGCGCAGCACGGTTTCATCATTGAGCCGCAGCCGCACCTCGCCGACCTTGTCGCCTGCCTTGAGCGGGGCCTCGATGACCTTCGGCACCTGCAGCTCCGCCTGAAGCTGCTCGTAGCTGCCACGCGGAATGGTGACGTGCAGATCCCCGGCGACGCCCAGCTCGACCTCGCCACGCTCGCCATACCAGAGCTCGCTGGTCTTGAGCGGCACGCCGGCCTCGTAGAGGCGCTGGGTCTCGAAGTAGCGGAACCCGTAAGACAGCAGCTTCTGCGTTTCCCGCATGCGTGCTTCGTCGCTGGCGGTACCCATCACCACGGAGATCAGCCGCATGTTGCCGCGCAGGGCCGATGCCACCAGGCAGTAGCCGGCCGCTTCCGTATGTCCGGTCTTGACGCCGTCGACGGTGCGGTCGCGCCACAGCAGCCGGTTGCGGTTCGGCTGCTCGATATCGTTGTAGGTGAACGACTTTTCGGCATACATGGCGTACTGCTCGGGAAAGTCGCGGATCAGCGCGCGGGTGAGCTGGGCCAGGTCCCAGGCGCTCGAATAGTGGTCGTCGGCCGGCAGGCCGGTGGCGTTCTGGAACTGGCTGTCGGTCATGCCGAGACGTGCCGCCTGCTGATTCATCATGTCGGCGAAGGCGCGCTCGCTGCCGGCGATGTGCTCTGCCAGCGCGACGCTGGCGTCGTTACCGGACTGGATGATCACGCCGCGCATCAGATCTTCCACCGATACCCGGGTGCCCTCGCGCACGAACATGCGGGAACCCGGCGTCTGCCAGGCGTTGACGCTGATGTCGACCTGGTCGGCCATCCTGATGCGTCCCGCCGACAGCTCCACGTCGGCCACGTAGGTGGTCATGATCTTGGTGAGGCTGGCGGGCGGCAGCGGCTGATGGCTGTTGCGTTCGACCAGCACCTTGCCGGTATCGGCGTCGATCAGCAGGTACGAGCTGGCCGCCACGTCCGGCGGCGGCGGGATGATGGGCGCCGACTCGGCCAGCGCAGGGGCGCCGTGCAGCGCGAGCCACAGCACGGCGCCCAGCCACCAGGCGGCCGCCGGCCCGCGCGTGAACGGCCCGTTCTCGCCAGCGCAGCACGTGCGGGTGATGAATACCATGGATCGTCCCTTGCCGTGACAGTGCGGGCTATTCTAATGCGTCTGCCGCAGCGTGCACCCGGCGCCGCGGCAACGCTCGGCCGTGACGGACAATCACTGCGCCAGAATCATCGGCTCGCCAAGGTTGGCTGCGACGATCAGCCCGCGCAACCGCTCCGCTTCGGTGCGGCCGCCGATGGGGCCCATGCGCACCCGATACAGCGAATCGTTGTCGACCCGAACCACATAGGCCGTCTGGCCCGTGACCCGGGAGAGGGACTCCTTCAGCCGGTCGGCAGCGCCGATGTCACGGAAGGCACCGGCCTGCAGCACGAAGTGGGTGACCTCCTCCAGGGCTTCGACGCGCACCCGCGCCGTGCCATGGTCGGCGAACCCCAGCTTGACCGCAGCGGCGTAGGACAGGTCGATGATGCGGTCGCTGTGAAACGGGCCGCGATCGTTGACCCGGACGATGGTGGTCTTGCGGTTGTCCAGGTTGGTGACGCGGACATAGGTGGGAATCGGCAGCGAGCGATGCGCAGCGGTGAGCTCGAACATGTCGTAGGGCTCACCGCTGGAGGTGAGCCGGCCGTGGAACTTGCGACCGTACCAGGATGCCATGCCGGAGGCGTAGTAGCCGGAAGCCGAGTCCATGACCCGGTAGGTCTTGCCGAACACGGTGTAGGTGGGCGGGTTGCCACGGGCGCTCTTGGGTTCCTGGCGGGGCACCGGATCGGGCAGGTTGGCCAGCCCCGGCGGAATGCTCAGCGGCGGCCCGTCCTGGGGCTCCGGCGGTGTCCGGGGACTGCTGGTCTCCGGCAGGGTTCCGGTCTGCTGGCAGCCGGCCAGCAGCAGCAGCGACACCCAACACCAGCCTGCCTGTCGTCGCCACACCGCTCTCCTGCGCATGCCTCAGCGCTCCGCCGGCTGCGCGCGCTGGCGCTGCAGAATGACCTGGCTCAGCTCGTGCACGGCCAGCGCGTACAGCCGGCTGCGGTTGTAGCGGGTAATGACGTGGAAGTTGTTGAAGCCCAGCCAGTAACGGCCGCCGTCCTCGTACTCCATGCGGTACAGCGTGGCTCGCGTGTCGCCGGGCAGGCCGGTGTCCGTCACCCCCAGACGCTCGAGCTCGGCCACGGTGTGGGTCAGATCCAGGGACCCGTTGGCCAGGGATTCCAGCGCCTCACCCTCGCCTTCCACGGGCAGCGCCACCAGGCCGCCCCTTTCCCAGCCGTGCACGTTGAAGTAGTTGGCGATGCTGCCCACCGCATCCCGCGGATTGCCCCAGATGTCGCGCAGGCCGTCGCCGTCGAAGTCCACCGCGTAGTGGCGATAGCTCGAGGGGATGAACTGGCCGTAGCCCATGGCGCCGGCGTAGGAGCCGGTCAGGGTGAGCGGGTTGCGCCCCTCCTCCCGGGCCAGCAGCAGAAACTCACCCAGCTCGCGCCGGAAGAAGGCCGCCCTGGGCGGGTAGTCGAACGCCAGCGTCGCCAGCGCGTCGATCACACGCCAGCGTCCGGTGACGCGGCCGAACCGGGTCTCGACGCCGAGGATGGCCAGCACGTATTCGGGCGGCACGCCGTAGACGCGCTCGGCATCGGCCAGCGCCGCCTCCTGCTCGCTCCAGAACGCCAGCGCCTGAGCGATGCGCGCCTCCTCGATGAAGATGTCGCGGTACTCGTGCCACACCAGGACACGCTCCGCCGGCCGCGCGATGGCATCGAGAATGGGCTGCTGGCGCTCCGCCTGGGCGAAAAGCGAAACCAGCTCTTCGCGGCTGAAGCCCTGGCTCTCCACCATCTCGCCGATGAACGCCTGCACATCCGCGCGGCCGCTGAAATCACCATGGGCGACGCCGATCGAGCCCGCCGCCAACGCGGCCGCCAGCAGCCGCCCCCACCCGCTCATTGCCTTCAATCTAGACTCCAGCCCCTTACCAGCTTCGATGCGTGCGCACGGCCATGATGATGCCGAAGCTCACCATCAGCGTGATCGCCGCGGTACCGCCGTAGCTGACCATGGGCAGCGGCACGCCCACCACGGGCAGCAGACCACTGACCATGGCGATGTTCACGAAGACGTACACGAAGAACGTCAGGCTCAGCGCACCCGCGAGCAGTCGTTCGTACGTGTGCGCCGCCTGCACGGCGATGTGCAGGCCCCGCGCCACCAGCACCAGATACAGCACCAACATGGTGACCACGCCGATCAATCCGAGTTCCTCGCCGATGACGGCAATGATGAAGTCGGTATGACTCTCCGGAAGGAAGTCCAGGTGGCTCTGGGTGCCCTGAAACAGCCCCTTGCCGTAAACGCCGCCCGAGCCGATGGCGGTGGTGGACTGAATGATGTTCCAGCCGGCGCCCAGCGGGTCGCTGTCCGGGTCGAAGAGCGTGAGGATGCGCTGGCGCTGATAGTCGTGAAGCAGATACCAGAGCCCGGGCGCCAGCATGGCGAACCCCAGCAGCGCGGATCCCAACCACTTCCAGGACAACCCGGCCAGCACCACCACGGCGATTCCGGCACCTGCCACCAGAATGGCCGTGCCGAGGTCTGGCTGCACGACGATGAAGCCGGCGGGCAGGGCGACGATCACCAGCGCCACACACAGATCGCCGAAGCGCGGCGGCAGCGGTCGGTCGTGAAAGTACCAGGCGACCATCATCGGCGTCGCCAGCTTCATGACCTCCGAGGGCTGAAAACGGGGCAGCCCGGGCAGGTCGAGCCATCGCTGCGAGCCCTTCGCGGTCTCACCGATCATTAGCACCAGCATCAGCAGCAGCAGCCCGCCGACGTAGAAGACGGGCGTCCAGCGCAGATAGAAGCGCGGGTGAAGCTGGGCAACCACCAGCATGGCGGCGAGCGCCAGCCCAAGCCGGCCCGCCTGGTTGAAGAACATGACGGCATTCCGGTCGACCGCGCTGTAGAGCACCATCAGGCCGATCCCGCAGATGGTCAGCATCGTCACCAGCATCAGCGGGTCGAGGTGAATCTGCCGCAGGCGCGCCCGGGCGCCGAAGCGCTCATGCTGGGGCAGGCTGCGAACGAAGTCCTGGCTGCTCACCGCCGCGGCCTCAGCGCGTGGCCAACTGCGGCAGCAGGTAGGCGTCGATCACCTCTCGCGCCACCGGCGCGGCGACGGCGCTGCCGCCGCCGCCGTTCTCAACCAGCACCGCCAGGGCGATGACCGGATCATCCGCCGGCGCAAAGGCAATGAACCAGGCATGCTTGCGCTGGTACTCGTCCAGCTCCTCCTCGTCGTACTCCTCACCCTGGCGGATCTCCACCACCTGGGCTGTACCCGACTTGCCCGCCATCCGGTAGGGAATGTTCTGGCCGATGTAGTACCAGGCGGTGCCGTTCTGGCGGTAGCCGCCTCCGCCTCGGTGCACCACGTCCTCCATGGCGTCCACCATACGCTCCCAGTCTTCGGCGGAGACGCCCTCGATCGGCTGCAACGGTGGCGGCGGGTCGAACTCCGGCAGCGGCCGGTCGCTGGCGAGCAGCATGCGCGGCCGCATCACCCGTCCGCGATTGGCGATGGTGGCGGCCACCGAGGCGAGCTGCAGCGGCGTCACCAGCAGGTCGCCCTGACCGATGCCGATGTTGACGTTGTCGCCGGGATACCACGGCTCGCCCTTGGCGCCACGCTTCCAGACCCGGTTGGGCACCAGCCCGGCGCTGGTCTCGGGTATGTCGAGCGACGCGCGCGAGCCGAGCCCGAACTGAGACACGAAGCCGGCAAACCGATCGATGTCCATCCGCGTGGCGAGGTCGTAGAAGAACACGTTCGACGACCGGTAGATCGCCCGCCTCAGGTCGACCCGACCCTGGCCGCCGGAGTTGCCGCGTGTCCAGCTCCAGTCGCGGTAGATGCGCTGCTGGCCGGGCAAGCGGAAGTAGCCGTTGTCGATGATCTCTTCCTGCCAGTTGGCAACGCCCATGGAGAGCCCGGCAAGGCCGACTACGGGCTTGAAGGTCGAGCCGGGCGAGTACTGTCCGTTGATCGCCCTGTTAAAGAGCGGCAGATCGCGAGACGAGGTGAGCGCCTGATAGTCTTCGCTGCTGATGCCGGTGACGAACGGATTGGGGTCGTAGCCGGGCTGGCTGACCATGGCGAGCACGCCGCCGGAGCGCGGGTCGATGGCCACCACGGCGCCTCGGCGCTCGCCAAGCGCCGCGGTTGCCGCGCTCTGCAGCCGCGAGTCGAGGTGCACGGTGATGTTCTGCCCGGCTACCGGCGAGCTGACGTCCAGCACCTGCCGCACCCGGCCATGGGCGTCGGTCTCCACCTTCTGATAGCCCACCTCACCGTGCAGCGACTGCTCGTAGAACTTCTCGACGCCATGGCGGCCGATGAAGCGCGTGGCGCTGTAGCGCACCGGATCGAGCGTTCGCAGGTCGTCCTCTGACACCCGCCGAACGGAGCCGACCGCATGCGCCACCAGCTCGCCCTTGGGATAGTAGCGGACCAGCTCGGTGGCGATTTCCACACCCGGCAGCCGATGGCGGTTCACCGCCAGGCGGGCCACCTCCTCCTCGCTGAGGTTGAGCTTCAGGGCCACCGGCTCGAATGGCCGCCGGGCGCGCTCGAGACGCTGGCGGAACTTGTCCATGTCGTTGTCGTCGACGTCCACCAGCCCGCTCAGTTCGGCCAGCAGGCCATCTATGTCGACCACCCGTTCCCGCACCACGGTCAGGGTGGACACAGGCCGGTTGCCGGCCAGCAGCTCGCCGTTGCGATCGTAGATCAGGCCCCGCGGCGGCGCCAACGGCCGCACCTGAATGCGGTTCTGCTCTGACCGGGTCTGATAAGTCTCGTGCTCCCAGACCTGAAGCTGTACCAGCCGCAATACCAGCAGACCCACCAGGCCCAGGGCCATGACGAACAGCAGCCCCGCCCGAGCCGCGAAGATGCGGCGCTCGCGGAGGTCGTCCTTGATGGCGAGGCGCGGTGACATGTCAGGCCCGGTGGTAAGGGTGGCCTATGGTAATGGTCCAGGCGCGATAGATCTGCTCTGCCAGCACGACGCGAACCAGGGCATGCGGCAGCGTCATGGCCGACAGCGACAGCACGTGGTCGGCGCGCTCGAGACAGTGCGGCGCCAGGCCGTCAGCGCCGCCGATCAGGAATGTGACGTCACGTCCGTGCATACGCCAATTTTCCAGTTTTTCCGCCAGCGCAAGCGTGCTCCACGTCTTGCCGCGCTCATCCAGGGCCACCACCCAATCGCCGGCGCCGATGGCCGCCAGCAGCCGCTCCGCCTCGGCGGCGCGGGCCTGGTCGACGTTGCCGCCCCGGCGCCCGGGCGCCGCGATCTCTGTGAGCTCCATAGGCAGATCGCGCGGCAACCGCCGCACGTAGTCCGAGTATCCCTCCTGCACCCACGCCGGCGGCCGCTGGCCAACGGCGATGAGGCGGATCTTCACACCCCGATGTCGATACGGGCCGTGTCGACGCCGGCGTCGGTCTCCGCCGGCAGTTCCGACCAGAGCCGCTCGAGGTCGTAGAAGCTGCGCGCCTCCGACTGCATGACGTGAACCAGGGCATCGCCCATGTCTACCAGCACCCATTCGTTGGTTTCGCGGCCTTCCACCCCGAGCGGTCTAACGCCCGCCGTGGTGGCCGCATCCACGACCCGATCCACGAGGGCTCTGACATGTCGGTTGGAGGTGCCGCTGGCGATGATCATGTAGTCGGTCACGTCGGAGACCCCGGTCACGTCCATGGCAACCACGTCGTGTCCCTTCCGGTCTTCCAGGGCATCGAGGATGAGATTCCGCAACGATTCAGGCGTCACTAACCACTCCGTACAAGTGATGCTCCTTAATATAGGTGTAGACCGCCGCAGGGAGCAAATCCGCGGCGAGCCCCGGTTGCAGGCCGTCTGCGCCCCGCAGGGCCCGACGGATGCGCGTTGCCGACACATCCTGCATGGCAGCCGGCAGCAGCAGGACCCCTCCCGCCGGGCTCTCCGGCACCCCGCCGAGGCGCCGCACCCGGGTTTCCCGATCGAGCTCCGGCGGCAGCGGCGGGCTGACGCCAGGGCGCTCCAGAACCAGCAGGTTGGCCAGGGCGAAGAGGTCGCGCCAGCGGTGCCAGGTCATGAGCCCCGCATACGCGTCGCGGCCCACCACCCAGACGATCACGGCTTCCGGATCTGCAGCCCGCACCGCCTCCAGGGTCTCCACCGTGTAGGAGCTGCGACCCAGCCGCTCGGCCCGCCGCACCTCCAGATCGTCCGGCTGCAGCCGGGCATCTCCGGCACACGCAAGCTCGAGCATGCGCCAGCGATGCGCGGTGGACGCGCCCGGCTCGTCGCGGTGGCCCGGGCGTGCGGACAGCACCATGCGGACCGCCGGCACCGGCAGCGCTTCGCACACGGCGCGGGCGGCGTGCAGGTGACCGAGATGAACGGGGTCGAAGGTGCCGCCGAACAGGCAGATCAACGGTGCCGGATCTCGCCGTGACCGAACACCACGTACTTCCGGGTGGTGAGGCCTTCCAGGCCCACGGGCCCGCGCGCGTGCAGCTTGTTGGTCGAGATGCCGATCTCGGCCCCCAGGCCGTACTCGAAGCCGTCGGCGAACTGGGTGGAGGCATTCACCATGACCGAAGCGGAGTCGACTTCGGTGAGGAAGCGGCGGGCGCGTCCGTAATCCCGGGTGACGATGGCATCGGTATGGGCCGAGCCGTAGCGGTTGATGTGGGCGATGGCGGCGTCGAGGCCATCCACCACCTTCACCGCCAGAACCGGGCCCAGGTACTCGGCAGACCAGTCGGCCTCGGTGGCTGGCTCCATGTCAGCGACCAGAGCGCGGCTCGCCTCGCAGCCCCGCAGCGTCACCCCGCCCTGCCGGAAACCTTCGGCCAGCCTCGGCAGCAGCGTTGCCGCCGCCGACCTGGCCACCAGCAGCGTCTCCAGGGCGTTGCAGACGGCGAACTTCTCGAGCTTCGAGTTCCATGCGATGGCCAGGGCCATCTCGGCATCGGCGTCGTCGTCGATGTAGACGTGGCAGACGCCGTCCAGATGCTTGATCACGGGAATGGTCGACTCACGGCTGACCCGCTCGATCAGACCTTTGCCGCCCCGGGGCACGATGACGTCGACGTACTGATCCAGCGTCAGCAGCGCGCCCACCGCCGCCCGGTCGGTGGTGCCCACCAGCTGCACGGTGGCCGCCGGCAGCCCTGCCGCCTCCAGGCCGGCTGCCAGGCAAGCGGCGATGGCCTGATTGGAATGATGTGCCTCGGAGCCGCCGCGCAGGATGCAGGCGTTGCCCGATTTGAGGCACAGGCTGGCTGCCTCCACCGTCACGTTCGGCCGCGATTCGTAGATGATGCCGATGACGCCGAGCGGCACCCGCATACGCCCGACCTGGATGCCGCTGGGGCGGTAGACCAGGTCGGAGATCTCGCCCACCGGGTCAGGCAGCTTGACCACCTGATGCAGGCCCTCGATGACGCGATCGAGGTCGCCATCGCTCAACCCCAGGCGGTCGATGAGGGGCTGGTCGATCCCCTGCTCGCCGGCCGCCGCCAGATCCCGGGCGTTGGCCTCCTTCAGCCCGGCGCGGGCGCCGTCGATGGCATCGGCCATGGCAAGCAGCGCCCGGGACTTGACGGCCGTGGGCGCCGCACCGATCACGCGGGAGGCCGCCCGGGCGTCCTGCCCCATTCGGGTCATGTAGGCGGCTACGTCCTCGTGGTCGTGCCGCTGCCGATCTGCCCTGGTCTGCACTGCCGTTTCCTGATCAGCCGGATAGCGCGATGCATTATACGCCAGCCGTCAACCGCGCAGTTTGTCCACCAGCCGGGTGAGTTCCTGCAGTCGCTCCCGCGGCCACTGCAGCTTCAGCAGGCTCTGCTTGATCTCGGGCTCGATGGGCAGCAGCTCGGCCAACCGCCAGCCCACCGAGCGGGCGTCATCGAAGCGGATGTCGAGGCCGAGCTTCTCGATCATCGGGTGCTTGATCAGCTCGCGCAGGATGTCCACCAACTCCTGGTGCTCGGTGCCCACCGCGAGCGCGGGCTCCTCCGCCAGGTACTCCACATCGCCGAGCAGCAGGTGGTCGGCCTGCTCACGGGTGGACCGCACCCGGAACTTGCGCCCCCCGCGCACGATGATGCCCAGGCGGCCGTTGGAAAGCTGATTGAAATCGACGATGTGCGCCTCGGTGCCGACGTCGAAGATCTCCGGTTGCTGGCTGTCCGGCACGAGCCTGGCGTCGCTGCCGCTGCGGATCAGCACCACGCCGAATGGGGACGACTCGCGCATGCAGCGCACGACCATGTCCATGTATCGCGGCTCGAAGATCTGCAGCGGCAGCCGGCCGCCGGGAAACAGCACCGGATTCAACGGGAAGAGGGGCATTTCCACAGTGTCGGCCATGGCGCAAAGATACCACGGTGCAGCTACACTCCGCCGATGGACTGGCTGCAGATCGTCACGCTGGCTTTGATTCAGGGCATCACCGAGTTTCTGCCGGTGTCCAGCTCGGCGCACCTCATCCTGCCGGCCCAGCTGCTCGGCTGGGAAGACCAGGGGCTGGCCTTCGACATCGCCGTGCACGTCGGCTCGCTGACGGCGGTGATGCTGTACTTTCGCCGCGACCTGGCGGGTTACGCGGTGAGCGGCTGGCAGGTCGCGGCGCACCGCACGGTAGACGACCGGGCGCAGGAGCTGCTGCGCATCGGGCTGGCCACCCTGCCCATCGTCGTGACCGGCGCGCTGCTGATGGACCTCGTCGAAACCGAGCTGCGCTCTGTGGCCGTGCTAGGGGCCGCTACCATCGCCTTCGGCCTGCTGCTCGGCTATGCCGACACCCGGCGCGGTACCCGCGAGAGCGTGGGCTGGCGCGATGCCGTCATCATCGGCGTGATGCAGACGCTGGCACTGATTCCGGGCACGTCGCGCTCGGGCATCACCATCACCGCCGCGCTGCTGCTAGGCATCTCCCGCACCGGCGCCGCCAGATTCTCGTTCCTGCTGTCGATTCCCACGATTGCCGGCGCCGGCGCGCTGGCCACGGCAGACCTGATTCGGCAGGGTGAAGGCGTGCCCTGGGGGGTGCTGGCCACCGGGGCGCTGCTGTCCGGCACGGCGGCCTACCTGTGCATCGGCACGTTCATCGCGCTGGTGGAACGCACCGGCATGATGCCCTACGTCATCTACCGGATGCTGCTGGGCAGCCTGCTGCTGGGCCTGGTCTACCTGGCCTGACCGGCGCCGGCGGGCCGCGGCGGCTCGAAGCCGGGGATCAGAACGGAATGTCGTCGTCGAAGTCGTCTTCCGGCAGGGTCGGCGCGTTGTCGGCCGGGGCGCTGCGGCGCTGCTCGAAGCCGCTGGGCGCGCTGCCGCCACCGCCACCGCCATCACCGCTGCGGCTGTCGAGCATCTGCATCTCCCGGGCGATGATCTCGGTGCGGAAGCGCTTCTGCCCGTCCTGCTCCCAGCTACTGGTGGACAGGCTGCCCTCGATGTAGACCCGTGAGCCCTTGCGCAGATACTCGCCCGCGATCTCGGCCAGACGGCTGAAGCAGACGATGTTGTGCCACTCGGTGCGCTCCTGCTGCTCACCGGACTGGCGATCACGCCAGTTCTCGCTGGTGGCGATGCGGAACTTGGTGACGGCGTTGCCGCCCTGTGAGTACCGGGTTTCCGGGTCTGCGCCCAGATTGCCGATCAGGATGACCTTGTTGATCCCCCGCGCCATAGTCTTCCAGCTCCCTGTGGATGGCGGCCAGTCTATCGCATTTGTCCGGGCGAGGCGTACCGGCCTCCGCCCGCTGCAGTCGTGCGTCAGGATCCAGGGCCGCCGCCGGACAGCGTCGCTGCCGCGCGGCAGGCTGCTGACCGGACGCTGGCAGGAGAAGACGCTGTCGACCTTGCCCGTCCCGGATGATGCGTTTATGTTGGTTGGTTTCCATTCCAAAACTGGAGTCCCTTGGACACCATCAGCGTTCGCGGCGCGCGCACCCACAATCTGAAGAACATCAACCTCGACATTCCCCGGGATCGCCTGGTAGTGATCACCGGGCTGTCCGGGTCCGGCAAGTCGTCGCTGGCTTTCGACACACTCTATGCGGAGGGCCAGCGCCGCTATGTGGAGTCCCTGTCCGCCTACGCTCGGCAGTTCCTGTCGATGATGGAGAAGCCCGACGTCGACCACATCGAGGGGCTGTCCCCCGCCATCTCCATCGAGCAGAAGTCGACGTCCCACAACCCGCGCTCCACGGTCGGCACCATCACCGAGATCTACGACTACCTGCGGCTGCTGTTCGCCCGGGTCGGTGAGCCGCGCTGCCCGACCCACGGCGAACCGCTCGACGCCCAGACCGTCAGCCAGATGGTGGACCAGGTGCTTGCCCTGCCCGAGGGCAAGCGCATCATGATCCTGGCGCCCGTGGTCAGCGAGCGGAAGGGCGAGCACCTGCACGTGTTCAAGGAGCTGCTCTCCAACGGCTTCATTCGCGCCCGCATCGACGGCCTGGTGGTCGACCTCGACAATCCGCCCGATCTGGACAAGAACAAGAAGCACACCATCGAAGCCGTGGTGGACCGCCTACGGGTCCGCGCCGACATGCAGCAGCGGCTGGCGGAAAGCTTCGAGACCGCCCTGGCCCTGACCGACGGCATAGCACGAGTCAGCGACATGGACGAAGAGGGGGCCGAGGAGCTGATCTTCTCGGCGCGATTCGCCTGTCCGGTGTGCGGCTACAGCATCTCGGAGCTCGAGCCGCGCATGTTCTCGTTCAACAACCCCGCAGGCGCCTGCAGCGACTGCGACGGTCTCGGCGTGAAGCAGTTCTTCGACCCGGCCCTGGTGGTGGCGGACAACGATCTCACCCTCGCCGAAGGCGCCATTCGCGGCTGGGACCGGCGCAACGTCTACTACTTCCACATGCTGACCTCGCTGGCCGAACACTACGGCTTCGACGTCGAGACGTCGTTTGCCAAGCTCAAGAAGAAGCACCGGGACGCGATTCTGTTCGGCAGCGGCAAAGACCGCATCGACTTCAGCTACGTCAACGATCGGGGTGACGTCATCCGCCGCACCCACCGCTTCGAGGGCGTCATCCCCAACATGGAGCGGCGTTATCACGAGACCGACTCCAGCATGGTCCGCGACAACCTGCAGCGCTACCTGCGGGTGCGCGCCTGCCCGAGCTGCAACGGCACGCGGCTGCGGGAGGAATCGCGCAACGTCTTCATCGGCAAGATCAACCTGCCGGAGATCACCTCCGGATCGGTGGAGTCGACGCTCGACTACTTCGCAAAGCTCAAGCTGAAGGGCCGGCGCGGGGAGATCGCGGACAAGATCCTCAAGGAGATACGCGCCCGGCTGCGGTTCCTGGTGGACGTGGGTCTGAACTACCTGACGCTGGACCGCAGCGCGGAGACGCTGTCCGGCGGCGAGGCCCAGCGCATCCGCCTGGCGAGCCAGATCGGGGCCGGCCTGGTCGGGGTGATGTACATCCTCGACGAACCCTCCATCGGCCTCCACCAGCGCGACAACGAACGTCTGCTGCGCACCCTCATCCACCTGCGCGACCTCGGCAATTCGGTGCTGGTGGTCGAGCACGACGAGGAAGCCATTCGCGCCGCCGACTTCATCATCGACATCGGCCCCGGGGCCGGCGTGCACGGGGGTGAGGTGGTCGCCTGCGGCTCGTTCGACGATATCGTCAAAGCGCCCGGCTCCATCACCGGCGACTACCTCGCGGGACGTCAGGCCATCGCCGTGCCCGCACGGCGCACCCCGCGCAACGCCGAATCCTTGGTGCGCCTGGTGGGCGCCACGGGCAACAACCTCAAGGACGTCAACGTCGAGATTCCCTGCGGGCTGCTCACCTGCGTGACCGGGGTCTCCGGCTCCGGAAAGTCGACGCTCATCAACCACACCCTGTATCCGGTCACCGCGACGGCCCTGAACAAGGCCACCACGCTTACCGCCGCCCCTCATGACCGGGTGGAGGGCCTCGAGCACCTCGACAAGGTGGTGGACATCGACCAGAGCCCCATCGGCCGCACCCCGCGCTCCAACCCGGCCACCTATACGGGGCTGTTCACGCCCATTCGCGAGCTGTTCGCCCAGACTCAGGAGGCGCGCGCCCGCGGCTACAAACCCGGACGGTTCAGCTTCAACGTCAAGGGCGGACGCTGCGAGGCCTGTCAGGGGGACGGCGTCATCAAGGTGGAAATGCACTTTCTGCCCGACATCTACGTACCCTGCGACGTCTGCAAGGGCAAGCGCTACAACCGCGAGACCCTGGACGTTCACTACAAAGGCAGGAACATCACCGAGGTGCTCGACATGACCGTGGAGGACGCACGGGCGTTCTTCGACGCGGTGCCGATGCTGGCACGCAAGCTGCAAACGCTGATGGACGTGGGCCTCTCCTACATCCGGCTCGGCCAGAGCGCGACCACCCTGTCGGGCGGCGAGGCCCAGCGGGTCAAGCTGTCGCGCGAGCTGTCGAAGCGAGACACCGGCCGTACCCTGTACATTCTGGACGAGCCGACCACGGGCCTGCACTTCCACGACATCGCCCAGCTACTGTCCGTCCTTCACAAACTTCGCGATCAGGGGAACACCATCGTGGTCATCGAGCACAACCTGGATGTCATCAAGACCGCCGACTGGGTCATCGATCTGGGCCCGGAGGGGGGATCTGGCGGCGGCCGCATCGTCGCCGAGGGCACGCCTGAGCAGGTGGCCCGCCACAAGACCTCGCACACGGGTCACTTTCTGAGGCAGGTGCTTTGAGCGCCGGCAAGCTGCCGCCGGAGCGGCATCGCAACGACATCTACGGCGATCTGGACGCGCCCGCCGAGGGGGCGACGCCGGCGGTACCCGCGGCGACGGTGGTGCTGCTGCGGGACGCCCCCGGGCTCGAGGTGCTGATGCTGCACAAGACGTCGCAGGTGGCCTTCGGCGGCATGTGGGTGTTTCCCGGCGGCCGGGTCGACCCCGGCGATGCCCAGGACGCCGCCGACGAGGTGGAGGCCGCCCGACGCGCGGCCGCCCGCGAGACCCTGGAGGAGACCGGACTCGTTGCCGCACCCGACGAGTTCGTCTGGTTCTCCTTCTGGGTGCCGCCACCGAGCACGCCGCGCCGGTTTGCGACCTGGTTCTTCGCTGCCCCGGCGGCCGGCCACCGGGTCAGCGTCGATGGCGGTGAGATTCAGGACCACGCCTGGCTGGCACCGGCCGATGCGCTGAGCCGGCATGCCGCAGGCGAGATCGATCTGGCGCCACCCACCTGGGTGACCCTCCACCATCTCTCCCGACTGGACAGCACCGCTGCCGCCCTGGCGCGCCTTCAGGCGGGCGAGCCGCGCCGCTACGCAACGCGCCTGGGCAAACGCGCGGACGGGGCTCGGGTGGCCATGTGGCACGGCGACGCCGGATATGACGCCCACGACCCCGATGCCGATGGCGCACGGCACCGCCTGGTCATGTCGACCAGCGGCTTCGTGTTCGAAAATACGGTGATGGAGTACTGAGGGCCGGCGAGGCCGGCAGGCCCGGAAGAACCGGGCCGGGCGGGGGTCAGGCTCGGGCTTCGGCAGCCTCTTCTTCGGTCACCTCTTCGAGATCTTCTTCGAGGTCTTCGGCGATCGGCCGGCCCACCAGCTCGATGTAGGCCATCGGCGCAGCGTCACCGGCGCGGTATCCGCACTTGAGGATGCGCGTGTAACCACCGGGGCGCTCCTGATAACGCGGGCCCAGCTCCGAGAACAGCTTGCCCACCGCGGTCTTGCTGCGGGTGCGCGAGAAGGCCAGGCGCCGGTTCGCCACCGAGTCTTCCTTCGCCAGCGTGATCAACGGCTCGGCCACGCGCCGCAGCTCCTTGGCCTTGGGCAGCGTCGTCTTGATCACCTCGTGCTCGATCAGCGACACCGCCATGTTGCGAAACATGGCCTGGCGGTGGGAGCTGTTGCGGTTGAGCTGTCTACCACTTTTGCGATGACGCATGGCGGATTCCTACGGTTCCTTGTTGTGTCGGTATGGCCTGGCAGCCGCTGTCGGCCGCCAGGCCATGCATTCGAGTCGCCTTCAGGCGACCTATCGCCTCTAGGCGACCTTGTCATCCCCGCGCAGGCTCGGCGGCGGCCAGTTCTCGAGCCGCATGCCCAGAGACAGGCCACGGGAGGCCAGCACGTCCTTGATCTCGGTGAGCGACTTCTTGCCGAGGTTCGGAGTCTTGAGCAGCTCGACTTCGGTGCGCTGGATCAGATCGCCGATGTAGTAGATGTTCTCGGCCTTCAGACAGTTGGCCGAGCGCACCGTCAGCTCGAGGTCGTCTACCGGACGAATCAGGATCGGATCGATCTCGTCTTCCTGCTCCTCGGCGGCGGGCTCACCCTCGCTTTCCAGATCCACGAACACGGCAAGCTGCTGCTGCAGAATGGTCGCGGCACGGCGGATCGCCTCTTCCGGCTCGATGGTGCCGTTGGTCTCGATGTCGAGCACCAGCTTGTCGAGGTCGGTGCGCTGTTCGACCCGGGCGCTTTCCACGCTGTAGGCCACGCGCCGCATCGGGCTGTAGGTCGCATCGAGACGCAGCGAGCCGATCGGACGGCTCTCTTCGTCATCTTCGAGGCTGTCGACCGGAACATAGCCGCGGCCGCGGGTCACGCGTGCTTCCAGCCGGATCGACCCTTTCTCGTTCAGGGTGCAGATCAGATGGTCGGGATTGGCGATCTCCACATCCTGGCTGAGCTGGAAGTCGCCGGCGGTCACCGGGCCGGTGCCCTCCTTCGCCAGCGTGATGGTCGCTTCCTCCTGATTGTGCAGGGTGACGGCAACGCCCTTCATGTTCAGCAGGATGTCGATCACGTCTTCCTGCACGCCCTCGATGGTGCCGTACTCGTGCAGCACGCCATCGATCTGCACCTCGGTGATGGCGCAGCCCGGCATGGACGACAGCAGGATGCGGCGCAAGGTATTGCCCAACGTGTGGCCAAACCCACGCTCCAGGGGCTCGAGCGTCACCCGGGCGCGGGTGGGGCTCACCTCCTGGACGTCGATGTGGCGCGGTGTCAGGAACTCGGTTACCGATTGTGCCATTTGAACAGGTCTCCTTGAGCTCTCGATTACTTGGAGTACAGCTCGACGATGAGATTCTCGTTGATCTCCGGCGGCAGTTCGCCGCGATCGGGCAGACGCTTGAAAACGCCTTCCATCTTGGTGGCATCCACATCGACCCAGTCGATGGGTGCCCGCTGGCTCGCGAGCTGCAGCGCCGATTGGATACGTAGCTGCGCCCGGGCCTTCTCGGTCACCGAGACCACGTCCTCGGGGCTCACCTGGTACGAAGCGATGTTCACCTTGCGACCATTCACCGCGATGCTCTTGTGCGCCACCAGCTGGCGTGCCTCGGCGCGGGTAGCGCCGAAGCCCATCCGGTAGACCACGTTGTCCAGGCGCGACTCCAGCAGCCGCAGCAGGTTCTCGCCGGTTGCGCCGCGCTGCCGCTCCGCCCTCTTGTAGTAGTTGCGGAACTGCTTTTCGAGGACGCCGTAGAAGCGTCGTACCTTCTGCTTCTCGCGAAGCTGGACCGCGTAGTCAGACAGCCGGCCGCGGCGTGCGCCGTGCTGGCCGGGAGGCGCGTCGATCTTGCACTTCGAGTCGATGGGGCGCACACCGCTCTTGAGGAACAGGTCGGTGCCCTCGCGGCGCGACAGCTTGAGTTTGGGGCCGATGTAGCGAGCCATGAATCAGTTCTCCAGTCTGCGCGCGGTCAAACCCGGCGCCGCTTGGGCGGCCGGCAGCCGTTGTGAGGAATCGGGGTGACGTCAGCGATGCTGTTGATCCGCAGGCCGGCAGCATTCAGCGCCCGCACCGCAGACTCCCGGCCGGGACCAGGGCCCTTCACGTACACGTCTACGTTCTTCATGCCGTACTCGACGGCTGCGTTCGCGGCGCGCTCGGAAGCCACCTGCGCGGCGAACGGCGTGCTCTTGCGAGACCCCCGGAAGCCAGAGCCGCCGGACGTCGCCCAGCACAATGCATTGCCCTGCCGGTCGGTGATCGTGATGATCGTGTTGTTGAACGAAGCGTGGATATGGGCCACCCCTTCGGAGACCACACGCTTTGTCTTCTTGCGCTCTGCCATTTATCTGATACCTGTGCCTGATACCTGGCCGGTGACGCTGCCGCCTGCCGGACTGTAACTGCGACTGTAACTACTTCCTGATTGGACGCCGCGGGCCCTTGCGGGTACGCGCGTTGGTCCGAGTGCGCTGGCCGCGCACCGGCAGGCCGCGCCGGTGGCGCATGCCCCGATAGCAACCCAGATCCATGAGCCGCTTGATGCTCATGGAGTTCTCACGACGCAGATCGCCTTCGACGGTCAGCTTGGTGACTTCGCTCCGCAACGCATCGAGGCGTTCGTCGGTGAGGTCCTGAATGCGCATCGCCGGGTCTACCCCGGCGGCCGCGCACAGCTTCAGGGCCGTGGTCCGGCCGATGCCAAAGATGTACGTCAGGGCGATGCCTGCGTGCTTGTTGTCGGGTACGTTGATACCGGCGATACGTGCCATGCATATGCTCCGTTACTTACCGTCAGCCCTGGCGCTGCTTGTGCCGAGGCTCTGCGCTGCAGATGACCCTTACCACGCCACGGCGCTTGATCACCTTGCAGCGGCGGCAGATCTTCTTGACTGATGCTCTAACTTTCACTGGTTTATCCTCTTCAGCCGTGCTCGCGACGCCGTCAGCGGCGCGCCGTGCCCCGTCCGTAGCTCTTCAGATTCGACTTTTCCATCAGCTTCGCGTACTGGCTGGACATCAGGTGGGCCTGTACCTGCGACATGAAGTCCATGGCCACCACCACCACGATCAGCAGCGCAGTGCCACCGAGCTGGAACGTGATGTTGAACGCGACGATCATGAACTCAGGCAGCAGGCACACCAGCGTGATGTAGATCGATCCGAAGATCGTCAGCCGGGTGATCACGTCGTCTATGTAGCGCGCGGTCTGGGCACCGGGACGGATGCCGGGGACGTAGGCGCCCTGCTTCTTCAGATTGTCGGCCACGTCCTTGGGATCGAACATGATGGCGGTGTAGAAGAAGCAGAAGAACACGATGCCCGCCGCGAACATCAGAATGTAAAGCGGCTGACCGGGCGAAAGCACCAGCGAGATCTGCTGCAGCCAGCTCATGCCTGGCGACGTGCCGAACCACTGGGCCATTGATGCCGGGGCCAGCAGCAGGCTCGAAGCGAAGATGGCGGGGATGACCCCGGCCATGTTGATCTTCAGCGGCAGGTGGCTCGACTGCGCCTGATAGACGCGCCGACCCTGCTGACGCTTGGCGTAGTTCACCGTGATGCGGCGCTGCCCTCGCTCGATGAAGACGACGAACGCGACGATGCCGATCGCCAGCACGCCGATGGCGAGCAGAGCGATGATGTTGATGTCACCCTGGCGGGCAGCCTCGAACGACTGGCCGATCGCCGATGGGAAGCCGGCCACGATGCCGGAGAAGATCAGCAGCGAGATGCCGTTGCCCACCCCGCGCTCGGTGATCTGCTCGCCCAGCCACATCATGAACAGCGCGCCGGTCACCAGGGTCACGGTGGAGACGAAGTAGAACGTGAAGCCCGGCGCGAACGCCAGCCCCTGACTCGCCAGCGTGGCGGTCAACGACGTGCCCTGGATCAGAGCGATCAGCAGCGTGCCGTAGCGCGTGTACTGGGTGATCTTGCGCCGGCCCGACTCGCCTTCCTTGCGTAGCTGCTGCAGCGCCGGGTACATCATGCTCATCAGGTTCATGATGATGCTCGAGGTGATGTACGGCACGACACCCAGCGCCAGGATGCTCATGCGCTCGAGCGCGCCGCCCGAGAACATGTTGAACAGGTCGAGAATGCCGCCCTGCTGCTGCTCGAAGAGCTGCGCCAGGCGCACGGGATTGATGCCCGGAACCGGGATGTGCGTGCCCACGCGATACACCAGCAGCGCGATGAACACGAACAGCAGCCGGCCGCGCAGCTCGGAGAGCCCCGCTTGAACGCCTGCCAGTTGTCCCGGATTCGATACCATCAGTCTTCTACCTTGCCTCCGGCCGCCTCGATGGCTGCCCGGGCACCGCGGGTCACCTTGATACCTTTCACCGTCACGGCGCGATCGATGGCGCCAGACAGCACGACGCGAGCGCGCTTGACGCTGCGCTTCAAGACGTTGGCGCTCTTCAGGGCATCGATGCTCACCTCGTCGCCCTCGACCTTGGCCAGCTCAGAAAGGCGCACCTCGGCCGTGGTCATGCCTACCCGGGATCGGAAGCCGAACTTCGGAACCCGCATCTGCAGCGGCAGCTGACCGCCCTCGAAACCGGGGCGCACGTTGCCGCTCTTGCGCGCCTTCTGGCCTTTGTGCCCCTTGCCGGCGGTCTTGCCGTTGCCCGAGCCGGTGCCCCGACCGATGCGGCGCCCTGCCTTTCTGCTGCCCGCTGCCGGGCTCAGATCGTTGAGGTGCATCCGTTATTCTCCTTCCACCCGCACCATGTAGCTGATGCGGTTGATCATGCCGCGCACGGCGGGGGTGTCTTCCACCTCGACGCTGTGGCCGATGCGGCGCAGGCCCAGCCCACGCGCGCACGCCTTGTGCTTCTCGATGCGCTTGGCCGTGCTTCTGGTCAGCGTCACCCGAATGGTCTTGCCGCTCATACGCCGATCTCCTCGACCGTCTTGCCGCGCTTGGCCGCGACGGCGTCAGGCGAACGCATACCGGACAGCGCCTTGAAGGTGGCCTGAATCACGTTGACGGGGTTGGTCGAGCCGTAGCACTTGGCCAGCACGTTGTGCACGCCGGCTGCCTCGAGCAGGGCGCGCATGGTACCACCCGCGATCACGCCGGTACCTTCGGACGCGGGCTGCATGTACACCTTGGAGGCACCATGCCGGGCCGTGACCGGATACCAGAGGGTCGAACCGTTCAGGTCGACGTCAACCATGTTGCGCCGCGCGGCCTCCATGGCCTTCTGAATCGCGACGGGCACCTCCCGCGCCTTGCCGCGGCCGAAGCCCACCCGGCCGTTGCCGTCGCCGACCACGGTCAGGGCGGTGAAGCCGAACACCCGGCCACCCTGCACGACCTTGGCCACGCGGTTGACCTGGACCAGCTTCTCGACCAGCCCTTCTTCGCGAATTTCTTCGGTATACGCCATCGTCAGAACTCCAATCCGCCTTCACGGGCGGCATCGGCCAGCGCCTTGATGCGGCCGTGGTACTTGTATCCGGAGCGGTCGAACGCCACCGTCGTCACTCCGGCCGTCTTGGCTCGCTCGGCGATGCGCTTTCCGACCTTGGCGGCCGCATCGACGTTGCCCGTGGCCCCGTCGCGCAGGTCCTTTTCCAGCGTCGACGCGGTCGCCAGCACCCGGTCGCCCGCCGGCGAAATCACCTGGGCATAGATGTGCCGCGGCGTGCGATGTACCGTCAGGCGCACGGCGCCGAGCTCGCGCATCTTCATGCGGCCGCGCCTTGCGCGCCGGAGCCTGGATTCCTTCTTGTCGCTCATCTCGTCATCGCTCTTGCATGTCCTGCGCCGACCGACGGCCGGCGGCCTGGGTACGTACTTACTTCTTCTTCGCTTCCTTGCGGCGGACGCGCTCGTCCGCATACCGCACGCCCTTGCCCTTGTAGGGCTCCGGCGGACGGAACGCGCGGATCTCCGCGGCCACCTGTCCGACCAGCTGCTTGTCCACACCGGTCACCACGATTTCGGTCTGGCTGGGCGTCTGCACCTCGATTCCCTGCGGAAGCTCATACTCCACCGGGTGGGAGAATCCGAGTTGCAGATTCAGCTTGCCGCCCTGGGCCTGCGCACGGTAGCCGACGCCCTGAATCTGCAGACGTCGTTCCCAGCCCTGGGAAACGCCGGTCACCAGGTTGCTCAGCATGGCCCGGGTCGTGCCGGAGTGCGCGCCTGCTCCCGGCACCTCGTTGCGGGCCTTGACCTGCAGCGAGCCGTCTTCCTGCACAACCTCGACATCGTCGTGCACGACGTAGTCCATCGAGCCCTTGCCGCCCGTGACGCTGACGCGCTGGCCCTGGAACTGCACCTCCACGCCCTTGGGCAGCGGGATCGGATATTTTGCTATTCGAGACATCTGTCTACCTCGTCAGAACACCGTGCAGAGCACTTCGCCACCGATTCCCTGGGCTCGGGCCTCGCGGTCGGTCATCACACCTTTGTTGGTGCTGACGATCGATACGCCGAAGCCGCCACGTACGCGCGGCAGGTCGTCGTTGGCACGGTAGGTGCGCAACCCGGGCCGGCTGACCCGCTTGATCTCTTCGATCACCGGCTTGCCGCGGTGATAGCGCAGGTTGACGTTCAGCGTCGGCTTAGCCGACCCGTCGACCTGAAAATCGTCGATGTAGCCTTCCTGCTTCAGCACCTGGCAGATGGCTGTCTTCAGGCGCGAGCTCGGCATGCTCACTTCCGGGTGGTTGGCCCGCTGCGCATTGCGAATGCGGGTCAGCATGTCGGCGATGGGATCCTGCATGGTCATGATCTATTCCTTCTCCCGGCCTACCAGCTCGCCATCACCAGGCCCGGCACATCACCGCGCATGGCCGCTTCCCGCAGCTTGTTACGTCCAAGGCCGAACTTCCGGTAGACGCCATGGGGACGGCCCGTCAGGCCGCAGCGCCGCTGCTTGCGCACCGGACTGGCATCCCGGGGCATCTTCTGCAGCTTCACCTGTGCTTCCCAGCGCTCCTCTTCCGGGGCGCTGCGATCGCTGATGATCGCCTTCAGTGCGGCACGCTTCTTCGCGAACTTGGCGACCATACGGGCACGCTTCTTTTCGCGCTCGACCATGGATGTCTTTGCCATATCTCTGCTACCTGCTCGAACTCAGTTACGGAACGGAAAATTGAACGCGCGCAGCAGCTTGAGCGCTTCGTCGTTCGTTTCCGCCGTGGTGGTGATGGTCACGTTGAGCCCCCGGACGCGATCGATCTTGTCGTAGTCGATCTCGGGAAACACGATCTGCTCGGCGAGCCCCATCGAGAAGTTGCCGCGGCCGTCGAACGCCCGCGGGTTCAACCCGCGGAAGTCGCGGATGCGGGGAATCGCAATGCCGATCAAGCGCTCGATGAACTCGTACATCCGAGTGCTTCGTATGGTCACCTTGCAGCCGATCGGCCAGCCCTCACGGATCTTGAATCCGGCCTCGGACTTGCGCGCATTCGTGACGATCGGCTTCTGCCCGGAGATCAGGGTCAGATCGGCCACCGCCGCGTCCATGATCTTGCGGTCGCCCACGGCCTCGCCCACGCCCATGTTGAGCGTGACCTTGGTCAGCCGCGGCACCTGCATGACGTTGGCATAGCCACCGTCCGACATGAGCTGCGGTCGAATCTCTTCGACGTATTTCTGGTACAAGTTCGCCATGGTCACAATCGCTCGTTAATCTTCGATCACGTTGTTCGTGGACTTGAAGAAGCGCACCTTCTTGCCGTCTTCATCACGGAAGCCCACCCGGTCGGCCTTGCTGGCCTGGTCGTTCCAGATCGCCACGTTGGACGCCTGAATAGGCGCCTCCCGCTCGACGATGCCGCCGGCCTGGCCTACGTTCGGGTTCGGGCGCTGATGCTTCTTCACCAGGTTGATGCCAGACACCAGCAACCGTCCGTCCTTGCGAACCTGCAGCACCGTGCCCCGCTTGCCGCGGTCACGGCCGGTGATGACCACCACCTCGTCGTCTTTCTTGATCTTCAGCATCTCAAAGCACCTCCGGAGCCAGCGAGATGATGCGCATGAACTTCTCGGTGCGCAGCTCGCGGGTGACCGGCCCGAAAATTCGGGTACCTACCGGCTGGTTCTGCTGGTTCAGCAGCACCGCCGCGTTCTGGTCGAAGCGGATGACGGAGCCGTCTGGCCGACGCACGCCCTTGCGGGTGCGAACCACGACGGCATTCATCACCTGCCCCTTGCGCACGCGCCCGCGGGGAATCGCTTCCTTGACCGTCACCTTGATGATGTCGCCGATGCCGGCGTAACGCCGCCGCGAGCCGCCGAGCACCTTGATGCACTGCACGCGCCGGGCGCCGCTGTTGTCGGCGATATCCAACATGGTTTCTGTCTGAATCATCGGCTCAATCCTCTAACGACATCCGGGCGGCGGCTCAAACCTCGCGCGCGCGCTCGTCGATGCTCTTGAGCATCCAGGTTTTTGTTTTCGACAGCGGCCGGCACTCGGACACGGTGACCGTGTCGCCGATGCGGCACTCGTTGTTCTCATCATGCGCGTGCAGCTTCGACGACCGACGAACGATCTTCGCGTACACCGGGTGCTGCACCCGCCGCTCGACCAGAACCGTGATGGTCTTGTCCATGCGGTCACTGACCACGGTGCCGGTAACGGTACGCCCCGTTGCGTCAGACATCTCGTTTCTCCGCCAGAATGGTCTTGATCCGCGCTATGTCGCGACGCGCCTCGCCGAGCAGGTGCGGCTGACCGAGCTGTCCACTCGCCTTCTGCATGCGCAGGGAGAACTGCTCCTTGCGCAGCTTGAGCAGCTCTTCGTTGAGCTGGTCTGGCGATTTCTCGCGCAATTCCGATGCTTTCATCTGCAAATCACCTTCGCCCTGATCACATCAGGGTCCGCTTCACGAACGTCGTCTGGAATGGCATCTTCGCGGCCGCCAGAGCAAACGCTTCCCGGGCGATGTCCTCGGACACGCCCTCCATTTCGTAGAGCACGCGGCCTGGTTGGATCTGAGAAACCCAGTACTCCACCGCGCCCTTACCCTTACCCTGCCGAACCTCGAGAGGCTTCTTGGTGATCGGCTTGTCCGGAAACACGCGAATCCAGATCTTGCCGCCGCGCTTGACGTGACGCGTGATCGCCCGGCGGCCTGCTTCGATCTGTCGCGCCGTCAGCCGGCCGCGGCCCAGGGCCTTCAGACCGAACTCACCGAAGCTGACCCGGCCGCCACGCTCCGCCAGGCCACGGTTGCGGCCCTTGTGCTGCTTCCGGAATTTCGTTCTCTTGGGCTGTAACACGTCGTCCTACCTCAGGCCGTCTGCTTGTCGCTTTCGCGCTCGCGGCCGATGACCTCGCCTTTGAAGATCCACACCTTGATGCCGATGACGCCGTAGGTCGTCTTCGCTTCCCAGGTGGCGTAATCGATGTCCGCACGCAACGTGTGCAGCGGCACGCGACCTTCGTGATAAACCTCGGAGCGCGCGATCTCGGCGCCACCCAGGCGGCCGGCAACGCGCACCTTGATGCCTTCAGCACCGAGACGCATGGCGTTCTGAATCACGCGGCGCATGGCGCGGCGGAACTGCACCCGACGCTCGAGCTGCTGCGCGACGTTCTGAGCCACCAGCAGCGCGTCGAGCTCCGGCTTGCGAATCTCTTCGATGTTGACGTGCACGGGCACGCCCATCATCCGGGCCAGATCGACACGAAGCCGCTCGACGTCCTCACCCTTCTTGCCGATGACGATGCCCGGGCGCGCGGTGTGAATGGTGATCCGCGCCGTCTGAGCCGGGCGTTCGATCTCGATGCGGCTGATCGACGCCTGGGCGAGACGCTGGCGCAGGTAGTCGCGCACCGCGAGATCGCTCAGCAGATACTTCGCGTAGTTGCGTTTGTCCGCGTACCAGACCGAGGCGTGGTCCTTGACGATCCCCAAACGGAAGCCGACCGGATTGACCTTCTGACCCATACCTAACCTACTCGTCCGTGACCGTCACGGTGATGTGACTGGTGCGTTTGAATATCCGGTCCGCGCGGCCCTTGGCCCGCGGCTTGATGCGCTTCATCGTCAGGCCTTCGTTCACGAAGATCTCTGCGATCTTGAGCTCGTCGATGTCGGCACCGGCATTGTTCTCGGCGTTGGCGATGGCAGACTCCACCACCTTACGCACCAGTCCGGCCGCCTTCTGGCTGCTGAACTGCAGGATATCCAGCGCGTCGCTCACCGGTTTGCCGCGCACCAGGTCGACCACGAGTCGCGCCTTCTGGGGCGATATGCGCAGCCGCTTCGCTGTTGCACTAACTTGCATGGCTCGATCTCCTAGCGCTTAGCCTTGCGGTCGGCCGCATGGCCGCGGTAGGTACGCGTCGGCGAGAACTCGCCGAGCTTGTGTCCCACCATGTCTTCGTTGACGTACACGGGCACGTGCTGACGGCCGTTGTAGACGGCAATGGTCAGGCCCACCATCTCGGGCGACACCATGGAACGACGCGACCACGTACGAATCGGGCGCTTGTCGTTGCTGGCGGCCGCCGCCTCGACCTTCTTCATGAGATGCAGGTCGATGAAAGGACCTTTGTGCAGCGATCTCGGCACGCTATTACCTCCTTCCTCGACGACGGACGATCAGCTTGTCCGTGCGCTTGTTCTTACGGGTCTTGTAGCCCTTGGTAGGCATACCCCAGGGGCTGACCGGATGCCGGCCGCCCGATGTCTTGCCCTCGCCACCGCCATGCGGGTGGTCGACCGGGTTCATGGCCACGCCGCGCACCGTCGGCCGGATGCCCAGCCAGCGCTTGGCGCCCGCCTTGCCGTAGGAGCGCAGGTTGTGCTCGGAGTTGCCCACCTCGCCCAGGGTCGCCCTGCACTCGGACAGCACCCGCCGCATCTCACCGGAGCGCAGCCGCAGCGTTGCGTAGGTGCCCTCGCGAGCGACGAGCTGCACCGAGGCGCCGGCGCTGCGGGCAAGCTGCGCGCCGCGGCCGGGCTTGAGCTCGACGCAGTGCACCACGCTGCCCACGGGGATGTTGCGCAGGGGCATGGCGTTGCCCGGGCGGATGGCCGCGCTGGTGCCGCTCATGAGCACGTCGCCGGCACTGACGCCGCGCGGAGCGATGATGTAGCGCCGCTCACCGTCCTTGTACTTCAGAAGGGCAATGTTGGCGGTGCGGTTCGGGTCGTACTCGAGACGCTCGACCTCGGCCGGAATGCCGTCCTTGTTGCGCTTGAAGTCCACCAGCCGGTAATGCTGCTTGTGACCACCGCCCTGATGACGGGTGGTAATCCGGCCGGCATTGTTGCGCCCGCCGTTCCGGGTCTGGCTGACCAGCAGCGGCTTGTAAGGAGCGCCCTTGTGCAGCTCGGGATTGACTACCTTGACGACGAAGCGCCGCCCGGCAGATGTTGGTTTGGCTTTTACGACGGGCATGTGACTAGTCCGTTACCATGAAGTCGATTTCCTGGCCTTCGGCCACGCGAACGTAGGCCTTCTTCCAGTGCTTGCCGCGGGAGATTCCGCGAACGGTGCGCTTCACCTTGGGCTTGACGTTCACCGTGGACACGCCCTCGACGGAAACCTTGAACAGCTTCTCGACGGCCTCCTTGATCTCGGCCTTGGTGGCGTCCCGGGCGACCTTGAAGCCGTACTGGTTGCTCCTCTCGCCGAGAATGGAGACCTTCTCCGAGAAGTGCGGCTCGATCAGCACGGTGTAGAGACGTTCCTGGTTCATGCGAGGGCCTCCTCCAGCTTCTTGAGCGCGCCCACGGTCACCAGCACCTTGTCGTGGCTGATCAGGCTGACCGGGTCGACGGCCTGAACGTCACGTACATCAACGTCCTTCAGGTTTCGCGATGCCAGATAGAGGTTTTCGTCCACCTCCTCGGCCACGATCAGCACGCTGCGCAGGTCGAGTTCCTTCAGCCGGGCGGTCAGCCCCTTGGTCTTGGGCTCGGCCAGGTCGAAGCGGTCGCACACCACCAGACGGTCCTGGCGGATCAGCTCGGACAGGATGCACTGCAGCGCACCGCGGTACATCTTGCGGTTCACCTTCTGGCTGTGGTCCTGAGGCCGGGCGGCGAAGATCTTGCCGCCCCCACGCCACAGCGGGCTGCGGATCGAGCCAGCGCGCGCGCGGCCGGTGCCTTTCTGGCGCCACGGCTTGCGGCCGCCGCCACGCACTTCCGCCCGGGTCTTCTGCGCGCGGGAACCCTGACGGGCGCCAGCCATGTGGGCCACCACGACCTGGTGCACCAGCGCCTCGTTGTACTCTCTGCCGAACGCGGCCTCGGAAACCTCGACGCTGCCGCTGCCCGCTGTCAGATTCAAATTCATGCCATCTTCCTCCGCGCGCTCAGGCTTTCACGGCCGGCCGGATGTAAACGTCGCCACCTGCGGGACCAGGAACTGCGCCCTTGACCAGCAGCAGGTTGCGCTCGGCGTCCACGCGCACCACAACCAGGTTCTGGGTGGTCACCTTGACGTTGCCCAGGTGGCCGGACATCTTTTTGCCCTTGAAGACCCGACCCGGCGTCTGACACTGGCCGATGGAGCCCGGCACCCGGTGAGAGATCGAGTTGCCGTGGGAGTTGTCCTGGCCCTTGAAGTTCCAGCGCTTGATGGTGCCGGCATAACCCTTACCCTTGGACACGCCGCGCACGTCGACTTTCTGCCCGGGCTCGAACTGATCGAGACCCAGCTCGGCGCCCACCTGCAGATCGCCTTCCGCCCCTTGCAGACGGAACTCCCAGAGGCCGCGGCCGGCTTCGACGTTGACCTTGGCGAAGTGGCCGGCCTGCGGCTTGGTCACCCGACTACGCTTCACGGTGCCGGTAGTTACCTGAACAGCGGCATAGCCGTCGACGTCGGGGGTGCGCACACGGGTCACCCGGTTCGGCTCCACCTCGATCACGGTGACCGCCACCGAGTCGCCGTCTTCGGTGAACACGCGGGTCATGCCCGCCTTTCTTCCTACCAGTCCGATTGCCATTGGCCTGCTTCCTAGCTGCCGCCCGGCCCCTGCAGGCCGCCGCGGCGACGTGGTTTCCTCAGATGCGCAAGCCGCCTGCCAACGTTCCTCATCGGGGAGCTGGCAAACGGCTCGGTCATCACTGGCCCCCTATCGGGGCCTTGTCGCCGGGCCAGGCGGCACCAAAGCCCCCGGCCCAAATGACCCGGCCGCCCTCGGGCGGCCGGAATCCATCAATTCAAACTGATCTGGACATCCACACCGGCGGCCAGGTCGAGCTTCATCAGCGCGTCCACGGTCTTCTCGGTGGGCTCTACGATGTCCAGCATGCGCTTGTGGGTACGAATCTCGTACTGATCGCGCGCGTCCTTGTTCACGTGGGGTGACACCAGCACGGTGAACCGCTCGTTGCGGGTCGGCAACGGGATCGGGCCGCGGATCTGCGCCCCGGTCCGCTTCGCGGTATCGACGATCTCCTGCGTGGATACGTCGATCAAGCGGTGGTCGAACGCCTTCAGACGTATGCGGATACGCTGGCTTTGCACGGTGCTTTACACTCCCGAAGTCTCAAAGAGCGGGCCCGCCGCCCTCTTCAAATAATTATCGACAAGCTGTGCGGGGGGCCCTGACGCCCTGTTTCCGGGTCTGGAAAAAGGGAGCGCGAACTATACAGATGGCGTTTGGCCGGCGCAACACCCCAGCATGCATGGCCCTGCAATCGAACTGGTCCGCGGGCGGTGGAGCGCTTCCTGCTCGACGGCGCGCGGCCGCTCCGCGGTCCCCTCGGTTGCCGATGTTGCCCGCTGCGCGGTCAAATCGGCGCCCTCGGCCACGCTTAGACGGTCGAGCAGGAAGCGCTCCACCCCCCGCGCGCCGCACGCGGCAGCTCCGTGCATCCGTGCGCGCCGGCCAGATACCTCGGCTGGAAACGAAACGCGGTTCGGGGTCTGGCCTGAGGAGCGAGGACATCGGATCGGCGCGTCGGGGCTGGGGCACCCTCACCCGACCCTTTAAGCGAGGCCGAGTGAGGAGAATTGACTCGCGGGCCGGCGCCGCAGGTGTCGGTCCGCGAGGCAACTTCTCAGAGCGAGGGAACCGCGGAGCGGCCGAGCGGTGTCGGGTGAGGGCGCCCCAGCCCCGACACGCCATTTCTAGGGCCTAGTCATCATGAAAGGCCTAGGCCCAAGACCGCTGTGCGGTCACTCGACTACCTTGGTCACCACGCCGGCGCCGGTGCGGCCGCTTCGCGGCCACCAAGCAGTTCCTTCGGAACTGCCGCCTCGGCCGAAGTTCCGCCTAGGGCGGAACTTCCAAGCCGAACCGTGGGCGCCCCCAGCGTTACTCGATGACCTTGGTCACTACCCCGGCGCCGACCGTTCGGCCGCCTTCACGGATCGCGAACCGCAGACCGTCGTCCATGGCGATCGGGTTGATCAGCGACACCACCATGTTGATGTTGTCTCCCGGCATCACCATCTC
>JAVJUA010000015.1:0-15638 GCA_040219935.1 Pseudomonadales bacterium | reverse complement strand
GAACGCCCGTGCCTCTCCACCAAACTCTTCCGCACACACCTTCGTCAACGCCGCCGTCAGCGTCGTCTTGCCATGGTCAACGTGACCAATCGTCCCCACGTTCACGTGCGGCTTCTTACGCTCAAATTTCGCTTTGGACATGGCTGCTGCTATCTCCCGTGATCAGATGGTTTGCGTGGTCACTGCTTTATGAGGCCGGCGGCGATGTTGTCCGGCACCTCGGCGTACTTGCGGAACTCCATGACGTAGCTGGCACGACCCTGGGTCGCGCTGCGCAGGTCGGTGGAGTAGCCGAACATCTCGGACAGCGGCACGTCAGCGCGGATGATCTTGCCGGCGGGGTTCTCGTCCATGCCGTTGATCAGGCCGCGGCGGCGATTCAGGTCGCCCACGACGTCGCCCATGTAGTCCTCAGGGGTCACGACCTCGACCGCCATGATGGGCTCCAGCAGCGCCGGCTTGGCCTTCAGCGCGCCCGCCTTCAGGGCCATGGAGCCGGCGATCTTGAACGCCATTTCCGACGAGTCGACTTCGTGGAACGAGCCGTCGAACAGGGTCGCCCGGACGTCGATCAGCGGATAGCCGGCGAGCACGCCGTTCTGCATCTGCTCCTGAATGCCCTTGTCGACCGCCGGGATGTACTCCCGGGGCACCGAGCCGCCGACGACCTCGTCGACGAACTCGTAGTGCACGGTTTCGTCTTCGGACTTCAGCGGCTCGAGGCGCAGCCAGACGTGGCCGTACTGACCCCGGCCGCCGGACTGGCGAACGAACTTGCCTTCGATCTCGACGCTGCCGCGAATCGTCTCGCGGTACGCCACCTGCGGCTTGCCGATGTTGGCCTCGACGCCGAACTCACGCCGCATGCGGTCGACGATGATGTCGAGGTGCAACTCGCCCATGCCGGAGATGATGGTCTGGCCCGACTCCTCGTCGGTGCGCACCCGGAACGACGGGTCTTCCTGGGCCAGCTTGCCCAGCGCAACGCCCATCTTTTCCTGGTCCGCCTTGGACTTGGGCTCCACGGCAACCGAGATCACCGGCTCGGGGAACTCCATCCGCTCCAGCGTGATCACCTTGCTCATGTCGCAGAGCGTGTCGCCGGTGGTCACGTCTTTCAGACCGATGGCGGCGGCGATGTCGCCGGCGCGCACCTCCTTGATCTCGTTGCGGTGGTTCGCGTGCATCTGCACCATCCGGCCCACACGCTCGCGCTTGCTCTTGACCGGGTTGAAGACCTGATCGCCCGAGGACAGCACGCCGGAGTAGACCCGGAAGAAGGTGAGGGTGCCGACGAAGGGGTCGGTGGCGATCTTGAACGCCAGCGCCGAGAACGGCTCATCGTCGTCGGCCTTGCGGCTCGCCACGGTCTCGCCGTCGTCCAGCACGCCTTCGATAGCCTTCACCTCGGTGGGCGCCGGCAGGTACTCGATCACGGCGTCGAGCATGGCCTGCACGCCCTTGTTCTTGAAGGCCGAGCCGCACAGGGCGGGCACGATCTCGTTGGCCAGCGTGCGAAGCCGCAGGCCCTTCTTGATCTCTTCCTCGGTGAGCTCGTTGCCCTCGAGGTACTTGTCCATCAGCTCATCGTTGGCCTCGGCAGCGGCTTCCACCATCTGCTCGCGCCAGTGCGCGGCCTCCTCGGCCATGTCCGCCGGGACGTCCTGCAGGTCGTAGGTCAGGCCCTGGTCGGACTCGTTCCAGAGAACGGCCTTCATGCGCACCAGATCGACGACGCCCTTGAACTCTTCCTCACTGCCGATGGCGAGCTGGATCGGCACCGGATTGGAGCCGAGGCGCTTCTTGATCTGCTGCACGACGCGCAGGAAGTCGGCGCCGGCACGGTCCATCTTGTTGACGAACACGATGCGGGGCACTTCGTACTTGTTGGCCTGCCGCCAGACGGTCTCGGACTGGGGCTCGACGCCGGAGGTACCGCAGAACACCACCACCGCGCCGTCCAGCACGCGCAGGCTGCGCTCCACCTCGATGGTGAAGTCGACGTGGCCGGGGGTGTCGATGATGTTCACCCGGTGCTCATCGAACTGCTGGTTCATGCCGGACCAGAAGCAGGTGGTCGCCGCGGAGGTGATGGTGATTCCCCGCTCCTGCTCCTGCTCCATCCAGTCCATGGTAGCGGCGCCGTCGTGCACCTCGCCGATCTTGTGCGACAGGCCGGTATAGAACAGCACCCTCTCCGTCGTGGTCGTCTTGCCGGCGTCCACGTGGGCTACGATGCCGATGTTCCGGTATCGAGCGATCGGGGTTTTGCGAGCCATGATGCTCTCCGTAGGCTATGCGTGAGTGTTCGAAATCAGTAACGGTAGTGCGAGAAGGCCTTGTTGGCTTCCGCCATACGGTGGGTGTCTTCGCGCTTCTTGACCGCGCTGCCGCGGCCTTCGGCGGCATCCATGAACTCGCCGGCCAGGCGGGCGGCCATGGACTTCTCGCCCCGCTTGCGGGCACTGTCCACCAGCCAGCGCATGGCGAGCGCCTGACGGCGCGACGGGCGCACCTCGACGGGCACCTGATAGGTGGCGCCGCCGACCCGGCGGGCCTTCACCTCGACGTAGGGCGCAACGGAATCCAGCGCCTTCTCGAAGACGTCGACGGCGTCGCCGGCACCGCGTTCCTCGATGCGGGACAGGGCTCCGTAAACGATGCGCTCGGCAACGGCTTTCTTGCCGCTCTTCATCACGTGGTTGATGAACTTGGCGACCGTCTGATTGTGGTACTTGGGATCGGGAAGGATTTCCCGCTTCGCGACGATGCGGCGTCTTGGCATGCTCTAGGCTCCATGGCTTCAGGTTAATCCCGGAACGGCCCCAAATCGGGGTCCGGGCCTTACTGGAACAGATTGTCGGTCTGTCGGTTCTGTCTTCGGCAGCGGTCTCCCTGCCTGCGTCTGAAATCGGCTTGCGTTCGGCTTACTTGGGTCGCTTGGCGCCGTACTTCGATCGCCGCTGACGACGATCAGACACGCCCGAGGTGTCCAGGGTTCCCCGCACGGTATGGTAACGCACGCCCGGCAGGTCCTTGACGCGGCCGCCGCGGATCAGCACGACCGAGTGCTCCTGCAGGTTGTGGCCCTCGCCGCCGATGTAGGACGTGACCTCGTAGCCGTTTGTCAGGCGCACGCGGCAGACCTTGCGAAGCGCCGAGTTCGGCTTCTTCGGCGTGGTGGTGTAGACGCGCGTGCAGACGCCGCGCTTCTGCGGGCTGCCCTGCAGCGCCGGAACGATGTTCTTGTCCACCTTGCGCCGTCGCGGCTTGCGAACGAGCTGGCTGATTCGGGCCATGGTCACTCCAGTAAAAGCGGGCCGGCGCTCCGGCCTGCGGTTCAGCAGGCGCGCGATTCTAATCGCGCATCCTCCACTAATCAAATGCGGGCCGGCCCCGGAGGGCCGGCCGGTAAGGGCCAGCGGCGCGGTTGCCCGAAGGCAACGCCCTACTGGCTGTTGCTCAGCGCCTCGGACAGCGCCTGCTCGATCTCGTCCGCCGTGGCGCCCTGCTCCTTGGCATGGCGCGCCGCCAAGTCCTCGGCACGGCGACGCTTGCGGTCGCTGTGATAGGCCAGGCCGGTGCCCGCCGGAATGAGGCGGCCCACCACCACGTTCTCCTTGAGACCGCGCAGGTAGTCGCGCTTGCCGGTGACCGCCGCTTCGGTGAGCACCCGGGTGGTCTCCTGGAAGGAGGCCGCGGATACGAACGACTCGGTAGCCAGCGACGCCTTGGTGATGCCGAGCAGCACCCGCTCATAGCTGGCCGGCTGCTTGCCAGCAGCCTCGAGGGCTTCGTTGGCCTCGAGCACGGCGACGTATTCGACCTGCTCGCCGCGAATGAACTCCGACTCGCCGGGATCGGTGATCTCGGCCTTGCGCAGCATCTGCCGGACGATGACCTCGATGTGCTTGTCGTTGATGGTCACGCCCTGCAGCCGGTACACCTCCTGAATCTCGTTGGTGATGTACTCCGCGAGGTCGGCCACGCTCTTCAGGCGCAGGATGTCGTGGGGGCTCGGCGGGCCGTCACAGACCACCTCGCCCTTCTCGACCTGCTCACCTTCGAACACGCCGATGGTGCGCCACTTCGGAATCAGCGTCTCCACCGGATCGCCATCCTGCGGCGTGATCACCAGCCGGCGCTTGCCCTTGGTCTCCTTGCCGAAGCTGACTATGCCCGAGGACTCGGCCAGGATGGCAGGCTCCTTGGGCTTGCGGGCTTCGAACAGGTCAGCCACCCGCGGCAGACCACCGGTGATGTCCCGGGTCTTGGAGCCTTCCTGCGGAATGCGGGCGATGATGTCGCCGATGCCCACCTTCTCGCCGTCTTCGAGGTTGACGATGGCGTTGTTGGGCAGCAGGTAGTGGGCCGGAAGATCGCTACCGGGCAGCAGCACGCTCTCGCCCTTGGCATTGACCAGGGTGATTGCCGGGCGCAGGTCCTTGCCGGCGCTGGGCCGGTCCTTGGGATCGAGCACCAGCGTGTTGGTCAGGCCGGTCAGCTCGTCGGTCTGACGGTTGATCGACAGGCCTTCCTCCATATCCCGCATCGCCACCACGCCGTCCACCTCGGTGACGATCGGATGGGTGTGCGGATCCCATTGGGCAATGACCTGACCCGCATCCACGGCGTCGCCTTCGGCCACCGAGATCACGGCGCCGTAAGGCAGCTTGTAGCGCTCGCGCTCGCGGCCATGATCATCGGCGATGGCGATCTCACCCGACCGCGATACCGCCACCAGCTCTCCGGATTCGCGGGTCACCGTCTTCAGGTTGTGCAGGCGTACGTGGCCGCCATGCTTCACCTGAATGCTGTCGATGGCCGTCGCCCGGGACGCCGCGCCACCGATGTGGAAGGTACGCATGGTGAGCTGGGTGCCCGGCTCGCCGATGGACTGCGCGGCGATCACGCCGACCGCCTCGCCCACGTTCACCAGATGACCCCGGGCCAGATCGCGACCGTAGCAGCTGCTGCAGACGCCGTGGCGGGTGTCGCACGTGATCGGCGAGCGCACCAGAATCTCATCGACGCCCATCTGATCGAGCTGATCGACCCAGGCTTCGTCGAGCATGGTGCCCTGCTCGATGAGCACGGTCTTGCCATCGGCATCGTAGACGTTGGCGGCCACCACCCGGCCGAGCACACGGTCGCCCAGGGGCTCGACGACGTCGCCGCCCTCAATGATGGCGGACACCAGCAGGCCGCGGTCGGTACCGCAGTCGACGTCGGTGATCACCACGTCCTGGGCCACGTCCACCAGACGCCGGGTCAGGTAGCCCGAGTTGGCCGTCTTCAGCGCCGTGTCCGCGAGGCCCTTCCGGGCGCCGTGCGTGGAGATGAAGTACTCGTTCACCGACAGCCCCTCGCGGAAGTTGGCGGTGATGGCGTTCTCGATGATGCTGCCGTCCGGCCGCGTCATCAGGCCGCGCATGCCGGCGAGCTGCCGGATCTGGGCCGGGGAGCCCCGGGCGCCGGAGTCGGCGTAGATGAAGACCGAGTTGAAGGAGTCCTGCTCGATCTCCTCGCCCTCGCGGTTGGTGACGCGCTCGCGGGAGATACCGTCCATCATGGAGCGGGCGACCAGATCGTTGGCCCGCGACCAGATATCGACGACCTTGTTGTACTTCTCGCCGGCGGTCACGAGGCCCGAGGCGTACTGCGACTCGATCTCGGCCACTTCGGCTTCCGCCTCGGCAATGATCGTCTTCTTGTCTTCGGGAATCACGAAGTCGTCGACCCCGATGGACGCGCCGGATGCCGTGGAATGGGCAAAGCCGGTGTACATGAGCTGGTCGGCGAAGATCACCGTCTCCTTCAGACCGACGTTTCGGTAGCAGGCGTTGATCAGGCCGGAGATCACCTTCTTGTCGAGCGGCCGGTTGACCATGTCGAACGGCAGCGTCTTGGGCACGATCTCGTAGAACAGCGCCCGGCCGACGGTGGTTTCTTCGAGGCTGCGAACCACCGTGATGGTGCCGTCTTCGGCCTGCTGGTGCTGCTCTACGCGCACCCTGACGCGCGCCTGCAGATCGACGACGCGGCCGTGGTAGGCGCGGTGCACCTCCTCGATGTCGGCGAACACACGGCCCTCGCCGCGGGCGTTCACCCGCTCGCGGGTCATGTAGTAGAGACCGAGCACCACGTCCTGCGACGGCACGATGATCGGCTCGCCGCTGGCGGGCGACAGGATGTTGTTGGTGGACATCATCAGCGCCCGGCTCTCGAGCTGGGCTTCGAGCGTCAGCGGCACGTGCACGGCCATCTGGTCGCCGTCGAAGTCGGCGTTGTACGCCGTGCAGACCAGCGGGTGGAGCTGAATGGCCTTGCCCTCGATCAGCACCGGCTCGAAGGCCTGGATGCCCAGTCGGTGCAGGGTCGGCGCGCGGTTCAGCAGCACCGGATGCTCGCGGATCACCTCGGCGAGAATGTCCCACACCTCCGGCGTCTCACGCTCCACCATCTTCTTGGCGGCCTTGATGGTGGTGGCGAGCCCGCGGGCTTCCAGCTTGCCGAAGATGAACGGCTTGAACAGTTCGAGGGCCATCTTCTTGGGCAGGCCGCACTGGTGCAGGCGCAGGGTCGGCCCCACCACGATCACCGAGCGGCCGGAGTAGTCGACCCGCTTGCCCAGCAGGTTCTGGCGGAACCGGCCCTGCTTGCCCTTGATCATGTCGGCCAGCGACTTCAGCGGCCGCTTGTTCGAGCCGGTGATGGCCCGGCCGCGACGACCGTTGTCGAGCAGCGCGTCCACCGCTTCCTGCAGCATGCGCTTCTCGTTGCGGACGATGATGTCCGGCGCCGAGAGGTCGAGCAGCCGCTTCAGGCGGTTGTTGCGGTTGATCACCCGCCGATACAGATCGTTCAGGTCGGAGGTGGCGAAGCGGCCACCGTCCAGCGGCACCAGCGGCCGCAGATCGGGCGGCAGCACGGGCAGCACGCCCATGATCATCCACTCCGGCTTGTTGCCGGAGGACATGAACGCCTCCATCAGCTTCAGCCGCTTGGACAGCTTCTTGATCTTGGTCTCGGAGTTGGTCGCCGGAATCTCTTCCCGCAGCCGCGCCACTTCGGTTTCGAGCTCGAGGCTCTTCAGCAGCGCCTGGATGGCCTCCGCGCCCATGCGCGCGTCGAACTCGTCACCGAACTCCTCGAGCTTCTGGTAGTAGTCCTCGTCGCTCAGCAGCTGGCCGACCTCCAGGTCGGTCAGGCCCGGGTCGACGACCACGAACGACTCGAAGTACAGCACCCGCTCGATGTCGCGCAGGGTCATGTCGAGCAGCAGGCCGATGCGGGACGGCAGCGACTTCAGGAACCAGATGTGGGCCACCGGGCTCGCCAGCTCGATGTGCCCCATGCGCTCGCGCCGCACCTTGGTCAGGGTGACCTCGACGCCGCACTTCTCGCAGATCACGCCACGGTGCTTGAGGCGCTTGTACTTGCCGCACAGGCACTCGTAGTCCTTGATCGGGCCGAAGATGCGGGCGCAGAAAAGACCGTCGCGTTCCGGCTTGAAGGTACGGTAGTTGATGGTCTCCGGCTTCTTGACCTCACCGAACGACCACGACCGGATCATGTCCGGCGACGCGAGACCGATACGCAGCGAGTCGAACTCGTCGACGCTGCCCTGTGATTTCAGCAGGTTGAGTAGGTCTTTCATTCGCTTTCCAGCTCCATGTCGATGCCAAGGGAGCGGATCTCCTTGACGAGCACGTTGAACGACTCCGGCATCCCCGGCTCCATCTTGTAGTCGCCGTCGACGATGTTCTTGTACATCTTGGTCCGGCCGCTGACGTCATCCGACTTGACGGTCAGCATCTCCTGCAGGGTGTAGGCCGCACCGTAGGCTTCCAGAGCCCAGACCTCCATCTCGCCGAACCGCTGACCACCGAACTGGGCCTTGCCGCCCAGCGGCTGCTGGGTGACCAGGCTGTACGAGCCGGTGGAGCGCGCGTGCATCTTGTCGTCCACCAGGTGGTTCAGCTTCAGCATGTACATGTAGCCGACGGTAACGGGCCGGTCGAACTTCTCGCCGGTGCGGCCGTCGTACAGCGTCGCCTGACCGCTGGTGGGGAGATCCGCCAGCTCCAGCAGCTTCTTGATCTCGGGCTCGGTGGCACCGTCGAACACGGGCGTCGCTATGGGCACGCCCTGCTTCAGGTTCGTGGCCAGCTCGACGAGCTCGGCGTCCGACAGCGACTTCAGATCGACCTTCGACTCGCCGACGCTGTTGTAGACCTGGTCGAGGAACTGACGCACCTCGCTGATCTTGACCTGAGTGTCGAGCATGGCCTGAATCTTGGTGCCGATGCCCTTGGCAGCCCAGCCCAGGTGCGCTTCCAGCACCTGGCCGACGTTCATGCGTGACGGCACGCCCAGGGGATTCAGCACCACGTCCACCGGTTCGCCGTTCTCGTCGAACGGCATGTCCTCGACCGGCATGATCACCGAGATCACGCCCTTGTTGCCGTGGCGGCCAGCCATCTTGTCGCCGGGTTGAATGCGGCGCTTGATGGCCAGGTAGACCTTGACGATCTTCAGCACGCCGGGTGCCAGATCGTCGCCGGTCTCGAGCTTGCCGCGCTTGTCGGCGTAGCGCGCGTCGAGCTGCTCCTTGCGCTCGCGAAGCTGGGCCTCGGTGCGCTCGAGCAGGTTGTTCAGGGCGTCATCCGACATGCGGATCTTGAACCAGTCGTCCTTGCCCAGACCGTCCAGGAAGTCGTCATCGATCTTGACGCCCTTGCTCTTGCCCGGCGCGCTGGCGGCCTGATGGCCCACCAGGGCGGAGCGGAGCCGCTCGTAGGTGGCGGCCTCGACGATCCGGTACTGGTCGTCCAGGTCCTTACGGATCTGGGCCAGCTCTGACTTCTCGATGTCCTTGGCGCGCTGGTCCTTCTCGACGCCATCGCGGGTGAACACCCGAACGTCGATCACCGTGCCCTTGACGCTGGTGGGCACCCGCAGCGAGGTGTCCTTCACGTCGGAGGCCTTCTCGCCGAAGATGGCCCGCAGCAGCTTTTCTTCCGGGGTGAGCTGGGTTTCGCCCTTCGGCGTGACCTTGCCCACCAGGATGTCGCCCGCCTTCACCTCGGCGCCGATGTAGACGATGCCCGACTCGTCGAGCTTGGACAGCGCGCCCTCGCCGACGTTGGGGATGTCGCAGGTGATCTCCTCCGGCCCCAGCTTGGTGTCGCGCGCGATGCAGGTCAGCTCCTGGATGTGGATGCTGGTGAATCGGTCTTCCTGCACCACCCGCTCGGAGACCAGGATCGAGTCTTCGTAGTTGTAGCCGTTCCACGGCATGAAGGCGATGCGCATGTTCTGACCCAGCGCCAGCTCGCCCATGTCGACAGACGGCCCGTCCGCCAGCACGTCGCCCCGGGCGATGACGTCACCGGGCTTCACCAGCGGCCGCTGGTTGATGCACGTGTTCTGGTTGGAGCGCGTGAACTTGGTCAGGTTGTAGATGTCCACGCCCGCCTCGCCGGCCTGGATCTCGTCGTCGTTGACCCGCACCACGATCCGGCTGGCGTCGACCGAGTCGACGGAGCCGCCTCGAGAGGCGATCACGCAGACGCCGGAATCGCGGGCGACATGGCGCTCCATGCCGGTCCCCACCAGCGGCTTCTCCGCGCGCAGCGTCGGCACCGCCTGACGCTGCATGTTCGAGCCCATGAGCGCCCGGTTGGCGTCGTCGTGCTCGAGGAACGGAATCAGCGATGCTGCCACCGAAACCACCTGCTTCGGCGACACGTCCATGTATTCCACCTTGTCGGGGGTGGTCTTCTGGAACTCGTTCTGATGGCGCACGTCCACCAGCTCGCCGACGAACTCGCCCTTGGCGCTCAGCGGCGCGCTGGCCTGGGCGATGACGTAGGCCGCCTCGTCGATGGCCGACAGATACTCGACGTGCTCGGTGACCTTGCCATTTTCGACCTTGCGATACGGCGTCTCCAGGAAGCCGTACTCGTTGGTGCGGGCGTAGGTCGCCAGGCTGTTGATCAGGCCGATGTTCGGACCTTCCGGCGTCTCGATCGGGCAGACCCGGCCATAGTGGGTCGGATGCACGTCGCGCACTTCGAAGCCGGCGCGCTCGCGGGTCAGACCGCCCGGCCCCAGCGCCGACACCCGGCGCTTGTGGGTCACCTCGGAGAGCGGGTTGTTCTGATCCATGAACTGGGAGAGCTGGCTCGAGCCGAAGAACTCCTTGATCGCCGCCGCTACCGGCTTGGCATTGATCATGTCCTGGGGCATCAGCCCTTCCGACTCCGCCAGCGACAGACGCTCCTTGACCGCCCGCTCGACCCGGATCAGACCGACGCGGAACTGGTTCTCGGCCATCTCGCCCACCGAACGCACCCGGCGGTTGCCGAGGTGGTCGATGTCGTCCACCGAGCCCTTGCCGTTGCGGATCTCCACCAGCGTGCGCAGCACGTCGATGATGTCGTCGTTGGTGAGGGTGCCTTCACCCGTGATCGCCTCGCGGCCGAGGCGGCGATTGAACTTCATCCGGCCGACAGCGGAGAGGTCGTAGCGCTCCGAGGAGAAGAACAGGTTGTTGAACAGGTTCTCCGCGGCCTCCTTGGTGGGCGGCTCGCCAGGGCGCATCATGCGGTAGATCTCGACCAGGGCCTCCAGCCGGTTGCTGGTGGGGTCGATACGCAGCGTGTCCGCGATGTACGGGCCGCAATCCAGATCGTTGGTGTAGATGGTGGCGATCTGGTTGACGCCCGCCTCGAGCAGCTTGTCGAGAACTTCGTCGGTGATGATCGTGTTGCAGGGCACCAGGATCTCGCCGGTCGATTGATCGGCAATGTCCTTGGCGATGACGCGCTCGAGCAGGTACTCGCGAGGCACGTCCAGACGCTTGATGCCGCTCTCTTCGAGCAGGCGCACGTGCCGGGCGGTGATCCGCCGGCCGACCTCGACGATGACTTTGCCCTTCTTGTCGAGGATGTCGAAGGTCGCCACGTCGCCCCGCATCCGCTCGGGGATGAGGTCCACGGAGAAGCCGTCCTTCTTGACGTGGAAGACGTTGGTCTCGAAGAACATCTCGAGAATTTCTTCGGAGCTGAACCCGAGCGCGCGCAGGGTGATCGTCGCCGGCAGCTTGCGGCGACGGTCGATGCGCACGAACACGCAGTCCTTGGGGTCGAACTCGAAGTCGAGCCACGAGCCACGGTAAGGAATCACCCGGGCCGAGTACAGCAGCTTGCCCGAAGAGTGGGTCTTGCCACGATCGTGGTCGAAGAAGACGCCGGGGGAGCGGTGCAGCTGGGAAACCACCACGCGCTCGGTGCCGTTGATGACGAAGGTGCCGTTCTCGGTCATGAGCGGAATCTCGCCCATGTACACTTCCTGCTCCTTCACGTCCTTGACGGCCTTGTTCGACGACTCCTTGTCGTAAATGATCAGCCGAACCTTGACCCGCAGGGGCGCCGCATAGGTATTGCCGCGCAGCACGCACTCCTTGACGTCGAACGCCGGCTCACCGAGACGGTAGTCGACGTACTCCAGGGCCGCGCTGCCCGAGTAGCTGACGATCGGAAACACGGAACGGAACGCCGCGTGCAGGCCGGTTTCGTTGCGCTGCTCGGCCTTGTGACCGGGCTGCAGAAACTGGTTGTACGAATCTATCTGAATCGAGAGAAGATACGGCATCTCCATGAATTCGGGGAGCTTCCCGAAGTCTTTGCGGATGCGTTTCTTCTCGGTAAAGCTGTACGCCATTAGATTCTCCCGCGGCTACCTGCCTGGTCTGTCTGACTTGAGTACCGGGTTGCCCCTGCGACGAAAGGCCGGACATCGCACGGATGCCCAGCCTTCGCGTCGCGGCCCGAGCGGGGCTCTTCAGCCCCGTCGGCCTTGAGGTCTTTACTTGAGTGCAACAGTCGCGCCGGCTTCTTCCAGCTGCTTCTTGAGGTCTTCGGCTTCGGCCTTGCTGAGGCCGTCCTTGACCGACGAGGGCGCCTCGTCGACCAGGGCCTTGGCTTCCTTCAGGCCCAGCCCGGTGATGGCGCGAACGACCTTGATGACGTTGACCTTCTTCTCGCCCGCAGCCGACAGAACGACTTCGAACTCGTCCTGCTCTTCCGCTGCCGCGCCAGCCTCGCCACCGGCCGCTGCCGGCGCAACGGCAACGGCCGCAGCGGCGGAAACGCCGAATTTCTCTTCCATGGCGGAAACCAGTTCCACCACTTCCATTACGCTCATCTCGGCGATGGCGTTCAGGATGTCGTCTTTCGAAAGTGCCATTTGCAAATATCTCCTGATGTCGTTTCGTTAGTCGCCCGAAAGTCAGCCCGGATCAGGCAGCCGCCTGCTTCTGATCGCGCACCGCGGCGACCGCCCGAACCACCCGGCCGGGCACGTCGTTGAACGTGCGAACCAGCTTGGTGACGGGGGCCAGCATGACGGCCATGAGCAGCGCCAGGGCTTCGTCCCGCGTAGGCAGCTTGGCCAGGCGGTCGATGTCTTCCGCCCCGAACAGCTGACCACCCACCGACAGGGCCCGCACCTTGAGCGCTTCGTGCTCCTTGGCGTAGTCCTTCAGCAGGCGGGCGGCTGCGCCCGGGTCCTCTTGCGAGAACGCCAGCAAGGTCGGACCGGCGAGCGCCTCTTTGAGGCACTCGTACTCCGTTCCTTCCACCGCGCGGCGTGCCAGCGTGTTGCGGATCACCCGGAGATAGACGCCCGACTCGCGCGCCTTCACGCGCAGGTTGGTCATCTGGCTCACGGTGAGTCCGCGATAGTCGCTGACCACGGCCGACAGAGCGCTGACGGCGGCCTGGTTGACTTCGGCAACGATGGCTTGCTTCTCTTCAAGTCTCAGTGCCATGTTTTCTCCTCGGATATCGCCGATATCCTGTTCCCTTTCACCCCATGTGAAAGGGCTCGGTGCTTGCCGGGCAAGCACACGGCGACGAACCCGGGAAACGAAACGATCTTCATCGTGCCCGTTCCAAGGTATCGCCGTCTGCGTAGGCAATTAAGGCCCGCCGCTTCGTAGCAGCCTGCGGTTGCAAAGCAACCGCAAAGCTGCCGCTGGGCGGCAGCCACCTACGGTTTTTGACGGCACCCGGCTGCCGCGAACGGCGGCCGGGACCTTCAAAATCTCGTTCCCTAGCTCTAGATCTCCAGCGAGCTCTGGTCGACCGTGATTCCCGGCCCCATGGTGCTCGACAGGGTGATCTTCTTCAGGTACTGGCCCTTGGCCGAGGCAGGCTTGGCCTTCCTCAGGTCGTTGATCAGGGCCTGCACGTTTTCCTTGATGTGCAGCGCGTCGAAGCCCACCTGCCCGACGCTGCCGTGGACGATGCCGCCACGGTCTGCCCGGTACTGAATCTGGCCGGCCTTGGCGTTCCTGACGGCGGTCTCGACGTCGGGCGTCACGGTGCCGGTCTTCGGGTTCGGCATCAGGCCGCGCGGGCCCAGCACCTTGCCGAGCTGGCCGACGATGCGCATGGCATCCGGGGTGGCAATGGCCACGTCGAAGTCGAGCTGGCCGCCCTTGATCTGGTCGGCCAGGTCTTCGAACCCGACCAGGTCTGCACCGGCCGCGCGAGCCTTGTCGGCCGCGTCGCCCTGGGCGAAGACGGCTACACGCACCGTCTTGCCGGAGCCGTGGGGCAGCGTCGTAGCGCCGCGCACGGCCTGGTCGGACTTGCGAGGATCGACGCCGAGGTTCACGGCGACGTCGATGCTCTCTTTGAACTTGCTCTTGGCGAACTCGGTCAGCAGGCCTACGGCCTCTTCGATCGGATACTGACGCTCACGATCGAACTTCTCGAGAATTGCGCGACGGCGCTTGGTCAGTTTGGCCATGTTACAGACCCTCCACATCGATGCCGGAGCTGCGGGCGGTGCCGGCGATGGTTCGAACCGCCGCATCCATGTCCGCCGCGGTCAGGTCGGGCATCTTGATCTTGGCGATCTCTTCGATCTGGGCGCGGGTCAGCGTCGCCACCTTATCGGTGTGGGGCGTAGGGCTGCCCTTGCTGATCTTGGCGGCCTTGCGCAGCAGCACCGACGCCGGCGGCGTCTTGGTGATGAACGTGAAGCTGCGGTCGGAATAGACCGTAATCACCACCGGAATCGGCAGGCCCTGCTCCAGATTCTGCGTCTGGGCGTTGAACGCCTTGCAGAAGTCCATGATGTTCACGCCGTGCTGACCCAGAGCCGGACCGACCGGCGGGCTGGGGTTCGCCTGGCCAGCTGCGACCTGCAGCTTGACGTAGGCTTCGACCTTCTTAGCCATGACATTCTCCTGTGGGTGCCAACGTGGGCCGACACGGAATCAACCGCGCGACGCCACTCCCCGTCTGCTTCGCGACCGTGGGGCGGGAGCCGCCTCCCACCCCGAACTTCTCAACCTTTCTCGACCTGTCCGAAATCCAGCTCCACCGGCGTCGACCGGCCGAAGATGGTGACCGCAACCTGCAAGCGGTTCTTCTCGTAGTTGACCTCTTCGACGACGCCGTTGAAGTCGTTGAACGGTCCATCGATGACACGTACCACCTCACCCGGCTCGAAGATGGTCTTGGGCGTGGCTTTCTCGCTGCCGGCAGCAACACGATCGAGAATCGCGTTGGCTTCTGCCTCGGTGAGCGGCGCCGGCTGATCAGCCTTGCCGCCGATGAAGCCCATCACCCTCGGGGTCTCTTTGACCAGATGCCAGGTGTCATCGTTCAGTTCCATGTGCACCAGCACGTAGCCGGGGAAGAACTTGCGTTCGCTGCGGCGCTTCTGACCGCCGCGCATTTCCACCACCTCTTCGGTAGGCACCAGAATCTCGCCGAAGAACTCCTCGAGTTGCGAGAGCGCAACGCGCTCTTTCAGCGCCCGCGCCACGTTCTTCTCGAACCCGGAGTAGGCGTGCACCACGTACCATTTCTTCGCCATTGTGATCGTTTACCTTAGTGGGTTCGTACGGCCCGTCAGCCGATCAGCGACTTCACGACCCAGGACAGCCCGGTGTCGAGCAGCCACAGGATCAGCGCGAAGATCAGCACCAGTACCAGCACGATCACGGTGGTCTGTACGGTCTCTTCCCGCTTCGGCCAGACCACCCGGCGGATCTCGCCGCGAGCTTCCTTCATCAGTTCCCAGGCGGCCCCGCCCTTGCGGGTCTGCCCCGCCAGCAGGGTGGCCATGGCCGCCATGACGACCAGCGCCATCACCCGATACAGCAAGGGCTCTTCCTGGTAGTACCAGTTGCCGAAAATGCCGCCCGCGACGATGGCAGTCACCACCAGCCACTTCAGCCAATCCAGCGGGGATTGCGCGGTAGATTCGGTACCTGTGCTCAAGTCACTCACCTGCTCTACTGGCAGGCCAGGAGGGAATCGAACCCCCAACCTGCGGTTTTGGAGACCGCTGCTCTACCAATTGAGCTACTGGCCTAAACTCGTTCCGACGGCGATCGACGCCCGTCGTTGGCACCACTACGACGCACGGGCAGCCCGGGAGCTGCCCGCGCGGTCGGGGCCCTGCTTTCCTTACTCGATGACCTTGGTCACTACCCCGGCGCCGACCGTTCGGCCGCCTTCACGGATCGCGAACCGCAGACCGTCGTCCATGGCGATCGGGTTGATCAGCGACACCACCATGTTGATGTTGTCTCCCGGCATCACCATCTC
>JAVJUA010000014.1:0-1507 GCA_040219935.1 Pseudomonadales bacterium | reverse complement strand
GTCATCTTGTTGGCGCAGTAGTACTCCACGTGGCACTGGCCGCACACGAACGAGCGCATCTCCTGACGCGTGGCAAGGGCGTTGGGGTCGTACGGCTCGGCCCGACCGCCCTCGCGCCAGCGGTCGATGCTGGGCATGTGCGGCACCGGCTCGTCGCTGGCGGCCAGCTCGGCGATGCCCTGCACGAAGCCCGGCCGCGTGATGCGGATGGCCATGGTCTCCGGGTCGTGGCAATCCACGCAACTCACCGGGTGGGCGTTGCCCAGGTCGATGTGGCCCGCGGGCGTCTCGATTCTCGACTGCTCGCGCATCTCGGGGTGCAAGGCGGTATCGTTGTCCGGCGTGCCATCGGGCACGCTGGCCACGATCGCCAGCACCTCGTGGTAGGGCTTGCGGCTGACCTCCTCGAACCCGCGGATGACCGCCGGCATGTTGAAGCCCTCGGCCAGCGCGGCGTCGCTGGCGTCATGGCCCATCGCCTCGAGCCCCACGCGCCGGTACGCCACCGTGTTCGACGCGTGGCAGTGCAGGCAGGCCCCGCTCTGCTGGCGTTTGGTCACCCGCTCGGTCACCGTCTGGTCGTAGAGCATGTACGCGTGCCCCCGGGCCTCGCGGTAGTCCAGGCTGAAGGCATAGCCCGCGTACAGCCGCTTGAGCCACGGGCTCTCCTCGAGCTTGCTGGCCGTCAGGGCGCTCGAGCCGCCGTACTGCACGCCCTCGGCCGTTCGCATGTAGGCGTCGAACTGGTGGGGCCAGTTGAGGCCCCATGGCCTGGGGTCGGTGCTGACCTCGCTCACCTCGGCCACGCGCACGAAGGGCGTGCGCGCGTCCTGCTTGTGCTCGAACATCGTCACCAGCACGAAGGTCACCACGACCGTGGCGACGGCCGCGACGGCCAGCACCGCGCCCAGGGCGAACACACGCCGGGAGCGCGTGCGGCGGGCATCTTCGGCGGGGGTGGGCCGCGCTGGCCTGGTATCAGCAGGATGCGTGTCGCTCATGGAAGCTCTCCGTCACTGTCGCTCGTCGTGGCCAACGTCCTGGTGGCAGTGCACGCACGAGAGCATGCCGCCCCCGTCTTGCGCCGGCAGCATGCTGTGCACGAAATCCGCGTGGCAGTGCAGGCAGGCGTTCTGCGTCACCCGGGCGTTGCGCGGCTTGATCTGGATGGGCTCGTGGAAGTCGCCGGTGGTGAACGCCAGCGAGTGAAAGAACCCGTTGTCGGCCTTGGTGACCCACTTGCCGGTAAAGTCGTGGGGCAGGTGGCAGTCGTTGCACGTCGCCACGGCGTGGTGGCTGGAGTTCTGCCACGCGTCGTAGTGCCCCTGCATCACGTGGCAGTTGGCGCACGCCTGCGGATCGTTGCTCAGGTACGCCCACCCCTCGCCATAGCCGAAGGTGAACGCCCCCACGCCGGCCAGCATGCCCACCACCACCGCCACGGCGATGGTCAGCCGGCCGAGCTGAGCCACCACGCCGCGCCGCCGCAGCGTGCGTCCGCGCGCGG
>JAVJUA010000013.1:0-570 GCA_040219935.1 Pseudomonadales bacterium | reverse complement strand
CGGACTGGCGATCTCGCTCGCCACCGCCGCCGCCATGGCCCAGAACCAACCCCAGGGCAGCCCCGCCGGCGAACGCTCGCCCGCGCTCGTGCCCGAGCCGGGGGCCGAAGGCGGCGGACAGGACGGCCAGCAGGGCGGCGCGACCCAGTCCGACGAGCCGATCATCATCGGGCCCTTCGCCGAGCCCGTGCAGCTGCGCACGCTGCTGGATATCGCCGTGGCGCGCCTGGGCGTGCAGTTGGCGGTCGATACGAGCCTGACCGGCAGCGTGATGATCACCCAGGAGCTGCGCATTCCGCCCGAGCAATACCTACGGCTGCTCAACTCCTTCCTGGAGCAGAACGGCTTCGCGATGGTGCCCGGGGCCATCGACGGGTTCTACCAGGTCGTACCCAAGGCCAGCGTGCCCGCCAAGCCGGGCGGCGACCTGGCCACCACGCTGGTGATCCGCACGCCCAACACCAAGCCCAGCGTGCTCCAGCAGGCCATCGTCAGCCAGACGTCGACTGACGGCTCCCGCATCGCCGCGCTGGACGAACTGGGCGTGCTCATCGTCACCGCCTCGCCCGG
>JAVJUA010000012.1:0-36019 GCA_040219935.1 Pseudomonadales bacterium | reverse complement strand
CGACCCTCGCGACTACCCATCAGGGCCAAGCAGCCGGAACATCCGGTCATGCTACCAACAGGCCGGATATAAGACTGCAACCGTTCCCGCAGCGCCAACTTCAACGAGTCGATTGCCACACGGGAGGCGTCCATATAAGGGAGCCATGACCCAGCGACAAGACCTCGACCCCGAGGGCCTGCGCCTGCCGATCAAGATCGACACCACGTCCAACGGCGAGTTCGTGCCGCAGCCGCTCAGCGCTGCCAACCGCGCCGGCAATCGGCTGGCGCTCAGCGACGCCGACGCCAACGCCCGGCGCGTCGGCAAGAGCCGCCGACGCTTTCTGATCTCGAGCGCGGGCGCCGCCACCGCGCTGCTGGCCATGAACCAAGCCAACGCCGCCATCGGCAACAGCGGCGGCTTCTTCCAGGTGCCCGCCGAGGCGGCCCTGGACGACGCGCTGGCGCAGGCGACCCTGGGCGGCGACGAGTTCATCTTCGACGTGCAGGGTCACTACGTCGACCCGACCGGCGCCTGGCTCGCCCAGGTGCCGGAGTTCGCGCGACCGTTTTCCGGCATGCCAAAGGCCGACTGCGCCCTCGACGATGGCACCGACCCCCGTGCCTACCTCGACTGCCTCGGTCCCGACGAGTTCGTGAAAGACGTGTTCCTCGACTCGGACACCGACATGATGGTGCTGTCCTTCGTGCCATCGCCATCGGACGCCGAACCCGTGACGATCGAAGCTGCGAACGCGGTGCGCGACATCGTCGATCAGCTCGACGGCACGCAGCGGCTGATGCTGCACGGGCGGGTCAACCCGAACCAGCAGGGCGACATCGAGCGCATGGAAGCCCTGGCCCGGCAGTGGAACGTCTGCGCCTGGAAGACCTACACCCAGTTCGGCCCCGGCGGTGGCTTCTGGCTGTCCGACGACGTCGGGCTCGAGTTCATCGAGCGGGCCCGCGCGCTGGACGTGAAGGTGATCTGCATTCACAAGGGGCTGCCGCTGTCCGATCGCGCCTACGAGTACAGCCAGTGCCGCGACATCGGCGTGGTGGCCAGGCAGTATCCCGACGTCGCCTTCATCGTCTATCACTCCGGCTACGTTGCCGGCAAGCCGGAGCGCGCCTTCGAGCCGGGCAGCGGCCGCGATGGCGTCGATACGCTGATTCAGTCGCTGATCGACAACGGCATCGCCCCGAACAGCAACGTCTACGCCGAGCTCGGCAGCACCTGGCGCTTTCTGATGCGCGAGCCCGAGGACGCCGCTCACGTGCTGGGCAAGCTGTTCAAGTACGTCGGCGAGAACAACGTGCTCTGGGGCACCGACTCGATCTGGTACGGCTCGCCTCAGGATCAGATTCAGGCGTTCCGCACCTTCCAGATCGCCGAACCGCTGCGCGAAGCCCACGGCTACCCGGAGATCACGCCGGCTTTGCGCGCCCGGGTGTTCGGGCTGAACGCCACCGTGCCGTACCGGATCAGCGACGAGGAGGTGAAGCTGCGCGCGTCCGCCAGGGCTGCCGACCGCATCGCCCGGCAGCGGGCAGACTACCGGAGCGAGGCCAACCCGAGCTTCGCCACCCACGGGCCGAAGACGCGACGCGAGTTCTTCAACCTGCTGCGCTCAGGACAGGCGTAGGCCCACTCAGGATCCGAACCGGTAGCGGATCTTGAAGACCAGCAGGTTCTGCAGCGGCGCGTTCCAGGCATGGTCGGCGAGGTCGGTGAAGCCGTCGTCGCCGAGCGGCGCGCGGCGGTCGGCCTGGCGCGTGTACACCAGGAAGATGTCCGACAGGGGCGCGATCTCCCAGCGGTAGCGGGCCTGCACGTTGAGCTGCGAGACCGAGAAGTCGTAGCTGGGACGGAAGCCCGGGCCCACGGGCTTGTCGACCTCGATCAGGCCGCCGGGCCGGCCGGGCACCCGCAGAAAGCGGTCTTCCTCGGCGCGAATGCCCACCCAGTCCAGCGACACCCGCAGCTGCTGGCGAGCGGTGATGAAGAAGTCGGCGGACAGCTTCGGCTGCCACTGCTCGGCCTGAAAGGTGGCGAACAGCGTGTCCTGCTGCTGCAGCAGCCACTCGTCGCGGTCGTCGTAGCGCAACTTCATGGTGAGGTTGAAGCGATCGCTCGGCCGCCAGACGACGCCGGCCTCCGCCATCCACGAGTCGCCGCCCAGGTTCTCCTCGCGGAAGCCGCCGCCCAGCAGCATGACGACCGCGCGGGTGCTGTCGGACTCCCAGAGCGCAAACGCCTCACGCCGCTTGTCGATCCGGAAGGTGCCGTTGCCGAAGCTGTTCAGGTCGTCGTACTGCCCGGGTAGGAAGTGCAGGCGCAGGGTCAGCCTCGACAGGTTGCGGAACTCGGCGCGGTTGGAGATGAAGATGCCGCCGGCATTCAGCAGGCTCTCGGAAATGCTCTTCTGCAGAAAGCCGCGGATGTCGAGCTGGTTGCTGCGCAGCGGGCCCAGATTGGCGCGGGTGAAGACGAAGGCGCTGCGCAAGCGGTAGTGGTCGTTGCGCTCCAGAAACCCCAGATCATTGATGTTGAAGTCTTCGTCGAAGTACTCGAGGCCCAGCCGCTGCACCATGCCGCGACGGTAGGTGTACTCGAAGTCGACGAAGCCGCCGTGGCCGCGGCCGACGCCGTCGATGTCCGAGGTCATGGCCTGGCCGTCGATCTTCAGCTTGCCGTTGCTGGTCAGGTAGTGCCAGTCGATGCCGTGGGCCAGCGCGTCACCCGTGGGCTTCTTCACCGCCGTGCTGAGAAAGCCGAGCGCCCGGTAGGCACCGCGGGGATTGTCCTCGTAGAGCACCCGGGCGATGCCGTAGTCGTTGCCGTCCTGCCGCACCCGGAACGCCCCGTCGGGCCCCTGGGCATTCAGCGTCACGTCGTCTTCGAAGGCGCCGAGCACGCCGTAGCGCAGCGCGCCGAGCTGCCCGGTCACCTTCGCCGCACCGAGCAGGTCGACGGGCTGAATGCGATCCCGGGCGGTGACGGCCGAGCCCGGCGGCAGCACCGGCAGCTCCGGACGACCACCGATGCGACGGGTGTTGACCATGGTGTAGGGCGCGCCGGAACTGCCGACGCCGCCGCCGCGGGTGTCGGCACGCGGTGACGCCACGAAGATCTCCTGCCCCTCCAGGAAGAACAGACGCTTCTCCGGAAAGAAGGTCTCGGTGGCCGAGAGGTTGATGATGACCTCGTCGGTCTCGACGTTGCCGAAGTCGGGATTGACCGTGGCGTTGAGCTGGAAGTTGGTGGATGGCCGCCAGAACACGTCGGCCCCGACCCGATAGCGCACCTCGTCGTCGATGTGATCCTGGGTGATGCCGAGGAAGGGATAGAAGTTGTACTGCTGGCGCGGCGCCACGCCTTCCATCTCGAAGCCCTGCAGCACCGACATAAAGCGCGGCACGGTGTCCGGCAGCGCCGGCCAGCCCCAGCGTTCTTCCAGATAGGCCACCTTGCGGGACATGTAAAGACCCATGCGCCGCACGCCGGGCGCCACCGGCATGGATACGGTGCTCCAGGGAATGAAGAACTCGGCCGTCCAGCCGAACTCGGTCTCCCGGCTGCGGCCCCGCCAGGGCCCGTCCCAGTCATTGCTGAAGCTGCGCTCGGGCAGCACCGTGCCGTCGCTCAGCGTGTCGCCCAGATTGACGCCGAACCAGAATCCGTAACGACCCTCGCCAGAGGTGTCGAGGGTGAGGTTGATGCTGTCGCGGTTCAGCGCCCGGTCGTCGCGGCTGCTCAGGCGCTTGATCAGCGTCTCCGGGGGCTGATGCATCTCGGCGCCGAGGTATAGTCCGCGGTCGTCGTAAGCGAGCCGGATGAGCGTGCGGTGACGCGGCGCGGTCAGCGTATCGGGCTCGATGACGACGAACGGATCGTAGGCCGGAAGCTGACGCCACACCGCCTCGTTCAACGCGCCGTCGATGACGATGTCGCCGTCCACGGCGGCGAGCCGGGTCAGGCGCAGAACCTCTCCCGGTGCAATCTCGACAGCGATATCAGCCCGCGTGGCCGCCCCGATCAGGAGCAGCACGACCAGCCCCAGAACCCTCTCCATGCAGGCTTTGTATCATCGTCGGCGACGCTACGGAAGACGCCTGCTCAGAGGTCCCCTTGCTCAGGGGGGACGTGCTTGCCAAGCCGGGTGGCGCGGAATTCGTCGCTGGGCTCGACCGCATAGCCGAGTGAAAGCGGAAGTAACGCGACGCCGGCGACAAGGCGCGAACGAACGCGGCTTCCCGCTCACGGTCGTCGGGACGGATCGGGCGGATACGCACCTGAGTATCGGCGGCCTCGAAGCGGTCGCTGAAGTCGGGCACGGCCGCATCCGTCATCGATCCCCCTGCGCAGGCGCGGCCTCCAGCGCCAGCACCCGCTCGATCAGCGCGGTGAGGCGGGGCACGGTGTCGGCACCCGCGTCGCCCTCGCCCAGGCTCCGGAAGGCGCGGGCCAGATCCTTGCGCACGTCGTCGGGAATGCTGTCCATCAGGTTCGTGGCGTCCGCCACGGCCAGGGAGATTGCCTCGCGGCGCGCGTGATTGCGTTCGGCCACCAGGCTGTGGTGCACCCAGGCTCGACCCAGCAGCACCCAGGGAAAGTTCGGCGCCCGCACCGGCCCGACGCGCAGCAGGCGCCCGCCCAGATTCTGGCCGAGCACCTCGATCCGGGCCAGCCGGTCACCGCCGAACCAGGCGCCGGCACCGCCGATCAGGGCGCCCACACTGCTGAACAGGCCCAGGGACGCGCCGCCGGCCAGCAGGTCCAGACCGCCCGCGGCCAGAGCGCCGGACACCGCGCCCGAGACCACGAGCTGGGTGCGGGACAGGCCGAACAGCTCCCAGCCTTCGCTGGTGAAGATGTCGCCGGCCAGCAGCTCGGCCGCCGCCTCCTGCCGGGCCAGGGCCTGATGCCGGTACAGCGCCTGCACCCGGTCACGCACCTGCCGCTCCTGCGCGCGGACGTAGTCGCGAAGCCGCTCCAGGAGCTGCGCCTCCAGCTCGCGACGGCGTTCCGACGAGGCCGCATCCACGTCGCTGAGCGATGCCTGCTCGGTGCGGGTCAGACAGGCCACCACGCATTCGGCGATCTGGGCGGCGCTGCGGCTGCGGCGCCGCGGCCGCTCCGCCTTGAGCGCTGCCACGGCACGGTCGATGGGGCCGCGCCAGTGCTCGTCCAGCTCCGCGAACGCCTGCAGCAGCGCCAGCCGCTTGCCGAAGTCGGCGCGCACCGCGTCGAACACGCGGACGATGGAGAAATACTGGCCCAGCGCCTGGCGCCATGCCTCGACGTAGTCGCCATCGCCGATCAGGTTCACCAGCGCCATGCGCGGCCGCCCCGTCCACTGCAGCACCTGCATCTCCAGCTCGTACTCGGCGCCGTACGGCTTGGTGCCGTCCACCACGTAGAGAATGCCGGCGCCGTCGACGATGGGCTCGAGCAGGGCCACCTCGTCATGGAAGCGCGGATCCTGCCGGTGCTGCTCGACGAAGCGGGCCACCAGCGCCGGGCGTTCCTGGGCCGACGCCGCGCGCGCCTCCAGCCACTCCAGCACGGCCTTGGCGCGCTGGAACCCGGGGGTGTCCACGAGCACGTACTGCGGCTCGCCATCGATGCTCATGGTGTAGCGGTGGGCGCTGCGGGTGGTGCCGGGATCGGGCGAGATGCCGATGCGCTCGTCTTCCGCGAGGGTTGCGACGATGCTGCTCTTGCCCTTGTTGGGGTGGCCGACGACGGCGAACGTAGGAATCATGCGTCCGCATCCTGCACGTAGAGGTGGGGATCGCGCACCCGGGCCAGCGCCCCGGCCCACACCGCCCGGTCGTTGGCGGCAACGCCACCACCGAGGGACATGGGCACCACCGTGATCGAGCAGCCGCCACCCAGCACCTCGCGGATCAGGCCCAGAAAGTCGTTGAACTCCAGCAGCGGCGGCTCCCAACCCTTGGTCATCACCAGCACCCGGCGTGGCCCGCCGCGCAGGGCGCTGACGGCTGCCGCCAGGCGCGCGCGCTGCTCCGCCTCGCTGTGCACGGTGTCGACCGTGGCCTGGGCCGCGGGCCGCACGCCCAGGTGGCCGGCCAGCCAGCCTTCGGCGGTGGCGGCATCCACCGCCGAGTTCCAGATCAGCAGCACCAGACCCTCGCCGGCGGGCAGGTCCCGCGGCGGCGGCAGCGCCGCACGCGGCGCCTCCACCGCTTCTTCGTCGGCGCTGCCATCCAACCCCACCAGGGGCGACCGCAGGCGGTCGAGCAGGGCGGTGACCTCCGGGTCGTCGAGCAGCAGGCGCACGGTCGCCCGGCGCAGCCGCCAGCAGCCGAGCAGCAGCAGCAGCAGCCGCGGCAGCGCGCCGTAGACGGCGATCACCATGACCACGAACGGCCACCAGGCGCCGAGGCGAGCCACGTCCACCGCGGCGGAATCCTCCTCCAGGCGGAAGTAGCGTGAGGCCTCTACCAGCGCCGCGTCCGGCACCGCCGCCGGTAGCCAGGGCGCCCACGGCGCCGCCAGCGCCGACACCCAGCGCTCGACGCGGCCGGCATCGACATCGAGGGTCGAGGTCCAGCCAAAGGCCAGATCGGTGAACGTGACCAGCAGCAGGGTGGTTGCCAGCACCCCGGCGAAGAAGCCGAGCGCCAGGCCCTGGGAGAACACCACCACCTGCCAGCGTGAGAACGGTCCAGCCACCAGCGCGGCGGCGCCGTGCGGCGCGAACACGTCCACGCCCAGCCAGCGATCCAGCCAGGCGCCGAGCCAGCGCCCCAGATTCAGGCCCGCGGCCAGCCCCTGCACGGCGCCGAGGCCGGGCATGCGGCCCGGCAGCAGCAGCAGCGTCAGGATCAGCATGACCGCCGGTACGCCCACCAGGATGCCGAGCAGGGTGAACAGGTTCACCGGGTGACGACCGTCATAGGCGAGCGCGACGCCGGCGACGCCGGCCCCGAACACCACCCCGAGCGCCACCAGCAGCGCCACGGCCAGGCGCCGCCCCGCTTCGACCCGGTCACCGGTGGATGGCGCATCCGCCTCGCGATGGCCCGCCGCAGCGAGCGCCGACCACCAGGCGAGCACCCGCTCCTGCGGGCGGCTCGCTGCGAGTTCCCGACCGATGGTGCGGTCGCGCTGGAGGCGCTGGCTCGACGGCGTGGCGCGGTCGTCGCGCAGCCATCGCCGGACATCCACCGCACGGGCAAGCAGCACGTCGTGGTCAGCCTTTCATCGCGTTCATGTAGGTATTGAGATCGAAGTAGTCACGCCACTCCCGGATCTTGCCGTTCTCGAGCTCGAAGACGCCGAGACAGGGCAGGTCGACGTTGCCCTGGGACGTCTTGGTGCGATCCACCCGCTCGGCAAACACCCGATCGCCGTCGCAGGCCAGACTCACCACGTCCCAGCGGGTCTCGGTCCAGGTGGCGGTGAAGCCGCGGATGAACTGCTCGACCTTGTCCCGGCCCCGCACCGGCTGCGCGGGGATGTTGTGGTAGCAGCCGTCCTCGGTGAAGTAGCCGGCCAGCTCTGCCGGGTCGAGCCGCGACCAGGCGGCGATGAAATCACGAATGATGCGTTCGTTGTCTGACATGTCGGCCTCCAGCGCCACGTGGCGATGTTCTCGAGACGCCGAATATAGCCTGTTTGCCGGGGCCTCAGCGCCGGCACTCATAGTCGAAGTAACGCACCTGCTTGTCCTGGTGCAGCGACTTCAGACCCAGCGCCCGGCCACGGCGATGGGTCTCGACATTGGCAAGCACCGACACGCCGAGCTGCTCTTCCCAGCGAAAGCGCAGGTCCTGGGCGTAGCGGGCGATTCGCACCAACGGTGCCACGTACGCCGGCTCGACGTTCTCGATGCGGATGTGCACCGGCTGCTGGCGCTGGCGATCGACCACCAGGGTGCCACGCACCTTGTCCACCAGGCGCTCGCCGAGATCCTCGTTGGGTCGCAGCCGGAACTCGAAGACGGCCTCGGCATGGGTCTCGGCCCGCAGCTGCCAGCCCTCCGGATCGACCATGCTGCGCAGATCGAAGGCCAGGGGGTGGCGCCGATCCGCCCGCTCCTCGGCCTTTCGCGCGTAGCGCTGCAGCTCCTCCGGCGTCGGCGGCGCGCCATCCATGCTGAGCAGCGTCCACGGGTCCCCCGGCAGCGCCGGATCGAAGCGTTCGGTGCGGGTGCCGCTGTCACTGTCCGTGAACCGGGTGTAGGCACATCGCTGCTCGGCATCGGCGAGGCCGTTGTCCAGCATGCCGGCTACCAGTGCCGGCATCTGAGCCGCTGCCGGCAGCGCGCCGAGCAGCAGCGCGAGGCCGATGCCGAACAGGCGCCCGCGCGCCACCCGACCCGACTCAGATCGGGTCCGACTCTCCGGGCACCGGGCCCCAGTCTGCGTTGAGCGCGTCATGCAGGGACTCCAGACGTTCATTGCCAATGCGGCGCTCCAGCTCCGTCTGCAGCGCCTGCAATCCGGAGCGGGCGATGTCGCGCATCGCCTGCCCACGCCGGGTCACGCGCACCAGCCGCTGCCGTCCATTGTCCGGATCGGGATCGATGGTGACCAGACCGTTCTCCACCATGGTCCGCAGCGCCTGCTGAATGGCCTGCTTGCTCACCCGCAGGCGGCGCGCCAGCTCCGCCTGTCTGGTGACGCCCTCGGTGAGGCAGACCATGATCATGGACTGCGCCCTCGGCAGCGAGAAGCCGGCTTTGCGGCGCATGTGGGCCTGCAGGCCGTCGTCGAACCAGTAGAACGCATGCATCAGGGTGCGCAGCAGCACCCGGTCCTCCGCCGCTTCCACGTCCCGAGCCGATCCCGGCTTCTTCTGGCTCTGCCCGCTGACCGCCATCAGGCGCCCGTGATCGGCTGGCCGTTAGCCTTGATGCCACGCGCGTCTACCGGCAGGTCGACGCTGGGCGCACCCGTGTTCACGGTGGCGCAGAACTCCAGCATGATGCCGTCCGGGTCGAAGAAGTAGAAGGAACGCAGCCAGGTCTTGTCGCTCACCGCGTCGCTGGTTCGGGAGTCGGCGCCGGTGACCACGTCGTCGTGGTTCACCACCGGCGTGCAGTCGACGCCGCGGGAGATCAGCAGCTCACGATAGCCGTCGATCTTCTCCGGGGCGATGCTGAACGCCACGTGGTTCATGGAGCCGTGGGATGAGGTGATGTTGCCTGGCCGCCGGCCCACCAGGGTGTTGGGGCCGCTCACGCCCGGCTGGCGCTCGCCGGCGTCGTTGAACCAGAAGAATGCCAGCTCGTTGCCGGCGCCCATGTCGAAGAAGAAGTGCTGGCCGTAGCCATGGTCCAGGTCGAACCCCTTCTTCAGCTTCATGCCCAGCACGTTGGTGTAGAAGTCGACGGTGCGCGCCATGTCGCTGCATACCAGCGCCAGATGGTGCAGACCCTGATACTCGATGGTCTGTGCGTTCATCTCAGTCGTCCTTCTTCCAGGCGTTGCCGGCCCAGTCCGCGGTGCCACCGCCCTCGGGTACCGGCACCTCGCGAATGCGCTCGTCCACGTCGTCGTACTCGAGGCGCAGCGCCTTGCAGCATACCGCGTGCAGGTTGTAGCCCATGACGTGGTACGTCAACTCCAGAATGTCCTCATCGGACAAGTGCCGGTGCAGCGTCTCGAACAGCTCGTCCGAGGCACGTCCGCCCTGCAGGATCAACGCGTCGGCCCAGGCCAGCACCGCCCGCTCCTTCTCGTCGAACGCGGTCGAGAGCTGCCAGTGCGGTATCGCCTCGATCTGCGCGTCGCTGACCCCGAAGCGGCGCGCCGCCTTGCAGTGCTGCGAGAAGACGAACTGGCTGCCCTGGGCGAAGCCGGCGCGCATGATGCCGATCTCCCGCAGCTTGCCGTCGAGCTGACTGACGCTCTTGTCGGCGAACATGCCGAACATGCCGAAGTGGCTGGTGGCGTGATCGAAGATGTACGGCACCAGGGCGAACACGGTCCACCAGTTGCCGGGCGTGCCGGTTGCGGTACCGGGCTCGGCTACCGGATCGCGGTCGCCGAACAGGGCCTTGTAGTACTTGAGCACGTTCTCGGGCGCCTCGGCGCGGGGTACCTGTCTGAGTCTGGGCATGGCTGTTCCTCCCTCTGAATGGGTGCCGGATGCGCGCCTTGTGACGGCGGCCGACAACAATCAATATCATTGACTATCCTGGCGGCTGTCAATAGGCTCGGGGACGGTAGGACATTCCTGCCCACGGGCTTGACACGCACGGCCATGGTCAATGATATTGATCCCGTGCAGAAGCTAAGGTAACTAAGTACCAGGAGAAGCTTATGCCAGAGCAGAACCGCAAGAACGAGAAGTTCGAGATCCAGGGCATCAACCACCTCGCGCTGGTCTGCCGGGACATGAAGAAGACGGTGGACTTCTACAGTGGCGTGCTGGGCATGCCGCTGACCAAGACCATCAACCTGCCCCAAGGCATGGGCCAGCACTTCTTCTTCGACATCGGCAACGGCGACCAGCTGGCGTTCTTCTGGTTTCCGGATGCCCCCGAGTCGGTACCCGGCGTGACCCATGCCGAGTCGCTGATCGGGCGCGGCTCGATCACGTCGGCGCATGCGTCCATGAACCACGTGGCGTTCAATATTCCCGCCGACAAGGTCGACGAGTACCAGAAGAAGCTAGAGGCGGCCGGCGTCGACTGCACGCCGGTGGTCAACCACGACGACTCCGAGACCCAGGCCAGCCCGACGCTGACGCCCAGCACCTTCGTCCGCTCGATCTACTTCAAGGATCCGGACGGCATCCTGCTGGAGTTCGCCGCCTGGACGCGGGAGCTGAACGAAGACGACGTCAACTGCGAACCGATGAGCGAGGCGGACGCCGAGCGCGAGCGCGCGGCAACCGTGAGCTAGAAACGAAAGATCGGCGGCCGCCGCAGCGGCCGCCAGCCAACAGCCCGCCAGCGGGCCAAGAGGGGAGAGAAATGACAGGTATCAAACGATGGATGCCCGTGGCGGCGTCGCTGTCCGCCGCGTTCGCCGCAGCGCCTGCTGCGCATGCGCAGCAGGCCGCCGCCAGCGGCCCGATCGAGGAAGTGGTGGTCACCGCCCGCTACCGCGAGGAGAGCGTGCAGGACAGCCCGACCTCGGTCACCGCATTCAACCAGGTGCTGCTCGACAAGATCACGGCCCAGGACCTGCGTGACGTCGGGCCGGCATCGCCCAACGTGCGCATTCAGCCGGTGACCACGTTCCCCAACTCGGCCGCGGTGTCGATCAGGGGCATGGGTACCCAGAACATCGAGTCGACCAACGAGATGCGCGCCGGCATCTCGGTCAACGGCGTGTTCATCTCGCGCCCCATCGCCACGCTCATCGACTTCTTCGACGTCGAGTCGGTGCAGGTGCTGCGCGGCCCCCAGGGCACCACCTTCGGCAAGAACTCGCTGGTGGGCGGCATCGCCATCGACACCATCCGTCCTGACGGCACCCTCGACTACAAGGCCGAGCTGACCGCAGGCAACTACGGCCGCGAAGATCTGCGCGCCGCCGTGCAGTTCCCGATCATCGAAGACAAGCTGTCCATGCGCGTGTCGGGCATGCTCCAGAACTACGACGGCCACTTCAAGAACCGCGTCAACGGTGACCGCCTCAATGGCGAGGACGTGGACACGGTGCGCGCCACCCTGCGCTGGACGCCCACCGACACCTTCGAGGCGACCCTGATCGGCGGCTGGCTGAAGGAGCGCAGCGACGCGCCCGGCGGCGACGACGCTTCCGACCCCAACCAGCTCCTGTCGATCATTTTCCAGGGCCCCCCGTTCTTCTGGACCGGCGAGCCCGACGACGGCGTCTACAACGTCGGCCGGGATGCGCTCGACTTCCACAACACCGACCAGAAGAGCCTGACCGCCATCATCGACTGGGAGGTGGGCGAGTACACGATCACGTCGATCACCGGCTACGTCGAGACCGACGACTTCATCGCCAGCGACTTCGACCAGACCGAGATTCCCTTCTTCCCCACCTTCCGCGACCAGGTGCACGACCAGTTCAGCCAGGAGATCCGGCTGCAGTCGAACTACGTCGGCCGCGACGGCTTCCTGGGCAACCTGGAATGGGTGGTCGGCCTGTTCTACTTCGAGCAGGAGCACGAGCTGGTGCAGTCGTTCCCGACCCTGGGACCATCCGCCGACTACGGCGCCCAGGAAGGCGACAGCCGGGCCATCTTCGGTCAGGCCATCTACGCCCTCACGCCCGATCTCAACATGACCGTGGGTGTGCGCCACACCAAGGAAGACAAGGAGTTCATGCGCAATCCGGGCCGGTTCCTGCCTGGCATCCGTGCCCAGGACCCGGACTCGATTCCGTCCATCAGCGAGATGGCGGCCACTACCATGACCGTGTTCGGCGACCTGGACAGCAGCAACACCACCTTCTCGCTCGGCTTCGACTACCACTTCACCGATTCGATCATGGGCTACGCGAGCTACGCCCAGGGCTTCAAGGCCGGCGAGTTCGGTGCCCGGGCCAACTCCTCGTTCACCGTGGGCCCGACAGATGACGAGGAAGCCGACTCCTACGAGATCGGCGTCAAGTCGGAGTGGGCCGACGGCCGCCTGCGCGCCAACGCTGCGCTGTTCTACACCAACTTCGAAGGGCTGCAGTTCGAGGTGTTCATCCCCTCCACCAACATCACCGGTCAGGAAACCGCCGCTCAGAACATCGGCGAGGCCACCAACAAGGGCATCGAGCTGGAGCTGATCGCCGTACCCGTGGACGGCCTCACCCTGCAAGCCAGCGTTGGCCTGCTCGACGCCGAGTACGACGAGTTCTGCGCCGACCTGAATGGCCCCGCCGCTGCCGTCAACCCAGTTTCGAACTGCGGCGGACGGGTGGTGCAGCTGCCCGACGGCACGTACCTCGTCGATGAGGATCAGACCGATCGCGAGCTGTCCAGAGCGCCCGAGACCCAGCTTTTCGTCTCCGCCGACTACGAATGGCCGGTGTCGTTCGGCACCATGTTCGTGCGCGGTTCCGGCGAGTACGAGAGCAAGTTCTTCACCGACGGCGTGCTCAACCACCCGGAAGCGCGCACCGGTGACTACTGGCTGTGGAACGCCACCGGCGGCTGGCGCAGCAGCGACGAGCGCTGGCGCGTGCAGGCCTGGTGCAAGAACTGCTCCGACAAGGAGTACGTGGCCGGCCTGGTGCCCACCGCCAACTTCTTCAACCAGCGGTTCTGGGGCCTGCCGCGCACCTACGGACTCACCCTGTCGTATCAGCGGTGAGCCCTCCGCCCGCCCCCAGCCCCGCCGCGGTCGCGGCGGGGCCAGCGGTCACGGCCGGCATCGGCTACGCCTGGTACGTGGTCGGCGTGCTGGTGCTGGCCCAGACCTTCTCGTTTCTCGACCGCATGATCATGGGGCTGCTGGTGGGCCCCATCCGCCAGAGCTTCCAGATCTCTGACACCCAGTACAGCCTGCTGGCCGGCCTCGCCTTTACCCTGTTCTACGCCATCATGGGGCTGCCGCTGGCACGCATTGCCGACGCCAGGAGCCGACGCAACCTGATCGCGGTGGGCATCGCCGTGTGGAGCGCCATGACCGCGCTGTGCGGCATGGCCAAGGGATTCTGGACGCTGTTCGCCGCCCGGGTCGGCGTCGGGGTCGGCGAAGCCACTCTGGGCCCGGCCGCGTTCTCGATGATCACGGACTACTTCCCGAAGCACCTGCTGGCGCGGGCGCTGTCGATCTACATGATGGGCGTCACCTTCGGCTCCGGGCTCGCCTACATGCTGGGCGGCGCGGTGATCGCCTACGTCGAGACCATGGGTAACGTGCATCTGCCCGTGCTCGGCGAGGTCGAGGGCTGGCAGCTCACCTTCTTCATCGTCGGCGTGCCGGGTCTGCTGGTGGCGGCGCTGATGGTGGCGACGGTGCGGGAACCCGCCCGCCGCGGCATCAGCGCCAACGCGGCCGCCATCCCGTTGCCCGAGGCGGCGCGCTACGTCTGGGATCGCCGCCGCGCCTACGGCGCCCACATTCTCGGCATCTCCATTTTCATCATGGTGGTCTACGCCCTGAACCTGTGGGGGCCGACCTACTTCATCCGCACCTTCGGCTACACACCGGCCTCGGCAGGCTGGACGTTCGGCCTGATCATGATCGGTGCCGGCACGGCCGGGCTGCTGCTGGCCGGCGTCATTGCCGACGCCTGGATGCGCCACGGCGTGCAGGATGCCTACATCCGCACCATCGGCCTGTCCATGGTCGCCATGTGGCCGTGCGTGGTGGCGGTAGGCTTCGTCGGCAGCGACCTGCAGGCCATCATCGCGCTGTCGCTGGCCGTGTTCTTTTCGGCCTTTCAGGGCGGCATCGCCGCCGGCGCCCTGCAGCTCATGACGCCGAACCGGCTGCGCGGCCAGGTGGCCGCCGTCTACTTCCTGGTGGCGAACCTGCTCGGCATGGGCGTCGGGCCCACGGTGGTGGCGCTGACTACGGACTACGTCTTCGGCTACGACGCGGCGATCGGCAAGTCCATCGCCCTCAGCGGCGGCCTGCTGTGTCCGCTCGGCGCGTTCATTCTGTGGCGCGGCATGCCCGGCATCCGCGCCCTGCTCGCCGAGCAGCTCGCCGCCATGGAGACCCCGACTCAACCGTTGGAACGCAAGACGCCATGACCAAACCGCTACCGCTGCTGCCCGCCGCCCTGGTGGGCAGCTATTCGCAACCCGACTGGTTGATCGACCGGGCCCGCCTGGGAGAGCGGTTGCCGCCGCGCGTGCGGGCGCGCGAGCTCTGGCGGGTGGCGCCCGACCGCCTCGAGGAGGCGCAGCGCATGGCCACGCTGCAGGCGGTGGAAGAGCAGCTTCGCGCCGGCGTCGACATCGTCACCGACGGCGAGATCCGCCGCGAAAGCTATTCGAACCGCTTCGCCACGTCGCTGGCCGGCGTCGACCTCGACAATCCCGGCGAGGCCATCGATCGCACCGGCCGCGCCGTGCCGGTGCCGCGCGTGACGGGGCCCATCGTCTGGCAGTACAGCGCTGAGACCGACTACGTGGCCCTGCTCAAGCAGCACACTGACAAGCCCGTCAAGGTGACCCTGCCGGGGCCGTTCACCATGACCCAGCAGGCCCAGAACGACTACTACCCGGACGAGGAGGCGCTGGCGGAGGCTTATGCCGCCGCCGTCAACCGCGAGATGCAGGCGCTGTTCGCCGCCGGTGCCGACATCGTGCAGCTCGACGAGCCATACGTGCAGGCGCGCCCGGATCAGGCCCGGGCCTATGCCGTGGCCGCCATCAACCGTGCCCTGGCCGGCGCCACCGGCACCACGGCGCTGCACGTCTGCTTCGGCTATGGCCGCCACGTCGGCGACAAGCCGAACCGCTACGCCTTTCTGGCGGAGCTCGACGCCTGCAGCGTCGACGAGATCTCGCTCGAATGCGCGCAGCCGCGGCTCGACCTGGGCGATCTCGACCTGCTGCCGGGCAAGCGCATCCACGTTGGCGTGCTGGACCTGCGCGATCAGAGCGCGGAATCGGCCGAGGTGGTAGCGGAGCGCATACGCGCCGCGCTCGAACACCTGCCGCCGGAGCGCATCGTGGTCGCGCCCGACTGCGGCATGAAGTACCTGCCTCGCGATGTGGCCTACAGGAAGCTCGCCAACATGGTCGCCGGGCGCAACCTGGTGAAACGGGAACTCGGAATGGAGCCAGCATCATGAGCCAGCAGATCGAGCGGGAGTTCGTCTCCCTGACCTCCGCCACGTCGGCCCGCAACGGCGCCGGCTTCATGCCCTGTCAGGGGCTGTACTACACCCCGGCGGGCAAGCGGCCCAAGGTGGCCTTCATCGCCACCCATTACAACGTCGACTTCAGCGAGCACTACCCCGCCGAATACCTGGCACGGCGGGGTTACGGCTACCTGGGCTGGAACACGCGCTTCCGCGGCAACGAGGCGTTCTTCATCCTCGAGCACGCGCTGATCGACATCGGCGCCGGGGTACGCTGGCTGCGCGAGCAGGCCGGCGTCGAGCAGGTGGTCATCGTCGGCAACTCCGGCGGCGGCTCGCTGATGGGTGCCTATCAGTCCCAGGCCGCCGAGCCCAACATCACCGCGACCCGGGGGCTGAAGCTGCCGGAAGCGGTGCTGGATCTGCCCGCCTGCGACTTCTACGTGTCGCTGAATGCCCACGCCGGCCGGCCAGAGGTGCTGACCGCCTGGATGGACCCGGCGGTGGTGGACGAGACCGACCCGTCCAGGACCGATCAGGCCATCAGCATGTACAACCCCGACAACGGCCCACCCTACAGCGACGACTTCGTGCGCCGCTACCGGGCCGCCCAGGAGGCGCGCAACCACCGCATCACCGACTGGTGCATCGCCGAGCTCGACCGTCTGGAGAAGCTGGGCATGAGCGACCGCGCGTTCAACATGTTCCGCACCTGGGCCGACCCGCGGCTCATGGACGGCCACCTGGACCCCTCGGACCGGCAGGTGGGGCTGTGCTACGCCGGCGTTCCGAAGACGGCCAACTACGCGCCCCGCGGCATCGGCCTGACCAACACCTGCCGCACGTGGCTGTCGATGTGGAGCCTCAAGGAATCCCACTGCCGCGGCGCGCCCCATCTCGGGCGCATCCGCGTGCCGTCACTGGTGATCCAGTCCATGGCCGACACCGGCGTGTTTCCCAGCGATGCCCGTGGCATTCACGAGGCCCTGGCAGCCGAGGACAAGACCCTGGAGTTCATGGCGGGCGATCACTACCTGACCGAGCCCGACGGCGTCCGGGAGGAAGTTGCCGACCGCATCGACGCCTGGCTGCGCGCGCGGCTGTAGCCCTCAGCGGCGCCCGAGCAGGCCGCCCAGCCACCAGCACAGCGGCGCGCAAGACACCAGCACGACGATCACGGGCGTCGCCCGCAGGGCATCGTGCAGCGGCCAGCTCCAGTCGTTGGCCAGGAACCAGCGGGCCCGCACCAGGCGCAGCTCGTAGGCGACGTCGAGGACCGATCGAAACGGCCAGCGGCCGCTCTGCAGGTACTCGATGAAGCCGTTCAGCGCCAGCACCGCCGCGGCGCAGCCGCAGCCGATGGCCAGGGTCAGCAGGGCGTAGGCGATCCAGCGATCCACACCGGCAATCTCTTCGCAATCTATGCTGCAGCGTGGCCCGCCCTCGGCCGACGCGCCCGGACGCAGATCACACTTCACGCCGCCGGAACTTCCCGCAGCGACGCCGGTCGATTGCTGAAACCCGCAGCAATTGGAGCCCCATGGATACCCGCAGCCTGATCGACAAGCTTCTGCAGTCAGCGAACCCGCAGTCGGGGAGCAGCCAGGGATCGGCCGCCGGCAATGGCGCCGACCTGGGAGGATTCCTCAAGGGCGCCGGCGGCGGTGCCTTGGCAGGTGCGGCGGTGGCGCTGCTGCTCGGCAACAAGAAGGTGCGCAAGCTGGGCGGCGGCGCCCTGAAGTACGGCAGCGCGGCCGCGCTCGGTGCTGTGGCGTACACGGCCTACCGCAACTGGCAGCAGGCCAACCGGCAGACCGCGCCGCAGCAGGCGCCGCAGACGCTCGACCGCCTGCCCGCGCCGGAGGCCGAGCTGCACAGCGAGGCCATCCTCGCGGCGCTGCTCGGGGCCGCACGGGCCGACGGCCACATCGACGACCGTGAACGGCAGCTGATCGATGAGCACGTGGCGAAGCTCACCAGCGACCCCGCCCTGCAGCGCTGGGTCGACGCCGAGCTGCGCAAGCCCGTGGATCCGGCCGACATTGCGCGTCACGCCAGGACCCCGGAGATGGGGGCGGAGATGTACCTGGCCAGCCTGCTGCTGATCGACCAGGAGAGCTTCATGGAGCGCGCCTACCTGGAGGAGCTGGCCCGCTGCCTGGGCATCGACGACGCCCTCAAGGCAGAGCTGCACGCCGCCCGCAACGCCTCAGACCCGAACCCGGTTCGGGCGTGAGTGTCGCCACTCGGCGAGCAGGGTGCGCAGCGCGCTGACGAAGGCCAGCGGCTGATCGAGAAACAGGTGGTGCTGGGCCTCGGGAATGGCGGCGAACGGCACCGACTCGTCCAGCACCCGAAACATGTAGTCGGCGATGTCCTGGGTGAACAGGTAGCTGTCCTCGCCGTAAATGACGCCGACGCGGCAGCGTAGCCGCGCCAGGTCCTCGTGCATGTTCTCGCCGAACTCGAACTTGCGGAACAGGTCGTCGTCGAACTTCCACGTCCAGCCGCCGCCGCTCTGAACCAGCGAGTGGCGGCCGATGTAGTCGAGCAGGAACTGGTTTTTGCAGTCCTGGGGCGGCATCAGCCGGAACCGCTCCAGCGCCTCGTCGAAGCTCGGATAGACGCGCTTCGGCTTGATGGGCGAGCGCCGTGGATCCCGCTCCCACTTGAAGTCGGGTGGCCGCACCGCCGAGTCCACCAGCACCACGCCGGCCAGACGATCCCGGTACAGGAGCCCCGTCTTCAAGGTGATGTAACCGCCGAAGCTGTGGCCGACGACGATGGTGTCGTCGCCGAACCCCGCATGCTCGGCCACGGCCGCCACCTCGGCGGCGAACTGCTCGGGCGTGTAGCGGTCGCGGCGGCCGCTGTCGCCGGCACCGGAGAGATCCAGCGCGGCCACCCGATAGTGCTCCAGAAAGAACGGCGCCAGAAAGGCCCACCAGTGGGCATGGGCGCCGTTGCCGTGCACGAACACCAGGCCCGGGCGCTCGCCGCCCTCCGGATCCTGCCAGTAGAGGTAGTGGATGGGCACGCCGGCCACCTCGACCAGACGATCTTCGAACGGCACCTCGAGCGCGCGCAGGAACCAGCCGGGCTTTTCCATCGCTCTGTCCGTCGGCAGTGAGAGCCAGGCATTGTCTCCGTGGTCCCGATCCAGGTCCACAGGCAGTGCCGCCGGCCACCTCGACACGACGGGCGGCTCCTGCCAAAGTGCCCGCTCGACGCAGGAGGACAGAGGGAAATGGGGGCGCATCACACCATCATTCAGCGAACCGCGATCACGGCGATCGCGCTGCTGGCGCTCGGCGGCTGCGGCCGCAGCGCTGAGGATCCGCAAGCTGGCCAGGCGAGCGCTCCCGAGGCGCCAGCCCACATGGTGCTGCGCGGCGGCAAGGTCGCCACCGTCGACCCGGCGCTCGGCACCGCGCAAGCCATCGCCGTCACCGGCTACACCATCACCGCCGTGGGCAGCGACGACGAGATTGCCGCCTACATCGGCCCGGACACCGAGGTCATCGACCTCGACGGGCGGCTGGCCATTCCCGGCTTCATCGAGGGTCATGGCCATTACCTGAGCCTCGGCCGCGCCAGGCAGATTCTCGACCTCACCACCGTGAAGAACTGGGACGAGGTGGTGAGCATGGTGTCGGTGGCCGCCGACCAGGCAGCGCCCGGCGAGTGGATCTTCGGCCGCGGCTGGCACCAGGACAAATGGGACCGGGTGCCCGAGGACGCCGTGGACGGCGTGCCGCGCAATGACACCCTGAATGCGGTGTCGCCGGACAACCCGGTGCTGCTCGGTCATGCCAGCGGCCATGCCGCATTCGCCAACGATGCGGCCCTGAAGGCGGCCGGCATCGACGACGATACGGCCGACCCGGCCGGCGGCACCATCGTCCGCACGCCCGAGGGCAGGGCCACCGGCCTGCTGCGGGAGACGGCGCAGCGGCTGGTCAACGCCAAGGCCGACGAGTACATGGCCCAGCTCACCGACGAGCAGCAGGAAGCGCTCCTGCGCGAGCGCGTGCGGCTCGCCGGCGAGGAAGCGCTGCGCCACGGCGTCACCTCGTTTCACGACGCCGGTGCCGACTTCGAAACCATCGACTTTTTCCGCACCCTGGAGGCCGAGGGCACCCTGCCGGTGCGCCTGTACGTGATGGTGCGACGCCAGTCCAACGAAGAGATGGCCGAGCTGCTGCCGCGCTACCGCATGGTGGCCGAGGGCAACGACTTTCTCACCGTGCGCTCCATCAAGCGCCAGATCGACGGCGCGCTGGGCGCCCACGGCGCCTGGCTGCTGGAGCCCTACGAAGACCTGCCCGGCAGCCCGGGGCTGGTGCTGGAGCCGGTGGAAGAGATCGAGCGCACGGCCGAAATCGCCGTGCAGCACGGCTTTCAGGTGAACACCCACGCCATCGGCGATCGCGCGAACCGCGAGACCCTCGACCTCTACGAGCGGGTCTGGGACCGGCTCGACGTCGACGGTTCGGCGCTGCGCTGGCGCGTCGAGCATGCTCAGCACATCCACCCCGACGACGTGCCGCGCTTCGGCCAGCTCGGCGTCATCGCCGCCATGCAGGGCATCCACTGCACGTCCGATGGACCGTGGATCCCGTCGCGGCTGGGTGAGGAGCGCACCCGCATCACCTCGTATCCGTGGCGGCACCTGATCGAGACCGGGGCCGTGATCGGCAACGGCAGCGACGTGCCGGTGGAGCCCATCAACGCCATCGCCTCGTACTACGCCTCGGTGACCCGGGTGATGAACAACGGCGAGGTGTTTCATCCCGAACATGTCATGACCCGGGAGGAGGCGCTGGCCAGCTACACGATCAACAACGCCTTTGCCGCCTTCGAGGAAGACCTGAAGGGCTCGCTGACGCCGGGCAAGCTGGCCGACATCGTGGTGCTCTCCCAGGACATCCTCAGCGTTCCGGACGCAGCCATCCCGGCCACCGAGGTCGATCTGACATTCGTCGGCGGCGAGCTGCGCTACGCTCGCTGACCCGACCGGGAGGGCACGAGACCATGGTCCGGGTCCGGCTGATATGGATGCTCGTTGCGGTGCTCGCCCTGCTGGCGGCCACCGCACCCTTCTATCCCGCGTTGCTGTGGTCGCTGCTGGTGATCGTGCCACTGACCGCCCTGGGCGTGCGCGACAGTGTGCAGCGCGAGCACACGCTGCTGCGCAACTTCCCCATCGTCGGCCGCGTCCGCTACGTCATGGAGAAGTTCCGGCCGCAGATCCAGCAGTACTTCATCGAGTCGAACATCGACGCCTACCCCATCGAGCGGGAGTTCCGCGACATCGTCTACCAGCGCGCCAAGGGCGAGCTGGAGACGCGGCCGTTCGGCACCCACCGCGACGTCTACCAGATCGGCTACGAATGGGCGGCGCAGTCGCTGGCCGCTCACGACGGGCCGAAGAAGGCGCCGCGGGTCGAGATCGGCGGTGACGCCTGCCGGCGGCCCTACAGCGCGTCGCTGCTGAACATCTCCGCCATGAGCTACGGCGCCCTGTCGAGCCGCGCCATTCTGGCGCTGAACCAGGGCGCGCGGCTGGAGAACTTTGCCCACAACACCGGCGAGGGCGGCATCGCCGACGAGCACCTGGCCGGCGGCGGCGACCTGATCTGGCAGATCGGCAGCGGCTACTTCGGCTGCCGCAGCCGCGACGGCCGCTTCGACCCGGATGCGTTCGCCGCGGCGGCCGGCCGCGACCGTGTGCGCATGATCGAGCTGAAGCTGTCTCAGGGCGCCAAGCCGGGACACGGCGGCGTGCTGCCGGGCGTCAAAGTGACCGCCGAGATCGCGCGCATCCGCCTGATCGAGCCCGGCAAGACCGTGGTCTCGCCGCCCTCGCACACCGAGTTCAGCGACCCCATCGGGCTGCTGCAGTTCGTCGACCGGCTGCGCACGCTGTCCGGCGGCAAGCCCGTCGGCTTCAAGCTCTGCATCGGCCGGCGTACCGACTTCTTCGCCATCTGCAAGGCCATGCTCGAGACCGGAATCCTGCCGGACTTCATCACCGTCGACGGCGGCGAGGGGGGCACCGGCGCGGCGCCGCTGGAGTTCTCCAACTCCGTGGGCATGCCGGCACGGGACGCCTGGGTGTTCGTGCACAGCGCCCTCGTCGGCACCGGCCTGCGCGACCGGGTGAAGCTGATCGCCAGCGGCAAGATTCTCACCGGCTTCCACATGCTGCGGGCCCTCGCCATCGGCGCCGACCTCTGCGCCTCGGCACGGGGCATGATGTTCGCGCTCGGCTGCATCCAGTCGCTGCGCTGCAATGCCAACACCTGCCCCACCGGCATCGCCACCCAGAATCCGGCGCTGATCCGCGGCCTCGACGTCACCGACAAGACCACCCGGGTGGCAAGCTTTCACCGCAACACCATGAAGGGCTTTCTCGAGCTGCTCGGGGCCATGGGCCTGGACGACCCGGCGCAGCTGCGGCCCGAGCACATCTTCCGGCGGGTGGACGACCTGCGGGTGCGCAACCTCCGCGAGCTCTACGAGTATCTGGAGCCCGGCCAGCTGCTGGACGACCACCGGCTGCCGGAGGGGCTGCGCGAAGAATGGCGGCAGGCCCGGCCCGACCGCTGGACGCTGGCGACCGAGCAGGGTCAGTACGGCGGCGGCAGCCTGCGCGATGAGGCCACCGGCACCGGCTGAGCGCGACTCAGACGTTCAGCAGCAGGTGCTCGCGCTCCCAGGGGCTGATCACCTGGAAGTAGGTCTCGTGCTCGACCCGCTTGATGGCGCAGTACAGATCGACGAACTCGCGGCCGAAGATCTCGTGCAGCGGCTCGCAGGCCTCCATCAGATCGAGCGCGGCGAACAGGTCCCGCGCCAGACCCTGCTCCAGCTTGTAGGCGCTGCCGGTGAGAGGCTCCGAGGGTGTCAGCCCTGCCACCATGCCCATGTAGCCGCAGGCCAGAGACGCGGCGATGGCCAGGTAGGGGTTCACGTCGGCGCCGGGGATGCGGTTCTCGACCCGCCGGTTCTCCGCATCGGAACGCGGCACCCGCAGACCCACGGTGCGGTTGTCGTAGCCCCACTGCACGTTGATGGGCGCAGCCAGGTAGCGGGTGAACCGCCGGTAGGAATTCACGTACGGTCCGAAGATGATCAGGGCCTCCGGCACGTACTTCTGCAGGCCGGCGATGTAGGAACGGAACAGCGGGCTGTCGCCGCCGTCCTGGCCGGTGAACAGGTTCTTGCCCGTCTTCACGTCGACCACGCTCTGGTGCAGATGCAGGGCGCTGCCGGGCTGCCCCTCCATGGGCTTGGCCATGAAGGTGGCGTAGATGCCGTGCTTGAAGGCCGCCTCGCGGGCCACCCGCTTGAACAGGAACACCTGGTCCGCCAGCTCCAGCGGGTCGCCGTGCAGGAAGTTGACCTCGAGCTGGCCCGCTCCGTCTTCGTGGGACAGCGAGTCGGCGTCGATCTCCATCGCCTCGCAGTAGTCGTAGATGTCCTCGATGATGGGATCGAACTCGTTCACGGCCTCGATGCTGTACATGCGCCCGGACGTTTCCTTGCGGCCAGCGCGGCCGACAGGGGCCTCGAGGGGGTAATCCGGGTCTTTGTTCTGATTGACCAGGTAGAACTCCACCTCCGGCGCGATCACGGGCTTCCAGCCGCGGTCGGCGTAGAGCTTGAGAATGCGCTTCAGAACCTGCCGGGGGGCATGGGCCAGCGGCTGGTTGTCCGGTCGGTAGCAATCGACGATGACGCTGGCCGTGGGCTCGTTGGTCCAGGGAATCAGCCGCAGCGTGTTGTAGTCGGGGATCAGGTTGAGATCGGGATCGATGTCGTACAGGTCGCCGGAGGTCTCGCCGTAATCGCCGGTGATGCCCTGCAGGAACACCGATTCCGGCAGGCGCAGGTTGTGTCTCAGAAACTTTCGCGCCGGGAAGAACTTGCCCCGCGGCACCCCGGCCATGTCCGGGATGATGGCCTCGACCTCGTCGATGCGGTGCTCGGTCAACCAGGTTTCAGTATCGATACTCATAAATCTCCGGCAAACTGCCTGACACCGGCCCAGTGTAGCCGGTTTCCCTGGCCGTGACTCGGATGGTGCAGTGCGTCACGCTTCCCGGCGGCGGCCCGGCGCATCATCAGCCCGTCGAGCCGCTTACAATTCCAGGTATATTGGCGCTATCGCCTGAGGACCCACCGAAAATGCTCAGAAGGTACGTCTGTCTGCTGTTGCTGCTGACCTGCCTGCCGGCCGCTGCCTTCGTCAACGACCCGCTGCCCTTCGGCGTCAAGGTCAACGGCGTCGAGAACCGTTACCCCGTGTTCGGCGTGTTCGCCATGCCCGAGGAGGTGCTGCACGTCGAGCTGCTCGACATTGGTGACGGCAAGCCGCGCGCCCGCTTCGACACCGTGTCCCTGGAGGTGGCCAGCGGCGCCCTGCGCCTGAAGATGCCGGCCCGTCCCGGCACCCATCTGCTGGAGATCACCGACCCAGAGGGCAAGGCCACCATGCGCCTGAACGTGTTCGTCATGTGGCGCCACCCCAGCGACCGGCGCACGGTGCTGAACGGCTACCGCATCGGCGAGTATCCGAAGCAGCCGTTCCGCGGCCTCTCCGTCTACGAGGCACCCACTGGATTCGTCGAGGTGACCCCGAGCAACGCCAAGCTCGAGGTGTCGCCGAACTTCCAGCTCGGTCAGTTCGTCTGCAAGCAGAGTTCCGGCTATCCCAAGTACGTGGTGCTGCGCCCGGAGCTGCTGCAGAAGCTCGAGCTGGTGCTCGACGCCCTGAATCGGCGTGACGACCGCATTCGCAGCCTCACCGTGATGAGCGGCTACCGCACCCCGCACTACAACCACACCATCGGCAACGGTCAGTACAGCCGCCACGTCTGGGGCGGCGCCGCCGACGTGTTCGTCGACGAGAACGGCGACGGCCGCATGGACGATCTGAACGGCGACGGCCGGGTGAACCGCGCCGACTCCGAATGGCTGTCGGCGTTCGTGGACGCCATGGAGCGGCGCGGTGAGTTCGGCGATCAGCTCATCGGCGGCATCGGCACCTACGACGCCAACGCGGCGCACGGGCCGTTCGTACACATCGACGCTCGAGGCTACCAGGCACGCTGGTAGCCGGCCGGGCGCGGCGCGGGAGCCAGGCGCGGCGCAAGGAGGCAGCTTGCCGGAATCGGACCACTACGCACCGGAACGGGCCCGCCACTATCAGCAGCACCACGCCAAGAACGCGCGCACCCGGCTGACCACCTGGCGGGAACGCCGGTGCCTCTACCGGGCGCTCAGGGACGCCGGATCTCCCCGCACCGCGCTCGATCTGCCCTGCGGCACCGGCCGGTTCTGGCCAGCATTCGCCGACGCCGGCGTCGAGCACCTGATCGCCGCCGACGGCAGCGCCGGCATGCTGGACGTAGCGGCCGCGAATCGGCTGCACGCCGGCTTTCCGCAGCAGCTCTTCGTCACCTCTGCGTTCGACGTTGCCCTGTCGGACCGCTGCGTCGAGTTCGCCGCCTGCCTGCGCTTCTATCATCATCTATCCATGCCCGAAGACCGTCGCCGGCTGCTGGCGGAGATCGGCCGCCTGACCAGCAGGTACGCGGCCGTGTCGCTGTGGGTCGACGGCAATCTGGCCGGCCGCCGCCGGCTGCAGAAGGCGCCACCCCAACCGGTGCCCGGCTACGGACGCCGCATCTGCCGGCGCCGCTCGGAGGTGGAGGCCGAGTTCGCCGCCGCCGGATTCCGCATGCTGCGTCACTACGACGTCTGGCCGCGCCTGTCGATGTGGCGCCTCTACCTGCTCGAGCATGACGGCCACTGACGAGCAGCACCCGATCAAGCCGGCGCAGAGCCGCCGGGGCCGCGGCTTCAGCGTCGTGCACATCGAACCTGGATCGGCGTGGGGCCTGAGTGGCGGCCGCGTCTACGTCAAACGCCAGGAGGGCTACTGGTGCCGGCCGGCCTGGCGCCTATTCCGGAAGACGCCGACCCTGCGCCGGGAGCTGCGCGGGTTGTTCGCCTGCATGCGCCTGGGGGTCGACGTGCCCGGCGTCGTTCACTACGAAGACGACGGCAAGCGCGCCACCCTGGTGCTCACCGAGGTCGCCGAGGCGCTGCCGCTCGATCAGGCACTGGCGCGGCCAGGCGCCGACCGCGCCGCCATCCTGCGCAGCGTCGCCGACGCCATCGCCCGGCTGCACGCAGGGGGCTGGAGCCACGGCGCCCTCGGCGGGCCCCATATCCTGGTGCGCGAGGGGGCGGCGGCGCCGGTCGTGCTCATCGATCTCGAGAAGGCGCGCTTCAGCCCGCTGCAGCGCAGACAGGATCTCAACCGCCTGATTCGGCGCTGCAGATTTCTCGGCCCGGACGACGCCCGCGCCCTCATCGCGCAGTATCGCGCCAGCCGACGTGCCGCGCGGCAGCGGTGGTTTTCGCCAGCGGACTGAGTTACAAGAGGGCGGGTTGCGGAGACAGGAGCATGGCCGTGTGGCTGCGCCTACGACAGATCGCGCTGGTCGCCCGTGAGCTGGCACCGGCGGAACGGGACCTCACCGACGTGCTCGGCATTCGGGTCTGCTACCGGGACCCCGGGGTCGCGCGGTTCGGACTCGAAAACGCGCTGCTGCCCATCGGCAACGAGCTGCTGGAGGTGGTGGCGCCCGTGCAGGACGGCACCGCCGCCGGCCGCTATCTCGACCGCCGCGGCGGTGACGGCGGCTACATGGTGATCACCCAGTGCGACGACCACGCGCCCCGCCGCCGCCGGGTGGAAGCCCTGGGCGTGCGCATCGTCCATCAGTTCGAAACCCACGAGTTCCGCAACATGCAGCTACACCCGCGGGACACCGGCGGCTCGTTCTTCGAGATCGACCAGCAGCTCGGCCTCCGTGCCCACGACGCCGACGGCCCCTGGGAGCCGGCCGGCCCCGACTGGCAGCGGGCGCGCCAACTCGACCGGGTGACCGGCATCGCCGCCGCCGAGATCCAGTGCGACGATCCGGCGGCCGTGGCCGCGCGCTGGGCCGAGATCGCCGAGCTGCCGGTGAGCGACCGCGGCGCCCACCCCGAGGTCGCGCTGGACAACGCCACGCTGCGGTTCGTGCCCTGCGGCGACGGCCGCCCCGAGGGCCTCGGCGGCATCGACCTGATCGCGGCCGACCGGGACGCCGTGCTGGCGGCCGCCCGCGCCCGCGGCCTGGCCACCCAGGACGGCGTGCTGCTGCTGGGCGGCATGCGCATCGGCCTCGTCTGACGCCGCGGCAGAGCACGGATGACCGACTTTCACGACATCGAGCTGGCCATCGCCGACCCGGTGGCCGTGATCCACCTGAATCGCCCGGAAAAGCTCAACGCCTTCACCTACCGCACCCTGGCCGAGATCCGCGCCGCGGTAGACCGGGCCGTGGCCGACCGGCGCGTGGTGGGCATCGTCATCAGCGGCCGCGGTCGCGCCTTCAGCGCCGGCCTCGATCTGGAGGTGCTGGCCGGAACCACGACGGGGGCCGGTGCAGCGGCGGAGGCCGGCGCCGCGGCGGGTGCGAGCACCGACGCCGCCGCAGATGCCCTGCCCGGCATCTTCAGCTACCTCATGGAGGTGCCGAAGCCCGTGATCGCTGCGGTCAACGGCGTGGCCGCCGGCGGCGGGTTCATCCTGGCGATGATGTGCGACCTGCGGTTCGCCGCCAGCACCGCCAGCTTCACCACCGTGTTCCTGAAGCGCGGGCTCATCGGCGAGCATGGCTCGACGTGGCTGCTGCCGCGCCTGATCGGCGTCAGCCGCGCGCTCGACCTGCTGTGGATGAGCGATCGCGTGGACGCCGAGACCGCCCGTGGCCTGGGCCTGGTGGATCGGGTCGTGGGCGCCGACCAACTGCTCGACCAGGCATGCGGCTACGTCCGGCGCCTTGCGGAAACCGCGCCGCCGGCGGCCATCGCCGAGACCAAGCGGCTGCTCTACCGCCACCTGGGCATGGGCTACCGCGAGGCGCTGACGGAAGCGGAGACCAGCCAGAACGCGTTCGTCACCCGCGCCGACGCGGTGGAGGGCGCCCGCGCCTTTCTGGAGAAGCGGCCGCCCCGGTTCGAGCGTCTGGGCGACGGTTGAAATCCGGCCAATGGCCTCCATCATCCTGATCGCGATCCAACCGGCCAAGAAAGGAGGAGCCAGCTATGCCCATAGCCAGCGATCCCTATCCGACCCGGCTGCATCAGACCCGGGCACCCATCCCTCGTCGCGAACCGACCGTCTACGACCCCGGCGACCGCCAGGGGCCTCTGGATGCCGCCGCCCTCGAACGCTTCGAGCAGGACGGCTTCCTGGTGCTGGAAAACTACCTGAGCCGCGGCACGCTGCGACCATTCCTGGATGATCTGGAGGTCTATGCCCGCGACCCCGACCTGCGGCAGCGCCAGGAAGTGATCACGGAGCCGGACAGCGGCGGCATCCGCTCGATATTCGGCGTCCATCGGCTGTCGGCCCGCGTCGACGCGCTGACCCGGGATCCGCTGCTGCTGATTCCCGGCTCGCACCAGACCTTCCTGCCGACCCTGGGTGCCACCCCCGAGCACTACTGGGAGACCTCGCTGCGGCGCCAGAAGGTGGGCGTGCCGGAGCTGGACGATCTGCACCGCGCGGCTCGCGCCGGGGGCGTGGTGCCGGCCAGCGGCGGGCCCGGCACCGTCACGGTGTTCGACTGCAACACGCTGCATGCGTCCAGCGACAACCTGTCGCCGTTGCCGCGCGACGACGTGGAACCGCTGCTACGCACCCGGACCAGCCAGGTCGCGTAACCGTGGCTCAGTGCGGACGGCCCGTGAGCTCGGCCAGATAGGCGGCATGCTGCGCCGCGACCCGCGCCCATAGCCGATCCGGGTCGGGCGGGGTCAGATCGAACCAGTCGCGGAGCACGCCCAGGTACTCACGCTGGTCGGCCACCTCCTGCCGCGTCACCTCGACGGTGCCGGCGCGGCCCGCGCGCACCAGCTTCAGCACCCGGCCGCGCAGCAGCGCCAGGCCGCCGTCGACGTGACGCTGGACGACGGCCACCCGGGTGAACGGCGACTCGAGCGAGGTCTGCAGGAACTGGCACTGGCTGGTCAGCAGGCCCGTGTCCGCCGGCGCCAGCCGGAAGTCGAAGGAGGCGGCCGCACCGTGCGGATGATTGTGCAGCCGCCACCAGCCCTGCGGCAGCGCTTCCAGAGCGAACTCGAGCGCGCCCTGTCGAAAGCGGCCGGCGCGGACGGGCACCGGCTCCAGGGTGCCATCACCGAAGCCCACATCGGCCAGCCACGGCTCGTCCAGATGGACCCACAGCGCCAGGTGATTGCCGAGCGCGGCGTCGCCCCGCTCGGCCCGCATCACGCCGGCGCTGAGACGCGTCACCGGGAAGCCCATGGCCTCCAGCGCCCAACCCAGCAGCCCGTTCATCTCGTAGCACCAGCCGCCGCGGCGCCCGACCACCAGCTTGGTGAAGATGCCATCGACCTCCAGGCCCACCGGCCGGCCGAGCTGCACGTCCAGGTTCTCGTAGGGGATGGCACGCAGGTGCGCGCGGTGCACGGCCACCAGGGTGTCGGCATCGACGCGCGGCGTGCCGGCAAAACCAATGCGCGCGAGGTAGCCGTCCAGTCGAGCGTTCACGGGCACCTCCGCTGGTCAGCCGGCGCGCTCCGAAGCTGCCCGCTGCGCCAGAGCGCAGAATCCGGCGGCCTGCACGCCGGCAGCGCGATTGAATCGCGAACGATAGTTCTCCCAGGCGATCACCGCGAGCAGCTCCACCAGCGCGGCGTCGTCGAACTCGGACCGCAGCGCCGCGCTCAGCACCGCGTCGAACTCTCCCGCGCCCACCGTCATCACTTCGGCCGCAGTCAGCGCGGCCCGCTCCGAGGCAGAGAAGGCCGGGCTTGTGGCGAACCGGGGAAGATCCCGGAGCTGCCGCTCGGTGGCGCCGCCGGCACGCGCCTCGTGGCTGCCGATGTCAATGCAGAACGGACAGCCGAGCAGGGCCGCCACCTTGAGGTTGACCAGTTCCTTCAGAACCGATGGCAGGCATTCGGCGCCGGCCATGCCGCGCTCGAATCCCACCATGGCGCTCAGAATCGCCGGGTTGTGCGCGGTCACGCCCAAGGGCGCGATGTCGCGTCCGAAGCGCTGACGCGCCTGCTCGAACAGACGGCGTTGAGAGGGGTCGGCGTGTTCCGGCGCCAGCGGTCTGATCTCAAGCATGATGTTCACTCCAACGGCAAGGTGGACGCATCATCACCGCCGATGTGGTCGGAGTTAAGATCCACTTTCGATCGTTCTGGAGGGTCCAATTCATGCACCTGACCCTGGACGGCCAAGGCACCCTGACCGATCAGCTCAGCCGCGCCCTGCGCGAAGCCATTCGCTCCGGACGCGCGGCGCCGGGCCTGCGCCTGCCCGCGTCGCGCAGCCTGGCCGCGACCCTGGGCGTGTCGCGAAACGTGGTCATGGGCGCTTTCGCCCAGCTCACGGCAGAAGGCTATCTGGAGGCGCGGCAAGGATCCGGGACCCGGGTGGCACCCGGCCTCGCGCCGCTGGCGCCGCCCCACCGGCCGTCGGCACCGGTCGGGCCGAGCGTGCAGGACCCGGTGAGGCTCAGCGCGCTGGGCCGCCGGCTCCGCGCCTCGCCATCGTCGGCGCCGCCACCGGCACTGGCTGCGCCCGCCACCATTTGCGACTTCCGCTACGGGATCGTGCCGTTCACCGGGCCGGCACGGCAGGCCTGGTCGCGACGACTCGGGCGTCGCGCGCGTGGCGCCGGCGCCGCCGCCGCGGCGCCGCGCCAGGGCGACCGCCGGCTGCGCCGTTTGATCGCCGACATGCTGCGCTTCTCCCGCGGGTTGCCGGTGGCGGGTGAGGCGGTGGTGATCACCCAGGGCGTGCAGGAAGCGTTCGACCTCTGCGCCAGGCTGCTGCTGGGGCCGGAGCAGGTCACGGTGCTCGAAGATCCCCACTACCGGCCGGTCCGGGCCATTGCCGCCGCCCACGGCGCCGAGGTCATCGGCGTGCCGGCCGATGCAGCCGGCCTCGACCCCGAGCACCTGCCGGCCATCGACGCAGCGCTGGCCTACGTCACACCGTCCCACCAGTTTCCGCTGGGCGGCGTGCTCGCGGCGCCGCGCCGCCAGCGTCTGCTGTCATGGGCCCGGCAGCACGGCGCCTGGGTGTTCGAGGACGACTACGACAGCCACTTTCGCTACGACACGCCGCCGCTGGAAAGTCTCGCTGCTATGGACCGGTCACGGGTGATCTACGCCGGCTCGTTCAGCAAGACGCTGTCTCCAGGCCTGCGGGTGGGTTACCTGGTGGTGCCGGATGCCCGGGCGGAGCCGCTGCGCCGGCTGCGGGCGCTCACCGGCAGTGGCGTGCCGCTGGTCACCCAGCAGGCGCTCGCCGACTTCATCGACGCTGGCGACTTCGGCCGCCATCTGCGCCGCCTCGGGCGCGACTATGCGCGCCGCCGGGAGGCCATTCTGCAGGCGACGGCCGATCACCTCGGCGACCGTGTCGAGGTGGTGGGTGCCCGGGGCGGCGTGCATGTGGTGCTGCGGTGCCACGAGCATGCGGCGGCCGACGCTCACGGCGTGACGACCCGGGCGGCGGCCGCCGGCGTGCGAATCAGCAGCATCGAGGCCCTGTACCTGCAGCCCCGCCCAGACCAACCGCTGGAACTGCTGCTCAGCTATGCCGCACCTGACGAGCGCGCCATTCGCGCCGGCATCGCCGCCCTGGCCGGCTGCCTGCGCACGTGAAGCTAAGAGGCCCCATGAACCCACCACTGCAGGAGCGGTCGAACTTCACGGCCCCGTCACGGTGTGCGCTGCAACATCCACGGCGGTACACTGCCCGGCCCTGCGTGCGGGTGCTTCCCGCCGGCCACCACCCGGAACGACCATGACCAGCTACCGCCGCACCACCCTACGATCGATGACGCTGCTGGCGGCGCTGCTCGCGCCCCCGCTGGCTGCGGCTGCGCCTGCCATGCCGCCCCCGGCCGTGATCGTCGAGCGCGTGGGCGTGCAGCGCATCGCCGACTCCCTGGAGGCGCTGGGCACCCTGCAGGCCAACGAGACGGTGCGGGTGACGGCAACGGTTTCCGAGACGGTGTCGCGGGTGCTGTTCGACGACGGCCAGAAGGTCGACGCCGGCGACGTGCTGGTGGCCCTGACCGACGCCGAGGAGTCGGCGCTGCTGGTGGAGGCCGAGTCGCTGGCCGAGGAAGCCGAGCGCCAGTACCAGCGCATCGAGCGCCTGGTGGCCGACGGCAACGCATCGCAATCGCTGTTGGACGAGCGGCGGCGGGAATGGCGCACCGCGGAGGCCCGCCGCGACGCCGTGCGCTCACGCCTGAAGGACCGCCTGATCGTGGCGCCGTTCAGCGGCCGCGTGGGGCTGCGGAACGTCAGCCCGGGCACGCTGATATCGCCCGGCGACGTCATCACCACCCTGGTGGACGACTCGCGCATGAAGCTCGACTTCACCATACCCGCGCTGTACCTGACGTCGGTGCGGCCCGGCACGGCCATCGAAGCGGTCACGCCCGTGCACCCGAACCGCGGCTTCGCCGGCCAGGTGACGTCGGTGGACAGCACCATCGATCCCGTCACCCGCTCCATCACCGTCCGCGCCATCATCCCCAACGACCGGCAGGACCTGGTGCCCGGCATGCTGATGACGCTCAACCTGCTGCGCAACGAACGCGAAGCGCTGGTGATATCCGAGGAAGCCATCATTCCCCGCGGCGAGGACACCTTCGTGATGGTGGTGGACATGTCGTCGGAGCCCTACCTCACCGAGCAGCGGCAGGTGCGGATCGGCATGCGGATGCCGGGCCAGGTGGAGATCGCCTCGGGGCTCGCAGCCGGCGACGTGATCATCACCCACGGCGCCATGAAGGTCAGGCCTGGCGCACCGGTGCGCATCCACGCCGTGGATGACGGCACCCGGCCCATCGCCGAGCTGATCGTGCCCAACCCGACGGCCAGCCGCGGATGATCATCTCCGACACCTCGGTCCGCCGACCCGTATTCGCCGCCGTCATCTCGATGCTGCTGATCGCCTTCGGGCTGATCGCGTTCGACCGTCTGCCGCTGCGCGAATACCCCGACATCGATCCGCCCATCGTCGGCATAGAGACCGTCTACCGCGGCGCCGCCGCGTCCGTGGTGGAAACCCGCATCACCGAGGTGCTCGAGGAGCGCATCGCCGGCGTCGAGGGCATCGAGTTCATCGAGTCCTCCAGCCGCGACGGCAGCAGCGAGATCACCGTGCAGTTCACCGTGGGGCGCGACGTGGACGCAGCCGCCAACGACATCCGCGACCGGGTGTCGAGCGTGCTCGACAACCTGCCGGTGGAGGCCGACCCGCCCGAGATCCGCAAGGTCGATTCCAACGAGTCGGTGATCATGTGGATCAACCTGGTGAGCGACCGGCTGACGGTGCCGGAGCTGACCGACTACGCGGAGCGGTACCTGGTCGACCGCTTCTCCGTGCTGGACGGTGTCGCCAGGGTGTTCGTCGGCGGCTCCCGCCGCTTCGCCATGCGCATCTGGCTCGACCGCAGGGAGCTGGCTGCCCGGCAGCTCACGGTGAGCGACGTCGAGAGCGCGCTGCGGGCGAACAACGTCGAGCTGCCGGCCGGCGAGGTGGAGTCCATCGAGCGCCGCTTCACGGTGCGCGTCGATCGCGAGTTCGAGAGCGCCGACGACTTCCGCCGCCTGGTGATCGGCCAGGGCAGCGACGGCTACCTGGTGCGCCTCGGCGACGTGGCCCGGGTGGAGCGCGGCACCGAAGAAGACCGATCGCTGTTCCGAGGCAATGAGATTCCCCAGGTGGGCCTGGGCATCGTCAGGCAGTCGACGGCCAACCTGCTGGACGTGGCGCGGCTCGCCAAACGCGAGGTTGACGTTCTGGCGCCGACGCTGCCGGAGGGCATGGAGTTCAAGCAGAGCTACGACTCGTCGGTGTTCGTCGAGGGCGCCGTGAACGAGGTCTACAAGACGCTGTTCATCGCCGTGGGCCTGGTGGTGCTGACCATCTTCCTGTTCCTCGGCAGCGTGCGCGCCATGCTGGTGCCGGCGGTGACGGTGCCCGTGTGCCTGGTGGCCACCTTCATTGCTCTGTACGCGCTGGGGTTCTCGGTCAACCTGCTGACCCTGCTCGCCCTGGTGCTCGCCATCGGCCTGGTGGTGGACGACGCCATCGTCATGCTCGAAAACATTCACCGCAGAATCGATCAGTACGGCGAGACGCCGCTGGTGGCCGCCTACCGCGGCGCCCGCCAGGTCGGCTTCGCCATCGTCGCCACCACCGCGGTGCTGATCGCCGTGTTCGTGCCCATCGCCTTCCTGGAGGGCGACGTCGGCCGGCTGTTCTCCGAGTTCGCCCTCACCATGGCGGCCGCCGTGTTCTTCTCGAGCATCGTCGCCCTGACGCTGGCGCCGGCCCTGGCTTCAAAGGTGCTGCGCGAGAGCGAGGGCGAGAATCGCCTGACCAGAATGGTGGACCATAACTTCACCGTGGTGAACCGCTGGTACCGGCGCTGCCTCGAGTTCGCACTGCGCCACGGCATCATCTCCGTGATCGCCTTTCTCGGCATCATCGCCACCTGCATCGTCATGCTGCGGGTGCTGCCCCAGGAGTACACGCCGGACGAGGACCGCGGCAGCTTCTTCACCTTCGTCCGCGGGCCCGAGGGCGCCACCTTCGAGTACATGCGGCCGTACATGCAGGAGATCGAGCGGCGGCTCATGCCTTACGTCGAGGCCGGCGAGATCCAGCGCCTTCTGGTGCGCACCCCGGGCGGGTTCGGCGGCGTGCCGGAGTTCAACAGCGGCGTGGTCATCGTCGTGCTGACGCCGTTCGAGCAGCGCCGCTCGGGGCACGTGATCCTCGACGAGATCCGTCAGGTGCTCAACGATCTGCCCGGGGTCACGGCATTCCCGGTGATGCGTCAGGGCTTCGGCTCCAGCGCCGACAAGCCGCTGCAGTTCGTGATCGGCGGCGGTACCTACGAGCAGCTCACCGAATGGCGCGACGTCCTGCTGGACGAGATCAACGCCGACAACCCGGGGCTGATCGGCCTCGACTGGGACTACAAGGAGACGCAGCCGCAGCTTCGGGTGCAGATCGACTACAACCGTGCCGCCGACCTGGGCGTCGCCATCGCCGACATCGGCCGCACGCTCGAAACCATGCTCGGATCGCGCCGGGTCACCACCTACATCGAAGGCGGCGAGGAGTACGAGGTGATTCTCGAAGGCGAGCGCGAGAGCCAGCGCACGCCGAGCTCGATGCAGAACATCTACGTTCGCTCCGGCACCAGCGGCAGGCTGATTCCGCTTTCCAACCTGGTGCGACTGCAGGAGTACGCCGACTCCAACAGCCTGAACCGCTACAACCGGGTGCGCGCCATCACCCTGGAAGCCAACCTGGCGCCGGGGCTGGTGCTGAGCGACGCGGTTGAGTACCTCGAAGGCCTGGTGCGCGACAAGCTGCCGGAAGGCGTGGTGGTCGATTACAAGGGCCAGACCCGCGACCTGCAGAAGTCGGGCAGCTCGGTCATGTTCGTCATGCTGCTCGGCATCGCCGTGGTGTTTCTGGCGCTCGCCGCCCAGTTCGAGAGCTTCCGCCATCCGCTGACCATCATGCTGACCGTGCCCATCGCCATCGCCGGCGGCCTGGTGGGCCTGTGGGTCACCGGCAATACCATCAACATCTACAGCCAGATCGGCCTGGTGATGCTGGTGGGTCTGGCAGCCAAGAACGGCATCCTCATCGTCGAGTTCGCCAACCAGCTGCGCGACCAGGGCGAGGAGTTCACCGAGGCGCTGCTGAAGGCGTGCGAGACCCGGCTGCGGCCGATCGTCATGACCACCATCACCACCGCGGCCGGCACCGTGCCGCTGATCCTGGGAACCGGCCCGGGTGCGGAGACCCGTCAGGTCATCGGCATCGTCGTGTTCAGCGGCGTCACCGTGGCCGCCGTGTTCACGCTGTTCATCATCCCGGTGGCCTACCGGCTGATCTCCGGCAGGAGCGCGTCGCCGCTCGCCAACTCGCGCCGACTCGACCGCGAGCTGGAAGTGCACCCCGCGTCAGGCAGCGGTGACAGCGAGCCCGCTCCCACCTCGGCCGGTTGAGCTGCCTGGGCTCGCTGTCGGCTAGTGTCCCGTCAAGTGGTGTAACTCCGGGTCCCCGCTGAACTGGTTCTCATGCAGCCTCGCCTTCGAGCAGCTGCGCCTCCTGATGCTTCCGGCTGATCACCCGCGCCAACGTATCGATGGCCATGTACCTGCGGGTC
>JAVJUA010000011.1:0-335362 GCA_040219935.1 Pseudomonadales bacterium | reverse complement strand
CGTACATTCCATCTCGGGGCCTCCTACCGTAGGGACTGTTAGAACTCCCAATTTGGCACATCGATGCCGTCGGTTTGAGGCCCCACTTCACCTAACCTCCTCTTTCAAGGCCGGGAGCGGGAGGCGTCCATACCATCTCCCTGAGACGCTGTGCGTCGTGTCTGTTCGGCCGTCGGTCAGATGTGGATCACCACGGCGCTGGCGTCGTCCGGGCCGTCCAGCGCCCGCACCTCGCGGGTCAGCGCCTCGGCGGCGGCGGCCGCATCCGGGGCGGCCGCCAGCAGCGCTTCGATCCGGGCGTGATCCAGCATGCCGGTGATGCCGTCGCTGCACAGCAGCAGCCGGTCGCCGGCCTGCAGCGGGACCCGGGTCGTGCCGATGATCACGTCGGCCAGCCCCAGCGCGCTCATCAGCACGTGACGGCGCGGGTGCATCGCAGCTTCCTCCGCGGTGATGGTACCCCGATCGACCAGGTATTGAACCAGGGAGTGGTCGCGGGTCAGACACGCCAGCCGGCCGGCCTGCAGCCGGTAGACACGGCTGTCTCCCGCCCAGACGACGTTGGCCTGTCTGTCATGAAGCTGCACCGCGGCAATGGTGGTGCCCATGCCGGCGCGACGGCGGTCCTGCCGGGCTGCCGTCTGCAGCGCCAGGTTGGCGGTGGCCACGGCGTCCGCCAGGGCGGCCCCGGCGCCTACCTCGCGCAGCACCGTGTCACGGGCCAGACTGCTGGCGACCTCTGCTGCGGCGTGGCCCCCCATGCCGTCCGCCACCAACCACAGGCCCAGCCCGGGGTCGCAGCCGACGGCGTCCTGGTTGACCACGTGGCGGGTGCCGGGCACCGAGCGCATGGCGTGGTCGGGCGCCGCTGGCGGGTTCATCGGCAGACGCTTTCCAGGGCCGCGTCGATGGTGGGATAGCGGAAGCTGAAGCCAGCGGCGAGCAGCCGCGCGGGCAGCGCGCGCTGGCCGTCGCAGACCAGGGTGGCCTGCTCGCCGAGGGCGGCGCGGAGTACGAACCCGGGCAGGGGAAGGCGTGCCGGTCGGCGCAGCGCACGGCCTGCCGCGGCGGCGAACTCGGCGTTCCGCACCGGGTTCGGCGCGGTCACGTTGATGGCGCCGGCGAGCGGCGTGCGCAGGACGAAGCGCATGGCGGCGACGGCGTCGTCCACGTGCACCCATGACAGCCACTGCCGGCCGCCCGCGACCGGTCCGCCCGCGAACATCCGGAACGGCAGCAGCATGCGCGGCAGCGCCCCGTCGCTCGCATCGAGCACCACGCCGAAGCGCAGCGCCACGGTGCGTGTGTGTGCCGTGGCCAGAGGCGCTTCCCAGGCGATGGCGAGGCGGGCGAGAAAGTCGTGGCCCGGGGGTGAGTCCTCGTCCACGGCGTCTTCGCCGGTGCCGTAATAGCCGACGCCGGAGGCCTGCAGCAGCACCGGTGGCGGTGTCGACAGCGCCGCGCACGCGGCCGCCAGGGCGGTGCTTGGCGCCACCCGGCTGTCCATGAGCTGGCGTTTGCGAGCCGCTGTCCAGCGGGCGTCGCCGATGCCGGCGCCGCAGAGGTTGACCACGGCCTGGGCGCCCTCCAGCTCCGCCTGCCATGGGCCCGGCGCATCCGCCTGCCAGCCGACCACGCGGGCGCCCGCGGCGGCGCCGCGCCCGGGCGATCGGGAAAGCACCACGACCTGATGGCCCGCCTGAACCAGTGCCGCGGTCAGATGCCGGCCGAGCAAGCCGCTGCCGCCGGCGATCACCACCTTGCCCGGGTGTTCCGGGGTGGGCGGCGGATGGTCGTGGGTTCGCTCGGTCATGGCACCGCTCCGTTCACGCGGCGCGGGTGTGATGCTCGATGAAGCGATCGGCCAGGGAGAAGATCTCCGGCCGCCGCCGCGCCACCCTCGCCAGGTTGGCCACCATGGGCGCGAGGCGGTGGTTGGCCTTGAGCGTCTGCTCGTGGTTGGCGACGAACCGCCACAGCAGCCCGTCCATGACATCGCACCAGTCGCCGCGTTTGAAGTCGCCCATCTTCATCACGTAGTTGGAACCGCAGATGTAGGGCTTGGTGGTGAAGATGCCGCCCTCGCTGGTGAGCCCCATGCCGAACACGTTGGGCACCATGACCCAGTCGTAGGCGTCGACGAACATCTCCATGAACCAACGATACACCTCCTGCGGTTCGATGCCAGAGAGGTTCATCAGGTTGGCGGCCACCATGAGGCGTTCGATGTGGTGCGCCCAGCCGAGGTCCAGCGTCTTGTGGATGACGTGATCCAGGGGCGCGATGCCGGTGGTGCCCTGGTACCAGTCGTCGGTGAGCTTGCGGTCGCCGTTCCAGATGTTGCGGCTCTGCATGGGCTGGTAGTAGTGGTGGAAGACGCCGCGCACGAACTCCCGCCAGCCGAGAATCTGCCGCACGAAGCCCTCCAGGCTGTTCAACGGCACGTCGTGGCGGGCGGCGTGCTCGAGCGCCCGGTCCAGCACCTGGCCGGGCGTCAGCAGGCCGACGTTCAGCAGCGGTGCCAGGCCGCTGTGGTAGACGAAGCTCGAGCGTCGGGTCAGCGCGTCTTCGTAGGCGCCGAACTGTCCGAAGCGCTGGTGCAGGAAGTCGTCCAGCCAGGCCTCCGCCTGCTGGTGGGTGGTGGGCAGCCAGAAGGTGTCCAGCCGGCCGGGATGGTCGGGGAAGCGGGCGGCCACCAGCGTCGTCACCGCCTGCAGCGCCGGTGTCGCAGGCGGCAGCTTCGGCGGCGTCGGCGACAGCTCCCTGGGCAGCTTCTCCCGGTTGTCCATGTCGAAGCTCCAGCGCCCGCCCACGGGCTCGCGGTCGCGGGTCAGCAGGATGTCGTGCTGCAGGCGCTGGGCGCGGTAGTAAGGCAGCAGCTTCGGCGTGCCCTGCTCGGCGAGGTGTCGCTCGAAGTCGTCCAGGGTGTTGATGAACATGGGCGAGCGGTGGGTTTCCAGGCGCAGGCCATGGCCCCGCGCATACGAGCCCAGGGCGCGCGTGAGGTCCGGGTTCTCCACCTCGAAGTGAGCCAGGGTGGCGAACCCGCCCAGCGCCGCCAGGGCGCCCCGCCAGCCGCCGTTGCCGGGCGCGGGCGCTTCCAGGCTGTGGTAGTGCACGGTGTAGCCGGCGTCGCGCAGGGAGTCGGCGTGGCTGCGCATGGCCGCCAGCACGAACGTCAGCTTCTGGCGGTGATAGGCGTAGCGCCGGCACTGCGCCTCGTCCTCCACCATGACGATGGGCACGTCCCTGCCCACCGGCAGGTGGCCGGGTGCGAAGAGCTGGTTGCCGAACAGCAGAAAGACCTTGCGGGGTGCGGTGCTCATCTTGCCTCCTGTAGAGGGATCACCAGGGCAGCGGCTGCCCGTCCCAGTTGAAGAATCCGCCGCTGTCGGCAGCGGTCAGGCCGTCAAGTACCTCGAGGATGCGCTGCGCGCTGGCGGCTGCCGGCCGGGCGTCCCGGGACCGCAGAAACCGCTCGCTCAGCGGGGTGTGAGTGGTTCCGGGGTGTACGGCGGCGACGATGGGCGCCCGCCGCCCGCGGCGCGCGCGCCGCTCGAGCTCGATGGCGGCCGTCTTCACGCCCATGTTCAGGGCCGCCTTGCTCATGCGGTAGCTGTACCAGCCGCCCAGGCGGTTGTCGGCGATGCTGCCCACCATGGCCGACAGCAGGCCGGCGACGCTGCCCTGGTCGTGCTCGAGCAGGGGCCGGAAGGCGGTGAGGGCGAGCAGGGGCGCCAGCGCGTTGACCGTCATGACCCGGCGGAAGGCGTCGGCGTCGAGCTGCTCCAGGGCTTTTTCCGGCGCGATCGGCGGCACGGCGTCGTCGTCGTGCAGCATGCCGGTGCAGCAGATCAGCCGGTGAATGCTGGGCGCGTGCTCGGCCACCTCGGCGGCCGCCTTCGCCAGGCCGTCGGTGTCGGTGGCATCGGCGCGAATCCATTGGGCGCGCGGCTCATCGGCGGGGCGCGGTCGGCGAGAGAGGGCAAACACCCGGCCGCCTTCGGCGCGCGCGCAGAGCGCCCGGGTCAGGGCCAGGCCAATGGCGCCGGAAGCGCCGATCACCACCGCGTTGACGGGGCCGGTCACAGGCTGATGCCTTCTTCGGCGGCGACGATGCCGAGCGCGTCCTCCACCAGCGCCCGGGCATGGGCCACCACCCGGTGGATCTCCCGGTGCAGCGCAGCGTCGGCGGGCGACGCCGCTTCGCAGCCGAGGGAGTAGTCCTCGAAGGCCTGCAGGTCGGTAACCAGATCGGCCAGGTGGCGCGGGCACTCGCAGCGCACCGTGTCCGCCATCGCTGCGAGCCGGCGCAGGGCGTCCGGTGCGTATCGCCTGGCCGGCGCGGTGCCCGGTGGTCGCGCGTCGGCGGTGCCGGGTGCGGCCGGTGAAGCCGCCTGGTGCAGCAGATCCTGGGCTTCGAGCGGTGCCTTGCTGACGCGGATGCCGAGGCGCTCGAGCTGCTCGATGACGGCGCGTGCCGCGAACCGGTAGCTCACCAGCATGCGCGCGCGCGGCGCCTGACGGTGCAGCCGGACGATGGTGGCGACGTCCTGGCCGAGCAGGGTGGGTTGGTCGATCAGCAGCAGGTCTGCCTGGGCGCCGTCCAGCCACTCGGCGGCCGCCGCGGGGCTCGGCCGCGCCGCCACGTCGGCGACGCCGAGGGCGATGAGGTGCGCCGGCAGCGCCGCATCGGTGGTGACCGCCAGCACCCGTTCGGGCGGGGCAGGCCGACCGGCCGCCGCCGGCGCTTCGGATGCGCGGGCTCGCAGCGTGGCCAGATCCAGCGTGGCAACGGTGGAGACGGCATGACCCCGCTCGGCGAGGCTGTGGATAAGGCGCAGGCGCTCCACGTCCTCGCGGCTGTACAGCCGATGGTTGGCGCCGTCGCGACCTGGCGCCACGGCGCCGTAGCGACGTTCCCAGATGCGGATCTTCTCGCGGGAAACGCCGGACAGGCGCGAGGCGGCGCTGATGCTGTAGTTGCCGTCTGGATCGGGGCTCATGCCGTAGGGACCCGGGTGCTGTATATGATTTGTATAGTACATATATTGGACATCGTGAGGCAAGCGATCTGGCGGTCCGTTGCTGTCCCGATGCCGGGGCTTCGGTTAGCATGCCCGACCGTTCTCCATCCCCGTCGTCATGAAAGCCGAGACCGCCTCGTCCAGACTCACCGAGCTGGTTGCCCTGCTCGACCTCGAACGCATCGAGCTGAACCTGTTCCGGGCCCACCACCCCGCGGGCCGGACCGGGCGGCTCTACGGCGGCCAGATCATGGCCCAGGCGTTGCGGGCCGCCATCGCCACGGTGGGTGATGGCCGCGCCGTGCACTCCCTGCACGGCTACTTTCTGCGCGCCGGCGATCCGGCGGTGCCGGCGCTGATCGACGTCGAGCGCATACGCGATGGCCGCTCGTTCTCGACCCGGCGGGTGATGGTCACCCAGCACGGCCAGGCCATCTTCGCCATGGACGCGTCGTTTCAGTCGGCCGAGCCTGGATTCGTCCACCAGGCGGCCATGCCCGACCTGCGGCCGCCGCCGGAGATGAAGATTCCGAAGGCGCTGCGCGAAGCGCCCTTCATTGCGTGGCGCCATGAGCACAAGCAGCTTCTTGACGACGCGCCGCACCCGCCGCACCAGCACATCTGGTTCCGATCGTCGGGGCCGCTGCCCGACGACGCCGCGCTGCATCAGAGCCTGCTGGTGTACGAGTCGGACAACGCGCTCCTGTCCACGGGACGCATGCCGCACCGGGGCTCCTTCGTGCGCTCGAAGCTGCAGATGGCCAGCCTCGACCACTGCATGTGGTTTCATCAGCCGGCGCTGGACGCGTGGCGCGCCGATCAGTGGCTGCTGTATGCGTTGGACAGCCCGTCGTCGTCAGCGGCCAGGGGCTACAACCGCGGCCAGATCTTCACGGCGGAGGGACTGCTGGTGGCCAGCACCATGCAGGAAGGACTGATGCGGCACCGCTAGCGGCCGGCAGCCTTGTCATGAGAAACGGCGTCTAAGCATCAACTAAGCAGGAGCATCATGGGGGAATACGCATATCCGGGCATCGTCAGCAGCCTGGCGCTGCTGGTCTACTACTATACCCTGTTCAAGGCGGGCATGGCTCGCGGCAGGTTCAACGTGCCGGCCCCGTCGCACGAGGGTCCCGAGGAGTATCAGCGTTACGTGCGCGCGCACGTCAACACGCTCGAACACCTCGTGCTGTTCCTGCCCGGCCTCTGGCTGTTCGCCGTCGCCGTGCACCCGGTGTGGGCTGCCGGCATCGGCATCATCTGGCCCATCGGCCGGCTGATGTACGCCCAGGGGTACTATGAGGCAGCCGACAAGCGCCGGATCGGGCTGTACATCAGCATGCCGCCCATCTACGTGTTCGTGCTGGGCTCGCTGATCGGCTTCGTCTACCGGGCGTTCTCCTGATCCCGGGCCGTCGCACAACGGCGGCCTGACTACCGCCTTTCCGTCTTCTCGGCACGGGCATGCTGGGTGCGGAAGGGCCGGCCGCGGCGGCGCGCGCCCTCTGGCGCGGCGCCGGCGTCACGCGGCTGCCAGGCGGGCACCAGGTGGCGCTTGCCGTTGCCGATCAGGTCGGCGCGGCCCATGCGCTTCAGCGCCTCGCGCAGCAGCGGCCAGTTGTTGGCGTCGTGGTAGCGCAGGAATGCCTTGTGCAGGCGCCGCTGCCTGAGCCCCTTGGGAATCACCACGCTTTCGCTCTGCCGCGTGACCTTCTTCAGCGGGTTGACGCCGCTGTGGTACATGGCCGTGGCGGTGGCCATGGGCGAGGGCAGGAACGCCTGCACCTGGTCGGCGCGGAAGCCGTTGGCCTTCAGCCACAGCGCCAGCTCCAGCATGTCCTCATCGGTGGTGCCCGGGTGCGCGGCGATGAAGTACGGAATCAGGTACTGCTCCTTGCCCGCCGCCTTCGAGTAGCGGTCGAACAGCTCCTTGAAGCGGTAGTAGGTGCCCATGCCCGGCTTCATCATCTTCGACAGCGGCCCTTCCGACAGGGCCTCCGGCGCGATCTTCAGATAGCCGCCGGTGTGGTGGGTGGCCAGCTCGCGCACGTACTCGGGCGACTCCGTGGCCAGGTCGTAGCGCACGCCGGAGGCGATCAGCACCTTCTTGATGCCGGGCAGCGCGCGCGCCTTGCGGTACAGTGAGATCAGAGGCGAGTGGTCGGTGTTCAGGTTCGGGCAGATGCCGGGGTAGACGCATGACGGCCGCCGGCAGGCGGCCTCGATCTCGCGACTCTTGCAGGCCAGTCGGTACATGTTGGCAGTGGGGCCGCCGAGGTCGGAGATGACGCCGGTGAAGCCGGGCACGCTGTCGCGGATGGTCTCGATCTCGCGCAGCACCGAGTCCTCGGAGCGGCTCTGGATGATGCGCCCCTCGTGCTCGGTGATGGAGCAGAACGTGCAGCCGCCGAAGCAGCCGCGCTGGATGGCGATTGAGAAACGGATCATCTCGTAGGCGGGGATCTTCGCATCGCCGTAGGCCGGATGCGGCTGCCGGGTGTAGGGCAGCTCGTAGAGCGCGTCCATCTCCGCTGTGGAGAGCGGAATCGGCGGCGGGTTCAGCCACAGCTCCTTGTCGCCGTGACGCTGCACCAGCGCCCGGGCATTGCCCGGATTCGACTCCAGATGCAGGATGCGCGACGCGTGGGCGTAGACCACGGCATCGTCGCGCACCTGCTCGTAGCCGGGCAGGCGGATGACGCTGTGGGCGCGGTCGGCGGCCTTCACCTGCCGGACGAAGCGCACCACCTGCACCTCGTCGTCGGCGTTGGGCGCCGCACCGTCCGTCGCTGGCGCCGACGGCGTCATGGCGTAGGGGTCTTCCGGCGGGTTCAGCCGCCCCGGCGTGTCCAGATGGGTCGAGTCGATCTCCACCCAGCCGGCGGGCACGCGGTCGCGCAGGAAGCCGGTGCCGCGGACGTCGGTGATGTCGGCCACCGGCTCGCCGCCGGCCAGACGATGGGCCACCTCCGCCAGCGCCCGCTCGGCGTTGCCGAACAGCAGGATGTCGGCCCGCGCGTCCAGCAGGATCGAACGCCGCACCTTGTCCTGCCAGTAGTCGTAGTGGGCGATGCGGCGCAGGCTGGCCTCGATGCCGCCGATCACCAGCGGCACGTCCTTGAACGCCTCGCGCAGGCGCTGGCTGTAGACGATCACGCTGCGGTCGGGCCGCCGCCCGCCCTCGCCGTGGGGCGTGTAGGCGTCGTCGCGGCGGATCTTCCGGTCCGACGTGTAGCGGTTGACCATGGAATCCATGTTGCCGGCGGTGACGCCGAAGAACAGGGTGGGCCGCCCCAGCACTTCGAAGTCGGCGGTGTCCTGCCAGCCGGGTTGGGCGATGATGCCGACCCGGAACCCCTGAGACTCGAGAAAGCGGCCGACGATGGCCATGCCGAAGCTCGGATGGTCGACGTAGGCATCGCCCGTGACCAGGATGATGTCGCAGGCGTCCCAGCCGAGCAGGTCCATTTCCTCGCGGCTCATGGGCAGCACCGGCGCCGGGGTCAGCTTGTGCGCCCAGTACTTGCGGTAGCCGGTGATCGGCGGCGCGTTGGCGATTTTGTAGGCGTTGGACACGGTATCGGGGCGTTTTGCCTGGGATGCGGCGGCCGCGTATGCTGACGGCCTTTGCTGCTGGGATGCGCTCGACATGAATACTGCACGCGAGTCGCGCATCATACGCGAAGGCGCCGCCCGGCACATCCTGCGTAAGACAGCGGCCGGACGCGTGCTGACCGTTCTGCTGCTGGCCCTGGCCCTTGGCGGCTGCGCGTCCCGGCCCGCGGTGGACGTGGCCCTGGTGGGGCTGGCGCCGGTGGACGCAACCCTGTTCGAGCAGCGCCTGCGCCTGGACCTGCGGCTGCAGAACTTCGGTGAGCGCACGTTCTCCGCCACCGGCTTCGAGGTCACGCTCTACGTCAACGGGCAGCGCCTGGCCAGCGGCGTCGACGGCGGCAGCTTCCAGATCGACCGCCTGGGGGAGACCCGCATCAGTGCCGTGGTCAGCACCTCGCTGTTCGACGTGGCGCGGCAGCTTCTGGCGCTGCAGGATCGGCAGACCTTTTCCTACGAACTCGCCGGCCGCGTCTACCTGGATGGCTGGCCGCGCAGCCTGCCGTTTCGCCGCGGCGGTGAGATCAGCCGGTCCGGCCTGGAACGGCTGACCGGCGGCGGCGGTCGCTCGCCGGCGCCGTTGCGGCTCGAGTAACGGTCGGCGCTAACCTCCGATCAACGGGTTCCGGGTTGCCAGGTCCGGAAACCGGCTGAAGTCCCGATCCGCGGTGAGCAGTTCCCGCACGCCACTGTTGATGCAGATGGCTGCGATTCGCGCATCGTGAATGCGGGGACCCTGGATCTGAGCGGCACTCAGCAGAGCAGAGAGTGTGTTCCAGTGGCGGCGGGATTCGCCGATCACCTGCAGCGTGGGCGACTCGAACCAGGCGTCTATCTGTGCCTTGGCCTCGCCCACGGTCGACGGTGGAGCATAGATGCGCGGGTGGGTGACGATGGCCAGAAACTCGTGAACGCAGGGCCACGGGATCGCCCACGCACGCGCCCCTTCGGCAAGATCGCGCAGACTCTGCTCCGCGCTATGGTGCCAGGTCGAATCCCGCCGGTGTGCATAGACGAGAACGTTGGTATCAACCGCGATCACCACCACGTCCCGCGTAGGCAGCATCGAGAATGGCGCGTTCGTCGCCTTCGGCGAATTCCGGCTGCAGTCCTCGACCCGATACGCTGGCATCGCGGAGCTGAAACACGGCCTTGCGATCCTGCTCCCTGATCGCCAGGCGAATGCCCTCCTCGATCACGGCTCTGAGTGTAGTGCGACGGCGGCGTGCCATGCGTCGCGCCGCATCGGCCAGATCGTCGGCGATCTCGATGGTCGTCTTCATAGCAGATACGGGCGCCCATATTTGCGAGTACGGGGAACCATATCACAGGCCGGGGCAATACCATAACGCTCGATACGCGCCGGTTCCGTTACTCGGCCTGGGGTTTGCCGCGCAGCTTTTTGACCTGCCCGCGCTGCTTCTTGGCTTCCTCGCGCCTGCGCTTCTGCGCCTGGCTCGGCCGCGTCTTCACGCGCTTCTTCGGCACCCGGCGGGCCTCGGTGAGCAGGTCTTCGAGGCGCGCCAGCGCGTCCTGCCGGTTGCGGTGCTGAGAGCGGAACCGCTGGGCGGCGATGATCAGCTCGCCATGCTGGGTGATCTGCCCCGGCACCAGACGTTCGAGGCGCGCGCGCACGGCGGCTGGCAGCCCGGCGCGGTCGAGGTCGACGCGGAGCTGAACGGCGGTGGCCACCTTGTTCACGTTCTGGCCGCCGGGTCCGCTGGCGCGGACGAATTGCAGGGTGATGGCTTCCGGCGCGATGCCGGCTGGCAGGTCGATGTCGCTCATGCGGCCCCATGATAGTCTTGACCGCCATTCGGGTCTCGACGGGGAAGGGGTAGGTGCGCATGGGCCAGCAGCGACGACATTGGTGGGGGCTGGCCTGGGCGCTGATCCTCGGGCTCGCGCCCGCCGCCGCGGCGGTGCGGGCAGAGGCGCCGGAAGTGCGCGTGGAGCAGGGCGCGCTCAGCGGCCGGACGGTTGATGGCGTGCATGTCTTCAAGGGCATTCCCTACGCGCTGCCGCCGGTGGGCGCGCGCCGCTGGGCGCCCCCGGAACCCGCCGCGCCGTGGCCGGGCCTGCGCCACGCCGACGCCTTCGCCCCGAGCTGCGAGCAGCGTCCGTACCCGCAGGGCTCGTTCTTCGACCGTGGGCTCGGGATCACCAGCGAGGACTGCCTGTACCTGAACGTGTGGACCACGTCCCTCGACGCCCAGGCGCGGCGGCCGGTCATGGTGTGGATCCATGGCGGCGGCCTGACCCGCGGCAGCGGCGCCACCGACTGGTACGACGGCAGCGCGCTGGCCCGGAAGGGCGTGGTGCTGGTCACCATCAACTATCGCCTCGGCGTGTTCGGCTATCTGGCCCATCCGGCGCTGTCCGCCGAGTCGCCCCACGAGGTGTCGGGCAACTACGGCACCCTGGACCAGATCGCGGCGCTCACCTGGGTACGAGCCAACGTTGCCCGCTTCGGCGGCGACCCCGGCAACGTTACCGTGTTCGGTGAGTCGGCGGGCTCCTGGAGCGTGCACCAGCTCACCGCCTCGCCCCTGGCCGCCGGCCTGCTGCACAAGGCCATCGGCCAGAGTGGGGCGCACGCCTACCCGATGCCCATGCTTGATGCCGAGCATCGGGGCATGCCGGCCCATGAAGCGCTCGGCGAAGCGCTGCAGACGGTGGCCGATGCCGGCGACCTGGCGGCGCTGCGGGCGCTGCCGGCGGCGGCGGTGCTGACGGCGGCGGATGCCGCCGGACTCGAAGCCCTGGCGCGGCCGGTGGTGGACGGCTGGGTGTTTCCGGATCAGATCATGCGGCTGTACCGCGACGGCGCGCACAACCGGGTGCCGCTGCTGCTCGGGTCCAACGCCGACGAGGGCACCAACCTGACCGAGGGCCGGCAGCCCGAGAGCGCCGAGGCGTTCGTAGCCGGCGTGCGGGCGCGCTACGGCGACCAGGCGGACGCGCTGCTGCGCGTCTACGGTGCCGATCAGGACTATCTGCGCGCGTTCCTGCACAGCTTTCGCGATCAGGCGTTCACCTGGCCCATGCGGGCCTGGGCGCGGGCCGCCCGCAGCCACGGCCAGAACATCTGGCTGTACTACTTCACCCATGAGCCGCCGCATTCGGATAGCGAACGCTTCGGGGCCTATCACGCGGCCGAGATCCGCTATGTGTTCAACAACGTCGACGTCGGCATTAAGCCGCGCCGGGCCGATCGCGCCCTGGCGGAAACCATGTCCGACTACTGGGTAACCTTCGCAGCCATCGGTGTGCCGTCGGCGCCGGACGCGCCCGCCTGGCCCGCCTGGGACGCTGAGCGCGACCCCTACCTGGTGTTCGCCGCCAAGCCGCGGGTGGAACAGGGGCCGCTGGCCGACCAGATGGCGCTTTTCGACCAGATCGCTGGCCCCGAAGGCTGACCGCCTCCGCTCAGCGGGACAACCTGGCGACGCCGATGGTGTTGGTGTCGGCGCCGAACCAGACGCTGTCCGTGGGGGCGTGGTAGGTCATGTGGCGGACGGTGCCGCCGCCGCTGGGGATCGCCACCGGCATCGAGAACGATTCGGACACGGGGTCGAAGCCGATCAGCCGATTGGGCGAGGAGCCGGTTTCCACCATCCACAGCCGGTCGTCGGCGTCCACGGCCATGCCGTAGGGCGCGCTGTCCTCGCCGCCCGGCATCAGCCATTCCTTGATCAGGCCGCTCTCAGGATGCAGGAAGCCGAGCCGGCCCTCGGCGTAGTCGACGTACCAGATGCGGCCGTCGCTGGTGGCTGCCAGACGCCGCGGCCGAGTCCCTTCTCTGGGCAGGGTCACCTCGTTGAGCACCATGGTCTTCGGGTCGACGTGCAGCAGCTTGTTCGTGCCGAACGCCGTGGCCCAGATCTGACCCGACGGCGCGACGATGATGCCGTAGGGTCGTGCCCGCTCGGTCGGCACCGGAATCAGCTCGACCGACCGGTCGGCCAGCGTCAGCTTGCCCAGCATGTTGCCGCCCTGCACCGAGAACCAGATGTCGCCGGCCGCGTCGAACACCAGGGTGTGGGGGTCGCGGGCGGCTTCGTCCGGCATCATGATCTTGTCGATCGCGCCGCTGTCGGGGTCGACGCGGCCGATGTGGCGAGCCAGGTTGCCCGCGTACCACAGGGTGCCGTCGGCGCCGACGATGACGTTGTGGGGACCGGTACCCGGGTCGAGATCGATGCGCCGGAACTCGCCGTTCTCCGGGTCGAGAGCGGCAACGTAGTGGCCGCGCTGGCCGACGAACCACACCTTGCCGTCGGGCGCCACGTAGGGGTCACGTGGCCGCGTGGCCTCCCAGGGTACCGGCCACTCTTCGACGGTCGGCGCAGGCGGCTCGGTGGCGAGCGCCGGCTGTGCCGACACGCAGGCCAGCGCGATGACGGCGGCAATACCGTGAAGTGACTTCATCCGCTGGGTCATGGTGCCTCCTCTCAGCGTTGGAACACCACCTGGCCGCCGACGATGGTGTAGAGCACCTTCGCCTCCAGCAGCCGTTCGGGGGCCGTGCTGCCCACGGCCACCAGATCGGTGTCGAACACGGCCAGGTCGGCCAGCTTGCCCGGGGTCAGGGTGCCCTTGATGTCCTCCTCGAACGACGCCCAGGCCGGCGCCCGGGTGTAGGCGTCGATGGCCTCCTCGATGGTCAGCCGCTGGTCGGGAAACCAGCCGTCCGGCGGCTCGCCGCCCAGGGTCTGCCGCGCCACCGCCGCATACAGGCCGTACACCGGGTTGAGATAGTAGCGGGCGGCGTTGGTTCCCGGGGAGTCGCTGCCGAAGATGAGCACCGCGCCGGCGTCCTTCAGCTTGCGGAACGCATAGGCGCCGGTGGAGCGCTCCGCGCCGATGCGTTCCTCCATCCAGCGCATGTCGTCGGAAACGTGATAGGGGTTCACCTCCGCCACCAGATTCAGCTCGCCGAAGCGGGGGATGTCTTCGTCGCGCACCACCTGGGCGTGAATGACGCGCCAGCGGTGGTCGCTGTCCGTGATGTCGTGGCGCGCCATAACCCGTTCGAAGATGTCGAGCAGGATGCGGTTGCCGAGGTCGCCGATGGCGTGGATGTGGGGCGGCACGCCGGTGGGCAGCCAGGCCTCGATGAAGCGCTCCATCTGCCCCGGCGGGAAGTCGGTGTAGTGATCGTGCTCGCCCATGGCGAAGGCGGCGCCCTCCTCGCCCTCGGGCAGCATGGGCGGCCGCAGCACGCCGCGGTTCTCGGGGTCGTGGTCATAGGGGCGGAAGAACATGGCGCTGGAGTTGCCCATGATGCCGTCCACCCAGCCCTTGTAGCCGATCAGCTTCAGCCAGTCGTCGCCGAAGCCGCGGGAAAGGCCCAGCGCGGCGACGTGCTCCACCTGGAAGATGTTGGGCCGGATCATGATGCGGGCGGTGAGCTCGCCGCTGCGCTTCAGGTGCTGGTAGGCCTGCACCTGCTCGGCCGAGCTCAGATCCTGGATCGTGGTGACGCCGCCCTCGCGTGCCTCCTGCAGCACCGCGCGCACGCCCACCAGCCGCTGCTCGAACGGCATCGGCGGAATCACGTCCTCCACCAGCGCCGCGGCGGCGCCGCGCAGGATGCCGGTGAGCCGTCCCTCGGCGTCCTTGTCGATGCTGCCTCCCATCGGATCGGGGGTGTCGGCGGTGATGCCGGCCAGCTCGAGGGCCAGGCTGTTGGCCAGGTACATGCTGCGGTCGAAGCGCGACAGCAGCACCGGATGCTCCGGCGTGACGGGGTCGATCAGGTCGCGGTGGGGCGTGAACGGCCCGGCACCCGGACCGCTGCCCGGTGCGTTGCCGGCCGAGCCCTGGCCCCACTGCTCGTAGGCACCCCAGTCGCCGCGCACGATCCAGCTCCCTTCGGGCAGGCGTTCGGTGGCGCCGTGCACCCGCTCCCGGAAGGGGGCGGCCTCGTGCACGTCCAGCAGGTTGACGCCGGTGAGCAGGCCGCCGGTGGAATCCACGTGAACGTGGGCGTCGTTGAAGCCGGGGGTGACGAAGGCGCCCTTCAGGTCGATGACGCGCGTGCCCGGCCCGCGGTGCGCGCGCATGTCCCGGGCGCTGCCCACCGCCAGAATGCGGTCGCCGGCGATCGCCACCGCCTCCGCCCAGGGCTGCTCCGTGTCCACCGTATAGATCCGGCCATTGGTGAGCAGCAGATCCGCATCTGCCGCCCCCGTAGCCGGAGCCGTCGCGGAGACTGCCAGGACGCAGGCCGAAACCCAGCGGATGATTGATGTCGTCATTGCCTCGAAGCCCCATCCCGGAGGAAAAACGATAAGTTGCCGGGGGAAGGGGGTGATTTCAATATGTTTCCAAGGTGATTCCGATCCGTTTCGGAATGAGGTACCCTCGCGGGCATCCTGCTTGGTCGGGGGGGCTCCTAGTGTCGTCGCAAGGTGTTGTGGCGCGTGTAGTGGCCAAAGAGTCCAGGTAGTCAAGTGGGGAGTAAAAAAACCGATCGCGCCGAATCGGCGCGACGAAATGGAGAGTAGCTATCATGGGTGAATTGAAGAATTCATTGCCGAGGGTCGCGCTCTTTGCTGCTTTGCTGAGTTCCCCAGTCGCGGTGCCTGTTGCGCTGGCTGCGGAAGGAGTGCGGAGCATCGAAGAGGTGGTCGTGGTGGGTTCCCGCCGCGCCGGTCGTACCGCCACCGACTCGCCGGTGCCGGTCGACGTCGTGACCGGAGACGATTTCCAGGCACAGGGCACGTCCGACATGGACGACATGCTGAGAAACCTGCTGCCATCCTACAACGTCCAGCGCCTGCCGATCAGTGACGCCGCCACCATCACCCGGCCGGCGACGCTGCGCGGCCTGCCGCCGGACAACTCGCTGATCCTGGTGAACGGCAAGCGCCGCCACCGCGCCGCCGTCATCGCCGAGATCGGCGGCTCGCTGGCCGCCGGCTCCCAGGGCCCCGACATCTCGGTCATTCCGCCCCTGGCCATCGACCGGGTGGAAGTGCTGCGTGACGGCGCCGCCGCCCAGTACGGCTCCGACGCCATCGCCGGCGTGATCAACTTCGTGTTGAAGGAAAACCGCGAAGGCATCACCTTCGAGGGCAAGTGGGGCGAGTACTACGAAGGCGACGGTGAGTCCTACAAGGGCGGCATCAACGTCGGCATGCCGCTCGGTCCCAACGGCTTTGCCAGCGCCACCTTCGAGATGCGGTCTTCCGATCCGACCAACCGCAGCCTGCAGCGCACCGACGCCGCGGCGCTGATCGCCACCGGCAACTCGGCCGTCGCCGACCCGGCCCAGATCTGGGGCTCCCCGGAGATCGACGACGACTACTCCTTCTTCCTGAATTCCGGCATCGAGCTGACCGACAGCCAGGAGCTGTACGCGTTCGGCAACTACGCCGAGCGGAAGGTGCGCGGCGGGTTCTTCTACCGCAACCCCAACAACCGCGGCGGCGTGTTCACCCAGGGCGGCTTGCGGGCGATCATGGATACCGATCCCAGCAACAACAGCGATCTGAACTTTCCTGGTGACCAGCTAGTCTCGAATTGTCCGGCGTTGACCAGCCCCGGTGGTACGCCGACCAACCAGGCCGCCGTGGATGCCGACCGCGCGGCCCTTGCGGCGTTGCCGGCAGACTGCTTCACGTTCAATCAGTGGTTCCCGGGCGGCTTCACGCCCAACTTCGGCGGCGACGTCGAAGACCTGAGCGGCGTGGTCGGCGTGCGCGGCAACTGGGACAACGGCATGACGTATGACTTCAGCGTCGGCCTGGGTCGCAACGAGGTGGACTTCGTGCTGGTCAACACCGTCAACCCGTCCCTCGGGCCGGACAGCCCCACCGACTTCTCGGCGGGCAAGTACATCCAGACCGAGCAGAACTACAACGCCAACTTTGCCTATCCGATCAAGGTCGACGGCCTCTACTCCGATCTGAACGTGGCGTTCGGTCTGGAATACCGGGTCGAGACCTTCGAGATCCGCGGCGGCCCTCAGGCGTCCTGGGAAGCCGGCCCGTTCGCCTTCCAGAACGAACTCGTCTACTCGGACGGTGTCACTCCCATGCCGGCCATGAGTATCGGTGCCAACGGCTTCGCCGGCTTCGGCCCGACCCAGACCGGCGAGTTCGACCGCGCCAACTACGCGGCCTACCTCGACCTGGAAGCCGACGTCACCGAGACGTTGCTGCTGGGCGCGGCCGTGCGCTTCGAAGACTTCGACGACTTCGGCACCACCACCAATGGCAAGTTGTCCGGCCGCTGGCAGATCACCCCGGACTTCGCCGTCCGCGGCTCCGCGAGCACCGGCTTCCGGGCGCCGACGCCGGGTCAGTCGAACGTCACCAAGGTATCGACCCTGACCGTCGACGGCGTGCTGCGTCAGAGTGGTCAGATTCCGCCCACCAACCCCATCGCCCAGTTCCTGGGCGGCGAGGCGCTGGACGCGGAAGACGCCACCAACTTCACCCTGGGTGTGGTCTGGGACGTCACCGACGACCTGACGCTGACCGTCGACTTCTACGAGATCGAGCTGAAGGACCGCATCTCGCAGACCGGTCAGATCGACATCGCCGGCGAGCCGGTTCCCGCAGGCGTTTCCTGCCCTGGCGCCACCAACCTGGCGCAGTGCCTGGAGATTCTGGGCATTCCGGGTGCTTCCGACCTCACCAGCGTCTCGTTCTACACCAACGACTTCGACACCACCACGACCGGTGTCGATCTGGTGGCCACCTACGTGAAGGACTGGGGCAATGCCGGCATCACCAACTTCACGGCGGCGTGGAACTGGACCGAGACGGAAGTGGACAAGGTCGGCATCGAGGTGTCGCGCAACCGCATTCTCGATCTCGAGAACTTCAATCCGGAGCATCGCGGCATCTTCACCGTGAACCATTCCGTCGCTGACTGGCGCTTCATGGTTCGTGCCAGCTTCTACGACGACTGGACCTTCGGCAGCAACAGTGGCGACCCGAGCTTCACGCCCGGATCCACTAACTACACCCGGGACTGCACCCCCCGCGTCGACGATTGCTACAACGGCGACTGGATCTTCGACGCCGAGATCGGCTACACCCTCAACGGGCGTTACGATTTCATCGTCGGGGCGCAGAACCTGTTCGACGAGATGGGCCCGCGTGATGCCGACAACACGGCGCCGGCCGGGTTCTCGAGCAACTCCGGTCAGGCGCGCGCTACCAGCACCCCCTGGGGCTTCGATGGTGGCTTCTACTACTTCCGTTTCGTAGCCAACCTCGACTAGGGGTAGGGCTCTCGAGCTTCAAGGGCGCCTTCGGGCGCCCTTTTTTCTTGCCGAATCGGCCGGCTTCAACCCCCCGTGGTCCGACTAATTGCAACAGAGTGTTGCAGAAGTATTGCAGGCGGTGATAATGGCGGTTCCCAAGTCTCCTTCATGGGGTTGGGTATCAAAATTAGTTCGAGGGGAGAAATCGATGAAACTTCGCAGCATGCGCTGGCGGCCATTGGCGGTCGCTGGATTGGTTTCGTGTGTGGGCGTGTTGAACGTGCCCGCGCAGGCTCAGTCGGAAGGGGCGATCGAGGAAATCGTCGTTACCGGTTCCTACATTCGGCGGACCACCGCCGACTCACCTTCTCCGTTGACGGTCATCGATCGCGCTCAGATCGAGCAGGTCGGAGCCATCGAGGTGGCCGACATCGTCAACCGGATGACCTTCAACAGCGGCTCGACCAATACCACCAGCGCGTTCTCGGGCGGTGACAACTCGACGGGTCAGACCAACATCAACCTGCGCAACCTGGGCCTCGGGTCTACCCTGGTGCTCATCAATGGCAAGCGCTATGTCAAGACGAGCACCGATTCCGGCGGCAACTCGTACGTCAATACGTCGACTTTGATCCCGTCGATCGCCATCGAGCGAGTTGAGGTGGTCAAGGATGGCGCATCTGCCCTGTATGGGTCCGACGCCGTTGCCGGTGTTGTCAATTTCATTACGCGAGACGACTTCGACGGCATGGAACTCAGCTTCGATGCCCGAACGGATCAGGAGACCCGCAAGCAGGACGACCTAACATTCGCCGGGATCTGGGGTGTGTCTAGCGATCGCGGAAGCATCACGGTGTCCGCCGAGTATCTGGAGCGCAAGCCGCTGACCATTGGAGATCGATTCAGCGACTTCGGTGGTACCGGCGTTTCGACCCTTGGCAATCCGGGGACTTTCTCTCCCGTTGCGACCCCTAACTCACCCGGTGCCGTGGACGTCAATCCGAATCCAAATGTGACGACCACGGCGGTGACGGCGGCTTTTGCCGGCGCCGGCGGGCTCGGTGACTTGGATTGTGAATTGGCGGCCGGCATGCACCGGCAGAGCTTCCGCTCCCCACTGACGGGCTCTCCGCTTGCTGGCAGCGCGTTGGAATCGGCGGGTGGTTGCATTTACGATTTCTCGCCGTTTTTCGCCCTAGTTGGGGCGGAGACCCGGTTCCTTAGTCACGTTGCCGGCCAGATCAATCTCTCCGACACACTGGAGGTCTACGGAGAGATGTCTTACGCGGACCAGAAGTTCACCCGCCAGAACTCAATGTTCCCGCTGGTGCGCTTCCCCGTTCTACCGGGCAATCATCCGGGTCTGCTGAATGATCTGGCCCGGCGGGATGCGATACTTGCCGCAAACGGGTCTCCCCTGGCCGGAGTGCTGACAACGCCGGGCAACGTTGCTGCCTCGGTGTTCTTTGGCCGTCCGCTCGGCTTCACGCCGGACGATACCGGTAGCGACATCCGACCAATTGATACGGACACGCGGGAGTTCGGCAGCACATATCGGGCCATCCTCGGACTGAGGGGCGATCTCGACATCGGCCGTGGATGGACGTTCGATACGGCCCTGACCCGTAGCGAGCGTGATCAGACCACTCGGGGCACTGACACCAATCAGCAGTTCCTGCAGCTGGCGATCAACGGCTTGGGTGGTCCGAACTGCAATGCTGCCACGGGCACACCCGGAAGCGGCAACGCAGGCACCGGTGGCTGCTTCTACTACAATCCGTTCTTCAGCGGCTTTTTCGCGCCGGATGGATCGCCACAAACCGACCCGACCCTGCTCAATCCGCGGGAGCTGTTCGAGTGGATGATCGGTGAGTTCCGTACGGGAACTGAGACCACGCAAATCGTCTGGGACTTCGTGACAACGGGCGAACTGTTCGACCTTGCTTCCGGACCCGTGAGCATGGCGTTCGGCCTCCAGTGGCGTCGGGACGAAGTGTCCGTCGAGATCGACGATACGTCGAACGACGGTGGCTTCTCGTTCATCTTCGGTGGCACCAACTGGGATGCCAAAGAGAACACCTATGCTGCATTTGTCGAGTTCGCCATTCCGGTCAGCGAGCGGATCGAACTGCAACTGGCGGGTCGCTACGAGAAGTTCGACGAGATAAACGACGACACTTTCGACCCGAAGCTGACCGCCATGTGGCGGGCTACAGATGACCTGACGCTGCGGGCTTCTACCGGAACGTCGTTCCGGATCGGCTCCCTGCTTCAGACCAGCGGCTTCTCGACGCAGCTGATCAATATTGCTGATCCGTTCTCGGGCGCTGCGCTGGCGTTCCGCCCGGAGATTGCGCAAGGTAATCCGAACCTGTCGCCGGAGAGTGCGTTCGTGTGGAACGTCGGACTGTCGTGGGCACCCAGCGAGGGTGCGCTTCAGGGACTTTCCGTGGATCTAGACTTCTATTCGTATGACTATGAGGATCTGATTGCACGTCCAGGTGCGGCGTCTCTCATTGCCGCCGACATTGCGTCTCGCTGCCCACAAGGGTTGAACAATTCGAGCACTGCTTCTTTCGATCCCTCGCGGCCGCTCTGTGGAACGCAAGGGCCTGGAGTAATCGCATTCGATCCAAATGGCGGACCTGGCCTGCCCGACCAGGTTATCCGTGATGCTTCTGGCAACTATCTGCGTGCGGAGCCGCTCTTCACCAACGCGCAGGAGTTGCAGACATCCGGACTGGACCTGAACGTTCAGTACCAGTGGGAAGCGGGTCAACTCGGTCTGTTGACGGCCGGTGTGGCTGCGAGCTGGACCAACGAGTACGAGATCACCGACTTTGCCGGCAACAAGACGGATGGCGCCGGCAAGCGGAACATCGGCACGACGATCGGGCGATCCCTGCCTGAGTGGAAGGCCAACTTCTCGCTGGGCTGGATGAAGAACCGTCACAGCGCCTTCGCGCTGGTGCGTTACATCGACAGCTACCAGGACGACCAGGCCGTGCAGCTCGATAGCTCGGGCAACCCGGCATGTGTCGGCAGCTGTCTGCGCGCCGTCAATTTTGGGATCAGCGACCTGCTGAACGACAAGGTGGACAGCTGGACCACGCTGGATCTCCAGTACAGCTACGAGCTGCCGGCCTGGGGCATTCAGGCCGAAGGCAGCCGCATTACCATTGGCGGGGTGAATGTCACGAACGAGACGCCGCCCAAGTTGAACTTCGACGGTGGCTTCGACCCATTCGTGCACGATGCCCGTGGCGCGATGTGGTATGCGCGGTACACCATGCAGCTCTGATGCTGATCTGACCTACCGCGGGATGCGGGCGTTCCGCATCCCGCGCCTTCGGGGCGGCTCAGGCCGCCCTTTTTCCGTCTGGAGCGCGCGATTGAGCGAACCGCAATACCATTCCCCAGCGCGCTGCCTGTCCGCCCGAGCTGCTCTGATCGCCGTGCTCACGGTTCTGTCGTGGTCGGCACGAGCTGACTCCGAGGCGTTGGCGGCGCGACTGCAGGCGTGCGCCAGCTTGTCTTCGGCAGGTGAACGCCTGGATTGCTACGACCGTCTGGCGACCTCACTGGCTTCGTCGGATCGAGCCGATAGCCGCGGTGCCGAGTCGAATGGGGGAACCATTGCGACTGGCCCGGCCGTTGCTGATTCAGAGGCCGGCTTCGGGCAGGAGATGCTCGAGACGAATCAGCCGGGGGAGGTCCAGGTCGATCGTATCGAGTCGACCCTGAAGGAGGTTGCGCGGCGGCCGCGGGGCGAGCACGTCTTCGTGCTGGCCAATGGCCAGACCTGGACAGAGATCAGTCCAGGGCGAGCCCGCTATCGCCCTGACATGAGAATCACCATCGAGCGAACTCGTCTGGGTGCGTACATGCTATCCAGCGAAAGCGGCGGCGCGACCCGTGTTCGCCGCCTGGAGTAGCTTCGGGAGCGGTTAAGGGCCGCTCCCTTCGACGTCGAACCGGCTTACTCGGCCGGCCGCGCCAGCACCACCTCGATCTCCACCAGCATGCCCGGAGCGGCGAGGCCGGCCACCTGGAAGGTGGAGCGCGCCGGCAGGTTGGGCTGCTCCTCGGTGCCGAAGTAGCGGCGGTAGGCGGTCATGAATCCATCGAAGTCCATGGCGCCGTTCTTTTCGGGCACGCCTACCAGATAGACCTGCATCTTCACCACGTCGCCGAAGCCGAGGCCCTTGGCGGCCAGCGACTGCTCCAGGCGGCCGAACACCGACATGGTCTGAGCTTCGGTGTCGCCCCACCACTCGGGGGAGAAGCGCTCGGCGTCCGGGTTGGCTGCGCCGGGCGTGGTGCCGCTGTGGAACACCAGCGTGGTGCCCGCGGTCACCTCGACGGCCTGGGCGATGGGAAAGTCACTGCCGGGAATGGGGTGGCGGATGACGTCGGCGGCCGCGCTGGCGCCGAGGCCGATGGCGGCCGTAAGCGTGGCCGCTGCGAGGGTCTTGTGCATGTCGGTGTCTCCTGCGTCGGTTTGCGAAAGGCTGTTGATGTAGGCGACCACGTCGGTCACCGCGGCATGGTCGGTCAGGGTGGTAACGGATGCCCGCATCAGCGCCCCCTGGGTGTCTCCGGGCGCGCTGCCGCGAATGCCGGCCCGGAAATTCTGAAGCTGCGTGATCAGGTACCAGTCGCTCTGGCCGGCCAGGGGCGGCGACTGCAGGCTCTGGTTGCCCTCGCCGCGCTCGCCGTGGCAGACGGCGCATGGGGCGTAGAGCTGACGGCCGCGTGCCGCGTCGCCGCTGACGGTGACCGCCGGCGGCGCGCCGGCGTCTGCCGGCACCGAGGCCGCATAGCTGACCGCCTCGGCGACCTGGCGCTCACTGAGAACGGTCGCCTGGGGCCGCATCTCCATGCCGTTGAGATCGCCGCTGTGAACGCCGCGCCAGCCCTGGCGGAAGCCCGCCATCTGCCGGGCCAGATACCAGTCCGGCAGGCCGGCCAGCCGCGGCGCGTCGACCGCGCGATTGCCCATCAGCTCGACCCCGTGGCAGACCACGCAGTAGCGGAACGGCTCGGGCGCGGGCACGATGTCCCGGACATTTTCGGGCTGCGCCGCGATGGCCGGTGCGGTGCCGGTGGCGGCGACCAGCAGCGCGATGAGGGTGGCGGCCGGCTTACGCATGAGCGGTCAGCTCCGCGCGCACGCGGCGGTCCATGTCGGCCATGGCAAGATGGGCCGAGCTGATCGCCCCCTCCTGCCAGCCCGGGTGGTAGCTGATCTGGTCGCCCATCATGTAGTGCCGCCCCCCGGCCGGTTGCTGCAGCACCCGGAAGGCGCTCTCGCGCACCGCCTCGGACTCCCACTGGGTGGTGCAGCCCATCATGTAGTTCATGCGGTGCCAGGCGATCGTTACCCCGTTCTCCACGTGCCGGCGGTAATCGGGGTGGATGCGCTCGCCGTTCTGAATCGCCACCTCGATGCGCTGCGCCGGCGTCAGCCGGGCCAGACGCTCGTTGGTCTGGTCGTTGAAGATGTAGGCGCCCAGCATCACGCCCTTGTCGCCGTGGATGCCGTGGGTCGGATACCAGATCTGCTCGACGTCCTGATTGGTCCAGGTGATGCCGCCGTAGATGTGCTCCTTCTCCCAGAACCGCTCGTTCATCTGCAGGCCGATCTTCATCAGCTTGCCGCGCCCGGCATGGGCCATGGCGTCGGTGTGCTCGCGGGGCAGGTTGCTGGGAATGCCCGGCATCAGATGCATGGGTATGCAGTTGAAGCAGTAGTCGGCGTTCAGCACCTGCACGCGGCCGCGGTGGTGGTAGGCGACGTCGACGCCGTCCTCCCGCAGCCGGATCGACTGCACCGGCGCGCCGGTGAGAATGCGGCTTTTGATGTTGCGGGTGAAGCCGCGGACGATGTTGTCGTTGCCGCCCACGGCCTGCATCAGCGGGGCGGCCTGGTCTTCGCCCTCGCCCCAGTGCATGCGGAACTGCCAGAAGCTGCTCTTCAGAATCTCGTTGAAGTCGAGCGGTGTCTTAAGGGTGGGCGGCTGCGTCATGCCGCCGCTGGCGTAGCCGGCGCGCCGCGACCCCTTGTAGAGCTGGTCGGCGTCCAGGTCACCGTAGGCCCGCAGGAAGCCGAGCAGCCGCTCGGCGTCGTGGTCGGAAAACACGGCGTCGAAGTCGGCCTTGTTGACCGCCTTGGAGATCAGCTCGGTCATGAAGCCGCGTGCGTCGGCGATGTACTCGCGCATGCGCACCGGCTTGCCGTCGAACGCGTCTGGGTCGTGAACCCAGGCGTGGTAGTTGACGTTGATGAACATCTCCAGCGGCACGCCGAGGGTCCTGCAGTAGTGCAGCAGATGCTCGTGATGGGCCGGAATGCGTGCCGGGCCGCAGTTGAAGTAGAGGTTCGGGCTGTCGTCGAACTCACACGTCTGCGGGTTGCCCATCTCGTCGATGCGGTCGCCGCGGCGCACCGTCAGGTTGCGCCCGCCGACGCGAGGCGAGGCTTCGATCACGGTGACGTCGTAGCCGGCGCGTTCGAGCTCGTAGGCGGTCACCAGGCCGGAGATGCCGGCGCCGAGCACGGCCACCCGGCGGCCGCTGCGGCCCAGGGGCCGGAGGTCGACACGCGGCGTGTCGGCTGCCGCGACGGCGGGTATGAGGCCCAGAGCGACGCTCATCTGGTAGACGGCGGCGGAGCCACCGACGGCGCCCACCATGTTCAGAAATTGCCTTCGCGAGAAGGGTCCAGTCATCGCTCGCTCACCTGCAAATGGCTTCAGCGGCAGCCTGGCCTGATGCCGGGCTCCCGAACCCGCAAACGGAAACCGTTCCTACTGCGCCCGGGTGATGAGGATGTCCTGCATCTCCTCGCGCTTAGAGCCGAGACGCGTCTCGCCCGCTGGCAGGTCGTTCATCTCGAACAGGTATGCCAGAAACGCCGCATACTCGCGCGGCTTCAGCGCGCCGGGGCGGTCCTGGGGCATCTTCATCTGAATCAGGTCGAACAGCGACGCCACCGGTTGGTTCTGCCAGGCGATCAGGAACGGTCCCTGGTAGTAGCTCACATGGTGGCAGTTGGCGCAATACTTCTGGTGCACCTGCTCTCCCTGGCGGGCCTGTTCGGCCGTGTACACGCCGTCGGCGGTGGTGCGGGGGTCGGCGTGCGCGCCGCCGGCGAGGCAGAGCAGCGCCGTCAGCACGGCGCCGCAGAGCTGGGAAATGCGCGCCTGCGCGGGCGCTCCCGGGATGGCGAACATGATGCGATCAATCCTCCGCAACGGTCAGGGCCACGAACTCACCGGGCTTACCCGCGCCGCCCACCGATACGATGATGTACTGGCGGCCGTCGTGCAGGTAGGTCATGGGCGCCGTGTTGCCCGGTGCCGGCAGCTCGAACTCGCCGAGTTCTTCGCCGCTGCGCTTGTCCACCGCGTGCAGAATCGGTGCGCCCTGCCGGCCCTCGGCATAGTACAGCAACGATTTGGTGGTGAGGATGTTGGCATGCGAGCGCTTGCCGGTGCGGGGGATCTCCACGCCCGCAAGCGCCGGATGGTTCTTCACTTCGTCCGGCGTATCGCCGTTGGGAATGTGCCAGGCCTTCTCGCCACGGGTCAGGTCGATGGCCACCACGCTGCCGTAGGGCGGCTTGAACAGCTCGAGGCCCTGCGGGCCGCGCACGCCGCCAGGTCCGGTGGAGACGAAGCCGGCGTTGGAGCCGCGCTCCTCGCCCGGCACCAGGGCGATGACGCTGTGGCCGCGTTCGGTGGCCACGTACAGCATGCCCGTCTCCGGGTCCACCGACGAGCCGCCGGGAATGTTGGCGCCGCCGTTGGCGCCCGGCATGACGAACGTGCCACGGGTGCCGCCTTCGGTGTCGAGCAACGACGGCGGCGTGAACAGCGGCCCCATGCGGTAGCTGCGGGCGATCTCGAGCGCCTGCTCGCGCAGTTCCGGCGTGAAGTCGATGAGGTCGTCCTCGGTCACCCCCTGCAGCTCGAACGGTGGTGGCTTGGTGACGTGGGGCTGGGTGGGCGCCGTGCGCTCGCCCGGCACGTCGGTCTGGGGCACGGCACGTTCCTCGATGGGCCAGATCGGCTCGCCGGTTTCGCGGTTGAACACGTAGGCCCAGCCCTGCTTGGTGGTCTCTATCACCATGGGCACGGTGCGGCGCCCCATCTTCACGTCGATCAGCTTCGGCGCGTTGGGGTTATCCATGTTCCAGATGTCGTGATGCACCATCTGGAAGTGCCAGCGGCGCTCGCCGGTCTTCACGTCCAGGGCGAGGATGCTGGTGCCGAACAGGTTGTCGCCCAGGCGGTCGCCGCCGTAGTAGTCGTTGGTGGGGGTGTCGGTGACCAGGTAGACCAGGCCGCGCTGCGAGTCGGCCGACAGCGGCGTCCATGACGACACGTTGCCGGTGTACGAAGCGCTGTCGCCTTCCCAGGTGTCGTGGCCGAACTGCCCGGGCTTGGGAATCACATCGAAGCGCCACAGCATCCTGCCGGTGGCGGCGTCGTAGCCGCGGATGTGGCCGGGCACGTTCTCCTTGGCCATGGGGTAGTAGCCGACGTCGTGGGAGTTGCCCACCACCACCACGCCGTTCACCACGATGGGCGGCGAAGACGAGGTGATGTCGCCGGCGTCGCCGATGCCCCGGTCCGGGTCGATGGGGTAGTCGCCGAGGCCGAGATGCAGATCGACGATGCCGTTCAGGCCGAACTTCGGAATCGGTTGTCCGGTGTCGGCGTCCAGCGCCGCCAGGTAGAAGCCGGGCGTGATCACATAGATCACGTCACGGCCGTCGACCTCGGCCCAGGCCACCCCCTTGCCGTAGTTCTTGCGGGTCGACTTCTGCCAGCGCGGGTTTTCCTTCATGCGCCACATCCACAGGGTCTCGCCCGTCTTCGGGTCGATGGAGACCACGGTGCGGCGTTGTCCCGCCACGGCGTAGAGCTTGCCCTTGATGTACAACGGCGTGGCACGAAGGATGTAGTCGACCTCGGGCCCGAAGTTGTCTGCCTTCCAGCGCCAGGCAACCTCGAGGTCGCCGAAGTTGTCGGCGTCTATCTGATCGAGCGGCGAGTACCGGCTGCTCGCCTCGTCACCGCCCCAGTAACGCCACTCGCCGTTGGCGGTGCCGTCGTTCAGACCGCCATGGCCGGCTGCCGCCAGACCCAGCGCGGTCGCGCCAAAGAGCGCGGCCGCGACGCGCTTGATGCTGCGTTGCGAACCCATGAGACCCTCTCCCTCTGCGAATGACCGGCCGTTCTTATGGCGACGGCGGGGCCTGCTGGGCCCCGCCGTGCATGACGGTCATTAAGCCTCGGAAAGGTCACGGATTCAATTCGCGGGCACCGGCCTGCGGGGCCAGTCGTGCCTCAGTTGCTGGCGATTTCCACGCTCTCCGCGACGCGGCCCGCGTAGCGGCCGTTGTCGACGCTCACCGACAGCAGTCGGTGACCGCTGCGGGTGGTCTGGCAGGCGATCTTGACCGGTTCGCTGCGTCCCGCCGCGCGGGCATAGCCGTTCAGATAGAAGTTGCGCGCGTCCTCGTGGTCGTAGATGTAGTACGTCGAGTCGACGTCCAGCAGCGGGACGCTGGCCGAGGCTGCGTCCACGCAGTTCTGGTAGCCGCGCGACTCCGCGAACGAGCTGGGTGCGCCGGCGCTGGCGGTGGCGCTGAGGCCGGCGGCGAGCAGGCCGGCGGTCAGGATGTAGGTGACTCGCAGTGCAGGGCGTTGTTGGCTGGAAGGATTCATGGGCTGCCTCGGGAGTTGCTTTTTGGTGTTACCTAAAGTAACAATTGGCGCGTCCGGTGAGAACGAACGTAACGTAGAAGCCGCTTCTCGTTGTTGTGTGAGCCCCATTGAGAGGTAGGGTGCATGGTCGGAGAGTCGTCGAGCGACCTGGACTGGAACCTGATTCGAACCTTCGTCTCCGTCGCCGAGCGCGGCAGCCTGGCCGCGGCATCCCGTGAGCTGGCGCTAGCGCATCCCACCGTCGCCCGCCACGTGCAGAACCTGGAAGCCGGCCTCGGCCTGCGCCTGTTCGATCGCCGGGCCAGCGGCCTGGTGCTGAATGCCGAAGGACGCGAGCTTCTGGCCGCCGCGCGCGGCATGCTCGACGGCGCGCGCCGCTTCGACCTGACGGCCCGCACCCTGCGTACCACGCCCAACGGGCCGGTGCGCATCACCGCCTCGGAGTTCATGGCCGACGTCTTTCCCGAGCTGCTGGCGCCGCTGCGCGACATGGGCGAGGAGACGGTGATCAACATCGAGCTGCTGATCGGCAACGACCTGCTCAACCTGCTGCAGGGCGAGGCCGACATCGCCATCCGCCACGTCGAGCCGCAGCAGCAGGAGCTGGTGTGCCGGCGTCTGGCGGGACTGCCCATCGGCCTGTACGCCAGCCGCGCCTACGTGGCCGAACGCGGCATGCCCACCGCCGGCACCGCCGAGCGCCACTGGTTCATCGATGGTGTGGCAGAGCAGCGGCTGGCCCGCCACGCGCGCCGGCTGGGCTACGACATCGGCAACGATCAGTTCGTGTTCAGAAGCGACAGCTTTGCCGGCCGCCTCAACGGCGCAGTCGGTGGCTGGGGCATCACCGTGGTGCCGCTGCACGTTGCTGCCCGCATGCCCGAGCTGGTGCGCGTGCTGGAAGACGTGCCTTTCCACGAGATCGACATGTGGCTGGTGGGCCGGCAGGACGTTCGTGCCACCCCGTACCTGGCCGAGGTGTTTCGGGCCACCGGCGATCTGCTCAATGCCTTCGCCACGGACCTGCAGAGCCCTCAGGAGGACGGCGCGGCGCGGCTCCGCCCCGCCCGCAAGGTCAGCGCGTAGCAGGCCGCGCCGCTGACCACGATGGCCAGGCCCCACAGGCCTTCCTGCGGGCGCTGCAGCAGGATGTAGGTCAGCGTCCAGCCGGTGAATCCCAGATAGACGAGTGGTGGCAGGGGATACAGCGCCGCCCGATACGGCCGTGGCAGGTCCGGCCGCCGCCAGCGCAGCACGAACACGCCGAGCACGGCGAAGAAGGTGTTCAGGCCCAGCGTGAACCCGGCGAACACCAGAATCGACTCGAACGAGGCGGTGACGATGAACAGCAGCGCCAGCGCCGACTGCAGGGCGATGGCAATCGCCGGCACGCCGTGACGGTTGGTTCGCGCCAGCAGCCGGAAGGCCGGAAAGTCCTGGCCGATCACCTGCAGCACCCGCGGGCCCGCCATTACCATGGCGCTGACCGTGGAGACCAGCAGCAGCGCCAGCACCACACCCATCAGGCTGGCGCCGGTAGCGCCGAACACGTGCTGGGCGGCCACGTAGCCGATCTCCAGCCGGCCGACCATGGCGGTCATGGGCGCCACGTGCAGGAAGGTGAAGTTGAGCAGCAGGTACAGCAGCATCACCACCCCCGTGCCGGCAATGAGCACGCGCGACAGGTTGCGCTGCGGCTCTTCCAGCTCGCTGGTGAGGTAGGTGGCGGCGTTCCAGCCGGTGTAGGCGTAGTTGACGTAGATCAGCGACACGGCGAAGGCGCCGCTGGCCAGCAGCGCACCGTCCCCGGCCGACGGCAGGAATCGCACCGGCTGCGGCTCGCGGACCAGCAGCCACGACAGCGCGCAGAAGCCGGCGATCAGCAGCACCTTCAGGGCCGTGAACACGCGCTGCACGCCGCCGCTGTTGCGGCGCGAGCTGGCGTGCACCAGGGTCAGCGCCAGCACCAGGGCGCACGCCAGCCACGTCGCATTCAGGCTGGGAAAGACCGAGGCGAGATAGGTTCCGAAGGTGATAGCGGCCAGCGCCGTCGGCGCCGCAAAGCCGATGGTGGCCGACACCCAGCCGGAGATGTAGCCGGCCGCCGGATGATAGATCTGGCTGAGGAAGTTGTACTCCCCGCCGGAGCGGGGCAGCGCCGCGCCGAGCTCGGCGTAGCACAGCGCGCCGCACAGTGCCGTCAGGCCACCCACCACCCACAGCATCATCAGCACGAAGCCCGATTGGATGTCCAGAAGCTGGAAGCCGAGGCTGGTGAACACGCCCGTGCCGATCATGTTGGCGACCACCACGGCCATGGCCGTGCGGGGGCTGAAGGCGCTGGTCTGCATGCTGGCGGTTGCCCGCCTGTCAGCGAGGATCGAGCCGGAACACGAGCGCCTCTTCGAGCCAGTTCTGATCCTCGTCGAGGGCGTACTTGTCGGCGTACGCCGCCGCGACGGCGACGCGCTCGTCGATGTCCGTGACGGCGTGGGCCCGCAGCGGGTAGACGACGTTGCCTACCCGCAGCCGCACTCGCGGGTCGTCGACGATGTACTGGGTCCAGCGGGTGCCGTCGGGGCCGGTGCCGATGTAGACGTCGCGGCCGATGCCCACCGCCCAGATGTTCACCGAGTACGGGCTTTCCGGCCGGGTTTCGAGCTGGAACGTCTCCTCGTCGCGCAACGCCGACCAGTCTTCGGGCGGCTCGGCGACCTCGCCCGACAGCTCGCCGCCGGCGAACACGATGAACGGTTCCGAGCAGGCGGCGAGCAGCAGCAGCGCAGTGGCGAAGACGGCGGATCGAACCATGTACGAACTTGCCCCGGCACGCGAATCAGCGGACATTAGCGCCAAAATGTCCCGCTAAGTAAACTGCTTTCTGTCTGTCTTTTTGCGGCGCGAATGCGGGGGTTTGTGAGGCATGAGCATGCGCGCGATGCAGCTGCAACATCCGGGCGGACCCCTCGAGCTGGTGACCCTGCCGGTGCCGCAACCGGGGCTGGGCGAGGTGCTCATCCGGGTCAGCGCCTGCGGCGTCTGTCGTACCGATCTGCACGTGGTCGACGGTGACATCCGTGACGGACGCTACCCGGTGGTGCCCGGTCATCAGATCGTCGGCACGGTGGCCGCCGCGGGGCCGGGGGCAGGTCTCGCCCCGGGCTTGCGGGTGGGCGTGCCCTGGCTCGGTCATACCTGTGGGCACTGTGCCTTCTGCCGCAGCGGTCGGGAGAACCTGTGCGATGGCGCAGAGTTCACCGGCTATCAGCGTCCCGGCGGCTACGCGGAGTACGTCGCCGCCGACGAGCGCTTCTGCTTTCCGCTGCCGGATGACTACGACGACGTGCAGGCGGCGCCGCTGCTGTGCGCGGGCCTGATCGGCTTTCGCGCCCTCTCCATGGCCGGCGACGCGACACGGGTCGGCTTCTACGGCTTCGGCAATGCGGCCCACATCCTGACCCAGATTGCCGTCTGGCAGGGCCGCGAGGTATTCGCCTTCACCCGCGACGGCGACGCCGAGGGCCAGGCCTTCGCGCGTTCGCTGGGAGCAGCGTGGGCCGGCGGCTCGTCGTCGCCGGCTCCCGAGCCGCTGGACGCGGCCATTCTGTTCGCGCCGGACGGGTCGCTGGTGCCGCAGGCGCTGGGCAGCGTGGTCAAGGGCGGGTGTGTGATCTGCGCCGGCATCCACATGTCCGACATTCCCGCCTTTCCCTACCACCTGCTCTGGGGAGAGCGGGTGGTACGCTCGGTGGCGAACCTCACCCGTGCCGATGGCACCGCGCTGCTCGACATCGCGCCCCGGGCCGGCGTCAGGACTGCCGTGGAGGTGTTCCCGCTCGAACGGACGGCAGAGGCGCTGGCGGCGCTGCGCGAGGGGCGCATCCACGGTGCCGCGGTGGTTACGGTGTCGTGACCGGATCGAAGACCCGCTTGTGCACCACCGTCGGCCCGGTGTTGGGATTCAGCTTGACGGTGACCAGCAGGCTGCCGTCGCGCTGCACCTGATAAGCCTGGCTGACCTTGCGGGACGTGGTCTCATAGTGGGTGGTCAGCTTGCGTGCCCCCCAGCGGCTCACCAGCCCCTGATCGTTGCCACGCTTGAGCGTATCGGCCCCCACGCCCTGATAGCCGAGGTGCAGGGTCTCGCCGCGGCTCTCAATGATGAGTTCGGTGCAGCGCAGCACGCCCGGGTCGCGAGCGGTGCCGGCCACCGCGGGCAGGGCCGTGTTGGTGCCAGGCAGGGGCATGCCGCCGACGCTTACGCTGGCGCGGGGCCCACCGGCGGACGAGGTACGCCGCGACTGCTTGGGCTGCATCTCGGCAGTGCGCTCCGCGTTAAGCTGCCAGCGCCCGAGCAGGGGCGTATCGGCCACCGCCGCCACGGACATCAGCAGCGTGACGGTGGCGAGCAGGGCCATGCCAGCGGTCGCTTGTCTGTATCCCATGCTGGTGTGATCGCGGATGCGGCCAAAGGTTCGGGCAGCGTACACTAACGCCACGTCGCAATCAGGAGCCGCTGTTGGATACTCGGGAATACGACGTGGTGGTCTGGGGTGCAAGCGGCTTCACCGGCCGGCTGGTGGCCGAGCATCTGCTCGCCATCCATGGCGCCGGTGGTGCGCTGCGCTGGGCGCTGGGCGGCCGCAGTGAGGCGAAGCTGGCCGACGTCCGGCGCGGCCTGGGTGCGGCGGCAGAAGCGCTGCCGCTGGTGGTGGCCGATGCCGACGACCAGAGCGGCATGGACGACCTGGCCCGGCGCGCCCGGGTGGTGTGCTCCACCGTCGGCCCGTATGCCCTGTACGGCTCCAAGCTGGTAGCGGCCTGCGTGCATCACGGCACCCACTACTGCGACCTCACCGGCGAGGTGCCGTGGATGCGGCGCATGATCGATCAGCATCATCGGCGCGCCCGGGAGACCGGCGCCCGCATCGTCCACACCTGCGGGTTCGACAGCATACCTTCGGACCTGGGCGTCTGGTTCCTGCAGCGCGAGATGGTCGGCCGTTTCGGGGTGCCTGCCGATCGCGTCAAGCTGCGCGTGCGCGAGGCGCGCGGCGGCTTCAGCGGCGGCACCATCGCCAGCATGCTGAACATGCTCGACGAAGCCGAACGCGACCCTGAGGTCGGGACCGTGCTGGCCGATCCGTACGGCTTGAATCCGGAAAGCGAGCGTCGCGGTCTGGACGGTCCGGAGCGCACGCTGCCGGAGTACGACGCCGATTTCGCGGCCTGGGTGGCGCCGTTCGTGATGGCGGCCATCAATACCCGGGTCGTGCGTCGCAGCAACGCGCTGTCGGGATACGCCTGGGGGCACGAGTTCCGCTACGACGAAGGCATGCTCATGCCGTTCGGCTGGTGGGGCTTTCCGCTGGCGGCGGGCATGAGCACCGGCACCGCCGTGGTCGGGGCCATGACGTCCGTCGGTGCGCTGCGCCGTGGCCTGGCACGCTGGCTGCCGCAGCCGGGCCAGGGTCCATCGCAGAAGACGCGGGAATCCGGCTTCTACCGCATCGAGCTGCTCGGCCGCGGCGGTGACGCCACCCTGCGCGCCCGCGTTTACGGCGACCGCGATCCGGGTTATGGGTCGACGTCCCGCATGCTGGGCGAAGCGGCCGTATGCCTTGCGAAGGATGACCTGGCCAGCGCCGGCGGCGTGCTCACGCCGTCGGTAGCCATGGGTGAGGCGCTGCTGCAGCGCCTGGCCGTTCACGCCGGCGTCACGTTCGAGGTGGTCGACTGAGTTCGGCTGCTCGGGCAGAGAAGTGTGGCGGACCCGTTCGAGCTTTCCTTCACGTATTCGGGGCTTTTGCCCGATGAATTCATCGACTGAATGAGGCTGAAGGGCCCGCCGCAGAAACCATGCTATGCCCCTGGCGGTTCAACCTGAAGTGACGAATTCGAATAATGGAGCGCTGGAAAAGCAGCTTGGGCGATAACCCCGCCGCTGCCGGTGTCTCCGGCGGCGTGGAAGACCTTAGAATGGTGCGCCCGGAACCTGCGCAGGAGTGGCCGTGACCGATCGCCTCGACATTGCTCCCACGGATCTCGACTTTTCCGTCCTGCACGAGCGCATGCAGTGGTACGTCGATCAGGAGATCCTCTCCTGCTGCGTAGCCCTGGTGATGCGGGGCACCGACATCGTCGACCATCGCACGTTCGGCTACATGGATCTGGAGCACCGCGAGCCGCTGCGCCGGGACGCCATCTTCCGCATGTACTCCAACACCAAGATTGTGACGTCGGTGGCGGCCATGATGCTCTACGAGCAGGGCGCCTTTGCGCTGGACACGCCGCTGGCCGAGTTTCTGCCGGCCTTCGCCGAGCCGGCGGTACTGCGCCCGAATGCCGAGACGCTTGCAGACGTCGAGCCGCTCGCGGCACCAATCACCATGCGCCACGTGCTCAGCCATAGTGCCGGCTTCTCCTACGGCTTCATCGAGCCGGATTCGCTGATCGACCAGGCCTACGTCGAAGGCGGCCTCAACCCGCTCGGCGGTGGCGACCAGACCCTGACGGCGCTTTGCGACGCCCTGGCGCGCATGCCGCTCGCCTACCAGCCCGGCACGCAGTGGCGCTACAGCCTGGCCACCGACGTGCTGGCCAGGGTCATCGAGGTGATCTCCGGTCAGAGCTTCGATGCATTCCTCGAGGAGCGCATCTTCGCTCCGCTCGACATGCGGGACACCGGGTTCCACGTGCCGCCCGAAAAGCAGGACCGGTTCACCACCATGTACGCGCCTGTGGATCTGTTCGCGCCCATGAAGGGCGGGCTGGTGAAGGCCGACGACCCGCGGGAAGGCGGCTACAGCCGGCCCAGGGCGTTCAAGTCCGGCGGCGGCGGATTGGTGTCGACCGCGGCCGACTACGTCACCTTCCTGCGCGTGATCATCAACCAGGGGGCCTGGCAGGGCGTGCGTCTGCTGAAGCCGGAGACGCTGCGGCTGATGCGCACCAATCAGCTACCGGCCGGTGTCGGCGTGCGCTTCCCCATGTGGGAGATGGCGGGCACGGTGTTCGGGCTCGGCTTCGCATTGAAGCAGGCGCCTGCCGATGGCGAGCCGGAGACCGCGCGCGACGAGTACCACTGGGGGGGCATGGCGGGAACGCACACCTGGATGGCGCCGCGCGCCGGCATCGCCGGCGTCTGCATGACTCAGCGCATGCCCGGGTTCTGGCACCCGTTCAGCCATGACTTCAAACGTCTGGTCTACCGGCAGCTTGGCTGAGGACGAACGCATGACGGAATCCGCAGCCCCGGCCGCGCGGCGCAGCAACCCCTCGTTCAAGCTGCTGAGCTGGCCTGGCTGGCGGTGATGATGCCGTACTCGGTGTTCTACTTTCTGGTCGACGCTCATGTCGCCTGGCGCGTTCAGCCTGGTGATGCACACGTTCTTCGTGCGGTTCCTGCCCAAGGCCAACCGGGAGCTATTCGGTGGCAGCCCGTCGGCTCAGCCGCAGTGACATGGAGGTCAGCGTCGAGGCGATGAGCAACCAGGAAGCGGCTGCGATCGCCGGGTCCGGCGGCCAGGAGAGGTCCAAGGCGTTGCGGTAGATGGGCACCGCCGCGACCACGAAGTAACCGATGCCGTTGGCGCGCCCGAGCCGGTTGCCGCGAAGGCGCTGGCCGCGCAGCGCCCGGGAGTCGACCATGTACTGGGTGAATGCGGCGGCTACCAGCAGTGGCAGCAGCCAGTGCACGTAACCGGCCAACGACAGCGCCAGCAGCACGCTCGTCACGAAGGCAGCGTCCGTGGCGTGATCGATGAGGCCGCCCAGGGCGGAGCTCTGGTTCATCCGGCGGGCCAGCGGGCCGTCGAGCAGGTCGGTGATCACGGCCAGGCTGAACATGAGGGCCGCGCCCGGCCAATGGCCGGTCGCCACCATCCAGGCGCACGGCAATGCCGCCAGGGCGCGGATGGCGGTCAGCGCATTGGCCCAGGTACGCCACATCACGGCGGTGGGTGATTTGTCATAGCCGCAGAGCATATCGCACTGGTCGTATGTGGCCATCGCGAACTGAAGGAGCAGCCATGTTTGCCGTATCCGGCGCCAACGGTCACCTGGGAAGACGGCTGCTGCCGGCGCTGCTGCGCCATGGCCCCGTTCGCGCCCTGGTTCGCTCGGAGGCGGCAGCCGCCCAGCTTCGCAGCCTCGCCCTCGGCGACGGCTGCGAGGTTCGCATCGTCGACCCCTCGGACCGCTCGGCGCTTGGCGAGGCCCTCGATGGCTGCGCCGCCCTCGCGCACCTGGCCGGCATCCTCAAGGAGACCGCGCGCAATCGCTACCAGGATGCCCACGAGGCGGTCTGCGCTGCCATCGCGGACGCCGCCGCGGCCGCCGGCGTCGGGCGGGTGGTCTGCCTGGGCATCCTCGGCTCGACGGCGGGTTCGGCCAACGCGTGCTTCGCGTCCCGGGCCGCTGCCGAGCAGCTGCTGATGGACGGCCCGGTGCCGGCGACCATCATCCGTGTGCCCATGGTGCTCGGCGAGTCGGATTACGCAGCAGGCGCCCTGGCGAGGCGCGCCCGCAGCGGTCTGAATCTGGTGCTGCGCGGCGCCAGCCTCGAGCAACCCATCTACGCGGGCGACGTCATCGATGCGCTGGTGAGCAGTCTGGACGATCGCTCCGCTGCCGATCACGTCTATCAGCTGGCCGGGCCCGAGTCGCTGCCGCGCAGCGCCCTCATTCACCGGGCCGCGGCCGTGCTGGGACGCAGCACCCGGGTGGTATCCGTGCCGCTGGCGCTGGGCATGGCCGCGGCCTGGCTGCTGGAGCGGCTGAGCGCCAACCCGCCGGTCACCCGGGCCATGCTGGGCGTGCTCGATCACGACGACCGCGTCAACACCGAGCCGGCGGCCAGCGCGTTGCGCATCCGCCTGACCCCGCTGGACGAGACGCTGCGCCGCACGCTGAGGTGACCTCGACGGCATGGTCTGCGCAAGGCACGTTGACCGCGTTCGCAGCGCTCGGGTTTACTGCGCACTCATCCGCTTCGTGCCGCCGATCATCCGCATGCTGATACGCACCGCCATTCTGCTGCTCGGCCTGCTGCCTGGCTGGCTGCTCGCTGCCACCAGCACCGAGTTGCCGCAGCCGGTGGCGCATGCGGCGCGCGCTCTCGGCCTGTCCGAGCAGGGCATCAGCCTGTGGGTGCAGGGCGTGTCCGAATCGACGCCGCGGGTGGCGGTGCTGCCGGACGTACCCCGCAACCCGGCTTCGGTGCTGAAACTCATCGCCACCTTCGCCGCACTCGAAGCCCTGGGCCCGGCCTACACCTGGCGTACCGAGGTTTACCTGGGGGCGCCGCTGCGCGGCGGGCGGGTGGCCGGCGACGTCTGGCTGCGGGGCTATGGCGACCCGTATCTGGTGGCGGAGGAGTACTGGAAGCTGGCCGATGCGGTGCGCCGCCGTGGCGTCGAGCACATCGGCGGCGACCTGGTGTTCGACAACTCCTTCTACGCGCTGGAGCCGGAAGATCCAGGCGCCTTCGACAACCAGCCGAGCCGGGTATACAACCTCTCGCCGCACCCGCTGCTGGTGAACTTCAACGCGGTACGCTTCGACGTGCGTCCGGAGGGTTCCGCCGGGGCCGTTGCCGTCAGCGCCGACCCGCCATTGCGCAACCTCACCCTGGAGAACCGGCTGCGTCTCCATCAGGCACCCTGCGGTGGCTTTCAGCGCGGCGTCGCCCTGGCGGTGGAGGATCCGGAGGTCAGAGACAGGGTGCTGCTGGAAGGCCGGTTTCCTACCGGCTGCGACGAGTACGCGCTCACCCGCACCGTTCTCAAGCCCGAAAGCTATGCCTTCGGCCTGTTCGATCTCTACTGGCACCAGCTTGGCGGCACGCTGGACGGGCGCTGGCGGGCGGCGCCGCTGCCCGCCGGGGTGACCGAGCCGTTTCACGTGCATCGCTCCCGGTCGCTGGGCGACGTGGTGCGCCTGGTCAACAAGTACTCCAACAACGTCATGACCCGTCATCTGGCCCTCACCGTCGGCGCCGAGCGTTTCGGTGCGCCGGCCACGTCGGACAAGGCGCAGCGGGCCGTGCTCGAGATCCTGGCCGAGCGCGGCATCGACACGGCCGGCATGGTGCTCGACAACCCGTCGGGCCTGTCCCGGGACGTTCGCGCCACCGCCCGCCAGGTGGCCGGCGTCCTGGCGGCGGGTTGGCGCAGTCCCTACATGCCGGAGTTCGCCTCCTCCATGGCCATTGCCGGCATGGACGGAACCCTGCGCCGGCGCCTGACGGAGTCGTCCACCCGCGGCCGCATGCACCTGAAGACGGGCACCCTGAACGACGTGTCCGGCGTCGCCGGCTACGTCATGACCGCATCGGGCGAACGGCTGCTGGTGGTGCTGCTGGTCAATGCCAAGGACGCCCACCGCGGGCTCGGCGAGGACCTGCAGGACGTAGTGCTGCGCTGGGCTGCCGGTCGCTGATCGACGGTCAGCGCAGCGCCCGGGTCAGAAAAGGCAGGCTCGACTCCATTCGATGATCGACGCCGGAATGGGTGCCGTCGAACTCCTCGTAGACGTGATGGATGCCGGCGTGGTCGAGCAGCCGGGACAGCATTCGGCTGCCGAAATGGATGTGGTACTGATCGCGCCAGCCGCAGTCGATGTAGAGCCCGCGCAGTGACTTCAGGCGTCCGGCGTGGCGCCCTACCAGCTTGATGGGGTCGTGTCGCAGCCACGCTCGCCAGCGGGCCGGCAGCAGCTCGCCGGTCTCGAGATGAAACGGCATGCGAAACCCGTTCGGCGCCTTCGGGTCGGGGTCGTAGGTGGCCGCCATGCACACCATCATCAGCGTGGTGATCTCGGCGCCGGAGAGGCCCTCGCGGCGCCAGACGCTGTCGAGGAACCGTCGCACCCGGCCGTCGTCCAGACCTTCGGCCAGCGCGTCCTCGCCGGCCGCCGGCCGCCAGGCCCCGGGGCGCCGGGTCGGGTGGCGGTAGCGGCCGAGCTCGGTGAGCGCGGCGGGCCATTCCGACCGGTAGATGAAGTCGAAGTAGACGTCGCCCGAGTGGCTGGCGACGGCGCCCCAGTGACGCGCGTACTTCATGCCGTGCAGCAGCGCCCCGTAGCCGCCCGATGACTTGCCGAAGCAGCCGCGATGATCGCGCTCGCCCCGGGTGCCGAACTCGTGGTCGACGAACGGGATCAGCTCCTGGGTCAGGTAGTCGGCATAGCGGCCTATGGCGCTGGAGTTGATGTACTGATTGCCGCCCAGCGCGGTGAAGCAGTCGGGAAACACCACGACGCATGGCGCGATGCGGCGCGCGTGCAGCAGCCGGGCGAGCCGCTCGGGCAGGCTTTCGTCGAAGTTCTTCCAGTTGGTGTGCGACCAGCCCGATCCCGTGTAGCCGGTCAGGTCGAACAGCACCGGGTAGCGGCGCCCACGGCTGCCGGGCCGGTAGCCCGGCGGCAGCCATACCGGGAATCGGCGGACGTGGGGGTCGCCCAGCGGGTTGTCGGCGAGCACGCGGGAGGCGTGCTCGACCACCACCAGCTCGCCCGCCGGCCAGCTCGGACGCTTGAGTGCCATGCCCGGCTAGGTACCCGCCCGGAGCCGCGCGATGCGCACGTCCAGGGGCGGGTGCGATGCAAACATGGCGCGCAGGCCCTGGCGCATACCCGGGTTGATGCCGAACGCCACCAGCGTGTCCGGCATGGTGTTCGGCATGTCCTGGGCCCGCTTCAGGCGCTCCAGGGCGGCAATCATCTTCTGGCGGCCGGCCAGCTCGGCGCCCGCGGCATCGGCCCGGAACTCCCGGTACCGGGAGAACCACATGACGATGGCGCTGGCCAGAATGCCCAGCACGATTTCGGCGACGATGGTGGTGACCCAGTAGCCGATGCCGAGCCCGCGCTCGTTCTTCAGCACCACCCGGTCCACCAGGAAGCCGAGCACCCGGGCCAGGAACAGCACGAAGGTGTTGATCACCCCCTGGATGAGGCTGAGCGTGATCATGTCGCCGTTGGCGACGTGGCCGATCTCGTGCCCGAGCACGGCCTCGACCTCGTCGGCCTGCATGTTCTGCAGCAGGCCGACGCTCACCGCCACCAGGGCCTTGTTGCGGTTGGCGCCCGTAGCGAAGGCGTTCGGTTCGGGTGACGGGAAGATGGCCACCTCCGGCATGCCGATGCCGGCTTTCTGGGACAGGCGCTGAACCGTCTCCAGCAGCCAGCGCTCCGTGTCGTTGCCCGGCCGCTCGATCACCTGGGCCTTGGTTGACCACTTCGCCATGGGCTTGGAGATCATCAGCGAGAACAGCGAGCCGCCGAAGCCGATCAGCGCGCAGAACACCAGCAGCGCCTGCAGGTCCAGGTCGACGCCGTTCTGCTGCAGGATGCCTTCGAATCCCAGCAGGCGGAAGGTGATGCTGGCGAGCACGATCACGGCCAGGTTGGTGGCCAGGAACAACAGAATGCGCATGGGTCTCCTCGGCAAAGCCGTCTGTTCGATGTCGGGGGCTTAGACTGTCCGGAATCGCGGCGGTTCTGGCAACGATTTTCGAACCCCGTCACATCCAAACTGCCGAATTTTGGCTAGTTTTGCGTATGAAGGATGAACCACTGACGGGATCGGTCCCATGCAGCAGCTGCCCATAGCCCCCCCGGTGTCCGAAGACGGGATGCTGCGCGCTGAGCTGGCCAAGTGGCGGGAGCGGGTGCCCAAGCTCGCCGCCGCGCTGCGCGAGCGTACCGAGGAGGTCGAACGGCTGCGCCGCGAGCTCGAGACCCGCGGCGAAGCGCCGGCACAGGGACCGAGCGCGGGCGCGCGCGCGCGCGAAGCCCACATGGCCGACCTGGAGGCCCGGATCGACGACCTGCGGGAACGCTACAAGTCCGCCCAGGCGGATCTGCACAGGCGACAGCTCGACATCGACGAGCTTCGAGCCGAATCCCGGGAGTGGAAGGACAAGTGGCAGTCGGCGACCCGTACCCTGGACGAGCAGGCCGAAGCCGTGGCCGAAGCCCAGCGTCGTGCCGATGCGCTGCAGAACGAGCTTGCCGCCGCCCGCCAGGCCCAGGCCGATGCGGTCGCCTGTCGTGCCACGGAAGCTCAGGCGCTTGCCCGGGCCCGTGCGGACTGCGAGTCGCTTCAGCAGCGCAACGAGCAGCTCTTCGAGACCACGGAGATGGCCAACCGCCAGATCGAGTCGCTGACCGACAGCCTGGCCGAGCTGCGTCAGGCCCGCCAGGCCGCGGAGGCGGCCCGGCAGAAGGCCGAGCAGGCGCTGGCGGAGGCCAATGACAGGGCCGATGCAGAGGCAGCAGGCCTTCGCGCGCGAGCCGAAGCCGAACTGGCCGAGGTACGAGCCCGGGCCGACGCCGAGCTGGCTGAGTCGCAGGTTCGGGCGGAAGCGGCGCTGGCCGAAGCGCACGCCAGCGCCGATGCCCGGGTGGCCGAGCTGCGCGCCGAGGCCGAAGCCAAGGCGGCTGACCTTCTGGCCAGGGCGGAGGCCGTGGCGGGGGCCGAGCACGAGTTGGAGCAGCTGCGCGCGAGCGAGGCGGCGAGCCGGGCCGAGGCGCAGCGGCTCGCCGGCGTGGTGGACGAGGCGCAACGCACGGTAGCGGAGCGCGAGTACGAACGACGCGCCCTGTCCGAGCAGCTGCAGAACCAGGAAGCCCGGGTTCGTCACCTCGAGGAGCAGCTATCGGAGCGATCGGCCCTGGTGGTCACCCTGGAGCAGGATCACGGCCACGCCACGGCCGAGCTCGAGCGGCTGCGCGAGGAGCGGGAAGAGCTCGAGGCTGCCCGGCTGCGTGCCGAACGCCATGCCAAGGAGAACGCGGAGCACGTGGCCCAGCTTGATGACAAGCTGGAGCGACAGAAGGCACTCATGGATGCGCTCGAGGGCGAGCTCGCCGAAGCGCACCGGCATCCCGCCGAGCGGGTTCGGCCGGAGCCCGTCGCGGCTGCCGGGCAAAGCATGGAGATCACGCGGCTGCAGGACCAGGTTCGCAAGCTCGAGCAGATGCTTCGCGAGCGGACAGAGAAGGTGAATCGGCTCGAGTGGCAGCGTCAGGTGGACGCGTCAAAACCCGTCAGCGAGTCCGACGACGGGAAGCTGCTGCTGGTGCTGAATCAGCAGCTTGCCGACGCGCGCGAGCAGAACGGTGCCCTGCTCGATCGCATCCGGGTGCTCGAGGAGGCTGCCGCTCGCGGCCGCGAGCCGGACGACGAGCTGCTGCGCATTCACGGCGTCGGTCAGAAGCTGGCCGAGCAGCTTCACGCCTTGGGCATCCACCGGCTGCAGCAGATTGCCGAACTCGACCACGATGACTTGGAGAATGCTGCCCACGTGCTGCACGCTCATCGCAGCAGAATCCTGCGGGACCGCTGGATCGAGCAGGCGGCCGCGCTTTCCCGCCACTGAGTCAGGTCCCCATAGACCTGTCATTTTGCCCCGCTGCTGGCTATAGTTCGGGCCACCTGCATGGAAGACGGGTGGCATGGCTGGTCGATCTGGTAATGCCTCGGCCGGGCCCGACGAGGGCGACGGCTGCGAGAATGGGTCGGCTTGCCGGCCGGGCGGCGACGATCGCCGCGAGCAGGGCGAGCGACGGCGCAGCGCGCGTGGCCTCTTCGAGCTGCGCGCGCGGCGCGATGGTTTTGCCGCCGATCGGCGGCGCCAGCCCCGGCGCTGGTTCTGGCAACTCTTCCGCCCCTGACCCGCTCTCGGGTCGATTCATCCGCTTCAGGAGGTGACATGACACGCAGTGTCTTTGCGCGTTGGATTCCGGCTGCCCTGGTGGCGCTGGCTGCGTTATGGACGTTGACCGCGCAGGCGGCAGATGCGGCGGCAGGTAAGGCGGCCTACGCGGTATGCGCTGCCTGTCATGGCGCCCAGGGCGAGGGCAACCGTGCCATGAACGCCCCCGCCATTGGCGGCCAGGATGCCTGGTATGGGAAGCGCCAGCTCGAAGCCTACCGCACCGGCTTGCGCGGCACGGCGCCGGGCGACATGTACGGCGCGCAGATGCGCCCGATGTCCATGACCGTGACCGACCCGGTCGCCATCGACAATCTGGTCGCCTACATCGCCGGGCTGCCGGTTGCGACGCCAGAGATCACGGTGCAGGGGGACGCGGCAGCGGGTAAGGCGGCGTATGCGGTTTGCGCCGCCTGTCATGGCGCCGCCGCACAGGGCAACGAGCAGATGGGCGGCCCGCGCCTGACCGGGCAGAGCGACTGGTACCTGGTTCGTCAGATTCAGAACTATCAGAAGAACCTGCGCGGCTATGACCCGAAGGACGTCTACGGCAATCAGATGAAGCCCATGGCGTCGACCCTGGCGAGCGAGCAGGCCATCAACGACGTGGTGGCGTACATCAACACGCTGCGCTAGCCGTTGCCGGTGCCGCCCCCAGGCTGGATCGAGCGCCCATGACCTCGCGGCTGCGTATCGATCTGGCCGCTGTGGCGGCCAACTATCGGAAGTTCTGCGAGCTCGGGGCACCCGCGGCCATGGCGGCGGTGGTCAAGGCGAACGCCTATGGCCTCGGGGTCGAGCCGGTAGGGCGCACGCTCTGGGCTGCCGGCTGCCGTGACTACTTCGTGGCGTCTGCCGAGGAGGGCGCGCGGCTGCGGGCCACCCTCGGCGCGGCCCGCATCCTGGTGTTCGAGGGCGCCATGGAAGAGACCGTGGGCCTGCTGCTCGAGCATGATCTCGAGCCGGTGCTGAACCATCCGGGCCAGGCCGCCGTCTGGCGGCGGGCGGGCGGCCGCCGTCCGGCGGCCGTTCACGTCGACACCGGCATGCATCGGCTCGGCTTCCCGGTGCCTTTGGCTGCGGATGCGCTGCGCGGGCTCGACGTCACGCTGCTGGTTACCCATCTGGCCTGCGCCGACGAAGTCGATCATCCGTTGACGGCGCGTCAGCTCGACCGTGTGGCGGAGCTGCGCCGCCTGCTGCCCGGTGTTCCGTTCAGCGTCGGCAATTCCGCCGGCGTCGCCGGTACGCCGTCTCTGGCCGGCGACCTCGGCCGCCCCGGCATCGGCCTGTACGGCGGCAATCCGTTCGTCTCCGGCGCCAATCCGTTCGCGCCGGTGGTGACCTTCGAGGCCCAGGTGCTGCAGCGGCGAGAGGTCGATGCCGGCGACGCGATCGGCTACGGAGCCAGCTTCGTCGCCGCCGGCGCGCTGACCGTGGCCGTGGTGGGCGCGGGCTATGCTGATGGGGTGCCGCGCCTGTTGTCCAACCGGGGGTTCGTCACGGTGGCGGGCGCGCGCCGGCCCATCGTCGGCCGCGTCTCCATGGACCTGACCGCCGTCGACGTCAGCGGCTGCATGGTCGCGGAGGGCGATTGGGTGGAGCTGTTCGGCACCGGCGTGACGGTGGACGAGGTGGCCGCCTGGGCCCAGACCATTCCCTACGAGGTGCTTACCGGTCTCGGTCAGCGGCCTCGGCGCAGCTACCTCACCTGACGGCGCCTTCGCGGCCGGACAGAGCCTCCACGATTCGCGCCGCCCGCAGCGGGTCGCCTGCCGCCCGGTAGCTGAAGGCGCGATTGTACTCGGCGATCGGGTCTCCGCCGGCCAGCGCTGCGGCCCGGTCGTGGGCGGCCAGCGCCTCGCCGGCGCGGCCCAGACGCAGCAGCAGGTTGCCCCGGTTGCCGTGCAGGGCGGCGTCGTCGGGCCGCAACTCCAGGGCCGCATTCAGGTCAGCCAGGGCCGGCTCGATACGGCCGGCGGCGGCGAAGGTCAGCGAGCGGTTGGCGAGCGCGGCGGCCAGCAGCGCGCTGGCGCCCTGACTTCGCGCGGCCTCCACGGCCAGATCGCAGGGATAGGGGTTGCCGGTGCCGGCGCGGGCGGCTGCGTAGCACTGCTGGTGCGGTGAGGCTGGTTCGGGCGCCGCAGCGGCGGCGGCAGCCGACGCTGCCGCCAGCACGGCCGCCAGCGCCGAAAGTCTGATGAGGGATGGGCGTCGACGTGGAAGCATGGCGGCAGTGTACCCGTCGCTCTGGGCCATTGCGCTATATTGGGTGCCCAGACACCGGGAGGGGAACGTATGACGACCGTGAATCCCAGGGGGGTGCTGGCCGGCAAAGTGGCCGTGGTGACCGGGGCCAGCCGTGGCATCGGCGAAGCCATCGCCCTGCGCTTCGCCATGGAAGGCGCCCGCGTCGTGGTATCGGCCCGGTCCGTCGAAGAGGCGGACCACTACCTGCCAGGCACCATTACCGCGACGGCGGCGCGCATTCGCGCGGCCGGCGGCGAGGCGCTGGCGGTGCAGGCCGATCTGGCCAATGCCGGCGACCGCGCTGCGCTCATCGACCAGGCCCGAGAGGCTTTCGGTGCCGTCGACATCCTGGTCAACAACGCCGCCATCACCTACTTCATTCCGGTGGCCGATTTCCCCGAGAAGCGGTTCCGGCTGATGATGGAGGTGCAGGTGTGGGCGCCGTTCGACCTGGCGCAGCGTGTTCTGCCCGACATGCGCGAGCGCGGCGGCGGCTGGATCCTCAACATATCGTCCCACGCCGCGATCCATCCTCAGAAGGACCTGCCCGGTCGCGGCGGCACCGTCTACGGCATGTGCAAGGCGGCGCTGGAGCGATTCACCACGGGGCTGGCCCAGGAGGTGTATGACCAGGGCATCGGTGTCAACGTGATCTCTCCCGGGTTGGTGGCGACCCCGGGCGTGATGCATCACAAGCTGATCAACGACAGCAACTGGGACATCGTGACGCCCATCGAGCACATGGCCGAGGCCTGCCTGCGCCTGGTTCACGGCGACCCCCGGGCGCTCACCGGGCGCATCGACTATGCGGATCTAGTGATGAAGGAGTTCGCCCTGGAGCCCGTCGACCTCATCTGATCTGCCGTGAGCGAATCGGCACCTCGGTCTTCTTGATCACGGTGCGCAGCGAGAAGTTGGAGTTCACCCGTGCCACGCCCGGCAACCGGGTGAGGTGCTGGCTGTGCACGCGCTCGTAGTCCCGGGCATCCTCGACGACGACCCGCAGGATGTAGTCCGAGGCGCCCGCCATGAGGTAGCACTCCATCACCTCGGGTACCTCGCGGACGGCGGTCTCGAAGGCCGCGAGGTCGTTCTGCTGCTGGCTGACCAGCGTGATCTGCACGAACACGTTGTCCGGGTATCCGGCCATGGACTGGTCCACCAGGCCCACGTAGCCGCGCAGCATGCCCGACTCCTCCAGGCGCCGGACCCGCCTCAGGCAGGCCGACTCCGACAGGTTCACCTCGGCGGCCAGCGCCTGGTTCGAAAGCTTGGCATTGAGCTGCAGCTCATGAAGGATCGAGCGGTCGATTCGGTCCAGGGCGACGTAATCTTGCGTCATGGTTCTGATAAGTAGCAGTAGATTGCGTATTGGGCCGCCGATGGGCCAAGATTGCAATCCCCCGGCGTGACGCCTTGGGTAGCATGTTTGGCACATCCATCTGCGTCGAGGACGAATCATGCGCATCGGTGTGCCCAGGGAGATCAAGGTCCACGAGTATCGGGTGGGGCTGACTCCGGCGTCGGTCGCCGAGCTCACCGCCGAGGGGCACGAGGTGGTGGTCGAGCGTGACGCCGGTGCCGGTATCGGCTTTGCCGACGCCGACTACCGCGGCGCCGGTGCGGAGATCGGCAGCGTCGACGACGCTTTCGCTGCCGACCTGGTGGTCAAGGTCAAGGAGCCGCAGCTCGATGAGTGCAAGCGGCTGCGGGAAGGCCAGGTGCTGTTCACCTACCTGCATCTGGCGGCCGACAAGCCCCAGGCCGAGGCGCTGATGCGCTCGGGTGCGACCGCCATTGCCTATGAGACCGTGACCGACCGTCAGGGCTCCCTGCCGCTGCTCACGCCCATGAGCGAGGTCGCCGGGCGCATGTCCATTCAGGTCGGCGCCGCCGCGCTGCAGAAGGCCAGCGGCGGCCGCGGCGTGCTGCTCGGCGGCGTGCCCGGCGTGGCGCCCGGCAGGGTGGTCATTCTCGGCGGCGGTGTGGCGGGTACCAATGCCGCGCAGATGGCGGTGGGGCTGCAGGCCGACGTCACCATTCTCGACCGCTCGGTGCCGCGCCTGCGCTGGCTGGCCGATCATTTCCGTGGCCGCGCCACCACCGTGATGGCCACCCGGGACACCGTGCGCGAGCATGTGATTGGGGCCGACCTGGTGATCGGGGCGGTGCTCATACCCGGGGCCGCCGCACCCAAGCTGGTCACCCGCGACATGCTGAGTGAGATGGTCGACGGATCCGCCATGGTCGACATCTCCATCGACCAGGGCGGCTGCTTCGAGTCCAGCCGGCCTACCACGCATGATGACCCCACCTTCATCGAGCAGGGCGTGGTGCACTACTGCGTAACCAACATGCCAGGCGCGGTGGCGCGCACGTCCGCGCTGGCGCTGAACAACGTCACCCTGCCCTACGTGCTGCGCCTGGCGAACGAGGGCTGGGAAAAGGCCCTGGCCGCGGACGAATACTTTGCCGCGGGTCTGAACGTGCACGCCGGCAAGATCCGCCATCGCATGGTGGCCGAGGCGCTTGGGCTCGAGCTGGTACCTCTGCGCGCGGCGGCCTGACGCCGCTCGCCCTGCCGGGACCCGCTGGCCGCCGCTCCGTGTCGCCGTCTTCCTCCCCCGGCGCCGGAGTGGCGGTCCGGCGGACTCGAGCGCAAGCCGGTGCGCTTGCCCTGCCGTGCCCGCTTCGCTAGCGTGCCCGCGTAGCCGACCAATCCTGCATCCGACGAGGAACTCTCATGGCCGATCCCCTGCACAACGAATTTCCCGAGGGCTCTCTGGAAGCCAAGGATCTGGCCCACCTGCTGCATCCGACCACCAACCTGAAGCTTCATCACCAGACCGGTCCGCGGGTTCACGATCACGCCAAGGGCGTGTACATGTGGGACAACCACGGCAAGCAGTACATCGAGGGCATGGCCGGGCTCTGGTGCACGGCGCTCGGCTACGGCGAGGAAGAGCTGGTCAGGGTCGCCGCCGAGCACATGCGCAAGCTCTCCTACTCGCAGCTGTTCGGCTCGAAGACCAACGAGCCCAGCATCCTGCTGGCGGAGAAGCTCAAGCAGATGGTGCCCTTCGATGCCGGCCGCGTGTTCTTCGGCGTGTCAGGCAGCGATGCCAATGACACCCAGATCAAGCTGATGTGGTACTACAACAACGTCATCGGCCGGCCGGAAAAGAAAAAGATCATCAGCCGTAAGCGGGGCTATCACGGCGTCACCGTGGCCGCCGGCTCGCTGACCGGGCTGCCGGCGTTTCACGCCCACTTCGACCTGCCCATCGACCGCATCCTGCACACCGACTGCCCGTTCTACTATCGGGAGGGCCGCGACGGCGAGACCGAGGCCCAGTTCGTCGACCGCATCGTCGGCAACCTGGAAGCGCTGATCGAGGCCGAGGGCGCCGACACCATCGCCGCCTTCATCGCCGAGCCGGTGATGGGCGCCGGCGGCGTCATCGTTCCCCCGGACGGCTACTTCGACAAGGTGCAGGCGCTGCTCAGGAAGCACGACATCCTGTTCATCGACGACGAGGTGATCTGTGGCTTCGGCCGTACCGGCAACCCATTCGGTGCCCAGACCATGGGCATCCGCCCGGACACCATGAGCGTCGCCAAGGCGCTGTCGTCGGCCTACCTGCCGATGAGCGCCGTGCTCATTCCCGAGTACATGTACGAGCCGATGATCGAGCCCAGCGGCCAGGTGGGCAACTTCGGCCACGGCTTCACCTACTCCGGGCATCCGGTGTGCGCCGCCGTGGCGCTGCGCACCCTGGAACTGATGGAGGAGCGTGATCTGTTCGCTCACGCCGCCCGGGTGGGCGAGCAGTTCCAGCAGCGGCTGCACGCACTGGCCGAGCACCCGCTGGTGGGCAACGCCCGCGGCATCGGCCTGATCGGCGCCGTGGAGCTGGTGGCGGACAAGGCCAGCAAGAAGCCGTTCGATCCCAAGCAGGGCGTCGGTGCCCACGCCATGGGCCGATGCGAGCATAACGGGCTGATCGTGCGCGCTCTGGGCGACAGCATCGCCCTGTGCCCGCCACTGATCATCACGCCCGATCAGGTGGACGAGGTGTTCACGAAGCTCGAGCGCGCGCTCGATGAAACGCTGGCCTGGCTGCAGCCGGAGCCGCGTGGACTGAGGGCGTCCCGGCGCGGCCCTCATGCGTCCCACGACATCGCAGCCTCGCTGCGCAAGACGAGAGTCTCCGGAGCTGAACGCTGGAAGGACATGCAAGCGGGCGGGCTGAAGCGCATCTGCGGGACCATCTGAGCGAAGCCGAGCGCGCCGAGTTGACCGCGAAGCGGGCAGCTCGGGAAGTGAGGGCACCGCGGAGCGGTTGAGCGTGGTCCCGCAGGTGCGCTTCAGCCCGTCGAGCCGGCAAGCCCTTTCCTGCAATCACGCCATCTCCAGAAACCGCTCCAGCTCCTTGTCCGTGACCATCCGCGAGAACTGCTCCGCCTGGGCAAGTCGCGTGCCCGCGTACATGTCGACGAAGTGGTCACCGAACATCGCCCGGGCGTGTGCCGAGCTGTTGAATGCCTCGATCGCTGCGCGGAACGTCGCCGGAAACAGCTGGGCTTCGGGAATGCTGTCGGCGCGTTCGTAGCTGGAACCGTGCATGGGCTGGGCCGGCTCGGCCCGGTGCTCGATGCCCCACAGGGCGGCGGCCAGCAGGCAGGTCGCCACCAGATAGGGGTTGGAGTCGGAGCCGGGAACCCGCAGCTCGACCCGCTGCGCGCTCGGCTTGCCTGGAATCACGCGAATCGCGCAGGTGCGGTTTTCCACCCCCCAGGTAGCCGCGATGGGCGCGAACGCGCCCGGGGCGAGGCGCTTGAAGGAGTTGACGTTGGGCGCCAGCATCAGCAGCAGCTCTGGCAGGAGCTGCTGCAGACCGCCGACCACGTGGCGCTGGATGTCGCTCATGCCGTCCACCTTGCTGGCGCTGTGCATGAGCTGACGGCCCCGGCGGTTCTTTAGCGAGAAATGCACGTGGCCACTCTGGCCGTCGTCGTCGGCGATCGGCCTGGCCATGAACGACAGAAGCATGTCGTGCCGGGCAGCCAGCGACTTGGCGTGGGTTTTGAACAGAATGGCGTCGTCCACGGCGCCGAAACCGGGTCGGTGGCTGAGCGCCACCTCTCCCATGCTGGCCGCCTGCTCCCAGTGCATGCTGGAGATGGGAATCTCCATGGCCTCGCACATGTGGCGCATCTCCTTGAACAGCTGCGCCCACAGACTCTGGTGCATGACGCCACCGTAGGTGGAGACCTCGTTCAGCAGCTTGGGGTTCTGAAATCCCTTTTCCCGCAGGCTGTCCGCGCTCTCGTTGAACAGGCGAAACTCGTATTCGAACGAGAATGTTGGAATCAGGCCTGCGGCCTCGGCCCGCTCCAGGGTGCGGCGGAACAGGCGCCGCGGATCCCACCGACCGCCGTTGGTGCCCTCGGCGTACTCGACGAAGAACAGCAGGTCGCTCTCCGGGTCTTCGAACGGCAGGATGCGCGGCCGCGCCCAATCGACGTCGCAGCGCTCGTCGTGGTAGTCCTGATCGAGAGTCAGGTAGCCCTCCGGGATCAGCTTGATGTCGCCGAAGTCGAGCATGAAGTTGTCGGCCGAGAACGGAATGCCTTCGTCCAGGGCGCTTTCCAGCTTGCTCACCGACACGGTCTTGCCGCGGAGCTGGCCCTGCAGGTCGATGAATGCCACGGTCGCGTAACGGCTCTTGCGCGCCTTCAGCAACGCCCGAAGCCGGGTTTCCGCCTGGCTGGCACTCCGGCTCGCGGTCTTGCCTGTGTTGCTTCTGGCTCTAGCCATTATCGCCCTCGAATGGTGTATGGTTCTGGCGGTGTGATTGTGCCATGCCCAGGGTGCCAGAGGTGGCGAGGGTCCGTTGCGGAGGAGTGGAAGCGGCGATGGCGGTGCTGCAGTCGACAATCGATCCCGGCAGCGAGTCGTTCGCCCGGCATCATCGTCACCATGCCGAGCTGGCGGCCGATCTGCGCCGCCTCACGGCGCGCATCGCCGAGGGCGGCGACGCGCGTTCGCGGGAGCGCCACACCGCCCGCGGCAAGCTGCTGCCGCGCGACCGTCTGGCCGGGCTGCTGGACCCGGGCTCGCCGTTCCTGGAGCTGGGCGCGCTGGCCGGCCACGAGCTCTACGACGACTGGCTGCCGGCCGCCGGGCTCATCACCGGCGTCGGTCGCGTCTCCGGCACCGCCTGCATGATCGTGGTCAACGATGCCACGGTGAAGGGCGGCACCTACTACCCCATCACCGTGAAGAAGCACCTGCGAGCCCAGGAGGTGGCGCTCGAAAACCATCTGCCCTGCCTGTACCTGGTGGACTCCGGAGGCGCCTTTCTGCCCATGCAGGATCAGGTGTTCCCCGACCGCGATCACTTCGGCCGCATCTTCTACAACCAGGCCCAGCTGTCGGCCCGAGGGGTGCCGCAGATCGCCGTCGTGATGGGCTCGTGCACGGCAGGCGGCGCCTACGTACCGGCGATGTGTGATCAGGCCATCATCGTCCGCAACCAGGGCACCATCTTCCTCGGCGGCCCGCCGCTGGTGAAGGCGGCCACCGGTGAGGAGGTGGACGCGGAGGCTCTGGGCGGCGGCGACGTGCACAGCCGCGTCTCCGGCGTCACCGACTACCTGGCCGCCAACGACGAGCATGCCCTGGCGCTGGCGCGGGAGGTGGTGGCGGCGAGCCACGTTCGCCACCGTGTCACGGTGCAAGCCCGCGACAGCCGGCCGCCCGCCTATCCGCTGGAGGAGTTGTACGGGGTGCTGCCGACCGATACCCGCACCCCCGTGGACGTGCGCGAGATCATCGCCCGGCTGGTGGATGGCTCGGAGTTCCACGAGTTCAAGCCGCTGTACGGCGAGTCGCTGGTCTGCGGCTTCGCCCATGTCGAAGGCCTGCCGGTCGCCATCGTCGCCAACAACGGCATCCTGTTCTCGGAGTCGGCGCTGAAGGGCGCTCACTTCATCCAGCTCGCCGACCGCCGCGGCGTGCCCCTGCTCTTCCTGCAGAACATCACCGGCTTCATGGTGGGTCGCAAGTACGAGAATGAGGGCATCGCCAAGCACGGCGCGAAGATGGTGACGGCGGTGGCCTGCGCCCGGGTGCCCAAATTTACGGTCGTGATCGGCGGCTCTTTCGGCGCCGGCAACTACGCCATGTGCGGCCGCGCCTATGGCGGCCGGCTGCTGTGGACCTGGCCCAACGCCCGCATCTCGGTCATGGGCGGCGAGCAGGCCGCGCACGTGCTCGCCACGGTGCGCCGCGACGGCATGGCCACCCGGGGCGAGACCTGGCCAGAGGCCGAGCAGCAGGCGTTCATGGACGGCATCCGCACCCAGTACGATGCGCAGGGGCATCCTTACTACGCCAGCGCCCGGCTCTGGGACGACGGCGTGATCGACCCCGTGGACACCCGACGGGTGCTGGGTCTGGCGCTGGAGATGGCCTGTCGCGCTCCCGAGCAGGCCGGCTCCGATTTCGGCGTGTTCAGGATGTGACCATGCTGAAGACCCTGCTGATCGCCAACCGCGGCGAGATCGCCTGCCGCATCGTACGCACCGCACGCGCCATGGGCATCCGCACGGTGGCGGTCTACTCCGATGCCGACGTCGATGCGATGCACGTGCGCGCCGCCGACGCGGCGCTGCGGATCGGCCCCGCGCCCGCCCGGGACAGCTACCTCGACGTCGATGCGGTGCTGGCGGCGGCACGCGCGGCGGGTGCCGATGCCGTGCATCCCGGCTACGGCTTCCTCTCGGAGAACGCCGACTTCGCCGCCGCCTGCGAGGCGGTGGGCCTGATCTTCGTCGGGCCCACGGCGGCCGCCATCCGCGCCATGGGTTCGAAGATCGAGGCGAAGCGGTTGGTGGCCGCTGCCGGCGCCCCGGTGGTGCCGGGCTATCAGGGCGACGATCAGGACGACGACCGGCTGCGCCAGGAGGCCGACGGCATCGGCTACCCGCTGCTGATCAAGGCGTCGGCGGGTGGCGGTGGCAAGGGCATGCGCCGTGTGGACGCTCCGGAAGACTTCGCCGCCGCGCTGGCGGCGGCCCGGCGCGAGGCCGCCGCCGCCTTCGGCGACGACCGCATGCTGCTCGAGCGCTATCTGACCGCGCCTAAGCATCTCGAGGTCCAGATTCTGGCGGATGGCCAGGGCCGGGTGCTGCACCTCTTCGAGCGCGACTGCTCGGTGCAGCGCCGGCATCAGAAGGTGATCGAAGAGGCGCCCGGCCCCACCGTCACCGAGGCGCTGCGCGCCGGGCTCGGCGATGCGGCCGTGCGCGCCGCCCGGGCCATCGACTATCGCGGCGCCGGCACCGTCGAGTTCATCGCCGAGGGCGAGCGGTTCTACTTCATGGAGATGAACACGCGCCTGCAGGTGGAGCACCCGGTCACCGAGGCGATCACCGGGCTCGACCTGGTGGCGTGGCAGCTGCGCATTGCCGCCGGCGAGCCGCTGGACTTCGATCAGGATGCTGTGACCTGCCGCGGCCACGCCGTCGAGGTGCGCGTCTACGCGGAGAACGCGCGCCGGGGATTTCTGCCCGCAACCGGCCGGCTGGCGCGGGTCGCGTTTCCCGGCGGGGTGCGCGTGGACGCGGGCGTGGAAACGGGTGACGAGGTGGGCGTGCACTACGATCCCATGCTGGCCAAGGTCATCGCTCACGGCGCCGATCGCGATCGGGCGCTGGCCCGGCTCGACGAGGCCCTGGCCGCTACCGAGATCGCCGGGGTTGAGCACAACGTCGGCTTCCTGAGGCGCGTGCTGGCCGACCCGGAGTTCCGAGCCGGAACCTATACCACGCGCCTGCTGGAAGCCGCCGGCGACCTGATGCCGCCGCGTGGCGCGGCCGGGCTGGTGTGTGCGGCGCTGGCGCTGCAGCGCGCGGCCGCCGGCCCCGGCCGCTGGGGCGCCGCGGACGGTTTTCGCATCAACCAGCCGCACGCATTCCGGGTGCGCCTGCGCCGCGACGACGCCGAGCACGACGTGACGCTGCGGCACGCGGTCGCCGTGGTGGACGGCAACGAGGTGCCCCTGCAGGGCGTGCGCTGGGCTGGCGACCGGGTCGCGTTCCGCCTCGACAACATCATCGTAGCGGCGACGGTCTGCCTCTTGGGCGACACGGCCTACGTCATGCGCGGCGGCGACAGCGAGCGGGTGGTCATGGCCCGTGCCGACGTCGCGGCGCTGGCGGAAGCGGCCGCCGGCGGCGAGCGCATCGTCTCGCCCATGCCCGGCCAGGTGATCTCGGTGGCCGCGCATCCGGGCGATCGGGTTGCCGCCGGCCAGGTGCTGGCCGTGATCGAGGCCATGAAGATGGAGCACGCCATCAAGGCGCCGCGGGACGGGGTCGTGGCGGGCGTGGCCTGCGCCGTGGGCGACCGGGTCACCGACGGTATGGAGCTGGTGACGCTGGAGTCGGACTGACCCGGCGGCGAGCCGCCTCATCGGCTCAGGATCGAATCAGCTTCAGCCCAACCTTGCTGATCCGGTCCTCGTCCAACTCGCGCACCACGAACTCGACGGTCTTCATGCGAACGCGGTCGCCGATCACGGGTTCCGGATAGCTGCGCAGCAGCAGGTCGGCCACCGTGCCGTCGCCGGTCGCGGGGTCGAGCTCGAAGCCGTAGATGGCGGCCAGAGCGCCCAGGGTGGCATCGGGCCGGATCACGAACTCGCCGAAGAACTCGCGCTCGCCCAGCCGGTCGGGCTCCCGCTCGCCGACGATGCGCCGGTCGAGGGCGTCGAGGTCGGCCGGTCGCGCCAGCAGGTAGATCTGATCGCCCGTCGCCAGCGCGTCGATCTCGTCCGGCTTCAGCACCTGATCCTTGCGCAGGGCCACCAGCGGCCTGGCCGATGCCGGCCAGTTCACGCGCGAGAGTGGCGTGTGCAGGATGGGGCTGTCGGTGTCCAGGCGATAGCCCACCAGCTCGAACTCCTCCTGCCCGGGCATGCCGAGCTCGATGCGCTGCATGCGGCCGCTGCGCGAGGGCACCTCCAGATTGAGGCGGCGGGCCAGCGGGGCCACCGTCCAGCCCTGCAGCACCAGGCTCACCAGCACCACGAAGAAGGTGACGTTGAAGTAGGTCTGCCAGTTCTCGAGGCCGGCGATCCACGGGAACAGCGCCAGGATGATGGGCACCGCGCCGCGCAGGCCCACCCAGGCGATGAAAAGCTGCTCCCGCCAGGCGAATCGGAAGGGTGCCAGGCACACGGCGACCGCCAGCGGCCGGGCGACGAAGATCAGCACCAGACCCAGAGCCAGCGCGTGCAGGCCGTGAGGCAGCAGCTCGCTGGGCGTCACCAGCAGGCCGAGCATGAGGAACATGGTGATCTGGCTGAGCCATGCCGCGCCGTCGAGAAAGCGCTGGATGTTGTACAGCCCGCGGGATACCCGCATGTTCATGGTGAGCCCGGCCAGGTAGACGGCCAGAAATCCGCTGCAGTCTATGACGCTTGCCAGCCCGAAGACGAACAGGGCGCCGAACAGCACCAGCAGCGGATACAGTCCCGGATTCAGGGTCACCCGGGTCAGCGCGAACGCCAGGCCGAAGCCGCCGGCCACGCCGACAGCGGCACCCGCGCCCATCTGCCAGAGGAAGTAGGGCGCCGCCTCCCAGCTCGGCGGCACCCCGCTCACCAGAGCCTCCACCAGCAGCACGGTGAGGAACACGGCCATCGGGTCGTTGGCGCCGGACTCGATCTCGAGCGTCGAGCCGACCCGCTCCTTGAGCGCCATGCCACGGCCGTGGAGCAGGGCGAACACCGCGGCGGCATCGGTGGAGCCGACGATGGCGCCGAGCAGCAGGGCTTCGATCAGGCCCAGCTCCAGCACCCACATGGCGGCGAAGCCGGTGAGCGCGGCCGTCAGTACCACGCCAAAGGTGGCCAGCACCAGGGCCGGTTGCAGGGCCACGCGAAACGAGCGGCGGTTGGTGCGCAGGCCGCCGTCGAACAGGATCACCGCCAGCGCCGCCGAACCGATGAGCTGTGCCGACAGCACGTCGTCGTAGAGGATGCCGAACACCCCGTCTTCGCCGGCCAGCATGCCGACGAACAGGTAGAGCAGCAGCACCGGGATGCCCAGACGCGGGGTGATGCTGCTCGACAGCACGCTGATCAGGAACAGCAGGCTGACGATGGCGATGATGGTGCCGGTGACCTCCATGGCGGCATCATACCCTGCGCCCCTGAACCTTCGGTGTCGTACAATCACGCGGTCACGGCGGAGGCAGTGCCATGAACGCATTCGACTTCGGATTGGGGGAGTCGCTGGATCTGCTGCGCGACAGCGTGGCCCGTTTCGCCCGTGCCGAGATCGCCCCGCGCGCGGCCGAAATCGATGCCAGCAATACCTTCCCGCGGGATCTCTGGCCCAAGCTCGGCGACATGGGCCTGCTCGGCATCACCGTGGAGGAGGCCGACGGCGGGGCCGGGCTCGGCTACCTTGCGCACTGCGTGGCGATGGAGGAGATCAGCCGCGCGTCCGCATCCGTCGGCTTGTCTTACGGCGCCCACTCCAACCTCTGCGTCAATCAGATTCGGCGCTTCGGCACGCCCGCGCAGAAGCAGCGTTACCTGCCCGGGCTCATATCCGGCAGCCAGCTCGGGGCGCTTGCCATGAGCGAGCCGGGGTCGGGCTCGGACGTGGTCAGCATGAAGCTCAGGGCAGAGGAGCGCGGCGATACCTACGTGCTCACCGGCAGCAAGATGTGGATCACCAATGGCCCCGGCGCGGACGTGCTGGTGGTGTATGCCACCGTCGACCCATCGCTCGGCGCCAGGGGCATCACCGCCTTTCTGATCGAGCGCGGCATGCCGGGGTTCGCCACCGCCCAGAAGCTCGACAAGCTGGGCATGCGTGGATCCGACACCTGCGAGCTGGTGTTCGATGGCTGCGAGGTGCCGAAGAGCCACGTGCTGGGCGCTGTCGGCCAGGGCGTGCGCATCCTCATGAGCGGCCTCGACTACGAGCGCGTGGTGCTGGCGGCGGGGCCGCTCGGCATCATGCAGGCGTGCATGGACGTGGTGATGCCGTACGTCCATGAGCGACAGCAGTTCGGGGCGCCCATCGGCACGTTCCAGCTCATGCAGGGCAAGATCGCCGACATGTACACCACCATGAATGCCTGCCGGGCGTACGTGTACGCCGTGGCGCGGGCGTGCGACGCAGGCCGCACCAGCCGCTTCGACGCAGCCGGCTGCATCCTCTACGCGGCGGAGAAGGCGACCTGGATGGCCGGTGAGGCGGTGCAGGCGCTGGGCGGCAACGGCTACATCAACGACTATCCCACCGGCCGCCTGCTGAGGGACGCCAAGCTCTACGAGATCGGGGCCGGCACCAGCGAGATCCGCCGCATGCTGATCGGCCGGGAGCTGTTCGACGCTACGGCATGACGCCGGTATAATCCGAGGCCGTTCTGCGGCGCCGTCCGGCGCCCGCTTTTTGCCTCCTGAGACGACTGGAGAAACAGACGTGCGCAGTTTGAAGTGGACCTTTGCCATCGGTGTCGTGCTGGCCGCCGGGTTCGCCGCGGCGGACCGTGTGCCGCCGGGTACCGACGCGCAGATCCGCGAGCGCCTGCAGCCGTTCGGAAGCCTGTGCCGGGCCGGCGAGGACTGCGCGACCTCCACCGTGGTCGGCAACATCGGCGGTGACGTGGCGCTGACCGGCGACCAGGTGTACGAGCAGTACTGCGGCACCTGCCACCGGGTCGGCGTCGCCGGCGCGCCCATTCTGGGGGATGAGATCGCCTGGGCGCCTCGCATCGCTCAGGGCATGGACACGCTCTGGGACCACACCATCAACGGCATCAACGGCATGCCGGCCAAGGGCACGTGCATGAACTGCACCGACGACGAGCTTCGGGCGGCGCTGGACTACATGGTCGAGGCGGCGCGATAGCTCAGAGCTTCGGCCACATGGTCTGACCCGACCCGGGCTGCGCCGGCCAGATCGGCAACGGTACGAGCCGTGCGCAGCACCCGGTGCATGCCTCGCAGCGACAGCCCGAAACCACTCTCGGCCCGCGCCAGCAGGCGCCGCGCGCCGGCGTCCAGATTGGCCGCCCCCACCACCGCAGGTCCTGCCAGCGCCGCATTGCTGCATCCCTGACGCTGTCGCTGTCTGTCCCGAGCCTGCCTGACCGCCGCCTGGGCGTCTGCCGTAGGCTGTCCGGGATGAGTTGTTTTCGGCGGATCGAGTACCGACGCCAGCGCCTCCGACGGCGGCATGACGGGCACGTGCAGATCGATGCGGTCGAGCAGAGGCCCTGAGACCCTGGCCCGGTAGCGTCGGACCTGCTCTGGCGCGCAGCGGCACGACCCCTCCGTGCAGACGAATCCGGCCGGGCAGGGGTTCATGGCCGCGACCAGCTGGAACGCGGCTGGAAAGGTGGTGCGGTACCGGGCCCGGGCCACGGTGATGGTCCTCGACTCCAGCGGCTCCCGCAGCAGGTCCAGCACGCTCGGTTTGAACAGCGGCAGCTCGTCGAGCATGAGCACACCGTGGTGGGCCATGGAGATCTCGCCCGGCATGGCGTCCCGGCCGCCGCCCACCAGCGCCGGGGCGGAGGCGGAGTGGTGGGGATCGCGAAACGGTGGCCGGCCCGGCGGCGGCGGCGCGGCGCCGGCGGCGGAGTAGACGGCGGCCACCTCCATGGCCTGGTCCTGCTCGAGGTCGGGCAGCAGGGTGGCCAGGCGCCGCGACAGCAACGTCTTGCCCGTGCCCGGCGGCCCGATCATCAGCAGGTGATGCCCGCCAGCGGCGGCAATAGTGAGCGCTCGCTTCGCCGCCTCCTGGCCAATCACCTCCTCCAGCCCGGGCTCGGTAGGGGTATGGATGCGTGGCGTCGCAGGCAGGTCGGCCACGCTGGGCAGCGGCTGTGCCTCGGGGTCGCGCAGAAAGGCAACCACCTCACGAAGGTGGGTGGCGGCCAGCAGCCGGTCGGGACAGGCGGTGCCCATCTCCATGGCGCTGGCGGCCGGCAGGATGAGGCGTGACCGGCCTCCGGGGTCGTCATTGACCAGCGCCAGCGCCGCGCACAGGCAGCCGCGGGTGGCCCGCAGCTCACCGAACAGGCCCAGTTCGCCCACGAACTCCAGGTTCAGCGCCGAGTTGCGAGGCACCTGGCCGGTCGCCCGCAGCACGCTGACGGCGATGGCCAGATCGAAGCGGGCGCCGTCCTTGCTGAGCTCGGCCGGCGCCAGGTTGACCACCACCCGGCCGCGCGGGTAGTCGAGGCCGCAGTTCTGGATGGCGCTCTTCACCCGGTCGCGGGCTTCGCGCACGGCAGTCTCGGGCAGGCCCACCAGGGTGAAGCCGGGCAGACCGCCCGGCAGGTGGGTTTCCACGGTGACCCGCGGCGAGGACAGACCCACGAGCGCCCGGGCGTGGGCCACGTGGCCGGCGGTGGCGGCGCCTTCAGGCGTTACGGCGCCTCCAGGCGCTACGGCGCCGTCAGGCGTTACGGCGCCTCCAGGCGCCGCCTTCACTGTCGTTCCAGCTCGCGGATGCGGCGCTCCAGGTCTTCCACCGTGCGGGTCAGCCGCTCCAGGGCCTGCAGGTGGCCGTCGAGCTCGCGCCGCGAGACCAGATCGAAGTCGGCCAGCCCCTGACGCAGCGCGCGCCGTGCCTGATCGACCACGGCATCGACGCGGTCGCGGGGCAGGGCGTCTGCCATCTGCTGGCGCAGACGATCGAGAAAGTCGCTGATCAGGGCGTCCTGGTTCACGGTGGGCTCCATGGGTCGACGCCGGCATGGTAGTCGCGGTGCCGGAGCGCGTCGATGTCGGACGTCCGACCCCCGCGTGCGCCATTGGCGCCCAATGGCTGGGCGCCAATGGCTCCCATGGCCGTTTCTGGTGCTGTGAGCACCATTTCGGTGCAATCCACGACCCCTTAACGCTCGACGTTGGTGCATTGACGGCCCTCGCTGGACCCCCGACCGTGCTGGATCCGTCAACATGCTGATTTTGTTGAAGACAATTTTGTGGCACGAAAAGTGCCACTAGGCCAGGGACGGCAGAAGACCCGAGTCGCGGTCCCTGACCGTGAACCAAGGAACACACGACATCAGGATATAGAGGAAGACTCATGAACAACCGACTGGCAACCGCACTCACATCGGCGTGGCCAAAGGCCCTCATCGGCGCCCTGCTGCTCGGCGGCAGCGTCACCGCCAATGCCGACCCGGAGATCTCGGCCAACGTCACCCTGGCCTCCGACTACTCGTTCCGCGGCGTGTCTCAGACCGGGCGTGATCCGGCCATTCAGGGCGGATTCGACGTTGCCTGGGAGAACGGGTTCTACGTGGGCACCTGGTCGTCGAACGTCAAGTTCGGCATCACCAGCCAGGAAATCGACGTCTACCTCGGCTACGCCGGTCAGATCAACGAAGACGTCGGCTACGACGTCAGCTACATCCGTTACGAGTATCCCGGTGCCGGCTCCGAACTCGACTACAACGAACTGGCCGCCTCGCTGTCGTATGGCGCCTTCACCCTGGGCCTCGGCTACTCCAACGAGTACTTCAACCTCGACAACGTGACCTGGTTCTACCCGAACATCGGCTACTCCCTGTCGCTGCCCCAGGACGCCGCCCTCGACTTCTACGTCGGCGTCAGCATCGTCGACGACAACAGCTCCGATGACTGGGTTGGTTCGTTCGGCGAGGAAGAGGTCATCGACTGGAGCGTCACCTACACGATTCCACTCGGCGGCGTCGACGTAGGTCTGGCCGTGGTCGGCACCGACGTTTCCAAGAGCGACTGCTTCGGCGGGTCCAAGGACTGCAGCACCCGTGCAATCGTATCGCTGTCGAAAAGCCTGTGATTCAGCCAGAATCGAGGTGCACAGATCTTCCACGTGCACCTCGATTCCATAGGAGACATATCCATGAAACTGGTAACAGCCATCATCAAGCCCTTCAAGCTCGACGACGTCCGTGAGGCTCTGTCCGATATCGGCGTTCAGGGCATGACGGTCACCGAGGTCAAGGGCTTCGGTCGTCAGAAGGGTCACACCGAGCTCTACCGCGGCGCCGAGTACGTCGTCGACTTCCTGCCCAAGGTCAAGGTCGAGGTGGCCGTCGACGACGGCATGCTCGACCAGGTGCTCGAGACCATTACCAAATCAGCCAACACCGGCAAGGTGGGAGATGGAAAGATCTTCGTAACCGCGCTGGAAGAAGTGGTACGCATCCGTACCGGCGAGACCGGCGCGGACGCTGTGTAACAGCGCGCGCAACCAAGGAGAAAGATTGTGGAAGATCTGATTCAAACGAACTACGCGCTCGACACCTTTTACTTTCTGGTGATGGGCGCGCTGGTCATGTTCATGGCTCCCGGCTTTGCCATGCTCGAAGCTGGACTGGTGCGCAGTAAGAACACCGCCGAGATTCTCTTGAAGAACGTCGCGCTGTTCGGCATCGCCTGCATCATGTACCTCATCTGCGGCTACTACATCATGTACCTGGGCGCGGTGGAGGGCGGAGTCATCCCCGACTTCGGTCTGTTCATCGGCGCCGAGAATACGGTGGAGGACACGCTGGCTTCGGGTGGCGACACGTACTACTCGGCGCGATCCGACTACTTCTTCCAGGTGGTGTTCGTGGCGACCGCTATGTCCATCGTCTCGGGCGCGGTAGCCGAACGCATGAAGCTGTGGGCGTTCCTTGCGTTCGCCGTGGTCATGACCGGCGTCATCTATCCGATGCAGGGCATGTGGACCTGGGGCGGCGGCTGGATCTCTGCGGCCGGTTACTCCGACTTCGCGGGCTCCGGCATCGTCCACATGGCAGGTGCCGCTGCGGCCCTTGCCGGTGTGCTGCTGCTCGGTCCGCGCAAGGGCAAGTACGGTGCCAACGGCCAGATCAACGCGATCCCCGGTGCCAACCTGCCGCTGGCCACGCTCGGCATGTTCATCCTCTGGTTTGGTTGGTTCGGCTTCAACGGCGGCTCCGAGTTGAAGACGTCGAACATCGACGAGGCGAACGCGGTGGCTCAGGTATTCGTCAACACCAACATCGCCGCCTGCGGTGGTCTGGTAGCGGCGCTGATCCTGGCGAAGCTGATGTTCGGCAAGGCCGACCTCACCATGGCACTGAACGGTGCGCTGGCCGGGTTGGTGTCGATCACGGCTGACCCGCTGTCGCCGTCGGCACAGTGGGCCATGATCATCGGTGCGGCGGGCGGCCTGATCGTGGTGCTCTCCATCGTCACGCTGGACAAGCTGAAGATCGACGACCCGGTGGGCGCCATTTCGGTGCACGGTGTTGCCGGCATCTGGGGCATTCTGGCGGTGGTGTTCAACAACGCCGACGCGACCATCGGCGGCCAGCTGATCGGCATTCTCGGCATCTTCGGCTGGGTGTTCGGTGCCAGCCTGATCGTCTGGGGCGTGCTCAAGGCTGTCATGGGCATTCGCATCTCCGAAGAAGAGGAGTACGAGGGTACCGACCTGGCGGAGTGTGGCCTCGAGGCCTACCCCGAGTTCGTCAAGTCCTCCTGACCCGTCGCCCGACGACGGCTCGACGGCGGGGCGCTCATGCGCCCCGCTTTCGTTTCGGCCGCTTGCGCAATTCCCATCCTGTTCTATAACTGCTGCGTTTGACCGTTGACGAGATCGGACATGAGCAGCCACGATCAGAAGAGCGTCTTGGGTTCCCAGGGGCCGGCACCTGCCAGCAGTGCCATTCGCGAGCCGGTGCGGCGGCAGCTGGCCGCCGACGTCGCGGAGTTTCTGGCCCGAGGCGGCCGCATCGAAGAGGTGCCGATCAACCGCCGTGCCGACCCGCCGCGGCGCGCAGACGGCGACTACGGCCGCGGGGCCATCTGAGCGGCTACAATACGCGCCTTTCGACCAGGGTCGGCAGGCGCCAGATGCTCTACTTCAGTACCCGGGGGGATACCCCGCCCATGCCGTTTCAGGACGCGGTGGTCACCGGCCTCGCGCCGGATGGCGGTCTGCTGCTGCCTGCCGACATCCCGGACGTCTCGGCTGAGCTGGCGCGCTGGCGCACCCTGGGATTCACCGACCTCGCGGTGGAGCTGATCGCCCTGTTCGTGGACGACATTCCCCATGACGATCTCGAGCGCCTGATTCGCGAGGCCTACGCGACCTTCGAGCATCCCGACGTGGTGCCGCTGGTGCCGGTGGGCGAGGTGACGGTCATGGAGTTGTTCCATGGGCCGACGCTGGCCTTCAAGGACGTGGCGCTGCAGCTGCTCGGGCGGCTGTTCGAGTACGTCCTCAAGCGCCGCGGCGAGCATCTGAACATCCTCGCTGCCACCAGCGGCGATACCGGCAGCGCCGCCATTGCCGGCGTGCGCGGGCTCTCCGAGGTGGACATCTTCGTGATGTTTCCCAACGGCCGGGTCAGCCCGCTGCAGGAGCTGCAGATGACCACGGTGGCCGATGCCAACGTGCACTGCCTGGCGGTCGACGGCAGCTTCGATGACTGCCAGATGCTGATGAAGACCCTGTTCGCCGACCTGCCCTTCAAGCAGCGCTATCATCTCGGTGCGGTGAACTCGGTGAACTGGGCCAGGGTGCTGGCGCAGATCGTCTACTACGGCTACGCGAGCCTCAAGCTCGCCGACGACGATCCCGTCAGCTTCTGCGTGCCCACGGGCAACTTCGGCAACGTGTTCGCCGGCTACCTCGCCAAGCGCATGGGCTTCCCCATCGACCGGCTGATCCTCGCCACCAACGAGAACGACATCCTGTCCGTGTTCTTCGAGACCGGCGAGTACCGGCGCGGCGAGGTGCGATACACCATCACGCCCGCCATGGACATTCAGGTGGCCAGCAACTTCGAGCGCTACCTCTATTACCTGGTGGGCGAAGACAGCGCGCGCCTGCGGGCCTTCATGGCCGAGTTCGCAGCCACCGGGCGCGCCGCCGTCGACCTGCCGCCGGGCACCGGAGACTTTGCCGCCACCGCCGTCAACGTCGACGACACCCGCGAGGCCATCGCCCGGGCGTACCGTGATCACGGCTATCTGGCCGACCCTCACACGGCGGTCGGGCTGGCGGCGGCGGGCCGCTTTCCGGCGCGCGGGCCGCTGGTCTGTCTGGCTACGGCCCACGCGGCCAAGTTTCCCGAGGCGGTGAACGAAGCGGTGGGTGCGGACGTGGCACGACATCCAGCGCTCGAGGCGCTGCGCGGGCTGCCGGCCCGGCGCACGGGCATTCCGGCCAGCCTCGATGCGGTGCGCGAGTTCATCGCCGCCCACGCTCGACGCGAAGGCTGAGCCCCGCGCGACCGCCTAGCGTCCGGACGTCCTGGCCGCGATTTCCGCGATGCGGGCCGGCACCTCGTCGATGCGCAGCACCACGCCGCTCGGACGGGCTGCATCAGGCGGGAGAGGCTGTCCCGGCAGGTTGACCCAGATGGTGTGCATGCCCACGGCGTCGGCGCCGTGCACGTCGTCCACCAGGTGGTCGCCCACGTGCACGGCCTCCAGCGGCTGGGCGCCGGCGTGCTCGAGGGCGGCACGGAAGATGGCGGGCGCCGGCTTGGCCTGGCCAACCGACGCTGCCGAAAACCCGAACCGGAAGTAACGATCGAGGCGCAGGCGGGCGATGTCGGCGTTGCCGTTGGTGAGCGCGCCCAGCAGGTAATCGCGGGACAGCTCGTCCAGCATGTCCAGGGCGCCTTCGAAGAATTCGACCTCGTGGCGGGCGTCCAGGAAGATGCCGAAGGCGTCGCGTGCCAGGCGCCGCGCGTCGGCGTCGCTGCGTCCGCACTCCACCATGGCTCGAAACAGCACCGCCTCCCGCAGCCGCGACAGGTCGTGACGCAGTTCGGGGCTCTGCTCGACCACGACCGCGCGCAGGGCGGCGATGGCGTCGGGCGGGAACGCGTCGGCGTACTCCGGCACCCGCTCGTGCAGCCAGGCACGCATTCGCCGTTCCGCTTCGAGGATCACGGTCTCGACGTTCCACAGGGTGTTGTCGAGATCGAAGGTGACGAGCTTGATCGCCGCCATCAGTCGTCGTGCTGCCGGGACCGGGGGTGCGCCGCGTCGTAGACCCTGGCCAGGTGCTGAAAATCGAGGTGCGTGTAGATCTGGGTCGTGGAGATGTCCGCATGACCGAGCAGCTCCTGCACGGCCCGAAGATCGCTGCTTGATTCCAGCAGGTGGCTGGCGAAGCTGTGCCGGAGCATGTGCGGATGCAGCTCGTCGCTGCCGAGCTGCTGCAGCGCCAGCCGCTTCAGCCGGCTCTGCACGGTTCTCGGGCTGATTCGGCGCCCCGGCGCGCCGGTGAACAGCGGCCTGGACGCATAGCCCGGCGTGCCGGGCATGAGGTCGTCGCGGCCGTCGAGCCAGCGCTGCAAGGCTGCCACGCAGTGGCGTCCCAGGGGCACCTGCCGTTCCTTGCTGCCCTTGCCGCGCACGATCATCGATCCGGCATCGAGATCGACGTCGGCCACGTTAGCGCCGGTGAGCTCGGCCAGGCGCAGCCCGCTGCCGTAGAGCAGCTCGGCCATGGCCCGATCGCGCAGGTCCCGAGGTGTGGCCGCCTCGGCGGCGAACAGCTGGGCGGTCTGATCGGCGTCGAGGGCGCCCGGCAGGCGCCGCGGCTGCTTGGGACCGCGCACGCCCACCGTGGGGTCCTCGGCGACCAGCCGCAGACGCTTCAGATACCGATAGAAGCTGCGGATGCTCGACAGCGCCCTCTGAATGCTGCGTGGCTTGAGCCCTCGCCCATGCAGGCGGGAGACATGCTCTGCCACATGGTGACGACGAACCTCGACGGCGTTCCGGCCGACGTCGGCGGCGAAGCGGTCCAGGTCACGCTGATAGGCGGCGATGGTGTGAGCAGAGTAGCGCCGCTCGACCCGAAGGTACTCGAGGAAGCGCGCCAGCTCCGCTCGCATCAGGCCGCCAGCCGCTGCACGACCCGGCCCAGCACTTCGGCGATGTAGGTCACGAACAGCGTGTCCATGTCGGGGGTGAAGGCGCTAGGGTCGCGGCTGCCGATGACCAGGCAGCCCTGCGGCGCGGTCACCGTCAGCGGCGCCAGCACGGCGCTGCCCTCGGAGGCGTGATGCACGGTGGGGAAGAGCGCGGTCAGCTCCTCCACCCTCAGGGTGGTGCAGATGGGATAGCTGCCTCGCACGAAGCGCTCGTGAGGCAGCGCGCCGTCGTGGCGGCGCAGATGGTCGAACGTGGTGCCGGCGCCGTGCAGATGGCAACAGACGAAGTCGGCATGGAAGTCGGTGAGCACGTAGGTGGCCAGCACCTCGTTGAGCTCGTGCCAGCTCGCCACATTGAGCAGCTCGAGGGTCAACGTGCGGGTCTTGGCGAACAGCTCGTCGTTGTTCTTTGCCGTCTGCATCAGCTCGGTCATGCGCCGGCGCATGACCATGTTGCGCTCCCGCAGGATGGCCACCTGGCGTTCCACCAGAGAGATGGCGCCGCCCGACTCGTGACGCAGATGCAGCTCGGAGAGCAGGTGCGAATGCTGCTGGAAGAAGTCGGGGTGATTGCGCAGATAGACGATCACCTGTTCCTCGGTGATCGGAACGGCTTCGTCGCTGGCCGTGGTCATGGAGTCACCCTTGAATGCGCCCTTCGTACACCAGGGCGGCAGGCCCGGTCATTCTAACTTCACTGCCGGGGCCCTGCCAGGCGATGCGCACCTTGCCGCCGGGCAGCGACACCTTGACCCGACCACTCACCTTGTCCAGCAGTTGGGCGGCGACCACGGCCGCGCAGGCGCCGCTGCCGCAGGCGCGGGTTTCGCCGACGCCGCGTTCGAACACGCGCAGGCGCACGAACCCTCGGTCCACCACCTCGCAGAAGCCGATGTTGGCGCCCTCCGGAAACACCGGATGCGCCACCAGCGCAGCGCCCACCTCGGCGACGGGCGCCTCGGCCACGCTGTCGACGAACAGCACCGCGTGCGGATTGCCCATGGACACCGGCAGGAAGCGGCGCTGTGCGCCGCAGGCGTCGACCTCGTACTGCAGCACGTCGTCGCCCACGGCCACCGCGCCGCCGTCGGCCTGGGCATCGAACGGAATCTCGGCGGCTGTCAGCCGCGGCTCACCCATGCCGACCTCGACCTGATCGTCGCGCAGCAGGTGGGTGGTGATGGGGCCGGTGTTGGTTTGCAGCACCAGATCGGGCTTCGGGCTGAGCCGGCGATGCGCGATGTACACCGCTGCGCAGCGCGCACCGTTGCCGCACTGGGCGACCTCCGTGCCGTCGGCATTGAAGATGCGGTAGCGGAAGTCGGCTTCGGGCTCGGTGGGGGGCTCGATCAGCAGCAGCTGGTCGAAGCCGACGCCCGTGTGCCGGTCTGCCCAGGCACGCACCAGGTCTGCGTGAACGGATGCCGTCTGCGTGACCAGATCGATGACCATGAAGTCATTGCCGAGGCCGTGCATCTTGGCGAACTCGATCATGATGAGCGATCCGGTCGCATTGGCCCGAACGCGACGTCGCCATCTTCGGGCAGCTCGAGGGCGAGTTGGTCGCGCACGGTTTCCCGCCGCCTGACCACGCGGAAACCGTCTTGCTCGACCATGACCTCGGCGGCGCGGCCGCGGCTGTTGTAGTTGGAGCTCTGGGCCATGCCGTAGGCACCTGCCGACATCACGGCCAGCAGATCACCCTCGGCGAGGGCGAGATCGCGATCGTGACCGATGAAGTCGCCACTCTCGCACACGGGCCCCACGAGCTGCCAGCGGGCCGTCGCCGATCCCGGCGCGGGCGGCGCAACCGGCACCACGTCGTGCCAGGCCTGGTACAGGGCGGGGCGGATCAGATCGTTCATGGCGGCATCCAGCACGGCGAAGCTCAGGCTCTCCGCCGCCGCCGCCGGCTTCAGATACTCGACCCGGGTGAGCAGCACGCCCGCGTTCGCCACCAGGTATCGGCCGGGCTCCAGCAGCAGCCGCAGGTCACGCCCGGTCAGCGCCTGGCGAATGGCGCTGCCGTAGGCGTCGACGTCGAAATCGGCCACGTCCGTTGCGAAGGGCCGGTAGTTGACGCCCATACCCCCGCCGAGGTCGATGTGCGCAACGGCAATGCCGTCGGCAGCCAGCCGGTCGGTAAGCTGCAGCAGCCCCTCAAGGGCCTCCAGCAGCGGTGCCGGCGAGCCGATCTGAGAACCGATGTGGCAGTCGATGCCCGTCACGTGCAGGTGCGGATCGGCCGCCGCCCGCCGGTACATGCGCAGCGCCTGCTCCGGAGACACGCCGAACTTGCTGGTCTTGAGCCCGGTGGTGATGTACGGGTGCGTCTGCGGATCGACGTCGGGATTCACCCGCACCGACACCGGCGCCTGCCGCCCGAGCAAGCGTGCGCGGGCCGCCAGGCGCTCGAGCTCGGGCTCACTTTCGACGTTGAAGCAGCGGATGCCCGTCTTGAGCGCGAAGTCGATCTCGTCGGCGCGCTTGCCGACGCCGGAGAACACCACCCGGCCGGGATCACCACCGGCGCTGATGACCCGCTGCAGCTCACCCCCTGAGACGATGTCGAACCCGGCGCCCAGCCGTGCCAGGCAGTCCAGCACGGCCAGGTTGCCGTTGGCCTTGACCGCGTAGCAGATGTCCGCCTCGAGCGGCGCCAACGCCTGCTCTAGGGCGTGATACCGGGATTCGATGTGGCCGCGGTCATAGACGTAGACCGGCGTGCCGACTCGGTCGGCTACCTCGACCAGGGATACGCGTCCGGCATGCAGGACGCCATCGCGGCGCTCGTACGGCAGCACCTCAGCCACCGCTTTGACGGCCGATCGTCCAGGCAGTGCCGGCCGACGCCCAGGCGCCGGGCTCGGGCAGATAGAGCGGGCCCTTCTGGCCGCAGCTGGCCACCTGCAGGGATATCAGGGCAAGCAGAATCCAGCGCATGACGCGCGCTCCAGGTTCGAAGGCGCCACAGTATACACGCGCCTCCACGCGCCTCTCAGAGGCGTTGCCGCCCGCGCGCTGCCGCTGCCTTCACCTGGACCGGCGCCGTCCCGCCGATGTGGTCGCGCGCGGCGACCGATCCGGCGACGGTGAGCACATCGAACACGCCTTCCTCGATGACGTCGCCGCCGATCTGCTGCAGCTCGCGCAGGCTCAGGTCTTCCAGATTGCGGCCGTCTCTCAGGGCATGGGCGACCGTGCGGCCGACGATCTCGTGCGCGTCGCGGAACGGCACGCCGCGCCGGACCAGGTAGTCGGCCAGATCGGTGGCGGTGGTGAAGCCGACCTGGGCGGCGGCCGCCATGCGTTGCGGGCTGGCCTCGATGGCGGGCACCAGGCCGACCAGCGCGGTGAGGCAGGCCTCCAGGGTATCGATGGCGTCGAACAGCGGCTCCTTATCCTCCTGGTTGTCCTTGTTGTAGGCCAGCGGCTGCCCCTTCATGAGGGTGAGCAGCGCCATCAGGTCCCCCACCACGCGGCCGGTCTTGCCGCGAATCAGCTCGGGTACGTCGGGGTTTTTCTTCTGCGGCATGATGCTCGACCCGGTGCAGAACCGGTCGGGCAGCTCGACGAAGCCGAACTGGGGCGACGACCACAGCACCAGCTCTTCGCACCAGCGGGACATGTGCACCAGGGTCATGCTGGCCACCGCGCAGAACTCGATGGCGAAGTCCCGGTCGCTGACCGCGTCCAGGGAGTTCTCGGCGACGGCGTCGAACCCGAGCTGGCGGGCGACGAAGCTCCGGTCGATCGGAAACGTGGTGCCAGCCAGGGCGGCAGCCCCCAGGGGCAGCACGTTGACCCGGCGTCGGCAGTCGCGAAGCCGATCGCGGTCGCGGTGCAGCATCTCGAACCAGGCCAGCAGGTGATGACCGAACGTGATCGGCTGCGCCGGCTGCAGATGGGTGAAGCCCGGCATCACCGTGTCGGCGTGCTGCTCTGCCAGATCGACCAGGGCCCGCATCAGGTCCGTCTCCAGCGCATCGATGCCGTCGATGGCGTCGCGCAGGTACAGGCGCATGTCCGTGGCCACCTGATCGTTGCGTGAGCGCCCTGTGTGCAGCTTCTTGCCGGTGTCGCCGATCAGCGCGATCAACCGGCTCTCGATGTTCATGTGCACGTCTTCGCGCTCGACGCGCCAGTCGAAACGGCCCTCGTCGATCTCTTTGTGAATCTGGCGCAATCCCGATACGATGCCATCGCGCTCCGGCTCGGAGAGCACGCCGACGTGGGCGAGCATCGTCGCGTGGGCGATCGAGCCTTCTATGTCGTGATGGTAGAGGCGTCGATCGAACGACTCGGAGGCGGTGAACGACTCGACGAAGGCGTCGGTGGCTTCGGTAAAGCGACCGCCCCAGAGTTTGGCGTCTTGGCTCATGGCATGACAGACCGATTGCGGAATGGCGAATGATATCAGCGAGCGGCCTCCGGTTGGCGGATCTCTGGCGCCGGCGGAAAGATTTGCCGTTCCCAACCTCTGCACCCCCACTGCCATTTCTCTGGTGGTGCTGGTCGGTCAGCTACTGGTGGTCGTGCTGCTGTTCGCAGGTCCCGAGCTGTCCTGGATGCGGCTGGCGATGCTGTCGCTGTTCGTGCAATGGGTGGGCCTGCTGAGCGCAGGCGCGCTGTGCGTCGGTCGGCCTCTGTTCGCCCGGATGGGGCTGCTGTCCGGCGCGCTGGCGGCCTTTGCCACGGTGCTGGCCGTCACCCTGGCGGTGGGCATTGCCGCCGACCGCGTGGTGGCCGGATCATTGGCCGGCCAGGGCATCGACTGGTCTGCCATCCTGCGGCAGCTGGTGATTGCCAGCATCATCGCCGCGCTGGCGCTGCGCTACTTTTACGTGCAGCAGCAGCTGCGGGTGCAGGAGCAGTCGGAGCTGCGTTCCCGAATTCAGGCCCTGCAGTCCCGCATCAGGCCCCACTTCCTGTTCAACAGCATGAACATCATCGCCAGCCTCATCGACAGCGATCCGAAGACGGCGGAGACGGTCGTAGAGGACCTCTCCGAGCTGTTCCGCGCCAGCCTGAACGACGCCGGCAATCAGGTGCCGCTCGAGCAGGAGCTGGAGCTGTGCCGCCGTTACGTGCGCATCGAATCACTGCGGCTCGGTGACCGGCTCGAGATCGACTGGTCGGTGCCGCCGTTGCCGCCAGCCGCTCGCATACCGCTGCTCACGCTGCAGCCGCTGCTGGAGAACGCGATCTACCACGGCATCCAGCCGCTGCCCGAAGGCGGGCGCATCGGCGTCAGGCTCTGGGTCGACGAGGAGCGCGTTCACGTCGAGGTGAGCAATCCGCTGCCCGCGACCGAAGCGGTGCCGCAGCCTCAGGGCAATCGGATGGCGCTGGACAACATCCGCAGCCGAATGGCCGTGCTCTACGGCAAGCGGGCCGAGTTGGCCACCCGCACGCAGGACGGGCGCTTCTGCGCGCTGCTGAGCTATCCTCTGGAGCGGTTATGAAGATCCTCATCGTCGACGACGAGAAGCTGGCCCGGGACCGGCTGGCTCGCATGGTGACCACGCTCGACGGGCACGAGGTGGTTGGCGAGGCGGCCACTGGCCGGGACGCCTTGCAGCAGGTGGCGGCACAGGATGCCGACGTGGTGCTGCTCGACATACGCATGCCTGGCATGGACGGTCTGGAGACGGCCCGTCACCTCACCGCTCTGGACGCCCCGCCGGCCGTGATCTTCTGCACCGCCTACGACGAACATGCCATTCAGGCCTTCGATCTGCAGGCCGTGGGTTACCTGCTCAAGCCCGTCCGTCTGGAGCAGCTCGGGCAGGCGCTGGACAAGGCCCAGCGGGTGAACCGCGCCCAGCTCGCCGCGCTCGGCGCCGGCGTGGCTGAGGGTGAGCCCGGTTTCGGCCGCCGCAGCCACATCTCGGCGCGAACCCGGCGCGGCCTGGAGCTGATTCCGGTGGCGGATGTGCGTTACTTTCTCGCCGACCAGAAGTACGTGACCGTGCGCTCTCAGCAGGGCGAGGTGATCATCGATGAGACGCTCAAGGAGCTGGAGGACGAGTTCGGTGCCCAGTTCGTTCGAATTCATCGAAACGCTCTCGTTGCGGTGGCTCACATCGAGTGTCTGGAGCGCCTCGGACCGGGGCAGTCGCGAATCCGGCTGCGGGACGTCGAGGCGCCGCTCGAGGTCAGCCGGCGTCACCTTCCCGCCGTTAGAAAGCTTGTCAAGAGCCTCTAGGAACAGGATCGAGTCGTCATGCAGAAGTTGGTGATCGCCACGCGGGAAAGCCCGCTGGCTCTTTGGCAGGCAGAGTTCGTCAAGACCGAGCTCGAGGCCGCGCACCCTGGGCTCGAGGTCGGCCTGCTGGGGATGCGCACTCAGGGCGACCGCTGGCTGCAGTCGCCGCTGTCCGAGGTCGGGGGCAAGGGGCTGTTCATCAAGGAGCTGGAGCAGGCGGTGCTGGACGGCCGAGCCGATCTCGCCGTTCACTCCATGAAGGACGTTCCCGCCGCTCTGCCGGACGCGTTCGTGCTGCCGGTGATTGCCTTTCGCGACGATGTGCGGGATGCCCTGGTGACCCGTGATGGTCGTGGCTTCGACGATCTCCCGGCCGGGGCCCGCATCGGGTCCGCCAGCCTGCGGCGTCAGGCGCAGCTGCGCGCTCGCAGGCCCGACCTGCAGGTAAGCCCCGTGCGCGGCAACGTCGGAACCCGGCTCGGCAAGCTCGACGCCGGCGAGTACGACGCGCTGGTGCTCGCCAGTGCCGGGCTGCATCGCCTGGGCCTGAGCGGTCGGGTGGCCGAGTATCTGGACGTGCAGCGCTCGGTGCCGGCCGCCGGGCAGGGGGCGCTCGGCATAGAGTGCCTCGCCACTGCGAAATCGGTGCGCGCGCTGCTGGCCGTGCTCGATGATCCGCTGGTGCGCCGCTGCGTGGAGGCGGAGCGTGCGGTCAGCGCCGGTCTCGGGGCAGACTGCTCGGCGCCGCTGGGTGCCCATGCGACGCTGCAGGGAGACCAGGTGCAGCTCGATGCGGTGCTGGCGTCCGTGGATGGGCGGCGCGTGCTCCGCGCCAGCGCCCGCGGCTCGGACCCGGTCGTCGTGGGCGGCCGGGTGGTGGCAGACCTTCGGCGGCAGGGGGCCGCCGACATCCTGGCCGCGCTGGACGGAGCATGACGTGCGCGTCTGGGTGACCCGGTCGCAGCCCGGTGCCGATCGCCAGGCGGCGGATCTGCGCGCTGCCGGCCACGAGGCCATCGTCGCGCCCGTGCTGCGTGCGGTCGCCACCAACAGGCCCCCGCCGAAGGGCCCGTTCGACCTCCTCGTCTTCCTCTCCGAACACGCGGTGCGGTTCGGTCTGCCGGCGCTGCAACGTGCGCCATGGCTGAGCACGGCCCGGATCCTGGCGGTGGGTGCACGCACGGCGGCCGTTCTGGGAGAGGCCGGCATCGAGGCGTCGTCACCCGACGGCCCGGCGACCTCCGAAGGGTTGCTGGATTCGTCACTGCTGGACGACGTGGACGGCTGCCGCGTGCTGCTGGTACGCGGCATCGGCGGGCGCTCCGTGCTGGCGGGTGAGCTGCGGCGGCGCGGTGCCGCCGTGTTCGCCTATGCCTGCTACCGCCGCGAGCCTTTGTCGGGCGTAGACGCGGCCGTGCGCGGCTGCGACGTCATCGTCGTCTCCAGCGGCGATGGTCTGCGCGAGGTGGACCGGCTGTGGCGGGCCGCAGGCGGGGCGGCAGCCGTGCCGCTGCTGGTGCCCTCGGCGCGGGTGGCCAGACTCGGAGTGGAACTCGGCTTCTCGAACCTCCATGATTGCGGGGGCGCGGATAGCGGTGCCGTGCTGGCGGCGCTGCGCAGACTCGCATGTGCAGGAACATCATGAGCCAAGCTGACCAGCCGTCGACAGATACGCCCGACCCGCTTCCCGAGGTCGAGGCACCTGACGCCTCGGATGCCGCGCCGCCGAAACGCCGTGGCGGTGCCCTCGCTGCCCTGGCCCTGCTGCTCGCCCTGGCCGCCCTCGGCGGCGCGGGCTATCTCTACTACGAACTGATTCACCTGGATCAGGGGCAGGCGCGGGAGCAGGCGCAGGTGCTGGCGTCGCGTCTGGCGGAGATCGAGGCCCAGCGTCGAAGCCTCGCCCAGCGGGTGGATGAGCTCGAAACCCGGCTCGTTGACGAGCGGCAGTCGCTGGCGCAGTTCCGTCAGGCTCAGGAAGCGGCCCGCGAGGAGACTGAGCAGGCACTACGCGCGTCCTTGAACGCGGTGGCCAATCAGGCCCCGCCCGACAGCGGCGAGTGGCGGCGCGCCGAGGTGCACTACCTGCTGCGCATTGCCAACCATCGGTTGCTGCTCGAGCGGGACGTCCCCGGCGCCTTGCGGCTGCTGAAGGCGGCAGAGGTCATCCTGGCCGACCTCGACGACTTCGCGATGTTCGACGTGCGGGCCCGACTGACCGACGAGATCGCGGCGCTGGAGGGTGTCGAGGATGGCGATCTGCAGGGCCTGTTCCTGCGTCTGGAGGCGCTGAAGCGCCAGATCGACACCCTGCCGTTGCGCGTGCCGGAGTTCGCGCCGGGGCCGGCGCAGCCGGAGGCAGAAGCGCCGGCGCCGGCCGCCGGCTGGTGGGCCGCGCTGGCGAATCAGATCGGCAGCTATCTGCGGGTACGCCGCATCGACGACCCGGTCAAGCCGCTGCTGGCGCCCGAAGAGGCGGGATTTCTGGAGATGAATCTGCGCCTCATGCTGGAGCGCGCCCAGCTGGCCGCACTGCGTCGCGATCAGGTGCTTTACGAAGATGCCGTCGGCGGCGCCATCGACTGGATTGACGAGTACCTGGACCTCGAGAAGCCGCCGGTGGCGAAGCTGCGCGACGAGCTCATCGAGCTGCAGGGCATCGAGTTGGCCCAGCCGCTGCCGGACATTTCCGCATCGCTCAATGCCATGCGCGCGCTGTCGAGGCCGGGCGAGTGAAGGTCGTGTTGCTGGTGCTGGTGGCCGTGCTGGCACTGGGCGGGCTGGTGGGCGCTCTGGTCGTCCGGGATCCGGGCTACGTGCTGGTGACCTACGGCGACCTGGCGGTGGAAACCAGCCTGTGGTTCGCGCTGCTGGTCCTGCTGGTGGTCTATCTGGCCGTTCGCATCCTGCTGCGCCTCGTGCTCGGCATCGGTCGCGGCAGCTCGCTGCTGCGCCGCTGGCGGCGCGAACGCCGGGACCGCGCGGCTCGCGAGCAGACCATGCGCGGCCTGAAGTCGCTGGCCGAGGCGCGCTGGGCCGAAGCACGCAAGCGCCTCGAAGGCGCGGCGGCCCATGCCGAGGCGCCGCTCATCAACTTCCTCTACGCGGCGGCGGCCGCTCACCATCTGGGCGACGGCGCCGGTCGGGATGAGCTGTTTTCGGCGGCGCGGGCCGCAGGCGACGACACGGAGCTGGCCGTGGCGCTGGTGCACGCCGAGCTGCTGCATGGCGATCGGCAGTGGCATGCCTGCCTGGCGGCGCTGTCCGCGGCCGGGCGCCAGGCGCCGAGCAATGCGCGCGTGCTGCGCCTGAAGGCCGACTGCTTCCGCGGCCTCGGTGACTGGCAGGCGCTGATCGAGCTGCTGCCCGACCTGGAGAAGCAGCGGGCGCTGCCGGAACAGGATCTGGCCGCTGCACGCCGCGAGGCCTGGCTGCAGCGCCTGGCGGAGACGCGAACGGACCCGCTCAGCCTCTGGGAGGCGGTGCCCAAGGACCTGCGGCGCGAGCCGGCGCTGGTGATGGCGGCTGCGCGCTCGCTTGCCGTGGTAGGCCGGGGCGCCGACGCCGAACCGCTGCTGCGCCAGGCGCTGGAGCACGAGTGGTCTGCGGAGGTGCTGGACCTCTACGGTACCGTGGCCAGGTCGGCTCCGGATGCCTGGCTGAAGAAGCACCCCAACGATCCGCACCTGCTGCTGGCGCTGGGCCGTATCGGGCTGGCAAACGAGCGCTGGGCGCAGGCGCGGGAGTATCTGGAGGCGAGCCTCAAGCTGCGCGCCGATCCTGCCGTGCAGGGCGAGTTGGGGCGGTTGTGCCTGGCGCTCGGCGAGAGCGAGCGCGGCGGCGAGCTGGCGGTTCAGGCGCTGCGGGAGCTGCCGCCGCTGCCGCTGCCTTCCCGGGGGGCATAGCTGAACACGTCTGAGGCGACGTTCGCCTTCGGCACGCCGGCCGCTTCCAGGGCGTCGCAGGCCGCGTACACGAACGCCGGACTGCCGGCCAGCACGATCTGAGCGTCCGAACCGGCGAACCGGCCGCCCTCGTTGCGCAGCCAGGCCATACCCGCATTGGCTCGAGATCGCGTGGCGTCGACGCGGACGTGCACCTCCAGACCCTTCCACCGCAGGCGCTCGAGGTCGCTGCGGGCGTACAGGTCCGCTTCGCTGTCGGCGCACCAGAGCACGGTGGCGGCCGGGGGTGAGGCCTCGCCGCACAGGTCATCCAGCAGGGCCACGATCTGCGCCATGCCGGTGCCGCCGGCCACCATCAGCAGCGGGCCCCGCAGCGGCTTGCGCAGCGTCACCTCGCCGGCCGGACCAGTCACGGTGAGCGTGCTCGATCCGTCCAGCAGCGAATCCATGCGCGCGGCCTCGGACATTCCGGGCGTCGAACGGTAGTGCAGGTGAAGCGCCGGCAGGTGGCGCGGCGAGCTGGCGATGGAGAGGGGAATGGCCCCCTCCGGGTGTTCGATCAGCAGGTACTGACCGGCTTCGAAGCGGAACTCGGGCGGCATGGCGAGCACGATGCGCTGCACCGGATCGCCGTCGCGGCTGATCATGCGCGCGATGCAGCGGCCGCCCGGAATCACGAGATCTGCCGGGTTCAGCGGCTCTTCATCGAGGCGAAGAACTCCTCGTTGGTCTTAGTGTGCTTCAGCTTGTCGAGCATGAACTCGATGGCGGCCAGGTCGTCCATGTCGTGCAGCAGCTTGCGCAGGATCCAGACCCGCTGCAGTTCATCCTCCGGCATCAGCAGCTCTTCGCGCCGGGTGGCAGAGCGGCGGATGTTGAGGGCCGGATACACGCGCTTCTCGGCGATCTTGCGCTCGAGGTGCAGTTCCATGTTGCCGGTGCCTTTGAACTCCTCGTAGATGACCTCGTCCATCTTCGAGCCGGTTTCCACCAGCGCCGTCGCGACGATGGTGAGGCTGCCGCCTTCCTCGATGTTGCGCGCCGCCCCAAAGAAGCGCTTCGGGCGCTCCAGGGCGTTGGCATCGACGCCGCCGGTGAGCACCTTGCCGGACGAAGGCACGATGGTGTTGTAGGCGCGGGCCAGCCGGGTGATCGAGTCGAGCAGAATGACCACGTCCTTCTGATGTTCGACCAGGCGCTTCGCCTTCTCGATCACCATTTCCGCCACCTGGACGTGCCGTGACGGCGGCTCGTCAAACGTGCTGGCTACCACCTCTCCCCGCACCGAGCGCTGCATCTCGGTCACTTCTTCCGGCCGCTCGTCGATCAGCAGCACGATCATCACCACGTCCGGATTGTTGGCGGTGATGGACTGCGCGATGTTCTGCAGCATCAAGGTCTTACCGGCCTTGGGCGGAGAGACGATGAGCGCACGCTGACCTTTGCCGATGGGCGCGACCAGATCGACGATGCGTGCCGCCAGGTCTTCCGTGCTGCCGTTGCCCCGCTCGAGCTTGAGGCGCTCGTTGGGGAACAGCGGCGTCAGGTTCTCGAACAGAATCTTGTGCTTCTTGGTGTTCGGCTCGCTGAAGTTGATCTCGTCGACCTTCAGCAGCGCGAAGTACCGCTCGCCGTCTTTCGGGGGCCGGATCTTGCCGGCGATGCTGTCGCCGGTGCGCAGGTTGAAGCGGCGGATCTGGCTGGGAGAAACGTAGATGTCGTCGGGGCCGGCGAGGTAGGAGCTGTCGGGTGAGCGCAGGAAGCCGAAGCCGTCCTGCAGAATCTCCAGTGTGCCCTCGCCGTAGATTTCCTCGCCATCTTTGGCGAGCTTGCGCACGATGGCGGCGATGACTTCCTGTTTGCGGGAGCGGGCCAGGTTTTCGAGGCCCATTTCGCGCGCCATGTCGACGAGGTCGCCCACGGGCTTACGTTTCAGATCTGTGAGGTTCATAGCGTTGTTCTACATTGACCAATGCGAAGTTGAAGACAGGGAACAGGGGTTCTCGGATTACGTTTCGCAGGGAGGGCCAAGAACCGGCGGTGGGTCGGCGGCGAGGTGCCACCTGAGATCGCAAACCAAGTTTAGTGTTTTGGGGACCGCCGTCAAGCAGTTGCTGACGCCCGGCTGACGCGGACAAGTGCGGCGTCAGCCGGGCAGCGGGTGCGCAGTGGGCTCAGATGTTGCTGTCCAGAAAGGCCGCAAGCTGCGACTTCGACAGCGCGCCCACCTTGGTGGCCTCGACCTCGCCGTTCTTGAACAGCATCAGCGTCGGAATGCCGCGAATGCCGTACTTCGGCGGGGTATCCTGATTGGCATCGATATCGAGCTTGCAGATCTTCACCCGGTCGCCGTACTCGCCCGCGATCTCGTCGAGGATGGGTGCAATCATCTTGCACGGGCCGCACCACTCCGCCCAGTAGTCGACCAGCACGGGCTTGTCGGACTGCAACACGTCTTTGTCGAAGTCGGCGTCAGAGGTGTGCACGATCTTTTCGCTCATCGATGATCTCCAGTGTCCTGTGCCGCGCGAGTGTATCACGGGACGAATTGCTGGCTGAAAGGCCGATTGGCACTGACAATAGAACCCGTAACCGGCAGATTGCGAGCAGTGATGGCGGCCTCTGAGCTCTATGCGGCGCTGGACCTCGGGTCCAACAGTTTTCACCTGCTGCTGGCCCGCCGCTGTGGCGACGCCTTCGAAACGGTCGAGCGCATCAAGGAAAAGGTGCAGCTTCTGGCCGGATTTCGTGATGGTCACCTCGATGCGGCTGCCATGCAGCGCGGCGAGGCGTGCCTGGCCCGATTCGCGCAGCGGCTCGCCGACGTGCCGCGCAGGCGGCTGCGGCTGGTGGGCACCCACGCGCTGCGGGTCGCCGCCAACCGGAACCAGTTCGTCCAGGCCGCGGAGCGGGTGCTGGGCGTGCCCCTCGAGATCGTCTCCGGAGACGCCGAGGCGCGCCTGATCTATCTGGGCGTGGCCCATCACGTCCAGGCGGAGTCCGGCCGCGGTCGCGTGGTGCTGGACATTGGCGGCGGCAGCACGGAGGTGGCCTGGGGCGACCCCGGCGCCGCCCCAGGGCAGCCGAGCCGGGTGGCATCGTACGAGTGTGGCTGCGTATCCCTCACCGACCGCTTCTTCGCCACCGGCGACCAGGCCGTCGCTTTCCGGCAGGCGCGTGATCACGCCCTGGCCGCGCTCGCGGGTGTGGAAGCCATGCCGGCGGACGGCCAGCTGCTGGGGACCTCCGGAACCATCGAGTCGATTCAGACCGTGCTGGCCGCCAATGGCTGGGGCGCAGACTACGTCACGCGGGAAGGTCTGGCCGAGGTAGCCGAGGCCATCGTCAGCGGCCGCTGGCTGGTGGAGGCCGGCCTGCCGGGCCTGCCGCCGGACCGCGTGGACATCTTTCCCGCGGGTGTGGCCCTGCTGGATGCGGCCTTCGAGCGTCTCGGGGCGAACGCGCTGCAATTCGTGGATGCATCGCTGCAGTACGGATTGCTGTATCAGCAGATCGGCCCGCCGGCGCCGGATCGCGACCAGCGCGACCACACGGTGGCGCGCCTCAAGCAGCGCTACGGGGTCGATGCCGCTCAGGCGGCGCGGGTCAGGGCCACGTCGCTGGCGCTCTTCGACGCCTGCCCAGGGTGGTGGACCATCGAGCCGGACCACTGGCGCCGACTGCTCGGCTGGGCGGCCGAGCTGCACGAGGCGGGCACCGTGGTCGCCCCGCGGCACTATCACCGCCACGGCGCCTATCTGGTGCAGAACGCCGACCTGCCCGCTTTTTCGCGCACCGACCAGAGCCTGCTCGCCCTGCTGGTGAGGGGGCACCGCCGCAGCTTTCCGGGCTTGTCCTTTCGCGCCTACGATGGCGAGGTGCGCCGGCAGCTTGAGCGGCTGCTGGTGCTGCTGCGTCTGGCGGTGATCCTGCACCGCAGCCACCGCGACGCCGACGCGCCGGAGGTGCTGGTGGCTGCCCAGGACGACGGCCTGGAGATCTCCCTGCCACCGGGCTGGCTGGACGCACATCCGCTGTCCGCCCGGGAGCTGGAAGTTGAGGTGGCGCAGCTTGCGGGCGTTGGCATCGCCCTGCGCTTCCGCTGACCGAGCGCCCGGTCGAAGTCAGCCGCCGCGCAGCGCCCGCGCGGCCCGCATGGCGAAGTAGCTGAGCACGCCGTCGGCGCCGGCACGCTTGAAGCACAGCAGCGACTCCAGCACCACGCGCTCGTCCAGACAGCCGTTGCCGATGGCGGCCATGTGCATCGCATACTCGCCGCTGACCTGGTAGGCGAAGGTGGGCACGCCGAACCGGGTCTTCACCCGCTGCACGATGTCCAGATAGGGCATGCCCGGTTTGACCATGACCATGTCCGCCCCTTCCTCGAGATCCAGGGCGATCTCGTGCAGGGCTTCGTCACCGTTCCCCGGGTCCATCTGGTAAGTGGCCTTGCTGCCTTTGCCGAGCGTCGAGCTCGAGCCCACGGCGTCGCGAAACGGTCCGTAGTAGGCGGATGCGTACTTGGCCGAGTAGGCCATGATCTGGGTGCGGATGTGGCCTTCCTGATCCAGAGCCCGGCGGATGGCGCCCACCCGCCCGTCCATCATGTCCGAGGGTGCGATGACGTCGGCGCCGGCCTGCGCGCAGACCAGCGCCTGCCGGGTCAGCGCCTCCACGGTGGGGTCGTTCAGGACGTAGCCGGCATCGTCGATCAGGCCGTCGTGGCCGTGGGTGGTGTAGGGGTCGAGGGCGGCATCGGTGATGACGCCGAGCTCGGGCACCGCCCGCTTCAGGGCGGCTACGGCCCGAGGCACCAGGCCGTCCGGGTTCCAGGCTTCGGCCCCCTCGAAGCTGCGCTTGCCCGGATCGACGTTGGGAAACACGGCGATGGCGGGAATGCCCAGCCGGGCCGCCTGCTCCGCATCGCGCACCAGCTCGTCGATGGTGAGCCGCTCGACGCCGGGCATGGAAGGTACCGGGTCGCGGCGTCCGCTGCCCTCGATCACGAACATCGGGTAGATCAGGTCGTCCGCGGTCAGCACGTGCTCGCGCACCAGGCGGCGTGAAAAGTCCTGCGCGCGATTCCTTCGCAGCCGGGTTCCTGGGAAACTTCGGGGCATGACTTCGATCCCATTACGATTGATCGGTGTGGAGCACGCATGGTAACCAACGGCACGCCTGACGGCAGCCAGCCTCGACGGTTCGACAGGCGCTGGCTGCTGCTGGCCGCGGTGGTCGTGCTGGTGGCGCTGTTCTTCTGGTTCGATCTGGGCCGGTACCTCGACCTGGGCTACCTGCGGGAGGTGCACGAGGCGGCGGTGGCGGCTGCGCACCGGCAACCGCTCGCGGCCACCGCGCTGTTCTTCACGGCCTATGTGCTGGTTACCGCCCTGTCGTTGCCCGGCGCCGCGGTGATGACCCTGGCGGCAGGGGCCATCTTCGGACTGGTGTGGGGTCTGGCCATCGTCTCGTTCGCGAGTTCGGTCGGAGCCACACTGGCGATGCTGATCGCCCGGAAAGTCCTTGGTGAGTGGGTGCAGCAGCGATTCGCCCGGCAGCTCGCTTCGGTCAACCGCGGCCTGGAGCGTGACGGCGGCTTCTACCTGTTCAGCGTCCGCATGGTGCCGCTGTTCCCGTTCTTTGTGATCAACCTGGTGATGGGGCTGACGCCGATCCGCACCTGGACGTTCTACTGGGTGAGCCAGGTGGGCATGTTGGCAGGCACGTTCGTCTACGTCTTCGCCGGCACTCAACTGGCGACCGTGAGCAGCGTGGGGGACGTCCTGAGCCCCGGGTTGATCATCGCCCTGTCGCTGCTGGGCCTGTTCCCGCTGGCGGCACGCAAGATTCTCGAGGGGCTGCGCCGGGCGCGCGCCTCGGCAGCGGAGCAATAGACCTATGGCCCGATACGACAACAACCTGGTGGTGATCGGCGGCGGCTCCGCGGGCCTGATCAGCGCCTACATCGCCGCCACGGTGCGGGCCCGGGTCACGCTGATCGAGGCCGGCCGGATGGGCGGCGATTGTCTGAACACGGGCTGCGTGCCGAGCAAGACCCTGATTGCCAGCGCCCGGGTGGCCCACACCATGCGCCATGCCGAACGCTTCGGCATCCGAGCCATCGCCCCGGAGGTGGATTTCGCCGCCGTCATGGAGCGGGTGCGCAACGCCATCGCCACCATCGCGCCCAAGGACTCCATGGACCGCTACCGGTCGCTGGGCGTCGACTGCGTCGCCGGCCGCGCGCGTCTGCTGGACCCGCACCACGTTGAGGTGGATGGGCGCCGGATCAGCACCCGCAGCATCGTTCTGGCCACCGGCGCGCAGCCGCTGTTGCCGCCGATCCCGGGTCTGGCCGAGGCCGATCCTCTGACGTCGGAAACCCTCTGGGACCTCGACACGCTGCCGCGCCGGTTGCTGGTGATGGGCGGCGGCCCCATCGGCTGCGAGCTGGCGCAGGCGTTCGCGCGCCTGGGCAGCCAGGTGACCCTGATCGACATGGCCCCGCAGCTCCTGCCGCGGGAGGACGCCGACGTGTCTGCCCATGTCGCCGAGGTCTTTCGCCGCGAGGGCATCGACGTGCGGCTGGCGCATCGGGCGGTAAAGGTCGCCGACGGTGCCCTGCGCGCCGAGACCAACGCCGGGGAGGTCACGCTGCCCTTCGATCGCATCCTGGTAGCGGTGGGCCGCCGTCCGAACACGGCCGGCCTGGGCGCCGAGGACCTGGGCATCGAGCTGGATCGGCAGGGCAGCCCGGTGGTGGATCGCTTCCTCCGTACGCGCTGCCGCAACGTCTTCGCCTGCGGCGACCTGATCGGGCCCTATCAGTTCACCCACATGGCGGCGCACCAGGCCTGGTTCGCCACGGTCAACGCCCTGTTCGGCCGCATCCGCAAGTTTCCGGTGAACTATCGGGTGGTGCCGTGGGTCACCTACACCGACCCGGAAGTGGCCAGGGTCGGCCTCTCGGAGTCCGAGGCCGCGGACCAGGGGCTCGATGTCGAGGTGACCACGTACCCGCTGGACGACCTGGATCGGGCCGTTGCCGAGGGCCAGACGGAGGGCTGGGTCAAGGTGATCACCCCCCGCGGCCGCGACCGGGTGCTGGGCGCCACCATCGTCGGCGCCGAGGCCGGCGAGCTGATCGCCGAATTCGTGATGGCGATGACCCATGGCCTCGGCCTGAAACGGCTGATGAGCACTATTCATGCCTACCCCACCCGCGCGGAGGCCGCAAAGCTGACCGCGGGTGCCTGGCGCCGGGCGCACGCGCCGCAGGCCGCCCTGCGCTGGGTCGGCCGCTTTCACGACTGGATGCGCTGAGCCCAGCGCGAGCCGGTCAGCGCAGCGCGCCGGTCAGCTTGCGGCTCACACGCTTCAGGGCGCGGGGAACCTGCGCCGGGTCGCCCAGCAGGCGGGCGGCGACCTGAGCACCATAGAGCAGGTTGATGGCCTCGGCGGCAATTCGGGCGGCCCGTTTCGGTTTGGCGCCCCCTTCCTCCAGGGCGCGGATCAGGGCGCCCTGCCAGTCCCGGAACTGGGCCGTGATCTCGGCACCGTGGCTGTCCCGGGCGCTGCCCAGCGCCAGCACGCCCAGCAGGCACAGCCCGTCCGCCTGCTCCAGGTAGGCCGCGAAGCCGTCCACGAAGGCCGCCAGCCGCTCGCTCGCCGGCTGCGCCCCGTACAGGCGGCCGAAGGCCAGGCGTTCGGCATCGGCGATCGCCTGGCGCACCAGCACCTCAGCCATCTCCGACTTGCCGCCGGGGAAATGGTGGTACAGGCTGGCCTTGCCCAGACCGGTCGCCGCAGAAAGCTGCGTCAGCGTGGCGCCTTCGTAGCCCCGCTCCCGGAACACCCGGGCGAGCTGAGGCAGCAGCGAGTCTCGTGTGGCGGCGCGCATGGGCGAAGGTTAGCAGAACGAACGTTCGAGCGATGCTGGCGCTCAGATTTTTCGACTCTGCTGCGACGATTTGTGGCGCTGGCGCATCATAGTGACCAGAGCCGGGATGACATGCGCCGAATGACCAAGCTCGAGCAGGCGGCCTGACCCATGGCCGGGTTCGCCGACATACACCTCGATCCGGGAATCGCCCGCGCGCTGCTGCGTGGCGATCGCCGGGCACAGGGTATCGCCTATCGGACGCTGGCGCCCACCGTGCTGGGCATGGCGATCCGCATCCTGCGGGACGAAGGTCTGGCGCAGGAGGTGCTGCAGGACACCTTCGTCGACCTGATGGATAAGGCGGCGACGTTGCGGGACCCGGACGCGGTGGTGGGGTGGCTGCGCAAGGTGGCGGCGAACCACTGCTTCATGCGCCTGCGATCGCCCTGGCACCAGCGCCGCACGGCCGAGGACGCGGCGCCGGAGCCGGACGATCCGGCCGACAGCGACGAGCGCTGGCAGGGACAGTGCGACATCGAGCGGGCGCTCGGCGCGCTGGCTCCCGAGACCAGACTGGTGATCTGGCTGCACGACGTGGAGGGCTACACGCACCAGGAGATCGGCCAGCTTACCGGCCAGACTGCCAGCTACTCGAAGTCGCAGCTGGCCCGCGGTTACGCGAAATTGACGCAGATGATGCAAGGTGAAGCACATGGACTCGAAACCGACGCTGTCAGACCTGCTGGCCATTCGTGACGGCGAGTTCGCCGACTCCGACCGTGCCGAGCAGATCTATGCCGATCCGGAGGCGAGGGCCACGCTGGCGTCATTGACCCGGATCCGCTCGGAGCTGCGGGCGCTGCCCGGCATCGAGCCCGACCCGGCGGTCTGGGACGCCATCCAGCGGCGTCAGCGAGGTAGCTGGCTGCGGCGTTTTCCGGTGGCCACCGCGGCCACCGTGTTCCTGGCGGCGGCGCTGACCGTGGTCTGGTGGAATCCGGTTGGCGTTGACGAGCAGGCACCTGCGCCGGCGTCCGCCGGTCCCATGGTCTCTGACCCGGTCGCCGCGCTGGTGATGCGCTCCCAGCGCCTCGAGTCGGCACTGCTGAGCCCGGCGACCGCGCTCGAGGGCGGCACCAGCGCCACGGAACGGGCGTTGCTGTTTGGCATCGCCGACGTGGATGCGCAGCTCAGCGCCCTGTATGAGTCCGGTTCTGCCGATCCGGCGGAGCGGGAACGGCTCTGGGGCCTGCGCGTGGCGATGTTGGAATCCCTGGCCGACGAGCAGCGTCAGCGGGCCGTGATCGGGCCGGCGATCTATTAGTCTGGAGGTGCGAATGGTCATGCGCAGATGGATGTTGGGGATGCTGATGGTCGCCGCCCATGCGGCCTGGGCTGGCGAGCCCGCGCCCCCGGCGCCGCCGGACGCGCCCTCGGCGCCCGAGCTGGAGCGCCGGATCGACGAGGCGCGCCAGAAGCTGGACGACGCTGCCCGCCAACTGGCCGAACTGCACCGAATGAAGTGGGTGCAGAAGGCCGACCAGGATCTCAAGGCCGATCGGCCCATGCTGGGCGTGTTGCTGGACGACTACGAAGGCTCCGACGGTCTGGTGCTGGTCGGCGTCACCCCGGAAGGCGGGGCCGAGCGGGCTGGCCTGAAGGTGGGCGATCGGCTGGTCGCGGTGAACGGCGTGGCATTGGAGGGCGAGGGCTCGAAGCGGCCTATCGACCGGCTCGGTGAGGTGCTGTCCGGATTCTCCGCGGGCGATGCGGTTCGCGTGGCCTTCCTGCGCGACGGCCGGCGTCAGGAGGTGGATGTGACCACCCAGCCGCGGCAGATGTTCATGATGGAGATGTTGGACAAGGAGCTGGCGCCGCTGGTGGAGCTGGAAGCCTTGAAGCACCTGGACGCCCTGGACCCGGCGGCGATGGCAAAGCACATCGAGGCACTCAGGGCGATCGGCGCGCCGTTTGCGAAGCGTATGGTCATTCAGGTGCCCGGGGCCATCGAGCTGCGCGACATCGGTCCGGAACTGGGCCGCTACTTCGGCGTTGATGGTGGCGTCCTGGTGCTGGAGGTGGCCGATGCGTCGTCAGGCCTGGTGGCCGGCGACGTGCTGCTGACCGTGGCTGGCGAGCCGGTGACGGACGCCGACCAGGCGCTCGAGCTGCTGGGCGCGTCCAAGGAGGCCATTCCCGTGACGGTGCGGCGGCAGTCGCGCGAGCGCAAGGTGTCGGTCGACGGCGCCGCGCTCAACGCCCGCCAGGACGTGCAGCTCAAGACCGGCGACCAGCGCATCGTCATCAAGATCCGCGACCGGGACGACGCCGCGCCGAAGCCGCCGCCGAAGCCCTGAGGGGCGCATCGGGGCTTCAGGCGCCGTCGATGGCTTCCAGCGCCTCGGCGGCTTCCAGCCATGCCTGCTCGGCGGCCTCCAGCGCCTGCCGCAGCCGGCCCGATTCCGCCAGCAGAGCGTCGAGCTCGTCGGCGGGCAGGGTCTGGTAGATCTCCGGATCGGCCAGCCGCGACTCCACCGCCGTCAGGCGCTTACCCAGATCGTCCATCTCGCGCTCGTGCGCACGCACGCGGTCGCGCAGCGGCTTCTCCTGGCGCCGCCGCTCTGCGGCCGCGCGGCGTTCCTCGCGGCGATCGTGCTGGGTGGTCTTGCGGCCGCCGTCCGCACGCCGCAGCGCCGCGTAGGTGTCCAGGTCGCCGTCGAACTCGGTGACGGTGCCGCCGGCCACCAGCCAGAACTCGTCCACGGTACGCTTCAGCAGGCTGCGGTCGTGAGACACGAGCAGCAGCGCGCCGGTGTAGTCCTGCAGCGCCAGCGCCAGCGCCTCGCGCATGTCCAGATCAAGATGGTTGGTCGGCTCATCGAGCACCAGAATGGCCGGCTCGGTGAGGGCGATCATGGCCAGGGCCAGGCGCGCTTTCTCGCCACCGGACAGGGTGCGGACCGGCCGCGCGGCCAGGTCGCCCGAGAATCCCCAGCTTCCCAGGTAGTCGCGACACCACTGCTCGCGGCGGTCGGGAAAGCGGTCGCCGAGCTGCGTCAGCGCCGATTCGGAGGCCTGCAGGGTTTCCAGCTGATGCTGGGCGAAGTAGCCGACCAGGGCGTGCTGACCGCGGATTACCGCGCCGGACTGCGGCTCAAGGTCGCCCACCAGGCATTTGAGCAGCGTTGACTTGCCGGCGCCGTTCACGCCCAGCACGCCGATGCGGGCCCCCGGCAGCAGCGATGCCTTCACGCCCTGAAGTACCGGCGTGGTCTCGTAGCCGATGGCGACGTCGTCCAGCGTCAGCAGCGGGTTCGACATGCGCTGTGGGTTCGTAAAGCCGAACCGGTAGGGTGAGTCGGCGTGCACCGGCGCCACCGTCTGCATGCGCTGCAGCGCCTTCATGCGGCTCTGGGCCTGCTTCGCCTTGCTGGCCTTGGCACGGAACCGGTCGATGAAGGCCTGCATGTGCTGCACCTCGGCCTGCTGCTTCTCGAAAGCGGCCTGCCGGTGGGCCAGCGCCTCCGCGCGCTGCCGCTCGAACGCGGAGTAGTTGCCGCGGTAGGTGTCGGCGCGGCCGTCCTCCAGGTGCACGATGTACTCGGCCACGGCGTCGATGAAGTCGCGATCGTGGGCGATCAGCAGCAGCGTGCCTGGAAAACGTCCCAGCCAGCCCTCCAGCCAGAGCGTGGTGTCCAGGTCGAGGTGGTTGGTGGGCTCGTCCAGCAGCAGCAGGTCGGCCGGCGCCATGAGCGCCTGGGCCAGATTCAGGCGGATGCGCCAGCCCCCGGAGAAGGCGCTGAACGGCTTCTGGAAATCGGCGCCCGAGAAGCCCAGGCCGTAGAGGATCTCGCCGGCTCTGGCCTCCGCCTGGTATCCCTCCAGCTCCTCGAAGCGCCCGTGCAGTCGCGCGAGCTCCAGCGGATCCTCCCCTTGCTCTGCCTGTGCCAGCGCTCGCTCCACCCGGCGCAGGGCCTGGTGGCCGTCGATCACGTACTCGAGGGCGGGCCGGTGGGTCACCTCCACCTGCTGCGCCATGTGCGCCACTTGCCAGCCGGCGGGGCGGGAGATTTCGCCGTCGTCCGGCTGCAGGCTGCCGAGGATGAGCTGGAACAGGGTCGATTTGCCGGCACCGTTGCGCCCCACCAGCGCCACCTTCTGCCCGGCGTGCACGGTCAGCTCGAGATTCGAGAACAGCGGGTTGCCGCCGCGCTTCAGCGACAGATCGATGGCTTGCAACATGGAGGCGCGTTCTACTACGCGCCGGTCGCCTTGGCAATCACGCCCGCCGTATGGTGCCGGCGGGCGGCGGGCTCAGGCGGTGAGGGAGCGGTCGGCTCCGGGCTTGCGCGCCGCCGCCTTGGGCTGAACCAGAGCGCCCGAGAGCTTCAGATCGGCGACCTTGGGCTGGGCGTCGATCCAGCGCATGAGTTCCCACCAGGCCGGCGTTTCCTTGCGCGCGGCGCGGGATTCGAGCATGTCGACCACGCCCTTGCCGCATTCGGCAGCCTCCATGTACACCGGGCTGTCACGGAACGTGGCCACGGTGGGCACCTCCAGGCAAGCCAGGAAGTGCTGCAGCTTGGCGTGGGTCTCGGTGTTGGGCTGCACACGGTTGGCGATCACGCCGAGCGGCCGCGGCGATGCCCGGTACGCCCGGTGCGTCACCAGTTCGGTAATGAAGCGGCTGGCAGCCTGAATGTCTATGGACGAGGGCTGCAGCGGCACCAGCACTACGTCCGTCTGCTTGAGCAGCAGCTCCAGATCCCGGTCTCTGGCATTGGAGTGACCATCGACGATGACGCGGTCCACCTCGGTGGGCAGCCGGTTCTGGAAAGCCTGCGTCTGGTACATGCTGGAGCGGCGATGGGCAGCCACCAGATGAACCTTCGGGAGTTCGGGATCGCGTTGCTCGGCCCAGTAGGAACTTGAGCCCTGCGGATCATTGTCCATCAGCGCGACGACGTGGCCGGCGCTGGCGAAGGCGACCGCCAGGTTGGTGGCGATGGTGGTCTTTCCGCACCCACCCTTGCCATTGATGATCAGAATCCGGCGTGCTTGTGGGTCCATGTCATGCAGCCCTAGTTGCCCCAGCACTCGATGCCGCGGGCTGGTTGCGACGCCCCTGGCCGAGTGTCAAGTATCCTGCTTCGGATGCGCTTCCCAGCGACACCCACCGCAGACCCTCGCATCGCTGGCGGGGTCTGTACCCCCGGATCACCCTGCGATGCTTTGCTGTTCTGGCCAATTACTTGACGGGCCATTGTGTTCATTTCAGCAACGCAGGCTGCGCGTTCGACCTGGCGCAGAGTGACCTGTGGATAACTATAACACCGCGATTTCGACAATCTCCAGGCAACGTCAGAACTTTTTTGTTACAAGAGCTTAGCTCACGTTTCAAGTAACGTCCTGAGGTAGTGCGGTCCGGCTTGGCAGCGGTCAACGTCCCTGGTTGCCGGCACGGAGCTGCAGCACCGCCAGGATGGCGATGGCGACAAAACCCAGAAGTGCCCATCCGGGCAGGGAGATGCCGAGGAAGCTCCACGAGACGGCGGCGCAATCGCCCGTGCCCCGGGTCATGGCCGCCAGCACCTCGCCGAGCGGAAACGCGTCGATCATGTAGTTGATGTCCGGCCCGCACGCCGGCACCTGGTCCGCCGGCAGGCGCTGCAGATAGAGCTGGCGGATCGCGAACCCGCCGCCGGTCAGCGACGACAGCAAAGACAGCAGTGGATAGATCCCCCAGCGCGGATCGTGCATCAGGCCGGCGAATGCGAACAGGCCCGCGGCGAAGAACCAGATGCGCTGCATCAGACACAGCGGGCAGGGAACAAGCGAGAACACGTGCTCCATGATGAGCGCGCCGAACAGCAGCACGCCGCACATCGACAGGATCATCAACGCCAGATCTTCACTCGTCAGCCGATCAAGCGTGGTGCTCATCGAACGTTCACCACCACCTTGCCGATGGCCCGCCGCTCCATCAGGCAGCGCAGCGCCGCGGCGTAGTCTTCGAGCGGGTACTCGGCGCCGATCATGGGCTTGATCCGGCCCTCGCGGTACAGGTCGAGTATCTCCCGGAAGTTGGCGGCGGCTTCGTCCGGCGCCCGGGCAGACCAGGCGCCGTAGAACACGCCGACGAGCTGGCAGCTTTTCAGCAGAATCAGGTTGATGGGCACGCGTGGGATATCGCCCGCCGCGAAGCCGATCACCAGAACGCGGCCGTACCAGTTGATGCAGCGCATGACCTGATCGAAGAGGTCACCGCCGACCGGATCGTAGATGACGTCCGCGCCCTTGCCGTCGGTGAGCGCCTTGACCTTGTCCTTCAGCTCGCCGTCGGAGTAGTCGAGCAACTCGTCGGCACCGGCCGCCTTGGCAGCCGCCAGCTTTTCCGGCGTGCTGGCTGCGGCGATCACGCGGGCGCCCATCGCCTTGCCGAGCTCGACCGCGGCCAGGCCGACGCCGCCGCCAGCGCCGAGCACCAGCAGGGTCTCGCCCGGCTTCAGCTCGGCGCGCTGCTTGAGCGCGTAGTACGAGGTGCCGTAGGTGGTGCTGATGCCGGAGGCCTCCGCGAAGCTCATCTGCTCCGGCATCGCCCGCAGGGCACGCGGCTTGACCACGATCTGCTCCGCCATGCCGCCGTAGCCGGTGCCACCGAACACCCGGTCACCCACCTTCGGCTGCTCGACGCCGGCGCCCACGGCGCTGACCACGCCGGCGATCTCGCCGCCGGGCGCGAATGGAAAAGGCGGCTGGCTCTGGTACTTGCCCTGGATCATCAGCACGTCCGGGAAGTTGAGGGCCGTGGCGTGGACGTCTACCAGCACCTCCCCCGGGCCGGGTTCGGGGGCGGGCACGTCTTCGAGCGACAGGCTTTCGGGCATGCCGAACGCCTTGCAAAGCACGGCTTTCATCTGGGCGCGTCTCCTGAAAAGAACGCAAGGTTACCGGGCATGCGTGCTGCGTCAACCGAAGTCATTGGCCGTGGGCTTCCAGCCAGCCGGCAGCGTGGCTGATGAGATCGGGAAAGTAGCTCAGAAAATCGGCCTCGAGGCCGGCGAGTTCGGCGTCGACCACCACCGCCATGTCGCCGTCCAGATGCGAGCGGCCCAGGCGCCGCGTCACCGATTGCAGAGCCCGATGCATGGTGGCCGGGTCGCGGTAGCGGGCCAGCAGGTCGTGATCGCTCATGTATTCGAGGAAGCGCTGGCCGTCTGCCGGGAGTTGGTCACGGCGCGCCTCGATGGCCCGGTACGCGCGGGCAGTAAACGCTTCCAGTGGGCTCGGGTGAAAGCGCTGCCAGTGCCGCGCCAGCAGGTGATCGGCGATGACGTCCACGAATACGGGCGCCAGCCGCCGCAGGGGCTCAGGAAACCGTCGGCAGCTCTCACGAATACCCGGGTGCAGATTGCTGTACGCGTCGATTCGACGGTGCAGCCGCACGCCCGTGTGCAGGGCGCCAGGCAGCGTATCGGGCACCGGCCCCTTCAGAAAGTCGCCGAGGAAGCCGCCGGCGATCAGGTCGGGGTGGGCGCCGGATTGGGCGCGGTCGGGAATCAGGCAGTGGGCGAGGAAGTTCATGTTGCCCGCCCGCCGTCTCAGACGGCGGCGATGTAGCGCTGCAGAAACGTGTCGAAGTCGACGTCGTCGGCGGCCTCGAGCCGCGCCTGCTCCTCCAGCGATGCCTGGGCGACCGCCTCATAGGCGACCAGCTGATCGGGCAGCAGCGGATGCTCGTCGAAGTACCCCTTGTGGGCGATGGACTGGTTCATGGTGAACCGGAAGAACGGAATGCCCTGCGTGGACATGATGTCGAGCATGCGAGCCGAGGGGGTGAGCGCCGGGTCGTCGACCTTGCAGCCCTGCTCTTCCCAGGTACGCGTGTACTCCGTCGTGCCGCTGGCCTCGTCGAGCAGCTCGGCCAGGGGGCGGCAGGCCGCCAGAATGTCGTGAGACCAGCGTTCGCGGGTGATCTCCCGATTGCCTCGGGTGAGCATCAGCCCCGGCTCGCGGCCTCGCTCGACGACGGCGAGCTGGTTGTCGGCCATGACGCGGCTTTCCTGCTCGCTGTCAGCCGGGCTGTCCGCCAGCAGGCAGTAGAGCAGGAACACGTCGAGGAAGCGCATCTGCGGCGCGTCGATGCCCACATGCAGGAACGGGTTCAGATCCAGGCAGCGCACCTCCACATACTCCACGCCGCGGTTGCGCAGCGCGGCCAGCGGCCGCTCGGCGTCGCGCACCGGCTGCTTCGGCCGGATGGTGCCGTAGAACTCGTTTTCGATCTGCAGCAGCGAGCTGCTGAGCTGACGATACTCGCCCCCCACCTTCACGCCGATCTTCTCGTAGGCAGGGTACGGCCGGGTCAGGGCCTGACGCATGGACCGCGCGTACTGATCCAGGCTGTTGTAGGAGATATGCAGCTCGCTTTGCGCATCGCTCTGGTAGCCGAGCCTGCCCATCCGCAGCGAGGTGGCGTGGGGCAGGTACAGCGAGCCCTCGTCGAAGGCGCGCAGCGCGTGCGGCCGGTCCTTGACGAACGACTTGCACAGCGCCGGGGATGCACCGAACAGGTAGATGAGCAGCCACGAGAAGCGCCGGAAGTTGCGAATCAGGCCGAAGTAGCTCTGGGTCTGGAAGGCCCGGTCGGGGCGCGCTCCGGAGGCTTCCGCCAGCATGGGCCAGAACGATTCGGGCACCGAAAAGTTGTAATGGATGCCGGAGATGGTCTGCATGAGCCGGCCGTAACGGTTACCGAGGCCCAGCCGATAGATCGTCTTGGCCCGGGCCATATTCGAGGTGCCGTAGCGGCCCACCGGAATGTCTTCGTCGGCGCCGAGCATGCAGGGCATGCTGGCCGTCCACAGCACCTCGTCGCCGATGCCGCGGTAGACGAAGCGGTGCAGGTCTTCGAGCTGGGCCACCGCCGACTCCGGCGAGTCGTGCACGTCGGTGATCAGCTCCGGCTGCGCTTCCGAGAAGTCGGTGGTGATGTGCGGGTGGGTGAGCGGCGAGCCGAGGTAGGCGGGGTGCGGCCGCAGCGACAGCGTGCCGTCGACGTTGACCCGCAGGCTCTCCTTCTCGATGCCGCGGCGCAGCCCGAGCAGCGCCCCGGGGCGCTGCGCCAGGGCGCGCAGGATGGTCGATGAGACCGGTGTTGCCGAGTCGGCCATGGCCGAAATTTCCAAGTCCCGCGCCAGGGCGGGAGAGGGTATCTAGAAATCCGTGGTCGGGCCAGCGGCGACGATGCCCTTATCCACCTTGAACTTGCGGAAGTTCTCGGTGAACTTGCCGATCAGGCTGCGAGCCGCCTGGTCGTAGGCGGCCTTGTCCGCCCAGGCATCCCGGGGGTTGAGCAGCTTGGCTTCGACCCCTGGCACGGCCTTGGGAATGGCCAGATTGAACCCGGGCAGGTGGGTCGTCGCGACGTCGTCCAGGGCCCCTGACTGGATGCCGTGAATGACCGCCCGCGTGGTAGGAATGCTGAACCGCTTGCCGACGCCGTAGCCGCCGCCGGTCCAGCCGGTGTTCACCAGATACACGCGCGAGCCGAACTCGGCAATGCGCTTCATCAGCAGGTCGGCGTAGACGCCGGCCGGACGGGGGAAGAACGGGGCGCCGAAGCAGGTGGAGAAGGTGGCCTTGTAGGCCTCGGTCGAGCCCACCTCGGTCGAGCCGACCTGGGCGGTGTAGCCGGACAGGAAGTGATAGGCGGCCGCTTCCTTGGACAGGATCGACACCGGCGGCAGCACGCCGCTGACGTCGCAGGTCAGGAAGATGATCCGGTCCGGTTCGCCGCCGCGGTTTTCCGGCACCTTGGCGTCGATGGCGTCACGTGAGTAGCAGGCGCGGGTATTCTCGGTGAGGCTCGCGTCGGCGTAGTCGGGCACCCGGCTGTCCGGGTCCATCACCACGTTCTCGACGATGGCGCCGAAGCGGATGGCGTCGTAGATCATGGGCTCGGTTTCGCGGGACAGGTTGATGCACTTGGCGTAGCAGCCGCCCTCGAAGTTGAACACCGTGCCCTTGCCCCAGCCGTGCTCGTCGTCGCCGATCAGCAGCCGACTCGGATCGGCGGACAGCGTGGTCTTGCCAGTGCCCGACAGGCCGAAAAACAGGGTGACGTCACCCTTCGGACCCATGTTGGCCGAGCAGTGCATGGGCAGCACGTCCTTCTCGGGCAGCAGGAAGTTCAGCACCGAGAACATCGACTTCTTCATCTCGCCGGCGTAGCGCATGCCGGCCAGCAGCACGCGACGCTTGGCGAAGTTGATCATCACCGTGCCTTCGCTGTTGGTGCCGTCGCGGGACGGGTCGCAGACGAAGCCGGGGGCGTTGACCACCTGCCAGATGTCCTTGCCGCGCGGGTTGTACTCGCTCGGGGAAATGAACAGGGCGCGGCCGAACAGGGCGTGCCAGGCGTACTCGGTGGTGACCTGGATGGGTAGGTAGTGATCGGGGTCGGCACCCACGTGCAGGTGCGAAACGAAGGTGTCCTGGTGGCCGAGGTGGGCCTGCACCCGGTCCCACAGCGCGTCGAAGACGGCCGGGGCGATGGGCTGATTGACGGCGCCCCAGTCGATGGCATCGCGGGTGGCGGGCTCCTCGACGATGAAGCGGTCCTTGGGAGACCGTCCGGTGCGCTTGCCGGTGCGAACCACGATGGCACCGTTGCTGGCAAACTGACCCTCGTTGCGCAGTACGGCCAGTTCGGCCAGTACCGGGGAGGACAGATCCTCGTAGGTGGAGCGCTTCGAGGTGGTATCGATATCAACGGCCATGGCGTATTCGCGTGTCGTTCCCAGTGAGGCGCGCAATTATGCCAGAGCGTCTGCGTCGCGCCTATGCGCCTTGGCGGCAGTTTGTAACCCCGGCAGGCGCCCCACGGGGCGCGGTCAGTGCAGGCGCGGCGCCGCCGGCTCGTAGACCAGATGGGTGTCGAAGCGGTCGAAATCGTAGCGGGCGCCGCAGACCTCGCAGGTGACGTCGATGCTGCCGCGGCTGTCCAGCAGCTCGAGAATCTCCTCCTTCGGCAGCGCCTGCAGCATCCGTCCCGCCCGCTCGCGGCTGCAGGTGCATTCGAACGACAGCGTCCGGCCCGGATGCACCGTGATGGTGCGCTGGTGGAACAGGCGCCGCAGCAGGGCTTCCACGGGCAGCGTTGCCAGCTCCTGGGGACGCACCGTGGCCGCCAGCAGCTCGATTTCGCGCCAGGCCTCCTCGTCGGCGTCCGCGGCCAGCAGCGTTCCCTCCGAATCGGGCAGCCGTTGCAGCAGCAGGCCGGTGATGCCCGTCGGCGTCGCCGCCAGGAACAGGCGGGTGGGCAGCTGCTCGCTGTTGGCGAAGTAGCCCTCCAGGTTCTCGGCCAGCGTGGCGCCGTCCAGGGCGACCACGCCCTGATAGGCGTTGGCGTCCGGGGCGCGGTCACGATCCGGCTGCAGGGTGATCGCCATCTGGCCGTCGCCCAGCAGGTCGGGAAGCGGGGCGCCCTCGCCGTCTGTGACCGCAGGCAGCTCGGCGCCCTCCCGCACCCGCACCAGGCCGCGCAGCAGGTGGCGGCTGCGGCACTCGGCCAGGGCGGTGCCCACCGGGCCCTGGCCGCGGGCCTGCAGCGCCACGGTGCCCTGGAACTTGATGGCGTCGGCCATCAGGCTGACGGCGGCCAGCATCTCCGAGAGCAGGCGCTGCCCGGCAGGCGGACACTGCTGGCGGCGCGCCGCCTCGGCGATGGTTTCGGTCAGCCGCACCCACTGCCCGCGCACGGGGGCGTCGGCGAAGCTGAATCGATGGATCACGTCGTCGCTCATGAGACCTCTGGATCGTCGTGCGGGTGCTTCAGCTTCATGAGCGCGCGACGGTCGCGCTTCGACGGCCGCTGCTGGGGCACCTGCAGCCCGGCGCGCTCCATCTGCCGGCGGGCGCGCACGGCTTCCCGCGCCTCGATGCTGTCGGCGGTTTCCTGGTAGAGCTGCGCGGCGGCGGCCGCATTGCCGCGGCGGTCGGAGAGGCCGGTGACCGTCACCTGCTGCACCAGCGACCCGCGCTGAACCTCCAGCAGGTCGCCCACCCCGATCTCACGGCTCACCTTGGGCTTGCTGAAGGCGCCGACGCCGCCCGGCGCCAGGGACACCTTGCCACCCTCGACGGCGGCCTTGGCCTTGGCGCGGGTGGGGAAGAACCGGGCCGCCCACAGCCATCGGTCGAGGCGAACGCGAGACGGTCCGGCGCTGCTCAGCTCAGGCAAAGTCAACGGGCAGCAGCTCGCGGAAGTCGTTGAAAGCCGGGTAGTGGAGCCCATCCCGGTGCGGGCGGCCCGAATCGGGCTGGGTCACCGTCAGCAGATGGCGGATGCCGAACTCGGCCGCCGCAGCCAGCACCCGGTCGTTGTCGTCGATGAACAGGGTGCGCTCTGGATCGAAGGGGTGCTGGGCCATCAGCGCCGCCCAGAACTCGGGAGACTCCTTGGGTGCGCCGTAATCGTGGCAGGACACGTCGGCGTCGAGGCGCACCACCACGCCCGCGTGGGCATTCTTCACCGCCAGGCTGGCCCGGTGGGCGTTGGTCACCAGCAGCGAGCGCTTGCCCTGGGCGCGCAGCCAGTCGAGGAACAGCTCGGCGCTCGGCCGGAAGCGGATGAGGTCGGTGAGCTCGTGGTGCAGGGCGACGATGTCGAGGCCCGTGAACCGCGTCCAGTGGTCGAGGCAGTAGAACTCGAGCGTTCCCAGCCGCTGCTCCATGTTGGCGAACAGGTGGGCGCGCGCCGCCTCCACCGACAGATCGTGGGCGGCCCCGTAGCGTTCGGGCAGCAGCTCGTTCCACAACGTGTTGTCGTAGTAGAGATCGAGCAGGGTGCCGTCCATGTCGAGCAGGACGGTGTCGATCTGGGGCCAGGCGATCATGGGTGTGTGGGTGAGGTGATGCGATGCATGCGGCTATGATAACGCGTTCGTCGTAGACACGAGGTGTGCCTTGGGGGTTCCCGACATTCTGGCCGTGCGGCAACTGGCCCGCAGCCGCTTTTTCCGCATCGAGGAGATCGATCTGCGCTTCGGCAACGGCGTCGAGCGCACCTACGAGCGCATGCCGGGCGGCGGCCTGCCGGCGGTCATGGTGGTGCCCGTGAACGACCGGGGCGAGCTGCTGCTGATTCGCGAGTACTGCGCCGGCTTCCACGAGATGCAGCTCACCCTGGTGAAGGGGGCCGCCGACCCGGGCGAGTCGCTGGAGGAGGCGGCCAACCGCGAGCTGCGCGAGGAGATCGGCTTCGCCGCCCGCGAGCTCAAGTTCCTGAAGCGATTGAACCTGGCGCCTGGGCACATGGGCTTCACCATCAACGTGGTGCTGGCCAGAGACCTGTATCCGTCGCCGCTGCCGGCCGACGAGCCGGAGCCGCCGGAGCTGGTGCCCTGGCCGATTGCGCGCATCGACGAGCTGGTGCACGGCGAGGAGTTCCGGGAGGCGCGCGCCATCGCCGCCGTGTGCCTGGCGCGGCCGTTCCTGAACGGTTAAGGTCCGGCCTCCTCGAAGCCTGGGAACAGCGCATGCACGGCCACCTTCTGGAACCGCTGATCGACATCGTCCGCCGCGCCGGCGAGGCGATTCTCGCGGTGTACCGCACCGACTTCGAGGTCGAGACCAAGGACGACGAGTCGCCGCTCACCAAGGCCGACATGGCCGCCCATCGGGTGATCGTCGCCGGGCTCACGGCGCTCACCCCCGACTGGCCGGTGATCTCCGAGGAGTCGGCGCCGCCCGACTTCGCCACCCGCCGCGCCTGGTCGCGCTACTGGCTGGTGGACCCGTTGGATGGCACCAAGGAGTTCGTCAACCGCAACGGCGAGTTCACGGTCAACATCGCCCTGATCGAGGATCACCGGCCCGTGCTCGGCGTGGTGGGGGTGCCGGTGCAGGGGCTGGTCTACACCGGCGACGTTCACGCCGGCCAGGCCGAGCGGCATGGCGCCGATGGCGTGCAGATGCTGCGCGGCCGGCCCATGCGCGATGGCGCCCCCGTGGTGGTGGTGGCCAGCCGCAGCCACGGCGGCGAGCGCCTGGAAAGCTACATGAGCCGTCTGGAGGCCGTGTTTCCCGAGGTATCGCGCACGCCGGTGGGCAGCTCGCTCAAGCTCTGCATCCTGGCGGAGGGGCGGGCCGACCTGTACCCGCGCCTCGGCCCCACCTCGGAGTGGGACATCGGCGCCGCCCATGCGGTGCTGGAAGCCGCCGGCGGCGGCGTCTGGGCGGTGGACGGTGAGCCGGTCACCTACAACGCCAAGGAGTCGTTCCTGAACCCGGAGTTCATCGCCGTCGCCGATCGGGCCTATCCCTGGCAGGACCGGCTGCCGGCGGTGTGATTCGGGCGCGGCTTTGGGGCCGCGCCTGGCTCTGACATACTCGGCCGGTCACCGCATCCGTTCAGGAGAGCGCCATGTCCGACCGCCGGCCGCTGCCCGTGCCCACACCTGAAACCGCCCACTACTGGGAGGGCGCTCGCCAGGGCGAGCTCAGGCTGCAGCGCTGCGACGACTGCCGCACGGTGATCTTTCCGCCGCGGCCGTTCTGTCCGGCTTGCGCGTCGCGCTCGGTGACCGTGTTCGTCGCCAGCGGCCGCGGCCGCCTCGACAGCTACGTGATCAATCACCGGTCGCATCCGGCCTTCGACGGCCCCTACGCCATTGCCCTGGTGGCGCTGGAAGAGGGGCCGCGGCTGATGACCAACATCGTCGACTGCGATCAGACACCGGAAGCCCTGGTGCTGGACATGCCGCTGGAGGTGGTGTTCGTGCCGCAGAGCGACGAGATCAGTCTGCCGCTGTTCCGCCCGGCCGCCGCGGAGGCGCGGTCGTGACGCGGCTCGATCAGCAGGTGGCCATCGTCGGTGCCGCCGAGACCACCGAGCTCGGCGTCATCCCGCATCTGAGCCAGCTCGGGCTGCACGCCGACGCGGCGCTGAACGCCATGGCCGATGCCGGGCTCACCCCGGCCGACATCGACGGCGTGGCCACCGCGGGAGAATCGCCCACCGCCGTGGCTCACTACCTCGGCATCACGCCGACCTGGGTGGACGGCACCGCGGTGGGCGGCTGCTCGTTCATGCTGCACGTGCGCCACGCCCTGGCCGCGCTGCTGACCGGCCAGTGCCGCACCGTGCTGATCACCCACGGCGAGAGCGGCCGCTCCGGCATCGGCCGCGGCGGCCGGCGCATCGACCCCGCCTCGCTGCAGGGCCAGTTCGAAGCCCCGTTCGGCATCCTGGGGCCGCCGACGCTGTTCACGCTGCCCGTGCTGCGCTACATGAAGACCTACGGGCTGACCCACGAGCAGCTCGCCATGGTGGCCGTGGTGCAGCGGCAGTGGGCGGGCATGAACCCGCGCGCCAGCTTCCGCGACCCCATCACGGTCGACGACGTGCTGAGCTCGCGCCTGATCGCCTACCCTTTCCACCTGCTGGAGTGCTGCCTGGTCACCGACGGCGGCGGCGCTCTGATCCTCACCACCGCCGATCGCGCCGGCGACTTTCCGCAGCCGCCGGTCTACGTTCTCGGTAGCGGTGAGAGCGTCGAGACGCCCATGATCAGCCAGATGGCCGATCTCACCAGCTCGCGCGCCTTCGCCGTTGCCGGGCCGCGGGCCATGGCCGATGCCGGCATCCGCCACGCCGACGTCGATCACCTGATGATCTACGACGCCTTCGCCCATCTGCCCATCTACGGCCTCGAGGATCTGGGCTTCTGCGCCCGCGGCGAAGCCGGCGCCTTCATCGAGGAGGGCAACACCGCGCCCGGCGGCCGCCTGCCCCTCAACACCAACGGCGGCGGGCTGTCGTACATGCACTCCGGTATGTACGGCATGTACGCGCTGCAGGAGAGCGTGCGCCAGCTTCGCGGCAACGCCCCGGCGCAGGTGCCGGGTGCAGAAATATCGGTGTGCCTGGGCGTTGGCGGCATGTTCGGCGCCAGCGGCTGCGTGGTGCTCGGCAGCCAGCCGAAATCTTGAAGGAATCTGGATCTGGGAAGGGTTGGCCTCACTAGCCGGGCCGATGTCGTGCTTTCGCCCTGCCGAGGAGAATGACACTGTATGTACATACAGCGCCGGCTAGTGAGGCGCTCACTATAACCGAAAACTCCCCGCTGAAAACCCTGGAAATCGTATGACAATTCGCTCGCGAGACGAATTCGGTCTGCTTTCAAGCTGTTAGGATTTCACGTTCCATAGAATCTTCATTTTGTTGCGGTGCGGGGCTAAGTTCGGCGTGGACCGTTGGCCTGCGGCTCCCGAACATCCTAGAGGCTGAACCCCAGGTCCCGGCTGCGGCAGATGAACAGGGCCAGATCTCTGGCGCTCGTCCATGCTCGTGGCTACCCATCGGGTGGTTGCGGGCTTGACCCTGAAGCGAATACAAGGGTGATACTGAGCGCGGACGCTGGTCATCGCGGATTCGTATGGACCACTGCTGCGAAGGTAAAGGCAATGAAATGGCCGCTCTGCGCGAGCGTCAGGGCCGCGTGCTGGTCGTCGTGCTCACGATCAATCTGGTTATGTTCTTCGTCGAATTTGCCAGTGGCTGGCTGGCGCGGTCCACCGCGCTGCTGGGCGATTCGCTGGACATGCTCGGAGACGCCTCGGTCTACGCGGTGACGCTGTACGCACTGCACCGCAGCGAGCGCACCCGTGCCGGAGTGGCGCTGCTGAAGGGTGCGGCCATGGCTGTGCTCTCGCAACGACCTGATTGCCAACACCAGCGTGCTCGGCGCTGCCGGCCTGGTGGCGCTCAGCGGCACGCTGTGGCCGGACGTGCTGGTCGGCGTGGCAATCGCGTTGCTGTTCCTGCACTCGGCACGCCAGGTGCTGGCGGAAGCGTGGCGCGACTGGCGGCGCCACGACGACCGGCTAGTTCACTCGCCTCGGTGATCCGGGAAGCCGGCCTGAATGCCTGGCGTCAGGCTACTCCCGCGGCGGCCAGCCTCTGCTTCAGCAGATCCCGCATGGGAATCGTGTTGCTGGGCAGGAGTTGGGTCATGAAGACCACGGCGTCGCCGCGCGCCGGATCAACCCAGAAAGTCGTGCTGGCAGCGCCGCCCCACCCGAACTCGCCGCGCCGCCCGGGGGTGCCTGATGCCTGCGGGTCGACCAGAACGGCGCCGCCCAGCCCGAACCCGAGCCCGCCGCCGGAGCCTCCGAAGCCGAACGCGGCGGCGGCCTCCAGGCCGCGAGTCTGCTTCGGGCTGAGCTGATTCGTCAGCATCAGGCGTACGGACTCCGCAGACAGCACCGAGGCGCCGCCGCTCGCCAGCATGCGCGCAAACCGATGGTAGTCGTGCAGGGTCGAAACCAGTCCGCCGCCGCCGGACGGCGCCGTTGGGTGGCGGAGCCAGGGCGACGATGCAGCATCGATCACCCTGGTGAGCCCGCCGGTGTCGGGTCCGTAGACGGATGCCAGGCGCCCAGCGGCGTTCGGCGGCACATGAAACCCGGTATCGATCATGCCCAGGGGCTCGAAGAGACGCTCGCGCAGGAATACGTCCAGGCTGCGGCCGGAAATGCGCTCGCAGACGAGGCCGGCGACGTCCAGCCCCATGCTGTAGAGCCAGCGCTCCCCGGGCTGAAAGGCGAGAGGGACACCTGCCAGGCGCTGGGCCATGCCAGCCAGACCGTCGATGTCCGGGTCGTGATACCAGGAACCGCCGATCAGGCCGGCCTCCCGGTAGTGTGCTGCGACCGGCGACCGCGGATCGAAGCTGGTGCCGAGGCCCGACGTGTGGGTCAGCAGATGGCGAATGGTCATCGGTTGTGCTGCGGTGGTCGTGCCGTCCGCAAGCAATACCTGCAGGGCGGACAGCTCGGGCACGTAGTCGGCCACAGCATCGTCCAGGCCAACGTCGCCAGTGTCCCGCAGGGTCAGCAGGCCGGCCGCCGCGACCGGCTTGGTCATGGAGTAGATGTGGTAGATGGTGTCGCGGTCTGCGGGGTCGCCCATCTCCAGGTCGCGGTGGCCGTGAATGCTCCGCACCAGCGTCTGACCGTTGCGTGATGCGATCAAGGCGGCGCACGGCAGACGTCGCGACCCGACCAGGTCTTCCAGCAGTTCAGAGACGCCGGCGGTCGCTGCCGCAGGCCCCGCAAGGCGCGAGCAGGCGGCAGCGGCTAGGGCCGCTGCGGGAGCGGCCGTGATCAGTGCGCGGCGGCGAATCATCCTTTCCCTCAGAAGCTGAGGGAAAGGGTGGCGCCGTAAGTCCGCGGCGAGTTGTAGTTGAAGTAGCCGAACCCGAGACCGATCAGGCTCACGCCCTGCACCCGGTAGACTTCGTCGAACACGTTCCGTCCCCACACGGATAGCGCCCAGTTGCCGTCCATGGGTGCCAGCTCTGCTCGCGCGTTCCAGATCTCATAGGCTTCCCCTTTGATGAGGGGGTCATTGCCGGCGTCTTTGTAGGTTGCGCCCGCATGATTGCCGTCGATCTGCAGTGCCAGTCGATAGCTGTTGGCCACGGCGCGCTCGTATCGAGCCAGAGCGTTGACCGTCACGCTCGGCGCGTTGGGAAGCTCATTGCCGCGCGACACCGGGCCGGTAAGGGCCGTGTAGCCGCCGAGCTCCGTCTCCAGCAGCCCGACCCCGAACTTCAGCGTCAGCCCGGGAATCATCGGTGGCTGCCAGGCGGCCTGCAGGTCGGCCCCGTACAGCTCGGCCTCGTCGACGTTGCCCAGACGCTGTGCGGCCACGACGCTGGACGTGTCGCGGATGAAGGTCTGAACGTCCGAGTAGTCGTAGTAGAAGGCGCTGGCGCCGAGTTGCAGGGTGCCATCGGCAGTGCGCAGCTTGCCGCCGATCTCGTATGCGATCAGGCGTTCCGGCTCATAGGGCTCGAATGCGGTGCTGCTGGTGGTGAAGCCGAAGAAGTAGCCGCCCGACTTGTTGCCCCGTGACACGCTGGCGTAGGCGAGCGAGCGCGGCGTCGGTGTCCACTCGAGCCCGAGCTTCCAAGACCAGTTTTTATCGTCGATGCTGCTGTCCGCCGACGCCAGGGTCACCGGCGGCGTCGGTCCCGGCGTGCAGGTGAGGCTCAGCAGGCAGCTCGTGCCGGTCGGGTTGGTGTCGCGCACCTGGGCCCGATAGGACTTTTCCTCCCAGGTGTAACGCAACCCGGTGACGACGCTCAGCGAATCGGTCAGCGGCAGCTCGGCGTGGCCGAATATGGCCGCCGACTCCGTGTCCTGATCGCCGAATCCGTCGGTCTGCGTTCTGAACAGCGCGTTGAAGAAGCCGGTCGATCCGACTTCGATCTCGTCATTGGAGTACACCGCGCCGAGAATCCAGTTGCTGCCGCCGGCGGTGGTGCCGGTCAGGCGCAGCTCCTGGGAAAACTGCTCGATGTCGGTGGTGGGGATGAACTCGCCCTGCACCCGCGGGGTAGCGTCCAGATCCTGGTAGGCGGCCTGGTCGGCCTCCAGATAGCCGGTCACAGACGTGAGCTCGGCGAAGTCCCACATACCCAGATTGACCGTCAGCGTGGCGCCATACTGATCCGCGTCGTAGAAGGCCTGCTCGGCCCAGTCGCCCTTGAATGGGTCGCCGTCCGGATCGCTGTAGCCGAAGAAGTCGGTGCAGTTCGGGTCCGTGGCGCCACGGGCGATCGCCGCACAGGCGAACGAGGGGGCGTTTCCGAAGTCCCGGGCGCCGAAGAATGCGCCCTGGCCCAGCGTCGAGTCTTCTTCGCCACCCATCACCTTGAGGTTGACGTCGACATCGTCGCTGGGGTTCCAGCGAAGCTGGGCCCGCCACATGACGACATCCCGGTCGCCGATGTCGTCGTCGATGGTGCGATTGTAGTAAAACCCCTTTTTCTGCTGGATGGTCTTCGCGCTCATTCGAGCCGAAACCGAATCGCTCAGCGCGACGTTTCCGGCAGCCTCCACTTCCCACGTGTCGAAGTTGCCGTAGCTCGTCGCCAGCTCGAAGCCATGCTCTCCCATTGCCGGCCTGGCGGTGAAGAAGTTGATGGCTCCGGCCGTGGAGTTGCGGCCATAGAGGGTGCCTTGAGGGCCCTTCAGAACCTCGATGCGCTCCAGGTCGAAGAAGTCGAACGCCATCAGGACTAGGGAGGACAGGAACACCTCGTCGATGTAGACCCCGGCGCTCGGGTTGTTGGTGGCGCTGAAGTCGTTGAGACCGACGCCGCGGATGGTGATCACCGGCCGGATGCCCGGGGCGTTCTCGCGGATGTTCAGGTTCGGCACGTGAGCTTCCAGGTCGCGCATCTTCAGCACCCGTCCCTCGTCGATGGTCGCCGCATCGAGCGCGGTCACGTCGATGCCTACGTCGAGGATGCTCTGTTGCCGCTTCTGGGCGGTTACGACGATCTCCTCGAGCGCGCGGGCGTCGTTAGCCTGCTCTGCCTGGGCCATGCCGATGGGCATGGCGAGCGCTACAGGCAGAAGTTTCTTCCAGCACCACATAGGTCTCTCCCCTGGTTTTCCGACCGGACCGGGGGAGTATTTCATCAGATTATTGATAATTCAAATCGGAGATGGGGGCTGGCGGCGCCGACGCTCCTCGAGATGCTGGGCTACGGCCTGGGCGAACGGCACTTCCGCGACCGAAAGAAGCTCCTGGGCCCGGCTTTCTGCTGTGACGGCATCGCCGGCGACGATGGCTTCCGCGGTCTGGCGGAAGATCCGGGCGGAATGCAGCCCGGCCTGCGGATTGACCTTGTCCGCGTGCGTTCTGCGCAGCAGCGGGTAGTGCCATCGGGCATGCAACGCCACCCTGAAGAGGATGTCCGCGAGCATGGGGTTGCCACAGCGTTCGCTGATGAACTGACCGACGCGATTCGAGGTGCGCACGTGCTCGACAGGGTCGTTGGTGACGCGAACCACGGCTTCGTAACCAACGATCAGCTGCATCAACAGTTCGTGGTCTGCTGCGGGCAGGCGTTGTGCCGCGAGCCCGCAGACCACGCCGAACAGGTGCTTCCAGGTCTCGAGCACCTGGCGGGCTCGATCCACATCCAGCTCGATCACCCTGGCGCCCCGCCAGGGAACGACCTCGACGAAGCCCTCTCGCTGCAGCCGGCGGAATGCCTCGCGAACCGGGCCGTGTGAGACGTCGAAGCGTTCGGCGATGGACCGCTCGCGGATCCATTCCCCGGGCTCGATTCGCCAGGTGATGATGTCGTAGGTCAATGCGTCCGCGATTCGGACATCCTGAGTGCTGCGATCGTCGTCGCGATCTTTATCGGCCACAGAAGCCTCCCGGCGCTGCGATGCATGATTCCGCCCGGGCATTATCGATAATCTAGTGTCGCCCGCAATGGAACGCTCGCTCCCGCAGTGCCGATGTCTGGAGCGATTCGGGGATTGGACAGGGCGTATTATTATTGATAATTTCGTGCCGGTACGGTGGATCTCAGGGGGGGCATGAGCATTCCCGCATCGCGAGGAAACTATGCACTATCCAGGCTGGCCGGTCGGCAGCACCGAATCGAGTCGGTGATGTTCGAGCGGCTTCAGGAGGCTGTATGAGCGCACGCGACATCGCCCTGACTCCGGTCACGCCCATGCTGGGGGCAGAGGTTCATGGAGCCGACCTCACGTCCATGGACGATGCCCAGTTCGAAGTTCTCAACGAGGCGTTCGCCACGCATCAGGTGCTGTTCTTTCGAGATCAGCCGGCTCTGACGCCGGCGCAGCAGATCGCGTTCGGTCGGCGCTTCGGCCCGCTACACGAGCATCCCGCGGCCCCCCACCTGGAGGGACACCGCGAGATTTTCGTGATTCATGCCCATCGGGAATCGAAGGTGGCCAATGGCAATGCCTGGCACACGGATGTCTCCTGCGATGCCGAGCCGCCGATGGCAACCATGCTGCAGATTCACAAGCTGCCGCCGTGTGGCGGCGACACGCTGTTTGCCAGTATGTATGCGGCGTATGAGGCGTTGTCGGCGCCCATGCAGAGGTTCCTCTGCACGTTGACGGCCCATCACGCCTCCGAGCATATCTACCGTGGGCGCTACGCAGACCGCGGTGTCGACGATGCCGGTCGCGTCTACCCGAGCTGCGACCATCCTGTCGTGCGCAAGCATCCGGTGACGGGCAGGCCTGCGCTGTACGTCAACCGCTCGTTCACCACGCACATCAACGGCCTGACGCCGGCCGAAAGCCGCGGCTTGCTCGACTTCCTGCTGGCGCATGCCGAGCGGCCGGAGTTTCAGCTTCGCTTCACCTGGACCGAGAACGCCGTTGCGCTGTGGGACAACCGCTGCCTGCAGCACTTCGCCATGTGGGACTACTGGCCCCATGAGCGCAAGGGGCATCGCGTGACCATCAAGGGTGATCGGCCCATGGGCGTGACCGCGTCCTGAACCTCGGTTGATCCGGTTGCAGCAGTCGACGCCAACCGCGGGGGCAGCGCGGCCATCCGCGGGCGATCCTATGCTGGCCGGCTGGTGACGCGTACCACTTCCAGGTGTCGGTCCTTGCCGTTCGGCACCGGCCAGGCGATTCGCTCTCCCACGCGCAACCCGATGAGCGCGGCCCCCACCGGCGCCAGGATCGATATTCGACCCTGGGAGGCGTCGGCCTCGGCCGGATAGGCAAGCGCCACGGTTGACTCGCGGCCGGTGTCGATGTCGCGAAAGGTGACGATGCTGCCCATGGCGACGACGTCTCCAGGAACGTCGTCGTCGGCTACCACCGTGGCGCTGTCCAGTTCGTCGTACAGCAGGGTCGACGCGGCGGTCTCGGATCTGCCGATGAGGGCCATCAGGCGGGAATGGTCGGTCGTGCCCAACATAACAGAGCGTGTCTGAGTCACTTTCGTGCTCCTCGAATGGCTGGTTCGGGTTGTCGAGACGGGAGAGGTGGCGGCGGAGGCGGCGGTCGGGATGCCTCAGCCGCCGGAGCAATGCAGGGCCGCGAGCGATCCCCCGTGCTGGGCGCCGGAATGCGGGCTAACGTTGGCGTGCAAGTGAGGAAGCATGGCGCGATGGTATCTGAACCGATCGCGGGCGTGAAGCTGACGAGGCGATGGCCTGCCGCAGCGGCCGATCGTGGCCATGGGTACTTTCCGGCATGACTTCCCCATCTTCCATCTGCGGCGGCTCGTCGCGCCTTGTGCTGTTTTTGTAGGGTCGCTGCGCTTTGCATTGCGCGCCCGCGCCGGGAAGTGTAGAAAACCAAGTCACAGAGCGAATGTGACGCAGATCACACAATCGGGGTACAGGACGTTTCCCGCCAGGCCACGGACGCAAGGCCGTCTACCCAGGCACCAGGCGCGAGGAGCAGTCCATGAACAGGCCCGAAGACCCAGGCGGCGCCTTCTACGATCCCGCGGACGATCAGGCCGCCCGCGCCATCGCCTTCTTTGGCCCCTATGTGTTCTGGAGCGTCGTGGGCATCGTGGTCGGCGTGCTGGTGATGCTCAGCTGATCGCGCCAGGCCTGGTCGGCGGAGACGCGCCGCATCAGCCAGCGCAGGGCATGGTCGTAGTCGGCGAACAGCTCGGCGTCGTGCAGAGCGCAGGTCAGCAGGAAGATGTCGGCGCAGTGCGCGCGCTCCAGGAACCGGTCGATCACCACCGCGACGCTGGCGCAGACGCGATCCCGAAAGCACTGCTCTACGAATTCCCGCAGTTCGTTCATTGACTGGTCGCGCAGCGGCCGCAAGCCGCGCAGATCGATCAGGTGGGGCAGCTTGGGATCGTAATCGCTGTTCTTCAGCAGCCGCTCGCCGTTGTCGACGAACTCCGACAGTGGAACCCGGCCGTCGGCGGTGACGGTGACGAGTCCTTCATCGGGGTTGATGTGGTAACCCACGGGCATGCCCGTTTCCTCTACGGCGAGTGGTCATTCAGGGTAGGCAATCGGCCACATCGACACCGTGCACTGGTTCGCAGGTTGCCCAGTCTGGGCGGTGTCGCAGTACACTCGCGCGATGCGATACATCATCTACGGCGCGGGCGGCATCGGCGGCACCATCGGGGCCCGGCTCTTCGAGCACGGCGAGGCGGTGGTGCTCATCGCCCGAGGTGCCCACGCCGACGTCATGGCGAAAGACGGGCTGCGCCTGCTGTCTCCGGACGGTGACCGGCGGCTGCGCATTCCGGTGGTGCGGCATCCCTCCGAGGTGTCGTGGACCGATGCCGACGTGGCACTGCTGGCCATGAAGTCGCAGCACACGGCGGCGGCCCTGGAAGATCTGCGTGCCGCCTGCGCGGCAGAGCCGGCGCTGGTGTGCGCTCAGAACGGTGTCGCCAACGAGCGCATGGCGCTGCGCCACTTCTCACGGGTGTACGGCATGCTGGTGCACCTGCCGGCGCAGCACCTGGCGCCGGGCGAGGTGGTGACCCATGCCGCCGGCCGCGGCGGCATCCTCGACACCGGACGATATCCGGGCGGCGTCGACGATGCCTGCGTGGCCATAGCCGCGGCGCTGGAACGGGCCGGATTCAGCGCCCGTCCCGATCCGGCGGTCATGCGTCTGAAGTACGCGAAGCTGCTCACCAACCTGGGCAATGCCTTGCAGGCCATGGTGACCCCCGCCGAGGACGCCGCTGCCGAGCAGGACGGCCACCTGGAACCTGCTGCCATCGAGGTGCTGCGGCTGCTCAAGCAGGAGGCGCTGGCCTGCTTCCGGGCGGCCGGCATTGATTGCGGTGACCGGGATACGCTGCAGGAGCGGCAGGCGGGCGTCTACCGCATGGCCGAGGTGCCCGGGCATCCACGGGTGGGCGGCTCGTCCTGGCAGAGCCTGGTGCGGGGCACCGGCAGCCTGGAGACGGACTATCTGAACGGCGAGATCGTGCTGCTCGGGCGCCTGCACGGCGTGCCGACGCCGGCCAACGCCGCCTGCCAGGCGCTGATTCGCGAGATGCTGCGCGGTCGCCTGCCCGCTGGCACCTTCGATGGGGCGCAGGTGCTGGCGCGGGTACGGGCCGCCGTGGCGGCAGGCGCGTGATGGCCGCGGGCGCTGGCTCAGTCGTGGTCGTGGCGGGACAGGTCGCCTAGCTCGAGGAACGGCGAGGCGTCGATCTCGTCGGCACCCATCATCGCCGCTACCCGCTGCAGAGCAGACAGGATCAGTGACTGCTCCCACGCTTCGAGCTGCCCGAAGCGCACGCTGAAGGCTTCCTGCAGCGGCGTCGGTGCCGACTCCACCACCGCCCGGCCGGCGTCGGTCAGGAGCGCGTGCACCACGCGCTTGTCCTGGTCGCTGCGCTGCCGGTCGATGAGGCCGCGCTTCTCCAGCCGGTCGAGGATGGTGGTGACCGTGGCCTGGGACAGGCTCACCTCGGTGGACAGGCGCGAGATAGCCACCGCGCCGAGATCGCGGATCGCCTGCAGCACCAGAAGCTGCGGTGCCGTCAGCCCCACCGTCTTGGTGAGCTGCCGGGAGTGCAGATCGGTCGCCCGGATGATTTTCCGTATGGCGATCAGTACGTCTTCTTTGGCGGCCAATGTGTCGGCACTTTCTGCGGCGCTCGCGGCGGACGTGCGCAGTCTAGCGTAGGCGCGGGCCTGCAGGCGCATGTGCGCGGCGGACTTTCGCGGGTTGGGGGCGGCGGGCGGGTTCGACGTCTGTCTGCCGGGCAAAACGCGGCTCCTTCATTTGCTAAATTTATTTAGTTCTCTAAAATATACACCCCTAACCTCAGTTGGCAAATTTGGTCGCTGTGAGAGCGATTCGCGCTAACGACGTGGAATATAGACAGGAACAATGACTACTAACGCACAAAAAGCCCCGGAAACGCAGCCGGACATCGCCTTGAGGGTGCCCAGAGCCGAAGATGGCCCGGCGCTGCATGCCCTGATCGCCGACTGTCCTCCTTTGGACACGAACTCCCGGTACTGCAACCTGCTGCAGGTTTCCCACTTCGCGGAGACCGCGGTGGTGGCCGAACTCGACGGCGACATCGTCGGCTCCATCACCGGCTATCTGAAGCCCGGAGACCCCGGCACCCTGTTCATCTGGCAGGTGGCCGTGCACGAGCGTGCCCGCGGTCAGCGCCTGGCCACGCGGATGATGGAAGAGATCGTGGCGCGCCCCGTCTGCGGGCAAGTGCGGTTTCTCGAGACCACCATCGAGCCCGGCAACGCCGCCTCCTGGTCGGCGTTCCAGAAGTTCGCCGACGCCCGCGGGGCTGCGACCGATCAGTCGTTGCTGTTCTCCCGCGAGCGCCACTTCGCCGGCACCCACGGTGACGAGGTGCTGCTGCGCATCGGGCCGTTCGAACCTGCCACCCCTCAATCCACCGAACAGAAGAGAAAAGCATCATGAGCATCTTCGACGACATGGAATCCGCCGTTCAGAGTTATGCCCGGTCGATTCCCAACGTGTTTTCCAAAGGCAAGGGCTCCTGGGTCTACGATGAGCAGGGCAACGCGCTGCTCGACTTCCTGGCCGGAGCGGGCTCGCTCAACTACGGGCACAACCACCCGGCGCTGAAGCAGAAGCTCATCGACTACATCTCCGTTGACGGCATCGCTCACTCCCTCGACCTGCACACCGAGGCCAAGGCGAAGTTTCTCGAAGCCCTGAACCGCTACATTCTCGAGCCGCGCGGGCTGGAGTATCGGGTGCAGTTCCCCGGGCCCACCGGCACCAACGCCGTGGAAGCGGCGCTGAAGATCGCCCGCAAGACCACCGGCCGCGAGACCGTCGTCAGCTTCACCAACGGCTTCCACGGCGTGTCCCTGGGGGCTCTGGCGGTCACCGGCAACGAGCATCACCGCGGCGCCGCCGGCACCAGCCTGGGCGGTACGTTCCGGGTGCCTTACGCCGGTTACCTCGGCGACGAGATGGACACCCTCGACTACCTGGAGAAGCTGCTGGACGACAACAGCAGCGGTCTCGAACTGCCGGCCGCCGTGATCGTCGAGGCGGTGCAGGGTGAGGGCGGGCTGAACGCCGCCAGCAACCGCTGGCTGAAACGGCTCGAGAACCTCTGCCGCGACCGCGGCATCCTGCTGATCGTCGACGACATTCAGGCGGGCTGTGGCCGCACGGGCACCTTCTTCAGCTTCGAGCCGGCCGGTATCAAGCCCGACATCGTGACGCTGTCGAAGTCCTTGTCCGGCATGGGGCTGCCGCTGGCGGTGACCCTGATCCGACCCGACCTCGACGAATGGAAGCCGGGTGAGCACAACGGCACGTTCCGCGGCAACAACCACGCGTTCGTGACCGCCACCGCCGCCATCGAGCACTTCTGGAAGGACGACAGGTTCGAGAAGGAGGTGCAGGCCAAGTCGGCTCGAGTGGCCGACCGCCTGAAGAAGCTGGCCCATCGCTACAAGCTGGAGCTGCGCGGCCGCGGCCTGATGACGGGCCTGGCCATGCCAAGCGGCGAGATCGCATCGCAGGTGTCGGCCAAGGCGCTGGCGGAGGGCCTGATCATCGAGACCGCCGGTCCCGATGACGAGGTGGTGAAGCTGTTCTGCCCGCTGACCATCAGCGACGAAGATCTGGGCCGCGGCCTGGACATCATAGACGACGCCATCTCCAAGGCCATGGGCCGTCATCTGAAGCAGGTGGGCTGAACATGTTCATACGTAAGCTGAGCGAGGCGCGCGGCACCGCGCGTCAGATCAAGAGTAAGACCTGGGACAGCGTGCGCCTGCTGCTGGCCAACGACGACATGGGCTTCTCTTTCCACATCACCACGCTGTACGCGGGCACCGAAACCCACATGTGGTACAAGCACCATTTCGAGTCGGTCTACTGCATCGCGGGTCGGGCCGAGATCGAAGATAAGGCCACGGGCGAGAAGCACGTGATCGAGCCGGGCACGATGTATGCCCTGAACGAGCACGACAAGCACGTGCTGCGCGTTCAGGAAGACTTCGTCTGCGCCTGCGTGTTCAACCCGCCGCTCAAGGGCACGGAGGTGCACGATGCCGACGGCGCCTACGGGCTCGACGCCGAGGTGGTGACCGATTGACATGAGGTCTAACGATGTTCAGCCAGGCATAGAGAAAGAACTGAAACTGGTACGAGGGGAAACGATGGAACGACGGCAACATACCGTCGAGAAGATCGGCGGCACATCGATGTCGCGCGTGAACGAGCTGATGCGCACCGTGCTCATCGGTGATCTGGAAGGCGACGCGCTCTATCAGCGCATCTTCGTGGTGTCCGCCTACGGCGGCGTGACCGACATGCTGCTCGAGCACAAGCACTCCGGCGATCCTGGAGTGTACGCGCTGTTCAACGAAGAAGAGGAGGACGGCCTCTGGCAGGCGGCGCTCGGCAAGACGCTGGAGCACATGTGCGGCCTGAACGCGTCGATCTTCGAGCATGAGGACGATCGCATCGAGGCCGACCGGTTCATCCGCGAGCGCGTGGAAGCGGTGCAGCAGAGCCTCGAGGACCTGGAGAACCTCTGCTCCTCCGGGCACTTCCACCTGGATGCCCATCTCGGCACGGTCCGCGAGATGCTGGCCGCGCTGGGCGAGGTGCACAGCGCCTCTAATACGGCGCTGCTGCTGCGCCGTCAGGGCGTCGCCGGCCGATTCGTCGACCTGTCCGGCTGGGGAGAGTCGGAGAGCCTGCCGCTGGAGGAGTTTCTCGAGCGGAAGCTGGCCGACTGCGACCTGGCGCGTGAGCTGCCCATCTGCACCGGCTACGCCAAGTGCTCCGAAGGCCTGATGAAGACCTACGATCGCGGCTACAGCGAGATCACCTTCAGCCGGCTGGCGGCGGTGACCCGGGCGCGGGAGGCCATCATCCACAAGGAGTATCACCTGTGCAGCGCCGACCCGAAGGTGGTGGGCGTCGACCGGGCGATGGCCATCGGCCACACCAACTACGATGTCGCCGACCAGCTCTCGATTCTGGGCATGGAGGCGATTCATCCCGGGGCGGCCCAGGCGCTACGCCGGGCCGCCATTCCGCTGCGGGTGCGCCACAGCTTCGAGCCCCATCACGACGGCACGGTCATCGACGCGAACTATCAATCGGAGCAGCCGCGCGTGGAGATCATTGCCGGCCGCCGCGGCGTGTTCGCGGTGGAGTTCTTCAGCCACGACATGGTCGACCGCGCCGGCCATGCCTTCGGCATCCAGAAGATTCTCGACCGCTACAAGCTGCGTACGGTGACCCGGGAGAGCAACGCCAACTCCATCACCTACTATCTGGCGACCAACTTCAAGATCGTCAAGCGCATCGAGCGCGATCTGGAGGAGCAGTTCCCGAGCGCTACGGTGAAGGTGCGGCGGGTGGCCATCGTTGCTGCGGTGGGCAGCAACCTGGACGTCTCCGGGCTGCTCTCCCTCTGCGTCTCGGCGCTGGCCGAGGCCGACATCAACGTGCTGGCCGTGCACCAGTCCATGCGCGCCGTGGACATCCGGTTCGTGGTGCACGAGGACGACATGCAGGCGGCCACCGTGGCGCTGCACCGGCGTGCCATCGAGGGCAAGCCGGTGAAGCAATCTGAGGCTCAGGTCGCCTGAGCCCGGCTGGGCGTCATGTAGCCGCCGGTGGGTTCGTGGCGTCTACCAGGTGGCTGGCAGTTGTGTCACCCCGCGCAGGGTGATGGTCGGCTTCCAGTCCGGCCGCTCGATCTCGGTGAGTTCCAGGTCCGGCAGGCGCTCGAACAGCGCCGTGAGTGCCTCGGCGGCTTCCAGGCGGGCGAGCTGGGCGCCGAGGCAGAAGTGGATGCCGCCGCCGAACGACATGGGCTTCACGCCCGGTCTACGCACGACGAGCCGGTCCGGGTCGTCGAACTCGGCCGGGTCGCGATTGGCGGCGCCGAGCAGGGCGATGACGCTGCGCCCCTTCGGCACGGCCACACCCGCGATCTCCACGTCCTCCAGCGCCTCGCGGCCGGTGAGCTGCACCGAGCTGTCGTAGCGCAGGAACTCTTCCACCGCGTTCGACATCAGGCCCGGGTCCGCCCGCAGCGCGTCGAGCTGGTCGCGGTTGCGGTACAGGGCCAGCAGCCCATTGCCCAGCAGGTTCACCGTGGTCTCGTGGCCGGCGGCGAACAGCAGGGCGATGTTGGAGGTGAGCTCTTCAGTGCTGAGCTTGCCGTGCTCGGTCTCGCTCTGCACCAGGGCCGTGATCAGGTCGTCCCGGGGCGCCTTGCGCCGGGCATCGCACAGCGCCGTGAAGTAGGCCTGCGACTCCTGGGTGCTGCGGTTGGCGTCGGCCAGCTCCTGATCGGTCATGGGGCTCGGGTCCACCAGACGTCCGGAGATGCGGGTGCCCTTGATGAACTCCGCGCGATCGGCCTCCGGCACGCCCAGCATGTCGCAGATCACGATGACGGGCAGGGGGTGATTGAACAGGGCCTTCAGATCGCCGGCGCCGCGCTCGATGAAGCCGTCGATCAGGTCGTGGGCGATGCTGCGGATGCGCTCGCGCATGGCGGCCACGCGCCGCGCGTCGAACGCCTTGACCACCAGGCCCCGCAGGCGGGTATGGTCCGGCGGGTTCTTCAGCAGCATGGTGCGCGCCAGGTTGGCGATGGCCGGGTTGCGCAACGCCGCCTCCCGGTCTTCGGCGCTCAGGTTCCCGAACGTGTCGTGGCCCAGGCGCCGGTCGCGCAATGCCGCCTGCACGTCGGCATAGCGGGTGAGCACCACCAGGTTGGCATCGGCCAGCTCGAGTACGGGGCTCGCCGCTCGGAGCTGGTGATACATCGGGTAGGGGTCGGCGATGATTTCCGGGGAGAAGATGTTCTGGAAGGTGAACGCGCCACCCCCGCCGGGTCGAGACGCTGCCGCTTCGGACATGATGGCCTCTGAATGCGAACGACTGATCGCCCATACCTTAGCACCAACCGGCTGGCGCAGTCCCGGCAACCCGGTTATGTTCAGGAGCAAGTCATTCAGGGAAGTGAGTCATGCACGATCTGGTCATACGCGGCGGCACCGTCATCGACGGGTCTGGTGGCGAGCGCTTCGACGGCGACGTCGCCATTGCCGGTGGCCGCATCATCGAGGTTGGAACGGTAGCCGGCCGCGGCCGCCGCGAGATCGACGCCCGTGGCCGTCTGGTGACGCCGGGCTGGGTGGACGTGCATACCCATTACGATGGCCAGGCCACCTGGGACCCGGACCTGGCGCCGTCGAGCTGGCACGGCGTCACCACCGTGGTGATGGGCAACTGCGGCGTCGGCTTCGCGCCGGTGCGGCCCGGGCAGCAGACTTTTCTGATCGAGTTGATGGAGGGTGTCGAGGATATTCCCGGCGCCGCTCTGGCCGAGGGCATCGACTGGCAGTGGGAGTCGTTTCCTCAGTACCTCGACGCCCTGGAGCGCAAGCCGCGCGCCATTGACGTAGCGGCTCAGGTGCCCCACGGCGCGGTGCGTGCCTACGTCATGGGCGAGCGCTGCAACACCCAGGACGACCTGCCAACGGACGCGGAGCTGGCGCAGATGCAGGCGCTGGTGCGCGAGGGCATCGCCGCAGGCGCCGTCGGGTTCTCCAGCTCGCGCACCCTGCTGCACAAGGACAAGCACGGCGTGCACGTGCCCGGCACCTTTGCCGGCAGCGACGAGATGCTGGCTCTGGGCCTGTCCATGAAGGGCCTGAAGCACGGCGTCTTCGAGCTGGTGTCCGACCACCTGGGCGACGACGACGAGTGGGCCTGGGTCACCGCCTTTGCCCGGGAGACCGGCCGGCCGGTCACGCTGGTGGCCACCTCGGCGGCGGCTTACGAGGGCAACAAGATGTACCGCATCGCCGAGACGGCGCGACGCGAGGGGCTGGAGGTGCGGCCGCAGATCGCCGGGCGGCCCACCGGCGTGCTGCACGGCCTGCAGTCGAACTTCCACGTGTTCATGGGGCACCCCAGCTTCGCGGCGCTGAAGGACCGGCCGCTGGCGGAGGTGGTGGGGCAGATGCGCGACCCTGCGTTCAAGGCACGCATCCTCTCGGAGCAGAGCCGGTTCGGCCGTCTGGCCGTGGGCGGCACCCTGACCGAGCTGTTGTGGCAGGTGTTCCCGCTCGGCGACGTGCCCGACTACGAGCCCGACCGCGCCGACAGCATCGCCGGGCGCGCGGCTGCCGCCGGCCGCGAGCCGTTCGAGCTGATGTACGACCTGCTCTGCGACCGCGATGGCCGCGAGCTCTTCTATCAGCCGCTGGGCGGCTATCAGACTTACAACTTCGACTTCTTCCGAGCGTCCATGGAGCACCCGAACGTGCTGTTCGGGCTGTCCGACGGCGGCGCCCACTGCGGCGTCATCGCCGACGCCGGCATGCCGTCGTTCATCCTCACCCACTGGGGCCGCGACCGGCACAAGGGCGAACGCATGCCGCTCGAGTTCCTGGTGCGCAAGCTGTCGCGGGACACGGCGGAAGCCTACGGGATGCGTGACCGGGGCCTGCTGGCGCCGGGGCTGCTGGCGGACGTCAACGTCATCGACTTCGACGCCCTGGCGCTGTCACGCCCGGAGGCGGTGTTCGACCTGCCCACCGGCGGCAAGCGCCTGGTGCAGCGGGTGCGGGGCTACGAGCACATCGTCAAGCGCGGCGAGCCGATCTACGAGGCGGGTGAGCGCACGACGGCTCTGCCGGGCGCCCTGGTCCGCGGCGGCGAGTAGCCGTCCGCAACCCGGCGGTCACCCTGGCGAGTGACCTCCGGCGCTGGTGCGGCTACTGCTGCGCCAGCCACTCGTCGTCGGAACCCTCGTTGACGCCCTCGAACAGGAACGTCGACAGGTAGCGCTCGCCGGTGTCGGGCAGCATCACGCACATCACCGTGCCCTTGGGTGCGTCCTTGGCGACCTCTACCGCGGCCGCCAGGGTGGCGCCTGCGGAGACGCCGACGAAGATGCCTTCGTTGCGGGCCAGTGCCAGCGCCGTGTCTCTGGCCACCACCTGATTCACCGGCACGATCTGATCGCCGATGCTGCGGTCGAGCACCTCAGGCACAAAGTCGGGCGTCCAGCCCTGAATCATGTGCGGGTTCCACTCCTTGCCGGCCAGCAGCGATGCCTGCTCTGGCTCGGCGACGATGATCTTGATGTTCGGGCGGGCCGCCTTCAGCACCTTGCCGGCGCCGGACAGCGTGCCCCCCGTGCCCCAGCCGGTCACCCAGTAGTCGAGCCGCTCGCCGGCGAAGTCCTGGAGGATTTCCGGGCCGGTGGTGGAGGCGTGATACGCCGGGTTGGCCGGGTTCTCGAACTGCCGTGCCAGGAACCAGCCATGCTGCTCCGCCAGCTCCTTGGCCCGCCGCACCATGCCGCTGCCGCGCTCGGCCGCCGGGGTGAGGATGACCTTGGCGCCGAGCGCGCGCATGATCTTGCGCCGCTCGATGGAGAAGGTCTCCACCATGGTGGCGACGAACGGGTGGCCGGTGGCGGCGCAGACCATGGCCAGCGCGATGCCGGTGTTGCCGGACGTGGCCTCGACCACGGTCTGGCCCGGCTTCAGGGCCCCCGAGTCCTCGGCGTCCTTGATGATCGCATAGGCCAGGCGGTCCTTGACCGAGGCCAGCGGGTTGAAGGCCTCGACCTTGACATACAGGTGCACGTGGTCGGGGCCGGTGCGGTTGAGCCGGACGATGGGCGTGCGGCCAATGGTCTGGAGGATGTTGTCGTAGATCATGAGGTCTGGCTCCCGTCTGTGTGAGTCATTGCCTGAGTCAGGTGAGGTGACGGCGCAGCGCGGCGCTGGCCTGGGCCAGGGCCGGGCGTGTGGCGGGCACGGCCTCCTGCATGCCGAAGAAGCCGTGAATCAGGCCGTCGTAGCGGGTCTGCTCCACCGCCACGCCGGCGCGCTCGAGCGCTTGTGCGAATGCTTCGCCCTCGTCGCGCAGCGGGTCGTACTCGGCGGTCTGCACCAGCGCCGGCGGCAGGCCGCTGAGATCGCCAGCGGCCAGCGGCGCGGCGTAGGGCTCGCGACGCTGATCGGCGTCGGGTACGTACTGATCCCAGAACCATTGCATGGCGCGCCGGCTCAGCAGATAGCCCTCGGCGTTGTCGTGGTACGAGCCGGTGTCGAAGTCCGCGGCGGTCACCGGGTAGATCAGCAGTTGAAAGCACAGCCGCGGGTGGCCACGGTCGCGTGCCATGAGCGCTACGGCCGCAGCCAGATTGCCGCCGGCGCTGTCGCCGCCCACGGCGATGCGGTCGCCGTCGATGCCGAGCTCGGCGGCGTGCTCGGCCACCCAGCAGGTGGCCGCAAAGCAGTCGTCCGCGGCGCCGGGATAGGTGGTTTCGGGCGCCCGCCGGTAGTGCACGGCCACCACGGCCACGCCGGCTCCCTGGCACAGCCGACGGCAGGTCTCGTCGTGGCTGTCCAGGTCGCCGATCACCCAGCCGCCGCCATGGAAGTAGACCAGCGCGCCGGTGCGGGCGCTGCCCGTGGGCCGGTACAGGCGCAGCGCCAGGTCCCCGGCGGGGCCGGGGATGCTGAGGTTCTCGACGCCGCCCACCTGGGTGGGCACGGCCGGCGGCGGGGTCAGGCTGAGCCCCCGCGCCTCCTCCGGGGTCAGATCGGCCAAGTCTGGCATGCCGAGCTGCTCGAGCATGTCCAGCATGTTTCTGGTATCGGCATCCAATGCCACGCGGCTCTCCCCGGATTGCGAGCAGGAGCGCAAAGATAACTCAGGGCGGCGCGGCTGCGAAGCGCGGCCCAATACGGAATGGTTTGGTGGTTATTCCGCCGGGTGCCGTGTTCAGCCGCTGCGGGGCAGCCGGCCCATCAGGTAGAACTCCTCGTTGGGCGTCATGTCGGTGAGGTGAGCCATGCGGTTCGACAGGGCGAACAGGCCGGTGATGGCGCCGATGTCCCAGATGGCGTCGTCGTCGAAGCCGGCGGCCCGCAGCGCCTCCAGGTCGTCCTCGCCCACGAGCTGCGGGGTGAGCGCCAGCTTCACCGCGAAGTCGAGCATGTGCCGCTGCCGTTCGGAGATGGCGGCGGTGCGGTAGTTGGTCGCCACCTGATCCGCGATGTAGGGATTCTTGGCGTAGATGCGCAGGATCGCGCCGTGGGCCACCACGCAGTAGCCGCAGTCGTTGGCGGCGCTGGTGGCCACCACGATCATCTCCCGCTCCGCCTTGGTCAGCGTGCCCTCCCGCAGCATCAGGGCGTCGTGGTAGGCGAAGAAGGCGCGAAACTCGTCCGGCCGTCGGGCCAGCACCAGAAACACGTTGGGCACGAAGCCCGACTTGTCCTGCACCGCCTCGATGCGGCCGCGCACGTCGTCCGGCAGCGTGCCGAGGTCGGGCAGATCGAAGCGGCTGGCAGGTTTCATGTCCGGCTCCTTCGGTTCGGCATCAGGGGTCCAGGCGGCCCGGGGGCAGATGCGAGCCCCAGTACAGGCTGTTGTACTTGCGCAGGATGCGCAGCACCTCCTCATGGGGGATCGCCTCGAGGCTGCCGCGGCTGCTGATCACCGTGGTGGCGGCGAACAGGGCGTTGTAGACCGACTCCTCGGTGGCCTCGGCGGTGGCCGCGAACAGGGGTGACATCGCCGGGTTGGCCAGGGCGGGCGCCGTTGCCGGCCGCTCCGAGAACCGGGCGCGGCGGACGTCCGGGTGCGTGGAGAAGGCGATGACGTAGTCGCCGGAGCCGTTGTGGGCGAACGAGCCGGTGCGGGCCAGACCCATCATGGCCCGCATGGCCAGGCGGCTGAGGTTGCGGGCGCCCAGCGGGGCGTCGGTCGCCACCACGATCATGATCGACCCATCCACCCGGTCCTGGGGCGGCGTCTGTCCCTGCAGCGCGTGCTGGTAGGGGAACCGGCCCAGCTCGCGGCCCACCGGAGCGGCGTTGATGGTGAGGTTGCCGCCGAAGTTGGTCTGCACCAGCACGCCGACGGTCCAGCCGCCGAGGCTGGCCGGCAGCTTGCGGGAGCTGGTGCCGATGCCGCCCTTCCAGCCGAAGGCCTGGGTGCCGGTGCCGGCGCCGATGGTGCCCTCCAGCACCGGGCCATCGATGGCGCCGTTGAGCGCCTCGTAGACGTGGGAGACGCCCACCGGGTCGGCCCACATGTTGCTCACCGTGGAATCGTTGGTCTCGCCGACGATGGGGTTCACGGTCTGCTCGCCGATGTCGTGGTGGTCGTACATCCACTGCGCCAGCCCCTGGGCTGCGCGCCACACGCACAGCGTGCAGGTGAGCAGGATGGGCGTCTCGATCTCGCCGAGCTCGCGCACCTGGGTCTCGCCGATCAGCTTGCCGTAGCCGTTGCCGACGTGAATCGACGCCGGCACCGGATGGGTGAACGGGTTTCCGGGCCCGGGGATGATGGCGGTGACGCCGGTGCGTATGTCATCGCCCTGGACCACGGTGGAGTGGCCGACCCGCACGCCGGCAACGTCGGTGATGGCGTTGTCGCGACCGGTGGGAAATACGCCCACGCTGACGCCGAGATCGCGAGCCCGCGGGCGGGCGTAGTCGGCGCTCCATGCCGGCGGCGCGGCGATCAGCGCAATCAGCGCCCCGGCCAGCCATGCACCCGGTCGCCGCATCAGCCGTCGTCCCCCGGCTCGCCGGCAAACACCAGCCGCGCCGGCGCCACGATCAGCGGATCCGGCGCCTGGGCCGTCTGCGGATCCTTGCCGGCGTACTGGAACCGGCTCAGCACCAGCCGCATGGTGTTCAGCCGCGCGCGCAGCTTGTCTTCCGCCTTGACGATGATCCACGGTGCCTCTTCGCTGTCGGTGAGTTGAAAGGTCGCTTCCTTGGCGCTGGTATAGGCGTCCCACTTGCGCTGCGCCTCCCGGTCGACGGGGCTCAGCTTCCACTGCTTGAGCGGGTTGGTCTCGCGCTCGCGAAACCGTCGCGCCTGCTCCTCGCGACTGACGGACAGGTAGATCTTGATCAGCACGATGCCGCTGGCCACCAGCATCCGCTCGAAGATGGGCGCCTGGCGCGTGAACTGCCAGTACTCCTCCTCGGTGCAGAATCCCATCACCCGCTCGACGCCGGCGCGGTTGTACCAGGAGCGGTCGAAGAACACCATTTCTCCAGACGACGGCAGGTGGTCGGTGTAGCGCTGAAAGTACCACTGGCCGCGTTCGATGTCGGTGGGCTTCTCCAGCGCCACCACCCGGGCGCCGCGCGGGTTCAGGTTCTCCATCAGGCGCTTGATGGTGCTGCCCTTGCCGGCGGCGTCGCGCCCCTCGAACAGCAGCACCACCTTCAGACCTTCGTCCTTGATCCAGTTCTGCAGCTTCACCATCTCGATCTGCAGCGCCAGCTTTTCGCGGTAGTACTCCTTGATGCCGCAGCGCTCGGCATACGGATAGAGGCCGTTGGCGAAGTAGTGGCGCACCGTGGCCGCGTCCACGGGCTGGGCCGGGTCGGCAAGGGGGTTGGCGTTGTGAATGGGCTCGTGATTCTCCTCGAACTCCAAGGCGTCCAGGAGATAGTCGTACCAGTCGGTGCCGGTGCTCACGCGCCTCTCTCGATTCAGCAGGTTCAGGAAGGCGTCAGTGTAGGCAAAGTCGGTTTCGATCGCACAGGTTTGGTCAATCTGACCAGGCGCACCGGTTCTGCATGCCTGTCTGCTGTGGGCCGATCGTCAGGTGGACCGGCTCGGTCTGCACGTGGTCGCTTACTGATCTTGGGAGAGGACCCCCGGGGCCGCGAGAGGGGAGAGGGAGGGGGTACGGCCCCGGGGGTGTCAGCCATCTGACGGAAAGGAGTATGGCCACGCCGCCGTGAACGTGGCGTGAACGATCTCGGCGCGGTAGGGCCTCGATCGCGCAGGGCCCGCGAGTTGCAATCGACCCCCGCGTTCACGACCATGGTCGGCTGATTCATTCCGTCCAGTCGAGGTGTCCGTGATCGCGATGCTGCAACGCTTGTCCGGCCTGCTGCTGCTTGCCCTGCTGCCCCTGGCGGCCCAGGCCGCCAACGCGCCCGTTCGCGCCACCCATGGCATGGTGGTCTCGCAGAGCGACATCGCTTCCCGGGTGGGCGTCGAGGTGCTGAAGGAGGGCGGCACGGCGGTGGATGCTGCGGTCGCAACGGCGTTTGCCCTGGCGGTGACCCATCCCACCGCCGGCAACATCGGCGGCGGCGGGTTCCTCGTCTACCGGCCCGTGAAGGGCGATCCCGTGGCCTACGACTTCCGCGAGGTGGGACCCACCGGCTCGCATCCCGAGATGTGGCTGGAGGACGGTGAGTACAGCTTTCAGCGCCACCACATGAGCCATCTGGCGGTGGGGGTGCCGGGCACGGTGGCCGGCCTTTATCTGGCGTGGCAGGAAGCCGGCTCGCTGCCGTGGAAGCGTCTGGTGGCGCCGGCCGTGGCTCTGGCCAGCGACGGCATCGTGGTCAGCCACGGTCTCGCCGACTCCATCGCCCGTGCCCTGCCGCGGATGCGTCGCTATCCGGCGTCGGTGGCCGTGTTCACCAGGGACGGCGAGCCCTACCAGGCGGGCGATCTGTGGCGGCAGCCCGACCTGGCGGCGTCGCTCAAGCGCATCGCCGAGCAGGGCCCCGACGGCTTCTACAAGGGGCGCACGGCGGAGCTGATCGTCGCCGAGATGCAGCGGGGTGGCGGGCTGATCACGCTGGAAGATCTGGCCGGGTACCGGGCGGCGAAGCGGGAGCCCATTCGCGGCACCTATCGCGGTTACGGCATCCTGTCCATGCCGCCGCCGAGTTCGGGGGGCACCACGCTGGTGGAGATGCTGAACATCCTCGAAGGCTACGACGTCGGCGCGCTCGGCTTCGGCACCACGGCCACCCTGCATCGCATGGTCGAGTCCATGCGGCGGGCCTATGCCGATCGGGCGCGCTTCCTCGGCGACCCCGACTTCAATCCGGACCTGCCGGTGGAACGGCTGGTGTCCAAGGCCTATGCGGACGAGCTGCGGGCCAGCATCGATCCGGAGAAAGCGTCGGTATCGGTGCCGGGTCAGTTCGAGTGGCCGGTGGAGAGCCTCGAAACCACCCATTTCTCCGTGGTCGACAAGGACCGCAACGCGGTCTCGCTCACCTACACGCTGGAGTGGGGCTACGGCTCCGGGATCGTGGTGCCGGGCGGCGGCTTCCTGCTCAACAACGAGATGGGCGACTTCAACGCCGGGCCGGGCCTGACCAACGACCAGGGCCTGATCGGCACGCCCGCCAACCTGGCGGAACCCGGCAAGCGCATGCTGTCGAGCATGACGCCCACCATCGTCACCCGCGATGACGAGCTGTTCATGGTCACCGGCACCCCCGGCGGACGCACCATCATCAACACCGTGCTGCAGACCATCCTCAACGTCGTCGACCACGGCATGAGCGCCCAGGCGGCGGTGGACGCGGGCCGCATCCATCACCAGTGGCTGCCCGACAAGATGTTCTACGAAGCCCACGGCTTCTCCCTGGACTCGCTGCAGGGGCTCGAGGCAGTGGGCCACACCATCGAGCAGATCGATCGTCAGGGCGCGGCCGAGGTGATCGTGGTGAATCCCGAGGACGGCGTGCTGGAGGGCGGCGTCGACCTGCGGGTGCCGGACGGCGGCGCGGCCGGCTACTGACCATCGGGCCCCAGGCTTTCCCCGGCGGCACTTTCTGCTAGCATCCGTGCCTCCGGCACGCGCCGCGGGGTGACCCATCCCCAGGAGAACGCTGCTCGTACATGAATATCTTGCTGGTGGTCAACGACCTCAAAGACTGGCCCCTGGAGATTCCCGGGGTCGCCGTGATCCCGGCCCGCTCCTACCTCACCGATCAGCGGTACTTCGACAATCGGGCCGCCAAGGTCTTCAACCTGTGCCGGTCCTACAAGTACCAGAGCGCCGGTTACTACGTGTCGCTGCTGGCCGCTGCCCGGGGCCACCACCCGATCCCCAGCCTGGCCACCATTCAGGACCTGCGCTCGGCGCCCGTGGCCCGGCTCATGTCCGAAGACCTGGAAGACACGATTCAGAAGGCGCTGAAGGGTCTGCCCGGCCCGCAGGTGTCGCTGGACGTGGTGTTCGGGCGCCATCCCGACCCGCGCTTCGACAAGCTGGCCTGGAGCCTGTACAGCCTGTTCGAGGCGCCGCTGCTGCGGGTCGACTTCGCCTACAAGGAGAAGGAGTGGCAGCTTCGCAACATCCGCGCGCTGGGCGCCAGCGACCTGTCTCAGGCCGATCACGACTTCGTGGTCGGCGCCGCCTCGGAGTACTTCTCCGGCAAGCGCCGCCGCGCCCGCCGCAAGCCGCAGTCGCGCTACGACCTGGCCATCCTGCATGATCCGAACGACCCCATGCCGCCGTCCAACAAACGGGCCATGGCCCGCTTCGAGTCGGCGGCCGAGTCTCTCGACATGGGCGTCGAGCTGATCACCAAGGAGGACGCCGGCCGGCTGGCCGAGTTCGACGCGCTGTTCATCCGCGAAACCACGTCGGTGAACCACCACACGTTCCGCATGGCGCGCCGGGCCCAGGCCGAGGGGCTGGTGGTCATCGACGACCCGGACTCGATCCTGAAATGCACCAACAAGGTGTATCTGGCCGAGCTGCTCACCCGGCACAAGATCCCCAGCCCCAAGACCATGATCGTGCATGCCGGCAACGTCGATGAGATCGTGCCGACGCTGGGCATCCCGGTGGTGCTGAAGCTGCCCGACTCCAGCTTCTCGGCCGGGGTCACCAAGGTGGACAAGGCCGAGGACGTGCGCGAGCGGGTGCGCACGGCGCTGGCGCAGTCGGAGCTGATCGTGGCCCAGGAGTTCGTGCCCACGGACTACGACTGGCGGGTGGGCGTCATCGACCGCCGGCCCATCTACGTGAGCAAGTACTACATGGCCCGCCGGCACTGGCAGATCGTGCGCCGCGACGCCAACGGCGCCACGGTGGAGGGCACCGCCGACACGCTGGCGGTGGAGGACGCGCCCCAGGACGTGGTGCAGATCGCGCTGAAGGCGGCCAACCTGATCGGCAACGGCCTCTACGGCGTCGATCTGAAGCAGGTCAACGGCAAGATCTACGTCATCGAGATCAACGACAACCCGAGCATCGATGCCGGCTATGAAGACACGGTGCGCAAGGGTGATCTGTACAAGGACATCATGAGCGTGATGCTGGCCCGCATCGAGGCCAGCAAGCGTACGCCTGCCAATCCCTGACGCTGGCGCCGCCGGTCAGGCGGTGGCGCCGCGGGCGGCCCGGTCTGCTTCGCGAGGCGGTCTCTGGGCATGGCGGTGACGATGGGTCACCATCCGCTGGTGCAGCGCGTCGACCGAGCGGCTGGCCGTCGATTTGAACAGCCCCGGAACGAACGCATGCACGGCGCAGGCCAGAGCGCAGCGCAGCATGGCGCCCGCGAAGCTCATGGCCGTCCACCAGTGCTGCAGATACGTCTCACCCACTGACTGCGGGTGCTCGTGAAAATCCCTGAGCAGTTGCGGCATGTGCTCCATGGCCCGTTCCTCGATCTGATGGAAGCAGATTAGTCGAGTCGAGGCGGGATGATGTCCCAATTTGTTCTGGTCGAGGCCCATAGATTGGGATAGATTGCCCGTCATGGAGCTGGATCGCATAGACAAGCAGATTCTTCAGGTGCTGCAGGCGGACGCCACGGTCTCCGTGCAGGTGCTCGGGGAGCGGGTGGGGCTCTCCCACAACGCCACCTGGCGCCGGGTCAAGCGTCTGGAAGAAGCGGGCATCATCCGCAAGCGCGTGGCCCTGGTGGATCCGAAGCAGGTGGGTCACGGGGTCACGGTGTTCGTCACCGTACGCACCAGCCATCACACCGAGGAGTGGCTCGAAAAGTTCGCCCGCGGCGTGGCGGCGCTGCCGGAGGTGATGGAGTTCTATCGGATCAGCGGCGACGTCGACTACCTGCTGAAGGTGCTGGTGGCCGACATCGCCGAGTACGACCGCTTCTACAAGAAGCTGATCCGCATCGCGCCGCTCTACGACGTCTCGTCGAACTTCGCCATGGAGCAGGTGAAGTACACCACCGAGATTCCCGTCTAGTTGGCCTCCAGCCACTGGCTGACCGCGTCGATGCCCCGCACGGTCGGCTCGCAGTAGCGGCGCAGAAAGCCCACGTCCGCCTGATAGCCGGTGCGCCCGGCGGGAACGTTGGCCAACGCCGCGGCGCCGTCGAAGTCCACCAGAGCCAGGCGCAGCATCAGCCGCTCGGGGGCCATGCCGAACTCCGACCCCGGCAGGCAGGCGACGCCGGTGTCTTCCAGCAGGCGCTCGCACAGGGCAGCGGCATCGGTGATGCCGGCGGCGGCAAGCTGCGCCCGGCAGGCTTCGAAGTCGGGAAACAGGTAGAAGCCGCCGCGCGGCTCGCAGACCTCGGCGCCGGCCTGCAGCAAGGCCCGGTAGCCGTAGCCCAGCAGCCCGGCCAGCACCGCCCGGGAGCGGGCCAGGTAGTCGTCGATGTCGGGCCCGCCCTGGTAGGCGCGCACGGCCGCATGCTGGATAGGCGCGCTCACCGAGGTGAAGGTCTCGCTGGCCACCGCCGCCATGTTGTCGGCCAGGCGGGCGAGCCCTTCCGGAAAGGCGAAGGCGCCGATGCGCCAGCCGCCGGCGCCGCACCACTTCGACAGGCCGCCGCTGACGATGGTGCCCTCGGGATAATGGCGGGCGATGGACTCATGCTCGCCGGAGAAGGTGAGCTCGCCGTAGATCTCGTCGGCGAGCACCAGGATGCGGTAGCGACGCGCCACCTCGGCGATCTCCTGGAGCTGGCCGGACCCGTAGGACGTGCCGGTGGGGTTGCCGGGGTAGTTCAGAATCAGCAGCCGACCGCGCTCGGGGTCGTCGCGACAGGCCGCATCGAGCCGTTCCGGGGTGACGCCGAGGCCCGAGGTCGGGTCGGTGGGCAGCCAGGTGAGCTGGCGGCCGAGAATGCGCGCCTGAGGTGCGTACGACACCCAACTCGGCGCCGGAATCACCAGGTCGCCGTAGTAGGTGAGCTGCACCAGGAACAGCAGTTCCTTGCTGCCGGGCCCGATCAGCACGTTGTCCGGCGAGTAGCTCAGTTCCTGGGAGCGGGCCAGGTAGTCGGCCACCGCCTGGCGCAGCGCGGGCAGGCCTTTGGCCGGCAGGTAGTCCTTCTCGTGGGCATGCTCGCGCAGCGCCGCCACCACGCTGTCGGGCACCGGAAACGGCGACTGCCCCAGGCCGAGGCGGATCACGGTGCGGCCCTCGGCCTGCAGGGCCCGGGAGCGGTCGTTGATGGCGATGGTGGCCGAGGGCTTCAGACCGCGGACATTGAGATTGAGATGGGCGTGGGGCGCGCGCGACATGGGTGAAGCCTACCGGTCGCCGCTGCCGCCCGCCACCGACCGCGCGGGCGGCGTCACTTGAGCAGCGAGCCGAGCAACCCGCGCACCAGCCGCCGACCCAGGGCGCTGCCCACCGAGCGGGCCGCGCTCTTCAGCATGGCCTCGCCGACGCCCTGGCGCTGTCGGGGCCTGGAAGTTGCCTTGGCGGCCCGCGCTGCTTCCGCCTGCCTGGCCTGCTCCGCGGCAGCGGCAGCCTCGCTCTCGGCCGCCAGCTTCGCCCGGTCGGCCAGCATCTCGTAGGCGGACTGGCGATCCAGCGCCTCGTCGTAGCGGCCCTTGAGCGGCGACCGCGCCAGCAGCGCGGCGCGCTCGGCCGCGTCCAGGGGGCCGATGCGCGACTGCGGCGGGCTGATCAGCGTGCGCCGCACCGGCGCCGGGGCGCCGTCGCTCTGCAGCGCCGACACCAGTGCCTCGCCCACCGCCATGGTGGTCAGGGTCTCCGCCACGTCCAGCGAGCCGTCCTGACGGAAGCCGCTGGCCACGGCACGGATGGTCTTCTGATCGGACGGCGTGAAGGCGCGCAGCGCGTGCTGCACCTTCAGGCCGAGCTGGCCCAGCACCGACTCCGGAACGTCCAGCGGGCTCTGGGTGACGAAGTACACGCCCACGCCCTTCGACCGGATCAGGCGCACCACCTGCTCGATCTTCTCGAGCACGGCTTTGGGCATGCCGCTGAACAGCAGGTGCGCCTCGTCGAAGAACAGCACCAGCTTGGGCGCGGCCAGGTCGCCCGCCTCCGGCAGGTCTTCGAACAGCTCCGATAGCAGCCACACCAGGAACGCGGCATAGAGCCTCGGAGCCTCCCGCAGCAGGCGGTCGCCGGAGAGCAGGCTGATCACGCCGTTGCCGCTGAAGTCGTGCTGCATCAGGTCGTGCACGCCGATGGCCGGCTCGCCGAAGAAGCGTTCGGCCCCCTGCTGCTCGAGCACCAGCAGCCGCCGCTGAATGGCGGCGATGGACGCGGTGGCCAGGTTGCCGTAGCTGCCCTGCAGGTCGGCGCGGTTCTCGCCCATCCAGGCCAGCAGCGAGCGCAGGTCCTTGAGGTCGAGCAGCAGCAGGCCCTGGTCGTCGGCGATGGCGAAGCAGGCGTACAGCACGCCGGACTGGGTTTCATTGAGCTCGAGCAGGTGCGACAGGATGAGCGGGCCCATCTCCGAGATGGTGGTACGCACCGGGTGGCCCTGCTCGCCGTAGATGTCCCAGAGCAGGGTCGGGTAGCCTCGCTGCTGGTAGCCCTCGATCGGAATCAGGCCGAGGCGGCGGTCGATCTCCTTGTGTGGCCGGCCCGGCTGCGAGATGCCTGACAGATCGCCCTTCACGTCCACGGCGAACACCGGGGTGCCCAGCCGCGAGAAGCCCTCGGCCAGAACCTGCAGGGTCACCGTCTTGCCGGTGCCGGTGGCGCCGGCGATCAGCCCATGGCGATTGCTCATGCTCCCGAGCTGGCTGATCAGGTCGCCGTCGCTGCCACCGATCACGAGATTCTGGTTCCGGTCCATGTTGGGTCTCCGCTCGGTGCTGACAAAGAGGTGAAGCGCCCGGATCGCCGGATCAGAGGAGCTGGCCGGTAAGATGGCCGATCCAGGCAGTGAGCGCCATGGCCATGGCGCTCCAGAACGTCACCCGCAGCGCGCCCGGGAGTAGCCTGGCGCCGCCCGTGTAGGCCGCCAGCATGCCGAGGCCGGCCAGGCAGGCCAGCGAGGCACCGCTGACCAGCATCGGCATGCGCTCGACCGGGGTGGCTATGGCGACCAGCAGGGGCAATCCGGCGCCGACGGCAAAGGTGGCCGCCGAGGTGAGCGCCGCGGTCACCGGCCGGGCGCGCGCCGTCCGGGTGATGCCGAGCTCGTCGCGGGCGTGGGCGCCCAGGGCGTCGTGATCCATGAGCTGACGGGCGACCTCACGGGCCAGTTCCGGCTGCAGCCCGCGACGTTCGTAGATGGTCGCCAGCTCGGCGTGCTCGAACTCGGGATTGTCCACCTGCTCGCGGGCCTCGCGCGCCAGATCGTAGCGCTCGATGTCGGCCTGAGAGCTGACCGACACGTACTCGCCCGCCGCCATGGACATGGCGCCAGCCACCAGCCCGGCGATGCCGGCCACCAGCACCGAGCCGTGGCTGGCGCCGGCGGCGGCGACCCCCACCAGCAGGCTGGCGGTGGAGACGATGCCGTCGTTGGCGCCCATCACCGCCGCTCGCAGCCACCCGGCGCGGTGGCTGCGGTGGCGCTCCGGGTGGTGACGGTTCGGCACGCTGCCGTCTCAGTCGCCGCCGAGAATCGCGCGGATGATGTAGCCGCCGGACTTCTCGTCCAGCTCCAGCTCGATCTCGCCGCGGCTGCGCGCCTCTTCCAGCAGGTCGCTGAACGAGCTGAAGCCGTAGAACGACTCGTTGAAGCCCGGGCGGCGGCGCTTCAGCGTCTGCTTGACCATGGAGCCCCAGAGCTGGCCGCGCTCACCGCGTTCCTGGTAGAGGGCCTCGGCGGTCTCCAGCACCAGGTCGATGCCTTCCTGGGCCAGCTCCTCCGGCGAGCGGCCCTCCTCGCCCTTGCCCGCCTCCTCCCTGGCGACCTCCTCGTCCTTCGGCGCCGGCTCGGCCTTGGCTGCCTTCGAGCGCGACTTGCCGCCCCGCGAGCGCTTGCGGGCCGGCTTCTTTCCCCGCACCAGGTCGTCGTAGAAGATGAACTCGTCGCAGTTGGCCATGAGCAGGTCGGAGGTGGAGTTCTTCACCCCGACCCCAATCACGGTCTTGGCATTCTCCCGCAGCTTGCTCACCAGGGGTGAGAAGTCGGAGTCGCCGGAGATGATCACGAAGGTGTCGATGTGCTCCTTCGTGTAGCAGAGGTCGAGGGCGTCCACCACCATGCGGATGTCGGCCGAGTTCTTGCCCGACTGACGCACGTGGGGAATCTCGATCATCTCGAATGCGGCCTCGTGCATGGACGACTTGAACTCCTTGTAGCGGTCCCAGTCGCAGTAGGCCTTCTTTACCACGATCGAGCCCTTCACCAGCAGCCGCTCGAGAATGGGCCGGATGTCGAAGCGGTCGTACTTGGCGTCGCGGACGCCGAGCGCGATGTTTTCGAAGTCGCAGAACAGAGCCAGGTTGCCGTCGGCGTTCATGTTTCTCACAGGTCCGCGAACCGCTTGCCCTCTTTGACGAGGCGCTCGAGCAGCGGGGCCGGCTTCCAGAAGTCGCCGTACTCCTCACGGAACTTGACGATGTCGGCGAGCACCTTGTCCAGCCCCTGCTGGTCGGCCCAGAACATGGGGCCGCCGGTGACCTCGGGGAACCCGTAGCCGTTCAGGTAGACGATGTCGATGTCGCCCGGGCGCAGCGCGATGCCGTCCTCCAGGATGCGGGCGCCCTCGTTGACCAGCGGGTACAGGCAGCGCTTCAACACCTCGTCGTCGCTGATCTCGCGCCGCGTGATGCCGAGCTCGGCCGAGGTCTCCTCGACGATCTTCACCACCTCCGGGTCGGGCTGGCCGGCGCGGCTGCCCTCGGGGTAGATGTAGAAGCCGCGGCTGGTCTTCTGGCCGAAGCGCTCCAGCTCGCAGAGCTTGTCGGCGACGCGGGCCGTGATCGGCACGTCGTCGGGCTTCATGCCGGACAGCTTGCGGGCCCGCCAGCCCAGGTCGAGGCCCACCAGGTCGTTCATCTGGAACGGACCCATGGGCATGCCGAACTGGTTCATGACCTTGTCGACCTGGTAGGGCGTCGCGCCCTGCAGGATGATCTCGCCGGCCTGGCGGGTGTAGCCGGCCAGCATGCGGTTGCCGATGAAGCCCGGCGCGTTGCCGGAGAGCACGGCCACCTTGCCCAGCGTGCGGCCGAGCTGCATGGCCGTGGCGATGGTCGTCTTGTCGGTCTTGGCGCCGCGCACCACCTCCAGGAGCCGCATCACATTGGCGGGGCTGAAGAAGTGCAGGCCGATGACGTCGCTCGGGCGCTTGGTGGCGGCTGCCATGGCGTCCAGGTCGAGGCCGGAGGTGTTGCTGGCGAGGATGGCGCCGGGCTTCATCACCTCGTCGAACTTCTTGAACACTTCCTTCTTGACGTCGAGGTTCTCGTAGACGGCCTCGATCACCAGATCGGCCTGGCCCAGGTCTTCGTACTTCGTCGTGCCGGTGATCAGACCCATACGCTTGTCGACGTCGGCGGCCGTCATGCGGCCGCGGCTGACCTGGATGTCGTAGTTGCGGCGGATGACCTTGAGGCCCTTGTCCAGCGCCTCCTGGTTCATCTCCAGCACGGTGACGGGAATGCCCGCATTGGCGAAGCACATGGTGATGCCGCCGCCCATGGTGCCGCAGCCGACCACGCCGGCCGCTTTGATCGGCTTGACCGGGGTGTCCTTCGGCACGTCGGGAATCTTCGCCACCTCGCGCTCGGCGAAGAAGACGTGGATCAGGGCCGCCCGCTGCGGGTGGTTCAGGCACTTGCGGAAGTTCTCCTGCTCCACCTGCATGCCGGCGTCGAAGTCGCCCAGGTTCACCGCAGCCTCGACGCACTGGATGATCATCTCCGGCGCGAACCGGCCGCGCATGCGCCGGGCCGCGTTCTTGCGGGCCTCGTCGAAGATCTCGGGGTTGCCGCGGTCGGCCTCGACCTTGGCGCTCTCGTCGCGGATCTTGCGCAGCTTGCCGCCGTTCTTCAGCACCTGGCGGGCGTAGTCGATGGCGCCGTCCACCACGTCGCCTTCCGCCACGGCATCGACGATGCCGAGCTGCTTGGCCGCCGGCGCCGGGATCGGGTCGCCGGACAGGATGAACTGCAGCGCCTTCTCGGCGCCGATCAGGCGCGGCAGGCGCTGGGTGCCGCCGGCGCCGGGCAGCAGGCCCAGCTTCACTTCCGGCAGGCCCACCGGTGCTTTCGGGGCCGCCACGCGGTAGTCGCAGCACAGCGCCACCTCCAGGCCGCCGCCGAAGGCGGTGCCGTTGATGGCGGCGACGATGGGCTTCTTGCTGCCTTCCATCAGGGCCAGCACCTCGTGCAGCCCGGGGCCCTGGGTGGCGGCCGCGCCGAACTCGGAGATATCGGCGCCGGCGATGAAGGCGCGGCCCGCGCCGGTGAGCACGATCGCCTTGATGCCATCGTCGGCCAGGGCATTGCTGACGCCGTCGTGCAGCCCCTGGCGCACGCCGCTGGAGAGCGGGTTCACGGGCGGGTTGTCCACGGTCATCAGGGCGATCTCGCCGCGCTTCTCGTAGTGAACGGTTCCTTTCATGGCGCTCATGGCTGTCCCCTCCTGAGTGGCAGACGCGTCAGGGACTGACGCGTGAAAAACAGAGGGCGCACTATAGCAGCGAATGCGCCCGGCCGGGGTGGCTGTGCGGCTCGGGACGATAGCGTATGCTCGCTGCACCAGGGAGAGGAGAGACGACATGCTGGGGTTCTTGAGCCGATTCGAAGGGCAGAGCTACGCGCTGCTGCGCATCGTTACGGGGCTGCTGTTTCTGTGGCACGGTACCCAGAAGCTGTTCGGGTTCCCGGCGCCGGCGCGGGAGGGCACGCCGGACTGGATCACCTACGGCGCCGGCGGCATCGAGCTGATCGGCGGCGCGCTGGTGATGATCGGGCTGCTGACTCGGCCCGCGGCCTTCATCTGCAGCGGCACCATGGCGGTGGCCTACTGGCTCGCTCACGGCATGCGTGACCTGTTCCCCATGAACAACGGCGGCGAGCTGGCGGTGCTGTACTGCTTCGCGTTCCTGTTCATCGCCTGCCGCGGCGGCGGCATGTGGAGCGTCGACGGCAACAGGTAACGGCGCCGGCCGCGGCGCCGCGGCCGCTCGCGGTCAGTGGCTCAGCCGGTCGAAGACGGGCCCCCACAGGCGTGACGGGCGTCCGATCCGGTACTCGGCCCGGTCTGCCCGGGCGGCGGCGAACAGCAGCGCCCGGGCGCCGAGCCAGCGCAGCGGCTCCGGTTCCCAGCGGCGCGGCAGGTCGTCCACCCACGGCAGCCCGGTGCGTTCGGAGTCGCGCTCCAGCACCAGGTCGGCGAGGATTCGGGCCGCCAGGTTCGAGGCGGCCACGCCCTCGCCTACGTAGCCGCCGGCCCAACCCAGGCCGCTGCGTCGGTCGAAGCTGACGCAGGGCCGGAAGTGGCGCGATATGCCGAGCACGCCGCCCCAGCGATGGCTGATGGCGGCACCCGCCAGCGGCGGAAACAGCTCGCGCAGCGCTCGCTCCACCCGCGCGATCATGGGATCCGCAGGGTCCACCACGCGCCGGCGCCCGGAGCCGAAGTCGTAGCCGGCACGGCCACCGAAGGCCAGCCGCCCGTCGCGCGTGCGCTGCCCATAGATCACCAGCCGGCGGTCGTCACCGAAGGTCTCGCGGCCGGCCAGGCCCAGGCTCTGCCAGAGCGCCTCCGGCAGCGGCTCGGTGGCCACCATCATGGAATACACCGGCAGCAGGTCGCGGCGCGCCCCGGCCAGGGAGGCCGTGTAGCCTTCGGTGGCCCTCAGCACCTGCCGGGCCCGCACGGTGCCGCGCGGCGTGTGCGCCTGTCCGGGTTCCAGGGCGGTGACCGGGGTCTCCTCGACGATGCGTACGCCCAGCCGGCGCGCCGCGTCCGCCAGGCCGAGCACCAGGCGGGCAGGGTGGAGCGCGGCGCAGTGGCGGAACCACAGCGCCCCGTGGTTGGCGGCCATGCCGATGCGCGCCCGGGCTGCCGGCGCGTCCAGCCAGACCATGTCGCGCTCGCTGAATCCCTGGCGGTAGCGCTGCTCCAGCTCGGCGCGGTGCCGGTCGGCCTGAAACGGCGCCCTCGCCACCCGCAGGCAGCCGCCGCGGTCGAGGTGCGCATCGATGGCCTCCGCGTCGCACACCCGCGCCACCTCGTCCACCGTTTCGAACAGGGCGCGTTGCAGGGCCATACCGCGGCTGCGGGTCTCGGGGTCGGCGAGCAGGGCGTCCACACCCCAGGCCGTGCCGATGCACCAGCCGCCGTTGCGGCCGCTGGCGCCGAAGCCGACGAATTCGGCTTCCAGCACCACCACGTCGAGGGTGGGCTCGGCACGCTTCAGGTAGTAGGCGGTCCACAGGCCGGTGTAGCCGGCGCCGACGATGACCACGTCGGCGCTGGCGGGCGGCGGCTCGGAAGCGGCTGCGGCGGGCGGCGGTGCCTGATCGAGCCACAGGCTGCCATTGCGGCGCGAGTTCTGCATGACGTCTCCGGGTGGTCGGCGGCAGCCTGCGACGTTAGCCCTGGGCAGGTGGTCTGTCATCCTCGGCCTGGGCCGGGCCCCAGGATGGGGCGGGCCGATGGCGCAGTGCACCATCAGTGCCCGGCGTCCGCACCCGGTGCTGCCGCAGCATGGGCTCCGGCGGCCGGCTGACCGCTGGCACGCGAATTGCTGTCACCCTGGGCGTCGACGTTCAGAGAAGTAGCTCATGCAGGTGCAGTTCCGCGGCCTGAGAGCGTTCTGCGTGGCCGCCCGGCATCTCAGCTTCAAGGATGCCGCGGAGGAGCTCTGCCTGACCGCGTCCGCGGTCAGCCATCAGATCAAGAGCCTCGAAGAGCAGCTCGGTGTGACCCTGTTCGAGCGCCGCACCCGGTCGGTGGCGCTCACCGACGACGGGCGGACGCTGCAGCAGCAGGTGCAGCCGCACCTGCGCGCCATCGAGCGCGCCGTGGTCGAGTTCCGGCGGCGTCCGCAGCGCTGCCCGCTGGTGATCCAGATGCCCGAGTTTTTTGCCAGCGAGCTGTTCATGCCGCGGGTGGCGGCGTTCTCCCAGGCGCATCGCCATGTCGATCTGCGCATCGAAACCACGGCGCCCGGGGCGCGGCTCTCCGGTCGCGCCGACGTCAGCATCGTGCTGTCCTTGCGCCGGCCGGACGGCCCGCTGAGCCAGGCCCTGTTTCCCATCCGCTACGTGCCGGCCTGCAGCCCGGACCTGCATCGGCTTCATGCCGGGGAAGGGTTGGGTGCCTTGTCGCAGATGACGCTGCTGGTGCACCAGTCGCGACCGCGCGCCTGGCACCAGTGGCTGCAGCTCGCCGGCGTGGAGGCGCCGCCGCCGCGGCAGATCATCCGCTTCGACAGCATGTTCGCGCTGGCGCGCGCGGCCGAGCAGGGTGCCGGCGCGGCGCTGATACCGATGCCCATGAGCGGGGCCTGGTTCGCCCACGGCCGGCTGCGGCGCATGTTCGAACTCGACCTGGAGAGCGCCGATCACTATCACGCCGTGCTCAGTGGCGATAGCCAGCATCCCGACGCGGCCCTGACGTTGTGGCGCTGGATCGTCGACACCTTCACCGAGCATGACAAGCAGGCGAACATACATGAGCGTTCTTCATCGATCGCCGGATGAGCCATCGTTTGTCGCGTCCGGATGCCGGGCCTACTGTGGTGGTCACCTTGTCAAACGGAGCTGTACGAGATGACCCACACCAAGCGACCCCTGCGATCTGCTGCATTCGTTGCGACCCTGGCGCTGGGCGCGGCAACAGCCGTGCCGGCCCATGCGGCGTATCACGTCACCGCCTTCGAGAACTCACTGGGCTATGCCCAGATCGAGAGCGAGGACTATGCTGCCGCCAGCTCGATGCTGCGTCGGGCGACCGTTGCGGACCAGCGCTACGCAGTCGCCACCAACCTCTGCGTCAGCCAGGTGAAGGCCGATGATCTGGCGGCGGCCATGGCGAGCTGCGAGCGGGCGGTTCGGGCCGCGCCGGTGGATCTCGGGACCACGGTGTCGCCCTCACCGCGCCGGCGCGCCGAGATCATGACCCACCTCTACTCCAATCGCGGCGTGGTAAAGGCGTTGAGCGGCGACCACTTCGGGGCCCGTGACGACTTCGAGCGGGCCCTGTCCCTCGACCCGGACAACGCCAACGCCCGGCGCAACCTCGACGTCGTCTCGGCGGCCGACGTGGCCAGCCAGAGCGAATGACCCGGAGCGGCTGAGGTCCGCTACCGACCCGTCGGCCCCTCGGCCGGCGGGCCGGTTCTGCGTTAAGCTCCCCGCAGGCGAGGGGGGTAAACGCATGCAGACGCTGGCTCGGGGCTATGGACTGGTGGAAGGGCCGTTGTGGGTGCCCGGTCACGGGCTGATGTTCAGCGACGTGCTGAACGGCGGCGTCTTCTGTGTGGACCCGGCCGGTGCCGTCAGCACCGTGGTTGCCCACCGCCGCGGCATCGGCGGGCTGGCCTGGCATGAGGCCGGCGGGCTGGTGGTGAGCGGCCGCAACATTGCCTACAAGCCCCTCGATGGTGGAGAGACGCTGACCCTGCTCGACCGCGATCCCGATGCCGGCAACGTCGGCTACAACGACTTCACCACCGACGCGGCCGGGCGGATCTACGCGGGCTCGCTGGGGCGCAGCCCCGTCTTCGAGAACGATGATCAGGCGGCCGACGCCACCGGCGATCTCTGGCTGATCGACCTGGACGGCCGGGCCCGCATCGTCGCCGGCGACGTCCACCTGACCAACGGCCTCGGCTTCTCCCCGGACGGGCGCACCCTGTATCACTCCGACTCCGGCGTGCGCACGGTGTGGCAATACCCCGTGAGCGAAGATGGCGACCTCGGCAGCCGCTCGCCGCTGGTGGTCACCGATCGCGGCGTGCCGGACGGGCTGGCGGTGGCGGTGGATGGCAGCATCTGGGTCGCCCTGGCCGGTGGCGGCCACGGCGTCGCCGTCTACGACCCTGCCGGGCGGCAGACCGGGTTCGTCGAGATTCCAGAACCCATGTGTACGTCGGTGTGCTTCGGCGGCGATGACCTGCGCGCTCTCTACGTGGTCTCGGGTTCCACCGGCTCCGGCAGCGATCGGGGTGGCGCCGTGCATCGGTTCGACGTCGCGGTGGCCGGGTGCCCGGTGGCGCCGGCCAGGGTGCGTCTGCCCTGAGGCGGCGGGCTCAGGCCTTGCGCCAGATGAACACCCGCATCGGCGGCACGTTGCACAGCTCGAATTCGACCCGCGGCCTGCCGAACTCGGCAGCGGCGTAGTCGGTGACCCGGTCGCTGACCTGATAGGCGATGAAGCGGCCGCCGGGCGAGAGCGCGCCGTGCACGGCGGCGACGATGCGCCGCGCCACATCCGGCGGCAGCGTCGAGAACGGTATCCCGGACACCACCACGTCTGCCGAATGTGCGCCGCAGCGGGCTAGGGCGTCACCCAGGGCGCTGGCGCAGCCGTGCTCGATCACCAGGCGATCGTCGTCGATGTCGGCCAGCGCCCGTGCGAAGGGGGCGTGACGCTCGATGGCGATGAGGCGGGCGGCAGGGTCCATGGCCTCCAGCAGGGCGCGCGTTGTGCCGCCGGTGCCGCTGCCGAGCTCTACCACCACCGAGGCGTTGCCCACGTCTCCAGCCCGCACCAGCCGCCGCTCCAGCAGCGGCGAACTCGGCACCAGTGACGCGACCACGCGCGGTGACTTGAGGAATTCCTGGAAGAACTGCCAGTTCGCGCTGCCCATGCCCGGTCCCCCCCTGACGTCATGCTGCGTTCATGGACGCCATAAGTTAGCAGATCACGCCCGTGCCGGGCGACCGGGCCGGCGCCTCAGCGTGGCGGCCGGTCGCGGTCCTGGACGTCTGGCGGATCCGCCCCCATGGGGTCGATGCCGGGCGTCCTTCCTGCCGCCAGATCGTCCAGGGTGTAGCCCAGGTAGTCGGCGTGCAGCGCCCGGGTCAGGGCCACGGCCATGAACACCAGCAGGGCGCAGAACGGAAAGCCGAGGGTGGTGATCACGTTCTGCAGCGCGCCGAGCCCGCCGCCCAGCAGCAGGGTCGCCGCGATGGCGCCGAGCAGCAGCGTCCAGAACACGCGCTGGCCGGTGTGTGACGGCTGGTCGGCGTGTCGTGACAGCAGATCGATGACCAGCGCCGCCGAGTCCGCCGAGGTGGTGAGAAACACGACGATGATCACGACGCTGAGCAGCGACGTCAGGGTTGCCAGAGGGTAGTTCTCCAGGAACGAAAACAGCGCCACCGACACATCGGCCTGCACCTGGGCCGCCAGCCCGGCGGCGTGGTTGAGCTCGAGATCGATGGCGGCCAGCCCGAACACCGAGAACCAGACGATGGTGAACAGCAGCGGCGCGCCCAGGGCGCCGCCGACGAACTGACGGATGGTGCGGCCCTTGGATATGCGGGCGATGAAGATGCCCACGTAGGGCGCCCAGGAGATGGTCCAGGCCCAGTAGAACACGGTCCAGCTACGCTGCCAGTGGGTGCCCTGGTAGGTTTCCGTCCAGAACGCCATCCAGGTGATGTTCTGCAGGTAGGCGCCGATGTTCTGCACCGTTCCCGAGGTGATGAACAGGGTCGGCCCGGCCACCCAGACGAACAGCAGGATCACCAGGGCGATGCCGATGTTGAACTGGGACAGCCGCTTGATGCCGCGGTCTAGCCCGAGCGCGACCGACACGGTGGCGACGCAGGTGATCACGGCGACGATGGCGATCTGGGTGCCCGCCGTGCTGGGTAGCCCCACCAGGTAGCCGAGGCCGCTGTTGAGCTGCAGCGTGCCGAGTCCCACCGAGACTGCCACCCCGAACAGGGTGCCGATCACGGCGATGATGTCGATCAGCCAGCCCCAGGGGCCGTAGATCTTCTTGCCGAGCACGGTGTAGAAGATGCTGCTGATGCGCATCGGCAGGCCCTGGCGGTAGGCGAAGTAGCCGATGGCGAGCGCGGGCAGCGTGAAGATGGTCCAGGTGTGCAGGCCGAAGTGATACAGGGCGATGGTCATGGCAAGCCGTGCCGCCTCCGGCGTGCCCGCCTCCACGCCTTCCAGCGGCGGGTTGGCCAGGTGCGACATCGGCTCGGCGACGCCCCAGAACATGAGGATGGTGCCGATGCCGGCGGCGAACAGCATCGAGAACCAGGTGACCGTGCCGTACTCGGGTGCCTCGTGGTCGCGGCTCAGGCGGATGCTGCCGTAGCGGGACAGAGCGACCCAGATCAGGAAGATCAACAGGCCGGTGACGCTGAGAATGTAGAACCAGCCGAAGTAGGTGACGGTGAAGCTGGTGAGGGCGCCGAACAGGGCGGCGAAGTCCGTGCGGAAGGGGATGGCCAGAGCGACGAACAGCACCGCGATGCCGGCTGACACGAAGAAGATCTGAGGCACGGCGTTCAGCCCGAGCCGGTCTGCCAGGCGCTGCAGCATGGCTGTCTCCTGCAAGAATCCGGATCGCAGGATAACCCGTTACGCGCCATTCTTCAGATCGGCGGCCGCGGCTGGCCACTCGACGCGGCGACGGCTATAGTCGCCCGGGCCGATTTTTTGCTGTGTTTCGAGGTATGCGATGAGATCCAAGGTCTGCGACATGCTGGGCATCGAGTTTCCGCTGTTCGCCTTCAGCCATTGCCGGGACGTGGTCGCCGAGGTCAGCAAGGCGGGCGGCTTCGGCGTGCTCGGCGCGGCCGGACACACGCCGGAGTCGCTGGAGATCGAGCTGGCCTGGATCGACGAGCACGTCGGCGGCATGCCCTACGGCGTCGATCTGATCGTGCCGACCAGCATGGCCGATAAGGAAGGCTCGCTGACGCCGGAGCAGGTGGAAGCGATGATCCCGCCGGAGCACAAAGCCTACGTCGATCGCATCCTCGCCGAGCACGGCGTATCTGCTGACGGCCTCTGGGACCGTCAGGTGGGCTCGAGCTTCGCCGCGGGCATGCGCGAGTCGGGCGCCGCTCGCGTGCTGGACGTCGCCTTCGCGCATCCGATCAAGATGATCGTCAACGCACTGGGCGTGCCGCCGCGCATCATGCTGGAGCGGGCACGGGAGGCCGGCGTCGCCGTCGGCGCGCTCACCGGCGCCCCGGAGCATGCCATCAAGCACGCCGAGGCCGGCGTCGACATCCTCATCGTTTCCGGCACCGAGGCCGGCGGCCATTGCGGCGAGATTTCTACCCTGGTGCTGGTGCCGGAGGTGATCGAGGCCCTCAGGGCGTATGGCGACATTCCGGTGCTGGCGGCCGGCGGCATCGTTACCGGCCGGCAGATGGCGGCCTGCATGGCCATGGGCGCCGCCGGCGCCTGGACCGGCTCGGTGTGGCTGACCACGGCGGAAGCCGAAACCTCGCCGCCGGTGAAGGAGAAGATGCTGGCGGCCAACTCGCGGCAGACGGTGCGCTCCCGCAGCCGCACCGGCAAGTACACGCGCCAGCTCCGCTCGGCGTGGACCGACGCCTGGCAGAGTGACGAGGCCCCGGAGCCGCTGCCGATGCCGCTGCAGAGCCTGGTCAGCGAGCCGGCGCTGTCGCGCATCAACAAGCTGGCCGAAGCCGGCGACCCGGGCGCCCGCCAGCTCGCCACCTACTGGGTCGGGCAGGGGGTCGGGCTGATGAACGCGCCGCAGTCGGTGCGCTCGGTGGTGCAGTCGTTCATGGAGGATTTCGCCACCGCGGCGGAGCGCCTCGCCGGTCTGATGGAGGAATAGGCGGGCATCATGCTGGAACGAATGATCGAGAAGGGCATCTACTCCGCGCGCTGGATTCTGGCCCCCATCTACCTGGGCTTGAGCCTGGCCCTGCTGGCGCTGGGCATCAAGTTCTTCCAGGAGGTCTTCCACGTGCTGCCGGCCATCCTCGAGATCAAGGAGGCAGACCTGGTGCTGGTGGTGCTGTCGCTGATCGACCTGGCCCTGGTGGGCGGGCTGATCGTGATGGTGATGCTGTCGAGCTACGAGAGCTTCGTGTCCCGGCTCGACCTGGGCACCGACACCGAGAAGCTCGGCTGGCTCGGCAAGATGGATTACACCAGCCTGAAGAACAAGGTGGCATCGTCCATCGTCGCCATCTCGTCGATCCACCTGCTGAAGATCTTCATGAACACGCCCAACGTCGATAACGACAAGCTGCTCTGGTACGTGATCATCCACCTGACGTTCGTGGTGTCGGCCTTCGGCATGGGCGTGCTCGACCGCATGACGCGTGATCCCGGCCAGGCGGCCAAGGGCATGTAACGTCCGGACTTGATCAGGATCAAGGTGCCGGCCGCGGCGGCGCCTATGCTGGCACGATCAACCGTTCACAGGAGCGATCGATCGTGCAATACCTCGCCGCCGAAGACTCTCAGGCCATCAGGAAGATCGGCTTCAACGTCCTCGTTCTGATCGGGGTCGCCTTCGGGCTTCTCGCGGTCACCATGCTGCTTACCTGAGCTCGTCGGAAACGCGCTCTTCCGGCGGCTGGAATCGCTGCCACTCACCTTCGTCCACGACGCCGTTGGCGTCGACATCGATGTCGGCGAAGCGATGGCTGCGTTCCAGCTCGTGGGCGATCTCGGCGCGGTCGAGCACGCCGTTGCGGTCGCGGTCGAGCCGCTCGAACTGCGTGCGCGGCGGCGGATGTGACGGCTTCTCGACCTCGACGGCCGCCTTGGCTGTTGCTTCCCGGGTCGGCGCGGCGGGCGCTGGCGTCGCCGTTACCGTTTCGATGCGTCGCTCCCCTGCAGAAAGGGTCGCCCGGCGGCGGCCGTCGCTGATGGTGGCCGTGCCCCGCGACGGTGTGGGCGTCCCGGCGTCCGTGCCGCCGGCAGGCGCCGCGTCGTCCTCAGGCGCCGCGGCGCGCAGCACGTCGGGCGCCTGCGGCCAGTCGCCATCGGCGAACCGGCGCGCCTGCCGCAGGGCGTCGGCGCTGGCTTCCAGCACCAGCCGGCCGTCCCGGTCGGCGCTGTCGCGCAGCGCGTCCGGGGCCACGGCGATCAGGCTGTCCTGAATCAGAAAGCTGCCCACCGACACCACCACGAAGCGCACCTGTCCGCTGCTCAGGTCGACGGCCAGATCGCGCACCCGCCCCAGCTCCTCGCCGTCGCGGGTCTCGACGCTGCGGCCGATCAGGCTGGTGGCCGGCTCGGCCTGGGCGCCGGGCGTCAGGGGCAGCAGCGCGACCATGAGCCAGGTCGGGATGAGCGTTCGGATGCGCATGGTGCCGCTCCCGCTTCGGTTGGTCTCAGTTGCGGCCGGCCGCCCGACGGGCGGCATCCAGGGCGGTGCCCGGTCGGGTGGAGATGCCGGCGTCGTCCCAGTAGCCGACGGTCACGAAGGTGTAGCCCTCGGCCAGGTAGTCGGCGACCGTGTCCTGGTTGGTGGTCAGGCCACAGGGAATGCCTCGCGCCTTGCACACCCCCAGCACCTTTTTCATGGCGGCGGCCACCTCCGGATGGTCGAGCTGTCCCGGCAGCCCGTAGGAGATGGACAGGTCGCTGGGGCCGATGAAGATGGCGCCGATGCCGGGTACCGAAGCGATCGCCTCGACGTTCTCCACGGCCAGCTTCGACTCGATCTGGATCACCGCCAGCAGCTCGCCGTTCGGGTCCAGCGGCCAGACGTCGGCCTGGCTCATGTAGTTGCGGGAGCCCCAGAACCAGCTGGCGATGGCGGGCGAGGCGCCGCGCAGGCCGGCCGGCTCCACGGCAGCGTCGCCGCGCACCTGCGGATAACGCATCGAGCGTACCGCGATCTCGGCCTCCTCCTGGGTTTCGACGTAGGGGAAGACGATGCCGAAGGCGCCGGCGTCCAGCACCTGCTTGACCATCCACTGCAGGTTTTCGCGGCCGCTCATGGGAATGCGCACCAGAGGGGTGACGTCCATCTGCGCATTCCCCTTTTCCAGCATGCGGGCCTTGTCGGTCATGCCGAGCAGGAAGGCCTGCAGGGTCTCCAGGTCGACGGGCGTGTGCTCCATGTCGATGAAGATGAAGTCCAGGCCCGATCGAGCCAGCCCGCGGGCGTTGGCCAGCGAGAAGTTGCCCGTGAAGATGCCGAACGCCGGCTGCTCCGCCTCCAGGGTTTCGATGGTGCGGTTGAGGCGGGCCGCCTCCTCGGCGGCCAGCGGCGCGGCAAGCAGCGCCGCGATCAGCAGTGCGGTCAGACGGGCGGAAATGCGTGGGTTCGGCTTGGTCGTCATCGGATAACCCCCTCTCCAAGGTCAGCGTGATGTGCGGGTGTGCCGGGCCATGGTACTGCGAAACGGCGCCGCTGCCGAAAGGCCGCCCATGTCATTGCTTCCCATCAGCCGGCTCCCTAAGGTGTCGCGTTTGGATCAAGGAGATGGCCGTGAAGGACTTGCGGAGATACCTCAACACCATGGGGTCATGCCTGCTGCTGGGCGCCGCCGCGGCCGTTAGCGCCGACACCGTTGCGCCGCCGGCCGGGCGGCCGCTCGACGTTTTCGATCGCGCCGCGCTGGCGTCCACCGGCCACACCGACCTGCCCCGCGCCCTGGCGGCGCTGCTGCCCGCCTACCGCTTCGCGGCACCGTTCGCGGTCAACGGCGACGATCATGCCCGCGCCGGCTCGCTGCGGGGGCTGGCGCCGGATCAGATGGTGGTGCTGGTGAACGGCAAGCGGCAGCACGCCAGCGCCCGATTCTACACATCCGATCAGGCGGGCCGTGGCTCGGTGGGCTTCGACCTGGCGCTGCTGCCGCTGGCAGCGGTGGCGCGGGTGGAGGTGCTGTCGGGCGGCGCCGGGGGCCGGCACGGCTCCGGCGCCCAGGCCGGCGTGATCAACATCGTCCTCGACGACGCGGCCGCCGGCGGCCGCTTCGAAGCGTCGTTCGGGCAGCGCCGCACCGCCATCGAGGGCGTACCCCGATTCGGCGGTGCGGTGGTGGACGACGTGGCGGGCACCATCGAGCTCGGCCTGTCCGGCAACCTCACCGAAGACGATGGCGACGGCAACGACCTGGTGCTGCAGGGGAGCTGGGGCTTTGCGCTGGGGGACGGCGGGTTCATGCGCCTGTCCGCCGAGTATCAGGATCGCAACTCGGCCAACCGCGCCGGCTACGACGCGCGTCAGCAGTATCCGCTGCGGCCCGACGGCAGCTTCGACGTTCGTGAGCGTACCATCGACCGGCGCCGTTCGGCCTATGGCGATCCGGCGCTGGAGGAGCTCAACATTCTGTTCAATGCCGCCATGCCGGTGGGCGGCGGCGTCGACGTCTACGGGTTCACCTTTCTCGGCACCCGCAACGTCGAGACCTTTGCGCCGTTCGTACGCGCCGTGGATGCCCGCAACGTTCCGGCGCTCTACCCCGACGGCTTCCTGCCGAAGCTCGAGTCCGACATCGACGACCGCTCCTTCAGCCTGGGCCTGCGCGGCGAGCACTGGGGCTGGCGCTGGGATCTGAGCTACAACCAGCGCGAGGACGAGATCGACCTGTCCGTGGCAGACACCCTGAACCCCACGTTCGGCGCCGGCAGCCCGCGCAGCTTCGTGACCGGCAACAACGAGACCCAGATGTCGGGGTTCCAGCTCGACGTGGTGCGCGGCTGGCAACCATCGTGGCTGGCCGGGCCGCTCATCCTGGAGGCAGGCGTCGCCTCGGCGAGCGAGGAGTACGAGGTGGAGACCGGCGACCTGGCGTCCTACTTCGACGCCGGATTGGCCGGCGTCGTCAGCGAGCGGCTGCCGGCGGCATCGGTGGGCTTTGCCGGGTTCGCCAGCGAGCTGGAGAACACGCGCGATACCGACTCGGCCTATGCGGCGCTGCGGGCGGCCGTGACCAACCGGCTCGACGTCTCGCTGGCGGCCCGCTACGACGATCTGGACGATCTCGGTGGCCAGTTCAGCGCCGATCTGGGCGCCGAGCTTAAGCTCGTCCATGGGCTGCTGCTGCGCGCTGCGGCCGGGCGGGGCTTCCACGCCCCGGCGCTGGCGCAGTCGACCTACAACCGGGCGGTGCGGTTCGTGACCCCGGCCGGTTCGCGCGAGTCGGGCGTCTATGCCCCGGACAGCGCCGAGGCGGCCGCCTTGGGCGGCGGCTCCCTGAATGAGGAGACTGCCGAGCACGCCAGCGTCGGCCTGCATTACGCCCCCGGCGAGCGCTGGTCGCTGTCCGTGGATGCCTGGCAGGTGGACGTCGAAGACCGCGTGGTGTTGTCGCCGGAGCTTTCCGGGGGCGTGGTGACCGACGCGATGGCGGCCGCCGGGCTGGCCGACATCGATGCCGTGCAGTTCGCGCTGAATGGCGCCGATGTCCGCACCCGCGGGATCGACGCCCGGGCGGGCTATCGCCTCGACGTCCGACGCGGCGTGCTCGATCTCGACCTCGGCGTCAGCCGCCACACCACCCGGGTGGACGACCTGCGCTCGCTGACCACGGCGGCCGGCGACGCCGTCACCCCGTTCGGCGACCGCGCCGCGGCGCAGCTCGAAGCCGAGCATCCGGAGCTCAAGCTGATCGCGCGCGCGGCCTGGCAGCGGGGACCCTGGGACGTGCAGGGCCGCCTGACCCGGCTGGGCGCGGTGACCGACTTCGGCAGTCGCGACGTCGAGCGTTTCGAGATGGACGCTGCCTGGCTGCTGGATCTGGACCTGCGCTACCGGGTCAACCGCCGGGTCGCATTCGGCGTCGGCGTGCACAACCTGCTGAATGAGTATCCGGACGTGCGGCCAACGGGCGCCGACCAGCCCGTCGAGCATTCGTTGTATCCTTTTTCCGGATACGCGCCCTTCAACGCCGGCGGCCGGCTGATGTACGCGCGCATGTCCGCCACCTTCGACTGACCGGAGTTCCTGACGTGCGACTGGAAAGCGTGAACGTCGGCCGCCGCGAGCGCCTCAGCGGACGGCATTTCGACGGCTACACGGGCATCGGCAAGCGGCCGGTGGCGGGCCCGGTGGCAGTCTCGGAGCTCGGCCTCGGCGGTGACGCCATCATCGACACCCGGCATCACGGCGGCCCCGATCAGGCCGTCTACGCCTACCGGCAGGAAGACTATGCGTGGTGGTCGGCCGAGCTCGGGCGCCCGCTCGAGCCGGGCACCTTCGGTGACAACCTGACCCTGTCCGGCCTCGCCGAAGCCGGGCTGGTGGTGGGCACCCGGCTGGTGTTCGAGCAGGTGGTGCTGGAGGTCACGGCGCCGCGCATTCCCTGCAACACCCTGGCGCAACGCATGGGCGATGCCGGCTTCGTGAAGCGCTTCATGCGGGGCGAGCGCCCCGGGTTCTACTGCCGCGTCGTCCGCACCGGCGCGGTGACGTCCGGCGAGCCCTTTACGCTCATCGAGCATCAGGGCGTCCGGGTGAGCACGGTGCAGATGTTTCGCGACCGGCACGCGCAGCTCGACGCGGCTGCCCTGCGCCGCTATCTGTCGGTGCCCATCGACGAGCGCAGCCGCAGCTACTTCGAGGGCAAGCTGGCCGAGCTCGGCGGCTGATCCTCAGGCCACGCCGCCGAGGTGATGGCGTAGCAGGGTGATCTCCTCGCCGGCGCGCTCGGGCCCCGGCCGTGGCCGGCCAGCGCGCCGGTACCAGTAGTCGGCGTTGCCGAGATCGCCCTCCAGCATGTGGACGATGCCGTGTGCCCAGCAGGCCAGCGGTGATTCGTCGTCCTGCACGATGGCGTGCGCGCCCTGCCAGTCGCCCCGGGCGAGCAGTTCCACGGCGTGTGCCAGATCGGTCATGGGTTGATCCTCGTGCCTCCTGCTCAATCCTCGACGGTGCCCCAGCCGCCGTTGGCGGCCAGCCACTTCCGAAGCGGCTCCGGCTCGTAGCCGGTGGCCTGGTGGCGGTCGCGAACTGAGGCATGCACCAGGGCGTCGGCGGGGATGACCCGTTGCTCCTTGCCCAGCACGCGCCAGAAGCGCCGGTAGGATTTGTGCGCCCGGGCTTCGTGCAGTGCGGTGGTGTCGCCATGCAGGTGCGGTTCGAACAGCAGCCCGACCCGGCTGGCCTCGCGAGCCATCCAGGCCAGCGGCACGTCGCTCAGCAGCTCACCGTCCTTGGGCGCGCAGCCGCCGCCGACGTCGCCGTGCACGCCGGCGAACCAGACCTGGCGGATGTCGAGGGCCTCCTTGCGGGTCCACAGGGTGGGCACGAAGTCGCTGCGCTGCTCGTCGATGGCCACCGCGTGGCGGGCGACCCGGACGTTGGAGCCGAGCTCCTGATCGAAGAACAGGTCGCGCTCCTCCACGAAGCCGAGCACGCGCGTGGGAATGCCGAGCGCGCCTACCGTGTCCCAGACGCCGACGAAGTCCACCGTGGCCCGGTCGCCGCCTACGGCGTTCGCCGCGCGCCACTGCCGCGCGGTGGGAGAGCTCGGCCGGGCAGTACGTCGCTTGTAGAAGTCGAAGGCGCGGGGGATGTCGGCAGCCAGGGTGCGATTGAGGATGCCGCATTTGTTGAGCATGCCTGCCAGCGCCCGTGCCGTGTAGGCGCCGCGGCTGAAGCCGAACAGGAAGATCTCGTCACCCGGGTCGTAGTTCTGGACGATAAAGCGGTAGCCGTCCTGGATGTTCTTCTCCATGCCGAGGCCGGTGGTGCCACCCAGCAGCTGGCCGTGATAGCTGCCCACGCCCCAGTCGTAGAACACCACCTGCTGCACCTCGTCGCCGTCCTCGGGGCGTATGGCGCGCGCCATGCGCAGCACGTTGGTGGGGTGGTCGTCCTCGGGGTCGTTCCAGGTGCCGTCGGCACAGACCACGATGCGCTTCTTCACGGTGGCCATGGCGGCGAGCCTCCGGTGGCAGATCGGCGGCAACATAGCAGATCGTGCCTGCTGCCGGCAGACGCCTTACACTGGGCGCCGTAGCTTCAGCCAACGTCATGCCAGAGGAGTTCGCATGTTTCTCGCCATGAACCGGTTCCGGATCGCGCCCGGCTTCGAAGACGGCTTCGAGAAGATCTGGCGCGAGCGTGAGACCTACCTGTCGGAAGTTCCGGGTTTCAAGACCTTCGCGCTGCTGAAGGGGCCGCGGGTGGAGCCGGAAGACGGTCCCGCCTACACCCTGTACGCCAGCCATTCGGTGTGGGCGTCCCGCGACGCCTTCACCGCCTGGACCCAGTCGGAGCACTTCCGCAAGGCCCACGCCCAGGCCCACGCGCCCAAGGGCACCTACCTCGGCCCGCCCCAGCTCGAAACCTTCGAGCAGGTCGTATGAACGCGAGCCGTGCCGTGGCGCGGGCGATGCGAGGCTTTGCTGCCGCGCTGCTGCTGGTGGCGGCGGGGGCCGCTGCTGCGGCGGAGCTCATCGTCGTCGAGGACGAGTGCCGGGGCCGGCAGCTGCTGATTCAAGGCGCCATCGAGGCGGGCGACCATGATCGCTTCGTCGCCCGCATGCAGCGGCTGGTGGCCGGGGAGGCGCTGCCGGCGGTGCAGGATCCGGACGTGCTGTGGACCGTGAAGCTCGACAGCCCCGGCGGTGACCCGGCCGAGGCCATGCGCATCGGCCGCTTTCTGCGGGCGGCGCTGGCCACCACCGAGGTGGGCTATCGTTACGCACGGCGCCTCGATGGGGTATGGGACTACGCGCGCGGCGGCGACCTGGTGTGTCTGGAAGGCTCAGGGAACCTGGGCGGCTGTGCCGGCGCTCTGGTGCCTGCCGAGTGCACGGGGGCCTGCCTGCTGATCTGGCTGGGCGGTGCCGAGCGATTCGCGTTGGAGGGCCGTCTGGGCCGCCATGGCCTGGCTGCGGACGATGCGGCAGTGGCGGCCTATCTGGCCGACATGAGCGCGCCCGCCGACCTCGGCGCGGCGGCTGCCGGTGCCGCTGCCGGGGACGGCTGGCTGAGCTTCGCCGAGCGTCGCGCGCTGGCCGGCAAGGCCCCGCAGGCCGCGGCCGTGCTGGCGTCGTGCCCGGCACCGCTCACCGCCGACGAATCCTATGCGTCGGTCGCCGCGCCTTCCGCGGCGCTGCGCGACGCGCTGATGGATCGCGCCGAGGCCCATCGGGCCTGCCGCCACCGGCGGCTGGCGCAGGCGCGGGCGCAGAGCCTGCGCGAGGCCGTGCCGGCGCTTGGGAGTGCGCTGGCAGCGGGTGGGGAGCGCTGATCGAGGGAGGGGGGTCATGATCGACATCAACTATTTGGCCGTGGTCGCGGCGGCCGTCTCTGCTTTCGCCCTGGGCGGCCTGTGGTACTCGCCGCTGCTGTTCGGCAACGGCTGGATGGCCGCCGCGGGCATCACGCCCGAGCAAGCCCAGCAGGCCAACATGGCCAAGGTGTTCGGCATCTCGTTCGTCTGGTCGCTGCTCGGCGCCTTCGTGTTCGCCATGTTCCTGGGGCCGGCGCCGTCGCTGCAGCTCGGGGTGGGTGCCGGCTTCGCGGCCGGGCTGTTCTGGGTGGCGGGGTCGTTCGCCATCAACTACCAGTTCGAGCAGCGGCCGCTCAAGCTGCTGCTGATCAACGGCGGCTACCACACCGCACAGTACACGCTGTACGGGCTGGTTCTGGGATTGTGGCACTGAGACGGCCGGCGGCCTTCTGCAGGATATACTCGCGGCCATGAGCCTGGTGATGTACGCCATTCCGTTCTTCGTGCTGCTGATGGCGCTCGAGTACGCGTACGGCAGGGCCCGCGGCCGCAACACCTACCGGCTCGCCGACACGGTGAACAGCCTGTCCCTGGGTACCCTGTCGCGCCTGGTGGGGCTGGTGAAGCTCGGTTTGGTCGGCGTTGTGGTGATCTACCTGCGCGAGCGCTTCGGCTACGCGGCGCTGCCCGCCGAGTCGTGGCTGGTCTGGGTGCTGGCCTTCGTCGGCTACGACCTGTGCTACTACTGGTCGCACCGGTACGGACATCAGTGGCGCCTGTTCTGGGCCTCCCACGTCGCCCACCATCAGAGCGAGGAGTTCAACCTGTCCACGGCGCTGCGTCAGACCAGCACCGGGTCGACGCTGGTCTTCTACCTGCCGCTCTACCTGGCCGGTTTCCCCGTGGAGATGATCGTCACCGTCGGCGCGCTGAACCTCATCTATCAGTTCTGGGTGCACACCGAGCACGTGCCCGCCCTCGGGCCCATGGAGTGGGTGCTGGTGACGCCGTCGAATCACCGCGTGCACCATGCCAAGAATCCCTGCTACCTCGACCGCAACTACGGCGGCGTGTTCATCGTCTGGGACCGCCTGTTCGGCACCTACCAGGCAGAGCGGCCGGAGGAACCCTGCGTGTACGGCATCACCCACCCGCTGGCGAGCTGGAACCCGATCTGGGCCAACCTGCACGTCTGGGTGGAAACGATCCGCGATACCGCGCGCACCCGGCGGCTGCGCGACAAGCTGAAACTGTGGTTCTCGAGCCCGGCCTGGCGCCCCGACGACCTGCCGGCGCCGGCCGCCGACTGGCGGGCGCCCAAGTTCGACCCGCCCATGGTGCCCGGCAGCGGGCCGCTGGTGTTCGCCCAGTACTGGCTGGTGACCATCGGCGCCCTGACGCTGCTGCTTTCGGCAGACGGGTTGCCCCATGCCCTGGTGGCCGGCGCAGGACTCTGGCTGGCGCTGTCGTTCTACGTGCTGGGCGTCTTTCTCGAGGGCGGCCGCCAGGCGCTGACGCTGGAGGCGGCCCGGATCGTGCTGCTGGCGGCCGGCGTCGGCTGGTGGCACAGCGTGCTGGCCGAGGGGGTCGTGGTCGGACTGGGCCTCTACGCGGCCGCAAGCGCGGCGGGATTGATCTGGGTCTTGGCGCGGCGCCCATCGGGCGAGCGCAGTACGGCGGCGACGGCGCTCGACCAGGGCGGTGAGGCAGCATCATGAGCATCGGCATCAACGGCATTGCCCACATCTACCTGACGGTCGCCGACTTCGATGCCGCGCGACCGTTTTACGGCGGCCTGCTGGCGCGCTTCGGCATGACCTGCCTGGTGGATACCGACGACCTCTACTACTGCGTCGGCGCCCGCACCGGCGTCGGCATCCGCCGTGCCCACTCCGCCGAGCCGTTCGACCAGTACCGGGCCGGCCTGCATCACCTCTGCTTCCGGGCCCGCTCGCGGGAGGACGTGGATGCGGTAGCCGCTGCCGTGACCGAGTTGGGCGGGCGCATCGTGCACGGTCCGCAGGACGACGACTGGGCGCCGGGATACTACTCGGTGCTGTTCGAAGACCCCTGCGGCACCCGCCTCGAGGTGAACTTCGTGCCCGGCAAGGGCAACCTGGCCGGCGAGGTCTCACTGCCGTTGCCGGAGGCGCAGCAGCAGCGCCTCTCGGAGCCCTGAGCGGCGGGCGCACGTCATGACCGGCAGCCTGCAGAACCTGTTGGCGGACTCGCCGCCCTTTGCCTACATGGACGCGGCTGCCCGGTCCGACTTTGCCACCGTGGGCCGCGTCGAGGCCTTCGAATCGGGGGCCGAGGTCTTTTACGAGCGGCAGGCCCCCGATGCGGTGCTGGTGGTTCTGAGCGGCGTCGTCTACATATGCACCTACGAGGCCGAAGGCCGCCGCGTCATCGAGGCGGTGCTGGCGCCGGTGGAGAGCTTCGGCTGGCTGTCTCTGGTGGCACCCAGTCACCGATCGCTGAGCGCGATTGCCGGCGGTCGGACCGAGCTGATGACGGTCGGCAGTCGCGACGTGATGGCCGTGCTCAACCGCCATCCGCGCGCCTGGCAGGCTGTTGCCCGCTTCCTGGCCGAGCGCCTGCGCCGCACCCTGGCCAGCCAGCGGGCCCTGGCCGGCTTCCCGCTCGATCGGCGCATCGCCTTCGTGCTCTGTCAGACGTTCCGGATCGGCCAGGCCGGATTGCAGCCGCTGCAGGAGCTGGCGCTGTCCCAGGAAGATATCGCCAGCATGACCGCCACGTCGCGGCAGAGCGTCAACCGGCAGCTACGCGCATGGGCTGCCAATGGGCTGGTGGCATTGGGCTACAACAGCCTGGCCGTGCGGAACCCCGAGGCGCTGCTGCGGCTGGCGCTGGCCGAACCCCCTCCCTGAGCCGCCGGACATTGTCGCCCAGGCGACAATCTCTGCGGCACCCTACCCGTAGACTGCGCGCCGGCCCATTTGGCGGCCACCATCATTCGATTTCGGGGAGAGAGAGATGTCGAAGGGTTTCACACGGAAGCCGGCCCGTGCCGCGCGGCCGAGTCGATGCTGGATGTTCGGGGTGATGGCCGGCGTGCTTTCGGCCGGTTCCGCCGCGGCATCCAGCAGCCTGGCGATCGAGGAGATCGTGGTCACGGCTTCGAAGCGGGCGGAGGTGCTGAGCGACGTCCCGCAGACGGTGCGGGCGCTGGATTCGGCGTTCCTGGCCGACTCCGGGGTTACCAACGTCATGCAGATCGCCGAGTACATTCCGGCGTTGCAGATCAGCTACAACGTCAACCCGTTCACCACCAACGTGCGCCTGCGCAGCCTCGGCACCGGCGGCAACGAGCCGAGCCTCGAGCCATCCGTGGGCGTGTTCATCGACGGCGTGTATCAGTCGCGTTCCGGCCTCGGCCTTGCCGACCTGCTGGATGTCGAGCGCATCGAGGTGCTGTATGGGCCGCAGGGCACGCTCTACGGCCGCAACACCAACGCCGGGGTGCTGAACGTGGTGACCAGACGGCCCACGGACACCTTCGAGGGCGAGATCGAGGGGCAGATCGGCAACTTCGACGACCGCAATCTGAGCCTGTCGCTCAGCGGTCCGATCACCGACAGCCTGCGCTATCGGATCGCCGGACGTGTGCATCAGCGTGACGGCTGGATCAAGAACACGCTCATCGACGAAGACCTGCAGAGCGTCGACGACGTGATCGTGCGCGGCCAGCTCGAGTGGGACGTGAACGACGCCGTGAGCGCCAGGCTGATCTACGCCCACGTCGAGCGCGACCAGGACTGCTGCGCGCCCGACGTCGCCCACGACGTGCTGTCGAGCGGTGTGCCCTGGGCCAGCGTGCAGGACGTAGCCAACGGTACCGGCGCGCTCGGCGCGCTGCTGCCGACCCTGGCGGCGTCGGTGCCCGACGTCACCCCCATTACCACGGGCCGGGTGAGCGACGGCCGCGACTACCGGGTCGCCTACGATCGTCTCGACAACTTCGAGCAGGACTCCGATTCCGTTGCGCTGCTGATGACCTTCGACATCGGCGAGCTGACGCTGCACTCGATCACCTCGTACGACACCTACGAGTGGCAGAACCTGCAGGACTGCGAGCGCGCGCCCGGCTCCATCTGCCAGGTGAACGACTATCACGAGGGCGAGACCATCACCCAGGAGCTGCGGCTCGAGTCGCCGGGCGGGCAGTTCGTCGATTGGCAGGCGGGCCTTTATTACTACGAGAACGACCTCGACCGCGGCCTCGGTCGGCCGTTCGCCGTGCTCGGCGAAACGGCGCCGGCCTGGGGCGGCATCGCGCTGCTCAGCAACCCTGTCCTGGGGCTGGGCGGCCCGCTCGCCATGGGTAATGAGGCCGTCTACGCCGGCCTGGTGCGGTCGCAGGCGACGCCGGGCGACTTCTACGGTCGTGACCACAACTGGCAGACCGAGGCCTGGTCGGCGTTCGGTCAGGCGGTGATCAACTTCAGCCCGGTGTGGAGTCTGACCCTGGGCCTGCGCTACAACGACGAGGAGAAGGAGGCCGAACTCAACACCTTCTTCGGCAACGTCAACAACCCCGCTTCGGTGGGCGGTGCGGTGATCCGGCTGTTCGCGGTGGCCCAGGCCGATCAGTATGACCTGTCAGAGTCCAACTGGTCGGGCATGGTCAGCGTCAAGGGGCATCTGACCGACGACCTCATGGTCTACGCCATCGGCGCCAACGGCTTCAAGAGCGGCGGCTTCAACGGCGCGCCCGGCAGCGGTCTGAACAGCAACGTCGCCTACGACCCCGAGGAGGCGATCATGTTCGAGCTGGGCATGAAGGCGACGCTTTGGGACGGCCGCGCCCAGCTCAACGTCGCCGGCTACGACACCCGGCTGAAGGACTGGCAGGCCATCTCCTTCGATGGCAACAGCGGCAGCTTCCTGGTGAACAACGCCGGCGAGAAGTCGGTGCGCGGCATCGACCTCGATGCCACCGTGCTGTTGAATGAATCGCTGACCCTGATGGCGTCCACCAGCTACCTCGACGCCGAGTTCGAGGAGTTCGAGGTGGCGCAGTGCGAGGCCGGCGACCCGCGGCAGATACCGGGTGCCCGGGCGGGTCTGTGCGACTTCACCGGCGAGACGCCCTGGGACAGCCCGGAGTGGCGCCACAGCGTCATCCTGAGCTACGAACGGCCCACCGCGCTGGGCGCCTTCTACGTGCGCCCGGAGTACTCCTACACGGATCACACCAGCGTCAGCTCGAAGCTGGGCGACTTCTCCGAGGAGCGCTACGAGCTGTTCAACCTGCGCGTGGGCCTGCGGGCCGAGCGCTGGGAGGCGGTGGCCTGGGCCAACAACCTGAAGGACGAGACCGTGGTCACCATCGCCTCGGACGCGCCGACGCTGGGACGCAGCCGCACCTACTACCTGATGCCGCCGCGTACCTACGGGGCGACGCTGCGGTATCAGTTCTGAGGCCGGAACGAACCAGCCGGGAGGAGACATGAGAGCAGGTTGGATACTGGGTCTTACGCTGCTTGCCGGCGGCTGTGGTGTCGAGAGCGGCCCGCAGGAGCGGGCCGACGCCGGAGCACCGGCGGCGGCCGGGGCGGCAGCGACCGCTGCGGCAACGGCGGTCGCTGCTGGGAATGCGGAGCGCACTGCCTTCTTCGGCGATCTGCACGTGCACACCATGCTGTCGTTCGATGCCTACATCTTCGGCACGCGCTCGACGCCCGATTCGGCGTATCTCTATGCGAAGGGCGAGCCCTTGGCGCATCCGGCCGGGTTCCAGATGCAGCTCGACGAGCCGCTCGACTTCCTGGGCGTCACCGACCACGGCATGTACATGGGCATGGTGCCGCAGATGGACCGGGCGGACTCGCGGGTGGCCGAGCACCCGCTGGCGGTCGCCATCCGTGCAGCCAGGACGCCGGCAGAGCGCATTGCCGCGTTTCAGGGTATCCGGCCCTACATCCACGGCCGGCACACCGAAGGGGACGACCTTCTGGACCTCGACATCGTCCGTTCGGCGTGGCAGGAAACCATGGACGCGGCCGAACGCCACAACGATCCGGGGCGCTTTACGACGTTCGTGGCCTACGAGTACACCGCATCGGGAGCGGCGAACGAGAACCTGCACCGCAACGTGGTGTTCCGCGGCGCCGCGCCGGAGCTGCCGTTCACGGCGCTCGATTCGCGGAACCCGGAGGACCTCTGGGACTGGATGGACGGCCTGCGCCGGCGCGGCATCGACGCGCTGGCGATTCCGCACAACTCGAACGGCTCCGACGGGCTCATGTTCTCGCCCACCCGCATGGATGGCTCGGCGATGGATGCCGGCTACGCCGAGCAGCGCATGCGCAACGAGCCGCTGGTGGAAGTGACCCAGGTGAAGGGCACGTCGGAGACCCACCCGCTGCTGTCGCCCAACGACGAGTGGGCCGGGTTCGAACTCATGGAGGTCAAGATCGCCACGGTGGACCCGAGCAGGGCCGAGGGCAGCTACGTGCGGGACGCCCTGACCCGCGGCCTGGTCATGGAGCAGACCGAGGGCTTCAACCCGTTCCGCTTCGGCATGATCGGTTCGTCCGACACCCACGTGGGTGCGGGCTCCTTCGACGAATCCAACTACTGGAGCAAGGTGGGCATCGTCGACGCCACGCCGGCGCAGCGAGGCTCGGTGCCGCTGCCCGAGCCGGACGCCAAGGGCAACGTCTACGCCGATCCGGCGGTGGCCGACTTCTCCAACTGGGGCGCTTCCGGTCTGGCGGGCGTCTGGGCAGAGGAGAACACGCGCGAAAGCCTGTACGCGGCGTTTCAGCGCAAGGAGACCTTCGCCACCTCGGGGCCGCGCATCCGGGTGCGTCTGTTCGCCGGTTACGATCTCGCCGCGAGCGGCCAGCAGCCGGACCGGATCCGTCGCTTCTACGCCGGCGCCGTGCCCATGGGCGCAGACCTGGCCGGCCGCGGTGACGCGGCGCCCGAATTCTTCGTCTGGGCCGTGCGCGACCCGGCGTCGGCGGCGCTGCAGCGGCTGCAGATCGTCAAGGGTTGGGTGGAAGACGGTGCTACCCGCGAGCGCGTGTTCGACGTCGCCTGCTCAGACGGCCTGACGGTGAATCCGGCCACCGGCCGCTGCCCCGACAACGGTGCCGGCGTCGATCTCTCCGACTGCAGCATCAGCGACGGTGTGGGTGCGGCTGAGCTCGAGACTGTCTGGCGCGATCCGGAGTTCGACGCCGGCCAGCGGGCGTACTACTACGTGCGGGTGCTGGAGAACCCCACCTGCCGATGGTCGACCTGGGACGCGTTGCGTACCGGCGTGCCGCCGCGCGACGGCCTGCCGGCCACCATCCAGGAGCGGGCGTGGTCTTCTCCAATCTGGTACGTGCCCGGCTCCGCGTGAGCGGACGGGACAGGGGAGGCATGGACATGACGCAGCCGGCGACCATCCACGACCACGCGCAGCGGGCCCGGACGCTGCCGCTCGACGCCTTCGACGTCAGCGACGTCGAGCTGTGGCGCACCGACAGCCACTGGCCCTACTTCGAGCGCCTGCGCCGAGAAGATCCGGTGCACTGGTGCGCCGACAGCCCGTTCGGGCCGTACTGGTCGGTGACCCGTTTCCAGGACATCAAGACGGTGGACACCGACCACGTGTCGTTCTCCTCCGAGTCCCGCCGTGGCGGCATCACCATCCTCGACCAGCAGGACGACGTCGAGCTGCCGATGTTCATTGCCATGGACCCGCCCAAACACGACGTGCAGCGCAAGACCGTCGCCCCCATCGTCGGACCCAGCAACCTGGCGATGATGGAGCCGCTGATCCGGGAGCGGGTCGGCCGCATTCTCGACGCCCTGCCCATCGGCGAGACCTTCGACTGGGTCGATCGGGTCTCCATCGAGCTGACCGGACAGATGCTGGCGACGCTGTTCGACTACCCCTTCGACAGGCGCCGCGACCTCACCTACTGGTCCGACGTCGCCACCACCATTCCCGCCCCCGGCAACCTGGTGGAGTCCCCGGTGGCAAAGCAGGCCGTGCTGATGGAGTGCCTGGCCGCGTTTACCGAGCTGTGGAATGCGCGGGTGAACGCGCCGCCGGCGGGAGACCTGATCTCCATGCTGGCCCACGGCGAAGCCACCCGAAACATGGACCCGGTAGAGTTCCTTGGCAACATCGTGCTGCTCATCGTCGGTGGTAACGACACCACCCGCAACAGCCTCTCCGGCAGCGTCTACGCGCTGAACCGGTATCCGGACCAGTACGACCGACTGATCGTCAATCCGAAGCTGATTCCGTCCATGGTGTCGGAGACGATCCGCTGGCAGACGCCGCTGGCCCACATGCGGCGCACGGCCACCCGTGACGTCGAGATCGGTGGCAAGCGCATCCGCGAGGGCGACAAGGTCGTCATGTGGTACGTCTCCGGCAATCGCGACGAAGCCGTGTTCGAGAACGCCGACGACTACGTGATCGACCGGGCCAACGCCCGCCAGCACCTGTCGTTCGGATTCGGCATCCATCGCTGCGTGGGCAACCGCCTGGCGGAGATGCAGCTACGCGTCGCGTGGGAGGAGATCCTCAAGCGCTTCTCGCGCATTCAGGTGGTTGACGAACCGGAGCGGGTAGCGTCGCCGTTCATCAAGGGCTACTCACGGCTGATGGTGCGCCTTCCGGATCGCGTCTGATCCTGCACCGGCCGGCTACCGGTCGACGCTGGGCCCGGTCACCGGCACGAACATCACGGTCAGCACGTCGCGCCGCTGCAGGGTGCCGTCCGGCGCCTTGATGAACACGGCCAGCTGCTGGGCGCCGGACCGCTGGCCGATGGGCATCACCAGGCGCCCGCCGGGCCGGAGCTGCTCCGTCAGCGGCGCCGGCACGTGCTCCAGGGCGGCGGTGATGATCACGGCATCGAACGGGGCCGCATCCGGCCAGCCCAGGTAGCCATCGCCGGCGCGAACGTGGGCGCGCGCATAACCCAGCGCGGCCAGGGTCTGCCGGGCACGCTCCGCCAGCGGCTCGACGATCTCCACCGAGTACACGTTCACGCCCATCTCCGCCAGCACCGCAGCCTGATAGCCGGAGCCGGTGCCCAGCTCGTAGACCGTGGCGCCCGCCTGCACGTCCAGCAGGTGCGTCATCAGCGCCACGATCAGCGGCTGGGAGATGGTCTGGCCCGAGCCGATGGGCAGCGGCCGGTTCTCATAGGCGTGCGCCTGCAACGCCTCGGGCACGAACTCGTGCCGCGGCGTGCGGCGCACTGCGTCGACCACGGCGGGCTGCAGGCGGTCGAAGCCGAGCTGGGGCGCCAGGTAGGCCACCTCCGCTTCGATCTCGCGAACCAGCGCCGCGCGGGGCTCTGCGGTGGCATCGGCTTCGGCTCCGGCGGCCGGCGTCGCGATCAGGGTGCCGGCCAGGACGGCGCCGGCGATCCACGCCGGCGTGCGATGGCCGCGAAGGGGCTGGCTCATGGCGGCGTCTCCGCCAGGGGGTTGGCGGAGTCTCCCGGCGCGGGCGCTGCCGTGGCGTCCGGCGCGGCCGGCGCCGCCGGTTGCCTGGTCTCCACCGTGATTCGGCCGAGGAAGGTGGCCGCCTTCACCGCCTGATCCACCACCCGGTGCAGATCGCTGTTGTACTCCAGAGCGATGGCCATCTGCTGCGGGCTGAGGGCCCGCTCGGTGCCGGCGCGAAGCAGCTCCCGTTTGAACGCCTGGTAGTCGGCCTCGAACTGCGCCCGCAGGTCGGTGAGATGCTGCGCGCTCCAGGCTTCGGCGTCGACGGCGCCCGCGGCGATGATCTCGGCAGCGGCCGCGAGCAGTCGGTTCTGCGCCTCCGCCAGCTCGCCGGTGAGCGGCTTCAGCCGCGAACGTGTCTGCGCCATGCTCTCCGCGTGCTCGGCGACGTTGGCCAGGTACTGCGACACGCGCAGGGTATCGGGCAGCACGTTGGCGAGCAGCGTGTCCTGCTCCTGGCGCGGAATGCCGCTCGCGAACTCGCCCACCGACAGGCTCAGGTGGTCGATGGTGCGCCGGCCGGCCGCCAGCTCGTCGGTGCCGTCCGGCGCCGCGCTGACGGCCGACGCCGCGAGGCGCGCGGCGATGGCATTCATTCGGTGCAGCTCCTGAAGCAACGCGCCGAGGGCGAGCACGGGCGTCGCCTGAACCGTGCGGTCGAGATGCTGCGGCCGGCTCTCGTCCTCTTCCCGGGAGCGAAAGCGACGCTCGAGCTGCGCGACGAGCAGGCCGGTGAGAGGCCACATCACCACGACGCCCAGCAGGTTGGTGAGGGTGTGGAAGATGGCCAGCAGCACCGGCACCTCAGGGGCGAGCCCCAGCAGGTCTGCGGTGGCGCTCACCAGCCACAGCAGGGTCGGCAGCAGCAGCAGGGCCATGGTGCCGGTCACGACGTTGAACGCCACGTGCGCGCTGGCGGCCCGCCGGGCGGCGGCGGTGGCGCCGATGCTGGCGAACAGCGCCGTGGAGGTGGTGCCGACGTTGGCGCCGATCACCATGGCGGCCGCCGCATTCAGGGGAATCAGGCCGCCGGCGGCCGCCGTCAGCGTCACCGCCAGAGCCGCGCTCGACGACTGCATCAGCACCGTCAGCACCATGCCGATCAGGGTGAACAGCGCCAGGCTGGCGATGCCCTGACCGGCCCACGCTTCCAGCGCTGCGGCGTCGCCCATGCCGGCGAAGGCGTCACGCAGCAGATCGATGCCGAGAAAGAACAGCCCGAAGCCGGCGATGGCCTGGCCCAACGCGGCCGAGCGGCGGGAGCCCAGGGCCACCCAGAGCGCCATGCCGATGCCGATGGCAGGAAGCGCCGTGGCTCGCAGGTCGACGTTGAAGCCCACCACCGCCACGATCCAGGAGGTGAGGGTGGTGCCCACGTTGCTGCCGTAGATGACGCCGACCGCCTGCTGCAGGGTCAGCAGCCCGGCGTTCACGAAGCCCACGGTGGCGAAGATCACCGCGCTCGATGACTGCACCATGGCCGTGATCAGCACGCCGGAAGCAAGGCCGCGCCCCGGACTGCGGGTGGCGGCGCCGAGAATGTCGCGCAGCGTCTGTCCGGCGGCCGATCGCAGGCCGTCCGTCATGAGCCGCATGCCCAGCAGAAACAGGCCGATGCCGCCGATGAACGTGAAGATGCTGGTCATGGTGCGTGATGGTGCCGTGGAAACTACGGAGTCGCCAGTCTGGCGCGGGGTGCTAGAGTCGGCCGATGACCCGCATTCGGAGGCTGTGATATGCCCACCATGAAGAACATTCTCGTCGCCCTGGGCAGCGCCGATGAAGCGCGCTACGTGCTGCGCAAGGCGGCCGCACTCGCGACTGCGAACCATGCCCGCCTGCACGCGGTGCGCGTCGTCCATGAAGGGGTTGCCGACATCGGCACCAGCGCCATCGATGCGTCCGCCGAGCTGAAGTCGTTCATTCTGGCATCTGCAGAGACGGAGCTGGAGGAATGGCTGACGCCCGCAAGGCGTCACGTGCCGGACCTGGATTCGGTGACCTTGTGGAACGCGCGTACCTGGGAGGGCCTGCTGCATGCTGCGGAGCAGGCGGCGGCCGACCTGATCATTCGTGCCGTCAGTACTCATCACAAGTTCGGCGACGTAGTGCGCACGCCCGACGACTGGAACCTGCTGCGGCACGCGCCGGTGCCGGTGATGCTGGTGAAGCCGCAACCGTGGGTGGACGATCCGATCGTGGTCTGCGCGCTCGATCCGTTCGACGACGCGCACCAGAACCTCAACGTGGCGCTGCTGCAGGAGAGCCAGGGCTTTGCCAGCGTGCTGCGCGGCGAGCTCGTGGTGGTGGTGGCTTACCCGCTGTTCGAGCCCTGGGTGGGTCAGCTCGGCGCCACCGGCAGCTACGAGGAGATCCGTCAGAGCATCGACAGCGACATTCGCGATCGCGTCGACGCGCTGGCCCGGCAGGCGGGCGTGCGCTTCAAGCATCTGATCGTCGAGGAGGGGCACGCTACCGAGGTCATCGGCCGGGTGGTGGAAGACACCGTGGCCGAGCTGCTGGTGATCGGCACCCATGGCCGCAACGGCGTGCAGGGGCTGCTGCTCGGCAACACCGCCGAGCGCATCCTGCATGTGGTCGGCACCGACGTGGTGACCGTGCGCGGCGGCTGATGCCGGCGCGCGGCTGCCGGGCAGCGCGAATCCGTTACTATCGCCTTCCACGTGGGGGATATGGGGAGGGTCGCGCCATGAGCGTCAGATACGAGACGGTGGAGCGCACCGCGGTGATCACCATCGACCGGCCGCAGGTGCGCAACGCGGTGGACGGTCCAACCGCGGCTGCATTGGCTGACGCGTTTCGGCGCTTCGATGCCGACCCGGACCTGGACGTCGCCATCCTCACCGGCGCGGCAGGTACCTTCTGCGCCGGCGCGGACCTCAAGGCCGTGGCAGCAGGAAGCGGTAACCGGGTGACCCTGGACGGCGACGGTCCCATGGGCCCCACCCGCATGCAGCTCGGTAAGCCGGTGCTGGCGGCGGTGGAAGGTCACGCCGTCGCCGGCGGGCTGGAGCTGGCGCTGTGGTGCGACCTGCGCATAGCCGCCCGGGACGCCGTGTTCGGCGTCTACTGCCGCCGCTGGGGCGTGCCGCTGGTAGACGGCGGCACCGTCCGGCTGCCGCGCCTGATCGGCATGAGCCACGCCATGGACCTGATCCTCACCGGCCGCGGCGTGTCCGGCACCGAAGCGCAGGCCATGGGCCTGGCGAATCGCCTCACGGAGCCCGGTCAGGCGCTGTCGGTGGCGTTGGCGCTTGCCGAGGGGCTCGGCCGGTTTCCACAGCGCTGCCTGCGCAGCGACCGCGCGTCGGCGCTGGCCCAGTGGCCGATGGAGGAAGCCGCCGCGCTGCGGGAGGAAACCCGGCTAGGCCTCGAGGTGATCCGCTCCGGGGAGACCCGGGCCGGCGCCAGCCGGTTTGCCGGCGGCGCTGGCCGCCATGGACGGTTCGACGACACGACCTCCTGAGCGGCCCGCCGCGCGGCAGACTACCGGGAACTGTGGGACACTAGCCGAGCTTCGCCGTGGGGAGGTGTGCCGACATGTCGCAACTGGCTTCGCCCGAGGCGCCGTCCGTGGGCTATGGTGCGGACCAGGCCGCCATGGAGCGCTACCGGGCCGAAGGTACGGCGCGGGCGCTGGCGCTGGGCAATCGCGGGCCGATTCGCTTCGATGCCGACGGCGGCCTCGACCCGGCCATCCTCGACGCCTACCGGCAGCACGGCTTCTACGTGTTCGAGGGCGTGCTGGGCGACGACGAGTTGGAGGATCTGGAGCGCGACGTGCTCGACCTGCTCGACCGTGCCCCGGTGCGCAAGGGCGCCACGGTGGATCGCCACGGCCGGCCGGCCCTCGGCGTCGGCTGCACGGCCTCGAACCTGAGCTGGGTGCGGCCGCTGTCCGACCCGCTGGGCGGCACCCGCTTTGCCAACGGCCGGCATCCGGTGAAGATGATCGAGCCGCTGCCGCCCGCGGATGCGCCCGAGCACGTGCTGCAGCTGGTGCTGGGATCCCTGCAGTTCTCCGACGCCTGCCTGCGCCTGTACGGGCATCCCGAGCTGCTGGCGGTGGCGGCGGCCGTGAACGGAGACGACTTCACCCCGTTCAACGAGGCGGTGTGGATCAAGCACCCGCGCCTGGGCGGTTCGGTGGCCTGGCACCAGGACGGCTGGACCCACTGGCACAGCCCGGATCTGGATGCGGACACCCACGGCTTCAACTTCATGGCGCAGCTCTACGGCTGCGATGCGGAGAACGGGCTTTGGATCGTGCCCGGCTCCCACCGCCGCGGCAGGCTCGACATCGCCGCGCTGGTGGCGGCCGCCGGCTCGGAGCGCCTGCCCGATGCGGTGCCGCTGATCTGCGGCCCCGGAGACGTGGCGATCTGCAACCGCCAGGCCCTGCACGGCTCGTTTGCCAACACCAGCGACCGGCCGCGGGTGACAATGAACTTCGGGTTTCATCGCCGCGCCAGCGTGCTCGGCGTCGAGAGCGGCGGCGTGCACAACCCCGTGGCCGTCTACGACGAAGCGCGCATCCGCGAACGCTCGCGCCTCATCGCCTATGCCATCGACGCCCGCCGTCAGCGGTTCCCGCACGAGACGCCCTACCAGTACCAGCCGTTCGCCGGCGCGGAGCACGCCTACCGCTGGACGCCGGACGTTCGCGTCAGCCTCAAGGATTACAACCTCTTGGACCTCGGCATATGAGCGATCAACCGGCGCCATTCGAGCTGCGCGAGAGCAGCGCCTGGGACCTCGAGGGGCTGGAAGCCTGGCTCGGCGAGGCGGTCATTCCGCTGCGGCTCGGCATCGCCGCCGCCAGGGCGCCGCTGATCGTGCCGCTGTGGTTCCGCTATGAAGATGGCGGGTTCTGGTGCGTGACCCACCGCGATGCGCACGTGCTGGAGGCCGTGCGCGAGCAGCCGTCGTGCGCCATCGACATCTCCACCAACGACGTACCCTATCGCGGCGTGCGCGGGGCCGGCACGGTGCGCGTGGTGCCCGAGCGCGGGCCGGAGCTGATCGAGTTCATGGTCGAGCGCTATCTGGGCGGGAGCGGCAGCCGCCTGGCCCGGTGGCTGCTGGGTCGACGCGACGAAGAGGTGGGGCTGCGGATCACGCCGCAGTGGCTCACCTCCTGGGACTTCTCCGCCCGCATGGGCGACGTGGAGCGTCCGGCTCGAACCTGATTGGCTTCAGGGGCGGTACTCGGTGAACACGCTGGTGCCCGCGTCGCCGAAGGCCACCACGTCGTAGGGGTCGCGGCGGTCGCCCATCTCCATGCCGGGCGAGCCCACGGGCATGCCCGGCACTGCCAGACCGCGCACGCCTTCGGGCCGTTCCAGAAGCAGGCGGCGGATGTCGGCGGCGGGCACGTGGCCCTCGATGGCGTAGCCGCCGATCTCGGCGGTGTGGCAGCTGCCGAGCGGGCGGGGCACGCCGAGGAAATCCTTGATTGGGGTCAGGTCCTCGTGCTCCACCACAGTGACCTCGAACCCGTCTTCCTGCAGGTGGGTGACCCAGTCGTCGCAGCAGCCGCACCAGGGCGTCTTGTGCACCCGCGCCACGTTGTCGTCTGCGGGGGCGGCGCCGGCGTCGGAAGATGTGCTGTAGTTGAGGCCGGCGGCCACCGCGGCGATGGCGGCCAGGGCGGCGACGGTGATCAGCGCGATGCGTGACATGTAAGGGTACTCCGGGTCAGACGGCGGCGCGTCGAAGGCGCAGGGCGTTGCCGATGACGGACACCGAGCTCAGGCTCATGGCGGCCGCCGCGATCATGGGGTTGAGCAGCAGGCCCAGCCACGGATACAGCACGCCGGCCGCGATCGGCACGCCCAGGGCGTTGTAGACGAAGGCCAGGAACAGATTCTGCCGGATGTTGCGCATGGTTGCCCGGCTCAGGGCTCGCGCCTGTGCGACGCCTCGCAGATCACCGCGCATCAGCGTGATGCCGGCGCTCTCCATGGCCACGTCCGTGCCGGTACCCATGGCGATGCCGACGTCGGCCTGGGCCAGTGCCGGCGCGTCGTTGATGCCGTCGCCGGCCATGGCTACCACAGCGCCCGCGGCCTGCAGCTCGCGAACGATGCGGTGCTTGTCCTCGGGCGAGACGTCGGCGTGCACCTCGTCGATGCCGACCTGATCGGCAACGGCCCGCGCCGTGCGGGCGCTGTCGCCGGTGAGCATCACCACCTTGATGCCGGCGCCGTGCAGCGACCGGATCGCGTCGGGCGTGGTCTCCTTGATGGGGTCGGAGACGCCGATCAGGCCGGCGGCGCGGTCGTCCACGGCGACGAACATCACCGTCTGGCCCTGCGCGCGCAGGGCTTCGGCGCGTTCCGCCAGGGTCTCGTCGAACGTGCCGAGGGCCTCCATCAGCCGGCGGTTGCCGACGGCGACCCGGTGGTCGCCGACCCGGGCGCGCACGCCCTGGCCCGTGATCGATTCGAAGTCACCGGCTTGCTGAACCTGCTCGCCGCGGTCACGGGCGCCGGCGACGATGGCGGCAGCCAGGGGGTGCTCGCTGGCGGCTTCCACGGCGGCGGCCAGCCCCAGCAGCGTCTGCTCGTCGACGCTGCCCGAGGCCTCGACCGCGGTGAGGCGCGGCTTGCCCTCGGTGAGCGTGCCGGTCTTGTCGACGACGATGACGTCCACCTTTTCCAGGGTCTCCAGTGCTTCCGCATGACGGATCAGCACGCCCATCCGGGCGCCTTTGCCCGTGCCCACCATGATCGACATGGGCGTGGCCAGTCCCAGCGCGCAGGGGCAGGCGATGATCAGCACCGCGACCGCGTTGACCAGCGCGGTCACCATGGCGGGTTCCGGACCGAACAGGGCCCAGACGGCGAAGGTGATCACCGCGACCAGCATCACCGCGGGCACGAACCAGGCGGCTACCTGGTCGGCCAGGCGCTGAATGGGGGCGCGGCTGCGCTGCGCCTCGGCCACCATGTGCACGATCTGCGACAGCACCGTGTGCTCGCCCACCTGGGTGACTCGCATGACGAAGCTGCCCGTGCCGTTCACCGTGCCGCCAGTCACCGCATCCCCAGACGACTTCTCAACCGGCATCGGCTCGCCGGTGATCATGCTCTCGTCGACATTGCTGCGGCCGTCTTCCACGGTCCCGTCCACGGGTACCTTCTCACCGGGCCGTACCCGCAGCCGGTCGCCGGGCTCGAGGTCGTCCAGGCTCACCTCGGCTTCGCGGCCGTCCGCATCGATGCGCGTGGCCACCGCCGGCGCCAGCTCCAGCAGCTCGCGAATGGCGCCCGAGGTGCGACTGCGTGCCTTCAGCTCCAGCACCTGCCCCAGCAGCACCAGTGTGGTGATGACCGCGGCGGCCTCGAAATACACACCCACGTGGCCGTTGGCCAGGCGGAACGCGGCCGGGAAGAGTCCGGGCGCCAGCGTTGCCACCAGAGAGTAGCCGTAGGCTACGGCCACGCCCAGGGCGATCAGCGTGAACATGTTCAGGTTCATGGTGCGCACGGAGCGCACGCCACGCTCGAAGAAGGGCCAGCCGCCCCACAGCACCACCGGCGTTGCCAGGGCCAACTGCAACCACGGTCCCCAGGCGGCCGAGGCCAGGGCGTGCAGCGCCGGAACCGGCAGCATCTCGCCCATGGTCATGACCACCAGGGGCACAGTGAACAGGGCGCTGATGCGGAAGCGCCGGGTCATGGCGTCGAGCTCCGAGGTGTCCTGCTCGCCGGTGATGACGCCCTCAGGCTCGAGCCCCATGCCGCACAGCGGGCAGGCGGAGGCACGAACGTCGCGCACCTCGGGGTGCATGGGGCAGGTGTAGACCATGCCGGCGTAGCCGTCGGGCACCTTGTCGTGCGGGCCGCCGCGCTGGGGCGCGGCCGATGACCGGTGCCCGTGGCTGGCGCAGTGGCTGTCTTGGTTGGCGCGTTGGTTCATGGGATAGTTCCTCGGCGAATCTTTCGCGGTTGGGCGCATCGGCTGGGGCCGCCGCCCATTGCGCCGCCCCGGTGGGACGGCTAAGATCGCATACACTATACCCCTATGGAGTATTTGGCAATGGCCGCCATCAGCCCCGATCCGACGCTGCGTCGGCTGAAGAGAATCGAAGGACAGGTGCGCGGCATTGCCCGCATGATCGAGGAAGATCGCTACTGCATCGACGTGCTGCAGCAGGTGAGCGCCGTGAAGGCGGCCCTGGCCAAAGTGGAAAGCGAGATTCTGAAGGCGCATGCCGCCACGTGCGTGGAGGAGGCCATTGCCAGCGGCGACGTGGCGGTGCAGCGCAGGAAGTTCGACGAGTTGGTGCACCTGTTCGAGGGCGTGCGCCGCTGATCCCTAGTCACCCTTGAAGCTGGGCTCGCGCTTCTCGAGAAAGGCGGCAACGCCCTCGCGCTGGTCCGTCGTCAGCGACGACAGCAGGAACTGGTCGCGGTCCATGTAGCTGGTGGCGTGATTGAGCGCACCGGCGGCGGCGTTGATGGCCTGCTTGGTCATGCGCAGCGGTATCGGCGGCATCGCGGCATAGCGCCGTCCCAGCGCCTGAGCCGCGGTCAGGGCATGACCGTCTGCCACCACCTCGTCGGCCAGGCCCCAGGCCAGCGCGGTGGCGGCGTCGAGCTTCTCACCGAGGATGGTGAAGCGCTTGGCCCGTGATGGGCCGATCAGCGCGACCGTGCGCGGGTTGCTCTGCCAGCTCATGTTCATGCCGAGCGGCACCTCCGGGAGGCGGAAGTGGGCGCCGGCTCCGGCGATGCGGTGATCGCAGGCGATGGCGAGGGCGACGCCACCGCCGATGCAGAAGCGCTCGACGGCGGCGATGGTGATCTGCTCCATCCGCTCCCAGGCTGCGCACAGGTCCGGGCCTACCTTCAGGGCCTGGCGGCGCTCGAGCAGGGTCAGCGGCCGGTCGCGCTGTGCGGCACGCTCCTTCAGGTCGGCGCCGGCAGAGAACGCCTGCCTGCCGGTCAGAATCACCACCGAGCACTCGACGTCGCGGGCCAGGTGGTCGGCCACGGCGGTGAGCTCGGTCATGGCTGCGGTCGACAGCGCGTTCAGGCCGTCGCCACGATCGAAGGTGACGGTGACCATCCGGCCCTCCCGGGTCAGGGTCAGAAACTCACCGAATCGCTCGTCGCCCGCTGTCTGGGCCATCATGCTTTCCTCTACCTGCCGCCATGGGGCGGATCGAAGCGAGGATGAAAGCATCATCGGCCATGCACTGCCAGTGTACCCCACCGCCCATTTTGTACCTTCTCGCGTGAACCCGGTCGGTCAGCTGCTAGGCGCGGGGCGGTTCGCGCAGCGAACCGCTTGGAAGTTCGCTTCGCGAACTTCACTGCGCCGCCATAGCCCAGCTATGGGTAGCGGCCGCAACAACGCAGATGGCCGACTGGGCTCGCGCCCGAAGGGAGCCCCTCAAAAGCGCCATCGCCGTGTTGCCGTCCTTGGAAATGGCGCAACCATTCCCTGCGGACGGCGCCTTGCGCTGACGCTTTTGAGGGGCTCGATAAGGTACAAAATGGGCGGTGGGGTACACTAGCCGGCGTTGCGTCTTGCCTGCTGCCACCAGTGCCGGTCCTGCTCGATGGTGCGAATGGCCATCACGCTGCTCGCCCGGTTGCGGTTGCCGTATGCGCGCAGTTCGAGGATCCAGTCGCCCTTGCTGAACCGGCGCACGGCCGTCGGGTCGACATCGGGCGTGCCGGTGAGCCCGGTGTAGGTCCAGCCCACCAGATCGGCCTGGCGCAGGCGTTGTCCGACTCGATAGGGCGGTGCAGCGCTCACGGCTTCGCTGTGGTGGAAGTATGCGCCGGAGGCACGCTGTCGCGGGCCTCGGTCAGCGCGGCGTAGTTCAATGCGTCAGACAGATTGCCGTACTGATATGGTCCGTAGCGATAGATCGTCTTGGTTTCGGCAACGATGCCGTACTTGGCCATGAGGGCTGCTTCTCGCTCAGTCATGCTGATTCTCGGGTGGGATGAAGACGCCGCGATCGGGGAGCGCATGGGTATGCGAGGCGATCCTGCAGACCGACCGGCTGCCGCAGAAGGGTCGGGAGTGCCCGCGAGTCTAACAGGCGGCGCGCCCTAAGTCCGACCGGGTTCCAGGGGCCACCGTCGATGCGGTAGTTAGGGTGACTCCAGGGCTGCGCGCCGCGCCGCCAGCCGATTCAGGGCGTGACGATGGTCGCCGACTACCCGCAGCACCAGATGATCTGCGCCAGCGGTCACGAACTCCTGCAGAAAACCCAGCACCTGCTCGACGCTGCCGCCGCGGCAGGCCTGCACCCCGCGCAGCACCTTGGCAGGCAGCCCGTAGTAGCCGTTCAGGTACTCGTCGATGCGCGCCTCCGCAGCGGCCGCGTCGTCGTCGATGCAGATCGTCAGATACGCGGCCGTGGTCGGTACGCCGCGGCCCGCGTCCGCCGCCGCGGTGGTCAGCAGGCGATGGTTCGCGGCCACGGCAGCGGCGGTGGGCCCGATGGGGAACCAGCCGTCGAAGCGGCGCCCCGCGCGTTGCACGCCCGCGGCCACGTTGCTCGCCAGCCACAACGGCGGCCCGCCGCGGCGAAACGGCTGCGGGCCCAGGGTGACTTGATCGAGGGTCCAACGGCCCTGCCAGGTGACCGGCTCGCCGGACCAGAGGGCCCGACACAGATTAAGGCCCTCCAGCATCCGGCCGATCCGCTTCTCGAACGGCACGCCGGCTGCGGCGAACTCGGCGCGAACGGGCGGCGTGTCCGCCGCCTGGCCGATGCCGACGATCAGGCGGCCGTCACAGATCTGGTCCAGCGTGGCCAGCTGCTGAGCCAGCACCACCGGATTGCGCAGGGCCGGCAGCAGCACGGCGGTACCCAGGTAGACTTCGGGCGTGGCCGCGGCCACGGCGGCCAGCAGGGTGATAGGGTCGTGACGCGCTCGGGAGAACAGCGAGTCGCCCGCCCACACCGAGTCGAACCCGCAGTCGCGGGCCATGCGTGCCGCTTCCAGCAGGCTGGCGGCGGAGTGGTCGCCGCGCATCACGTTCTCCCGGGTGGGCAGCAGGTAGCCGAGCTTGATGCGCCGTGGATTTCGGTTCATGTGGGTATCGCGCCTTTCAGGGGTCTAGTCCATGCCTATGGCCTGCATCATCAACCGGCCTTCGAGCCTGGCAAACAGCGCCTCGGCCTGGTGGCGTTGCCGCGCCGGCAGCTTGCCCTCGATCCAGGTGAGCCAGGTTCGACCGATACGCTCGGCCGTACTGCGGTAGGGCTCCTCGCCGCGGACGGCCATCCCGACCAGTTCGAACCACAGCCGAATGGTGGGCTGGAAGGCAGAGCCGGACGCCACCGTGAGCAGCCGTTCGTAGAGCGCATCGGCCGATCGCTGCTGGCCGCCGACCTCGGCGTCGAGCTGAGCTGCCATGCCGTCGGCAATCACGCCCAGAGCCTGCTCTACCAGGGCTTCTTTCGAGCCGAAGTAGTAGATCAGCATGCGGTCGCTGGTGGCTGCTGCCGCCGCCAGGGTGCGGATGCCGCAATCTGCGAGCCCATGGTCCAGCAGGTGCCCGGCGACCAGACGGGCCAGCTCCAGGCGTTTGTTATCTGCCTTGGTCATAGCCCGGCTTCAGTTCATCTGCGCGCCGCCGTCGACGTTCAGGGTCTGGCCGGTGATGAATGAGGCCTCGTCGCCGGCGAGGAAGGCGACGCTGGCGGCGAGCTCCTCCGGCAGACCCTGCCGGCCTAGCGGCGCGGACGCGCGAATGCCGGCGGTGACCTGATCGGTGGTGACGCCTACCCGCGCCGCTGTGCGGCCGATGGTGCCATCCATCATGTCGGTCGAGTGCGACCCCGGCGCCACGCAGTTGACCCGGATGTTGTGCCGGGCCAGCTCCAGCGCCAGCTGCTGGGTCATGCCCACCACCCCGAACTTGGACGCGCAATAGGCGCCGTAGTCGGGCAGCCCGCGACGTCCGGCCAGGGACGAGATGTTGATGATCGAGCCGCCGGCCTTGCGCTCACGCATGGCGCGGCCCACCGCCTTGGTTACCAGATAGACCCCGTTCAGGTTCACGTTCACCGTGTCGTGCCAGAGATCGTCCTCCATATCGAGAATGCTGGCGGCGCCCGCGCCCGAGGGCACCCCGGCGTTGTTCACCAGCACGTCGATGTGGCCGAACTCATCGAGCGCCGACGCTACTGCGGCGTTGACGGCCCCGGCGTCCGTGACGTCGAACTCGAGCCCGAGTGCCCGTCGCCCCATGCCCTCGATTTCGGCCGCCAGCGAGGTGACGCCCTGCCAGCCCATGTCACGCTCCGCCTGGGTCACGGACGATTGCGCGGCGGGGCGGCCGGTGATGATCACGTCGGCGCCGTCGCTGGCGAGCCGCAGCGCGATGGCGCGGCCGAGCCCCCGATACCGCGCCGCGCCTGTGACCAGCGCGACCTTGCCCGTCAGTGATGTCATGTTCCGTGCCCTCCGCCGTCGATGATCGAGGCGTGAGTGTCACGGTGTTGGCCGCGGGCGGCAAGCGTCGATTGGCAGTCCGGCGCCACCTTGACTTCGCGAGCGCGGCGCCGTGGTATGACAGTCGTGCCGGCTGGCCTGATCAGGGGAACCCATGCTGCTCTACGAACATCCGCTGTCGTCCTATGCCCAGAAGGTGAAGATCGCCTTGCGCGAGAAGGGCATCGACTTCGAGGCCCGCATCCCCGAAGGGCTGGGATCCGGAAAGGCCGGCGGCACCTTCGCCGAGGCGAGCCCGCGCCAGGAGGTGCCCACCCTGATCGACGGCGACGACCGCCTGTTCGACTCGACCATCATTCTCGAGTACCTGGAGGATCGGTTCCCGTCGCCGCCGCTGCTGCCTCGAGCGCCAATGGCGCGCGCCCAGGCGCGCATGATCGAGGACGTCTGCGACACGCTCTACGAGGCGGTGAACTGGGGGCTTGGCGAGCTGATCTGGTTTCGCCGTGCCGAGGGCGAGCTTGCCGCGTCGCTGCGGGCCGCCGCGGCCAGGCAGACAGCCGAGCTCCAGTCTTGGCTGGCGGCGCGGCTGGGCAACCGGGCCTGGTTCAACGGCGAGGCGTTCGGCTGGGCGGATGTGTGTGTGGCGCCGTTTCTCAATCGCTCCCGCTACTACGGCCTTGGTGCCGCTGAAGACTCGGCCTTGGCGGGATGGCTGACCCGCGTGGCCGAACGGTCTGCCGTTGCCGCCACCTTTGCGGAGTTCGAGGCGGCGGCCGCGGGCATGTCGGGAGCTGCCGAGCGCCTGGCCAGCGGCGCCATGCGCCGCGAGTACCGGGATCATCGCCTGGAGTGGATGCTGAAGTCGGGCGGTCTGGAGATCGTTCTCGAGGGCATGCAGAAGAGAAACGTCCGCTTCACGTGGCCTCTTTGAGTCGGCACGACGCCGGACACCCCAGCCCGCACGCCCATTCCCGTGCGAGTGGTTCGAAGCCGTTGCTGCGTGTGCCGTCCGCGGCGTAGCCTTGCTGGCGGGGAGTCGTCTACATGTTCAGTGAGGTGGAACCATGACCGTCGCCGTCGTCTGCGTGGCGCTGCTGGGATTTCTGCTGTTCGCGCTCGGCTTGAACGTGTCGCTCGCCCGGGGCCGCAGCGGCAAGGGGGCGGGGCACAGCACCGACCCCGCCGATCCGCTGCACAAGGCGGTGCGCGCCCACGCCAACACCGCTGAGTTCGCGCCCATGGTGGCCCTGCTGATCTTCTATCTGGGCACCACCGGCCCAGCGACGTGGGTGCTGTGGACCATGGGCGCCACCACGGCGTGCCGATACCTGATCGTGGTGGGCATCCTGCTGTCGCCCAACCTCGACAAGGCCCATCCGCTGCGGTTCGTGGGCGCCCTTGGTACCTACGTGGGCGGGCTTGCACTCAGCCTGGCGGCGCTGCTGACCGTGGCCTGACAGCGCCAGGTCGCCGCTATTTGCAGTGGCTACCGCAACGGTGTTTGTGCTTCGCCAGGTTCTCGAAACGGCGCACCTCACCCGGCAGGGTGACCACCAGGGCATCGTCGCAGACGAAGTTGAGAGACGTCGGCCGATCCAGGCCGGTCGCCAGCACCTTGAATTGCCCGTTGCGGAGCACCTTCAACAGCCTGCCCGTGTTGGGAAGCGCCGGGGCGCCGGGAATGTCCACGGCGATGTCTCCCTGGGACAGGGCGTAGAGACGGCCGTCCGGGCCGAACTCCACGTCGACGATCATGGGCACTCCGCTGGCCAGCGTCGGGCCGTCCACCGACGGGTTCAGCAGGCCGAAGGTGACCACCTTGCCGGACTCCGGGGGGTTGGGCACCGCGCCGAACTCGGCGACGTAGGCGGTGCCGAAGGTGCCCGCCAGACCGGTGGGCACCGTGTTGCCGTACTGCTTGACGGTGGAGATCGTGCCGTCCAACGAGACGTGAATGACCCGGTTGTGGTGGCCGTCGGAAACGAGGAAGCCATCGCCGACCGGCTCCATGGCGAACTGCACGCCATGGAACAGATCAAAAGGCAGCGGCGGCGGATTGGTGGCGGACCAGGTCCCCACGTCGGCGATGAGCGTGAACGTGTTCTTTCCGTCCACGCGATAGACCCCGTCGGGGCCACCGCCGAACTCGCCCACCAGAGAAACCAGCACGTAGGCGGTCTTGCCGATGAACTCTACGTCCATGGCGCCGCCGATGCCGACGAAGTCGAATGCGGGCGGCAGCCCTTCGGCGAAAGTCTCTTTGTGGCCGTTGCGTGGATCGATCCGGGTAACCTTCCCGACCGCGCCTTCCACCGCGTACATAGCGCCGTCTGGTCCCACGCTGGCGCCGCTGGCGCCGAGCAGCCCTTCCGCGAGCAGGCGTCCCGGCGAACCGCCAGGGTCAGCCGCAGCCAGCGCCGCGGTTCCGGTCAGCAGCAGAGCGGTTACGGTCCCGATCCACCAGTTCTTCAGCACTTTGAGCATGATCGCAGTCCTCTCGTGTATGGCATGCGCCCCTGCGGCGCCCTGCCTGACCTGCTCACCCTAAGAGCGGCGGCCGTCCGCGCCCATCGTCCAAATTGATGATCCCGGCTGGGCGTGCGCGGAGTAAGATCGGCAGGTCTGGCTCGGAACGCCAACATGATTCGCTCGAACGGGCTCGAAGCGCTGTTCGTGGGCCGCGGCGATGCGCTGCAGGCGCTGGAGGCTGCGTTCGACTCTTTGTCCACCGGAAGGGGCGGCATGGTTGCCCTGTACGGCGAGCCCGGAATCGGCAAGACGGCGTGTGCGGAAGTGTTTGCCCGCCACATCGAGGGCCGCGGCGGGCTGGTGCTCTGGGGCCGGTGTCTCGAGCAGGCCGGGGCGCCACCGTACTGGCCGTGGACGCAGATTCTGCGCGACTACGTCGACGCCAGTTCCCGCGACGAGTTGCAGGCGCGGCTCGGCGGCCATGCTCGTATGCTGGCGTCCTTGCTGCCCGAGCTGGAAGACCGGCTCGACATCACGATCACCACGGCCGGAGGCGCCGATCAGCACGAGCAGCGGGTGCGCCTGTTCGAAGCGGTATCCCGTACCCTGGCTCGCGCGGCCGCGGAGGCGCCGCTTACCCTGATCATCGACGACCTGCACTGGGCGGACGCGTCGTCTCTGTCGCTGCTCGAGTATCTGTGCGACGAGGCGCGGCGGCATCGGCTGCTGATCGTGTGCGCCTATCGAGACATCGAGGTCACCCGCAAGAGTCCCCTGCTAGCTACGCTGGGTGCCCTGGCCCACGCCCGGCATCTGCAGCGCGTGCGCCTAGGCGGCCTGGATCTGGAGGAAACCGGACAGCTTGCGGCGGCCGTGGCCGGAGGGGCGATGCCGGCGCAGGTCGTCCAGGCCATCTACCAGCAGACCGACGGCAACCCGTTGTTCGTTCACGAAGTCGCCCGGGTAGTGGCGGACGAGCTTCGGCATCGGCGCGGCGACGTCATTGCCGTGGACGTGCCGGACGGCGTTCGCGAAGCCATTGGCCGGCGCCTCGACCGGTTGTCGCGCCCCTGCAACGAACTGCTCTCCGTTGCCTCGGTCATCGGCCGTGAGTTCGACCTGCCGCTGGCGGCGAGTGTGCTCGGTCAGAACCTGGAAGCAGTTCTGCCGCATGCCGATGAGGCCATACAGGGCGGTATCCTCGAGCCAGTGTCAGCCGCCGGTCGCGGTCTGCACCGCTTCGCCCATGCGTTGATCAGGGAGACCCTGCAGGACGAGATTCCCACCCTCGACCGCCTGCGCATCCACAAGCGCATCGCGGCCGCGCTCGAGGCGTTGCATCCCGTTGGTGACGACGTACTGTCGATGCTGGTGCACCACGCCTGCGAGGCGGCCGCGCTCGGCGACTGCGACGCTGCGGTGGATCTGGCGCTGAGAGCGGCGGAGCGCGATGTGCAGCTACTGGCGCTCGAAGAAGCTTCGCGCCACTGCGACCTGGCCTTGCGCACGCTGAGCGTCAACGGCCACCGCGACGATCGGAGAATTGCCGCGATCAGCTTCAGGAAGGCGGAAATCGACCTGGCGGCAGGCCATGTGGAGCCGGCGTTGAATGCGGCCACGCGGGGCGCCGAGGCCAGTCGCGGGCGGGATCCCGTGCTGTTCTCGCAGAACGTGCAGATCATGGTTCGGATTGCCAGCAACGCTTCTCAGGCGCATGCCGCAGCACTGCTCGAGGAGGCGCTGGCGGCGCTGCCCGACTCGGCGCTGGAGCGGCGCAGCGCCATCCTGGCGCATCTGGCCGTCGCGCGCCGCGGCGGCGACCCGGAGTTCGTGAACGCCGCGGCCGAAGAGGCCGTTGCGCTGGCCAGGCGCCTGCAGTCGCCGGATGCGCTGATGATGGCGCTTCGGCTCTGGGCGCAGGGGTTGCGCGGCAATCCCGCGACCCTGTCCAGGCGTCTGGCCCTTTGCCGGGAGGCGCTGGCGCTGCTGCCGCAATGCCGAGATGCCGTGGAGTGCGCGGAGCCCATGTACTTTCAGCTGCTGAACCTGATGGAGGCCGGGGCCATGGCGGAGTCTGGCCCGCTGCTCTGCCGCTACATCGAACAGGCCGAGGCGCTGGGTCTCGGCCGGCATCGCTACCAGGCCGGCCTCATGGAGATCGCGCTCAGGCTGCTGCGCGGCGAGTGGGCCGGTCTCGAGCCCCAGCTCGAAGCCTCTCTGCAGATGGGCCAACGCCTCGACCGGCACGACCCCGACGGCGTTTACGGCGCGCAGATGTTCCAGCTCAATCGGGAGCTGGGGCGGATCACGAACCTGGCGCCTCTGGTGCGCAGGATCGCCGAGGCCCCCGAGCAACGGCTGTGGCGTCCAGGCCTCGCGGTCATGTGCGTGGAGGCGGGCCTGCCCGAGCTGGCCAGAGCCGCCTTCGAACCTCTGGCCGCCGACGACTTCGCCGCGATTCCACGCGACGACATGTGGCTGGCCAGTGCGGTGTTCTGCGCCGACGTCTGCGCGGCGCTGGGCGATGGCCGGCGGGCGGCGCGATTGTACGATCTGCTCACGCCCTATGCCGGCCAGGCCGCAGTGCATCCCGGCGCCGTCTGCTATGGCGCCGTTGAGATGCAGCTCGGCTTGCTCGCCGAGTGCGTCGGTGACGCCGGTCGGGCGATCGCGCACCTGCGGGGCGCGGTGCGCCTGTGCTGCGACATGCAGGCCTGGCCCGCTCTGGCGCGCAGCCAGGCCGAGCTCGGCAGGCTGCTGCTTGCCAGCGAACCTGAGGAGGCCCGGCGCCTGCTGATGGAAGCAGAGCAGATCGCCGCCCGCCTTGGCATGGCCGCCCTGTCGGCGCGCGTCAGCGCCCTGCTCGCCAGCGAGGGCAGGCGCCTGCCGGACGGGCTGACCATGCGCGAAGCAGACGTGCTGAAGCTGCTCGCCATGGGCCGCAGCAACAAGGACATCTCCCGCGTGCTCGGCATCAGCCTGAGCACCGTGGCGACCCACGTGCGCAGCATTCTCGAAAAGACCGGCTGCGCCAACCGGACCGAGGCCGCGGCCTACGCGATCCGGGAGCAACTCAACTGACGGAGGATCAGACGATGGCGCTGTTCATCATCGAGCGGAACTGGGCCCAGGCGCTGGACGACGTGCCGGCCGACACCGTGCGCGCGCTGCAGGAGATCAACGAGGACTGCGGCGTGCGCTGGCTCACCTCGTTCCTGTCGGCCGACAAGCGCAAGACCTACTGTCTGTACGAGGCGACGAATCCCGACGATCTCCGCGAGGCCGCCAGGCGGGCCAACATACCCGCCGATGCCATCGTCGAGCTGTCCGGCGAGCTCGACCCGCAGCAGATTCTCTCGGGTGCCTGAACGCGGCGGCCGCAGCCTCTGCGGCGCGCATCGACGCGGTCAATGGCGACGATAGTCAGGTTTGATTGGAATCTGCTCGGCCGTTGGCGGAAGCTATCGGGGCAGTAACCTGGATCAAATCTGGAAGGGAAAGCCAATGCGTCGAAAAATTCTCGCTCTCGCAACCGCGGCTGCCGTGGCCTCGACGTTCATGATGACGTCGGCCACGGCGTTCGCGGAGATGGATCAGGCCGCCGGCAAGGCGCGGTCCAATCAGTTCTGGTGGCCAGAGATGCTGGACCTTTCGCCCCTGCGCGACCACCATCCGTCTTCCAATCCCTATGGTGCCGACTTCGACTACGCCGAAGCATTCGCCAGCCTCGACCACGAGGCGCTGAAGGCCGACCTGCGGGCCCTGATGACCGACTCTCAGGACTGGTGGCCGGCAGATTGGGGCCACTACGGACCGTTCTTCATCCGCATGTCCTGGCACGCAGCGGGCACCTATCGCGTCGCCGACGGCCGTGGTGGTGCCGGCGGTGGCCAGCAGCGCTTCGATCCGCTCAATAGCTGGCCCGACAACGCCAATCTGGACAAGGCCCGGCGGCTGCTGTGGCCCATCAAGCAGAAGTACGGCCGCAGCATCTCCTGGGCTGACCTGATCGTGCTGGCTGGAACGCTGGCCATGGACGATATGGGCTTCAAGACCTTCGGCTTCGCCTACGGCCGGCCCGATGACTGGGAGCCGGATGTCGTCTACTGGGGTCCTGAGGCCGACATGCTCGGCAGCGATCGATTCCACGGCGATGGCCAGCTCGAGAACCCGCTGGCTGCCACGACCATGGGCCTGATCTACGTGAACCCGGAAGGCCCGAACGGCAACGGCGATCCGCTCGCCGCGGCTGAGCACATCCGCACCAGCTTCGGCCAGATGGCCATGAACGACGAGGAGACCGTCGCCCTGATCGCAGGTGGCCACACCTTCGGCAAGCTCCACGGCGCGCACTCGCCCGGTGAATGCACCGGCCCGGAGCCGGCGGCTGCCGGCATCGAGGAGCAGGGCTTCGGCTGGACCAGCAAGTGCGGCAAGGGCAACGCCGAAGATACGGTGACCAGCGGCCTGGAAGGCGCCTGGACCGCCGCGCCGACCCGCTGGACGATGATGTACCTGCAGAACCTGTTCAACTTCGAGTGGGAGCAGACCCGCAGCCCGGCAGGCGCCATTCAATGGGTGCCGAAAGACGGGCAGGCGGCGAACACGGTTCCCGACGCGCACGTCGAGGGCCTGCGTCACGCGCCGGTGATGCTCACCACCGACCTGTCGCTGAAGGAAGATCCGAAGTATCGCGAGATCTCACAGCGCTTCCTGGAAAACCCGGAGGAGTTCGAGCTGGCGTTCGCCAAGGCATGGTTCAAGCTCACCCATCGCGACATGGGTCCGACCGCGCGCTACCTCGGTGGTGACGTGCCGGACGAGGCGCTGCTGTGGCAGGACCCGATTCCCGCGGTGGACCATCCCACGGTCAACGCGCGTGACGTTCGCAGTCTGAAGAGCGAGATTCTTGAATCCGGTCTCACGGTGCCGGAACTGGTGCGTACCGCCTGGGCTGCCGCCGCCAGCTACCGTGACAGCGACATGCGTGGCGGTGCGAACGGCGCCCGGCTGCGCCTGGCCCCGCAGAAAGACTGGCCGGTAAACGACCCGGCGGAGGCGGCGAAGGTGATTGCCGCCCTCGAGAAGATCCAGCAGGACTTCAACGACGGCAGTCGCCGCAAGGTGTCCCTGGCCGATCTGATCGTGCTCGGTGGTGCCGCCGCCGTCGAGAAGGCGGCAGCGGGCGCAGGCTACGAGGTGGAGGTACCGTTTACGCCGGGCCGCGCCGACGCCACGGCCGAGCAGACCGACGTCGAGGCATTTGCCGTGCTCGAGCCGAAGGCGGACGGGTTCCGCAACTACTACAGCGACGGGGCGTACCTGCCGCCCACCGAGAGCCTGGTGGACAAGGCCGACCTGCTGACCCTGACGGTGCCCGAGATGACGGTGCTGGTCGGTGGCATGCGGGCGCTGGATGCCAACACTGGGGGCGCGAAGCACGGCGTGCTCACCGAACGCCCGGGCACGTTGACGAATGACTTCTTCGTAAACCTTCTCGACATGGCCACCGTCTGGTCGAAGTCTGATGAAGACGGCGTGTACGAGGGCCGAGATCGTGCCACTGGCGAGCTGAAGTGGACGGCCACTCCGGTCGACCTGATCTTCGGCTCCAACGCCGAGCTGCGCGCGGTGGCCGAGGTCTACGCCCAGGCGGACGGCGATGAGAAGTTCGCGCAGGACTTCGTCAAGGCCTGGACCAAGGTGATGATGCTCGATCGGTTCGATATCTGATCCGGCGACTCAGCGGCGGGGCTGCCCCACGGCATGCCCCGCCGTCTTTCCGACGATGCGCGCTACCGAGACTGCACCCCGGCGGTGAGCACCAGTCGCATCGCGTCTTCTGCAGAGACGTCCAACGGCTCCACCCGCTCGGGTGAGAGCAGCACCATGAACCCGCCGAGCTGATAGCTCATGGGCAGATAGACGGCCACTCGCGCCTCGCTATCCTCGTCGCTGTCGCCGCTGCGTTTCGGCAGCCGGAAGTTGCTGTTGGTGACGAAGCCGACGAGCTGGCTGCCGTCCTCCAGGGTCACCAGTACCACGCGCGACAGCTCATCGGTGGTTCGGTGCCCCAGATAAGAGAAGAAGTCCTGCAGCGCGCTGTACAGGCTCTTCACCAGGGGAATGCGGTTGAGCAGGCTCGAGCCGTAGCCGATCAGCCGCTCGAACAGGAAGAAGTGCATGAGGGCGCCGAAGGCGGCGACGAAGACGATGCCGAGCAGCAGCCCGCTGCCCGGGAAGTACGCGTTCGGCGGCACCAGCCGGCTCAGCAGTCGCTCCAGGTTCACCACCACCCAGTACAGGGCGTACAGCGTCACGCCCAGTGGCAGCAGGGTAGCGAGCCCCTTCCAGAAGATGGCCGTGAGGTTTTTCATTCGCCGATGATACCAGCGTCGAGTGTGCCAAAGATGGGTGCGCTCCGCGTTGGCCTGCCTGTCGGCCTGAAGCCGCGGTGCAGATGTGCCAGAATGGCCCAACCTGTCGGCAACAGCCAACTACAGGAGGCTTCATGGACAACGTCTACAAAACCACCGAGATCATCGGCTCGTCCACGGAAGGCGTGGAAGACGCGGTGCGCCGGGCCGTCGACAAGGCCAGCAAGTCGCTGCGTCACATGCGCTGGTTCGAAGTGGGCGAGATTCGCGGTCACATCGAGGAAGGCGCCATCGCCCACTGGCAGGTCACGGTGAAGGTCGGGTTCACCATGGAGTGATCCAGCCCTATCGACCGCCACCCAGGTGACGGAGTCGATTTGGACCTGCTGTACATTCTCCTCTTCGCAGGCTAGCGACGGAGCATGCGGACTTCAGCCTGTTGATCATCTTCGGCCTGGCGCTTGCCGTTCTCGCAGAAGCGCTGGACACGCATTTCCTGATCGGGGCATTCGCCGCCGGCGTGCTGATCACCCGCAACGTCCTCGCCAAGGAGACCCACGACCGGCTCGAGTCGCAGGCGCAGGCGGTGACGCTGGGGTTCCTGGCGCCCGTGTTCTTCGCGTCGATCGGCATCCACCTGGATCCCATCTCGATCCTCGAGGCGCCGCTGTTCCCTTTCCCTCCCGTCGGGTTACGGGCCGCCGGAGACCTGAATGACCTGTCCGGTGATCCATGCCGCGCCGGGCGAGGCGAGAAACAGCGCTGCCGCCCCGAGATCGTCGGGCGTGCCCAGGCGTCCTGCCGGCAGGCGCAGCATCTTCTCCAGACGCGGCAGGTCGTCATCGGTCAGGCCCATGGCCTTCATGGCGATCTCGGTGGGGACCATGCCGGGCATGATGCCGTTCACTCGAATGCGTGGCCCGAGTTCCTGAGCGAAGGTTCGGGTCAGGGCGTTCACGCCCGCCTTCGCCGCGGCGTAGTGGCCGCTGCCGGGAATGACCATCTCCGCCGCCAGGGAGGAGATGTTGACGATCCGGCCGCCGTCGGCCATCCGCTTGGACGCGATCGTGCAGGCCCGCCAGACGGCGGTCAGGTTCAGCGTGAGGGTTGCGTTCCACTCGTCTTCGTCGAGCTCGGCCAGCGGCGTCTGCACGGGAGAGCCGCCTGCGTTATTGACCCAGATGCTCAGCGAGCCGAATTCGTCGATGGCGGCGTCGGCGAGCGCGTCGAGCTGCTTCGGGTTCGTGACATCGGTGGGCACGGCGATGGCCCTGCCGCCGGCGGCCCGGATCTCGTCTGCCACCCTCTGAATCTCGTGGGCCCGCCGCGCCGCGCAGACCACCGCCGCTCCGGCGGCCGCGTAAGTCTTTGCGATGCCCTCGCCGATGCCCCGGCCAGCGCCGGTCACCACGGCGACGTCGCCGCGTAGCGAGTAAATCGATTCAATGTCCGTCATGCCCTCGACCCTCCCCAGTTTGAAGAAACCACTCTACCCCAAAGAGGCGTGAGTAGCAGAACTCAGGAGGCGAGCAGTGCGCGTGCTCAGGCGCGGAACCGAAGTGGCTTGGGTGTGGTGCTGCGCAGTCTGACTACGAAGCGGACGTTCCAAAACGGGTATCTGTAGGTCTGCTGCTGGCCAGTCGCAGACGCCCACTTAGAAAACGTAAATGAATCCGACGCCCACTTCGGCTTCATAGTTGTTGCGTGCGATCGGGCTGTCCTCAATGTCGCTGCCGTAGCGCTCATAGACCGCCTCGCCGAAAATCTGCCAGTTTTCGTTGATGTAGTGGCGATAGTTGTAGTTCAGCCCGATCGAGCGAAATCCTCCACTCAGATCAATCTCATCCAGCCCCGATGCGGCTGACTGCTCTGCGTCTATACCAAAACCCTTATTGGCGTAATCGCTATCGTGAAAAACCACAGCGATAGCAATCTCGTGACCGGTTCCATCGCTCTGGTCGCCGAAGCGGCGCCCTACGCCAAACAGACCAAGGGTTCCGTTGTCGCCGGTTACAATTCGAGCGTCCAGCCAGTAACGCCAATCTGCATCGAAAGCACGGCGCGCTTGCAGCACGACTTCAATATCCTCATCGGCATCGCCGAGGCCATCCAATCGGCCATCATCGGAGTCGCTTTCTTCACGGCCCTCTTCGAAGGCTACGGCGGCCTCGAATAGCCACACATCAGAACGGAGACCACGCCAGCCCAGCGCCTCACCCGCCCAGAAAAAAACATCATCACCCCTGCGCCATTGAACCGCACCAGCAGGGCCAACTTCGAAGTCGAATTCATCTGACCCTTCGTACGCAGCCTCGTACTCAACACTCAGACCCAGCCCGAGGGCCCAGCCATCGCTACCCTTGGTGAAGTCGTTGACCGAGGGTAGCGGCACCAACGCCGTCTTTGCTTCCTGTGCCAATGCTGTTTGAAAGAACAAAGCATGTATGAACGCTGCCAAAGCCAAACCCGTAAGCTTTCTCAATCTGAAATCCGCCCCAGAATGTGTTGGAGCCGGACGGTGCGCCAAGGAGTGTGAATCCTGTGTGAAGAGGCCACTCGCCTTTCAGCGCCGGGTCAGCGTCTCAAAAGGGTCGGAAGCAGCCGTAAGGAGCGATCTGGTCTGCCGAAACCGACAACGATCGGATTGGTCGCCGAGACGGCTTTAGGTTCGCATGAGGGAACAGTAGATGATTCACTCGGTGTCAGTCCGCAAACTGAAGTCGAAGTAGCGGGCTTCGCACTGCGTGCCAGAGTATGTGCAGGTTGGCTCGGGCACTGCCCGCCTGTTGCTCCGCAAAATCGAGGAGTCGATCCAGAGCCTTTCGATCGAAGTAGCTGCCGTTGAAGAACAGTCCGTCGATCGTCTGCGTGTTGCTTATGTCGAGCAATGGGTTGGCGTTCAGTAGAAGCATGTCGGAAGTCTTCCCTACGGCTATCGATCCGTAGCTGGATTCCACACCGCTGAAAACTGCTGCGTCTATCGTGGCTGTTCTCAGGGCTGCGGCGGGCGGCAGCCCTCCCGCGACGAGCTCGACAAGTTCGTCATGGATGCTGAATCCAGGGAAAACGTACGTATCGAACACGTCGGTTCCGCTCAGAATCTTCGCGCCGGATGCGTGGGCTTGCCCTACGTGCTGCTGTGCCAGGCGGTACATCTCCGCGTGGACATTGCGACCCGAGGCATCGGCACCACTTCTGGCCATGCGATCGGCATCGGGCTCCCACATCAGCTTCCTGAACAGGTAGGGGATGTACTTCAATCGTGCATCCGCCCTGAAATCGGCATCGGCAGCGAGAGCCCCCATCCGCAGGGTCTGCAGGGTGGGCGTCCACCACGTGTCCGATTTGGCCAGCTGATCGATCAGCAAGCGACAGCGCTCTTCGTCATGGCCGTCGACCAACTGTCTCTGTAGATCGTCGGTGTACGCTGACAGCGGATTCGGTAGTGCACGAAACTCGTCCGCCCCTTCATAGCACTCGAACAGAAACAGCCGGGCGTGTTCGACACTACGTTGCCCGGCGGTCAGCATATCTTCTAGAGAGACCTTGATCGGGCGGTGGCCATCCACCCGGAGTCCCTTCCTGCGTGCCTCATCGACCAGTGCAAAGTAGGCGTCCGGCGACAGCTCGGTGTAGACCTTCAGGATATCGACCCCACTTTCGGCGTAGTGGTTGACGAGTTCCCGGGCTTCTTCCGCGGTTCGAGCTCTGAAAAAGTCAGGAAAGCCCTCGGGAACTTCGTTGCCGCCATTTATCTGGTAGCTGCTCTGTCCGATGTAGCGTGGCGTGAGCCCGGTGTGATCGGCAAGAGACCTGTTCCACGACTGACGGTCCTCGGTGCAAGCGAAGAACGGGTCAGGTTCATGCATGCAGCCCCACAGGTCGCGAACGGCTGTGACTCCGTTGGCGATGAACAATGGGTGCTGATACTGGGAAGAGAGCTTCGTGGAATGCGTATGCATGTCCCACAAACCCGGAACCAGAAACTTCTCTGTTCCATCGATCGCGATCAGAGACTCCTGCCCCTCGATCGAACCGGCCTCGCCGATTCGGACGATCTGGCCATCGCGTATCAGTACGTCCTGGCGACGTCTCAGTAGGCCCGCTTCAACGTCGACAATCGCAACCTCCTGGATCAGGAAGTTGCCCGAAACGCCTGTCTCTGGTGGCTTGGGCAATGGCCAGAGCAACAGAGCTGCCATCAGCATGAACAGCCCGACCGTCGACGTGGTGGTCACCAGTACCATTCGTCGCATTCGAATGTTCCAATTTCAAGCTGGTAGCGGGGCATTATGCCTGCAGCGCGGGAATGGGGCGCAGAAAGCTTCCATGCCGGGCTGCGAAAAGCCTCGATTGAGCGGCGGCGACGGGTCGATAGCGGTCGGAATGCCCGAACGCACGGCACGTCCGTTACAAGGAGGAAGGGGAGAAGCGGAGGTGTATGGTGGCCAGGGGCAGAATCGAACTGGGCGTCACACACCGGCAACCGCGTTGTGTCGGCACGCGGATTCTGAGTGCCCTACAAACCAATAAGTTACTGATTCGGTTGGATGAGAAACTTTCAGGAACAGAAGCGGACGAGCCGGATTGATCACGTTCGGGGGTCGCGTTAGCTAGCGCCTGCGCCTGGCCAGGCTCTCAGCAGGGCCTGGTCCCAGGACTGCTACTGCTGATCATTCCACCAGAAGTAGGCGGCCAGACGGTCCATGATCATCGGCTTTGGACTCAATATTTGGATCCTACCCGAAGGCGTGTCCATGGCGTGCCATTCTTCGGGGCCAATGATCCGGCTGCCAACGCCCACCGGCGCCGGCGGGAACTCGACGTACCAGGCACAACTCGGGTGCTCGAGGTATCGAGCGCGCCCTTTGGCGCCGCGTACAAACCCGAGGGGCTCGAGGATCGTGGCAAGCTCCTGCATCGAGACGCTCGACACGAAGTCCAGATCAACGCTCTCGTAGCGGTTATCGGTGTAGATCGAGATGGCTGCCATCGGGCGGTCCGCTTACCGGGCCGGCGCGGCCGGCGCCGTTCTCGGAAGTAAGCTTCCAGTTGCTCCTGCGGCAGCTCATCCAGATAGTCCTGCAGGAACCTTCGCAGGCCCCTGGCAACAGGGCTCCTGGGATTCCACTCATAGAGGCGTGTCGAGCCGACCATGCGACTTACCAGAATCCCGCCGGCTTCGAACTTCTGCAGCTGCTTCTGGACCACGCTCACGGATAGTTCGAGCGTCTTGGCTCTTGCCCGACTCGAGACGGGCGAACAGCGTTGCTGAACGCCGCCAGCGACGTCCCTCCACGCTCAGATGGAGCGTCGGACCTGCTGCGCTCCTCGCATGAACGAGGATGCTGATGCGGCCAACGGGCCTGGTAGGTTAGGGGAGCCACCGCCAGCCATACAGGCGATGCCCGAAGAGGCGCCTACGGGCGCCTTCCAGGCGGAACCGATAGACGCTAAAACCCGAGCGCGTCGGCGATGCCCTGCTTGGCTTCGGCCGCGCCTTTTTCAATCCTCTTGCCGGTTTTCTCGGCGGCCTTGGCGCCGGCGGCGAGGGCACCCTCGGCAGTCTTCTCGACGCCATGACCAATCTGGCCGGCCGCCGCTCGACCCTGCACAGCTAGGCCGATTGCCTGGTGCCCCGCATGGCCTGCGCCTGACGCAATCGATCCGCCGGCATCGCGTGCGCTGCTGCCGAATGCGGTGCCCAACCGCTTCGATGCGCGGCTTGCGGCGTCGAGTTGACGCCCGCCCGATGCCAGCGCGTCCTTGGCCACTCGACCCGAAGGGGCAATCGAGACTCGCTGCCCGCCGTGAACCCGCAGCGGATTGCTGAACGTATCCTCGGCTGCGGAACTCATGGCCCGTCCGGCGGCCGCAGCCCCATGACCAAGAACCCCGCCCGTTGCCTCGACTTCGCGGCGCGTACTGCCGGGATCCTGCCGCTCATTGACGTACAGGGTGTAGGCGCCATAGGCCGGATTCACCACCGACAGCCCCCGGTCAATGTTGCGTCGTTCTTCTTCGGTCAGCTCGACCCCGAGCTTTTCGTCGAGGAACCCGTAGGCATCGTCCCTGGTCTTGCCCGGATCGTTGACCTCCTGTTCTACGAACTTGTAGGTACCGTACGCGGCGAGTCCGTAGGCGCCGCCGATCATCACCGCGTCCGTCGCGGTCAGGTTGATGTCGCCGTTCCTGATGTCCCGCACGGTCTTGCCCGGATCTTTGACCTCCTGTTTGATGAGCTTGTAGCCGCCATAGACCGCGCCGCCACCGGCGCCCGCTGCGCCCGTCGCAGCGGCGAGACCCAGCTCCTCGGCGTCGACGTTGATGTTGCCTTCCTTGATGTCGCGCATGGTCTTGCCTGGGTCCTCGATTTCTTGAGAAACGATTTCGACGCCACCGTACAACGCAACGCCGACCGCGGCCCCTCCGGCGGCGCCCTTGAGTGCTGACGACGCGCCGGCCCGGGAGCCGGACTTGGCAGATCCCTGGAGGGCATCGTCCGACGCCAGGAGCACGTCGTCCGAAGCCTGAAGCGAGCTGGACCGTACGTTGCGGCGGGCCTGCTGAGCCCGGGTGCCGCGCTCGAGGACGTCGTCGGACGCCTGGATCTGCGATGTCGCAGCCTTGCCGCGGGCCTGCTGGGCCCGCGTGCCGCGCTCCAGGACGTCGTCGGACGCCTGGATCTGCGAAGTCGCAGCCTTGCCGCGAGCCTGCTGGGCCCGCGTGCCGCGCTCGAGGACGTCGTCGGACGCCTGGATCTGCGATGTCGCAGCCTTGCCGCGAGCCTGCTGAGCCCGTGTGCCGCGCTCGAGGACGTCGTCGGACGCCTGGATCTGCGAAGTCGCAGCCTTGCCGCGAGCCTGCTGGGCCCGCGTGCCGCGCTCCAGCACGTCATCTGATGTGCTGGCGACAGGGCCGCGGTTGCGCTGCGCCTGCGCTCGCTCGCCCTGCTCGATGAGCTGCGGTGACACGCGCACGGGTTTCGATACCGGACGCCGCGCCTCGGCATGTTCCGTGATTGCCGGGTTCAGCAGTACCGAATTGCTCTGCTGCGCTGTCGCAATGTCCGTGTAGCAGGTGGCGCAGACCATAAGGGCGCCGGCCAGATGGAGACTCGAAGTTTTCATGATGGCGTTCCCCGATTGCGGAAGTGGTTGCTTGCATTCGGTAGATCGATAAGCGTGCGAGGAACCCCTCACCGTCGAGAACATTCGTGCTGCACGGCCGATGAGGGGTTCGAGGGTCGATCGACGATTTTCTCCATAGGACGGTCGGCCATCTGCCGCCGCCGGGACAGCGACTCTCATCGTCACAGGAGAGAAAAAATGAATGCGATCAGAAGCTTGGCTGCCACGGCCTTGCTGCTTGCCGCCGCCGGTTCGATCGGTCTCAGCGTCGTGCCGACGACCGCACATGCCGATCAGAACCGCCATCGCCTGACGGTCGGCCTGTACAACAGCAAGTACACGCGTGTGGTCGGCACGGACGCGCCCTTCGTCATCACGGAGATTCCGCAGCTCACCTGGGATCAATGGGAGAAGCGACGGTATCGCAAGCAGTACTGGTACGAACCGGAACTGCTGACGACCAACGACATGGATGCGACCGTGGCGGAGATGTCGGCCCGCGGCCTGATCATGGTTGGCTACTCGGCCTTCAAGAGCTCGGAAATGCCAAAGCCACTGCACGAACAGCCGCACTTCACCAGCATGTCTCAGCTCGACCAATCGTCGGTCCAAAGCGTTCACAGGCGCTTCGGCAACTGGCACCGGGAGAACCATCCAGGCGGATTGCCGCAGGATCAGGCCCGCTTCATCGGCGCCGCCGCCGTCGTGGTCCAGAACAAGTGGATCGGCGTGCAGCAGAAGCAACTGGCCGAACGCGTGCTGGCGGACGACTCGACGACGACGGTCGACAACGCCGGCACGTCGTTCACGGACACCTTCGGAACGAGTACGAGCGCAACCACTTCCGTCGGCCGCGACGGCTCGGGGGAGCGCACCGGAACCCAGGGTAGTCTGTCGCTGAATTCTTCGAGCAGCACCTCCACCACGGACTTCCATGAGAACCAGACGACCAGCAACAAGAGCTTCACCACGCAGCTGATCACGGAAACGCAGGATACGTTCGACGTTCTGGTAACCTACTGGTGCCGGGCAGATACCAGCAAAATGGTTCTCGGCGCGATAACCAAGACCCCGCCGCCCAATCTGCGCCGCGCGATCGGGTCCAGGCACGGCCGATTCGTCACTCAGGTCGTCGGCAACACCCCGGCCTGGGATGCGGACATCTGGGAGGGTGATGTCATCATGGCCATCAACAGTGAGCGCGTCGGGCCGAACTGGGGTTCCTTGCTCACCCGATACGTGGGTCAGGAGGCCGTCGTGCAGGTCTGGAGGGAGGGTGAGATCCTGGAACTCCCGACCCGCTTCAATCGAGTGGACTTGTAGCAGCAGGCGAAACCGGCGCCGGATCAGGGATCGACATGGACAAAGCCAGGTTTCAGCGGATCGAGGCGATCTACCATGAGGTTGCCGACCTGACGGGTCCGGCGTTCGAGGCGGCCCTGGACCGGCTGTGCACGGACGACGCCGATCTTCGGGCCGAGGTCCTGGCGCTCATCCAGGCACCTCCGAGCCGGCCGATCACCGAACTCATCGGCGCCGCGGCGGCCGCGTCCTCGTCTGCGCCCGCGCTCAATCCAGGCGACCGGATCGATGCCTACGTCGTCGAAGCGCTGATCGGTCGGGGCGGCATGGGCGAGGTCTATCAGGCGAGGCAGCACGCGCCGATCGAGCGGAACGTCGCCATAAAAGTCTTGCGAACCGCCGTTGCCTCACCGCTGGTCATTGCCCGGTTCGAATCCGAGCGTCAGGCCCTGGCGCTGATGGAAAACGACGCCATCGCCAAAGTCTACGACGCGGGCACGCTGAGCAGCGGGCAGCCCTATTTCGTCATGGAACTGGTAGAAGGACTTCCTATCGACGAGTACTGCAGGGCCCAGCAGCTCGACGTGGTGGAGCGTCTCAAGCTGGTGGTAAGGCTCTGCCGGGGCGTGGCACATGCGCACCAGAAAGGGGTTCTGCATCGCGACCTGAAGCCTTCGAACGTGCTGGTGAAGACGACCGGAAGTGACGAAGCCCAGGTCAAGATCATCGATTTCGGCATCGCCAAATCTGCGCTCGCCCTGACTCCCGAATCCATCCACACCCAGATCGGTCAGGTCATGGGCACGCCGGACTACATGAGCCCCGAACAGGCCGACACCCTGGGCGCCAACGTGGATACCCGCAGCGACGTCTACAGCCTGGGGGTCATCACCTACGAACTCTTGACCGGCGTCACCCCGCTGGAGCTCGCCAAACGCGGAGCCGCCGGCGCCAGCGCCCTCATCCGGATGATTCACGACCTCGAACCGGAGCTGCCGAGCAGACGGATCACCCAGCTCGACGCCGGGGCGTTCGACGTGACCCTCGCCGAGACGCCCGCGCGGATGTCGCGCATTCTCCGCGAGGATCTCGACTGGATCGTCATGCGCGCGATCGAAAAGGACCGGGACCGTCGCTATCCCGGCGCGAACGATCTGGCCGATGACCTCGAACGCTATCTCAACCATCAGCCAGTCGAAGCCAGCCCGCCAAACAGGGTTTACAGATTGCGCAAGTTCGTGCGGCGCCATCAGGCGGGGAGCGCGCTGGCGGCGGGTGCAGTCGCGTCGATGATCGTCGGGTTGATCGTCTACGCGGTCGCGCTCGACCGGGCGCTCACGGCCGAGCGGGAGGCCAGCAAGCAGGCGCGGATTGCCGAGGCCAACGCCAAGTTTCTGACCGACCTGTTCGTCGCCGCCGATCCGGCGCGATCTCGACTCGCCGACGTCACGGCGCGGGAGCTGATCGATATCGGCGTGGAGCGGCTGCAGGAATCGCTGAAGGAGGATCCCGTGACGCGAGCGGCGATTCAGACCACCATCGGCCGGGTGCTCCGGCAAATGGGTCGCTACGACGAGGCAAGGGCCCAGATGCTGGAAGCGCTCGAGATCTACCGCCAGAACCAGAGCGGCAACGAGCTGGCCATGGCGCACACGATGAACAGCCTGTCGACCCTGGAAAGAAGAACGGGCAACCTGGACAGAGCGCTCGAGCTGGCCGAGCAGTCTCTGGCCCTTCGCCTGAGCGTGCTCGATCCCGAGGAGGAGCACGTCGGCCGAAGCTACTCGCTGATCGGCATCGCGCTGGCTTTGCAGGGACGTTACGACGACGCGGAACCCCACATGAAGCGCGCCGCGCAGATCGCGGAGACCACGGTGCCGGGCACCCCGGTTCACGCCACTTCCGTGCATAACTACGGCGTGATGTTACGATTTCTCGGCCGTCTGCCCGAGGCGGCTCGGAACGTCGAACAGGCGGCTCGCATTCTGGAGGCCTCCGATTCGCAACGACCGGAGGTCGCGGATTACTACAACGAGGCCGGCGCCATCTACACCAGTCTCGGCGAGTTGGACCGCGCCGATGAGCTGATCCGTCAGGCTCTGGCGCTGCGGGAGACGTACTACGGGGCCCGCCATCCGATGACGGCGGATTCGCTGACCACCCTGGCCGAATTGCAAATCGCGAGAGAGGACTGGCAGGAAGCGCTGGCACCCGCGCAGCAGGCCGTGGAGATCTATCGGGACCGCGACAGCCGATCCGAACTGCGGGCCTATGCTCTGGAGTACCTGGCCACTGCCCAGGCCGGGCTGAACAGACTCGATCTCGCCGAGTCGTTGCTCGACGAGGCGATCAGCTTCCGGCGCGAAATCCAGCCCGCCGGCCATCCGAACCGGTTGCACGGCGAATTGGCCCAGGCTCGGGTTCTGGCCATGACCGGGCGGGAGGATGAAGCCAACGCTCTCATGCAGGACATCCTCGCCTATCGCGAGCCGATCCTCGGCTCGGACCACGAGGAAGTGGTGCGATTGCGCGAGGAGATCGCAGCTCTGCAGTAACGGGTGATCAGGACGCGCTGAGGGCCTTCTGCAGAAATGCTCGTGACATTTTCAGATCGCGCTCCACCGTTGCGATGGAGATCTCCAGGGCCTGCGCTATATCGGTCTGACTGAGGCCGGCGAAGTAGTGCAGCTCCACCACCTTCACCTTCCGCTCATCAAGCTCCGAGAGTTCGTCGAGCGCGCGATCCAACGCGAGCAGCTCCTCGGCTGATTCGGCGCCGATCAGGTCTTCTTCCCGGAACGTCACGGCAGCCCAGTCTCCACCGCGCTTCGCTCGATGCCTGGCGCGGGCGTGGTCGACGAGAATATTGCGCATCATGTTGGCGGAAATCGCGAAGAAGTGGACGCGATCCTGCCATTCGACCTCCGCGGCTACCAGGCGGGCGTAGACCTCGTGAACGACGTCGGTGGCACCGAGTGAAGCCTGGCTGTGAATCCTGTGGTAGGCGACCCGCTTCAGATCCTCGTACACCAGCGGCATCAGCTCATCCAACGCCTCTTTGTCGCCCGTTCGCCATTGCATCAGCAGTTGTGTGACTTGGGTGCTCAAGGCCGATCAATGCGCAGGGATCAGGTCCGCTTGCGAGGCGTACATTGATAAGACCGACTCCCCCCGCCATCGGATCGGCATCATAGTGCCCGGTGCAATACTCGGCATGGAGGAGTTCATTGCATGGATACTACGACCATCGGCGTCGACGTCGCAAAGTCTGTTGTCCAAGCGCTGGCCAACCGGTTGGTTCGGATGCTGACTCGAGGTGGGACGGATCGGGCCCGCGCCCAACCCATTCACCCCGGAGCAGGTGTCAACGACGGTCGATGTGTATGGTGGCCAGGGGCAGAATCGAACGCGCAGCGCCGCTGTGCCGACGCGTGTCGGCAGGTCGCGGTGGGTAGGTTCAGTGCAGTGAAGTCAAGTGGTGGCCAGGGGCAGAATCGAACTGCCGACACGCGGATTTTCAGTCCGCTGCTCTACCAACTGAGCTACCTGGCCCGGAGCAAGCCGCGTATTTAAGCCGCTGGCCGGGCCGATTTCAACCGCGATTCCTTCCAGTTGAGAGCCGACGAAACCCTCGGCGTCGGCGCGGTCCAATCACATTCGGAGCCAAAGCCCGGCAGACGGGCCGTGGTAGGCTATCTGGCCGCTCCGGGGGCGCGCAATCGGGCATCGCAGGGACGAAGTTGAGGAACCTCACCGGCCGTGGCAGCGGCATCGCAGTGTTGTCGATCTGGCTGCTGGCGGCGCCGGCCTGGCCGGACCTGACCATTCGCGGCGTCGACAACGGCGTGCGGGACGTGCTGCGGGTCATGGTCAGCATCGATGACCTGCCCTGCGACGCGCCGCGCTGGTGGGTGGAGCGGCGCCACCGTCAGGCGCCGGACGAGATCCGGCGAGGTATGGAGGTGCTCGGCTACTACAACGCCGAGGTGGCCACCGAGCTGGATTGGGACGACGACTGCTGGCAGGCGTCCTACACCGTGAGCCCGGGCGACCCGGTGCGCATCGCCCGGGTCGACCTGGTGGTGGAGGGCGGGCTGGGCGGCGAGCCGCGGTTGCTGGCGGCGAGGCGGGCGCTGCCGCTGGCGCCGGAAGAGCCGTTCACGCATGGCAGCTACGAGGATGCCAAGGACGATCTGCTGGAGGTGGCCCAGGCGCTCGGCTACTTCGATGCGGCGTTCACGCGCCACCGGGTCGAGGTCGACCCGGCGACGAACCAGGCCGACATCGAGCTGACCCTGACCGGCGGCGAGCGCTACCGCGTGGGCCGCATCGACATCGACCAGGACGTGCTCGACGACGGCCTGTTCCGCCGCTATCTGCGTTTCCAGACCGGCCAACCCTATGACGCCGACCACCTCACCCTCACCTATCGCAACCTGATCGAGAGCGACTACTTTGATCGGGTGCTGGTGACCCCCGATCTGGAGGTACGTGAGGGTGGCGAGGTGCCGGTAACGGTGAATGCCACGGCCAGCACCCGGCGCACGGCGCTGGTGGGCGCGGGCTATGCCACCGATACCGGCCCGCGTGGTCGGCTCGACCTGCGCTACCGGCGGGTGAACGATGCCGGGCACCGTGCCGAGTTCCGGTCGCTGGTTTCGGCCGTTTCCGGTGAGCTGCGCGCCGAGTACCGGCTGCCCTACGACGACCCGACCCACGAATGGCTGTTCGTGCGCGGCGACGTGACCTACGAGAACACCGACACCTTCGAAGACCTGCAGCGCGGCGTCACCGTGGGTCGCACCCAGCGCCGGTTCCGCTCCTGGGCCGAGACCAACTACGTCGAGTACACCGTGTCGGACTTCGAGGTGGGGGAGCAGGAGGGCCGCTCGCAGCTGCTGCTGCTCGGCTCGAGCTGGACCCGCAGCACGTCCATCGATACGCCGCGGCCGCTGTCCGGATACTCGCTCAGCCTCGATGTGCGCGGCGCCACCAAGGCGTTGCTGTCCGATAACGACCTGATGCAGGCCACCCTGCGGGCGCGCCAGATCCTGCCGCTCGGCAAGCGCTTCCGCGTGCTCGGCCGCGCTCAGGCGGGCTGGACGTGGCAGAACGAGTTCGAAGACCTGCCGCCCAAGGTGCGCTTCTTCGCCGGTGGCGACAACAGCGTGCGTGGCTACGGCTATCAGGAGCTCGGCCCGGAAGAGAATGGCGAGGTGGTGGGCGGCAAGCGGCTGCTCACCGGCTCCATCGAGCTGGACGCCCTGATCCGGCCCAACTGGTCGGTGGCGCTGTTCGCCGACACCGGCTCGGCGTTCAACGGCACCCCCGACTTCAGCACCGGCGTCGGCATCGGCGTGCGCTGGTTCTCACCGCTGGGGCCGCTGCGGCTCGATCTGGCACATCCGCTGGACGATCCGAGCCGCAGCGTGCGCATCCACATCAGCTTGGGGCCGGATCTGTGAAGCGGCATCTGGTCATCGTGCTCGGCGCGCTGCTGCTGCTTCTGGCGCTGCTGGCGTCCACGGTGCTGTTCCTGGCCGCGAGCGAAGGTGGCACCCGGTTCCTGGCGGCTCAGGCGGAGCGCTTCCTGCCGGTGCGGTTCCAGGACGTCTCCGGCACCCTGTGGGACCAGGTGCGGGTGGGCCGCCTTGAGCTCGAACTGGAGGGGCAGCGCGTGCGCGTCGACCGGCTGGCGGTAGCGCTGTCCATGCAGCCGCTGCTGTTCGACAACCGCCTGGAGCTGCATCGGGTGGCGGCCGCTGCCGTGGTCGTCGAGCTGCTGGAAAGCGCTGACGACGGCGGGCCGCCGCCGGCGCTGGCGCTGCCGTTCATGCCCGTGGACATCGAGCTCACCGAGCTGTCGGTGGAGCGACTGCAGATCGGCAGCGCGGCGCCGCTGACGGTGTTGGCCTCGGCGGCCTGGAACCGCGATGGCGTGACCGTGCGCACCCTGTCCGTGGCGTCGGACGTGGTCGACGCCGTGGTCTCCGGCCAGCTCGGCGGCGGCGGCAACCCGCGGCTGACCCTGGAGGTGCAGTGGGCGCTGCCGGGCACCGAGTGGGACGGTGAGGGCAGCCTCAGCGGCCGGGTCGCAGAGTTCACGCTCAGCCACGAGTTGCGCGGTCCGGTGACCGTGTCGGCCCGCGGCCGCGGCAGCCTGGCGGAGGTGACCCGCCCGGAGCTGGACCTCGACGTCGAGGTGGGCGACCTCAGCGTCGCCGAGATCGCCATCGCCGGCATCGCCGGCCGGGTCTATGGCACCCCGGACAACCTGATCGCCGATGCTCGCGCCAGCGTGGTGCTGCCGGAGCGGGAACCGTTCAGCGTCACCGTGGCCGCCTACGGCCCGGTCATGGGGCCGCTGACGTTGCGGGAGGTGCGTGCCGATGCGCTGGGCGGCCAGCAGGAGGCTCAGGGCAGCCTCGGCTGGGACCCGTCCCTACGGCTGTTTCTCGGCGGCATCGTCACCGACGTCGATCTGACGGCACTGCGCGACGACGTTTCAGGACGCTTGAGCGCCGGCTTCCAGTTCGGCTACCAGGACGAGCTGCTGGAGATCTCGCTGCAGGCGCTGTCCGGCACCTTCAACGACCGGCCGGTGAGCGGCGAGCTGACCGCCCGGCAGCGCGATGGCGGCTGGCTGGTGGACCCGCTGCGTCTGGCCGTGGGCGACAACGTCCTGAGCGGACGGCTCGACCTGCAGGGCAGCCGCATCGATCTGGCAGCGACCGTGGCTGCCGCCGACCTGGGAACTCTGGGGCTTGGCGTCGACGGCGACGCGGCGGGCTCGGTGGCCGTGCGCGGCACCTGGCCCGATCTCGACGGCCAGGCCGATCTCGACAGCGCGCTGCTGGTCGGCTTCGGTGCCCGTCTTGAGCGCACGCGCCTGGTCGCAATGCTGGATGGCGGGCGCCTCGACGGCGCCCTCACCGCCGACCGAGTGGCCAGGGACGAGCTGGCGCTGGCCGGCGTGCGCGCAACGGCCGCGGGCGCGCTGGACGACCTGGGCTGGACCCTGGCCTGGACCGAGGGGCGGGCGGCTGGCGCGCTGCGTTGGACCGACGATGCCCGCACGATCACCGTGCGCAGCGCCGAGGTTCAGGCGCTCGATCAGACCTGGCAGCTCGACGATCCGGCGCGAATCAGCCAGACCGATGCCGGCATCGAGCTGGCGCCCACGTGCGTGTCCGGCGGCGGTGCCCGCGCCTGCGTCGCGTCGTTCCGCCTGGCCGAAGGCGCCATAGACACCAGCGGCGTGCTCGAGCGGATGCCCCTGGGGCTGGTTCAGCCCTGGCTGCCGGTGCCGCTGCAGGGCGACGGCTACGTGGAGGGCGAGTGGCAGGTGGCCGGGGCGCCCGACGCCTGGCGCGGCGAGGTGCGGCTGCTGGCCCGGCAGCTCGCCTACGTGCCCGCCGAGGACGACCCGGTGAAGCTGCCCGATCTCGAGGCGTTCGGCGCCATCGGCGGCGATATGCTGACGGTGCGGCTCACGGCCACCGATGAAGCCTTCGCCCTGGCCGGCGGCGTTCGGCTCGCGCCGATAGCGGCCGACGGCGAGCTGGTGGGCACGCTCAGCGCCGCCATCACCGACCTGTCGCCGCTCAAGGTGTTCGACCAGCGCATCGAAACCCTCGGCGGCTCGCTGAACGGCCTGCTCACCGTCAGCGGCACCGCGAGCGCGCCGCGGGTGGAGGGCCGGCTGCGGGTGGCGGACGGCAGCCTCGGCATCAACGATCCCGACTTCGCGCTGCAGGCGATCGACGTCGATCTGCGTCTGGACGACGCCGGCACCTTCGACATTGCCGGCAGCGCACGCCAGGGCGAGGAGACGCTGCGCCTGGAGGGCAGCGGCTCCGGCCTGTTCGACGACGCCCTGGCATTCCGGGCGGCGTTCACCGGCCGCAACCTGCAGGCCGAGCATCCCGACTGGGAGGTGCGCATCAGTCCCGACATCAACGTCACCTTCGCCAATGGCCGCGGCCGCGTGCGCGGCCGCATCGAGGTGCCCCGGGCCGAGGTGCGGCTGCGCACGCTGCCGACTTCGGTGCCGTCACGCTCCGACGACGTGGTAGTGGTGGGCCGGGACGGCGCCGCACCGCCGCCCACCACCGCCTTCCGCACCGATGTGGAGATCGTGCTCGGCAACGACGTGACGCTGAAGGCGCTGGCCATCACCGCGCGCCTGGAGGGCCGGCTGCGTGCCCGCATCGACGAGGCCGGCCGCACCAACCTGAGCGGCACCCTCGACATCGCCGGCGGCGTGCTGTCGGCCCAGGGGCAGACGCTGACCATCGAGTCCGGCAGCGTGGTCTACAACGGCCCGGTGACCCGTCCCTACATCGACCTGCGCGCCGTGCGCACCATCGATACGGTCACGCCGAGCGTCAAGGTGGGGCTGCACATTCGCGGCGACGCCGACAACCTCACTTCCAGCGTGTTCTCCGAGCCGGCGATGTCCGAGACCCGCGCGCTGAGCTTTCTGGTGCTGGGCCGCGACATCGACCAGAGCACGGCCAGCTCCGACAGCGGTCAGCTCATGGCGGCGGCCATCAACCTGGGGCTGTCCCGCTCCAAGGGCATCACCGGCGAGCTGATGCGAATGACGGGCCTGGACGAGCTGTCGGCCATGGCCGAGGCGCAGAACAGCTTCGCCATCGTCGCCGGCAAGCGCATCACCGACGATCTCTACGTGCGCTACACCTACAACACGCTGTCGGCGGTGGGCGCCTTTCTGCTGCGCTACAGCCTCACCCGGCGCTGGCACCTGGAGGCGCAGTCGGGTGACAACCCGGCCATGGACCTGCTGTACAGCTTCGAGAAGTGAGCGGGAGAAGGGTGCCGGCGCTCAGCGGGTTTTGCCGTCGTCGTCACCATCGGCGTTCTCATCCCTGGCATCGGCGTCGTCGGGGCGTTGGTCTGGTTGCATGAGCTTGTCCAGCGGGTAGTCGGTGCTGGCGCGCAGGCCGGCCACTGTGGACAGGTTGCGCAGCGTGCGCCGCGCCCCGGCCCGCAGGTGGTCGATCACCACGCTCTCGTCCACCTCGCCGGCCTCCTTGACGTGGCTCAGGCGATGCAGCGCGTAGATGCCGATGGCGGTGGCGAAGAAGAAGAAAAAGTCCCAGTGGGTGAAGTCCAGGGCGTTGAACTGGGTGGCGCCGCGCTCGCTGTGCCAGCGCAGGATCAGCGACAGCTCCTTGGAGGCGAACAGGTCGGCGGTGAGGCCGCCCACCATGGCGGCGGTGCCGGCGGCCACCGCGTTGACCATGGAGCTGGTGGCGAGAAAGGCGGTGGCGTTGCCCCTGGGAGCCAGCTTCAGCGAGATGTTGCCCGACGCCAGCGTCACCCCGGCGTTGGCGAGCCCGGTGGCGACGTGGATCAGCACCAGCAGCGGGTAGGTGAGCACGTGCTTGTCCGGCATCGTCGTGAACGTCCACAGGAAGATGCAGGCGATGAACAGCGGCGCGCACACCCGCAGCACGGCCTTGTTGCTGAAGCGGTCGGCGATCTCGCCCCAGTGGTTCACCGTGTAGTAGGCGGCGAGTTGGGACAGCGTCGCCAGGCCGATCACCACGGTCAGGCTGAGATCCATGGTGCGCAGCATGTGCACGGTGAAGAACGGCGCCGCCAGGTTGATGGCGAAGTTCCAGCTTCCCTGAAACACCATCAGCCGGCGGAAGTTCTTGAGCTGGAACGGCTCGGCCAGCCGCCCCAGCAGGTCGCCCGGCTTTTCGTGATGGCGGCTCGGCACGTCGGCGATGCGGCGCGAGGTCACCACCGCGTACATGCCGCCGAAGAAGGCGAGCGTATAGACGATGGCGAAGGCGTAGCTGTGGGGCAACGGCGCCCAGCGGCTCCAGGCGTCGATGAAGCCGGCCGCCAGCAGGCTCACCACCATGCCGATGCCGATCATCTTGCGCTGCCGCTCGCCGAACACCTTGCCCATCACCTCGTCGGGAACGAGGTCGCGCATCCAGGTGTTCCAGGCGCAGCTCAGGTACGCGCCGGCGATGTAGCGCAGGGTGAAGGCGATGACGATCACCGTCAGCGCCAGCTCGTTGGACGGGATGAACACGGTCAGCGCGATCACCAGGAACATGGGTCGGGCCACGTAGCCGGACCAGGTGTACACCGCGCGCCGGGAAGGCACCCGGTCCACCGTGTACATGGCCGGAAGCTGGGCGAGCTGGGAGAGGTGGGGAATGGCGGCCAGCAAGCCGATCAGGAAGTTGCTGGCGCCGAGCTCGATGGCGAAGGCGGTGAGGATGGCGCCCACCGCCAGCGTCTCCATGATCTGGATGCCGATCCCGTTCTTCTGAATCCACGGGATGCTGCGCTCGAGATCGTCGTTCAGGACGTCGACTCCGGCGGCACGTAGCCCTCGGCGTGATCCACGGGCTCGTTGTCCAGGAAGCGCTCGCGCTGCTCCGACAGGTAGCGGCGCGCTTCCGGGTCGCGCAGGTTCAGATGCTTCTCGTTGATCAGCATGGTCTGCAGCGCCTGCCACTCCGACCAGGCCTGGCGGGAGACGGTCTCGAACAGCGCCTGCCCCTTGGGCCCGGGCATGGGCGGTGCTTCCAGGCCTTCCATCTGGCGCTGGTACTTGCGGCAGTGCACGGTGCGGGTCATGGCTCGCTCGTCAGCATACGGAACGCAACAGTCTAACGGCTGGCGCCGACAGGCCAAGGGCGTCGTCGGCCGCGTACCAGTGCACGTCGTCCCGTTCGGCGACGCCGGTGGCCGGGCGCGTAAGGCGCACGTAGACGGGCTCGATGTCGAGATGGAAATGGGTGAACGAATGCCGGAACGGCTCTGCGCCGCGGCTGTCGGCCACGGCCTCCTGGTCGATGCCGAACTCGCCGCACAGGGCCGGCACCGTGGTCTCTGCCGGCCGCTCCGGCGGCGTCCACAGCCCGCCCCACAGGCCCCGGGCCGGGCGTCGCTCCAGCAGGCAGCGCCCCTGCGGGTCCGTGATCACGAACATGCGGGCACTGCGCACCGGCTTGTCGCGGCGTGGCTTGCGCTCTGGCAGCCGGGCCACCGCGTCCGCGGCCAGCGCGGCGCAGCGCTCGCGCAGCGGGCAGGCGTCGCAGCGTGGCCGGCTGCGGGTGCAGACCGTGGCGCCCAGATCCATGATGGCCTGGGTGTAGTCGGCGATCCGCTGCGCTGGGGTGTGAGCTTCGGCGTGCTGCCAGAGGGTGCGCAGCGGGCCGGCGTCGCCCGGATAGCCCGCCACCGCGTGAAAGCGCGCCAGCACGCGCTTGACGTTGCCGTCGAGGATGGCGGCGCGCCGGCCGCAGGCGATGGCGGCGATGGCGCCTGCGGTGGAGCGGCCGATGCCGGGCAGGGCGGCCAGGGCGTCGACGTCGTCGGGAAAGCGGCCGCCATGCTGGTCCATGACCTGGCGCGCGGCCCGGTGCAGGTTGCGGCCGCGGGCGTAGTAGCCGAGGCCGGTCCAGTGGTGCAGCACCTCGTCGAGGTCGGCGGCGGCGAGCGCGGCCACGTCGGGGAAGCGGCTCATGAAGCGCTGGTAGTATGGGATCACCGTGGCCACCTGGGTCTGCTGCAGCATGATCTCCGACACCCACACCCGGTAGGGGTCTATGCGCTGCTGCCAGGGCAGGTCCTTGCGGCCGTGGTGGTCGAACCAGTCGAGCAGCCGCCGGGCGAACCAGTCCAGACTCATTGCTCTGGCGGTGGCGCCGACCCGCCACCGAGCATCTCCAGCAGCGCCCGGGCGGCGTCGCGGTACTGCTCGGGCACCTGCTCGTCGATCTTGCGGTCCAGCGTCGCCCGCAGCTCGTTGTCCTCGCCGCCGGCCATGGCCCGGGCCAGCAGGCTGCGGGCACCGTCGCTGTCCAGGCGGCAGGCGGGCTCGGCCAGGGTGCCGCGGCAGCGCAGGGGAATCGGCAGGTCGTAGAGCAGCGGGTTCAGCTCGAACACGGGCAGGCTCGGATCGTTGCCGAAGGTCAGGGTCACCGCCATGTCCATCTCGTCGCCGACCGGGTCGTAGTCGCCCTGGGCGGCCACGGCGAGGTTGTCTAGGGTGGCGTCGACAACGTGCCGGGTGCCGTCGACGCGCCAGTCGCCCACCAGGCGCTGATAGGCCCAGATGTCGGGCCAGCGGGCGATGCGCTCGCCCTCGTTGAACGACTCGGCCATCTTCCGCACCTCGGCCTTCACCGCGGTGATGTCGATGGTGCCCTGGCCGCCGTCGAAGCGGGTGGTGCCGGACAGGGTGGCCAGCATGGCGTCGCGGCTGTTGCCCTGAAACGTCAGCTCGCCGCCGTAGGCCAGCGGCGCGGCCCAGACCAGGCGCTGCTCCAGCCAGGTGAGCAGCGCCTGACTGTTCACCTCACGGAACGTCGGCACCAGGCGCCAGCGCGGCGCGCCCTCCCGGGCGTCGACGCTGAGATCGAGCTCGGCGGCGCCGCCGAAGAATGCGGGCGCCGTCAGCCTGGCGCGCCCGTCGCCGGCCGAGTTGGTGAGGTCGACAACCACCCGCTCGAAGCGCTGGCCGTCTACCTGCAGCCAGTCGAGCAGGCAGCCGCCCTGGCCGTCGTAGCCGAGCAGCAGGTCGAGGGGCAGCAGGTCGCCGGCTGTCGCCGGCGGGGCCGGCGCCGGATCGGGCAGGGCGCGAAGCTCGACGTTGCACACGCCTTCGGCATCGGTGGTGGCGACCCGGGCGTCGCGCAGCGACACCGAGGTCGCCTCGGCATCCACCTGCAGGCGGCCGTCGATGCGCATCGGGATCGGCGTGCCGTCGGCGGGCGTGTAGCTGAGGTTCGCCGAGACCGGGGCGTCACGGCCCGGGGACAGGTCGGCCAGGGTGAGTTGCTCGAGATTCAGGCGGTTGCCGTCCTCGACCACGTTGACGTCGTTCAGGGTCAGCGCCTGAATGCGCCAGCCGTTCGGGTCGGTGACCAGGGAGCGGGCGTCCAGATCGAGGCTGACGCCGCCCACCTGCCAGTGCCGGCCGCCCTGCTCGGCGCTGAGCGCGGTGGCGCGCAGCGACACCGGCGGCCACAGCCGCCAGTCGAGATCGCCGTCGATGCGCACCGCTACGCCGGTGCGGGCGGCGATCAGCGACTCGATCTCGGGTCGCAGGCGGTTGGGCTCCTGCAGCACGAAGTACGCGGCTGCCGCGGTGGCACCCGCCAGCACGACGGCGATCAGCAGGACGTAGCGGAGAAATCGGAACATAGCGACCGGCTTTGCGAGCAATCCATGGCGTGGGGCGAGTATACGCGTACCATGGCGGCTCTCGTCAGCCCGTTGGGGCGGACGAGCCGGTCGGGAGGGTCAGTCAGACGTGGCGAGCGGCCGATGCCGAACGTCGCAGCAGCCGCGCCGGATTCCAGTCCCGCGGCCAGGGCAGGACGAACTCGGTGCGCCGCCGGCAGGTCTTCACGTGGCGGGCCAGGGCCTCAGCAGCCAGTGCCTGGCTGGCAAACGGGCCCACGGCTTGATTGCCGCGCACGTTGAAATACCATCGCTGGTCTTCCCCCTCGAAAATTCGGTCGTTATTCATATGCTTTTGTCGTTGAACCGATACTGCAGGGCGAATTGGATCACATCCACATGACGCCGATGTATCAGCTATGTAAGCGAGGCCCTCATGAGTGAAAGAAGATGGGTGTAGAGACCTGGGATCCCCGGCCGGCCGGGACGCGAATGCGCGACGCCGACCTGGCCGAGCTGGTGGCCGCGGCCGGCCGGCTGGACCAGCCCGGATTCGGCTTCGATGCCGAGACGGCCAACCGCCTGGCGGCGTTTGCCCGGCATGACGATGCCGGGGCGCAGGTTGACTGGTCGGCCTGGGCCGGGCGGCTCGACGACGCCGACCTGGTGGCGCTGATCCGGCTGTTTACCCTCGCCGAGGCGGCATTCGGCAACTGGGAGGCCGGCGATGCCTCGCCGGTGATACCGCTGGCTGCGGAGCTGAAGCGCCGCGGCCGCTATCCCGACGACCTCACCGCCTGGATTCGTGCCAACAGCAGCAATCGCTTTCTGCCCTATGGCAACCTCATGAAGCGGCTGTGACGCCTGCGGCGCGCATACGTATACTGCCGCCAGTTTTTCTTCGGTGACCACCATGACCACGGCCCGTACCGCCAGCGTGCAGCGCGATACGCAGGAGACCCGGATTCGTCTCGAGCTCGACCTCGACGGCAGCGGCCATGCCGAGCTCGACACCGGGCTGCCGTTCTTCGAGCACATGCTCACCCAGATCGCCCGCCACGGCCTGATCGACCTCGTTCTGGTGGCCAAGGGCGATCTGGAGGTGGATGCCCACCATACGGTGGAGGACGTGGGCATCGTGATCGGCCAGGCGGTGGCCCGCGCGGTGGGCGACAAGCGCGGCATCTGCCGCTATGGCCATGCCTACGTGCCCCTCGACGAGGCGCTGTCCCGCGCCGTCATCGACTTCTCCGGGCGGCCAGGCCTCGAGTACCGGGTGGACTACACCCGGGCCCGCATCGGCGACTTCGACGTCGACCTGCTGCGCGAGTTCTTCCAGGGCTTCGTCAATCATGCCCAGGTCACCCTGCACCTGGACAACCTGCGCGGCGACAATGCCCACCATCAGGCGGAGACCCTGTTCAAAGCGTTCGGTCGCGCGCTGCGCATGGCGGCGGCTCCCGATCCGCGGATGGCCGGGCAGATTCCGTCCACCAAGGGCAGCCTCTGAGCCGCGGCGCCTGCCGCGGCCGACGCCCATGCTGCTGATTCCCGCCATCGATCTGAAGGACGGCAAGTGCGTGCGCCTGGCCCAGGGCCGCATGAGCGACGTCACCGTGTTCTCCGACGACCCGGTGGCCATGGCCCGCCACTGGGCCGGCCAGGGCTGCCGGCGCCTGCATCTGGTGGACCTGGACGGCGCCTTCGCCGGGGCCCCCCGCAACCGTGACCTAGTTGCGGCCATCACCCGCGCCGTGCCCGGCGTGCCCGTGCAGGTGGGCGGCGGTATCCGCAGCGAAGACGTGATCGAGGCCTATCTGGACGCCGGCATCTCCCAGGTGATCGTCGGCACCCGCGCCATCGAGGAGCCCGAGTTCCTGGCGGCCGTCGCCCGGCGCTGGCCCGGGCGCGTGATCCTCGGCCTCGACGCCCGCGACGGCGTGCTCGCCACCGCCGGCTGGGACGCTGCCAGCGACCGCACCGCGGTGGAATTCGCCCGCTCGGTGGCCGAACTGCCGCTGTTCGCCATCGTCTACACCGACATCGAGCGCGACGGCATGCTGAGCGGGGTGAACGTGGGGGCCACGGTAGCTCTGGCGGAGGCCGCCGGGCTGCCCGTGATCGCCTCCGGCGGCATCGCCGGGCTGGACGATCTGGCGGCGCTCAAGCAGGCGTTCGCCGCCAGCGCCGGCAGCCTGCTCGGCGCCATCACTGGCCGAGCGATCTACGCGGGGGCTCTGGATTTTCCTGCCGGACAAGCGTTGCTGGACCGTCCCGGCTGACCAGCGCCTGCAGCGAGGTCACGGTGACGTCGGCATCCAGGTCGGCCAGCGCGCGCTCCAGATAGTCCAGCGTCACCGGGTACGGATGGCCGATCACGATGGCGCGCCCCCGCTGCCTGGCCAGCGCCACCGCATCCTGAAAGGCGCGGTCGATGGCGCGCGGGTGCGGCACGTGATCCAGGAACACGTCCCGCTGCAGGGCCGGCACCTGGGCCTCCTGAGCCATGCGATAGGCCACGGTGTCGGCCGTGGTGCGGCTGTCGAGAAAGATGAGCCGGCGTCCGGAGAGCTGGTGCATGAGCCGGCGCATGGCGGTCGGGTCCTGGGTCAGGCGGCTGCCGGTGTGATTGTTGACGCCGATGATGCCGGGCACGGCGCGCAGTGAGGCGTCGAGCAGCTCTGTGAACCGACTCGCCGACATGGTGCTGGTTAGGGTGCCCGCCACCGGCCGGGCGTGCGGCGCGGGCAGCGACTCCATGGGCTGATGCAGAATCATCTCGTGCCCGGTCTCCAGGGCGCGCAGGGCAATGGCGGGTGTCTTTGGTGCGAATGGAAGCAGGCCCAGGGTCACCGGTGCCGGCAGCGTCATGACCCGCTCGGCGCGCTCCAGGCTGTAGCCGAGGTCGTCGATCACGATCACCAGTTGGGCGGCGGCGGCGTGGCCCGCGGCGGCTGCCGCAAGCAAGCAGGCGGTTACGAGCGCGGCCCCCCTGATCAACGGCTGTGCGTCCTGTCCCTGGGCTTATTGTTCTGTTCCGGGCGGGGTAAGGATACGGCCGCGGCGCTGCGGCTGCCAGTCGCGCAGGTGTATCAGCGTTTGGCCTGCAGGCTTCGGGCTCCCAGCTTCACGACCTTCACCGCCTCGGCCAGCAGCCGGGCATCGAAGGCCTCGGCAGACTCCTCGCCGCGGGCGAGCTCCACGTCCGGGGTGATGCCGGCATGATCGATGTTGCGCCCGCCCGGGGTGTAGTAGTGAGCCGTGGTCAGCTTGATGGCCTGCTGGCCTGCGACCGGCACCACCGACTGCACCGAGGCCTTGCCGTAGCTGCGGCTGCCGAGCACGGTGGCGCGGCCGTGATCCTGCAGCGCGCCGGCAACGATTTCGGCGGCCGAAGCGGAGCCGCGATTGATCAGCACCGCCACCGGCGCGCCGTTCAACCGGTCGCCGCGGGCGGCCCGGTACTGCAGATTGCTGGACGGCAGGCGGCCCTCTGTGTAGGTGATCATGCCGTCGTCGAGCAGCAGATCGGCCACGGCCACAGAGGCCTGCAACACCCCGCCGGGATTGTCGCGCAGGTCGAGCACCAGCCCCGCGAGTGCGCCCGCGGGCTGCGCCGCGAGTGCGCCCGCGGGCTGCCCCGCGGGTGTGCCCGCGGACTGCCGGGCCAGGTCCGTCAGCATCGCCTCGAACGCGGCCGCGGTGGCGGTCTGGAACTGGGCGATGCGCACGTAGCCGACACCCGGCTCCAGCAGCCGGCCGCTGACGCTGGCCAGCTCGATCAGGGCGCGGGTGAGGGTCACGTCTCTGGTCTCACCGTCGCGGTCCAGGCGCAGGTCGACGTCGCTGCCCGGCTCGCCGCGCAGCAGGTCGACCACCTCCATCAGGTTGCGCCCCGCCAGCGGCGCCTGATCGATTTCGATGATGCGATCGCCGGCAGCCAGCCCGGCGCGCTCGGCCGGCGTGTCGTCGATGGGGGCGATCACCGTGAAGCGTTCGTCCTCGAGGCCGATCTCGATGCCGATGCCGCCGAACTGGCCCGTGGTCTCCGCCTGCAGGTCCCGGTAGCCGCGCTCGTCGAGGAACAGCGAGTGATCGTCCAGATTCTGCAGCATGCCCTTCAGGGCGCTGGTGACCAGGGTCTCCTTGTCCAGCGTGTCCACGTAGTTGGCGTGCACGTGGTTCAGCACCTCGTCGAACGCGCGGGCATGGGTGCTGCCGCCGGACGGCTCCAGCCAGGAACGGTAGCCGATGATGCCCAGGGCGACGCCGGTGACCATGCTGATCACGATGCCGATCAGGGTGACGGGACGCAGGTTCATGGTGGCCAGTCTCCCACCTTCGGACGATTGCGGCTACCGGCGGGCCAGCCAGACGATGGGGTCCGCCGCGCGGCCGTCGTGACGCACTTCGAAGTACAGGCCGGTGGTGGTGCGGCCGCCGCTGCGGCCGGCCTGGGCAATCTCTTCGCCGCTTTCCACCCAGTCCCCGACCCGCTTGGTCAGCGCGTCGGCGTGGCCGTACAGGGTCATGTAGCCGCTGCCGTGGTCGACGATGGTCAGCAGGCCGAAGCCGCGCAGCCAGTCGGCGAAGACCACCCGGCCGCGGAACACGGCCTTTACCGGCGTTCCCTCGTCAGCCTCCACCAGCAGGCCGTGCCAGGTCAGCCGCCCCTCCGCCCGGGGGGATCCGAACGCCTGCAGCACGCGGCCGCTCAGTGGCCACGGCAGCGAGCCCTTGCGGGCCACGAAGTCGCGCCCGTCCAGCACCTGGGCGCGGCGGGCCAGCTCGGCGAGCAGGGTCTCCAGACGCTTGCGGTCGGCCTCGAGCCGCTCCCGCTCCACGGCCTTGTCTTCGGTCTCCTGCTCCAGCCGGTTCAGCAGCGCCCGCCGCTCTTCCCGCTGCCTGACCAGGGCATCCTGCTCCCGGGCCAGGGCCTGCTGACGCTCGGCGGCATCTGCGGCCCTGGCCTGGAGAGCGGCTTCGTTGGCGGCGAGCTGGCTCAGAATCTCCCGGTAGCGGGCCAGAGTCGCCAGCCGCGCGTCGCTGAAGTAGCGGTGATAGCGCACCATGCGGTCGAAGGTCTCGGGCGACTGCTGATTCAGCAGCAGCTTGACGAAGTCTTCGCCGCTCATCCGGTAGGCGGAGGTCAGGTGCCGGCCGATGAGCTGGGCCTGGTCGGCGCGCTGCTGCTGCAGCGTCGCCTGCTCCCGCTGCAGAGCCTCGATATCGGTGCGCACGGCAGCCACCGCGTCTGCGGCGGCGGCCACCTCCCGGGTCAGACGCGCCACCGTGCGGTCGCTGTCGCGAATCTCGCGCTGCCACTGGGCGCGCTTGCGCTCGGCGCCCAGCAGCCAGGCGTCGAGGTCGTTCAGGCGCTCGGCGATGGTGGCCAGCTCGGCCTCGGTGGCAGCGCGGTCGGGCTGGGCCGGCGAAACGGCGCCGGCCGCACTCAGCAGCAGCAGGCTGAGCAGCAGCCGGCGGCAGGTGCGGCCTCGGGAGACGCTCATGGGGTTCAGGCCGATCGCCGCTCCCGGACCCTGACCAGCGAGCGCCCGGTCATCTCCGGAGGCACTTCGAGGTGCATGAGGGTGAGCAGGGTGGGGGCCACGTCGGCCAGAGTGCCGCCGTCTTCGAAGCTCACCGCCTGGGGGCCTACGTACACCAGCGGCACCGGCTCGGAGGTGTGCGCGGTGTGCGCCTGGCCGGAGGCACCGTCGCGCATGCGCTCGACGTTGCCATGATCGGCCGTGATCAGCATCTGCCCGCCGGTCTCTTCGATGGCGGCCTCGAGGCGGGCCAGACACTGGTCCAGCGTCTCCACCGCCTTCACGGCAGCGTCGAACACGCCCGTGTGGCCCACCATGTCGCCGTTGGCGTAGTTGCAGACGATGACGTCGAACTCGCGGGCGCGAATCGCCGCCACAAGCTGGTCGGTGACCTTGCGCGCGCTCATCTCCGGGCACTGGTCGTAGGTGTCCACCTTCGGTGACGGGATCAGGATGCGGCGCTCGCCCGGGTAGGGCTCCTCGCGGCCGCCGGAGAAGAAGAAGGTGACGTGGGCGTACTTCTCGGTCTCGGCAATGCGAAGCTGGGTCTTGCCGAGGTTGGACACGTACTCGCCCAGGGTGTTGGTCAGCCCGGCCGGCTCGAAGGCGCAGGGCGCATGGATGTCTTCGGCGTAGCGGGTGAGCATCACGAAGTCGGTGAGCTGCACCTGACTGCGGCGGGTGAAGCCGTCGAAATCCGGGTCGATGAGGGCCCGTGTGAGCTGCCGCGCCCGGTCGGCGCGGAAGTTCATGAACACCACGGAGTCGCCGTCGTGCATGCGCACCGGCAGCTCGGTCGCCGCGTGCACGGCCGTGGGCTGCACGAACTCGTCGTTCTCGTCGCGGGCGTAGGCCTGCTCCAGCGCGTCGGCGGCGGACGCTGCGTGGAATGGGGCTTCGCCCCGAACCAGCAGGTTGTAGGCCCGCTCCACCCGGTCCCAGCGGCGATCGCGGTCCATGGCGAAGTAGCGCCCGACCACCGACACCACGGCGCCGCAGCCGAGGCTTGCCAGCAGCGCCTGCGCCTTCGCGAGCGACTTCTCGGCGCTGCGCGGCGGCGTGTCGCGTCCGTCCAGGAAGGCATGCAGGTACACCCGTTCGATCCCGGCAGCGGCCGCCATCTCCAGGCAGGTGAAGATCTGGTCCTCGTGGCTGTGGACGCCGCCCGGCGACAGCAGGCCCATGACGTGCAGGGCGCCGCCGGCCTTGCGGACCCGATCGAACGTTCGAACCAGGGTGCGGTTGCGCTGGAACTCGCCCTGGGCGATGGCGCGGTTGATGCGGGTGAAGTCCTGATAAACGACGCGGCCGGCGCCCAGGTTCATGTGCCCGACCTCGGAGTTGCCCATCTGCCCGTCGGGCAGGCCGACGTCCTCGCCGGAGCCGGAGATCAGGGTGTGGGGGCGCTGCGACCACAGACGGTCCCAGGTGGGCGTCGTGGCTGCGGCAATGGCATTGGCTTCGGGGGAATCGCTGTGGCCGAAGCCATCGAGAACGACAAGCAGGCTGGTCTTCTTCATTGCTTCCGTTGCCCAGTCGCAAGGCGCGGCAGTGTAGCAGAACGGCTCTGGCCGTTCCCCGCTTCGGGGTGGGGGCGAGGTGTGTATAATCGCGCGGTTTTGTAACTCCCCGCCCGGAATCGGCCGAATACGCGCATGCAGAGATTCTTCGAGTTCGTTGCCAATCACCCCTTTCTGGTGGGCACGTTCGTGCTGCTGCTGGCCTTGTTCATCCGCAACGAAACCCGCCGCGGCGGCCGCTCGGTGACGGCGCAGCAACTCGTCGACATGGTCAACCGGGAGAACGCGGTGGTGCTCGACGTGCGTGACCGCAAGGAGTATCAGGCGGGACACATCGTCGGCGCCGTCAACGTGCCGTTCGCCAACCTCGGGGCGCGCATCGACGAGCTGAAGAAGTACCAGTCGCGGCCGCTGGTGGTGACCTGCAAGATGGGCCAGCATGCGGGCGCCGCCGGCACCCAACTACGCAAGGCCGGATTCGAGAACGTCACCCGGCTGACCGGTGGTATGGCGGAGTGGCGCAATCAGAACCTGCCGGTGGTCAAGGGGTAAGTGGATGAGTGAGCAGGACGTGCAGGGTGGCGAGTCCCGCGCTGCGGACGCTGGCACCGCCAGGGTGCAGCTCGAGCAGCTCTATCTGAAGGACTCATCCTTCGAGAACCCGCATGCGCCCAAGGTGTTCCGGGAGCCCTGGAAGCCCGAATTCCAGCTCGACATCAATACCCGGTCCGATCGGCTCGACGACGAGCACTTCGAAGTGGTGCTGTCGGTCACCCTGAAGGCCGTCATCGAGGGCGGCCGCACCGCCTTCATCGTCGAGGTGCAGTATGCGGGGCTGTTCCGCATCGCCGGCCTCGACGACGGCGCCCGGCAGCGCGTCATCGGCACGCTCTGCCCCAACACGCTGTTTCCCTACGTCCGGGAGGCTGTAGACAACCTGGTTGTCAAAGGTGGATTTCCGGCCGTCCATCTGGCGCCGGTGAACTTCGATGCGCTGTTTGCCGAGGCAGTGCGCAAGCGCCAGGCCGAAGCGGCGGCCGCCGCCCCGGCCGGCAGCACCGACACCCGCCACTGAGCCGCCGTATCTGCGTAACGGGGCACTCAGGGCTCGTTGGTGCCACGCCCCGCGCCGCTGAACCCCTGCTGGCGCCAGGCCTCGTACACGGCCACCGCCACGGCGTTGGACAAGTTGAGGCTGCGCGAACCCGGCCGCATGGGCGCCCTGAGCCTATTTTCGGCAGGTATACTGTCTAATACCCCATCCGGCAGGCCACGCGTCTCGGCGCCGAACAGCAGCAGATCCCCCGGTGCGAAGCGCGCCTCCGTGTAGCAGCGCCGGCCTCGCGTCGAAAACGCCCACACCCGACCGCTCACCCTGGCCAGACAATCGGCCAGGTCGTCGTGCACCTGCACCGTCGCCCACTCGTGATAGTCGAGCCCGGCGCGGCGCAGCCGCCGGTCGTCGAGTTCGAAGCCCAGCGGACGGATCAGGTGCAGTCGAGCACCGGTGTTGGCGCAAAGCCGAATCACGTTGCCGGTGTTGGGGGGGATTTCGGGCTGGTAGAGGGCGACATGCAGGTCCATGACCCGGTCCGGCGGCGGCAAGAATCGTTTCTATACTGAAGTCAGTGTGAAACCGGAGCAATGGCGTGCCCATGCCCAGAGGGTGGCTTTCAGGATGGACGCAGCGGCGCCGCGGCGGGCAGGGTGCCGCCGCGGCGCTCTATCTGTCCGAGCGTGGCGTGGCCGTCGCCCGGGGCGAACGCAAGGCCGGCGGCTACCGTGTCGCCATGGGTGCGTACCCGGTCGCGGCGCCCGGCCAGCTCGGTGCGGCCCTGCAGGAGGCCGGCCGGGCGGCGCGTCTGGGCGAAGGGACTTGCCATCTCGTGCTGGCGCCTGGCCTGTACTCCATGACCCTGCTGGAACGACCGCCGGTGGCCGACGACGAGCTGCGGGACGCCATGCGCTGGCGCATCGACGACCACATCGACTTTCCAGCCAGCGAGGCGGTCATCGACGTCTTCCCGCTGCCGGAGTCGGCAAGCCGGGAGCGGGCCATGGTGTTCGTGGTCGCCATGCGCCGGGACCGTCTGACCTGGCTGCTGGATACGGTGCACGGCGCCGGCATAGAAGCCGGCTGCGTCGACGTCTGCGAGCTGGCCATGCGCAACGTGGCACGCCAGCTCCTCCCCGAGCCGGACCGCCCGCTGGCGGTGCTGTGGCTGACCCCCAGCAGCGGTGTGATCAACGTGACCCGGGGCGATGAGCTGTTTCTGTCGCGGCGCATTTCCGGCATGCCCGAGCGGCACACGGAATCCGCCTGGCGGGACTTTGCCGAACGCCTGCTGCTGCAGGTGCAGCGTTCCATCGACTACTTCGAGAGCGCCATGGGCCAGCCGCCGTGCAGCGCCCTGCTGGTGGCCGCCACCCAGGTGTGGCAGGCGCCCGTGCTTGCCCACCTGGACGAGATGCTGCCGCTGCCGGTACGCGCCCTGGGGGCCGAGCTGCCGGCGGCGGTCGATCTCGTCGACCTCGCAGAGGCGGAAGCCGATGCCCGGGCGCTCGCGGCCGATACCCTGGCCGGCGCCCGCCATGAGTGGCTGACGCTGGGCCTTCCCGCCATCGGCGGCGTGCTGGCGGACGATGCGGCTGCGCCGCCCGGGTTGGAGCAGGCGGCATGATCCAGCGTGTCGACCTGCTCGCCGATCTCCCGGTGCGGCGTCGCGAGTGGCTGCCGCTGCGGCAGCTCATGTCCATCTGGGCAGCGGCCGTTGTGCTGCTGGCGGCGCATTCGGCCTGGCAGGGCTGGCAGATCTGGTCCCTGGATGTCGATCGCGCCGCCCATCAGGCGCAATGGCAGGCGCGCGTCGCGGCCAATCAGGACCTGCGCGAGCAGCTTCGGACCGAGCCTCAGGCGGCCCTGGTCGCCGAGGTCGAAGCGCTGCGGCGCCGGGTGCAGGACACGCGGCTGCTGCTCGACGTGCTGGGCGGCTATGACCAGTCCGATCGCGGCGGCTTCTCCCGGCACCTGGCGGACCTGGCGAGCCGGCACGTCAGCGGTGTCGCCTACACCCAGGTGACCCTCAGCGACGGCGGCAGCCACGTGCGCCTGCGCGGCGAGGCGGAGTCGGCGGCAGCCGTGCCCCGGCTGCTGCAGCGTCTGGCGGAAGCCGATCAGTTTCGAGGGCTGCAGTTCGACGCCCTGCTGCTCGAGGCGAAGGCGCCCGGGCGGCTGACCTTCGACGTCGCCGGCCCCGGCGAGCCCGGAGCCGAGCGGAGGCGGCGCGGATGAGCGCCCCCTGGCAGACGCTGACCGACGCCGTCGCCGGCCACTACCGGCCGCTGGCGCCGCGCGAGCGCGCCCTGCTCGCCGTGGCCCTGGTGGCCGCTACCTGGCTCGGCTGGCTGACGATGATCTCCGATCCGCTCACTGCCGAGCGGCAGCAGCGGGCGGCCGCGGCAGCCGCAGTGGCCGGCCAGCTTCAGGCCGCAGCGGAGGCGCATCAGCGCTTGCTCGAAGCCGCCGCGGCTGACCCCGACGATCGCCTGGTGCGTGAGCGGGCCAGCCTGGAGCGGGAGCAGTCGTCCATGGGTGAGGCGGTGGGCACCCTGGTGGATCGCTTCGTCGAGCCCGAGCGCATGGCCGCGCTGCTCGAGTCGCTCATGACCGCGCGGACCGGTCTCGCCATGGTGCGGGCCGAAAACCTGACCATCGAACCCCTGGGAGATGCCGATGGCGCCGCCCCGAGGCTGTATCGGCACCCGCTGCGGCTGGTGTTCCGCGGCAGCTACTTCGACGTCGTCGACTACCTGCAGTCGGTGGAGCGCAGCCCGTGGGCGCTTGGCTGGCGTTCCCTGGACTACCGGGTGGTGGACTATCCGCTGGCGGAGGTCACCCTGGAATTGGAGACGCTGAGCCGTGATGCCCGCTGGATCGGTCTTTAGGGCGGCGCTGGCGCTGCTGGCCGTGCTGGCCGGCACCGCCGCTGCGATGGTGGATCCGACCCGACCGCTGGGCCCGGGTGCCTCGGCCCTGCCGGCCGCAGACGGCGGCCGTCCGGCGCTGGACTCGGTGCTGATCGCGCCGGGACGGCGGGTTGCCGTGATCGACGGCCGCGCGATTTCCGAAGGCGAGTCGCGGGGCGGCGTGCGCGTCTGGCGCATCACGCCTGACGGTGTGGAGGTGAGCGTTGGCGACGGCCCGAGGCTGCGCCTGGATCTCAAACGCAGTGGCATGCACAAGGAGCCGCGGTGAGCACGATGACGAGGATGGCGATGGTGTGCGCCGTGGCGGCCCTGGCCGGATGCGCCAGCGTCGGGCCGCGGGTGACCATGTCGACCGACAGCGCAGACGAGTCCGCGGCCGCTCTCGGCCAGGCCGCCGAAGACAACGAGCGTCTGGCCGAGCGCCGGCGCGGTGAGGTGGCGGCGCTGCTGGATGCCCTGATGCCGGCACCTGCGGCCGTGGACCCGGCGGAGGAGCGCTTCGACCTGCGGGTCGACGGCGTGCCTGCCCGGGAGTTCTTTCGCGGCCTGGTGAAGGACACGGTCTATAACATGGTCGTGCACCCGGACGTCAGCGGTGACGTGTCCCTCGATCTCAAGGGCGTGAGCGTGCCGGAAGTCATGGAGATCATGCGCGACGTCTACGGCTACGACTTCAACCGCAACGATCGCCTCTTTCAGGTGTTCCCGGATGTCATCCGCACCGAGGTGTTCCAGGTGGACTATCTGAACGTCGAGCGGTCGGGGCGCTCGGAGATGCAGGTGAGCGCCGGCAAGGTGTCTGATGCCCGTCGCAGCAACGGCGGCATGCAGTACGTCGATGGTGATTCCGTATCCGACTGGGGCCAGGGTGGCAGCAGCCGGCGGGGCGGCGGTGGTGTGGTGGGCACCATGGTGAACACGGATGCGCGCACCGATTTCTGGCGCGAGCTCGAGGTGACCCTCGCTGCCATGGTAGCCGGCGACGATGGTGCCAGCGTCGTGGTGACGCCGCAGGTGGGGCTGGTGGTGGTACGTGGCCGGCCGAACAGCCTGCACGCCGTGCGCGGCTATCTCAGCCGCGTTCAGAGCACGCTGCACCGCCAGGTCATTCTCGAGGCCAAGGTGGTGGAGGTGACGCTGCGGGAAGGATTCCAGTCGGGCATCAACTGGAACACGTTCGGCGACGCGTCCGGCGGCACCTTCAAGCCGACCACGTTCGTAGATGCCAACGGCAACCTCGTCACCACCGCCGGCAGCGAGCATTCCACCGCCGGCGAGTTCCTCTCGGGCAGCGGGGTGGACATCTTCAACCCGCTCGGCAGCGCGTTCACCCTGAGCGCCAGCTACGGCGACTTCGAGGCCGCGATCCGGCTGCTCAAGACCCAGGGCAGCGTGCAGGTGCTGTCGAGCCCGAGAATCGCCACGGTCAACAATCAGAAGGCGGTGATCAAGGTCGGCGACGACGAATTCTTCGTGACCGACATTTCCACCAACACGGTCACTGCGGGCAATGCCATCAACACCGTCGACTCGCCGGAGCTGACGCCGTTCTTCTCGGGCATCGCGCTGGACGTCACGCCTCAGATCAGCGAAGGCGGCGACGTGATCCTGCACATCCACCCGACCGTCAGCCAGGTGCGGGAGCAGCTCAAGACCATCAGCGGCGAGCAGGTGCCGCTGGCGGCCAGCCAGATCCGGGAGTCCGACAGCATCGTGCGCGCGGGCAGCGGCCAGATCGTCGTCATCGGCGGCCTGATGCAGAACTCGAGTTCGGACGACAACGCCCGGGTGCCGGGTCTCGGTCGAATCCCCGGCGTCGGTCATCTGTTCAAGCAGAAGGCCCAGAGCGGCGTGAAGAGCGAGCTGGTGATCCTGCTCAAACCCATCGTCGTCGACGCTGCGGCTCAGAGCGAGGCGCTCCGGCAAAGCAAGGAACGCATCGACGCGCTCAGGGAAGCCCTGGGCCGTCGCGGTTGAATTCAAGGCTTCGGGAGGCGACATGAATCGTCATGCCATTGCGGGCGCTATTCGGTTTCCGGTGTTCCTGCTGCTGTGGACGCTGGGCGTGGTGCTGCTCATGGGCCGCTTCGACACGGCTGATGCCATGCTTCCGGCCGAACCGCTGTGCGGCGTCGATCACCTCGAACCGGCGCTGCCGGCGGCGCGGTTGAGCAATCCTGTCATCGAGCCGGTGGTGGAGATCCGCGACCCGGCACCGGCGCCCGAGCCGCTTGCAGAGGCGCCGCCACGCGAGGAGCGCGTGCCGCCCATGCCCATGATTGCGATCACGCTGCCGGCGCCCATCATCCACGATCCGGCGCCGGCTCCGGCGCGACGGCGTGCCGCCCCCGAGCCGAGCGCTCCGGCGCAGCCGACCTCCAGGCCCGGGGCGGCCTCCGCACCAGTGCTGGTCAAGGCCGTCAGCGTCCGCGCCGGTGCTCACGATCTCCACAAGCGGGACGCCCGTGCCGCCATGGCCGACGGCCGCTTCGCCGATGCCTACCAGCAGCTTCGGCCCGGCGTCGCCGATGCCCGCGACGACGTCGAGTATCTGGCGCTGCTGGCGCTGGCGGCGCTGCACATCGAGGCCGCCGACGAGGCAGCGGTGCTGTATCTGCATCTCGTCGAGCTGCAGCCCGCGGAGGCGCGCTGGCGTGCCGGTCTGGACCTTGCGATGCGCTGGCACGGCGACCCGCCAGGTGACATGACGGGATGAGCACGCGGCAGAAGATCCGCATCGGCGACCTGCTGGTCAGCAAGGGCGAGATCAGCGACGCGCAGCTTCGCGAGGCCCTCGACGCCCAGAAGAAGCTCGGCCTCAAGCTGGGTCGGATTCTCATCGACAAGGGCTTCATCGAAGAGGACCGGTTCCTGCGCTTTCTCTCGGAGCAGCTCGGGGCCCCGTTCTACGACCTCAGGAACTTCAACCTCGACACCTCGCTGGTGGCCCGGCTGCCGGAAACCTATGCCCGCCGCTATCGCGCCCTGGTGCTGGAGGAGCGCGACGGTGACGTGATGGTCGGCATGGCCGATCCCATGGACATCTTCGCCTACGACGAGCTGTCGCGTCAGCTCGGCACGCCCATTCACGTTGCCGTGGTGCGCGAGAGCGAGCTGATGACCATGCTGGACATGGCATACCGCCGCACCTCGGACATCGTCAGCTTCGCCAGCGAGCTGGAGGGTGAGCTCAAGACCGAGCGCTTCAGCCTGGGCCAGGACCTCGCCGAGGATGGAGACACCAGTCCGGTGGCGCGGTTGCTGCATTCCATCATGGAAGACGCGGTGCAGATTCGCGCCTCCGACGTGCACATCGAGCCGGACGAGCGTGTGCTGCGCATCCGCCAGCGGGTGGACGGCGTGCTGCAGGAGCAGACCGTCAAGGAGACTCGGATTTCCAGCGCGCTGATCTCGCGGCTGAAGCTCATGGCCGGTCTCGACATCTCCGAGAAGCGCCTGCCTCAGGATGGCCGCTTCGAGATTCAGCTCAAGGGCCGCGACATCGACGTCCGCCTGTCGACCATGCCGGTGCAGTTCGGGGAGTCGGCGGTGATGCGCCTGGCGGATCACAGCGGCGCCAGCGCGAGCATCGAGCAGATCGGCATGCCGCCCGACATGCTGGAGCGGTTCCGGTTTCTGATCGCCCGGCCGAACGGGCTGCTGCTGGTCACCGGGCCGACGGGCAGTGGCAAGACCACCACCCTGTACGGCGCGCTGAACGAGCTGAACACGCCCGCCAAGAAGATCATCACCGTGGAGGACCCGGTGGAGTACCAGCTTCCGCGGGTCAACCAGGTGCAGGTCATGCCGAAGATCGGCCTGACCTTCGCCCATGTGCTGCGCTCGGCGCTGCGGCAGGATCCCGACATCCTGCTGGTGGGCGAGATCCGTGACCGGGAAACGGCCGACATCGCCCTGCGGGCTTCCATGACGGGTCATCTGGTGATGTCGACGCTGCACACCAACGATGCGGTATCGAGCGCGACGCGCCTGCTCGACATCGGCGTCGAGGGCTACCTGGTGGCGGCTTCGCTGCGCGGCGTCGTGGCCCAGCGGCTGGTGCGGCTCATCTGCGAGCGTTGCGTCACAGATGCCGAGCCCGATGCGCAGCAGCGCGCCTGGCTGGATGCCGTGGTGGGCGAGGCCGAGGCCATAGGCATGCGGTTTCGCGCCGGCACCGGCTGCAACCGCTGCAATCAGGCCGGCTACTACGGGCGGGTGGGCGTGTTCGAGCTGCTGGAGATGAACGAGGCGCTCGCCAACTGCCTGCGCCGCGGCGACACGGTGGAGTTCGGCCTCCGGGCTCGGGAGCGGCCAGGCTTCCGGCCGCTGGTGCTCAATGCGCTCGACTACGCGCTGGCCGGGCGGACCACGCTGTCCGAGGTGATGGCCCTGTCCGGTCAGGTGGAAGACCTGCGGCAGCAGAGCGCATGAACCGCTTCGCCTACCATGCCAGAGACGCGGCCGGTGCGCCCCACAGCGGCAGCCGCGAGGCGCCCGATGTGGCTGCCGTGGCCAGGGAGCTGCAGGCGCTCGGTCTGATCCCGCTCACCATTCAGGCGCAGCCCCAGGCCACGTCCGCTCCGGCTGGAAGCCTGTTCTCCGCAAAGGTCAGCCTGGACGAGTTGATCCTGTTCAGCCGTCAGATGTCGAGCCTCACCCGGGCCGGCATCGTCGTCGACCGGGCATTGCGAGGGCTGGCGGAATCGCAGCGCAACCCGCGCCTGCGGACGGTGCTCATCGAGGCATCGGCCAGCCTCGAAGGCGGCGCCGACCTGGCGTCGTCGCTGCGCGGCTACCCGGAAGTCTTCTCGGAGCTGTACGCGGCGGTGATCCACGTTGGTGAGAACACCGGCCGGCTCGACCAGGCGTTCGCCCAGATCGCCGGCTATCTGGAGCACGAGCGCGAGACCCGTCGGCGCATCGTCACCGCCACCCGCTATCCGGCGTTCGTGCTGGTGACCATCGGCGTCGCGATCGGCATCCTCAACGTGTTCGTGATTCCGGCGTTCGCCAAGGTCTTCGAGAAGTTCCACGCCGAGCTGCCCTGGCAGACCAAGCTCATCGTCGGCGTGTCCGACCTGACAGTCACCTGGTGGCCGCTGCTGCTGCTGCTCGGTGCCGCGGCCGTATTCGGGGTCCGGCGCTACCTGCGCACCCAGCCCGGCCGGCTGCGCTGGGACCGAGCCAAGCTGCGCCTGCCCATCCTCGGCGGCATCTTCGAACGCACGCATCTGGCCCGCTTCTGTCAGACCTTCGCCATGACGGCGCGCGCCGGCGTGCCGATCACGGTGGCTCTGCAGGTGATCTCCCGCGCGATCGGCAATGAGTACATGGCGGAGCGGATCTCCGGCATGCGCCAGGGGATCGAGCGGGGCGCCAGCATCACGGCGACCGCCCAGGAGAGCGGCATGTTCACGCCCGTGGTGCTGCAGATGCTGTCGGTGGGCGAGGAGACCGGCTCGCTGGACGAGCTCATGACTCAGGCCGCCGGATTCTACGAGCAGGAAGTGGACCATCTGCTCAAGGGCCTCACTGACGCGCTGGAGCCGGTGCTGGTGATCGCCATGGGGGCCATGGTGCTGGTGCTGGCGCTCGGCGTATTCCTACCGCTCTGGGATCTGTCTTCGGTGGCCACCCGCTGACCCGCCCGCAATGTGATCCGCAGCAACGTTTTTTGGCCAGCGACCGGGCAAAGATCGTATTCCGGTCTAATCTTGACAGAGAGACGTACGCAGGCGCACCGCGCCCGCCCGCTCCCCGTGTAATACGTTCCAGGAGGAACCATGTTGAAGAGGCAATCGGGTTTCACCATCGTCGAGCTGGTGGTCGTGATCATCCTGCTCGGCATTCTGGCGGCCACGGCGCTGCCCAGATTCATCAATCTGGATGATGAAGCGCATGAGGCCGCGTTCACCGGCGTGCTCGGCAGCCTGCAGACGGGCGTGTCCCTGTTCCACGCCGCAGCAGTAGCGCGGGACCTGCCGCCCGACACCCAGTTCGTGGACGAGTTCTCGAGCCTGCGCAACAACGCCCGCAACTTCCCGTACGGCACCGATGACAACAGCGGCGGCACCAGCAACGTCACCGATTCGGACGACTGCGCCGCCGTGTTCGCGAACGTCCTGCAGGGTGGCGCGCCGTCGGTAGGCACCGCTGCCGGTCTGGCCGGCGTTGCGGCAGCGGGCGCCGGCGTCGACTACGTCGCCGTGGCCACCGCGCCGAACTGCACGTTCTACTACACCGCCGAGACGCGTACCTCGGGCGACACCATTCGCTCGATGTTCTACGACTCCACGAGCGGTGCGGTGACGGCCGGCTCGGCGGTGCTGCCGTAAGGCAGGCAGGCGTCACGCCGGGATGATCTGCCCGGCTGTGACGCCGATGCAGCGCTGGAGGCGCGCCGTGCAGCGAAGCCGACACAGGACGGCGGCAGGTTTCACCGTTGTGGAGCTCATAGCGGTGATCGTGCTGCTCGCCATCCTCGGGATCGCAGCCGGCAGCCGGATGATTTCTCCCAGCGCGTTCCGGCCCGCCATCGTCGTTCAGGCGCTGGCGGCGGAGAACCGGATCGCGCAGCAGCTGGCGGTTTCCCGCCGCGACGCCACGGTGTCGCTGACGGTAGACCGCTTCGGCGCCGACTGGCGCCTGCGCGTCGCCACGGACCTCGACGGCGTGGTCCGCACGGAGCTCGTAGAGGCAGAGGACTCGACTCTGCATGCTGCAAGTGGTGCGGCAAACGCCTTCGTCGGGCCCGCGGCGACGCTCTCCCTCACCTTCGATGGCCAGGGCGATCTCGCTACCGTCACGATCGGCGGCGCAGCGGGAGATCCGGGCCTCGGCGTCGACCTCATCGTGGCGGGAGATCATGAGCGGCGACTGTGCATCTATCCGAGCGGCTATGCGCACCGTGAACCCTGCCGTTGACCGATGCCGGCGTGCCGGCGGCTTCACCCTGGTGGAGCTGGTGGTCACCATGGTGGTGATCGGCATCGCCATGCTCGGCATCGCCTTCGCCCTGTCGTTCGCGTTTGCACGGCAGAGCGACGCGCTCTGGCAGGTGCGGGCGGTGGCGCTGGCAGAGGCCTATGCCGAGGAGATCCTGGCGCGCCGCTTCGACGAGGTGACGCCGGTGGGCGGCGTGCCCCCCTGCAGCCCTTCGGCCATGACCTGCGGCCCGGTGGGCAACGACGGCGAGCCCCGTGCCGAGTTCGACGACGTCGACGACTACCACGAGCTCGACGAGCAGCCGCCGCTCGACGCCGATGGCAACCCGCGTGCCGGCTACGATCGCTACCGGGTGCAGGTGAGCGTCGCCTATCTGGAAGCCGCACAACTGACCGCCTTCGGCCTCGATCATGCCAGCGATGGCAAGCTGATCACCGTGCGGGTGACGCCGCCCGGGCAGGCCGCGCTCGAGTTTCCCGTGGTCAGGGGCAACTTCTAGTGGAGCCGGACGTCGACAGCCGCCAGGCCGGATTTACCGTGGTGGAGATGATCACGGTGATCGTCGTCCTCGGCATCCTGTCGCTGGGCACGGTGCGGTTCCTCACCGATACCGGCTCGGGGTTCGCCTCCTCGGTGAGCCGCGCCGATCTGGCGGCGGACGCACGCAGCCTGGTCAACCGGCTGTCAGGCGATCTGCGCGAAGCCCTGCCCGGCAGCGTGCGCGTGTCGGGCGGCTGCCTGGAGTACCTGCCGGTGGCCGCCGCCGGCCGCTACCTGACCCTGCCGGTGGGCGCGCCGGCATCCACGTTCCGCTCGGTTCCCGTGCAGCCGTTGCCGTTGCCGTCCGGCGCCCGCGCGGCGGTGCATGTCGACGGTGCTGGGTACGCCCTGGGCGACCCCGGGGCCATCAGCCCGGTGGTGACTCTGTCGGCGCCGGATGCGAACAACGTGGTCACCGTGAGCATGGCGGCCGCCCACCGGTTCCCTGGTGAATCCCCGGCTCAGCGTTACTTTCTGGTGACCGATCCGGTGAGCGTGTGCGCGGATGGCGGCAACCTCTATCGCTACAGCGGCTACGGCTTCGCGGCGGCACAGCCAGGGCCCGCGGACCTGCCGGCGACGCTGCCCGGGCGCGTGCTGCTGGCCAGCGGCGTCACCTCGCCGGCGCCCTTCTCGCTGAGCGGCGCCAACCTCACCCGCAATGCCGTCGTGGCGCTGGACCTGACCCTGGCCAGGGACGGCGACACCGTGCCGGTGCAGCATCTGGTGCAGGTGCGCAATGTCCCTTGACCGGAGCCGTCAATCCGGGCTGGGGCTGGTGGCCGCCATCTTTCTGATCGTGGTCTCCGCCGCGCTGGCGGTCGCGTTGACGCGCATGGTGCGCACCTCCGGCGACGGCTTCGGTCAGGACGTGGTGGCGCATCGCGCGTTTCTGGCGGCGGAGACCGGCGCCCAGCTCGGCCTCAATCGGGTGTTCGCGCCCGCGGGCGCCGGTAGCTGCGCCACGTGGACCTGGACCCTCGAGCCCATCGGCCTCGGCGCCTGCGTGGCCGAGGTGCGCTGCAGCGTCGACATGGTGGAAGGCGCGCCGTACTACACCGTGGAGAGCGACGGCCGCTGCGACAGCGGCCGCTACGTGGCCGAGCGGCGCATCCTGGTGAGGGCCGCGCCGTGATGGTTCGGTGGCTGCTCAGCCTGCTCATGCTGGTGGCGCCGCCGCTGCTGGCGGGTCCGGCACCCGGGCCCGGTGGCGGCGGCCTCATCGCCGCCGAAGACTTCGAGAGCTATGCTCCGGGCAGCATTCAGGGTGGCTCCGGCGGCAGCGGCTGGGGCGCGTCGTGGCAGGGCACCGGGGTGCAGAGCGTGATCGACAGCAGCGGCGCGCGCTTGAGCTATCGGGCCGGCAACGGTGAGCGCGTGCTCGGCGGCGTGCGCGCCCTGGCGTTCACCGGCAACGACGACCTGGCCGCGCAGCGGCAGCTCGACAGCTCGCGGCGCGATCGCGAGGTCTACGTCAGCATGCTGATCCGCTTCGAAGGCCAGCCGGACGACAACGACTTCCTCGGCTTCTGGTTCGACACGGCCGACTTTACCGCCGCGCCCAACATCGGGCTCAAGGCCAATCACGGCGATGGCAGCTCGGCCAACGACTTCTTTGCCCGCACCCAGGCCAACAATCACGTCAGCCAGGTCGACCTGGTGCCGGGGCAGACCTACTTCCTGGTGGGTCGGCTGTCGAAGCCGAACTCGGGTGTGCCCACCCGCTACGACGAGTTCCAGCTCTGGGTGAACCCGGCGACGCTGTCCGTCGAGCCGCCGCCGGACGCGGTGTCGACGGGCACCAGCGGCATCGCCAACTTCTCGCGGGTGGGCTTCCGCGCGGTCAACCTGGATGCGGGCGATCGCGTGACCGTCGACCGGCTGCGCCTTGGCAGCCGCTGGGAGGACGTGGCCGCCCCGGACCTGGCGCCCGTGCTGGAGCAGGCCATGGACGAATCGGCCTGGACCGGTGCCGTCGGTGAGGTACGGGACGGCGCGTCCGGTTTCCATGGCACCGCCTTCGGCGGCGTCACGACGGCGGCGGACAGCCCCGCCATCGCCGGCACCCCCGGGACCTGCCGGTACGGTGCTTTCGATGGCGTGAACGATCACGTGGAGATTCCCCACGCCGCGGCGCTGAATGGTAGCGCCGCGCTGACCTACGCGGCCTGGATTCGCCCCCGCAGCTGGTCCGGCGTGCGCCAGGTGATGGCCAAGTCGGTGCACGGCGGCGGTTCGGGACGCGCGCAGATGGGCATGTTCAGCGAGTCCGGTGTGTTCAAGGTGCGCGCGGAAGCCGTCGCAGGCCGCTACGAGGTCAGCGCGGCGCTGCCCGCCCTGGACGCCTGGACTCACCTGGCGGCCGTGTTCGAGGGTGCCCGGCTGGTGCTGTACGTCAACGGCCAGGCGGCGGCGAGCACGTCGTTTCCTGCCACCACCCTGGTGCAGACCACGGATCCCCTGGCCATCAGCAAGCGGGTAGGCAGCAATCAGTACTTCTTCGCCGGCGACATCGACGAGGTACGCGTCTACGGCGAGGGTCTGACCGCAGATGAGGTGGCATCCCTGGTTCAGGAGGTGCGGCCGTGCGCCGTGCTCCCGGGCAATCGCGCCAGCGCCTTCAGGGTCGATCACGACGGCGCCGGCATCTTCTGCCTGGACGAGCCGGTGCAGGTCACGGCGCTCGACGCCGTCGGCGCCACCCTCGTCGGCTACGACCAGGCGGTGGTGTTGAGCACCAGCACGGGCCGCGGCACCTGGCGCCTGCTGTCGGGCGCCGGCACGTTTGCCGATGCCACGCCCGATGACGGCCAGGCCGCCTACCGGTTCGTCGCCGGTGACGGCGGCGTGGCCCAGTTCGCGCTCGGCTACCGGGAGGGCGACGCCGTCGTCAACGTCAACGTGGCGCAGAGTGACGACGCGACCATCCGCGATGTGGACGACGAGGGGCCGCTGCTGTTCGCGCCCACCGGCTTCACCGTCACGGCCAGCGCCCTGTCCAATCCGCCCCCCAGCCCGATCGACGACCCGCTGCCGGCGCAGGTGGCAGCGGTGGCGTTTCCGCTGCACATCGCCGCCTACGGGGTGACCGAGGACGATCCGCAGTGCGGCGTGATCGAGAGCTACGACGCGGCGCGCAGCCTGAGTTTTGCCACGGCGCACATCAACCCGGGCAGCGGCCCGCTGCTGGCCACCGTCGACGGGGTGCCGGCCGATGGCGCGGGTACCCAGTCCGTGACGTTCGACCGCGGCCAGGCTTCGGTCAGCGTCGGCTACAAGGACGTTGGTCAGATCCGCATCAGCGTGCAGGACGCGTCCAGCTTCCCGCAGGCGCTGCAGGGTGCCAGCAACCCGTTCGTGGTGCGGCCGGCGGCACTTGTGGTGAGCCGCGTGGAATCCGGCACCGGAGCACCCAATCCCGGTGCGACCACGCCGGACGGCGCGGCCTTCGTGCCTGCCGGCGAGCCGTTCGTCGTGGAGGTGGAGGCCCGGGACGCCGACGGTGACCGCACCCCCAGCTTCGGCCGTGAGAGCCCGCCGGAATCGGTGCGGGTGAGCAGCGCCGCGCTGGTCATGCCCGTTGGCGGCCGCAACGGCTCCAGCGGCGACGTCACGGGTGGTGACACCTTTGCGCTGACCGGGATTGGAGGCCGGCTTCGAAGCACTTCGGTGCTGTTCGACGAGGTCGGCAGCATCAGCTTGGGCGCCTCGCTCCTGGATGGCGACTACCTGGGCGCCGGCCCGGTCGGCGGGCCGCTGAGCGGAGCCGTGGGCCGCTTCCGTGCCGCCGCCTTCGACGTCATCGGTGACGCCGTGACCGCCGCCTGCGGCGCGTTTACCTACCTGGATCAGCCTCAGCTCGGGCTGCGCCTGCGCCTGCAGGCCCTGAACGCGGCCGGGGACGTGACCCAGAACTACGACGCCGGGCTGCTGTCCGGCGTCGTGGCCGGCGTCTCCTATGCGGCCGAGTCGGATGACGACGGCGTCGATCTGGGCGGACGCCTGGCTGCGGTGGGGGGAAGCTGGCGGAACGGGGAAATCGTGGTAGACCGCGCCGACCTGTCCATGGCGCGGCTGGCGGTGCCGGACGGGCCGTTCGAGTCGCTGCAGCTCTCGGTACGCGTCGTCGACGCGCTGGATGCAGTCACTCTGCTCGGCCTCGACCAGAATCCGCTCGGCAGCGGCGATTGCGGTGGCGCAGGCAACTGCAGTCATCGAGGCCTGGGCGCGCCGACACGCATGCGCTACGGCCGGCTGGCGGTGCTGCCGGCATTGGGGCCGGAGAACGAAGATCTGGACGTTGCGCTGCGGGCCCAGTACTTCGACGGCGGCGGCTTCGTTGCGCATCCGGCGGACGCCTGCACCGGCTACGCGGCGGCGGCTGTGGCGCTGTCGGATTTCGACGGCAATCTGAACCCTGGCGAGACGGCCGTCATCGGTCCCGTGGGGCTTGCGCTGCTGGCGGGCGGCGGGTCTGATCCCGCGAACCCGCTGCGCCTGTCGGCGCCCGGCTTCGGCAACGACGGCAGCGTGGTTGTCACCGTCGATGCGCCCACGTGGCTCGAGTTCGATTGGCAGGGCACCGGTCAGGCCGATCCGGGGGCACGGGCCGCCTTCGGCCGTCATCGCGGCCACGACCGCATCATCTTCTGGCGCGAGCAGCGCTGATCGGACCGTCGGCGAGCCTACAGGTCGGTGAGGTCCAGCTCGGCGATCTTGCGGGTCAGGGTGTTGCGGCCCCAGCCGAGCAGCTCGGCCGCGTCGCGCTTGCGCCCGCCGGTATGCTTCAGCGCCGTGCGGATCATGATGCGCTCGAACCGCGGCACCGCGGTGTCGAGCAGGGCGCGACCGCCGGGCTGGGCCAGGCGCTCGTCTGCCCAGCGCTCCAGTGCCTCTTCCCAGCTATCGCTGCCGGCCGCCTCCCGGGCGGGCTCGGCGCGCAGCTCCGGCGGCAGGTCGTCGATGTGGATCTCGCGGCCCGATGCCATCACCGTCAGCCAGCGGCACGTGTTCTGGAGCTGGCGCACGTTGCCCGGCCAGGGCAGCGAGCACAGATAGTCACGCGTTTCCGGGCGGATGACCTTGGGCTCGCCGCCCAGCTCCTCGGCAGCGCGATCGAGGAAGTATCGGGCCAGCAGCGGGATGTCGCTCTTGCGCTCCGCCAGGGTCGGCACGTGCACGCTGATGACGTTCAGGCGGTGGAACAGGTCTTCCCGAAACGTGCCCTGCTGCACCCGCTCTTCCAGGTTCTGGTGGGTGGCGGCGATGATGCGCACGTCCACCTTGATGGGTGAGTGGCCGCCGACCCGGTAGAACTCGCCGTTCGACAGCACCCGCAGCAGCCGGGTCTGGGTTTCCGGCGGCATGTCGCCGATCTCGTCCAGGAACAGGGTGCCACCGTTGGCCTGCTCGAAGCGGCCGACGCGCTGGGAGTTGGCGCCGGTGAAGGCGCCCTTCTCGTGCCCGAACAGCTCGGACTCCACCAGCTCCCTGGGAATGGCCGCCATGTTGAGGGCCACGAAGGCACCGCCCGCCCGGGGGCTGTGGCGGTGCAGGGCGCCGGCCACCAGCTCCTTGCCGCTGCCCGAGGCGCCGCGGATCAGCACGGTGACGTTGGAGCTGGCGAGGCGGCCGATGGCGCGGAACACCTCCTGCATGGCGGGGGCCTGGCCGATGATCTCCTGGGTGGGTTCCGGCTCCGGCGGCCGCGCCGGCGTCTTCGACTCCTCGGCGAAGGTGATGGCGCGGCGGACGATGGCCACCGCATCGTCGACGTCGAACGGCTTCGGCAGGTACTCGAAGGCGCCGCTCTGGTAGGCGTTGATGGCGCTGTCGAGATCGGAGTGAGCGGTCATGACGATGACCGGCAGCTCCGGGTAGGCGTCATGGATGCGGTCGATGAAGTCCATGCCGTCCATGCCCGGCATGCGCACGTCGGTGATCACGGCGATCGGCCGCTCGTCGTCCAGATGGTGCATGGCATGGTCGGCAGAGGCGAACGCCGTGATGGGAATGCCCGCCTGCGACATGGCTCGCTCCAGCACCCAGCGAATAGACCGGTCGTCGTCGACGACCCAGACCCGGTTGCTCATGTGTTCGGTACCTCTCGAACTCGCTCGCCTGGCCGGTTCTGGACCGGCAGAAAGATGGAAAAGCAGGTGCGCCCCGGACGGCTCACGCACTCGATGATGCCGCCATGCTGGCCAATGATGTTCTGGGTAATGGCCAGACCCAGGCCGGTGCCGTTCGGGCGGCCGCTGATCATGGGAAAGTACATGCGCTCCAGCAGGTCTTCGGCGATGCCGGGGCCGTTGTCGACGATGTCCACCTGCACCACGAACCGGTGCAGACAGCCGCCGATGGTGAACTGGCGGGTGACGCGGGTGCGGGCCTGGATCGTAGGGTTCGGACGATCCTCGATGGCCTGGGCGGCGTTGGCGAAGATGTTGAGCACCGCCTGAATGAGCTGCGCCTCGTCGGCCGGCACCGGCGGCAGGCTGGGGTCGTAGTCGCGCTGGAAGGTGATGCGGCCCCCGCTCTCGGCGTCGATCAGCCGGATCACGTGCTCGATCACCGAGTGCACGTTGACGTCCTGCTTCTCGAGCTGACGGTTGGGCCCCAGCATCCGGTCCACCAGCCGCTTCAGCCGGTCGGCTTCATCGATGATGACGCGCGTGTACTCTTTCAGGCGCTCTTCGGTCAGCTCCCGCTCCAGGAGCTGCGCCGCGCCGCGCACCCCCCCCAGCGGGTTCTTGATCTCATGGGCAAGGCCGCGCACCAGCTTGCGGGTGGTCTCCTGGGAGAACACGGCATGATCGTCACGGTTGATGCGAACCAGCCGATTGATGGGCTGAAACTCGACGATGAGCTGGCCGCTCTGGTGCTCGATGGACAGGGTGATGTCGGCGATCACCTCGGCTCCGTCGCGGGTGCGGAACTGCCGCCCGCGGTGGGTCACCGACTGTCCGGTGGCGAGCACGGTGTCGAAGCCGCTGAACAGATCGACGTCTTCCTGGCTGAGAAGATCGGCGGCCGGATGTCCGTGGGAGCGGTTGTCGCTGCAGCCGAGCAGCGCTTCTGCGGCCGGGTTCAGGTGACACACGCGCAGGTCGGCTGCCACCACCAGCACGGCCGTGGTCAGGGCATCCAGGACGTCAGCCTTGTTCAGATCTGTCATGCGTGTCGGCGGTCGAAGCGCATCCGGGTGCGCAAGATGGTGTTCAGGCCACGGCTCTGGCGGTTAGTCACGCAAAAAGTGGTCCAATTCGTGTCCGACCATGGAACATTGTCGAGTTAGTGGGCGCTTACCCCGCTCCAGGCCCCGTTTGGGTGCCTGGCGACCGCCGGCGGTGCGATGCGTCAGCACGCGCGCCTGCGTGTCGGTCACGGCGCCCCGGAATGTAACACATAGACGCACCAAAGTGGTGCATTGGCGGTAGGGACGGGCGGTCGGTGGCGGCGCGCCCGCCCCGCGGGCGGCTTCAGCCGCCGCTGCGGTTGGGCTGCAGGATTACCGAGCGGCGTTGCAGATGAAACGTGCTGGGGCTGCTGGCGATCAGCGTGTCGCCGCTGGCGCTGACGACTCGCACCTCCAGCTGATGGGTGCCGCGATCGACGTTGGCGAGCTGGAACGTGCTGCCCGAGGCGGCCGTCTGCACCAGCTGCCCGTCGAGATAGAGCTGCAGGCTGTGTCCGGCCTGCAGCTCGGGGGCCAGGTCGGCCACGACCGTGACGTTGCCGGCATTGTCGCGCAACGACACGTCATGGGCGGGGGCGGATATGCGCAGGCTCGTGTACGCCTGCACTTCAGGCTCGCCGTCCCGCTCTTCCCCGAGCCACTCCTCGAGCCGCACCGGCCGTTCGCCGGAGGCGGCCTGCTCCGTGGCGGGCGGAGGCTGGTAGCTGCTGCCCTCGCTGAGTTCCACCGCCTCCGCGACCTCGCCCTGGCGCGGCGGCACGTCGGTGAAGACCACGTTGCCGTTCTCGTCGACGGTTCGGTAGATGCGGGTCGCGGCATCAGCGGCCGCAGGCAGGCACAGGGCTGCGGCAATGGCCATGGTGAGGATGGCGAGTCTGTGAGTCGTTCTGTAGGTCATCGCTTGCGGGCCGTCGCGTTCGAACAACGCAATCGTTATACACGACTGTTGGACCACGACGTTGCGAAAAAGCGCCCCAGTTCGTAAGCGAATTGGGGCGCTGTGTGAAAGAGGCCACCCGGGCGGGTGGCCTCGGCCGGCTGACCGGCAGGTTCAGACGCTGTAGTACATCTCGAACTCGGCCGGATGGGTGAGCATACGCAGGTAGCTCACTTCCTCGCGCTTGATGGCCAGGTAGCCGTCGATGGCGCCGTCGGTGAACACGCCGCCCGCCTTCAGGAACTCCCGATCGGCGTCCAGCGCGTCCAGGGCTTCCTCCAGGGAGTGGGCCACGGTAGGCACCCCCGCCAGTTCCTCCGGCGGCAGGTCGTAGAGGTCCTTGTCCAGCGCATCGCCCGGATGAATCTGGTTCTGAATGCCGTCCAGGCCGGCCATCAGCATGGCCGCAAACATCAGGTACGGGTTGCCGGTGCTGTCCGGGAACCGCACTTCGACGCGGTAGGCCCGGGGGTTGCCGCCCTGAATGTAGGGCACGCGGATCGAGGCCGACCGGTTGCGGGCCGAGTAGGCCAGCAGCACGGGCGCTTCGAACCCGGGTACCAGACGCTTGTAGCTGTTGGTGCTGCCGTTGCAGAAGGCGTTCAACGCCTTGGCGTGCTTGATGATGCCGCCGATGTAGAACAGGGCCATCTCGGAGAGGCCGGCGTACTTGTCGCCATGGAACAGGTTCTTGCCGCCCTTGGAGATGGACTGGTGCACGTGCATGCCGTTGCCGTTGTCGCCCACCAGCGGCTTAGGCATGAAGGTGGCCGTCTTGCCGTAGGCATCGGCGACGTTGTGCACGCAGTACTTGTAGATCTGCACCTCGTCGGCCTTCTTCACCAGCGTGTTGAAGCGCACGCCGATCTCGTTCTGGCAGGCGGTGGCCACTTCGTGGTGATGCACTTCCGGCACCAGGCCCATGGATTCCATGGCCGTACACATGGCGCTGCGCAGGTCGGCGGCGGAATCGACCGGGGGTACGGGGAAGTAGCCGCCCTTGATTCGGGGCCGGTGGCCCAGGTTGCCGCCCTCGAACTCCGAGTGCGAAGACCAGGCGGCTTCCTCGGCGCCGATGGCGAACATGGCGCCGCTCATCTCCACCTTCCAGCGCACGTCGTCGAACACGAAGAACTCGTTCTCCGGGCCGAAGTAGGCGGTATCACCGATGCCGGCCGTCTTCAGGTAGGCCTCTGCCTTCTTGGCGATGGAGCGCGGGTCGCGCTCATAGGGCTGCATGGTGCTGGGCTCGACGATGTCGCAGCGCAGGATCATGGTGGAATCGTCGCGGAACGGGTCCATGACGGCGGTGTCGTCGTCCGGCATCAGGATCATGTCGGACTCGTTGATGGCCTTCCAGCCGGCAATGGACGAGCCGTCGAACATGAAGCCGTCCTGCAGCGCGTCGGCGTCGACCTTGCTGGCAGGAATGGTGGTGTGCTGCTCCTTGCCCTTCGGGTCGGTGAAGCGCAGATCCACCCACTTGACCTCGTTGTCTTTGATCATCTTCAGTACGTTGTCGGACATCTCGTCACCTGCTCCTGGGTTCCTGTTGCAATGGCCCGAATGGGCGGTTGTTGCCGAACGGGTCCTGGTCGTGCTGCCCGCTGACCCGAGCTGGCTCACGCGGTACGGCCACGTTCACCCCCTGTGCGCAATTTCTGTGCCAGGGCACAGAGCCAGTCGCACAGGGTCTATAGGGTAAGTGAGCACTCAGCAATGCACCATTTCGGTGCGACCCCCCGCGGTCGCGCCAGGTGTGCTTCATTCCGGTGCGGTCGTGCGCCCAGGTCGTGCAGCGCGGACGCGATCAGTCTGACACACGCAACCGGATATGGAAATGCGGCACGGCGTCGGCGTCGTCGCCCGGATGCTGCGCTGCGCAGGTGCGGTCATCCAGGTACTCGTGGCCGTGCACCCGGCACCAGGCACCGATGTCGTGCAGGGCGCCAGGATCGGTAGCCAGCACCTCCAGGGTGCTGCCGGAGGCGAGCCCCCGCACGCGGTCCTGGGTACGGATCACCGGCAGCGGGCAGAGCAGGCCGCGGGCATCCAGCACGGCAGCGGCGGCGTTCATATCCGCCAGGCGTCCTGCACCTGGTGCGGCGGCAGCGGCGTGACCGCCAGCACCCGCCCGGTGCCGTCGGGGTGCTCGATGCTGACGCTGACCGTGGGCGCGTCGCGGCCCTGGCTGTAGCGCGCGAGGATGCGCGCAGACAGCTCCAGGCCCGCTCCGTCCGCCTCCCCGTCTACCAGCCCCACGGGGCCTTCGTGGCTGAGGGGACGCAACGCCGTGAAGCGGCGGCGGTAGCCCTGCAGGTAGCGGTTCTCGCCGTCCTCGCGACCGAGGATCAGCTTGAACCGGGGATCGGGGCGCAGGTGACGCCCCACCTTCAGCAGCATGACGTCGTCGAGATCGTAGTCGCGGCGGCCGCGCACCTGCCAGAGATCGGCGAGCTTGGACGCGTAGTCGGCGTTGGTGAGAAAGCAGCAGCCGCCGGCCGGCTGCGCCCACTCCGTGAAGCCCAGCCGTCTTGCCAGCGCGAGCTGCGGCTTGCGGTTGCGGCCATGGAACCCGAAGAGCGCGGCGCGGTCTACCCAGCCATTGCGTTCCGGCAGGGTCTCGGGCAGGTGGTGGGCGCACAGCGGCCGCAGCAACCGGTCTTCGGCGCCGGATTCCCTGGCGATCAGCGGCATGGTCTGCTTGCGCTGGCTCTTGGGACGCTGACCCATCACCTCGCCGGTGATGATGAAATCGAAGCCGTGCTCCTCCATGAACGCCCAGGCCAGCGCCTTCCTGACCATGAAGATCTTGCAGTCGAGACAGGGGTTCAGGTGGGTGCCGTAGCCGTGCTTCGGGTTCAACACCACGTCCTTGTACTCGTCGATGACGTCGACGATGTGCAGCTTGATGCCGAGCTGTTCGGCCACCCACAGGGCGTTGTTGCGCTTCGGTGTGGCGCGCTTGCGGTCGCGGATGGCGTGAGTGTGACCCTCGACGCAGAAACCGGTGAAGAAGTTCAGGCCTTCCACGTGTACGCCCTGGTCCATGACCACGCGCGCCGCGAGCATGGAGTCCAGCCCCCCGGAAATCAGCGCGACAGCCTTGATCTGTTCGGTCATAATCGCCGCCCATTTTTCGGGCCGCGCAGTGTATTAGGATGAATTCCGTGTCGCAAAGTGATCTGCATCACGACCGGCTTCGCAATGTTGCCATCATCGCTCACGTCGATCATGGCAAGACGACGCTGGTCGACCGGCTGCTGCAGCAGACCGGCACCGTGGGTGGCGAGGCCCAGGAAAGGATCATGGACTCCAACGAGCTCGAACGCGAGCGCGGGATCACCATCCTCTCCAAGAACACGTCCATCGATTACGCGGGCTACCGCATCAACATCGTCGACACGCCCGGTCACGCCGACTTCGGCGGCGAGGTGGAGCGAATCCTGTCGATGGTCGACTCGGTGCTGCTGCTGGTGGACGCCGTGGACGGGCCGATGCCGCAGACCCGGTTCGTCACCCAGAAGGCGTTCGCCGCGGGCCTGAATCCGATCCTCGTGGTGAACAAGGTGGATCGTGCGGGCGCGGATCCATACCGCGTCATCGACCAGGTGTTCGACCTGTTCGACAGCCTGGGGGCCAACGACAAGCAGCTCGACTTCCCGATCATTTACGCCTCTGCCCTGCTCGGCAAGGCCGGCCCCGAGCCCGATCAGCTCATCGACGACATGACGCCGCTGCTGGATGCGATCATCAGCAAGGTGCCGCCGCCGGCCGTGGACGAGGACGGCCCGTTTCAGATGCAGATCAGCTCGCTGGCCTACTCCAGCTACCTGGGGGTCATGGGCGTTGGCCGCATCCGCCGCGGCCGCATCGAGCGCAACACGCCCGTGGTCGCCGTCGACCGCGAGGGCAAGAGCCGCCGCACCCGCGTCATGACCATCCTCGGCTACCACGGGCTCGAGCGGGTAGAGCGTCCCTGGGCGGCTGCGGGCGACATCGTCTGCGTGACCGGGGTCGACGACATCGGCATCTCCGACACCATCTGCGCGCCCGACCGCGTCGAGGCGCTGCCGCCGCTGGTGGTGGACGAGCCGACTCTGACCATGATGTTCTGCGTCAACACGTCGCCGCTGGCCGGCCGCGACGGCGACTACATCACCAGCCGCCAGCTCAAGGACCGGCTGTGGCGCGAGGCGTCGCACAACGTCGCGCTGTCGGTGGCGGAGACCGAGGACCGCGACCGCTTCCAGATCTCCGGCCGCGGCGAGCTGCACCTGTCGGTGCTGATCGAGACCATGCGCCGGGAAGGCTACGAGCTCGCGGTGTCCCGTCCCAAGGTGATCACCCGCGAGGAAGACGGCCGGGTGCTCGAGCCCTACGAGAACCTCACCGTCGACATCGAAGAGCCACACCAGGGCAAGGTGATGGAAAGCCTAGGCGAGCGCCGCGGCGAGCTGGTCGGCATGCAGCCGGACGGGCAGGGTCGGGTGGTGCTGACCTACCGCATACCGACCCGCGGCCTGATGGGTTACCGGCCGCTGTTTCTGTCCATGACGTCGGGCACGGGCATTCTCACCTTCGGCTCCGCTGGCTACGGACCGCGAGTCGAATCGGACCTCGGCCGCCGCAACAGCGGCGTGCTGATCTCCAACGCCGACGGCAAGGCGGTGGGCTACGCTCTGTTCAACCTGCAGAACCGCGGCCGCATGATGGTGGGTCCCGGTGACGAGGTCTACGAGGGCATGGTGGTGGGCATCCACAGCCGGGACAACGACCTGACGGTCAACCCGATGAAGGAGAAGAAGCTCACCAACATCCGCGCCGCCGGCAGCGACGAGAACATCCTGCTGAGCTCGCCGGTACGCATGACGCTGGAGCAGGCGCTCGAGTTCATCGACGAGGACGAGCTGGTGGAGGTGACGCCCACCGCCATCCGCGTGCGCAAGCAGTACCTCAAGGAGCACGAGCGCAAGCGCAGCGGCCAGGCCCGCGCCTCATAGAGCGGGGCCTTGAAGGCTCTGCTGCAGCGGGTGTCGCAGGCGTCGGTTGCCGTTGACGGTCAGCCCCTCGCCGCCATCGGCCAGGGCCTGCTGGTGCTGCTCGGCGTCGAGCCGGAGGATGATGCCGCCGCCGTCGACTGGATGGCCGACAAGGTTCTGGCGCTGCGTGTGTTTCCCGGCGATGGCAAGGCCATGAACCGCTCGGTGACCGACGTCGGCGGATCGGTGCTGGTGGTTTCGCAGTTCACCCTGGCCGCCGACACGTCCCGTGGCAACCGTCCGGGATTCAGCACCGCGGCGGCGCCCGACCTGGCGCAACGCCGCTACGACGAGTTCTGCTGTGCGCTGCGCGCCCGGCATCCCCACATCGCCACCGGCCGCTTCGGCGCCGACATGCAGGTGGCACTGATCAACGACGGTCCGGTGACGTTCCTGCTGGAGCGCTGAGACCGTTCAGGCCTGCTCGTTCTCGATCCGGGTCAGCCAGTAGTCGGCGTCGTAGTTCGGATCGCCGCTGAGGTAGCGCCACAGACGCGCGCGGTTCACGTATTCGAGCCGCGCGGTGTCCTGCTCGAACCAGGGCTCCGGACGGGTCAGGATAGCGTCGACGCTGTCCCCGTCTTCGGCGTCGCCGGTCCAGAAGATGGCGCGCTGCGGCGGACGATGACCGCCCGGCGGCGGCAGGTCTGCCGTGTTCCACAATCGCACCTGAGGCCGCTCCGGGCACAGCCGGATCTTGAACATGTAGCGCAGCCGTCCGGAGCGGTTGACGCCGCCGCCATGCCAGATGCCGTGATGCAGGATCAGCACCGTGCCCGCCTCGCAGACCACGTGCTGCTGCCCGCGCACGTTCTGGTAGCGGGCGATGGCGGTCTCGCTGACGATGCGCAGGTGCGAACCCGGCAGGAAGCGGGTGCCGCCCATGTCTGCCGTGACCGCGTGGGGAAAGTACATGAGCTGGATGTCGAAGGCGCGCCGCGGGTCGATGGTGGAGTCCTGATGGTAGGGCTGGGATCTGGGCTCGCCGCCCGCGGCGCGATGGAACTCGGGCGGATAGGTGATGTGCAGAAAGTGGTGGTCGAACACCGGATCGGGGCCCACCAGGCTGACGATCGCGCCGCGCACCGCAGGCACCTCCAGCACCCGGCGCAGCGGCGACCCGTCTGCATAGGCGGCGCCCAGCGGCGTGCCGGCGGGCACCCGCGGGATCACCGAGTCCTGCATGACGCGTCCGTAGTGCTCGCGGATGCTGCCCACCTCGCTGGCCGGCAGGTCGTGCACCTGCTCGAGGAACGCGGCGTTGACGGCATCCGGCACCACGGCGTCGAGGCGCAGAAAGCCCCTGGCGGCGAAGCGGGCAACGTCCCGGGTGCTGAGCAGGTGCGCTTCAGACATCGGCGAGCTGCTCGAAGAAGAACTCGTACTTGAGATAGCCGGTGCGGAACTCGTCGCCGCCGGCGTGAGGCAGCAGCTGGCTGGCCTGGAACAGCCGCCAGCCGTCCTGCAGTGCCGCCAGGCCCGTGGCGTAGGGCGGCTGCTCGGCGTCGCCGGCCATGTGGTTCTCGGCACCTGTGCCGTCGTACAGCGACCAGGCCACCACGCGGCTGTCCAGGGCCGAATTCTCCAGGTACAGCACCAGCACCCGCTGCCTTGCGCTGCCCCGGGCGCTCATAGCGCGGTCAACGGTCGCTGCCGCCATCGGCGGCATCGTCGTGGGCGGCGGTTCCGGCGTCGTCGGCCTGCTGCGCGCGGCGCTCGATGAATCTCGCCAGGTACACGCCCACTTCGAACAGCATCCAGGTGGGAATCGCCAGCATGAGTTGAGAGATGACGTCCGGTGGCGTCAGCAGCATGCCCACCACGAAGCAGCCGACGATGACGTACGGTCGCTTCCTGGCCAGCGAATCGGGAGACGTCAGCCCGGTCCAGACCATCAGCAGGATGGCGATGGGAATCTCGAATGCGAAGCCGAAGGCGAAGAACATCTTCAGCACGAAGTCGAGGTACTGGTTGATGTCCGTCATCATGGTGACGCCGGTGGGTGTCACCGCGGCGAAGAACTGGAACACCATCGGAAACACCAGAAAGTAGGCGAATGCGACGCCGGCGTAGAACAGCAGGATGCTGGAGACGAGCAGCGGCATGGCGAAGCGCTTCTCGTGCAGGTACAGGCCGGGCGACACGAACGCCCAGGCCTGATGCAGGATGAAGGGCATGGCAGCGAACACCGAGCTGACGATGGCCAGCTTGAACGGGGTCAGAAACGGTGACGCCACGGCGGTGGCGATCATGCTGGACGACTCCGGCAGATGCGCAAGCAGCGGCGCCGCGACGAACTGGTAGATGTCGTTGGCGAAGTAGTAGATCGGGAAGAACAGCACCAGGATCATCAGCAGCGCGCGCAGGATGCGGCTGCGCAGCTCGATGATGTGGTCCAGAAACGGCTGCTCGTGGGTGTCGACCTGGTGGTCGTGGTCGCCGGGGTCAGCCTTGGCCATGGCGTTGGTCCTGCGCCTCGGAGGCCGGCGCCGGCTCGGCGGCGGGCGTTTCGGCCGCCGGCGTTTCGGCGGCCGGCGCCTCGGCGGCTGGCGCGATGCGGTTGCCGGACTCGCTGGCGGCGGATGTGTCCACAGATCGGCGAACGTCGCGCTCGATCCGCTTCATCTCCTCCATCACCGCCTCGTTGTGAAGCTGCCGCCGGATGTCGTCCATGCCGATCTCCTTCTCGATCTCGGCCTTGACGTTGGTAAAGCTGCGCCGCATGCGGCCGAGCCAGAGGCCCAGCGTGCGCAGCGCCTCAGGCAGCCGCTCGGGGCCGATCACCAGCAGCCCGACGATGGCGATCAGGATCAGCTCGGCAAAGCTGACGTCAAACATTCGTGTCTTGCTTGCTCTCTGACTTCTGGGCTTTCTGCACCTCGCCCTGAATGACCCGAGGGTCGTCACTGTCACCTTTCTTGTCCTCGTCGGACACGGCCGTGCGGAATCCCTTGATGGCCGAACCGAGGTCCGAGCCCAGGGACTTCAAGCGCTTCGGGCCGAAGATGAGCAGCACGATGGCCAGCACGACCAGCAGTTCGGTCAGGCCAAATCCTCCAAACATGATGATCTCCGTATGTACACGCGTGAATTATAGGCGCCACGCAGTCACGACATTGTGACATCTCCGACACCCGCTCCGCGATGGGGAGTCGGTCGGATCAGCGGCGGCGCGCCTTCTCGACGTGTCCGGAGACGCCGAAGCGTGACGCCAGCGCCGCGATGACGTCTGCCGGATCCTGCTCGAGATGCACCAGCATCACCAGGCAGTGAAACCACAGATCTGCCACCTCGCCGATCAGGGCGGCATCCGGCCCCGATGGGTCGGCATCCTTGGCCGCCAGGATCACCTCGGTGGCTTCTTCGCCCACCTTCTCGAGAATGTGGTTCAGGCCCTTGGCGTACAGCGAGGCCACGTAGGAATCGGCCGGGTCGGCGCCGCGGCGCGCGCGCAGCACCTCGGCCAGCGCGGCCAGCACATCGTCGGCGTCGGCGGTGGACATGGCGTCTCTCCTCAGGCGGAACGGCTCAGGCCCTGATCAGCAGCAGCGTGCCGAGCGCGGCGGACAGCAACCCGGCCACCGTGCCGACCTGGGTGTCCGTCTGCAGGGCCTGGCTGATGGGCGCCCATAGTAGGGCGGTTGCGGCGACCAGCAAAGCGGCGCCGGACAGGCGCCGCAGTCGGCTGCGCCGGTGCAGGCGGTCGAGCCGCTGCTCCATGTCGCGCAGCGCCGCGTCCTGCCGGCTCACGGTGCGCTCCAGCCGCTTCACCTGGCTGCCGGTCCGGGCCAGCAGGCCGGGCAGCCGGGGAAGCTGCTGCAGAAGTACGGGCGCGTACTCGGTGAGCTCGCGCAGCGCGGCCGCCGGTCCGACGTGATCGGCCATCCACCGCTCCATGAAGGGCTTGGCGGTTTCCCAGAGATCCAGCGCCGGGTAGAGCTCGCGGCCAAGACCCTCGATGTACAGCAGCGTCTTCTGCAGCAGCACGAGCTGCGGCTGAATCTCCATGTCGAACTGGCGGGCCGTATCGAACAGCTGCACCAGGAACAGGCCGAACGAGATCTCGTTCAGGGGCTTGGCGAAGATGGGCTCGCAGAGGGTGCGGATCACCCGCTCGAACTCGCGGGGATCGGTGTGCTCGGGAATCCATCCGGACTCCAGGTGCAGGCGTGCGACCTCGGCGTAGTCGCGGTTGAAGAAGGCCAGCAGGTTGCGCGCGAGGTAGTCCTGATCCTCGGTGGTGAGCGAGCCGATGATGGCGCAGTCGATGGCGATGTAGCTGGGATCGTCCGGATCATCGACGTCGACGAAGATGTTGCCCGGGTGCATGTCGGCGTGAAAGAAGTTGTGCTCGAAGACCTGGGTAAAGAAGGTCTCGACGCCGCGCTCGGCCAGCTTGCGCAGGTTGGTCCCGCAGGCCTTCAGGGCTGCCAGATCGCCGATCGGCACGCCGTGGATGCGCTCCAGCACCAGCACGTTGCGGCGGCTCAGGTCCCAGTACACGCGCGGCACGTAGAGCAGGGGCGAATCGGCGAAGTTGATGCGCAGCCGGGCCGTGTTCGCCGCCTCGTGCTGCAGGTCGAGCTCCTCGAGTATGGTGCGCTCGTAGTCGGCCACCACCTCGCTGAGGTGCAGCCGCCGCGCCTCCCGGGAGTGCTGCTCCAGGAAGGTGCCCAGCATCTTGAGCAGCGCCACGTCCTCGGCGATCACGGCCTCGATGCCGGGCCGAACCACCTTCACCACCACCTCTGTGCCATCCGGCAGGGCGGCGCCATGCACCTGGGCCACCGAGGCGGAGGCGATGGGCTCGAGATCGAACCGGGCGAACGCCTCGGCCACAGGCGCGCCGATGGCGCGCTCCACCAGCGCCCGGGCTTCGGCGCCGGGGAACGGGGCGACCTGATCCTGCAGCCGTGCGAGCTCGTCGGCGATGTCCGCCGGTATCAGGTCGCGGCGGGTCGAGATCAGCTGCCCGAACTTGACGAATACCGGCCCGAGATGCTCGAGAGCCAGCCGCAGCCGGGCGCCGCGGCTGGCGCCGCCGGTGCGGATCAGGCGTGACGGGGACAGCCGCAGGAGCCACCGCCAGCGGGGCGGCAGCGGGCTCGGATGCTGGTCGTCCCCTTCCAGCAGCGTGTCCAGGCGGTAGCGGCTCACCGTCCAGACCACCTTGACCAGCCGCCGCAGGGCGCTCATGGCAGCTTCCTGTGCGACTCCTGCTCGGCCACCCTGGCTCCCAGACGATCGACCCGCAGCCGCAGGTCGTCCAGGCGGTCCAGCAGCACGTCGAGTTGCCGGTGGTCTGCGAGGCTGGCACCCGCGCTCTGCCGCATGGCGTTGGTGCCGCCCTGCAGCGCCGACCGCAGGGTCGCCATGGCCAGCTCGGCGCCGCCCAGCAGGTCGCGGGCGAGGTCGGGCCCGAGCAGGCCGGCCAGCGGCGCCTCGGCATCGGGACGGAAGCCCAGCAGCGCGCCGCGCAGCTCGGCGAGCACGGCGCTGTCGCCGTCGATGTGGATCTGTCCTGCTGCCCCGGCGTCGACGCCGCTTAACCATGCCAGCAGCGCCGGCGGCCGGCCGCGGACGATGACGTTGGGCGGAACGTCGTCCTGACGCGGCCGGTGCAGGCCGCCGTCCCTGATCTCCAGGGTCACGCTCTGGCTGCCGAGAGGGCCCGGCAGCTCCGCCTCGAGGCGGAGGCGGCGCCCTTCCAGTGCGGCCAGCCTGGCCGCCGTGGCCGGGTCCAGGCCGAGGCCGCGGTTGGCGAGGTCGGTCAGCGCGTCGGCCAGCACGGCCGCCAACGCGCCGCTGGCATCCGCGGCGGTCATGGCCGCACGCCGCGATGAATGGCGGCGATGCCGCCGATCAGGTTGTGGTAGGTCACGTCGGAGAAGCCGGCATCCTCCATCATCAGCTTCAGCGCCTTCTGGGACGGATGCACGCGGATCGACTCCACCAGGTACTGATAGCTGGTGGCATCGCCGACGATCAGCCGGCCCATGCCGGGCCACAGCGACTGAAAAGCCTGATAAGCCGACTCGAGCAGCGGGTGCTCGGGTCTGGAGAACTCGAGCACCAGCAGCACGCCGCCCGGGCGCAGCACCCGGTGGATATCGCGCAGGGCGCCGTCCTTGTCGGTGAAGTTGCGCAGGCCGAAGCCGATGACGACGGCGTCGAACGCGGCGTCAGAGAACGGCAGGGCGGCGCCGTCGGCGCGGCAGAACTCCACGCCCGCGCGCCCCTGGTCGGTGAGCCGGTCGCGGCCGACGCGCATCATCGCCTCATTGATGTCGGCGAGCACCACCAGCCCGTCGGCGCCGACCGCGTCGGCGAACAGGGCAGACAGATCGCCGGTGCCCCCGGCCAGATCCAGCACCCGCATCCCGGGGCGTACGCCCGACATCTCCACGGTCATGCGCTTGAACAGGCGATGGGTGCCCAGAGACATCAGATCGTTCATGACGTCGTAGCGTTCGGCCACCCGCTCGAACACCCCGCCCACCAGCCGGGTCTTCTCGGCGGGGCTCACCTTGCGGAAGCCGAAATCCACGGGACGGTCGTCAGACATGGCCTGGGAGTTTACGCCGAATCAGTTCTTCGGGTTCCACTGTCCGACGGGAATCGTCGGCAGCCGGGAAGCGTTGGCCGCCTTCAGCTCGGCGAGGTAGTCGTTCCAGTAGCGCTCCTGATGGGTCCCCAGGTCGTGCAGGTATTCCCAGGCGTAGAGCCCGGAGTCGTGGCCGTCGTCGAAGCTCAGCCGCACGGCGTAGTTGCCCACGGGATCGATTCGCGAGATGCCCACGTACTTCTTGCCGGTCTGCAGGCGGCGCTGGTCGCCGCCGTGACCGCGCACCTCTGCTGAGGGCGAGTAGACGCGCAGCAGCTCGGCCGGAATCGCCAGGGCCCCCTCCCCGAAATCGACGTCGAGCAGGCGCGACTTGCGGTGGTAGACGATGCGTTTCGGCGGCTGCATGACGGGCCTCAGAGGATGTAGCGCGACAGGTCCTGGTCCTTGACCAGGGCGGCGAGCTGACGGTCGACGTATGCCGCGTCGATGTGGACGTGGCGGTCGGCGTTCTCGCTGGCCATGAACGATGCCTCTTCGAGCAGCCGCTCGAGCAGCGTGTGCAGGCGTCTGGCGCCGATGTTCTCGGTGCCTTCATTGACCTGCCAGGCGAGCTCGGCGATGCGGGCCAGGCCGTCGTCGGCGAAGCTCAGCTCGACGCCCTCGGTGGCGAGCAGGGCCCGGTACTGCTCCGTGAGCGAGGCGTTGGGCTCCACCAGGATGCGGCGGAAGTCGTCCGGGGTGAGCGGCGACAGCTCGACGCGGATGGGCAGCCGGCCCTGCAGCTCGGGAATAAGATCCGACGGCTTGGCCAGGTGGAACGCGCCGGAGGCGATGAACAGGATATGGTCGGTGCGGATCATGCCGTACTTGGTGGAGACCGTGCAGCCCTCGATCAGGGGCAGCAGGTCGCGCTGCACGCCCTCCCGCGAGACGTCGGCCCCCATCGTCTCCGAGCGCTTCGCCACCTTGTCCAGCTCGTCGAGGAAGACGATGCCGGTCTGCTCCACGGCCTGCACGGCGCGGGCCTTGACCTCGTCTTCGTTGATCAGCTTGGCCGCCTCTTCCTCGCGCACCTTGCGCATGGCGTCGCGAATCTTCAGGCGCACCGTCTTCTTGCGGCCGCTGCCCATGTTGCTGAACAGGCTCTGCAGCTGGTTGGTCATCTCCTCCATGCCGGGAGGCGCCATGATCTCGACCCCCATGGGCGCCGCGGACAGCTCCAGCTCCACCTCCTTGTCGTCGAGTTCGCCCTCGCGCAGGCGCTTGCGGAACAGCTGACGGGTGGTGTTGTCGGTGGGCCTGGCCGGCTCCTGGCTGAAGCCGGCGGCCTTGGGCGCGGGCAGCAGCGCATCGAGGATGCGCTCCTCGGCCTCGTCGTCGGCGCGGTGGCGCACCTGCGCCATCTGCGCCTCCCGCTCCATCTTCACCGCGGCGTCGGCGAGGTCGCGGACGATGGACTCGACGTCGCGGCCAACGTAACCCACCTCGGTGAACTTGGTGGCCTCGACCTTGATGAACGGTGCGCCGGCGAGCCTGGCCAGACGGCGGGCGATCTCGGTCTTGCCGACGCCGGTGGGGCCGATCATGAGGATGTTCTTGGGCGTGACCTCCTCGGCCAGCTCAGGGTCGAGCTGCATGCGCCGCCAGCGGTTGCGCAGGGCGATGGCGACGGCGCGCTTGGCCGCCTGCTGGCCGATGATGTGCTTGTCCAGCTCGTGGACGATTTCTCTGGGCGTCATCAACGTCATGACGGGTCGAGCACCTCGATGGTCCGGTTGTGATTGGTGTAGATGCAGATGTCGGCGGCGATGTCGAGGGCGCGCTCGACGATGGCGCGCGCATCGAGGTCGGCGTTCTCTGCCAGCGCCCGGGCGGCGGCATGGGCATAGGGTCCGCCGGAGCCGATGGCGACCACGCCGGACTCCGGTTCGATGACGTCACCGTTGCCGCTGATCAGCAGCGCAGTGCTGCGGTCGGCTACGATCAGCATCGCCTCGAGCCGGCGCAGGGCGCGGTCGGAGCGCCAGTCCTTGGCCAGCTCCACGGCGGCGCGGGTGAGGTTGCCCTGGAACTTGTCCAGGGCCGCCTCGAAGCGCTCGAACAGGGTGAACGCGTCGGCGGTGCCGCCTGCGAATCCGGCCAGCACGCTGCCGTCGCGCAGCCGGCGCACCTTGCGGGCGTTGCCCTTCATCACCGTCTGACCCAGGGTCACCTGCCCATCGCCGCCCAGGGCGACGGCGCCTGCCTTGTGCACGCAAAGGATGGTGGTGGCATGTGGTTGCTGCATCTCGTCCTCAGTCAGCGCCGCGCCCAGATGGCGGCGATGTCGTTCTCGCGCAGCCGGGTCAGCGCCCGCTGTGCGGTGGTCTCGGTGTCGAACGGCCCCACGGTCACCCGGTACCAGACGCCGCTGTCCAGCGAGATGGCATGCGTGGCCGCGGGCAGGTCCATGAGCAGCAGCGCGGCGCGCAGCCGCTCGGCGTCATTTCGCGATCGGAACGAGGCCGCCTGCAGCAGGTATTCGGCGCTGGGCGTCGGTGCCGAGGCCGTCCCTGCGGTGGCGGTTGCGGCATCGTTCGAGGTGCCGGCCGGTGTCGGCGTGGCGGCCGGCGGCGGGTCGCTGCGGTACGGCTCCGGGTCGGCAATGACCTGGCTGTTGCGCAGCAGGTCATCGAACTCGAATGTGAGCTGCGGCTTCGCCTCGGCGGCGGGCGCCGCGCCGCCGGTTGCGGCCTGGGGTGCATCTGCGCTCATCAGCTCCGGCAGGTAGCCGAAGCCGAGAACGACCACCGCGCCCATGATCACGCCGGCAGAGAAGCTCGGCGCATGGAACAGCGTGCGCCGTATCGGCGATGCCGCCCGACGGGGCTTGGCGCCGGCGCGCAGACGGCGGGCGCCGGCCCGCCGGGGCTGACGTTCGAAGGCGACGCGGTGCGTCGAAAAATGGGGCCGGGCGCGCATGGGGCGCAATGATAGGCCATCGCGGCGGCGCCGTCAGAAGGTGTCGTAGGGGTCCACATCCACGGACCAGCGCACGCCGGACTGGCGCGGCGGCGACGCGGTCACGGCCCGCAGCGCCCGGTGCAGAGGGCGCCTCGTGTCGGCCAGCACCATGAGCTGGAATCGCACCCGGTCGGCCCGCCGGGCGATGGGCGCGCTCACCGGCCCGAGCACCTCGATGCCGCCGTCCTCGACGGTGGTGCGCATGACCTCCTGCAGGTGCTGTAGCAGTGCCCGCACCGGATCCGCGCTGGCGCCTTCGGCGCGGATCAGCGCCATGGGCCGGTACGGCGGCAGGCCGGCGGCGTGGCGGTTGGCCAGCTCGCGCACGGCGAAGCCGGGATAGCCGTCCTGAATCAGCGATTGCAGCATCGGGTTGTCGGGCTGATAGGTCTGGATCCAGACCTCGCCGGGACGCTCGGCCCGCCCGGCGCGGCCGGCCACCTGAATGATCAGCTGCGCGGTGCGCTCCGGCGCCCGGAAGTCGGCGGACAGGAAGCCGCTGTCCGCGTTGATCACAGCCACCAGCGTGACCGCCGGGAAGTGGTGCCCCTTGGCCAGCATCTGGGTGCCCACGAGGATGGCGGGCTCGCCGCTGTGGATGGCGGCGAACTGCGCCTCGAGGCGGCGCTGGCTGCGCGTGCTGTCGCGATCGATGCGGTAGATGGGGACGTCCGGGAACTGGCGCTGCAGGCCGGCCTCGGTGCGCTGGGTGCCGAGGCCCACCGCCATCAGGTCCGACTTGCCGCAGCCGCCGCACCGATTCGGCGGCGGCTGCCGGTGGCCGCAGTGATGGCAGATCAGGGCCGGCGGCTGATGGTGGACGGTCATGCGCATGTCGCAGTGCCGGCACATGGCCTGCCAGCCGCAGCCGGGGCATACCAGGGCCGGTGCGTAGCCGCGCCGGTTCAGGAACACCAGCGCCTGGCCGCCGTCGTCGAGATGGCCGCGGATGATGCGGCCCAGGCGGTCGCTGATGCCGTCGTCCAGGCGGTGGCCGCGAATGTCCAGAAGCTGGAACGCCGGCATGCGGGCGCCGCCGGCGCGCTCGTTGAGGCGCAGGTGCCGGTAGCGCCCGGCGGCGGCGTTGGCCAGCGACTCGAGCGACGGCGTGGCGCTGCCCAGCAGCAGCGGTATGTCGAGGGTCTGCGCCCGCTTCACGGCCACGTCGCGGGCCGAATAGCGCAGCCCGTCCTGCTGCTTGAAGGAGCCGTCGTGCTCTTCGTCCACCACGATCAGGCCCAGGTTCCGGAACGGCGTCAGCACCGCCGAGCGGGTGCCGATCAGGATGCTGGCGGCGCCGGACCGGCAGCGCATCCAGGCGTCCAGGCGCTGGCCGTCGGTCATGCCCGAATGCACCGTGTCGGCCTGCCCGAAGCGGGCCACGAAGCGCGACAGGGTCTGGGGCGTCAGCGCGATCTCGGGCACCAGCACCAGCACCTGACGGCCGGCGCGGCGGACCCTGTCGATGAGCTGCAGATAGACTTCGGTTTTGCCGCTGCCGGTAACGCCCTCCAGCAGGGTGACGCCGAAGCGCCCATCGCTGACGGCCACCGCGTCGACGGCCTGGCGCTGCTCCGGATTCAGGTTCAGGGCAGGCTCGGTGGCGGCCACCTTCGGCGCCACCGCCGCACGGTGCTCTCTGACGACCACGCCCTTGTCCGCCAGCGACCGCTGCACGGCGGCGCTGAAGCCGGCATCGGTTAGGGCCTGCGGGGTGGCCGTGCCGCCGTTGGCCAGCAGGTGCTCGAGCAGGGCCTGCTGGCGGGCCGCACGGTGCAGGTCGGGACGGCTGCCGGTAAGCCGCCAGACGGTCTCGGTACGCTCGGTCAGCGGCTCGCCGCGGCGAGCGGCCGCCGGAAGCAGCGTCGCCAGCACCTCGCCCAGGGGGTGGTGATAGTAGTCGGCCAGCCACTGGCCGAGGGCAAACAGCTCTTCACCCAGCGCGTTGTGGTCATCGAGCACGGCCTCGAGCGGGGCCGGGTCGTCATGGGCGTCGGCCGGGTCGACGCTGGTGCAGACGCCCACCAGGCGCTGGCGGCCGAATTTGACCCGCACCCGGGCGCCGGGCACCGGGACGCGCTCGGCGGCGAGGTAGTCGAACTGCTGGGGCAGGGGTTTTGGCACCGCCACCCGCACCACGCGGTCCGCAGGGCTCATGGCTCGGGACTCCGACAAGCGGCTTGACTCCTGGGTTGGCGCGCTGCGGCGTACATGCTGGCAGATCCGGCTCCGGCTGGCATGGCGGGATGTTACTTGCGCTGTCAATCGCATCTGACTACACTGCGCGCCCTCTCATTTTCCGCCGCGCGTGGCAGCAGACATGAAACCAGGCATTCACCCGGAATACGGCAACATCAAGGCGCATTGCAGCTGCGGCAACGTGATCGAGACCCGCTCCACCCACCAGGGCGAGATGCATCTGGACGTCTGCTCGGCTTGCCACCCTTTCTACACCGGCAAGCAGAAGATTCTCGATTCCGGCGGCCGCGTGGAACGCTTCCGTCGCCGCTTCGGCACCCGCACCAGCAAGGGCTGATCCGCCGCGGCGCCCCGGCGGGCTGGAACCCCTCGGTTCCGCCCGGTCTAATGCTCCAGTGTCGGCAGTCGTCTGCCGCAATGCTGTGAGTGGAAGTCGCACCATGCCGCAAGCCAGGAAACCTTTCGGAACCCGACGCCGCACCGTCCGCATGAGCGGTCGGTACTGGCTCGCCTTGCTGCTGCTGGCCCCTGCCATGGCGCTGGCGGCGGGCCCGGGTGAGAAGGTCTATCGGGAGATGGTCGAGAAGGATCAGCTCTATCCCGATCCGGAATGGCAGGCTTACGTGCAGCAGATCGGCGAGCGGCTGCTGGCCGCCACGCCCGATGCCGGCGAGCAGTATCACTTCTACGTGCTCGACAACCCGGCCGTGAACGCCATGGCGCTGCCGGACGGCTACATCTTCATCAACCGCGGGCTGATCGCCTACCTGCGCTCCGAGGACGAGCTGGCCGGCGTCATCGGCCACGAGATCGGTCACGTGGTGGGTCGCCACGCCCGGCGCAGCAATCAGCTCGGCGCGTTCGGCAACGTGCTGGGCTTCATCGGCGCCATCATGACCGGCACCTACGCGGTCGCCGACCTGGCCAACACCGCCACCGCCACGATTCGCTCCGGCTATGGGCGCGAGTTCGAGCTGGAGGCGGACGAGTACGGCGGCGAGTTTCTGGCCCGTGCCGGCTACAACCCGCTGGCCATGATCGACGTGCTGCACGTGCTCAAGGATCATCAGCTGTTCGCCAAGAACGTGCTCAACGAGCCCACGGTCTATCACGGGCTGTTTTCATCTCACCCGCGCAACGACAAGCGTCTGCACGACGCCGTGCAGAAGTCGGCGGGTCTGGTACCCGACGTGCTGCGGGAAACCGAGCGCGACTTCTGGGAGATGATGGACGGCCTGGTGTTCGGCGACGAGGCTGCCACCGGCCTGATCAAGGGTCACACCTACTATCACGGCGGGCTGCGCGTGGTGATCGGCTTCCCGGACGGCTGGGACGTGACCAACACCCCTGCGGAGGTGCTGGGCCGGCCGCCCCAGGGCGCCACTCATGCCAGCATCGCCGTGCAGCGGCTGAATGCACCTGCCGAGGAGCAGACGCCCGAGGAATTCGTCACCAAGACCCTGAAGCGGGACGACGTGAAGTCCGGCGAGAGCGTGGAGATCAACGGCTACCCGGCGTACGTGGCCGAGATCGAGGTGGCGGGTGGCGCTGCTCAGGTGCGCAAGCTGGCCGTGGTCTACAAGGACACCTCGGTGTACGTGTTCCGCGGCGAGGTGGGTGCGGTGGGCGACCCGGCCGCGTTCGAGGTTCAGTGGCAGCAGACGCTGCAGTCGTTCCGCGCCATGACCTCGGAAGATCTGCGCATCGCCAACAACCAGCGCATCAAGGTGATCATGGCCCAACCGGGCGATACCTACGCCGAGCTCGCCACCAAGGCGTCGATTCGTGCCAATGCCGAGCAGACGCTGCGGCTTCTGAACGGGCAGCATCCGGTGGGAGAACCGCGGGCGGGCGACCTCATCAAGATCGTTCAGTAACGGCGCTCAGAAGATGTCGACGGGGGCCACCTCGTCGGGGCGCCGGGCGCCGGTATCGCCACTTCCCGTTCGCGGCGCACGGGGCGTGTGCTCGGCCAGAAAGTATTCGAAGACCGCGTCCGGGTCGCTGGCCATCGCCGCCTCGCCGCTGGCGGGATCGATGCGCACCGTGACGATGCCGGCCGGCTGGGTCGGCGTTCGCTCCGGACGGCCGGCAGCGGCGGTTCGCATGTAGTCGATCCAGATGGGCAATGGGGTGGTCGAAGCGTACTCCCGCGACCCCAGCGGCTGGTGACTGGGGAATCCCACCCAAACCGTGCTGGCCAGATCGCCGTTGTAGCCGTTGAACCAGGTGTCTGCAGCCTCGTTGGTGGTGCCGGTCTTGCCGGCCAGGTCCGAGCGCTCCAGTGCCCTGGCCCGCACCGCCGTGCCCCGCCGCACCACGTCCTGCAGCATGGAGTGCATGATGAAGGCGATGCGCTCGTCGAGCACCCTGGGCGCTGGCACTGGTCCCTGGGGATCGGGCTCGGCCTGACCAGGCTCGGCCTGACCAGGCTCGGCCAGACCAGGCTCGGCCCCTGACAGCAGCGCGTCGAGGGTCGCCGGCTCGGCGTCCGGGCCGTTTGCGGTGGGCGCACCGGCTTCCCTGGTGGGGTTGGCGCAGTCGTTGCAGACCACCGGATGCCTCGGCTTCAGCACCCGCTCGCCGGCCAGATCCACCACCTCGTCGATGATGTGAGGCTCGATCCTGTGGCCGCCGTTGGCGAAGGTTGCGTAGGCGACCGCCATCTGCAGAGGTGTGATGGCCATGGTGCCGCCGCCGACGGCGAGCTGGGTATCCCGCGGAAAGGTGCTGGTATCGAAGCCGAAGCGCTCCGAGAAGTCGATGACTTTGCCCGCACCCACCCTCAGCAGCACCCGCATGGTCACCAGGTTGATCGACCGGTAGAGGGCTTCTCTGAGCCGCGTCGGGCCGTTGTAGCGGCTGTTGTCGTTGTCCGGCCGGTACTCCGACTCGAGGTTGCGGTCTTCGAACACCAGGGGCGCATCCATGAAGATGCTCGACGGCATGATGCCCTCGGCCAGCGCGGCCGCGTAGACGAACGGCTTGAAGCCGGACCCGGGCTGGCGCGCCGCCTGCAGCGCGTGGTTGTACTGGTTCAGCGAGAAGTCGAGACCGCCTACCAGGGCGCGCACCGCGCCGCTGTGGTGGTCGAGCGATACCAGGGCGCCCTGGATCTCGGGAACCTGGGTCAGAACCCAGCCGGACGCCGCTGCCGCGTCAGCGTCGCTGCTGGCGGTCTGCTCGCGGACGCGGATCAGATCGCCAACGGCGAGCACATCGGCGGGCCGGCTCGGCGCCGGGCCGCGGCTGTCCACCGTGAGATAGCGCCTTGCCCAGGCCATGCCGTCCATGGTCAGCTCGATGTCGCTGCCATTCCAGAGCAGCGCACGGGCCGACTCCGGCCCCACCTCGGTGACGATGGCCGGCAGCAGCTCGCGATAGACGGGCGTCTGCTGCAGCACGTCCAGCCAGGCCTCGCGGTCGCCGTCCGGGTGGACCGCCTCCGGGCCGCGATAGCCGTGGCGCCGGTCGTAGCTGAACAGGCCGTTGCGCACGGCGACGTTGGCGGCGCGCTGCAGCTTCGCATCGAGCGTGGTGATCACCTCGTAGCCGCCGCTGTACAGGTCGGGGATCTGCGGCAGCAGCTCGGCGCGCACCCACTCCGCCGGATACGGTGCCGGCACGTCCAGCTCGCGCTCGTGCAGCCGGGCGGTGTTGGGAGCAGCGATCGCCTGGTCGTACTGCTCGCGGGTGATGGAGCGCTGCTCGAGCATGCGCGACAGCACCACGTTACGTCGGTTGAGCGCCCGGTCGACGTCGTTCACCGGGTTCCCGGCGGTCGGCGCCTGCGGAATGCCGGCCAGCATGGCCAGCTCGGCGAGGCTGAGCTCGGGCAGCGGCTTGCCGTAGTAGGTGAATGCCGCGGCCTGCGCGCCGTAGGCCCGCTTGCCGAACGGCACGGCGTTGATGTAGAGCTCCAGAATCTCGTCCTTGCTGAGCTCGCGCTCGATCTTCAGGGCCAGCAGGATCTCCTTGAACTTGCGGATGAACAGCCGATCGAGCGAGAAGGTGCCGAGGTTGCGCGGCAGCTGCATGGTGATGGTGGAGCCGCCCCGGGTGATCTCACCGCGATTGAGCACCAGCTCCATGGCGGCGGTGGTGAGCGTGATCAGGTCGACGCCCCGGTGCTCGTAGAAGCGCTTGTCCTCGGTATCGAGCACGGCTCGGACGAAAAGGTTCGGAACTTGGTCTAGAGTGACTGGTATGAGACGCCGTTCGCCGAATTCGGCCATCAGCTGGCGATCGGCGGTATACACTCTGAGAGGCGTTTCGAGTTTGACTTGGCGATACGTCGCAGCCTTGGGAATCTGGGGGTCCAGATACAGGAAAGCGCCAGCAAGACTGAGGACTGCGGCACATACACCCGCCAGGGCCAGCCACATAATACGGCCCATGATCGGGTTCAGAGTGCCAACGGACCTTCTCTTCATGCGCGTAGCCATGACGTTGAGGGATGAACAGGGAGCCGATTGCGGTAGCCGCAATCCTGGTATTTAATGTTCGACTGCATAATCAGGACGTAAGTGCCCGCGCCAATAAGGAAATTTCACCGTGTTTGGCCTATTCAGTAAAAAGCCCAACGTCCTCCTGGGGCTCGATATCAGCTCCACTTCGGTCAAGCTTCTCGAGCTGTCGAAGAACAACGGTCGGTATCGTGTGGAGGCTTACGCCGTAGAGCCGCTGCCACCCAATGCGGTGGTCGAAAAGAATATAAGCGATGTGGAAGGCGTAGGTGAAGCGATCAAGCGGGTGATCAGCCGTTCCAAGACCTCGGCACGGCACGCCGCCGTTGCGGTCGCAGGCTCGGCCGTGATCACCAAGACCATCGAGATGGACGCGGCGCTGTCCGACGACGAGATGGAAAACCAGATCACGGTGGAGGCGGACCAGTACATTCCGTACCCGCTGGACGAGGTGGCCATCGATTTCGAGGTGCAGGGTCTGTCCGAGCGAAATCCGGAGCAGGTCGAGGTGCTGTTGGCCGCCTGCCGCCGCGAGAACGTCGAGATGCGTCAGGCTGCGCTGGAGCTCGGCAGCCTCAAGCCCTCGGTGGTCGACATCGAGGCCCACGCCATGAAGCGCGCGTTCGAGCTGATCAAACCGCAGCTCGGCGCCAACCCGCAGGATCTGGTGGTCGCCATCATCGACATCGGCGCCACCATGACCACCCTGTCGGTGCTGGCCGACGACCGCTCCATCTACACCCGCGAGCAGCTATTCGGGGGCAAGCAGCTCACCGAGGAGATTCAGCGCCGCTACAGCCTGTCCTTCGAAGAGGCGGGGCTGGCGAAGAAGCAGGGTGGTCTGCCCGACGATTATGAGGAAGAAGTTCTGCAGCCGTTCAAAGAGGCCGTGCTGCAGCAGGTGACTCGTTCGCTGCAGTTCTTCTTCTCATCCAGTCAGTACGATGACGTCGATTACATCGTGCTCGCCGGCGGCACCGCATCCATAGACGGCCTGGGCGACATGATCGAGAACAAGCTCGGCACGCCGACGCTGATCGCCAACCCGTTCGTCGATATGTCTCTCGCCAACCGGGTGGATTCCGATGCGCTGGCCAACGATGCCCCGGCGATGATGATTGCCTGCGGCCTGGCCATGAGGAGCTTCGACTGATGGCAAGGATCAACCTGCTACCGTGGCGCGAGTGGGAACGCGAGCGCAAGAAGAAGGAGTTCTTCGGCAACCTCGCCGGAATCGTGCTGGCTGGCGTGTTCATCGTGCTGGCTACTGGCTGGTATCTGGACGGTCGCATCGAGAATCAGCAGGCACGCAACAAGTACCTGGAAGACGAGATCGCGATTCTCGACGAGAAGATCGCCGAGATCCGGGAGCTTCAGAAGACGCGTGACGAGCTGCTCGCCCGGATGCGGGTGATTCAGGAGCTGCAGGGCAACCGCCCCGTGATCGTGCGCGTGTTCGATGAGATGGTGCGTACCCTCGCCACCGGCGTGCACTTCCGCAGCCTGAAGATGCAGGCGAACCAGTTCACGGTCGAGGGCGTCGCCGAGTCGAACAACCGGATCTCGTCGCTGATGCGCAACCTCGATGCGTCGGACTGGTTTGCGAGCCCGAATCTGAAGAGCATCAAGGAAGATCCGCAGAACCCGAACTACGGCGCCCAGGCGAGCACGTTCAACCTGACGTTCGTCCAGACGAACCCCAACAAGCCGAGCGAGGGGGAGTAGCATCGTGGCATTCAAAGACTCCCTGGAGCAGCTGCGGAACTTCGATCTCGCCGACCTCGATGTGAACAACATCGGGGCCTGGCCGGCAGCGGTCAAAGGCATCGTCATGGTGCTCGCGCTGCTGCTGGTGCTGGGTGGCGGCTACTATCTGTACGTGACTGACAAGCAGACCGTGCTCGGCCAGGCGCAGATGAAGGAGACCGAGCTCCGCCAGGATTTCGAGGCGAAGAGCTTCCAGGCCGCGAACCTGGAAGCCTACCGGCAGCAGAAGATCGAGATGCAGACCGCCTTCGACGGCATGCTGCGCCAGCTGCCGAGCGACACCGAGGTGCCGGGACTGCTCGAGGACATCACACGTACCGCCCTGGACAACGAGCTGCGCATCGAGAGCATCGATCTGCAGGAGGAGCGGCGCACGGAGTTCTACGTCGAGCTACCCATTCAGATCGTGGTCGAAGGCAACTATCACAAGATCGGGTCGTTCGTCAGCGGCGTGGCCAACCTGTCCAGAATCGTGACCCTGCACGATTTCACCATCGTCCCGCAGGATTCGCCTAACCAGCTAAAGATGTCGATCTTGGCCAAGACTTACAGGTATCTGGAAGAGGGAACATGATGCAGATACTGGGTAAGAACGCGCCGCGTCGGCGCTGGACCCCATGGGTTCTGCTCTCCCTGGCTTCCGCACTCGCCGGGTGCGGGGGCGGCGGAGACCATGCCGACCTGCGCACGTTCATGGACGAAGTGCAGAAGCGCCCGCCGGGACGCATCGATCCGCTGCCACCGTTCGAGCAGGTGCCGCCGTTCGCCTACCAGGCGAGCAACATGCGCAGCCCGTTCGAGCCGCCGGTGCAGGTGAAGCGGGTCGATCGTGGCCAGGGCGGGCCTCAGGTGAAGCCCGATCTGAACCGGGCCCGCCAGTATCTCGAGCAGTACCCCGTGGCCAGTCTGACCATGGTGGGAACGCTGGCCCAGGGCCCACGGGTGTACGGCCTGGTTCAGGATGCCGACGGCGGTGTGCACCGCGTGCAGCGCGGAGACTTCATGGGCACCGACCACGGCCGCATACAGGACATAGCAGAAACCGCGATCGAGCTGATCGAGATAGTCCCGGACGGTACGGGGGGCTGGGTAGAACGCGCCCGCACCGTCTCGCTGGGAGGTGGAGATAGAGGATGAAGATCATGCTGAACATGACCAACCGCTGGCGGCGCGTAGCCCGCGTGACAGCCGGGGTCGTCTGTGGGCTGATGGCCACGACGGCCTGGGGTGCCTCCATCGAGTCGGTGGAGTTCTCCTCCCTGCCTGGGGACAAGACCGAGATCCGCATGAAGTTCGACGGCACGCCTCCCGCGCCGGCGGGTTACACCATCGAGCGTCCGGCACGCATCGTGCTCGACATGCCCGGGGTGACCAGCGCGCTCCAGGAGAAGCACCACGATCTGGGCATCGGCAACGCCCGGCGGGTGTCGATCATCTCCACCAAGGACCGCACCCGGGCGATCGTCAATCTGACCCGACTGGTTGCCTACGAGACCAGCGTCGAGGGCAATACTCTGTATCTGCTGGTCGGCGCCGGCGGTGCCACGGGCGTGCCTTCGCAGACCGACTTTACCAGCACCGATGACCGCGGCAATACCAGCGTCGTGGCCCGCGATTCCCGGATCACGAGCGTGGACTTCCGGCGCGGCACTCAGGGCGAAGGCCGGGTGATCATCTCCCTTTCCGACCCCAAGGCACCGGTGAACGTCACCACCCAGGGCGGCAAGATCCAGGTCGAGGTGCGCAACACCGCGCTGCCCACCGAGCTGCGCCGCCGTCTCGACGTTACCGACTTCGCGACCCCGGTGCAGATCGTCGACGCCGTGCAGCGTGGGCCGCACACCGTGTTCATGGTGGACGCGACGGGCAACTACGACTATCTCGCCTACCAGGCGGACAACACCCTCTCGATCGACGTCAATCCGGTCACCGAAGAGGAGCGGGCGCGGCGTGACGACGCGTTCAAGTACACGGGCGAGAAGCTGTCGCTGAACTTCCAGGACATCGAGGTGCGCTCGGTGCTCCAGCTCATCGCCGACTTCACCGATCTCAATCTGGTGGCCAGCGATACCGTGTCGGGGCGCATCACTCTGCGCCTCAAGAACGTACCGTGGGACCAGGCGCTGGAGCTGATTCTGAAGACCAAGGGTCTGGATCAGCGTCAGGTGGGCAACGTGCTGCTGGTCGCGCCGGCGGCCGAGATCGCGGCGCGTGAGAAGCTCGAGCTCGAGAACCAGAAGCAGATCGCCGAGCTGGCACCGCTGCAGACCGAGTTCATACAGGTGCGCTACGCCAGCGCGACCACGCTGTTCGAGCTGTTCAACTCCGGCTCCGGCGAGGGCACCAGCCGCCGTTCGATGCTGTCCGACCGCGGCAGCGTGATCGTCGACGAGCGTACCAACGCCATCATCCTCACGGATACCGCTCAGAAGATCGAGGAGTTCCGGCGCGTCATCTCTCAACTCGACATTCCCGTGCGCCAGGTGCTGATCGAGGCCCGCATCGTTACCGCCAATGCCAACTTCTCCCAGGAGCTGGGCATTCGCTGGGGCGGCGGCCACATCGAGGACAACGTGGCCGGGGGCCAGCTCCGCATCGGCGGGTCGCTGACCACGCTGAACGAGCTGCAGAACGTGATCGTCGATGGCGAGGGTGACATCACCACGCCGGCCGACCTGGTGGTGGATCTGGGCGTCACCGCAGCCGGAGCCTCCAGCTTCGGCATCGGCTTCACCAATCAGGGCTCGCTGCTCGACCTGGAGCTTTCGGCGCTGGCCTCCGACGGCGACGCCGAGGTGGTTGCCCGTCCCAAGGTCATCACCGCTGACAAGTCATCCGCCGTGATCGAGTCGGGCGTGGAGATTCCCTACCAGCAAGCTTCCTCCTCGGGTGCGACCTCGACGGCGTTCAAAGACGCGGTGCTGTCTCTGGAGGTGACGCCGCAGATCACGCCGGACGACCGCATCATCATGAAGCTGACGGTCAAGCAGGACACGGTGGGTACGGTGTTCGCGGGCGTGCCGTCGATCAACACCAACGAGATTCAGACCCAGGTGCTGGTGGACAACTCGCAGACCATCGTGCTCGGTGGCATCTTCTCCACCGACCGCAACGTCTCGACCACTAAGACGCCGTTTCTGGGCGATCTCCCCTACATAGGCCGGGCCTTCCGACGGACCACGGAGCGGGACGACAAGCAGGAGCTGCTGATCTTCATCACCCCGAGGATCATTCAGGACTCCCTGACCCGCTGATCCCTCACGCCGGGTCTTCGCTCCGGTTACACTAGACGGCGCCTGCAGGGCGCCGTCGACTTATGAGCAGACCCAACATCATCCTCATCGGCCTCATGGCCGTTGGCAAGAGCACCGTCGGGCGGCTGCTGGCGCAGGCGCTCGACATGCAGTTCTACGACTCCGATCATGAGATCGAAGCGCGTGCCGGCGCGCCGGTTGCGTGGATCTTCGATGTCGAGGGCGAAGCCGGCTTCCGGGAGCGCGAGCATCAGGTGCTCGACGAGCTGACCCAGCGCTCCGGCATCGTCCTGGCCACCGGCGGCGGTGCCGTGCTGAATCCCTGCAATCGCGCCCTGCTTGCTGCCCGCGGCGTTGTGGTTCACCTGGACAGCCCGCTGGAGCGGCTGGTGGAGCGCACGCGTCGCGATCGCAAGCGGCCGCTGCTTCGGGGCGGCAACGTCCGCGAGACCCTGGCCAGGCTGCACGGGGAGCGGGATCCTCTGTACCGGGAGATCGCCGACTATCGCTTCGTCACCGACCGTCAGAGCCCGAAGGCGCTGGCCCGGGAAATCGAGCAGCGTTTGAGAGATGATGACGCAGTATGAGCGCCGACAACGACGACATGGATGTGGTGCCGGTCGAGCTGGGAGATCGCTCCTATCCGATCTACATAGGCGCCGGGCTGCTGGGCCGCGCAGACCTGCTGGCTCGCCACCTGCGGGGCCGCCAGGTGGCGGTGGTGACCAATGAGGTGGTGGGCCCCCTGTATGCCGAAAGGCTGCTGGATGCGCTTGGCGACCGTGTGCGCGCCGACGTGTTCCGCATGCCCGACGGCGAACGCCACAAGAGCCTCGAGACCTACGGGGCGCTGATGGACTTCCTGCTGGAGCGGCGTCACGACCGCTCCACCACGCTGATCGCGCTGGGCGGGGGCGTCGTCGGCGACCTCGCCGGCTTTGCCGCCGCTACCTACCAGCGCGGCGTCGACTTCGTGCAGGTGCCCACCACGCTGCTGGCGCAGGTCGACTCCTCGGTGGGCGGCAAGACCGCGGTCAACCACCCGCGCGGCAAGAACATGATCGGCGCCTTCTATCAGCCGCGCTGCGTCATTGCCGACACGGCTCTGCTGGAGACGCTGCCGGACCGGGAGTACCGTGCCGGACTGGCGGAGGTGGTGAAGTACGGGGTGATCCGGGACCGGGCGCTGTTCGAGTGGCTCGCCGACCATGCCGAGGCGCTGAACCGGCGTGATCCGGCGGCGCTGCGATGGGCCGTCCGCCGCTCCTGCGAGATCAAGTCGGAGGTGGTTGCCGCCGACGAGCGGGAAGGGGGGGTGCGGGCGATCCTCAACTTCGGCCACACGTTCGGTCATGCCGTCGAGACGCTTACCGGCTACGGCGCGGTGCTGCACGGCGAAGCCGTCGCCATGGGCATGGTCATGGCTGCCGAGCTCTCGGCGCGGCAGGGTTGGCTGGCGGACAACGACGTCGACCTGCTGCGGCGTCTGCTGGCGGCGCTCGAGCTGCCGCTGGCGCCGCCACCGCTGGCGGTCGAGGACATGCTGAACGCTATGGGGCACGACAAGAAGGTGCACGACGGCCGCCTGCGCCTGGTGCTGGCCCGTGCCATTGGCCATGCCGAGGTCACCGGCGACGTCGATCTCGGGGCGCTGCGTCAGGTGCTGGCAGAGGCCGTTCGGGGGTGTGATGTCTGAGCGGCGGGAACCGACCGTAGGCGACCACGCCAATCCGTTTTCCGGAAGCCGGCAGGGATTCTTCGAGCGGGGTGACCGCAAGACCCACCTCGAGCAGCTGCGCTATGCCTCACAGTGGTCGCGCCCCGTGCAGCTCGTGACCGGGCCCCGAGGAGCAGGCAAGAGCACCCTCTACCGGCAGCTCTCCGCCAGCCTGGAGCCTCGCGCCCAGGCCGCGCGCATCAACGGTGCCCTGGTGGCCAGCGCCTCCGAAGTGCTCTACGCGATGGTTCAGGGTTTCGGGCTGGGCGTGGCTGCAAGCGCCGATCTCTCGATCATGCGCGACGCCATTGCCAACCATGCCCGCCAGCAGCAGCGGGGGCAGCGACTGTGCGTGTGCCTGATCGATGATGCCGACCTGCTCGACCCCCGCGCCATGGAGCAGCTCGTGACCCTGGTCAAGTCGTCGCCGCTGCGGCTGGTGCTGTTCGGCGAGGTGCGCCTGGTGTCGGCCCTGGAGAAGCCTCTCGAGCAGATGGGGGTGGCCTGGTACGAAATCCGGCTCGGCGGCTTCGATGCGGACGACGTGGCCGCCTATCTGGATTGGCGATTCCGGCAGGCCGGCTACGCGGGCGACCTGCCGTTCTCGGATGCCGAGATGAAGGAGATCGCCCGCCTGTCCGAGGGGCTGCCCGGCCGCATCGACCAGATCGCCAACGTGCTGCTGGCGAAGCTGCATTCCTCCGAGCGCTCGCTGGGCGGCCGGTTCCCGGCCAGGCACCGGCTGGCGTTGCTGGGGTTGCTGGTGGTGGTCGGCCTCGTGTATCTGCTCTGGCCCGGCGGCGGGGACCTGCCGTCCGATACGACGCAGCGCGTCGAGCCCATGGCGCTGCCGCGGTCGCCAGCGGACGCTGACGAGAGCCCTGAGCCGGTCCGGACGCCGGACCGCGAACCCGCTGCAGCGCCTGCGCCGCAGACAGCGCCTGCCGAGACCGTCATGGATCCGCCAGCGGTCGTGACTCCTGAGCCGGCGCCTGAGTCAGACCCGGAGCCGGCGCCCGAACCGGCGCCAGAGTCAGACCCTGAACCGGCGCCGCCGTCGCCCTTGCCCTCGCCGTCGCGAGCGGCGCCGTCTGCACCCACCGCGCCTGCGGATGGCCGGGCGCGGGATGCCGCCTGGATTCTGGCTCAGGCGCCGGACTCGTTCACGCTGCAGCTCGTGTCCCTGTCCAGCGCCGAGCGGGTGCAGGCCTATCTGGCGGATCAGGCCGATCGCGGCGACTTCGCCAGCTATCGGCTGCAGCGCGACGGCCGCATCCTGCACGTGGTGATCTATGGGCAGTACGCGACGCGGGCGGAGGCCGAGGCGGCCGCGCGGACGCTACCGGCGTCGGTGGGTGCGGTGCAGCCATGGATTCGGCCGTTCGCCGACGTGCAGGCGGCGGTACGCACCGCGCTGCAGTCCTGACCGGCGGCGCCCTCCCGGCGCCGCCCCGGCCTATGGCAGGCGGGTGCTGCCCATCAGAAAGCGGTCGATCTCCCGAGCGGCCTCTCGTCCCTCGTTGATGGCCCGCACCACCAGGCTCTGACCACGCCGGCAGTCGCCTGCCGAGAACACCTTGTCGATGCTGGTCAGGTACTTGCCGTACTCGGCCTGATAGTTGGAGCGCGGGTCCAGGGCGACGCCCAGCCGCTCGGCAATCGCCGCTTCCGGGCCGAGGAAGCCCATGGCGAGAAACACCAGGTCCGCCGGCCACTCCCGCTCGCTGCCCGGGACGTTCTCGAACTTGCCGTTCTTGAACTCGACGTCGATGGTGCGGATGCCTCGAACCCGGCCGTTGCCGTCGTCGATGAACTCCGTGGACGAAATGCTGTACACCCGCGGATCGTCGCCGAAGCGGGCGGCCGACTCCTGGTGGCCGTAGTCGGTGCGGTAGATGCGCGGCCAGGTGGGCCAGGGGTTGTCGGGGGCGCGGTCGGCCGGCGGCTTCGGAAACAGCTCGAAGTTCACCAGGCTCTTGCAGCCGTGGCGCATGCTGGTGCCGATGCAGTCGGTGCCGGTATCGCCGCCGCCGATCACGATGACGTGCTTGTCCTTCGCCGAGATGTAGCAGCCGTCTTCCAGGTTGGAGTCCAGCAGGCTCTTGGTGTTGGCGGTGAGGAAATCCATGGCGAAGTGGATGCCTTTGAGGCCGCGCCCGGGGATCGGCAGGTCACGCGGCACCGTGGCTCCGGTGGCCAGCAGCACCGCGTCGTAGTCGGCCATCAGCTCGCGCGCATCCTTGGAACCGCCGGAACCATCCGCCACCGGCGTGCCCGTCTCGAACCGCACGCCTTCGTCCCGCAGCAGGTTGACGCGGCGATCCACCACCCCCTGCTTGTCGAGCTTCATGTTGGGAATGCCGTACATCAGCAGGCCGCCGATGCGGTCGGCGCGCTCGAACACGGTAACCTCGTGGCCGACCTTGTTGAGCTGGTCGGCGGCCGCGAGCCCCGCCGGGCCGGAGCCGACGACGGCGACGCGCTTGCCGGTGCGGGCGGCCGGCGGCCTGGCGACGACCCAGCCTTCGGCGAAGCCGCGGTCGATGATGGCCATCTCGATGTTCTTGATGGTGACCGGCGGGTCGGTGATGCCCAGCACGCAAGCGCCTTCGCAGGGCGCGGGACACACGCGGCCGGTGAACTCCGGAAAGTTGTTGGTCTTGTGCAGCCGGTCCAGGGCCTCGCGCCACTGCCCGCGGTAGACCAGGTCGTTCCATTCCGGAATGAGGTTGTAGATCGGGCAGCCGTCGTCCGACTGGCAGAAGGGCACCCCGCAGTCCATGCACCGGGCACCCTGGTCGGTCAGGCGATGCACGTCGTGCTCGGTGTAGATCTCCTTGAAGTCGAGCATGCGGCCCTGCGGATCCCGATACGGGGCCGCATTGCGCGCGATCTCCATGAAACCGGTTGGCTTTCCCATCTGATTCCCGTGATTCTGTTCTTGTTCGCCGGGCGGTCAGCCGGCGCTGACCGCTTGCTCGCGTTCCTGGAGCACGCGCTTGTAGTCGGTGGGCATGACCTTGACGAAGGCGTCAACGGCCTTCGACCAGTCAGCCAGCAGGGCGGCTGCCACCGTGGAGCCCGTGTAGGCGCGGTGCCGCTCGATCAGCTCGCGCACCTCGTCCATCTCCGCGGCGATCTCCAGGCGCTCCAGCTCCACCATCTCCATGTTGCAGCGGGGCGCGAAGGCGCGCTCCGGGTCGTAGATGTAGGCAATGCCGCCGCTCATGCCGGCGCCGAAGTTGCGCCCGGTGGGCCCCAGGATCACCACGCGGCCGCCGGTCATGTACTCGCAGCCGTGGTCGCCCACGCCCTCCACCACCGCGCGGGCGCCGCTGTTGCGCACGCAGAACCGCTCTGCAGCCTGACCCCGGAAGAAGCACTCACCGCTGGTGGCCCCATACAGCACCACGTTGCCGATGAGGATGTTGTGCTCGGGCTTGAACACGCTCTCCCTGGGCGGGTAGATGACGATGCGGCCGCCGGACAGGCCCTTGCCGACGTAGTCGTTGGCGTCGCCCTCGACCTCCAGCGTCACCCCCTTGGCCAGCCAGGCGCCGAAGCTCTGGCCGGCGCTGCCGTGGAACTTGAAGTGAATGGTGTCGTGGGGAAGCATCTCCGGCCCCACCTCGCGGATGATGCGGTTCGACAGCATGCCGCCCACCACCCGATTGGTGTTGACGATGGTCAGCTCGTCGTAGACCTTCTCGCCGCGGCGCAGCGCCGGCTGAGCCAGCTCGATCAGGTCGTTGTCCAGCGCCTTCTCCAGCTCGTGGTCCTGCTGGTGAATGGCGTAGCTGCCGAGAAACTCTGCCGGCTCCTGGGCCGGCTGCAGAATGGCCGACAGATCGATGCCTCCGGCCTTCCAGTGATCGACGGCTGCCCGGGTTTCCAGCGCGTCCACGCGGCCCACCATCTCGTTCACGGTGCGGAACCCGAGCTCGGCCATGATGCCGCGCAGCTCCTTGGCCACCATGAACAGGTAGTTCACGACGTGCTCGGGCTGGCCCTTGAACTTCTTGCGCAGCGTCGGATCCTGGGTGGCGATGCCCACCGGACAGGTGTTGAGGTGGCACTTGCGCATCATGATGCAGCCCAGCACGATCAGCGGCGCCGTGGCGAATCCGAACTCCTCGGCGCCGAGCAGGGCCGCGATGGCGACGTCCCGGCCGGTCTTGAGCTGGCCGTCGGTCTGCAGCACCACGCGCGAGCGCAGGTTGTTCATCACCAGGGTCTGATGGGTCTCGGCAACGCCGAGCTCCCAGGGCACGCCCGCATGCTTGATCGAGGTCAGGGGTGACGCCCCGGTGCCGCCGGTGTCGCCGGCGATCACGATGTGGTCGGCACGGGCCTTGGTCACCCCGGCCGCCACGGTGCCCACCCCGATCTCGGCGCCCAGCTTGACGCTGATGCGCGCGTTCGGGTTGGCGTTCTTCAGGTCGTGAATGAGCTGCGCCATGTCCTCGATGGAGTAGATGTCATGGTGCGGCGGCGGGCTGATCAGGCCGACGCCCGGCGTCGAGTGGCGGATGCTGGCGATGATCTCGTCCACCTTGTGGCCGGGCAGCTCGCCGCCCTCGCCGGGCTTGGCGCCCTGGATGATCTTGATCTGCAGCTCGTCGGCGTTGGTCAGGTAGTCGATGGTGACCCCGAACCGGCCGCTGGCCACCTGCTTGATGGCGCTGCGCTTCGAGTCGCCGTTGGGCAGCGGCACCCAGCGCATCGAGTCTTCGCCGCCCTCGCCCGTGTTCGACTTGCCGCCGATGCGGTTCATGGCGATGGCCAGCGACTCGTGGGCTTCGGCGCTGATGGAGCCGAAGCTCATGGCGCCGGTGGCGAAGCGCTTGACGATCTCGCTTTCCGGCTCCACCTCCGCCAGTGGGATGGGCCCGCCGTTGGCGCCGGCTTTGAACTCCAGCAGGCCGCGCAGCATCGCCTGCCGCGTGGTCTCGTCGTTGGTGTGCCGGGCGAAGCGCCAGTAGGCGTCCTCGTTGTTGGTGCGGGTGGCGACCTGCAGGTCGGCGATGGACTGCGGATCCCACATGTGGGTGTCGCCGGTCTTGCGCCAGTGGAAATCACCGGGGTTGGGGAGTACCCGCACGTTCTGCGCCCGGGTCGGATAGCCGATCTCGTGGCGGCGCTGCATCTCTTCTGCCAGCACCGCCAGACCCACGCCCTGCACGCGGCTGGCGGTGCCGATGAAAGCCCGCTCCACCACGTCGTCGGCCAGGCCGACGGCCTCGAAGATCTGCGCGCCCTTGTAGGACTGCAGCGTCGAGATGCCCATCTTGGCCATCACCTTGAGCATGCCCTTGGCCACGCCCTTGCGGTAGGCGTACACCACGTCGTCGTCGCTGTTGATGTGATCCGCGTCGTCGAGGTAGCCGTTCTGCCTGGCGTCCCACAGCGCCTCGAAGGCGAGGTAGGGGTTGATGGCGTCGGCGCCGTAGCCCACCAGCAGGCAGTGGTGATGCACCTCGCGGGCCTCGCCGGTTTCCAGCAGCAGGCCGATCTTGGTGCGCTCGTAGTTTCGCACCAGGTGGTGGTGCACGGTGCCCACCGCCAGCAGCGACGAGATCGGCACCTGGTCGGCGCTCACCTTGCGGTCGGACAGCACGATCAGGCTGTAGCCCTCAGCGATCGCCTGCGACGCCTCGTCACAGATGCGATCGAGGGCGGCCACCAGACCGTCCCTGCCGGAGCGCACCGGGAAGGTGATGTCGATGGTGCGGGTGCGCCAGCCCTCGTGATTCATGTGCTTGAGGGCGGTGAGCTCCTCGTTGGACAGGATCGGATGCGGCACGCGCAGCCGGTGCGCATGCTCGGGCGTGACCTCCAGCAGGTTGCGCTCCGGACCGATGTAGCACTCGAGTGCCATGATCACCTCTTCCCGGATCGAGTCGATGGCCGGGTTGGTGACCTGGGCGAAGCGCTGCTTGAAGTAGTCGTAGAGCATGCGCGGCTTTTCCGACATCACCGCCAGCGCGGCGTCGTTGCCCATGGAGCCGAGCGGGTCGCGCAGCTCCCTGACCAGCGGCTGCAGCATGATCTGCATGGTTTCGACGGTGTAGCCGAAAGCCTGCATGCGCGGGGTCAGCGTCTCCGGTTCGAAGCCGTGAGGTTCCTTGTTCGGCGACAGCTCCTCGAGATCGATGCGCTGCTCTTCCAGCCACTGCTGGTACGGGCGACGGCCGGCCCACTCCGCCTTGATCTCGGCGTCGGGAATCATGCGCCCCTGCTCGAAGTCGATCAGGAACATGCGGCCCGGCTGCAGACGGCCCTTTTCGATGACGCGCTTCGGGTCGACGCTGACCACGCCCACCTCGGAAGCCATGATGCATTTGTCGTCGTCCGTGATGTAGTACCGGCTCGGCCGCAGGCCGTTGCGGTCCAGCACGGCACCGATCCAGGTCCCGTCCGTGAAGGCGATGGAGGCCGGACCGTCCCAGGGCTCCATCAGGCACGAGTGGTACTCGTAGAATGCCCGCTTGGCAGGGTCCATGGTCTCGTCCTGCTGCCAGGCCTCCGGAATCATCATCAGCACCGCTTCCTGCAGGGTACGGCCCGACATCAGCAGGAATTCCAGAACGTTGTCGAAGGTGCCGGAGTCGGAGCAGTCTTTCTCGACGATGGGGAACAGCTTCTCGAGGTCGTCACCGAACAGGTCGGTGGCGACCACGCCCTGGCGTGCGTTCATCCAGTTCTTGTTGCCGAGAACGGTGTTGATCTCGCCGTTGTGACTCATGAACCGGTTGGGCTGCGCTCGGTCCCAGGACGGAAAGGTGTTGGTGCTGAAGCGCGAGTGCACCATGGCCAGATGCGACTCGAAGTCCGCGTCCAGCAGGTCCGGATAGAACGGAAACACCTGGTCCGGCGTCAGCATGCCCTTGTAGACGATGACCTTGGTCGACAGCGAGCAGACGTAGAAGTGCTTGCGCTGAGCGAGGTTTTCGTCGCCCCGCAGGCGATGCGTGCCGTGCTTGCGGATCAGATACAGCTTGCGCTCGAACTCATCGCCGGCCACGTCGACGGCGCCGATGAAGAGCTGCGCGAAGTGGGGCATCGCGGCCCGGGCGGCGTTGCCGATGCCGGCACCGTCAGGGTGCACCGGCAGCTCGCGCCATCCCAGCAGGCGCTGGCCGGCTGCCGTGATCTCTTCCTCGAGTACCCGCCGGCAGTGGGCCCGCTCGGCTTCGTCGGTGGGCAGAAAGACGTTGCCGACCCCGTACTGGCCCTTGGGCGGCAGGCTGACGCCGAGATCCTCCTCGGCGATCCGGCGCAGGAATTTGTCCGGCAGACCCAGCAGCATGCCGGCACCGTCGCCCGTGTTCTTCTCGTAGCCGACCCCACCGCGATGCTCCATGCAGCAGTTCATGTCGCGGGCCTGCTCGATGATCTCGCGGCTCGGCCGACCCTTGATGTCGCAGATGAAGCCGACGCCGCAGCTGTCCTTCTCCAGCTCCGGATCGTAGAGGCCTCGCCGCGGCGGAAGCCCGATGTGCGCTGTCTGATTCATGGCACTGCTCTCTGGTCGATCTGTTCCCTGGTCATCAAGCACCGCGCAACCGTACGGGCGCGAAAAAACGGCCCACCGGGCGCTGCCAGGCAGGCTGGGCACGTACTTCGGCACCGAACGGCAGCTCGAGCATGGCTGTCCGGAACCGGTAATCTCAGTGCTTGCCGCGAAGGAACTGCTTGATTCTTATATGCTTATTCGCGTTTGCCCGGTCGTGGCCCGGCTACGCTGGTGCACGCACGAAGGACGAAACATCTCAGAAAAGGTGCGGTGAATCAAGGGCCGGTCAATCGGCCATCCGGTACCAGTAGTGGTATAGCGTGTCGAAGCCGAGCGCCTGATACAGGCCCCGGGCGGGATGATTGTCCGTCACCATCTGCAGGTAGGCTCGCCGCGCGCCCTGCGTGGCTGCCCAGGCCAGCAGGCCGCGTACCAGCTCGGTGCCGTGGCCGGCACGCCGGGCCTGCGGGTGGGTCACCACGTCGAACAGGCCAACCAGTTCGCCCTCCAGCACGGCCAGGCCGCAGGCCAGCGGCGCGTCGGCGCTGCCGATCACGCCGTACGCGCAGGGCAGGGGGATGCCGCGGAGGATGGCCCGATGCATGGCGCGGGCCGGCTCCGGCATGCCGGTGAGGGTGCCGTAGACGTCGAGCCAGCGCGCGCTGCTGATCAGGGTCAGGTCGGGCGCCGGTGCGAGATCGGTGGCTAGCGGGCGGCTCAGCACCTCTGTGGCTTCCAGCAACCGGAAGCCGCGCGCGGCCAGCAGCTCGTCCAGGTGCTCGTGGCCGCCGATGGAGGTGAGCCGGAAGATGCACTTCAGGCGTTCGCGGGCGTACGCATTTTCGCAGAACCGCACCTTGTCCGTTGCCGGCAGATCTCCGGGGTAGAGCGGAATCACGGAGTTGGCGCGCTTGGTGAAGCCCTGAGAGAAGCGCAGCAGCCAGCCGTCCAACAGCAGCTGCTGCATCGCCGGCCAGGCGTTGACGGACGCTTCCTCGACCCGGCGGCAGACGCCATCGTCTGCGGCACGTCGGGTGATTTGCTCTGCGGAACTCACCGCTGCACGATAGCACCATCGCTGCGCCGTGGCAGGAGGGCCGATGGCGTCGGGCTCCGATCTCGTCGACCCGGATCGGCACCGCTTCCCCGTGGTGGTTCACGTGCTGCTGTGGCGCGGCGCCGGTGCCGCTTCCGAGCTGTTCCTGCTGCAGCGGGCCGGCACCGGCTTCATGGACGGTTTTCACGTTCCTCCCGGCGGCCACCTGCATGCGGGGGAGGGCGTCATCGAGGGCGCACGCCGCGAGTGTGCCGAAGAGACCGGCGTGACCCCGGCCGAGATGGCGCCGGTGTGCGTGCTGCCATACCGCTCCGGCAGGCATCAGGGATTCAACTTCGTCTTCGACGGCGGCAGCCTCGACGGCGAGCCCGGTGTCGCCGAGCCCGATCGCTGCGCGGCCGCCGGCTGGTTCCCCCGCGCTGCGCTGCCGCAGCCGCTGGCGCCGTGGCTGCCGGACGTGCTGGCGATGCGCGACGCCGGTGCGTGGTACCGCGAGTTGGTCTGGCGCTGACGGCCGGCCTGGACGTGTGGGTGCCAATCCCGCCGCGTTTTCTTACAATGCGCGGCCTTCCCGGCCATCCAGGCACCGCATGGCCGGCCGCCCCGACACCGAAACGATGGAGATCACCAGATGAAAAAACCCGTGCGAGTAACCGTGACCGGAGCGGCGGGGCAGATCGGCTACGCGCTGCTGTTCCGCATCGCTTCGGGGGACATGCTGGGCAAGGATCAGCCGGTGATCCTGCAGCTTCTGGAGATTCCGCCGGCCATGGGCGCGGTCCGTGGCGTGGTGATGGAGCTGGAGGATTGTGCGTTCCCGCTGCTGCGCGACATCGTCGCCACCGACGATGCCAACGTCGCCTTCAAGGACGCGGACTACGCGTTGCTGGTGGGCAGCCGGCCCCGCAGCAAGGGCATGGAGCGCAAGGACCTGATCGAGGCCAACGCGGCCATCTTCTCGGTGCAGGGCAAGGCGCTCAATGACCACGCCAGTCGTGGCGTGAAGGTGCTGGTGGTGGGGAATCCCGCCAATACCAACTCGCTGATCGCGCAGCGCAACGCGCCCGATCTCGATCCGCGGCAGTTCACCGCCATGACCCGCCTCGACCACAACCGCGCCATGGCGCAGCTTGCGGCGAAGACCGGAAAGCACGTCACCGACGTTGCCGGGCTGTGCATCTGGGGCAATCACTCCGCCACCCAGTACCCCGACCTGCACGCCGCCACGGTCTCCGGCAAGGCGGCCCTGACGCTGGTGGATCAGGCCTGGTACGCGGACACGTTCATACCGCAGGTGCAGCAGCGCGGCGCCGCCATCATCGAGGCCCGCGGAGCGTCCAGCGCCGCTTCCGCGGCCAATGCCGCCATCGACCATGTTCGCGACTGGGCGCTCGGCACCGACGCCGTGGTCAGCATGGGCGTGTACTCGGATGGCAGCTACGGTATCGAGAAGGGCCTGATCTACTCCTACCCGGTGACCTGCAAGGGCGGTGACTGGCAGATCGTGCAGGGCCGAGAGGTCAACGACTTCAGCCGCGCCAAGATGAAGGCCACCGAGCAGGAGCTGATCGAGGAGCGCGACGCCGTCGCCCATCTGCTCCCTCGCTGATCCGCAGCGAGTCGGTCGGCCGCCGCTGAACGGCAGCGGGGGCGTTGGCGTCCTCGTTGTCGGTCCCGTTGACATGCCGGGTCACGCGGGCGTATGGTCCGGGCGTTCAGTGTCCGGCGGCGTCCGCTGACGTTTGAACGGCCCGCACTACGGTTCCGATGACCATGATCGGAGGCGCTATGCTGCAAGCTGGGCCGACTGCCTCGTTTTCCCCGTTCCCCGCTGCGTGGCGCCGGCTGGCGCTGGTGGCGTTGGCATTGCTGGCGGTGGGATGCGGCGGTGGCGCCGACATCGACGTGACCGAAATCAACGCCGGCAGCGTGCTTGACAACCGCCCGGCCGCACTGCGCGAAGGCGGCGAGCCGGTGACCGGCACCGTGGTCGAGAAGACGGCGGAAGGCCTGGTCGTCAAGCGCACGGAGTTCGTCGACGGCTTCCCGACCGGGCTGATCGAGGAGTGGTATCCCAGCGGCCAGAAGAAGACCGAGCGGGTGCTTCGCTACGTGGCCCGGGGACCGCGGGACGGTGGGCTGTCGCCGGCCGGCCCGAGCCGTAGCTGGTGCGAGAACGGTACCCTGCAGGCGGAGTCCGACGCCGACGAGCAGGGCAACCCGCGCGGCGTCTATCGAACCTTCACCTGCGCCGGTGCGCCGCTGACCGAGCAGACCATGCCCTTTGGTCCGATGCGGCGCTGGGCCGAGGTGCAGGGGGAATCGACCACGGTGCTGATCGAGGAAGGCACCACTCGCGAGGGCGGCGGCTGGGATGGCGTGCACAAGCAGTTTCACGCCAACGGCAATCCCAAGCTGGAGGAACGCTGGGTCGACGGCGCGCTGGATGGCCCGTATCAGACCTGGCACGACGACGGCGCGCCGCTGGAGTCGGGCACCTATCGGGCCGGCAGCAAGGCCGGCCGCTGGGTGGTCAATCAGCGCAGCCGGGAGGTACACACGGAGTACGACCCCGAGGTGTTCTCCGATCCGCGCTACACGCAGGCGTTCATGACCGCGGCGGGCATCTACATCAGCACCGGCACCGCGCTCAACAACGCACGATCAAACGAAGACCAGGTGCGCTACTTCATCGACGAGGGGCTGGTCGACGTTGCCAAGCCGTTGAACCTGCTGCAGGTACGCGAGGGCCAGCCGTTTTCCACGACTCGCTGGACCTACCCATACATACTCGCATCGACGTCGCTGCTGCCGCTGCTGGTGGAGCACGGTGCGGATCCGAAGTCAGCGGACTCCGAAGGGCGTACCCGGCTGTTCTACTGCATCTACTCGCTCGGTGCCGATCGCTTCTGTAACGGCGCCGAAGCCCGGCGCCTGATCGAGCTCGGCGTGCCGGTGAACCATCAGGACGCGTCCGGCAACACGGTGCTGCACGAGGTGGTGAAGACCCACGTCTACATCGGCGGCATCGTCACCAACGAGAAGCGTCTGGAAGTCGGCAGGATTCTCATGGGTGCGGGCGCCGATCCCGACATCGCGAACCGGGAGGCGACGACGCCGCTGATGCTGGCGGTCAACGCGCGGCAGTTCCCCCTGGCCGTCGAGATGCTGGACCGCAGCAAGGCGCCGGCGGCACTGGACGCCAATGGCATGAATCTGATTCACCTGGCGTTCTATCTGCCGGCGAGCCGGCAGGTGCGTTTCGATCTGTCTCCGGAAGTGCAGGACTTCGTTTCCCGGGCCGCGGCGAAAGGTGTCGATGCCCGGGCGCCGCTCGGCGAGTCCGGGACGCTCAAGGACATTGCCGAGCAGGTCGGCGCGATCGAGGTGGCAAGGTATCTGGCGGCTTTGCAGCCGTAACCGGACTGGAAAGGGGGGATCATGCGGCGATTCAACGTGGCTATGGTCGTTTTGTTGGGGCTGGCGGGCTGCGGCTCGTCGATCGAGGGCGTTTACTCGGGTGAGGGTACTGGCTTTCTGGATCAGATCGAGATCATCGACGACGAGAAGGTGGAGGTGAAGTTCATGGGCACCATCCGCCAGGGTACCTATGAACTCAAGAACGACGTGGTGCGGATGAACATCCGCGGTGACATCTCCGAGCTGCGCATCTACGGCTCGGGCTGTCTCGAGGGCGAAGGCATTCTCGGCCGCTACTGCAAGACCGGAGCCAAAGCCTCAGGCAGCGGCGGTGCCTCGGGTTCGCCCGCCGGCTCGCTGGCGGGCAGCCGATTCGCGGCGGGTCCTCGGGGCGATGAGATGGTGCTCGAGTTCCTCGACGACCGGACCGTGCTCATCGAGATGGACGGTGATGCGGAAAGCCTGCCCTACGAGTCCCGCGATGGCCGCATCGTCATTCACGGCATGGATGGCAACGACGTGGAGCTGGTCAGCCGTGGCCGCGATCTCGAGGGTGGGCCGGAGGGCATGGTCATGGTGTTTCGCCGGCTCTGACCCCGGCGCATGCTCAGCGGCGCACGCGGTCGGCCAGCCAGGCGTTGAAGCTCGGCGCCCGCTTCTCGCGGAACGCGGTCACCCCCTCCCGGGCGTCCGGGTGGTGATCAGTGACGGCCGTCTTGGCGGCGATGTCGTCCAGAGCCTGCTCCCAGGTCAGCTCGGCGGCGTTGTAGAGCGAGCGCTTCAGCAGCCGCATGGCCACCTGCGGGCCGTTGGCCAGCTCTTCGGCGAGCGCGGAGGCGGCGTCCTCCAGGGCGTCGGCGGCCACCACCTCGTGCACCAGGCCTAGATCCAGGGCTTCCTCGGCGGTGACGATGCGCTTGCGCATCAGGAAGTCGAGCGCGCGCGCCAGGCCCAGGTGCTGCACCAGCAGGTGCTGGCCGCCCTCGTCCGGCAGCAGGCCGAAGCGCAGCGTGGCGCTGCCCAGCCGCGCGCCGGCGGCCGCGATGCGGAAGTCGCACGACAGCGCCAGCGAGAAGCCGGTCTGGATGGCCACGCCGTTGATGGCGGCGATGGTGAGCTTGTCCAACGACCGAACCGCGCTGTTCAGTCGCTGCGAGATGGTGCGCAGCCCGTCGTAGGTGCCGATGGCCGAGTCGTGGCCGGGCGGGATGTCGGGCACCAGCGGCCGGCCGCCGAGGTCGGCGTCGCGGTAGGCCTTGAGATCGTCGCCGGCGCAGAACGCGCGGCCGCTGCCGGTGAACACCAGCACCCGCACCGCGTGATCCATCTGCGCCTGGGTGACCGCTTCGATCAGGTCGCGCTTGATGCCGGTGGTCATGCCGTTCAGCCGCTCCGGTGTGTTGAAGCGGAACCAGGCGACGCCGGGTTCCCGCAGCGTCACCTCGAAGCCGGTAAATTCTCCCGTGTCCATGGCGCCCTCCGTTGTGGCTCGGGGTCAATGCCCCATCAGGTTCTTCCAGGTGTCGAGATCTTTGATGTTCAGGTAGACGTTGTGCTTGCAGGTGTCGGCCAGCGTCGCGCTCGGCACGTGCGCGTAGTTGTGGCCCGGTAGCAGCACCGTCTCCTCCGGCAGCGCGCGCAGTCGCGCCAGGCTGTGGTACATGTCTTCGGAGTTGGAGCCGGGCAGGTCCACCCGGCCGCAGCCGTTGATGAACAGGGTGTCGCCCGACACCAGGGTGTTACGGATGCGGAAGCACTGGGATCCGGGCGTGTGCCCCGGGGTGTGCAGGAACTCCACCTCGACGTCGCCGATGGCCAGCTTGTCGCCGGAGTCGACCCGCACCAGGTCGCTTTCCGACAGCCCGGTCACCTTCTTGACGCCGTCCGCCTCCGCCTTGTGCGTGTAGATGCGCACGCCGCGCCTGGCGTTCAGCTCGGCCAGCCCCTCGATGTTGTGGCCGCCGAACGAGCCGCCGACGTGGTCGGGATGGTAGTGGGTGACGAGCGCGGCGGTGAGGGTGTAGCCGTGGGCGTCGATCCGCTCCAGCAGCGCATCGATGTCCCACGCCGGGTCGACGATGGCCACCTCCCGGGAGCTGCGGGAGCCCACCAGGTAGGTGAAGTTCTGCATGGGGCCGATCTCGATCTGCTCGATGATCAGTTCCTGTTCGTCCGACATGGTGTTGGCTCCGCTTGCTTCAGATTCAGGGCGCACCGTCCAGCACCGTGCGCGATGTGATGTGGCCGGCCAGATCCTCGGGCCGCCACCAGGAAGGCTTCAGGCGGCGCTCCGAAAACACGCTCGCGGCCTGGTCGGCATAGTGTGGCGAGTCGGGCCGGTCGCTCTGACCTACCGGCAGGTAGATCCAGCTCCGGATCGGCGTCGACAGCTCCACCAGTTGGGTGGAGGTCTGGCCGCTTCGGCCCCACCTCTCGAAGCGCTCGTTCGGCTCATCGTATCCCATGGTGCGCAGGGTTGTGAGCCCGTGGGCGTCGTTGCCGCCGCCGCCCACCGGCCAGGAGCGGCCGTCACGGCCGACCCGGAACACGCGTCCCCAGGGCTCGTCGGTGCTGCCAAGCTCGCTCGCCATGCGGTTCAGACCGGCGTCGAACGTGTCCGCCAGCAGCCGTCTCTGGTCCGCCGTCAGCGCCAGCGCCCGTGACGCCCGCGCTTCGACCACGGCCATGTGATCGTCGATGGCGTCGCGCAGGGCGGCGCCGTCGGCGTGCTCCGCCAGGGTGAAGCGCCAGTAGGCGTAGCGCAACGCCGGCACGCTGTCGCGGTCCAGAGCGCCGTTCCAGGTGAGCAGGTCTTCCACCACCGGACGGCGGGGGTGGTCGGCGGGCACCGCGGCGTCCAGGGCGGCCAGCCAGCGCTCGATGCCGTGCGGCCGCACGTCCACCGCATAGGCCAGCGCCTCGTCGATCGTGACCGACGCGTCGGCATGCAGCAGGTCGACCGCCCTGGCACCGCGCATGTTGGTCCAGCCGGCCAGCGCCGGGCCGTAGTTGGCGCTGCTGAACAGGTAGCCGGGCTGCGCGTCGGGCTGGAACGGGCTGCCCACCATCATCGCATCTGGCGGGATGTTGTTGTTCTGCATGTAGCCCTGGGGCGGATTCAGCACGCTCAGCAGGTCGCTGGCCGGGTGCACGCCCTGCCACTCGCTCCGTGACGTGCTGCCGTCCACGGGCTTCGAGAAGTCGAAACCGGCCGGCCGCACCGGCACCCGGCCGGTGCGCTGGTAAAAGATGTTGCCCGCGGTGTCGGCGGCCATCAGGTTCTGGGGGAACATTGCCAGCGTTTCGCCCGCGGCCACGGCGCCCCGGTAGTCGGTAGCGAAGTTGAGCGCCTCCCAGACCCGCATCGGGTTGGCCCCCTCGTCGTATGGGATCTTCGCCGCGTAGGCGATGCCGTCTGCCTCGGCGACGATGGGGCCGTGATGGGAGAAGCGCAGCTCGTAGTCGCGCTGGCCCTGATCGCGGATGCCCAATGTCACGATGCGGGTGTCGAGGCTGCGCCAGCCGTCGTCGTAGCGGTAGCGAGTGGGGTCCTGGGGATCCAGGGTGAGCGCGTAGACGTCGCCGGTATCCGGGCCGCCGGTGGTCATGGCCCAGGCGACGTGGGCGTTGTGGCCGAGGCCGATGTACGGATTCCCGGCCAGGGTGACGCCGCTGCCGGTGAGCGCGCCAGCGTGAATGCGCACCTCCCAGAACCGGGATGGACCCCACCATGACAGGTGCGGATCGATCAGCAGCAACGCGTGCCCGGTCGCGCTGCGCTCCGGCGCCACCGCCCACTGGTTGGAGGCGCGTCTGGGGCTCACGAAGCCCGGGTCGACGCCGCCGCGCCGTAGATCGTTGAGCGCTTCGTCGATGGCCCAGTTGTACAGAAACATGCGGCCGAACGCGGCCACCATCTGCGGGGTGACGGCGCGCTCGCCCCACCAGGCGGGCACATCGTCGGGATGAGCGCGGTAGAAGGCGTTGACGCCGTCGGCGAACGCCTGCAGCCGGGCGCGGATGGCTGCCGGCGTGTCCGGCCACTGCCGCTCGGCCATGCCGGCATGGTCGAACAGGCGGGCGATCAGATCCTGCGGCACCTGCGTCTCGCCGGCCACTTCCGCCAGCTCGCCCAGAGCGATCTTCAGGTTCTGCAGAAGCTGGGCCGGGCGATCCTCGGCCTGGGCGTAGCCCATGGCGTAGAAGCCGGCCTCGACGCTCGGGGCGTAGATGTGCGGAATGCCGAAGCTGTCGCGATAGATCACCGTGCGGCCGGCGTCGTCGCCCTGCCCGGGAATGGCGGGCCCGGCCGGGGGCTCCACCGGCGGCGGTGCCGGCGGTGAGCAGGCCGCGAGCAGTGCAGCCAGCAGCAGGATCCGGAGCCTGGCAGCGGTGGCTGCAAAGGCGCGGCAATCGGGCGTCGCCATCATCGTCTCCCCTCGATGCGTTCCCTTCGACGGCCGGATGTTACCAGCGTCGCGGCTACAGATCGGGCGCCGCCACCAGCACCGTGGCAGGCCCACCGCCCGGGTTGCGCAGGGTCGCCAGGCGCTGCCGCCGCTCGGCATCCGCCAGCGCCAGGCGTGGCACGAAGGCGGCCTCTTCCGCCTGAAGGCGAACCGGGCCGACGTCCACGGTGCCGATCACGCCCATGCACAGGGCATAGCTCGGGTGGGCGGGCAGCTCGAAGCGGCCGCCGGCCGGCAGCCGCACGCGCCACACCCGGAAGTCGTCGAAGGCGACGATGCGCTCGGCGCCGTCTGCCACCGTCTCGAAGTCGGGCGCCGGCGGCGGTTCGAGGCGCATGCGCGGCACCGCGGCCGCGGTGTCCCAGTGGTCCTGGGTGAGCACCTTCTGCGCGAACGACAGGATGTAGCGCTCGTAGGTGGGGGTCTGGAACTCGATCACGCGCACCCCGTGCTGCAGCGAGTGCGGCAGCCAGGTGGGCACCACCACCACGTCGCCGACGGTCAGCGGCTGCAGCTCGGTGAAAGCGTCCATGGCGGCCCGGGCCTGCGCTTCGCGTTCGGCCGGCACGCGCTCGCCGGCGTCGATGGCGCGCCGCACGCGCTCGTAGTCGTGCACGCGCGCCAGGTAGTCGCGGCGGAAGGCTTCGTCGTCGCCATAGCGGCGCCGCAGCGCCTGATTCATGCCGAAGCGGATGCGGCCACGGCCGTCCGGCCAGGCGCCGGTGTCCACGTGGGTCACCACGTAGACCTCCTGCTTCTGCTCGTGGGTCTCGAAGTAGAGGTCGCCGAGCACGGGGCTGGGGCTGGGGTCGAGCACCTTGAGCAGCACCAGCGGCGCCCGCCGCGCGAGGCGCTCCGGGGCCAGCGCCAGGTAGCTCGACAGCGGCAGCTCGCCATCGCCGATGAGCACCCGGCTTTCGCCGCGGGCCTCGATGCCCGTGTACCAGATCTCCCGCCCCCAGGGCTTGGCCACCTCGGCGCTGCCCAGGCGCACCGGCTCGTCGAGGCGCATGCTGATGCCGCCTACGCTGGCCTCGATGGCGGGCGCGCGCCCCTGCCCACCGCCCGCAATGCGGTAGCTGGCATCGAGGTGCAGCGGCGGTGCGTGCGGCAGCCACGGCCGCTCCATCGTGAGCTGCTGTCGGACGGTGACGGTGCCGCCGCCGGCGGCGTCGCGCTCCGCCCGGTCCAGGGCCCGGTCGCTGTGGGGCAGGTTCAGCACAATGTCCGATTCCGGCGAGTCTTTTCCGTGATGGCGACTTATAGTGGTCGGCACGCATCGCCAGGCCACGATCCAGACAGCGCATGTTACCGTCCCCCGACATCTGCGAGCGAGCCAGGATCTCCCGGGATCCGCGCTTCGACGGCCGCTTCTTCATCGGCGTGCTCACCACCGGCATCTACTGTCGGCCGGTGTGCCCGGCGCGGATGCCGGCCCGGGACAACGTGCGCTTCTATGCCTCCGCGGCGGCGGCCGAGGACGCAGGCTACCGGCCGTGCCGTCGCTGCCGGCCGGAGACGGCCGCGCGGGTGCCGGAGTGGAGCATCCGCAGCCGCACGGTGGTGCGCGGCCTGCGCCTGATCGACGGTGGCCAGGTGGACGAGGCCGGGGTCGCCGGCATGGCCAGCCGCCTCGGCTTGAGCGCCCGCCACCTCAACCGGCTGTTCATGGAGGAGCTTGGCGCCTCACCCAAGAGCCTTGCCATGGCTCGACGGCGGGCGCTGGCGAAGCGTCTGCTGGACGACACCGACCTGCCGCTCGCGCAGGTGGCGCTGCAGGCCGGCTACCGCAGCCTGCGCCGCTTCAACGACGACCTGCTGCGCTTCTACCACCGCAGCCCGGGCGCGCTGCGGGCCGCCCGGCGGGCCGGGGCCGGCACCGACGGGGCGGCGATCAGGCTGGCGGTGCGGGAGCCCTACGATGCGGCCTGGGTGTTCGGCTTCCTGGCGAAGCGGGCGCTGGCCGGATTCGAGCAGGTGGACGGCCTGTGCTACCGGCGCCGGGTTCAGGACGATGCCGGCAACGACCACTGGATCTGCGTGCGCTGGCGGGACGGCGCCCTGCATCTGGAGGTGCCGCCGGCGTGCGGAGTGCCGCTCTCGGAGCTGCTGCCGCGGGTGCGCCGCCTGTTCGATCTGGATGCCGATGCGGCCGTCATCGGCCGGCATCTGGCCGCCGACCCGCTGCTGGCGCCGGTGGTGGTGCAGCACCCGGGGCTGCGGGTGCCTGGCGCCTGGGACGGCTTCGAGACCGCCGTTCGGGCCGTGCTCGGCCAGCAGGTCAGCGTGGCCCGCGCCACCGTGCTCGCCCAGGCGCTGCTCGATCGCTTCGGCGCCCATGTGCTGCAGTCACCCCGCGAGCTCGCCGGTGCCGACGTGGCCGCCGTGGGCATGCCGGGCCGTCGCGGCGAGGCCATCCGGCTGCTGGCAGCGGCAGCGGCCGAGGGGCGGCTGGACCTGTCCGACGGTGCCGACGCCGATGCCCTGCAGGCGGCCCTGTGCGCCCTGCCCGGCATCGGCCCGTGGACGGCCGGCTACGTGGCCATGCGCGTGGCCCGCGATCCGGATGCGTTTCCGGTGGACGACTGGGTGGTGACCCGGGTGCTGGCGAATGCGGAGGCCGACGCGGTGCCGCGCGGCCGTGCTCAGGCACGGCGCATGGAGCCGTGGCGGCCCTGGCGGGCCTATGCGGTCATGTATCTGTGGAAGCTGGCGGAGCTGCGTCGCGCGGCTGCGCAGAAGGAGGCATCGTGACGGCCATACGACACTACACGTATCTGGACAGTCCCGTGGGTGCGCTGCTGCTGGCGGGCAGCGGCGAGACGCTGATGACCATCGGCTTTCCGGAAGGCCGCATGGCCATGCAGCCCGATGCGGCGTGGCAGCGGAACGACGCCGCGTTCGCCGCCGCCCGCCGTCAGCTCGGCGAGTACTTCGCCGGCCGCCGCCGCCATTTCGAGCTGGATATGGCGCCTCAGGCGACGCCGTTCCAGGCCCGGGTGCTGGCGGCGCTGGCAGAGATTCCCTACGGTGAGACCCGCAGCTACAAGGAGATCGCGGCCGTCATCGGCCAGCCCCGCGCGGTGCGTGCGGTGGGCGGCGCCAACGGCAGCAACCCGCTGCCCATCGTGATTCCGTGCCATCGGGTGGTCGGCAGCGGCGGCCAGCTCACCGGCTTTGGCGGCGGCCTGGACACGAAGCGCTTCCTGCTCGACCTGGAGCGGCGACACTCGGGCCTGTTCGGCGCCGCCTGAGCGTTACTTCACCACCTTCCAGAAGCGGGTGCCTTCCAGAGACAGGTTGTACATCAGGCCCTTGTTGCCGAACACGAAGCCGATGATGGGTTCCTGGGCGGATCGGCTGGTGAGGTCTTCACCGACGCCGAACTCCACCACGGCGACGCTGCCGTCGACGCCCACCTCCCAGCCGTTGCTGGCGCGGAAGGTGGCCAGAGACTCGTCGGTCATGAACATCAGTACCTGGGCGCGGGCCTGGCCGCCGATCTGGAAGCCTACCGAGGCGCCGGCCACCCGGTAGTACTGCACCGGGCTGCCGCCCACCAGCAGCGAGCCCTCGCCGTACTCGCCGCCGAGGCCGAAGCCGGCCTTGAGGATGCGCGGGAACACCAGGATGCCGGCCGCCTTGCCGGACAGCTCCCGGGCCGCCGGCGACCGTTCGTAGAGGGTCTCCAGCGCGCCGCTGACCCGGGCGTCGATCTCGGCCTTGGTGGCGGCTGCCGTGGGGCCAGCCCAGAGCGCGGCGAGCAGCGCGAGCAGGAGAGGGACCCGGATGCCGTGCAGCGGGCTGCGGCGATGGGATGGACGGTGCGTGTGGCTCTGCATGACGAACTCCTCCCCGATGATGGCGGTGTTATACACGCCCCCGGCAGGGTTTCACACCGTCACCCGGTCGCGGTCAGCGCGGCGAAGCGCTGGAAGTAGTCGGGAAAGGTCTTGGCCACGCAATCCGGGTCGCGAATGGTCACCGCCACGCCGCCGAGGGCGGCCAGCGAGAAGCACATGGCCATCCGGTGATCGCCGTAGGTCTCGATCTCGGCGGCCTGCCAGCGGGCCGGCGGTGCCACCCGCAGCCAGTCATCGCCTTCGTCGACGGCAGCGCCGAGCTTGCGCAGCTCGGTGGCCATGGCGTGCAGGCGGTCGGTCTCCTTGACCCGCCAGTTGCCGATGTTGCGGATGGTGCAGGCGCCGTCCGCGAACAGGGCCAGCATGGCGGCGGTCATGGCGGCATCGGGGATGTGATTGAGGTCGACGTCCACGGCCATGAGTCGGCGGCCGCCCGGCGGCGGCCGTACCACGATGGCGTCGGCGCGCCGCTCCACCTGCGCCCCCATTGCTGTCAACAGGTCGACAAACGCGACGTCGCCCTGCACGCTGTCGGCGCCGACGCCGCGCACCTCCAGCCCAGGCCCGCGGATGGCGGCGGCGGCCAGGAAGTAGCTGGCGGACGAGGCATCGCCCTCCACCAGGTAGCGGCCGGGCGAGCGGTAGCCGCCGGGGGCGATGCTGAAGCGGCGGTAGTTGTGGTGCGCGACCGTGGCGCCGAAGCGGCGCATCAGGTGCAGCGTGATGTCGAGGTAAGGCTTCGACACCAGCTCGCCGATCACGTCCACGGTCACCGCATTCCGCGCCAGGGGCGCCGCCATCAGCAGCGAGGTCAGAAACTGGCTCGACACGCTGCCGTCGATGCGGGTGGCACCGCCGTCGAGGCCGGTGCCGGTGACCTCCAGCGGCGGAAAGCCGTCGCGGCCGAGATAGCGGATCTGCGCGCCGAGCGGGCGCAGGGCATCCACCAGGTCGCCGATCGGGCGCTCGCGCATGCGCGCCGTGCCATCCAGCTCGAAGGTGCCGCGGCCCAGCGTCAGCGCCGCGGTCAGGGGACGGAACGCGGTGCCTGCCAGGCCCAGGTCCAGATGCCAGCGGCCATCGCGATCCACCAGCGGGCCGCCGCGGCCGCGCACGGTCCAAGTCGTTCCAGCACCCTGCAGCTCGAGGCCGAGGGCGGTGAGGGCGGCGAGCATGCGCTCGGTGTCTTCGCTCGCCAGCACATTGTCCAGCACCGTGCTGCCATCGGCGAGCGCGGCGAGCAGCAGCGCCCGGTTGGAGATGCTCTTCGAGCCGGGCACGGTAACGGTGCCGGCGAGATGGGTGACGGGATCCAGGCGCAGCGCGTTCATGGCCGCGCACTATACCCCATCGTCGTCGGCGGCCGGCGCCGGCTCCAGGGCGTCGAGGAAGCCCGCCAGGGTCGGCGCGACCGTACGCAGAGGCTTGCTTCCCGGCGCTTCCAGCATAATCTGGCCGCTGTCGTTGTCGATGCTGAGGAACAGCTCCGAGTCGGGCTCGGTGCAGGCGAAGAACACGGTGAACGGGCTGCGCGCCCGCCGCTTCGCCAGCGCGTGGCCGATCAGGTTCTCCACCAGGCGGTCGGCATCGTCCTCGTTCCAGAGCTGCAGCAGGCTGACGTGGCCGTCTGCGGCCTCGGCCTCGAGATTGCCCGACCAGTAGCGGCCCCAGAACGCCTTGGCGTCGGGGTGGATGGGCATTTCCAGCGCCCGCGCGAGCCCCGCGAACGGATCGATGGGCACGGGCCGCCGCAGCGGCCGCCAGCGCACCTGCCGAGGCGGCGGCTGCGTGACCGTGTCGAGCTCGCAGGGCGACCGCCACTCGGGGTCGAACGGCGCGTGCAGGCTCGGAAAGCGTTGCCCGTGGCGTTGCACGAAGCGGTCCAGGGCGGCGCCGACGGCGCTGTCTTCGGTGGGTTGCACGGTGGCTGTTCCCGGCGGCGGGACCGCCATGTTATCACCGCGGCGGCCCGTCTCCGGAGCGCGGGCCGTCGTCCTGGCGGCCGTCTTCACCGCGGCCGTCGCCACGGTGGTGGCGTCTGGGCGACCGAGTTTCCATGGCGTGGCGCAGCAGCAGCCGCTCGGCCGGCGTCAGCACGGTGGCCAGCGCCACCACAGCCTGGTGACTGCGCTGCTGGGTCGCCAGCAGGGCGTCCCGAAACTCCGCCAGCGCTTCGTCCAGCTCTGTCGCGGCGAACGGCTCGGCGGTCAGGGCGGCGTCGATGCGTCGCTGGGCGCGCCACATGCGCCGCATCTGCGGCCGCATGTCGCGAAAAGAGGTGCGCAGCAGCGGCCGCAGCTCGTCGCGGCGCGCTTCCGGCAGGGCGCGAACCATGTGCAGCCCGGACAGCATGGGGTCGCCCATGGCCGGCGGCCGGCCGGCGCTCATGCGGCCGAGCAGGTAGCCGCCCAGCACCAGGTTGACCACCACCGATGCCGCCAGGGCGGCCAGCAGCCAGCTACGGTTGCTCATCGTTCAGCTCCAGGTACAGGTCGCTGCGATACAGGCCGTCGTCGAAGGCCAGCGTCAGCAGCTCGTCGGGCAGCGTCTGGTCCGCCGGGTCGGCCTGCTGCAGGCCGATGACGAAGCCCAGCGCCAGCGGCAGCAGCGCCAGCAGGGCCGGACGCCAAGGCGGGTTCAGAAGCTGCTCGAGCAGACGCTCCAGCGGCGAGCCCAGGCGCCCGCGCGGCGTGGCAGCCGCGGCGACGATGCGCGCGGCCAGGCCGTGCGGCGCCCGGTGCTGACGCCGGCCCTCCAGGTGGCGGGCCACCGCGCTCGCCGCCGCCAGGGCCGCGGCGGCATCGGCGCTGCTGGCCAGCAAGTCCCGGGCGGCGCGCGCGTCCGCCTCGGGCCAGGTGTTCAGATCGCTGCCCAGCCGGTCGAGAAGCGCTTCGAACTGCTGCTGATTCATGATCGCTCCAGTGCCGACATCGGAACCCTGGCGGCCATGGCGAGGCGCAGGCTGCGGCGGGCGCGTGCCAGCAGCGATTCCAGGCCGCGTACGCTCACGCCCATGATGGCGGCCGCATCGCGATTGGCAAAGCCCTGCACCTGGCAGAGCAGCAGCGCCGCCCGCTGGTTGGCGGGCAGGATGCCGATGGCATGGTCGAGGTGGCGCTCGAACTCGGCGCTCGACGCCGCACGTGCCGGATCGGCGCCGTCGTCGGCCAGCCCCGCCATGTCGTCGTCATCGGCGAGCGGCTCGGGCCGCGTGCGCCGCAGTGAATCCACCGCCATGTTGTGGGCGATGCGATGCAGCCAGGTGGTGAGGCGGACGACGCCGGGCCGATAGCTGGCCGCCCGCTGCCAGACCCGCAGAAAGGTCTCCTGGGCCAGATCTTCGGCATCGTCGGCGGAGCCCGTCAAACGGAACAGGTAGCGGTGCAGCGGATCGAGGTGACGGCGGACGAGCTCGGCGAAGGCGGCTTCGTCGTGCTGCCGGATCTGCGCCATGAGGCCATCGTCGTCCGCCGGCACCGCCTGCTGTCACTCCGCCTTGCCCTGGCGCGCCTGGCGTGCCGCCTCGGCCTCGGCCTGGCTCACCAGGCCATCGCCGTCCGCGTCCATGGCTTCCAGCCGGGCCACGGGATCGGGCAGCTCATCGCGGCTCAGCATGCCGTCGCCGTTGCGGTCCAGGCGCGCGAACGCGCGCTCGCGTCGGGCATCGCGTCGGGCCTCCTTCATACGCCCGGTGTCGAACTCGGCAGCCGACAGCTTGCCGTCGCCGTCGGTGTCCAGCGCGGCGAACAGCTCGGCCTCGGCAGCCTCGCGGCGCGCCTGCCATTCTGCCCGGCGCTGTTCCCGGGAAGCCGGGTCGGCGTCTGCCGCCATACCGTCCTGATGGCGATGGTGCCCCGGGCCGTGCTTCCAGCCGCCCCGGTGCCACGGATGATGGCCTCGGCCGTCGGGCGGCGGCGCGGCGTCGAACTCGGCCCGGCTGATGGCGCCGTCGCCGTCCTGGTCGACGGCTTCGAACCGGGCTTCCGCCTTCGCCCGGGCATCGGCGATGGAGATTGGAAACTCCGGCCCGCCATGGTGGGAGCCCGCCAGCGCGGCCATGGAGACCGCCAGGGCGCCGCCAACCAGCATCGCCTGTCGCAGCCTGCGGGCGGCTCTGGTTCGGTTCGTGTTCTGGGTCATGTCGTGCTCCTTGCAGAACGATGTCGTGGAACTCGACGACTTATACGGACGGCGGCGGCGAATCCGTCGGTGGCTCGTAGCGGATGTCGACGATGGTCAGCGCCGGGGCGTCCGGCTCGGTGCCCAGCTGCACCTCATCGTCGACCTGGCGCTTCAGCAGCGCGCGCGCCACCGGGGCATCGATGCTGATGTACTCGGCGGCCATGTCGAACTCGTCGGGACCTACCAGCCGGTAACGGCGGCGCAGGCCGGCCTCGTCTTCCAGGGTCACCCAGGCGCCGAAGAACACGCGCGTCCGGTCCGGCGGCGGACGATGAACCACGGTGAGTGCGTCCAGGCGCTTGGAAAGAAACCGCACCCGGGCATCGATGGCACGGAGCTGGCGCTTGCCGTAGGTATAGTCGGCGTTCTCGGAGCGGTCTCCCTGGGCGGCGGCCTCGGCCACCTTCCGGGTGACGGCCGGCCGCTCCACCTTCCATAGCTGCCTGAGCTCGGCGTCGAGGCGGGCGTAGCCCTCGGGGGTGATGTACGGGGAGCCCGCCGGGCGCGGCGGTCGGTAGCGCGACATCGGCGAACTGTAGCGCGCGACGCCGGTGGCTACCAGGCACACTCCCGATACGGCAGCTCGATCAAGAGCTCGCGGCCGTAGCCGTCGTCGCGGCGCTCGAAGCAGTTGCCGTCGATGTCGCGGAACAGGCGCCGGGCCGGTGCAGCTTCGTAGTAGCGCACTGATCGCGGCGGCGGCGCGGCGTAGGCCGGCGCTGTCAGCGCATGGGTCAGCAGCGAGCCGATGACGATGCCGCCCAGCAGGTAGGCGCCGTCGTTGCTGCGTCCCCGCCGATGCTTGCGATGGTGATCGTAGTGACGGTCGTAGCCGCGATGCTTGCCGTAGCCGTATCCATGGCCATAGCCGGGATGCCCGTAGTAGCCGTGGCCGTAGCCGCGGCCGCCGGCAGCGGCCGGTGCGCTGGCCAGCAGCGCGGCCGTGGCGGCGGCCAGCATCCAGGCGGACAGCTTACGGCGGAACATGGTTTGCATGGCGAACTGCTCCGTTGGCCTGCGTGACGCGCGCATCGGTTGCGCGCAGCATGGATACTGGCAGCCCATGCCTGAACACAACCTGAATTCGACCTCCCGAGGAGCGCCCCGGCGGGGCCGCCAGCGCTGCTTCGTCGCCATGCCGGTGGCGGCGGCGTCGGCGCGCCCGACGGCGTGCGCTACGAGGCGGTGGCGGAGGCTGCCGGCTGATCCGGCTGGCCGGCGCCGAGCAGGCGCCGCAGCTGGTCGGCCAGCGGTGGGCGGGCGATGCCGTGCTCGGTGATGATGCCGGTCACCAGCTCGGCCGGGGTAACATCGAAGGCCGGATTGCGCACCGCCACCCTGGCCGCGGCGTCGCCCAGCACCTCGGCGGCCGGGCGCTGCTCGATGGCCACCAGGGCGCCGCTGGCGGTTGCCCCATCGAACGTCGATGACGGGCAGGCGACGTAGAACGGGATGCCGAAATGGCGGCACAGAACCGCCAGGTTGAGGGTGCCGATCTTGTTCACCACGTCACCGTTGGCGGTGACCCGATCGGTGCCCACCAGCACCAGCTGCACCTCGCCGGCCGCCATCAGGCTGGCCGCCGCGTTGTCGCAGATCAGGGTGACGTCGAGGCCGGCGCGGTCCAGCTCCCAGGCGGTGAGGCGGGCGCCCTGCAGCAGCGGCCGGGTCTCGTCGACGAACACCCGGAACCGCACCCCGGCCTGATGGCGCAGGTACATCGGCGCGGTGGCCGTGCCCAGGGCGGATACCGCCAGCGCCCCGGCATTGCAGTGGGTGAGCACGCCGGTGCCGGGCTCGATCAGCGGCGCGCCGTGGCGGCCGATGCCCTGGCAGATGGCCACGTCTTCGCGATGGATCGATTCCGCCTCGTCGCGAATGGCCGCCAGCGTCGGCTCCCGGGCGGCCCGGCGCCTGACCCGATCCACGGCCCAGGCCAGGTTGACGGCGGTGGGCCGCGCCGCCCGCAGCGGCTCGGCCAGCGCGTCCAGACGGGAAAGGAAGGCATCCGGCGACCGGGGCGCCGCCGGCCGGCCCATGGCCACCACCAGCGCGTAGGCGGCGGCGATGCCGATGGCGGGGGCGCCCCGCACCGCCAGGGTGCGAATGGCGTCGATGGCGTCGTCGATGTCATCGATCTGCAGGTGCTCGATCTGGCCCGGCAGCCGCCGCTGATCCAGCAGGCGCAGGCGGTGCCCGTCCCACTCGACGGCGGCGGGCACGGTCATCCCAGGGCCCTGGCCAGCACGCTGAGCAGGGCGGTGCCGGCGGCGTCGGCGCTGGCCCCACAGGCGAACACGCCGTCCCGATGGCCGGCGGTCACGAACACGCAGGGGCGCTCGGGGTATGCCCGCAGCAACTCGGCCACGGCGGCGGCCATGGCCGGCGAGCCGTAGGCCACGTCGGGCGGGGTGGCGATCAGCCCCAGCGCCTCGGCCCGCTCCCAGATCTCGGGGCTGTGGACGTGGAGCACCCAGCCGACATGCGGGTCGGCCTGGTAGACCATGGCATGGGTGAGCGACTCCGACGACGGCGGCTGGTGCCCCACGGCGTCTACCCAGAAGCGATCGATGTTGCACCCCACCACGTGCACCAGGTCGTCGGCTTCCAGCACCTCCGCGCCGCTGGTCTGGCTGGCCGTGATCACGAACTGCGCCGAGACCTCGGCGTCGCGAACGCTCAGGTTGCCGAAGCCGAGCCCGCCGTAGCGGCCGGCGTCCTGGCCGAGCAGGCCCAGCCGGCGCAGCACCGTGCGCCAGCCGTTGAAGGCGTGCCAGCGCGCCGGATCCAGGGGCGGCTGCACGGGCGCCTCCAGCGCGTAGGCGAAGCGGATGGCGCCTTCGGTTTCCGACTCCGTGGAACGGGTGGCCATGGGGGTCAGACCTCCGGGTCCAGCATGGGCGTCCAGCGGTCGAGGAACAGGCCGCCGTCGGCCACCAGGTGGGCGCCGTTGACGTAGCGGGCGGCGGGCGAGCACAGGAACGCGCATAGGGCGGCCACCTCGTCGGCCTCGCCGAGCCGATGGCTGGGGATCTCCGCCAGCACGCGCTCTGCGTAGTCGGCGCTGTCGGCGTGGGCGTACTCCTCCTCGTGCAACCCGGCGGTGTCGATGGAGCCGGGGGCAAGGGCGTTCACGGTGACCCCCTTGCGGGCCCAGTAGTAGGCCAGGGTGCGGGTCAGGTTGACGACGCCGGCGCGGGCGGCTCCGGAGTGGGCGAACGGCGGCGCGCCGCGGTCGAGCGCATAGATGTGCACGATGTTGACGATGCTGCCGAAGCCGCGCGCCACCATGTGCCGGCCCACCCGCTGGGTTACGTTCCAGGTGCCGTTGAGGTTCAGGTCTACCACCGCCCGCCAGCCGTTGTCGCTGATGTCCAGCGGCCGCGCCGGAAACTGACCGCCGGCGTTGTTGATCAGGAAGTCGATCTGCCCGAAGCGGTCGATGGCGGCGGCCACCAGGGCGTCCACCTGGTCGACGTCGCGGATGTTGACCGGCTGGGCCAGGCATTGGCGGCCCAGCGCCTCGATGTCGGCGGCGGTGGGATCGAGGTTGGCCGGGTTGCGGCTGGCGATCACCAGGTCGGCGCCCAGGCGCGCGAAGGCGAGCGCGATCTCGCGGCCGATGCCGCGGCCGCCGCCGGTGACCAGTGCCACCCGGCCGCGGAACAGGTCCGGGGCGAAGGTGGAGAGCGGTGCGTCGTGCATGTGGCTGTTTCCCCGCAGTCGGCGTGGACGATACGGAATCCGGGCGCGCTAGGAAAGCGCGGCGCTTGAACCGGAATCCCGCTCTCGCTACTGTGCCCGCCTTGTTTCCCATCGAGGTCAGGACGATGGCGCTGCGGATGTTCCCGATCGCGGCCCTGCTGTGGCTGCTCGCGTGTGCCGCGCCCTCAAGCGCCGCCGATCGTCCGGCTGCGGAGCCGGGCGCATTGGCGGCCATGGACGCGTTCATGGCCGCCTTCAACGCCCGCGACGTGGCGGCCTGGGCCGACAGCCTGCACTTCCCCCACGTGCGCATCGCCAGCGGCGAGGTGCTGGTGTATCCCGACCGGGAAGCCTTCATCGCCGCCATGGACCTCGATGCGTTCGCGGCGCAGACCGGCTGGCGGCGCAGCGCCTGGGACGGCATGCGCGTCATTCAGGCGTCGCCGCAGAAGGTGCACATCGCCGTCACCTTCACGCGCTACGACGCCGACGGCGCGAAGATGGCCTCGTACGACTCCCTGTACGTGGTCGAGAACGTGGCGGGCCGCTGGGGCGTGCGTGCGCGCTCCAGCTTCGCGCCGTAACCCGAAGAGAAGGTCATGAGCAACGATTGGAGCCCCAGCCGCTTCGGGTTCGAGACCCGGGCCATTCACGCCGGCCAGGCACCCGACCCCACCACGGGCGCCGTGGTCACCCCGGTGTACCTGACCTCGACCTACGTGCACAGCTCGCCGGGCCAGCACCAGGGCTACGAGTACACCCGCTCCCACAACCCGACCCGCCATGCCTACGAGACCTGCGTGGCCAATCTGGAGGGCGCCCGGCACGGCTTCGCCTTCGCCTCCGGCTGCATCGGCGCCGCCACGGTCGTCCACCTGCTGTCCCAGGGTGACCACGTGGTGTGCTGCGACGACATGTACGGCGGCACCTATCGGATGTTCGAGCAGGTGTTCCGCCGCCAGGGCATCGACTTCACGTACGTCGACCTTTCCGATCCGGGCGCGCTGCGCGGCGCGCTGCGGGACGATACCCGCATGGTGTGGATCGAGTCGCCCACCAACCCGCTGATGAAGCTGGTGGACATCGCCGCCGTGGCCGAGATCGCCCGCCAGGCCGGCGTCTGGCTGATGGTGGACAACACCTTCCTGAGCCCCTACTTCCAGCGCCCCATCGAGCTGGGTGCGCATCTGGTGCTGCACTCCACCACCAAGTACGTCAACGGCCACAGCGATCTGGTGGGCGGTCTGGTGGTGACCGACGACGACGAGCTGGCCGAGCGGCTTGGGTTCCTCAGCAACGCGCTGGGCGGCATTCAAAGCACGTTCGACGCCTACCTGTGCCTGCGCAGCGTCAAGACCCTGGCGGTGCGCATGCAGGCCCACGAGCGCAACGCCACCGCCATCGCCGGCTGGCTGGAGGCGCATCCGGCCATCGAGTGGGTGGCTTATCCGGGCCTGCCGAGTCATCCCCAGCACGCGCTGGCCTGCCGCCAGACCTCGGGCCACGGCGGCATGCTGGCATTCCGCGTGCGCGGCGGCCTGCCCGCCGCCAGAAGCCTGCTGGAGCGGGTGCGGGTGTTCAGCCTGGCCGAGAGCCTGGGCGGCGTGGAGTCGCTGATCGAGCATCCGGCGCTGATGACCCATGCCAGCATGCCGGAGGCGAACCGGCTGGCGCTCGGCATCGACGATGGCCTGATCCGCCTGTCCGTGGGCATCGAGTCGCTGGACGACCTGATCGCCGACCTCGACCAGGCGCTGGACGCCCGGTGATTCACGACGACCTCGGTCGTCACCCAGCGGCTGCCGCTGGTGGCAGGTGTGGCGATGGCGGCTGAGTTTCGTGCCCGGTCGGTGCAGATCTTCCGGCCCTATCCGGACGAGGCGCCCTGGCCGCTGCTGGCGATCGCCGGCCTGGACGAGGCAGCGCTGCAGGATCGACTCACTCACGACCAGACCCGCATCGCCAAGTTCGATGGCCGTCTGGTGGGTGCCTATGGCCTTCGTCCCATGGATGACGTCCGCTTCGAGCTGGTGGCCCTGGCGGTGGCGGAAGGCTACCGGCGTCGCGGTCTCGGGCGCTGGCTGCTCGGCCATGCGCTGGGCCTGGCCGAGTCGCGGGGCGGCCGCGAGGTCGTCACGGCGGGCTGCCCGGGTGGCCCTTCCGCCGCGGCCCGGCGCCTGCTCACCGGGGTCGGCTTCGTCGCCGATGGCGAGCGTCTGCGCCTGGCGTTGACGCCGGAGTAGCCCGGGCCCGGATCAGGCGCGAGCCCGCCGCGGCGCCACGGGCGGCCCGACGTAGTGGGCCTGGGGACGGACGAGGCGGTTGTCCACCCGGCTCTCGGCGAAGTGCGCCAGGTAGCCGAACACGCGTGACATGCCGAACAACGCGGTGAAGAACCGTGGCGGCAGCCCCAGCACCCGGAACACCAGGCCCTTGTAGAACTCGACGTTGGCGTAGAGCGCCTTGCCGCGTTCGGCCATGCGCTCGGTGAAGCGGGCCTCGATGGCCTCCAGGGTGCGGAACGTCACCTCGTGCTCGGTTCCCGCGGCCAGCCGCCCGGCCAGACCCTTCAACAGCACGGCCCGGGGATCGATGACCCGGTACTCCCGGTGCCCCATGCCCATCACCTTCTCGCCGCTGGCCAGACAGGCGTCTACGAAGGCGGCCGCTCGTGCCGGGTCGCCGACCCGGTCCGCGGTCTCCAGCGCCGCCTGATCGGCGCCGCCGTGCAGCACCCCGTGCAGCGCCCCGAACGCGCCGGAGATCGCGTTCTCGACCGGCGCCAGGGTGCTGGCAATGACGCGGGCGGTGAAGGTGCCGGCGTTGAAGCCGTGCTCGAGCTGGAGGATCTGCGCGGCTTCGAAGGCGCGGTGGGCATCGGGCAGCTCCGGCGCCTCGATCTGGGCCAGGAACTGGGCGATGGGGTCTCCAGCACGCACCGCGCGTACCGACCGGCGCCTGAAGTGGGTGGCGATCACGGCCGGCAGCTTGGCGGCCACTGCGAAGCCCTGGGCGGCGTCGCCGCAGTCGGCGAAGGCGTCGCTGTGGTCGAGCAGGGGCGTCAATGCCTGCAGCACGTGCATCGGATGCAGTTCCGCCGGCAGCGACAGCAGCAGCGCCTCTTCGCGCGCGGACAGAATCGAGTGATCCACCAGACGGCGGCCGAAGTCGGTGTCGGCCTCACCGAGCGCCACCAGCGAGGCCACCTCGCCGAAAGGCAGGTCGACCAGATCGGCGATGTCGATGCCGCGATAGGAAAGCCGCCCATGCTCGCCCTCGACCAGGCTGACCGCGGTGGTGTCCGCCACCACGCCGTCCAGACCTTTGTGAATCTTCATGCCAGCCATCTCCTCTCTGAAGCTGCAGCAAGCCTAAGGGCGCCGCCGACGCGCCGCCAGCGCCGTGGTCTTCTGCACTGAGAAGTGGTGCTGATGGATAAGCACAGGTGATCGAACCATAAGTGGAGTGGCCCCGGACCCGCTGCTACTCTCGGTGCATGCAGATTGAGCGCAACGAGATCCGGGTGTTCCTGGCCGTGGTTGAGGAGGGCGGCTTCAGCCGTGCCGCCGAGCGGCTGCACATCTCCCAGTCGGCGGTCAGCCAGGCGGTGGCCAACCTCGAGCACAAGCTCGATACCCGGCTGCTGGTGCGCAAGGGCCGGCTGCGGCTCACCGAAGCCGGCAAGCGGCTGTTCAGCTTCGCGCAGACGCTCAGCAACGAGGAGGAACGGGCGCTGGCGGACATTCAGAGGATCCGCACCGGCGCGCTGTCGACCCTGAACCTCGGCATGAACAGCGTCGTCAGCCGCGTCTACGGCCGTCAGCTCATGCTGGAGTTCTGCGAGCGCAACCCCCTGACCCGGCTGAAGCTGGACGTGGCGCCGAGCCGCGAGCTGATCTACGGGGTCGAGGACGACCGCTGGGAGCTGGGATTCGGGCCGTTCCAGCACAGCATGCCCGGCCACTTCGTGCTGATGCCGTTCTTCACCGAGGCGCGCATGCTGGTGGTGCACGAAGCGCATCCGCGCTTCGCCGAGCTCAAGGCCGACCCGCAGAGCGAGCTGGCGGGCGCCACCCTGCTCACCAGCTATCTGGACGATGCCACCAAGCGCGCGGGTCAGGAACAGCGGCTGCGCAATCAGTTCGCCAGCGTCTGGGAGGTGAGCAACCTGGAGCTGCGCCTGGCCCTGGCGGAAGCCGGCAAGGGCGTGACCTATCTCTCCGACGTGCTGCTCGACCGGCTGACCGGGTTCCATCCGATCCCGGGCATGGAGATCTCGCGCTTCGAGCGCGAGGTGGGGCTCTATCACAAGCGTCACCACGCGCTGTCCGAGGGCGCCCGGCGCTTCATCGCCATCTGCCAGCGGCAGTTCGACCGGGGCTGAGCTCGCGTGTGCCGCTAATGCGGCACGCAGCCGCTAATGCGGCACGTTGTCCATCCGCGCGGCGCGGCCCAGGTAGCCGCCGTGGTGGCGCAGGCCGTAGTCCTCCCGGGTCACGCCCTTGACCTCCATCAGCGCCAGGGCGATGGCGTCGCTGATGGCGAGCATCACGGCCATGCTGGCGCTCGGCGTCAGCCCGAGCGGGCAGGGCTCCTCGATGATGCCCATGTCGAGCACCAGGTCGGCGTGGCGGCGCAGCTCGGAATCGGGGTGCGAGGTGACGCCGATCACCGTAGCCACGCCCAGATGCCGCGCCAGCTCGAGGATCTCCAGCACCTCGCGGCTCTTGCCGCTGGTGGAGAAGGCGATCAGCACGTCGTTGGCACCCACCAGGCCCAGATCGCCGTGGGCCGCCTCGGCGGGATGGATGAAGTCGGCCGGGGTCGCCGTGGAGCAGAGGGTGGCAGCGAACTTGCGGGCGATGTGGCCGGCTTTGCCGATGCCGGTGGTCAGCACCTTGCCGCGGCAGTCGGCCAGCGTGCGCACGGCGGCTTCGAAGTGCTCGTCCACCTCGACGCGGGCGATGGCGGCGGCTTCGGCGGCGAGCACCGCCTGCATGCGCTGCTTGATGTCCATGGCGGGGTCCGGCTGAAAGGGATCGGGCATGGTGGCATGTGCCAGAGAGGCGCTCAAGCGAGGCGCCGCCGGCAGTTGTTGAAGTGCCGGGGTAGGGGCAGACTGAATCAACCCAAAGGAGCGAAATCCATGCGCCTCTCCCTGATCTCGGCCCTGCTGCTCGCCTTATCCGGCTGCACGGCCTTCTGGCAGACCCTGAGCGGCGACGCGCCGCGTCAGGGCGAGTCCAGCAGCCTGGTGGACTTCCTGTACCCCGATGGCGAGACCCCACCGGCCGCCGACGACCGGGTGCCGGTGCTGAACGTGCCGCTGCGCGTCGGCCTGGCCTTCGTGCCGTCCAACCGGCCCTCCAGCCTGCCGGAGGCCACCAAGGTGGCTCTGCTCGAGCAGGCGCGGCAGCGATTCCTCGGCCAGGATTACGTGGCCGACATCGTCATCGTTCCTGAGACTTACCTCACCGGCCGCCGCGGCTTCGACGCTCTCGATCAGATCGCCCGCCTCTACGGGCTGGACGTCATGGCCCTGGTGTCCTATGACCAGGTATCCATCGCCGAGGACCGCACCAGCTCGCTGCTGTACTGGACGATCGTGGGCGCGTACGTGATCAAGGGCACGAGCAACGACGTCCACACCTTTGTCGACACCGCCGTGTTCGACCTCAAGACCCGCAAGCTGCTGCTGCGGGCGCCGGGCACCAGCGAGCTCACCACCACGTCGACCCTGGTGCGCAGCGGCGAGCAGGGCCGGGAGGCGCGCACGCGCGGCTTCGACGAGGCTATGGCCGCCATGACCGACAACCTGGCGGTGGAGCTGGAGCGGTTCCGCGCCCGCATCAAGGAAGACCGGTCGGTGCTCGTCGCCGACCGGCGCGGCGGCGGCACCGCGGGCTGGTTGCTGCTCGGCGTGCTCGGCGTCGCAGCGTGGTGGTCGAGGCGGCGTGGCGGCTGATCTGCGCCGACATCCGGTGGCGGTCGGCCTGGCCGGGGTGGCCGTTGCCGCTGCCGTGATGCACATCCTGCCGGGGGTAGCGGACGCCCTGGCGTGGCGCCGGGCAGCGGTCCTGGAGGGTGCCTGGTGGCTGCTGCTCTCCGCCCACCTCACCCACTTCGATGTCGTTCACCTGGGCGCCAACCTGCTGGGCCTGGGGTTGCTGGCCTGGCTGTTTCGCGGCCGCCGCGGCTGGCCGTGGCTGGCGGCCGGTCTCGGTGCGGCCCTGGTCACCGGTCTTGGGCTGCTGCTGGAGCCGGCGCCGCTGGACGAGTACCGGGGCCTGTCTGCCGTGCTCTACGGCTGGCTGCTCTGGGGCCTGCTGGGCCCCGGCAAGCCGCTGCTGGCCGGGCGCTGGCTGCTGGCCGCGGTGCTGGTCGCCTGGGTGCTGATTGGGATCGCCGTCGGCGGCGGGCAGACGCTGGGCCTGCCCCTGTCTGTGCCGGCACACGCCCCGGCCCATCTCTACGGCATGCTGGGCGCCCTGGCCGGCGGCTGGATCGCGCTCCGGCTGCAGCGCCCGACCACGCCCCGCCGCATTGGGATGCTGCGGTGACGGGTTCCGGGACCGATGATGCGCCGCTGCCCGCGCTCATGCCCTGGCCGGCCGAACTGACCCGATTGCCGGGGGCCGGCCTGCCGGCCCGCACGCTTCTGGAGGCCAGCTTCGATGGGGTCGACACCCCGCGCCTGCGTCGGGCGCTGAAGCGCTTTGCCGCTGCGCGGGCCCCTCGGGCGCCGGACGGGCCCGTGTGCCTGCTGCAGGTGACCTGCCGGAGCGCGTCGGCGCGCTGGCCGGCCCTGGACGACGACGAGGGCTACGAGCTGACCATCGGCGACGGCCAGGTGCGGTTGACGGCGGCAGCGGAGTGGGGCGTGCTGCGGGGGCTCGCCACCCTGACCCAGCTCTGCGGCGGCGGGCCGCTACCGGCGTTGCGCATAGCGGACGCGCCGCGATTTCCCTGGCGAGGGCTGATGCTGGATGTGGCCCGCCACTTCCTGCCGCTGCGTGACCTGCTGCGCACCCTGGACGGCATGGCGCTGTGCAAGCTCAACGTGTTGCATCTGCACCTGACCGACGATCAGGGCTTTAGGTTCGCGAGCCGGTGCTTTCCGCGGCTGGCCAGCCGCGAGCACTACAGCGCTCAGGACCTCGACGCGCTGGTGGCAGCGGCGGCCGACCGCGGCATCCGGGTGGTACCGGAGCTGGACGTGCCCGGCCACACGGCGAGCTGGCTGCAGGCGTACCCCGAGTGGGGCAGCGGCAATCCGGCGCCGACCCGGCGCTTCGGCGTGCACGACGAGTGTTTGGACCCGACCCGGCCGGTGACCCGGACGACGGTGGTGGCCCTGTTCGAGGAGCTGGCCGGTGTGTTTCCCGATCGCTACCTGCACCTCGGCGGCGACGAGGTGCGCGCCCTCTGGTGGCAGGCCGATCCGGCGGTGCGCCGATACATGGCCGAGCACGGCCTGGCCGATGCCGCGGCGCTGCAGGCGCGCTTTACTGCGCAGGTGGCCGCCGCCATTGCCGCGCTCGGCCGCCGGCCGCTGGCCTGGGACGAGGTGCTGCATCCGGACATGGCCGAAGGGCTCACCGTGCAGGCCTGGCGTGGCGTCACCGCCCGCGATCGGGCGCTGGCGGCCGGCTGCGACTGCGTGCTGTCGGCGCCCTACTACCTGGACCTGAATTTTCCGGCCGACGTGCATGCCGGCTTCGACCCCGGCGCGCCGCAGGCAGAGCTGCTGGCCCGCGAGGACGCCCTGGGCGCCGATCCGCGCCTCGCCCACGTCGCCGCAGGCATGGCCTGGACCCGCCACTGGCGGAACCAGCCGCCGCTGCCGCAGCGTCGCCCGCCGGGGCGGCTGCTGGGCGGCGAGGCCTGCCTGTGGTCGGAGCTGGTGGACCGGCGGGTGCTGGACGTGCGGCTGTGGAGCCGGCTGCCGGCGCTGGCGGAGCGGTTCTGGTCGTCGGCCATCCCGGACGCGGCGCCGGCAACCCGGTTGCCCGCCGTGCTGGCCGCCTTGCCGGGCTGGGCCGGCATCGACGTCGCCGGCGACGTGCGCCGCTTGACCGCGGCCGCCGGCGTGCAGCCGGCCTGGCAGCCGCTGGTGGACGCCCTGGAGCCGGTCAAGTGGTACGGCCGGCTGCTGGGCGAGCAGGCGCTGCAGGCGCGGCTGCGCGGTCGCGAGATGCCCAAGGCGCGGCCCTACGATGCCGACACGCCGCTGAACCGGGTGGTAGACGCGCTGCCGCCGGAGTCTCCGCTCACGGCGCCGCTGACCGCCTGGCTCGAGGCCGAGCGAGCCGGCGATGCCGATGCCGTGGCGCGCCTGCTGGACCTGGCCCGCACCTGGTCGGCGCTGCCGCGGTCGGGCGCCGGCCCGGCGGAGCTGGACGCGGCTGCGGCGCGCCTGATCGAGCTGGGCGAGCTGCTGGCAGCCGTGTTGGACGGCCGCGCCGACCGGGACGAGGCGCTGCCGCGGCTGCGGGCCGCGCAGACGCCGCTGGGCGAGTACCTGGTGGCGCCGGCGTTCGTCCTGGCGGCCTGGCTCGATCGGCGGGTGAGCGGATCGGAGCCGGCGGGTGATTGACCCGGCAACGGTTCGGGCAGCGGCCGATGTCTGGCGGGCGGCCGCCGGGGCCGACATTGCGCCCCTGGGCGCCGGGCACATCAACGATACCTGGCTGGTGAGCGGCCCGGACGGCCGCTGGGTGTTGCAGCGCCTGAACGGGCGCGTGTTCCCCGACCCGGTCGCGGTGATGGAGAAGGTGGCGGCGGTGACCGCCCACCTGCGGGCCGGCGGCCAGGTCCGGGTGCCGATGCTGATCGAGACCGTGGACGGCGCGCCGTTCCACGTCCACGACGGCGAGGTCTGGCGGCTGTGGGAGTTCATCGCCGGCACCCGCAGCCTGGGCACCCTCACCGGTACCCGGCAGGCGGAGGCCGCCGGCCAGGCGTTCGGCGCGCTGCAGCAGGCGCTGTCCGGTTTCGCGGCGCCGGTGCCGGATCCCATCCCCGGCTTCATGCAGCTCGACCACTATCTGGCCCTGCTGGACGCTGCGGTGGCCGCCCAGGGCGCCACCGGTGCGGCCGCCGCGGCGCTGGCCGAGATCGACGCGCGGCGCGACCTGGCGGGCCTGTTCGCCGACCGCGATCGGCTGGTGCACGGCGACTGCAAGGTGGACAACCTGTTGTATCGGCACCGTGGCGACGAGGTGGTGGCCGTCATCGACCTCGACACGGTGATGCGGGGACATTGGGCCTGGGACCTGGGCGATCTGGCGCGCTCGGCAGCGGCCACCGCCGACGGCTTCAGTCCCGAGCAGTTCGCGGCCCTGGTGCGGGGCTTTCGGCGCGGCGTCGAAGCGGCATTGGCTGCGGAGGCGCTGGTGCTGGCGCCGCGTTACGTGACGGTGATGCTGGCTGCCCGGTTTCTCACAGACCATCTGAACGGCGACCGCTACTTCAAGGTGGCCGCCCGGGGCGACAACCTGCGGCGCGCCCGGGAGCAGCTTGCGCTGCTCGCAGGCATGGAGCGCCAGGCGCGGGCGATGCGACGGGCTGCCGAGGCGGCGTGACGGTCAGGCGGCGCCGGAAAGCACCAGGTTGACCACCAGCAACACGCCCAGCACGAACAGCACCGTGAAGACGATGCCGGCGATGATGAAGTGGGACGGCCTGCCCAGGGTGAAGTCGCGGTCGCGGTTCCTGCTCGACTGCACGCCGAATGCGGCGGCGATGGTGCTGGCGATCACCTGCCACGGCGTCAGCTTGCGCGGCGCGTCCTCGGACGGGCCGGCGTCATCGGTCGGTTGCTGGTCGGTGGCCATGGGGCGGCATGATACGCGATCGATCGGCCCTCTGCCGGGGCGGTTGCGCGCCTTCTTGCAACGGTGCCATGATCGGCGGCCATGAACATTTCCCCTGCGATCTCCCGAGCCGCCGCCGTCGCGACCTTGCTGGTCCTGACGCTGGCAGCATCCGGCTGCGCCTCGCGCAACGCGCCGCTGCAGCTGATCTCGGGCACCGGCGCTGTCTATCCCCCCGCGGCTCGCGCCGCCGGCATCGAGGGCTATGTGGTGGTGCGTTACGACGTCGGCATCGACGGCCGGGTGAGCAATGCCCGCGTGGTGTCCGGGGAGCCCGGCGGCGTCTTCGACGAATCGGCTCTGCAGGCGGTCAGCCGCTGGCGCTTCAGCGAGCCGAAGCGCGACGGTGCGCCCGCCTCGGTGCAGGGTCTGGAAAGCCGTCTGGAGTTCCGCATCAGCGGCGGTGACGCCTACGACGACTTCTGAGCCGGCGTCAGCCGCAGCGCGTACTCGCCCTCGAACTCGGCCGCTCGGGCCCGGCCGGAATCCACCGCTACGGAAAGATGAACGCGGCAGCGGCCGGCCTCGGGCAGCGTGGCCAGCGCGTTGCCAGCGTCCGCCGTCCAGATGCAGTCGGCCTGCATGTCGTCCCGGGCCGGGGCCAGGCAGCGGATCGAGCCGCCGACGAACAGAATGGAGGCGTCCAGGCCCTGCTGCTGAAGCTGCAGGTAGACCTGGCCCCAGCCGCACAGGGCCGCCACCGAGAACAGGCTGCCGCCGAACACGGTGCCGTGGACGTTGACGTTGGGTGCCAGGGCGGCGTGCACCTGCAGGGTCGTGCCGTCGAACCCGGCGACGCCGACGCCCATCTCCGCCGAGATGGGAATCTCCCGGTGCCAGCGCGCCTCCAGCGCCCGGCAGCGGGCGGCCAGCGCGTCGGCACCGTTGGACGCGGACACCCTACCAGCCGTTCCAGTGGGTGATGGTGGACACGGGCGGCCGCTCGGCGCGCTTGAAGTCGGTGCCCTTGGTGTAGGCCACCGGCAGCAGCGCCACCTGCAGCATGTTGTCCGGCAGGCCCAGCAGCTTGGCCGCCTCCTGCTCGTGCACCAAGTGCAGCGTGGTCAGCGCCGAGCCCAGGCCGCGGGCTCTCAGAGCGAGCTGAAAGCTCCACACCGCCGGAAAGATGGAGCCATACAGGCCCGCCATCATGGCCGTCGGCGCGTCGGCCGGCGGCCGGCCGGTGACGCAGGGAATCACGTGCACGGGCACCTCGTGCAGATGGTCGGTGAGGTACATGGCGGAGTCGTAGACCCGCTGCGTCTGCTGGTCGCCCCGCTTCTCGGCCTCGGCGCCTGCCGCGGCCAGGTAGGTCTTGGCGGCCTTGCGGTACAGCTCGGCCAGCGCTTCGCGCTTGCCGGCGTCGTCGACCACCAGCCAGCGCCAGCCCTGAGAGTTGCCGCCGGTAGGCGCCTGCACGGCCAGGGTGAGGCACTCCTCGATCACGCTGCGCGGCACCTCTCGCTTCAGGTCCAGGCGCTTGCGCACGGCCCGGGTGGTGGCCAGCAGCTCGTCGGTCATGGCGATGTCGAATTTCATTCAGGTACTCTCCCCCTTGGATTCAGGTCGGTCGAAGGCGGGCAGGTTATCACGACGCCGGAGTCGCCGACGCCGGCCGTGACCGGTAGGCTTGGTGCAAGGTACGACGAGGAGGATGCGATGAAGGTTGTCTGGCCGACCGCCCTGGTGCTGATCTGTCTGCTGGCGCTGCCTGGCCCGGGTCGGGCCGACGTGGCGCAGCGCATCGACGCAGCAGCCGAGGCCGTGGCGCAGCGCGTCATTGCCTGGCGGCGCGACATTCACCAGCACCCGGAGCTGTCCAACCGCGAGTTTCGCACCGCGGCGCTGGTGGCCGAACATCTGCGCGCGCTGGGCATGGAGGTGACCACGGAGGTCGCCCACACCGGCGTGGTGGGCGTCCTCGAGGGCGGGCGGCCGGGGCCGGTGGTGGCGCTGCGCGCCGACATGGATGCGCTGCCGGTGGAGGAGCGTACCGGGCTGCCCTACGCGTCCACGGAGCGCGACACCTACAACGGCCAGGAGGTGGGCGTGATGCACGCCTGCGGCCACGACAATCACGTCGCCATCCTCATGGGCGCCGCCGAGGTGCTGGCCGGGCTGCGCGACGAGCTGCCGGGCACCGTGAAGTTCGTCTTCCAGCCCGCGGAGGAAGGCGCGCCCAAGGGTGAGGAGGGCGGCGCCGAGCTGATGATCCGCCAGGGCGTGCTCGAGGATCCGGACGTGGACGCCATCTTCGGTTTGCACATCAGCCAGGGCGACGCCGTGGGTCAGGCCAGCTACCGGCCGCGGGGTGCCATGGCCAGCGCCCAGAGCTTCGAGATCCGCATCCGGGGCCGCCAGACCCATGGCGCCCAGCCCTGGGCCGGCGTCGATCCCATCGTCGTCGGGGCCCACATCGTCACCGCGCTGCAGACCATCGTCAGCCGCGAGCTGGAGCTCACCCGGGCACCGGCGGTGGTGACCGTGGGCACCTTCCAGGCCGGCGTGCGCAGCAACATCGTTCCCGATGCGGCCGAGCTCACCGGCACCATCCGCAGCTTCGATCCCGACATGCGGCTCGCCATTCACGACAAGCTGCGGCGCATCGCCACCTCGGTGGCCGAGGGCATGGGTGCAACGGCGGAGGTGGAGATCGACCCGGGCGTGCCGGTCACATACAACGACGCCGAGCTGACCGAGGCCATGCTGCCGACCCTGCGCGACGTCTACGGCGCCGCCAACGTGCGGCTCGGCGAACCCATCACCGGCGCCGAAGACTTTTCGTTCTACCAGGCCGAGGTGCCGGGGCTGTTCTTCTTCATCGGCGGCCGTCCGGCCGACGTGCCGGCGGCGGAGGCGATTCCCAATCATTCGCCGCTGTTCTACGTGGACGAGGGCGCGCTGCTGCCCGGCGTGCGTGCCATGAGCCGGCTGGCGTTCGACTACCTCGATCAGCGCGCGGTCTGGCCGTAGCCTGAGGCCGTCTTCAGGTAGGCGCGTTCGGCTGCCGTGCTGCGGCGGCCGAGCACGGCGTTGCGGTGGGGGAAGCGGCCGAAGCGCTGCACCACGTCACGGTGCTCGCGGGCATAGGCCAGGAACGACGCCGCCTGCTGCCGGTAGCCCGGCGATGCCGCGTCCTGCAGCGCCGTGAACAAACCCACCGACACATGCTGGTCCAGCCGCGATTCGGCGTGTTCGAAGGGCATGTAGAAGAACGCCCGCTGGTCCGGGCCGAGCGCCAGGTCGTGGCCGTGTTCGACGCCGTCTGCGGCGGCGTCACGCGCCCGCGCGTCGGTGGCGAAGGCCTGCGCGGTGCCCCGAAAAGCCTGCCGCGGGAACTGGTCGCACACCAGGATGTAGGCCAGCCGCCACTCGGCGCGGCGCAGCCAGTGATCGAGGGCGCCGACCCGGGCGCGGTCGATGAGCGGGCCGAAGCGTCGGGCGATCTCGGCGTCGTCCTCGGCGCTGGCCTTGAACCAGCGCCTGCGGCGGGCGGCGCTGGCGACGCCGTCGGTCAGCGTGCCGAACCAGTAGTCGAGCACGGCGGCCGGGCCCGGCAGGCGGCTCACAGCCCCCAGCACTCCAGGTCGTTGGCGAAGATGACGGCGCCCTCGTAGTGCTCGGCGATGGCGCCGCGGCTGATCGACTCGAAGCCGCGGGTACGATTGGTGCGGTGGCCGAGGATGACCATGCGCACGTCGGCCCGGGCGGCGATGCGGCCGATCTGGCTCGGCGTCACGTGCAGGTCGGTGGGCTCGCCGCGGGTGCCCTCGGGCACGGCATGGTGGATGACCAGGGCGTCGGCGCCGGCGGCGAACTCGGCCATCTGGTCGCTCCGGTTGCTGAAGTCGCCGGTGAAGACGATGGTCTTGTCGCCGATGTGCACCCGCCAGGCCAAAGCCGGTATGGGGCCGTGATGCACGGGCACGGCGGCGAGGCGGGTCGTGGCGCCGTGAAAGCCCGTCCAGACGCCGCGGCCCAGGGTGGGCACGTCGCGGGCGGCGATGCGGAACCCCGCCGGGGCGTCGGTGGACAGGAACCCGGCCAGGTAGGCGTACGCGCCGCGGGCGCCGATCAGCCGGTCCACCAGGGCGCGGGTGCCCGGGAACGGCTCGGCGCCGTCGGGTCCGAACACCGGCAGGTCGCGGTCGCGGCCGGCCGACAGCGCGCCTTCGACGAAGGCGGGGAAGTCGCCGCTGTGATGGGCGGTGAGCTGGGTGAAGACTACGGCTTCGAGGTCGGCCAGCCGGCCGCCGGCCTTGTCGAACGCCACGGAAGCGCCAGGTGCGGTGTCTACCAGCACCCGGGCGGCGTTGTCGGCAAACACCAGATACCCGGGCCCGCCCTGGGTGTCGTCGAGCTCCGGCCCGCCGGCGCCCAGAATCTGGATCCACACCCCCTCGTCGCCGCAGAACGGCGTGGCGTCGGCGGTCTGGGCGCGGCTGGCGGCGGTGGTGGTGACGAGCACGGCGAACAGCAGCGCGCCCGCATATCGGGTCATCGGCATCGGTGGCTCACTCCTGGTGGCGGTGAATCAACAGGTCCAGCTCGGCGAGCGCGGCTCTGGCCGCCACCTCGTCGGGCATGCGCCAGTCGCCGCGAGGCGACAGGCTGACGGTGCCTACCTTGGGTCCCGGCGGCAGCGTCGTGCGCTTGAACTGCTGGCTGTAGAAGCGGCGCAGGAAGACGCCGAGCCAGCGGCCGACCTCCTCCTCGCCGTACTCGACGGCGAACGCGAGCACGGCGAGGTGGAAGATCTTGCGCACGCCGGCGCCGTGGCGCATGAGCTGGTGCAGAAAAAAGTCGTGCAGCGCGTAGGGGCCGATGATGGCCTCGGTGTGCTGGGCGATCGCGCCTTCGGCCGGGCGGATCAGCTCCGGCGAGATGGGGGTGGCGTGCACCCGCTCCAGCACCGCGGCCAGTGACTCGCTGGCGCGGTGGCGCGCATACCAGCGCACCAGGTAGCGGATCATGGTCTTCGGCACGCTGGCGTTGACGTTGTAGCTGGCCATGTGGTCGGCGTTGAACGTGCACCAGCCAAGCGCCAGCTCGGACAGATCGCCGGTGCCCACCACGATGCCGCCCTGCTGGTTGGCGTGGTTGAACAGGATCTGGGTGCGCTCCCGGGCCTGGGCGTTCTCGAACACCACGTCGTCTTCGGCCACGTGGCCGAGGTCGGCCAGGTGCCCGGCGACGGCGTCGGAAATGGAGATCTCCTTCAGCGTGATGCCGGCGGCGCGGGCGAGCTGGTAGGCCGTCTCCCGGGTGTGCTCGGAGGTGCCGGGCCCGGGCAGCGTCAGCGCCTGCACGTGGTCGGGGGACAGGCCGCGCCTGGCGAGCGCATCCAGGCAGACCAGCAGCGCCAGGGTGCTGTCGAGGCCGCCGGACAGCCCCAGCACCAGCACGTCGGTGCCGGCGGCCAGCATGCGCCGGGCCAGCCCGGTGGCCTGAATGGCCAGGATCTCCGCCGCCCGGGCGTCCACCTGGGCCTCGTCGTCGGGCACGAAGGGGTGCGCCTCGATGTTGCGGACCAGGCCGGCCAGCGGCGCCGCCCCGGACAGCACGTCGACGCGCCGGTAGGGCGCCGGCCGCGGGGCGTTGCCGAAGGTGGTGTTCTGGGCCCGGTCGTGGCGCAGGTGCTGCAGGTCGAACTCAGTCACCAGGGTTTCCCCAGCCAGCGAGAAGCGCTCGCTTTCCGCCAGCAGGACCCCGTTCTCGGCGGCCAGCAGATGGCCGCCGAACACCACGTCCTTGGTCGACTCGGTGGGGCCGGAGGACGCATACAGGTAGCCGCACAGGCCCCTGGCGCTGGTCATGCGCACCAGGTCGCGCCGGTAGGCGGCCTTGGCCACCAGCTCGTTGCTGGCCGACAGGTTGAGGATCACGTCGGCGCCCGCCAGGCAGTGGCGGATGCCGGGAGGCTCCGGCGCCCACACGTCTTCGCAGATCTCGATGCCCACCTGCATAGGGCCGACTTCGAAAAGCTGCTCGCGGCACAGCCGGAAGCTGCCGAGCTCCGGGTCGTCCACCGCTTCGTCGACGCCGGCGCCGGAGACGAACCAGCGCCGCTCGTAGAACTCGCCGGAGTTGGGGTGCGCCGTCTTCGGCACCATGCCGCGCACGGCGCCGTCGGCCAGCACCACCGCGCAGTTCAGCAGCCGGCCGTCACCGCTGCGCCAGGGCGCGCCCACCACGCAGACCAGGTTGCGGCTGGCCGCCGCCAGCGCCGCCAGCGCCCGGCGCACGCCGCGATGCAGGTCGTCGTTGAAGAACAGGTCCTCGCAGCTATAGCCGGTGAGGCAGAGTTCGGGGAACAGGGCCAGGCTGACGTGGTCACGCGCCAGGGTGCGCAGGTGCGCGGCGATGCGCTCGGCGTTGGCTTCGGGGTCGGCCAGGCTGAGCTCCGGCGCCACCGCCGCGACCCGCACGTAGCCCAGCTCGGTGAAATCCACGCTTGCGTTCATCGGCGCATTCTAGGGGATGGGCGCGCCGGGCGCATCGCACGGCTCAGGTGGCGGACGCAGACCCCAGGTGGCTCGACACCAGCGCCAGCAGGTCCCGGGGGCGGAACGGCTTGCGCAGGGTGGGGGTCCGAGTTCCGCGCCCGTCCGTCTGGGGCGCGAAGCCGGACATGGTGAGCACGGTGAGGCCCGGCCGCTGCTCGGCGATCCGGTCCGCCAGGGTCCAGCCGTCCATGTCGCCGCCGAGCTGAATGTCGGTGATGACCAGATCGATGCCGGGTACGACGGCGACCCGGTCCAGGGCGCTCTGAGCGTTGTCGCACAACGTCACCGGGTATCCGGCCTGTTCCAGGGTGCGCCGCACCATGGCCCCCAGCAGGTCGTTGTCCTCCACCACCAGCACGTGGGAACCGCCGACCCGAGCCGCGCCAGACGGGGTCGGCTGCGGCAGCGCTGGTGCCGTGTCCGGCAGATCGTTGGCCGCCGTGGGCAGATACAGCTCCACAGTGGTGCCCTGACCCGGTTGCGAGCGCAGCCGCATCCCACCGCCCGATTGTCGGACGAAGCCATAGACCATGCTGAGGCCGAGGCCGGTCCCTGCGCCCGGCGGTTTCGTGGTGAAGAACGGCTCCATCACTCGCGGCAGCTGATCCGGTGGAATACCGATGCCGGTATCGGTGACGACGACGCGGACGTACTCGGCCGGCTCGACATCGAGCTCGACCGCGGTCCGGGCATCCACCTCGACTGCGGCCGCACCGATGGTCAGAACGCCGCCGTCGGGCATGGCGTCGCGTGCGTTGATGGCGAGGTTGATGACGGCGCTCTGCAGCAGGGACGGATCCGCGCGCACGACGATGCCCTCCGGCAGGTCGAACCTCACGGCGATGCTGCCGCCCACGGCCCGAGCAACGATCTGATCCACCTCGCTCAGCCCGTCGCGCACGTCCATCCGTCGAGTCGCCATAGGCTGCTGGCGGCTGAAGGCCAGCAGCTGGCGCGTCAGATCCGCTGCCTTGAGCGACGCTGCCAGCACCAGATCGGCAGCGTGCCGGTGCGGATGGGTGCCGTCCAGCCCGGCCACCAGCTCCTCGGCACCGTTGATGATCACGTTCAGCAGGTTGTTGAAGTCGTGGGATATACCGCCGGTGAGCTGGCCGATGGCCTCGAGCCGCGCCGTGGTGGCCATGCGTTCCTCGCCACTCAGCCGTTGCGAGGCGTCGCGCAGCAGCACGATGGTCGCGTCGTTGCCGATGGCTGCATCATCGATTCGGGTGGAGGATGCGTCGGCCTTCAGTACGGTGCCGTCGCCGCGCCGATAGTGCAGCACACCGACGAATCGTCCTGTCTGTTGCCGTTCCGCCATGGCGTGGAACCGGGCGTCGTCCTTCACGACGATGCCATCGCGGCCGAGTGCGATCAGCTCTGCCTCGCTGTAGCCGAGCAGCTGGCAGGCGGCCGGATTGGCGGCCACGATCTCGCCGCTGGTGCGCCCCAGGATGATGCCATCGCGGCTCTGTTCGAAGAGCAGCCGGTAGAGGCGGTCACGTTCGTTCAGGCGGCGGCGCACCTCACTCAAGGCGCGCCGCTGCTCGGCGATGCGGTAGATGGCGCCGCTGACGGTTTCGTGCAACACGGTGAGGAGTTGCAGGTAGCCCTCGTCGAGCGGCACTTGCGGGTCAGGCCGCACCACCAGGGCAAAGGCGTTTCCGCCCAGCACTTCCCGGTCGAGAAGCGTCATGGCGAAGCTGCGCGTGTCGAGCCGGCTTACCGCCGCCGTGCTGGGCCCGTGCGGGTGCCGCAGATGGGCGGCCAGGGGGCCGGCGGCAGCCGCCGCTTCGGCGGCGAAGCCATTGGCGTTCGACCAACGCACCTCGATATGGTCTGGATCGGAGACCTCCAGCATCGCCGCCGCGGCAAAGTCCATGGGGTTGGCGGCCAGCACCTCGGCGATGACCGGGGCCAGTGGCGCCATGTGGGCCTGCCGGGCGAGCGCGTCGGCCAGCCGGGAGATGGTTTCGCCGCGGCGCCGCTGCTGCACGTGACAGGTGGTCTCCGACGCCACCGACAGCATGCCGCGAACCACCCCGTCGACGTCGGGCACCGGGCTGTAGCTGAAGGTGAAGTAGGCCTCGCGTACGGCGCCGTCGCGTTCGAGGGGCAGCAGCAGGTCCTGCTCTTGGTAGGCGCCCCCGTCGAACACGGCGGAGATGCGGGGCGCCAGAAACCCCTCGAGCTCTGAGTAGACGTCCAGCGCCGGGCGGCCGAATCCGGACGGATGCTTGGCACCCATGATCGGCAGGTAGCCATCGTTGTAGAACAGCACGTGCTGTCTTCCCCAGGCGAGCGACATGGGGAAGGGCGCGTTCAGGCAGATCTGCACGGCCGTTTTCAACGCCTGCGACCAACCGCCCGGGACGCCCAGGGGGGTCTCGGCCCATGGCGTTCGTTGCAGCAGTTCCGCTGCCGCGGTGGGGCGCAGTCGCATGCCGGAATAGTCGATCATGGGCTGGTGAGTGAGCGGGAGCGTGTACGGGAGCGCGTATGATACCAGCCCGGCCGCGACGGACTCGGCAGCAAGATGGTGACGCGCATCACACTTTCAGGTGCCGGCGGCGGCGTCAGCCTTGCTCCGGCGTCGCGTACGCCGGTGACGACGCCTTCATCACCCGCGACTGCATGCGCAGCGTCGCCACCACGGCGCCGGCCGGATCGTAAGCGACGGTGTCGTACCACACGTACTCGGTCTGCGGGCTCTGGCCGACGCAGACCACCTCGCTCTGCAGCCGGTACGGCCGGTTCAGCAGGAACGGGCCGTTGACGAAGCCGATCTCGATGGCGCCGAACAGACCCACCGATTCGCCCACCAGCGGCCGCAGCGCCAGCATCGGCTGGCCCCACAGATACTCGATGATGGTGCACGGCGCGGCCACCACCTCGCCCCAGGGCGAGCCATCGCGGTACCACGGCAGCGGGTCGCTGATCAGGCCCCGGTCGTAGCGGTCAAACTGCTTCTCGGGGTCCGCGACGATGTCGTAGCTGCCGAGCGACAGCCCCGGCGTCAGCCGGTTGAGGATCTTGAGCTCGGCCGGGTCGCAGGACCGCAGGTGCTGGGTGCGCAGGGCCGACCGGCTGTGATCGCCTACGGCGGCGGTGCCGGTGCACACCAGCAGGCCGTCGTCGCGCGTCATCCACACCGTGGTCTGATGCGTGCCGGCGGCCAGGGGCTCGGCCAGCACCCTTACCCCTTCACGATCGACGGTGGCGTTCTTGAAGCCGAGCGACAGGTTGCCGCGCTCGAACCAGGCCGGGCCGAACAGCTCGACCAGCACCGGCGGAAACTGGTTCATATGCACGTCACCGGCCACGGTGCCACCGCGGAACCCCAGGCGGGCGGCGGTGGCGTCGTCGTGGATGCTGCCGGCGCCGGCGTCGGCCGACCAGTTGCGGGCTGCCCAGTACGGTCCGGTGATGGGCGTGGGCATGGTGCGATCCTCCTAGTCGGGCAGGCCGAGCACGCGCTTGGCGATGATGTTGAGCTGAATTTCGTTGGAGCCGCCGGCGATGGAGATGGCCTTCGACTCCAGCCACAGCCGGCCCATGCGCAGCGCCTCCTCGCTGAACGGCGCGCCAGACCAGCCGAGCCCCGAGGTGCCGCGGATGCGAAGCTGCAGCTCGAGCTGCTGCTTCACGTACTCAGCCTCGACGTACTTGAAGATTGAGGTGGCCGGGCCGGGCGTGGCAGCGTCCGACTCCTCCAGGCACCGCTGCCGCGTAAGCAGGAAGGCGCGCTTGTGCATCTCGTTGGCGACGATGTCGCGGCGCAGCGCCGGGTCCACCCCAGCCGCGCCCGCGTGCTGTCTCGCCAGCTCGGCCAGCGGCAGCGACGGCCTGATGCGCTCCAGCGGTCCGGCGCTTTCGGCGCTGGCAAGGGCGGTGAGCCCCGAGCGCTCGTGCTGCAGCAGGCGCTTGCCCACGGTCCAGCCGTCGTTGACGTCACCCACCAGGTCGGCCTTCGGCACCCTGACGTTGTCGAAGAACGTCTGGCAGAAGGGCGAATGGCCGTTGATCAGGACGATGGGCCGGACGCTGACGCCCGGGCTGTCCATGGCCAGCAGCAGGAAGCTGATGCCCCGGTGCTTGCCAGCGTCGCGGTCCGTGCGCACCAGGCAGAACATCCAGTCGGCGTGATCGGCCCCCGACGTCCAGATCTTCGAGCCGTTCACCAGATAGTGGTCGCGCTGATCGTCGGCCCGCGTCGACAGGCTGGCCAGGTCGGAACCCGCGCCCGGCTCGCTGTAGCCCTGGCACCAGGCGGTTTCGCCCCGGGCGATGGGCGGCAGGTGGCGGCGCTTCTGCTCCTCGGTGCCGAACTCCAGCAGGGTCGGGCCGATCATGCTCACCCCCATGCCCAGCAGCGGCGGCCGCGCTTTGAGCCGCTGCAGTTCGTCCAGCAGCACCAGGAAGCGCGCCTTGTCGAGCCCGGCGCCGCCGTAGTCCACCGGCCAGGTGGGCGCGGTCCAGCCGCGCTCGGCCATGCGCTCCAGCCACAGATACGCTTCGGGGTTGCTGCTGCGGCGCTTGTGGCCGCCGGTGACCTCCTCGCCGGGCACCATACGGGTGCGCATGGAAGGCGGGCAGTTGGCTTCCAGCCAGGCGCGGGTATCCGCACGGAACGCGTCGAGCTCGGTCTGCTGCGCATCGGTCACGAATGCCGCCCCCGCCATGCACCGACCACCCTTCGAGAGCCTGGGCGCACCTTGCTCACGGGGCCGGCGGGTCAGGCTGGAAGGTCAGCTCGCCGAACACCACGCGGCGAGTCAGCGACTGGCGGCGCTCGACCCCTGGAAACTCGCGTTCGATGAAGTCGCGGCTCCACATCCCGTCCTGGCTGCCGTGACCGATGCTGAGCTCCAGCGTCGCGATCACGTGATAGGCAGCATCTTCATCGAAGGATGGATAGCTGGCCCGGATTTCGTGTGTCGGCAGGTAGATACGCAGCCGGCTGGGGGCGCCGCTGACGTGGTAGCCGCCCTCGTGCACCAGTACGGGCGTGCCTCGAGCCGGCTGCAGGTGCAGGGTCAGGCGGTATCCGCCCGCGCCGCTCCCGGAGAACTCGGGTATCACGTCGTAGTCGCGGCCGTTGCCATTGCCCACGATGCGCAGCCCGGTCAGGCGAACCGGGGCGCGGTGGTATGCCTCGCGGCGCTCGGCGAGCGCGCGGCGATCCGCATCGATGCCGGACGCGACCAACTCTCGGCAGCGCGCTTCACTGTAGCCCCAGCTCGAGGACAGCAGTGCGCGCCGCTGCCGCACCTGGTCGCACAGCCCCGGATCGCGAAAGCGCACGGCCGCGTCCAGAAAGCACCGCGAGCGCTCGTAGTACGACCGGTAGCCGTCCGGATTCAACCAGAGGCCGCTCTGATAGGCATCCGGATCCACTGCCTGGCAGGTGCGGACGGCCTCAGCGCGCTGGTTTGGATAGGCGTCCGCGGCGGCGGTCGCGCCGGCGGCCACCGCCCAACCGGCCAGCATCAGCGTGGAGATGGCGAGCCGGCCGGCGGTACCAGCGGATGGCCTGCGCTGTGATCGGTACAAAGCCATGGCGGCAGAGTACGCCTGGCGCCGGCCGGCGCAAACCACGTTGCGCCGGCGCGCCGGGCCCGGGCTCGCCTTTTGGCCGCAAACTGGCGAAAATCCCGGGCTCGATCATTTTCAGGGGAAGTCCATGAACTTCGAATTTTCCGAAGACCAGAACATGCTGCGGGACCAGGCCCGCCGGTTCCTCGACGAGAACTGCCCGCCCTCGGTGGTGCGCAAGGTACTCGACAGCGACGCCGAGTACGATCCGACGCTGTGGAAGAAGATCGTCGACATGGGCTGGACCGCCGCCGTGATTCCGGAGGAGCTGGGCGGCCTCGGGCTTTCCTACCTGGAGCTTTGCGTCATCGCCGAGGAGCTGGGCCGCGCCGTGGCGCCGGTGCCGTTCTCGTCGTCGGTCTACCTGGCCACCGAGGCCCTGCTGCTGGCCGGCAGCACCGAGCAGAAGGAAGCCTGGCTGCCGAAGCTGGCGGCCGGCGAGGCCATCGGCACCTTCGCCATGGCGGAGGGTGCCGGGCGCACCTCGCCGAAGACGCTCGAGACCAAGGTGAAGGGCGGCAAGCTGAGCGGCAGCAAGACCGCGGTGCCGGATGCCGCCATTGCCGACGTCATGGTGGTGCTGGCCGCCCACGGCAGCGGCGACGGCGCCGCGCTGTACCTGGTGAGCAAGAACGCCAAGTCGGTGACCACCACCCCGGTGCCCACCCTGGACCCGACCCGCGGCCACGCCAACGTCGATTTCGACAAGGCCGCCGCCGAGCCGCTGGGCAAGCCGGGCGAAGGCTGGGCGCTGACCCAGAAGCTTCTGAACCGCGCCGCGGTGCTGTTCGCCTGGGAGCAGGTAGGGGGTTCACAGGCGGCGCTGGAGCAGGCTCGCGAGTACGCGCTCGGCCGCTACGCGTTCGGCCGCCCCATCGCCTCCTATCAGGCGATCAAGCACAAGCTGGCCAACATGTACGTGAAGAACACGCTGGCGCGTTCGAACTGCTACTACGGCGCCTGGGCGCTCAACGCCGATGCCGCCGAGCTGCCGCTGGCGGCCGCCACCGCCCGGGTGTCGGCCACCCAGGCGTACTACTTCGCGTCCAAGGAGAACATCCAGACCCATGGCGGCATGGGCTACACCTGGGAGTTCGACTGCCAGTTCTTCTACCGCCGCGCCAAGCTGCTGTCGGTCAACATCGGCAGCGAAGGCCTGTGGCAGGACAAGCTGATCACGGCCGTCGAGCACAGCAACGCCGCCTGAGCCGGCCCACCACGAATTCAGGAGACGAGACGATGGATTTCAACGATACCGCCGCAGAAGCCAAGTTCCGCAAGGAAGCCCGGCAGTGGCTGAAGAAGAACGTGCCCTCGAAGAAGGAGCTGTCCGGCAAGAACTACATCGAGCAGGCCAAGCTCTGGCAGCAGCGCAAGTACGACGCCGGCTGGGCCTGCATCACCTGGCCGAAGGAGTACGGCGGCCGCGGTGCCTCCGCCATCGAGCAGGTGATCTGGAACCAGGAGGAGTCGAAGTATCAGCTCCCCGGCGGCATCTTCGGCATCGGCCAGGGCATGGCGGCGCCGACGCTGATGACGTGGGCCGATGACGAGGCCAAGCAGCGCTTCCTGCCCAAGCTCGCCAGCGGCGAGGAGATCTGGTGCCAGCTCTTCAGCGAGCCGGCCGGCGGCTCCGACCTGGCGGCGCTGCGCACCCGGGCGGTGAAGGATGGGGACGACTGGGTCATCAACGGCCAGAAGATCTGGACGTCGGGCGCCCACTACTCCGACTACGGCATTCTGGTGGTGCGCACCGACCCGACGGTGCCGAAGCACAAGGGCCTGACCTACTTCTACCTCGACATGAAGAGCCCGGGCATCGAGATCAAGCCCATCAAGCAGCTCTCCGGCGACGCCAACTTCAATGAGGTGTACTTCACCGACGTGCGCATTCCCGACAGCCAGCGCCTCGGTGCCGTGGGCCAGGGCTGGCAGGTGTCGCTGACCACGCTGATGAACGAGCGCGCTTCCATCGGCGCCGGCGGCACCCAGGTGGGTTTCGACCGGGTCTTCAAGCTGGCTCAGAAGGTGCAGATCGACGACAAGCCCGCCATCGAGAACGCCGCCGTGCGCGCCAAGCTGGCGGACTGGTACTGCCAGGAGGCGGGCCTCAAGTACACGTCCTACCGCACCCTGTCGGCGCTCTCGCGCGGTGACATCCCTGGGCCCGAGAACTCCATCGGCAAGCTGGTGGGGGCGCCCAAGACCCAGGACATGGCATCGTTCGCCATCGACCTGCTGGAGCAGTCGGGCGCCATCTGGGACGAGAAGTTCGCCGCCGAGGCCGGCCTGTTCCAGGGCACCTACATGAGCATTCCGGGGCTGCGCATCGCCGGCGGCACCGACGAGATCATGGCCAACATCATCGCCGAGCGGGTGCTGGGCCTGCCCCAGGACGTGCGGGTGGACAAAGGCATCCCGTTCAACGAGGTGCCCACCGGGGCTTCCAAGAGCTGAGCGGCCCGGCTATGACTTGCGCGGCAGGCCGTCGCGCACGTCGAAGCCCGGCAGGTGCTCCGCGAAGTAGACGTGGCTCTGGGGCGGAAACGCCTCAGGCGCGTCGAACGTGCAGGTGAACAGGTGGGTCTCGCCCGGCCAGCGGGTCGAGCGGTAGTAGATGGGCGTGCCGCAGTGGCGGCAGAAGCCGCGTTCGGTGCCCGGCGACGAGGCGAAGGTGCCGGGCTCGGCGCCGCTGAAGCGCACCTGCTGCGAGTCGAAGCCGCTGTACAGGGTGACCGGCGAGCCGGTCTGGCGCCGGCACGAGCGGCAGTGACAGTAGGCCGTCCACAGCGCACTGCCACGGGCCTCGAAGGCCACGGCGCCGCACAGGCAGCGGCCGCGGCTGATCAGAACGTCATCGGCAGGGTCAGGTGGTTCTCGAGGATCCATTGCCGCTGCTCCAGCAGAATCGGGTCGCAACCGCCGATCGCCTCGCCTGACAGATCGTAGGCCTTGCGCAGCGGCGCCGGGGTCGGGCACTGGTCTTCGGGCAGGGTGCGGACGATCTGGCTGAAGTAGGCCCAGTAGACGTCCAGCGCCGACAGCCGGTCGCCGATCAGGTAGTTGCTGCCCGCCGAGCGCTGCCGCCGGGCGTGGGCGGTGAACACCTCCAGCACGGCTTTGGCCTTCTCCAGGGCCCGCTCCCGGGCCGCCTCGCTGTAGCCGTATTCGGCGTACATGGGGTTGCGCTCCGCCTCCTTCGCCGCCCGCTCCGGACCACCCAGGCCGAGCATCACCAGCCGCATCTGCCAGACGAAGCCACCCTCGCCGATCAGCTCGTGGGTAAGGCCGATCATGGTCATGCGCTCGCCGATGTCGTCCGGCAGCAGCGACGGCCCGGAACCCAGCCGCTCGGCCAGGTTCAGGATCTCGAGCCAGCCGGTGCGCGGCGGCTCGTCTTCGTAGACGGCCACCGGGGCGTTGCGATGCCGGGTCCAGGCCACCAGGTCGGGATTGGCGGCGCCGCCGTGCTGGGCCACCGGGGTGTAGGGCACGCCCTTCAGATCGAAGACGGCCCTGGCCGACATGGAGTAGGGCGCCGGCACGCCCACGGTGAGGGCCAGGCGCAGGCCCGGCATGTGCATGGCGTCGTTAGGTTGCAGATAGTCCACGGCTGTCCTGGTGATCGGTTTCAGCCAGCTTACCCGCATCGCCGCGGCACCGGCCACCCCGACGTGCTGGCCGTCAGCGGCCGCGGTAGTGATCGATCTCGTCGTCCACGGAGGCGGCGTTCTCGAACTGGATCTCCAGCGTGAAGATGAACCGCAGGTCGGAGTAGCGGTCGCCGAAGTCGTCTACCGGCCAGGCCAGCTCCGGCTGCAGCTCGTAGAACAGCCAGTCGCGCAGGAAGGCGCGGCGAAAGCGGAAGTTGACGAAGTATTCCTCGGTTTCGTGCTTCGGCTTGGTCTGCCCGAAGGCGCCGATCTCACTGCGGATGGCCGTCTTGCGGTCGAGCTGGCGGAAGCCCACCAGCCCGGTGCGCCACTCGATGCCGTCGATCTTGTCGGCCACGGTGCCGCGGCCGCTCAGGCGCACGAGAGAGTTCTCGCGCGGCAGCCATTCCCAGTCGGCACGTGAGGTGGTGCCGACGCCGTCCTCGCGCTCCCAGAACACGATCTGGGTGAAGCGCGCCTGGGTCTCTTCGGTGAGGCCCCAGGTATGGCGCCCGCGGCCGCGCACCCGCGGGTTGAGGCCGCCGCCGCTGATCTTCACGCTGCCGTCCAGATCGAACTGGGTGGGCCCGTCCTTGGTCAGCAGCAGGCGCAGGCCGAGTCGCGTCTGCTCTTCGTCCTCGCCGGTGCGGTTGTCGTTCTGGTCCAGATCGCCCTCGATGGACTCGTCGCGGCTGATCAGCAGCCGTACCCGGTCGGAGATCCGGGGCAGAGAGAGGTTGGCGGAGACGCGCAGGTCGTGACCGAAATCCTCGTTCTCGGAGTAGCGCAGCGAGTTGCGCACCCGGAAGAAGCTGCCGATGGGGGTCTCCTCGTCGGCCCGGGCGTCGCCGAAAAACCCGTCGAACCAGGCCGCCGGCTCGCACAGCCGCTCGCTGACGTAGGAGTGGGCGCGGTCCATCCACGAGGCGGGCCGGCTCTGATCGTCGCGGCAGGAGTTCCGGATCACCTCGGCCGTGTCCGGTCGGTCCTGGTCCTCGATGACCTGTTCCTCGAGTTCCTCCGCCCAGGTCGGACCGCTCAGCAGAGCCACGACGAAGAGGGCGGGCAACCGCGATGTCCACTGCTTAACCACGGTGGTCAATCTACCAGGATGGCATCGCCATTGCGCCGGCGGCGGGTAGCCATGCGGGATCAGTGCAGGGTCGGTGGCATGAAGTCCAGGTCACGGCCCAGCTCTTCCGCCTTCTCGAGGATTCGAGCGATCAGCACCCGGGCGTCGCTGGAGAAGCTGAAGCCGACCGCGGTGGTGGAGGTGAGCTCGCGGATGGGCGTCAACAGCTCAGCGTCGTGGCGTGCCCGCTCCAGCTCGCGCCGGATACGCAGAAAGTAGGCCCGCTGCGTGGCGCTGCCTTCGGCCCCAAGCTGGTGAATGAGTCGATCCAGCAGCGGGGCGATCTGGTTCCTGACCGATGTCGTTCGCTGCACGCCTGCACCTCCTGGTAGCGTCGGGCGAATTGTGGACCTTGTGCCCGGGCTTGGCCAGATGGCACTAGCCATTCGTATGGACCACGCGCGCCCGGCGCGGTTCTAATGTGCCGGAACCAGCCGGGGAGTTCGTGATGCGGGTAGTGATCTGGAACGAGTTCCTGCACGAGCGGCGCAGCCGATCGGTGGCCGAGATCTATCCCGACGGCATCCACGGTGCCATCGCCGACCGGCTGCGGCATGGGCTCGCGGGCGCCGAGGTGGTGACCGCCACCCTGGACATGCCGGCGCATGGCCTCCCGCCCCAGGTGCTCGACACCGCGGATGTGCTGCTGTGGTGGGGGCATCTGGCCCATGACCAGGTCGACGATGCCGTGGTCGACCGGGTCTGCGCCCGCGTGCTCGGCGGCATGGGGCTGGTGGTGCTGCACTCGGGGCATCTGTCCAAGGTGTTCCGCCGGCTCATGGGCACGAGCTGCAACCTGCGCTGGCGCGAGGCTGACGACCGGGAGCTGGTGTGGACCGTGGCGCCCGATCACCCCATCGCCGCAGGGGTGCCGCAGCCGCTGGTGCTTGCGCGCCACGAGATGTACGGCGAGTGCTTCGACGTTCCCGCGCCGGACGAGCTGGTGTTCATCAGCCACTTCAGCGGCGGCGAGGTGTTCCGCAGCGGCTGCTGCTTCCGGCGCGGCAAGGGGAGGATCTTCTACTTCAGCCCCGGCCACGAGACCTATCCGGTCTACCACCAGGCAGAGATCGGCCGCGTGCTCTGCAACGCCGTGCGCTGGGCGGCCCAGCCGACGCCGTCGCCCGTCGACCTGACCCGCTGCATCGAGTCGCCCACGGGCTGGTTCGAATCGGCCTGAACGTCCGCTTCGCCGTCTGCGATCAGGGCGCGGTGCGGACGATCTCGTTGGCGTAGCCTGACTCGTTGCCGGCCGCATCCACCGCGGTCATGGTGACGAAGTAGCTGCCCGATGCGAGCTCCAGCGCGTGCTGTGTCGCCGCGGCATTGCTCACCGGCAGCACGTCGGTGTACTGACCGCTGAACTGGCCCACGTAGATGCGGTAACCGGCCAGGTCGGTCAGCGGCGAGCCGTCGACGTTCCGGGTCGGCGGCACCCAGGTGATCGCCACCTGGCTCACGAGCTGCACCGTGAGCATCTGCAGAACGGTGCCGCCCGCACCCGTGCAGCTCATGGTGAACGTGGTGCCGGCGTCGAGGGAGCCTGTCGTGGCGCTGCCGCTCACCGGCCGCGCCCCCGACCAGCCGCCGCCGGCGGTGCAGCCGTCGGCGTGGCTGGCCGACCACTGCAGCGTGACGGCGCCGCCGGGCGCGACCCGGTCGTGGCTGGCGCTGAAGGACAGCGTCGGCTCTGGCGCAGGCGCTGGCTCTGGCGCAGGCGCCGGTTCGGGCGCGGGTGTCGGCTCCGGCTCGGGCGCCGGTTCGGGCTCCGGTGTCGGTTCAGGCGCGGGCTCCGGTTCGGGCGCCGGTTGAGGCTGCGGTACCGGATCGGATGCCGGCTGGGCGACGGTCAGCGTCACGGATTCCTGCACGCTGGCGCCCTTTGCGCTGCAGGTCAGGGTAAACACCGACGTGGTAGTCAGGGGCGGCGTGCGAAACACGCCGTCGGTGGCCAGCCTGCCAGCCCAGTCGCCGCTGGCTTCGCAGCTCCGGGTGTTGGCCGACGCCCAGCTCAGCAGCGCGGTGTCGCCGGCGGCGAGCTCGAAGCGATCGCTCGAGAACGCCAGCATCGGCTCGGCCCACGACCTGGGGCCGCCGCCGCCGTCGCTTCTCGGTTTTGCCCAGGCCGTCCCGGCCGTGATCAGGAGCATGGCCATGATCCCTGCGGCCAGCTTCTGCACTCGATGCATGTCACCCCCGTCGGTACGGCAGCCCCCCTTGGGCTGCCCATCGGAACGGGGTCACGTTAGGGCTTGTGGAATCCGGATTCCGGGGGGTGGATCACAAAGCGCTTACAAAATGCGTTCAGGGGTGGCGATGGATCAGGGCGCGCCCTGACGCGCCGCGGCCGCCTGCTCGGCAAACCGCTTCTTGCGCCTGTAGGGATAGACATCCATCACCTGACCCTGGCCGATGGCCGCCTGCAGGCCCTTCCAGTAGTCGGGATCGAACAGCTCGCCGTGCATGTCTTCGAACATGCGCTTGATGCGCGGCCGGCCGAACAGGAAGCGGCGAAACTCTTCGGGGAAGACGTCGTTGGGCGCCACCGTGTACCAGGGCTCGGCCGCCATCTCCTGCTCCGGGGTTTCCGGCTTCGGCACGTGGCGGAAGTTGACGTCGGACAGGTAGCAGATCTCGTCGTAGTCGTAGAAGACGACGCGGCCGTGACGGGTGATGCCGAAGTTCTTCAGCAGCATGTCGCCGGGAAAGATGTTGGCGGCGGCGAGCTGCTTGATGGCATTGCCGTACTCGTCCAGCGCCTCGTGCAGGGCGTGCTCGTCGGCCGACTCGATGTAGAGATTGAGCGGCGTCATCAGGCGCTCGGAGTAGACGTGGCGGATCTTCACCTCGCTGTCGGTGATCTCCACCGACGATGCGGTCTGCGACTTCAGCTCTTCGATCAGCTCCTCGGTGAACCGCGCGCGCGGCAGGATCAGGTTCTGGAACTCCTGGGTGTCTGCCATGCGGCCGACCCGGTCGTGGCGCTTGACGATGTAGTACTTCTGGCGCACCTCCTCCGCGGTGATGTTCTTCTGCGGCGGAAAGCGGTCCTTGATGATCTTGAACACGGTCTGGTAGGAGGGCAGCGAGAACACGGTCATCACCATGCCGCGGATGCCCGGCGCGATGATGAAGGGGTCGTCGGAGTGATCCAGGTGATCCAGCAGGTCGCGGTAGAAAACGGTCTTGCCGTGCTTGTGCAGGCCGATGGACGCATACAGCTCCGAGCGCTTCTTGTTCGGCAGCAGCGTGCACAGAAAGTCCACCAGCGCGTGCGGGTAGTTGGTGTGCACCATGAAGTAGGCGCGGGTGAAGCTGAACATGATCGACAGCTCGTCCTCGTCGCAGATCAGCGTGTCGATGTACAGGCGGCGCTGGTCATCGAGCAGCAGCGGCAGGGCGATGGGCCAGGTCTGCTCACCATAGTGCAGGCGCCCCACCAGATAGGCCCCCTTGTTGCGGAAGAAGATGGACCGCAGCATCTCCACCCGCAGCCCGTCGGTGCTGTGGATCTCGGGCCTTGCCTCAGCCAGCGACCGCAGCACGTTGGCAATGTCGCGGTCCTGATTCTGCCAGCGCAGCTCGAGCGGCAGGTCGCGGGCGATGTCGCGCATCATCTCGACGATGCCGCGCTCCGGCCGGTAGCTGATGGTGAGCGACTCCGCGGGCTCCACCGGCGGCTGGGGGTAGTTGCTGGAGACGAACATCTCCCGGTCGGTGACGTCGGCATCGTTGGTGAGCTGCCGGTGCACCGAGTTGTAGAAGGTCTCGAACAGCTCGGCGTTGTACTCCTGCGAGACGAGGTCGGTGTAGGCGGCGCGCGTGTTCACCCACAGCGCCGCGTCGATGGGCGCGCGCAGCATGCCGGCGATGTCGTCGGCGGTACGGTCGACATGATGGTGATAGCTGGCCAGGCGGTCGGCGTTGGCCTTCTGCACCGCCAGCCATTGCGCATGCTCGAACCGGGTGCGCGCTTCCAGCGTGATCTTCTGAAAGCCCTGCCGATAGGTTTCGTAGCCCTTGAAGATGCGGCGGGCGATCGGCATCGCCATGGCGTCAGGCGTGTGCGGACGGCTCATGGCGCGTCGTCGTCGCCGCGGCGATCGCGCCAGCGCGCGTCGTGGGTCTCGGCGATGCGGCGGCGGAAGCGCTGCACGAACACCGAAAGCAGAATCACGCCGCAGACGGCGGCCATGGCCGGGTAGGCGAACGCGACGATCCAGTCGCCGCTGCCGGGCGCGCTGTGAATCAGCGCCAGGGCGCCGGCGCCGATGGCCACGGCGGCCAGGTTCTGCACCATCAGCCAGGCTGCCAGCGCCATGGCCGCGGGAATCAGCACCCGCTGCACGGCGCCACCCTGGTCCGGCTGATAGGCCACCACCAGGATGCCGAGCAGGATCAGGCCGGCGATCCGCCAGGGCAGATGCTCCAGAACGGCCGGACCCCTCATGCCAGCACGCCCAGGCTGCCGCCGTCGATGCGGATGTTCTGACCGTGAATGGCGTCGGCCAGCGGGCTCGCCAGGAACGCCACCAGGCTGGCCACCTCCTCACGGCGGGTGATGCGGCGGATGGGGATGTCGGCGGCCGCGTGGCGCTCGATCTCGGCCCAGTCCTCGCCCCAGCCTTCGCGGCGGCCGCGCTCGCGGATGCCGGCTTCCACCTCGGGCGTCAGGATCAGGCCCGGCGACACCAGGTTGACCCGCACCCCGCTGCCGGCCACGGCGTGGGCCAGGCTGATGGTGGCGGTGGCCAGCGCGCCCTTGGCTGCGTAGTAGTGGGGCATGCGAGCGGCCGGTCGGGTGGAGCCCACGGTGCCGAGGTTGATGATCCGCCCCCAGCCGCGCTGGCGCATGGCCGGCAGGAACCGCTGGATCAGGCGCTGGGCAGACAGCACGTTCACCTCGTAGGCGCGGATCCAGTCGTCGTGGCCGCTGTACTCCCAGCTACCGCCGTCCGCCGCGCCGTAGTTGTTCACCAGAATGTCCACCGCCTCGCCGTCACAGGCCGCGGCCACCGCGTCGGCGCCGGCCTCGGTGGTGATGTCACCGCTGAGCGCCCGGCCACAGCCGAGTTCGGCCACCGCCGCCTCCGCCTGACCGGGCTCGAGGCCGTGCACCAGCACCCGGGCGCCTTCGGCGGCCAGCCGGGCGGCGATCATCATGCCGGTGCCGCGGTGGCTGCCGCTCACCAGGGCCGTGCGCCCCGTCAGTTCCAGGTCCATGGATGACTCCACATCGGGTCGGGCCAATATAGCAAACACCGCGGCCGGCCCGGGTCTGACGATATACTGCGCGCCTCTGCGGAATCCGGATGCCATGGCGCTCGACACCCTGCTGCTGTTCCTGCTGGCGACCGCCATCGGCAGCTACGTGCAGGCGGTGGCCGGCTTCGCCATGGGCATGATCATCGTCGCCGTCATGGCCGGCGGCGGCCTCGCCCCGCTGCCCGTGATCGCCGCCGTGGTCAGCCTGTTGTCGCTGGTCAACATCGTGCTGGCGCTGCGCGGCCACGGCCATCATCTGTCGTGGCCGCTGTTCGGCTGGATGGCGGTGGGGCTGCTGCCGTCGGTGGCGGCGGGGGTCTGGCTGCTCGAGCATCTCGATGCGCGCGCGCAGTGGGCGCTGGAACTCATGCTCGGCAGCTTCATCGTGCTCGGCAGCCTGTCGATGATGATCCGCCCGCGGCCGCGGGCGGCGCTGTCCTCGAGCCCCGCCAGCCTGCTGGCCGGCATCGCCGGTGGCCTGCTCGGCGGTCTGTTCTCGGCGTCGGGACCGGTGATCGGCTGGTTCACCTACCGCCAGCCGCTCACGGTGGCCGAGATTCGCACCACGCTGCTGGCCGTGTTCGCCCTGTCCACGGCGATGCGCACCATCGTCGTGGGCGTCGGCGGCGGCCTCACCGGCCGGGTCTGGCTGCTGTTCGCCATCGGCTTGCCGCTGGTGATTCTGGGAACGTGGGCCGGGCGCAGCCTGCCGCCGGCGGTCTCCGACGTTACCCTGAAGCGCCTGGCCTTCGCGCTGCTGCTGGTGATGGGGGCGGCCGCCATCGTGCGCGCCCTCGGCGCCTTCGCGGCGGCCTGAGTCAGCGCCGGCGCTCGCGATGTAGCTGCGCCATGAGCGCGAACAGCGCGCCGGTGTCGTTCGGCGAGCGGTCGCCGGCGAACTCCTTGTAGAGCACCGAGACGTTGACGGCGATGCGCTCGGCATCGCCCCAGCCGTCGTAGTCGGCAAGCGAGATGTCGCGCGCGGCCTCGAGCACGGGCATGCCGGCGTCGTAGCGCGCCCGCGCTTCGTCGCGGATGTAGCTGAGATATCCGCGCACCGCGCGCACGCCGCGCAGGTCGGTCACCGGGCCGTGGCCCGGCACCACGCACTCGGGGTCCAGCGCGATGAGGTGATCGCAGGCGTCGATCCAGTTCTGCACCGGGCCCGCCCAGAGAATCGGGTGCCCCTCGATGAACAGAATGTCCCCGGTGAAGGCCAGGCGGTCGGCGGGCACCCACACCAGCACGTCGCCGGCGGTGTGGGCAGGACCGACCTGGGTCAGGTGCACGGTCTTGTCACCCACCTGCAGCGAGGTCTCGCCTTCGAAGGTGCGGGTGGGTGGGGCCTGGCGGATGTTCCGGAAATCGAAGGCGCCGAAGCAGTGCAGGAAGAACTCGCCCACCTCGCCCATCTGCGGCGCCCGCTCCATCATTCTGGCCATCATGGCGGGGCTTTCGTGGGCCATCTCCTCGGCGCACGCCTTCGAGGCGACGATCTCCGCGCCCTCGACCAGCTCGTTGCCGTTGCAGTGATCGCCGTTGGAGTGGGTGTTGACCAGCCAATCGAAGCGCGCCGTGGCGGTGGGGGCCGCCTTGCGCATGGCGGCCAGCATCTCGGCGGTCAGGCGCTTGTCGAAGAGCGTGTCCACCAGCAGCGAGGCATCGCCGTCGGTGACCAGGCCGGCATTGGACCACCCCCAGCCGCCATCGGGCTGCAGCCAGGCGAAGCCGCCGTTGCCGAGGTCGGTGAGCCCGTGGCGGTAGTCGCGAATGCCGAGCGCGTGCGTGGTCATGTAGCCCCCGGGGCTTGTTTTCGGTGTGGCACCGAGTAATTTGCGCACATGCAGAACTTCGAGTCCATCCGCCCCTACCGGGACGACGAGGTGCCCGTCGTCATCGACCGGCTGGTACACGACCCCGACCTGCTGCGGGCAGCGGCTGCGTTCCGCGCGCCGCGCCTGTCGCGCTGGCTGCCGTGGCTGTCGCGGCGCATTGCCCGGCGCGCCATTGCCCGGCGCACCGCCGGCCTCGCCACCGTGCAGGACGTGCAGCTATTCCTGTCCGAGTACATGGCCCGGGTGATTCGCGACACCATTCACGCGGTTGGGGTGGACGGTCTGGAGCACCTGACGCCCGGCCAGCCTTACCTGTTTCTGGCGAATCACCGCGACATCGTCATGGATTCGGCGCTGCTCAACTACCTGATCCACCATCGCGGCGGGCATCGCACCGCGCGCATGGCGGTCGGCGACAACCTGCTCTCGTCCCCCTATGCCGCCGATCTGATGCGGCTGAACAAGAGCTTCGTCATCGAGCGCGGCCTTTCGGGCGCCAAGGCCATGTATCAGGCCGTCATCCGTACCTCGAGCTACATCCGTCACTCCCTGGAGGAGGGCGAGTCGGTGTGGATCGCGCAGCGCGAGGGCCGCGCCAAAGACGGCTTCGACCGTACCGACCCGGCGCTGCTGAAGATGCTGACCCTGGCCTATCGCAAGGAGCTGGACGGCATCGGTGCGCTGCTCGAGCGCATCAGCCTGGTGCCGGTGTCGGTGACCTACGAGCTCGATCCGTGCGACCGCCGCAAGGCCCACGAGCTCTATCGGGCCGAGCATTGCGGCGGCTACACGAAGCAGCCCGGGGAGGATCTGGCCAGCATGGTGGACGGCATCATCGGCTACAAGGGCCGGGTGCACCTGAGCCTTGGGGCGCCGGTGCGGGGAGACTTCGCCGACCCCGAGGCCCTGGCCCACCACCTCGATCGGATCATCGTTGGCGGCATGCGCGTCTTCCCGACCCACGTGGCGGCGGCGCGACGCCTCGGTGTGGATTGCGCCGACAGCGTGTATCCGCCGCTCGCCCGGGTCAGCCGCGCCTTTGAAGCCCGCCTGGCCGAATGCCCGCCCCATGAGCTGCCGTACCTGCTGGGCAACTACGGCAACCTGCTGCGCAACCGCCAGACCCTGCAGCTCGACTGAGCGTACGCTCAGACGGACAGCGGCGGTTCATCCAGGGCCGCAAGCTGCTCGCGCAACGACAGCACGTGCTCCGACCAGTAGCGCACGCTGTCGAAGGTGGGGAACGCGCGCGGGAAGGCCGGGTCGTCCCAGCGCCGCGCGATCCACGCCGCGTGATGCATGATGCGCAGCGTGCGCAGCGGCTCGATCAGGGCCAGATCCGCGGCGTCGAAGTCGTGGAACGTCCGGTAAGCCTTGAGGATCACGTCGAGCTGGGCCTGGCGCTCTTCGCGCTCCCCGGACAGCAGCATCCACAGATCCTGAATCGGCGGGCCGTTGACGCAGTCGTCGAAGTCGACGAAGTGGGGCGTGTCTCCCCGCCACAGCAGGTTGCCCATGTGGCAGTCGCCGTGAATGCGGCCACTGCTCCTGGCCAGGGCCATGGGCGCCTCCAGGCGCGCCAGCAGGTGCTCGGTGACGCTGGCGTAGGCGGGCTCCATTTCCGGCGGCAGAAAGCCGCCGTCCAGCAGCAGCGTGCGGCTCTCCGTGCCCATTCGCGTCAGGGTCAGCGCCGGCCGGTGGCGGAACGAGCGCACCGCGCCGATGGCGTGGATGCGCGCGATGGTGCGGGCCAGCACCCGCAGGTTCTCCTCGATCTCGAGGTCGGGGCTGTGGCCCCCCTGCCGCGGGTAGACAGCGAATCGGAAGCCCGCGTGCTCGAACAGGCTGACGCCGTCCCGCAGCAGGGGGGTCACCACGGGCAGCTCGGCGTCCGCAAGCTCGGCGGTGAAGGCGTGCTCCTCGGCGATCTGCGCCTCGCTCCAGCGCCCCGGACGATAGAACTTGGTCACCACGAACGAGCCGTCGTCGAGCTCCACCTGGTAGACCCGGTTCTCGTAGCTGTTCAGCTCCAGCAGCCCGCCGGTGGGCGCAAAGCCGGTGCCCTCGATGGCATCGAGGATCAGATCGGGCGACAGGCCGGCATAAGGCGTGGCGGTGGCTGCCTGCGTCGAGTCCTGCATGGAGTCCTGGGGGTGAGCGATGGAGGCGGCAGTGTAGTGCACGCCGCTGCCGAGGGTCACGACAATGCAGGCTGCCGGCGGCGCGGCGTGCGGGCGGCGCAGAGGACGTGCACCTCCGATGCGCCGGCGTCCAGCAGCGCGCGGCTGATGGCGGCGGCTGTCGTGCCGGTGGTCATGACGTCGTCCACCACGGCCAGGCACGGCCCGGGAGCCGCCCAGCGCCGGCGGCAGCGAAACAGGCCGCCGACGTTCTCGGCCCGCGCACCGCGATCCAGTCCCCGTTGCCGGCGCCCGGTCCGTACCCGCACCAGGGTGTGCCGCCAGACCGGCACCTGCAGGCGCCGGGCCACGGGCAGCGCCAGGGTCAGGGCCTGATTGTGCCCGCGCCACGCCAGGCGCCGCCAGGTGAGGGGCACCGGCACCAGAGCGTCGGGCCGGACGCGCGGGCCATCGTCCGCCGCTGCCAGATAAAACGACTCCGCGGCGTCGGCCAGAATAGCGCCGAGCAGGCGGCCTTCCACCAGGCCGAGCCGATCCTTCAGACGCCCGATCCAGCGGCTCGGCCAGCCTTCGTAGCACAGCGGTGCCAGGGCCCGCCGGAACGGCGGCGGGCGGCGCTCGCAGTCGCCGCACAGCGGCTGGTCCGGGTGGGGCAGCGGGGCGGCACAGCGCTCGCAGGCCAGTGCGTTCCAGGGCAGGCTGGCCAGGCAGAAGCGGCACAGGTCGGGCTCGGCGTCCGCCGCCAGCGGCTGTCGGCACAGCACGCAGCAACCCGGCAGCAGATGACGCAACATGCGGGCGAGCATGCGATCAGATTACACTCCCCCCTCTCGGATCCAGGAGGGCACATGCCCGTATCGCTGCAGGACATCCGCTTCGCGGTGCACGAGGTGCTGGATTACGCCGGCCATTACGCCGCGCTGGGCGGCGAGCCGCCCGACCGTGCCTTCATGGACGCCATGCTCGATCAGGCGCACCGCTTCACGGAGGACGTGCTGGCGCCGCTGAACGCCAGCGGCGATCGTGATGGCTGCCGCTGGCAGGACGGCAGCGTGACCACGCCCACCGGGTTCAAGGAGGCCTACGCCGCCTACGCCGAGGGCGGCTGGTCGGCGCTGTCCGGCGATCCCGCCTATGGCGGTCAGGGCCTGCCGCACAGCCTGAGCCTGACGCTGGAAGACCTGATCGGCTGCGCCAACATCGCCTGGGGCATGTACCCGGCGCTGTCCCGGGGGGTGATCAATGCCCTCATGGCGCATGGCAGCGAGGCGCAGAAGGCTGCCTTCCTGCCGAACCTGCTGTCCGGGCGCTGGACCGGGACCATGTGCCTGACCGAGCCCCATGCGGGGTCTGACGTGGGGCTGGCGCGTACGCGCGCCGAGCCGGCGCGTACGCGCGCCGATCCGGCGCGTGCGCGCGCCGAGCCCGCCGATGACGGCCGCTATGCCATCACCGGCACCAAGATCTTTATCTCGGCGGGCGAGCACGACCTGGCGGACAACATCCTGCACCTGGTGCTGGCCCGGATGCCGGATGCGCCTGCGGGCACCCAGGGCATCTCCATGTTCGTGGTGCCGAAGCTGAACGACGACGGCAGCCGCAACGGTGTTCAGTGCGGCGGCATCGAAGCGAAGATGGGCATTCATGGCAATGCCACCTGCACGCTGCATTTCGACGGCGCGCTCGGGCATCTGGTGGGCGAGCCCAATCGGGGCATGCGCTACATGTTCACGATGATGAACGCGGCGCGGCTGGTGGTCGGGCTGCAGGGCGTCTGCGGTGCCCATGCCGCCTGCCTGGCCTCGCTGCGCTACGCGCAGGAGCGATTGCAGATGCGGGCGCTCACCGGGCCGGTGGCACCGGATCGGGCCGCCGACCCCATCATCGTGCACGGCGACGTCCGGCGCATGCTGCTCACCCAGCGAGCCATCGCCGAAGGCGGACGGCTGCTCGTCTACTACGCCGGTCAGGTGGCCGATCTGACCCTGCACGGCGACGAGGCCGGGCGCCAGCGCGCGCTCGAGCTGCTCGACTTCCTCACCCCGATCGCCAAGGGCGTGCTGACCGAACTCGCCTTCGAGTCGGTGAATCACGCGCTGCAGATCTACGGCGGCCACGGCTACGTGCGCGACAACGGCATGGAGCAGTACGTGCGCGACATGCGCATCACCCTGGTCTACGAGGGCACGACCCAGATTCAGGCCCTCGACCTGCTGGGCCGCAAGGTGCTGCAGACTCAGGGCAAGGGGCTGATGCATTTCCTCGGCGAGCTGAACGCGCTGGCCGAGAGGCTGAAGCCGCTGCGGCCGGCGCTGGCCGAGAGGCTGGCCGACGCGGGCCGGGAGTGGGCCGAGCTGAGCATGGCCGTAGGCGGCCGGGCGCAGGGGAACCTGGAAGAGGTATCCGCGGGCGCCGTGGACTACCTGTTCTACAGCGGCTATGCGGTGCTGGCCTACTGCTGGGGGCGGATGGCCGAGGTCGCCGCGCGGCGCATCGACCAGGGCGATCAGGACCCGTTCCTCGCCGGCAAGCTGGCGGTGGCCGAGTTCTACTTCGCCCGCCTGCTGCCTCGATCGGTTGCCCACAAGCTGGCCATCGAGGCCGGGCCGTCCACCATCCACCGCCCCACCGCCGACCAGATCACGGCGCTTTGATCATTCACCTGGGAGTACCCGACCGATGCTGGAGTATCGTGCACCGGAACAGGATCTGAATTTTCTGCTGTTCGACGTCTTCGCCGTGCAGCAGGCCTGGCAGGACATACCGGCGTTCGCCGACTTCAGCGACGACGTGGTTCGCGCCGTCGTCGACGAGGGCGGCCGGCTGGCCGCCCAGGCGCTGGCACCGGTGAATCAGGCCGGCGACCAGCAGGGCTGCACGCTCAGCGAAGGCCAGGTGGTCACGCCGGAAGGCTTCCGGTCGGCCTTCGCCGCACTGGCCGAGGGCGGTTGGCTCGGGCTGTCGGGCAATCCCGAGTACGGCGGCCAGGGCATGCCCAAGCTGCTCGGCTGCCTGCTCGAGGAGATGCTCTGGGCCGCCAACAGCAGCCTCTACCTGTACGGCACCCTGACGGTGGGCGCTGCCATCTGCATCGACGCACATGGCAGCGACGAGCAGAAGGCGTTGTACCTGCCGCACCTGTACTCGGGGGAGTGGACGGGCGCCATGGCCCTCACCGAGCCCCATGCCGGCAGCGATCTCGGCATCATGCGCACCCGCGCCGAGCCGCGGGACGATGGCAGCTACCGGATCACCGGCAACAAGATCTTCATCACCAGCGGTGACCACGATCTGGCGGACAACATCGTGCACCTGGTGCTGGCCAAGCTGCCCGACGCGCCGGAGGGCAGCCGCGGCATCTCGCTGTTCATCGCACCCAAGTTCCTGCCGGCGGAAGACGGCACCCTGGGGGAGCGCAACGCCTTCGCGCCGGCGTCGCTCGAGCACAAGATGGGCATTCACGGCAGCGCCACCTGCGTCATGAACTACGACGGCGCCACCGCCTATCTGGTGGGCGGCGAGAATCAGGGGTTGGCGGCGATGTTCACCATGATGAACTACGAGCGCCTGTCCGTCGGGCTGCAGGGGCTGGGTGCCGGCGAGATCGCCTATCAGGCCGCCGCCCGCTATGCCCGTGAGCGGCTGCAGGGCCGCTCTCCCCGCGGGCCGGCCAACCCCGACGCCCCTGCCGACTCGCTGCTGGTGCACGCCGACGTGCGGCGCATGCTGCTCACCGTGCGGGCGCTGACAGAGGGCGGCCGCGCCTTCGCCATGTTCGTCGGCATGCAGCTCGACCGCGGCAAGTACGCGGAGGACGAACAGGCCCAGGCTTTCTCCGAGCTGCTCACGCCTATCGCCAAGGCATTTCTCACCGACCGCGGCTTCGAGTGCGCCGTGCTCGCCCAGCAGGTGTTCGGCGGTCACGGCTACGTGGCGGAGTGGGGCGTTGAGCAGATTGTCAGAGACGCGCGCATCGCCCAGATCTACGAGGGCACCAACGGCATTCAGGCCATGGACCTGATCAACCGCAAGGTGCTGCGGGACGGTGGCAAGACGCTCAACACCCTGCTGGACCACATGCGGGAGACGGAGGTCGGCGAGCGCTACCATGAGGCGGTGGAGGACGCCTTCGTACGCCTCGAGAGCGTGACCGAGGCGCTGATCGCGCGTGCCGGCGATGATGTCGACCTGCCTGGCGCGGCGGCCACCGACTATCTCGACCTGGCGGGCTACACCATCTACGCGTGGCTGTGGGCGCGCATGGCGGACGCCGCGCCGGACGACGACTTCGGCGCGGCCAAGCGGGCGACGGCCGACTTCTTCTTCGCCCGGCTGCTGCCCCGTACCATCGCGCTCGAGCACAGCGCGCTGGCGGAGAGTGAAGCGGTGATGGCGATGCCGGAGGCTGCGTTCTAGCTGCAGCCGGTCGAGCCTAGGACAGACCGATGCGACGGCGAATCGCGCGAAACCTGAGCCAGTTCGAAGCGGAGACGAACAGCACCATGATCACGGTCAGCATCAATAGCAGGCGAACCGGGGTGCCGTCGACGTAGTGCAGGATCGAACCACCGATGGCCATGTACACGACGATGTGGCCGGCTGCATCCAGCAGGTGGCCGAGATAGCCGTAGGTCACCGGCGGTCTGATCGGGACGCCGATGCCGCGGAGCAGGCGATACCGCACGGGGTACAGGAGGCGTCTGGGCACCTCGGCGCTGGCGAACCGGCGTTCGAGCTCCTGGTCATTCGGGTTCGTCATTCGCTGACCTCCGGTGGATTGCGTATCTGACCAGAAGGTCGACCCCGCATCACCGAGCGTCTGCGGGTGTCGACCTCAAGCCTCCGTGTCTCAGTGCATCGAAATGTAAGGGGCAGGATATCCGGGAATGATGGGCAGGTCGTAGACCGTCTGCAGCACCTGGGTCAGGTCCACATCCGGTTGCGCTTCCAGTGCGCTCAGCCCGCCGAGCGCAGACATGCCGAGCACGCCGCCCCAGCCGCCGTACACGCCGCCGACGCCGGTGAGCGCGGCTATCCTCGATACCTCCCCCCAGTCCACATTGCTCAGCATGTCCTGATTGAAGGTCAGCCTCGGCGCCGTCACCGCGATGTGCTCGATGCCGCCGCTGATGGCGAACGCATCGGCGGAGGTGGCGCTGCCGGAATCTCCGTCATGACTTACGCACATGATGTGCTCCTCGTTGTTTCGGGTTGCTGTTCCGTTGCGGGTTCCGGCCCGCGCTGGAACGCGGGCGTGCCGGCAATCTAGGCCGAATCGGCAGCGTGTCCCATGGTCCTCACGGCCGGTTCCTCCGTGGCTGACATGCCGATAAGCGAAACTCGTACACGTCGCTGTTGGCTGGCCGATCGCGTGCGCGGGCGTCGGCAATCGGCTGCTGCTCACTCCGGCCGCAGTGCGCTGAGATGGCCCCGTCGGTGTTCCTGAGGACCATCCATGCTCGAGCTACGCCGCGCGCGCTTTGCCGATGCCGTGACCCTGGCGCCGAGGCTGCGATTCGCAGACGCCCGAGAGATCGCGACGCAATGGGGCCTCGGTGCCGGCGCCGGGCTGATGGCCTGCCTGCTGCACAGTGATCGTGCGTTCGCGGTCACCGATGACGATAGCGTCGTGGCCCTGTGGGGCGTTCGCGATACGGAGCTGGTGGGCCTGCGTACGGGAAGGCCCTGGCTGCTGGCGTCCGAACACCTGTTCTCCCGCAGGCGCCTGCTGATCGAGCAGTCTCGGCATTGGGTCGGTCTGCTGCTCGACGACTACGATCTGCTCTGCAACGTCGCCGACGCGGCGAACACCGTGCACGTGCGCTGGCTGAAGTGGTGCGGTTTCGAGCTGCTCCGCCTGCTGCCTCGGCATGGCGTCGCTGGGCGTGCCTGCTGGGAGTTCTGCCTCATCAATCGCGACCGGGTCGCGGCGCCCGATCGGGTTCGCGAGGCGCTGCGGCGGCGTGAGCTCGCACCCGTCGCCAATCCTCTGGATCATGCCACCGGACCATTGGTGACCCTGGCGCTCCGGGTGCTGCGCGATGGCTGGCGGGACGAGGAAGCTGCGCACCTGCTGGATGCGGTGGCCGGTCTGGATGGTGCGCTGCGCGGGGCGCGGCGGCGGGAAGCGGCGCTGGACAATGGACTGCGGCTGGCAGAGGAGCTGGCGGCAGCGGTGCTGCGCGCCTGCGCCGAGCCGGGCCGGAGAGCCCCGGATGGCCTGCCCTGGTTCGACCTCTGCAGGCATCTGCACGATCTGGATCGGGCGCGCCGGTTGCGGGTGGCGGTGACACCGGTTCCATTCCCGGCGGCCGGCCCAGACGATGTCGCCGGCTCGGCGCTGGCGACGGTGCTGCGCGCGCACGCCGCCGCCCTGGTGGCCGCACCGGGGGGGCAGTGCGGTCCCGCGGCAGGCAGGCGCGAACGGCTGTTGGCCGTTGGCGGCTTCGATGCGGCGGCCGGTGGCGGTCTGTCGAGCATCGCGCGCGCCGAACTCGACGCCCTGTTCCGCGCGCGCGCCCCGTCCCAATTGCTGGTGGCAGGCGGGGGCCAGAGCAGCTCGAGTCTGGCAACGGCCTGGCGGTCGCTGCTCGCCCGGCACCTTGACCATGACCGGGCCATGGCTGCACTGGCCGGGGCTGCCGCTCCCGGAACACGGCTTCGCGAGTGCGTGCTGCCGCAACTGGACGGCTGGGCATCGAGCGACCGCGAGCCTGTGCGCTGCGTGCGCGATGGGGTGCGTGCCGCAGCCATGGTGGCGGACGAGGTTTGTCGTGCGCTGCTGCCCGAGGTCCGCCTCGGCGCGGTGGCGGCCGGCTATGTCGACCACGTCTGGCTCTACCAGATGCTGCGCGTGCGTCTGCTGGCGGCGGTGTGCGCCGACTTCCCGGAAGCCATCGACACCCTCCTGCAGCAGGAGGTCACCGCGCTGCTCATGGCTGCGGCGGTGGAATCGGCCGCCTGCGCGGAACCCGCGTCGGCGCCGTGGCCGGCCCGGCTCGGCCGGGCGACGCTGGCGGCATGCCGGCCGCTGGGCGCCGGCTTCGTGGCGGATGACGATCTGACGGTGGTGGCCGCCTGGTTGCAGCCGTGGCTGGCGCTGCCGGCGCTGCACTGGCTGCACCTGCAGCCGGCGCTGACCACCTGGCACCTGCACGCCACGGACGGGCTGGAGGCCGCCCTGGTCGCGGTGGGCAATCTCCTCGACCCCAACCCGTTACGATCGCGGCTGCCGCTGCGCCGTTTCCTACGCCGCCTGGCTTCGCAACCCGATAGGGTCGAAGTTACCCGCCTCCTGGGTATCGAGAGTGATGTCCGACATGCCAGCCAACGCATCCGGCCGGACCACACACGCTACGGAACCTTGCATCACGGCTGACGGCGTGCCGGCCGCCGGCGGCGCCGTCAGCATCTATCTGAAGCTGGTGGGACAGCTTCTCGGGCTCGCCACGCCGGTGGCCATGCTGCTGGTGATTGACAAGGTGGTCCACGCCGGCGCCGCCGCCTCGCTGGGCGTGCTGGTGACCGGGGTCGGCCTGCTCACGTGCTTCCAGGGTCTGTTCCTGTACGTCGCGGCGCGGACAGGCAGCGCCGACGTCGAACGTCGCGCGCTGGGGCGGCGTCGCGAGGTGCTGGCCGCCCTGCTTGGCAGCCGCGCCGCCCCACACTTGGCGAGCGCCGGGTGGGATGCGGCGGACCAGGCGGTCGAAGCCTGCCGCTTCGAGACGGAGACCCGCAGCCAGGCCGCGGCGGACGTCTGCTTCGTGGCCATGCTGACGTTGCTGATGCTGGCGTTCAGCCCGCGTCTGACCGCGGTGGCCTTGGGCTTCGTGCCGGCCTATCTGGCTGCCGCCCTCTATGGTGCCCGCTATGCCGCCCGGCACGCGTCCGCGGCGGCTTCCGGCCGTGGCGCGCTGGCGACGCGGCTTCTGGAAGCTGCGGGTGCCGTCGACACCGTGCAGACATTGAACCTGGCTGGCCGTCTGGGCGCCGACTGGTCCGAGCATGATGCCGCGCTGGCCGCAGTGCGCCACCGGCTGGTGTTTGGCCAGCGCCTGACCGCACTGACGGTGGAGTCGCTGCAGCGGCTGTCGCTGCTGGCAGTGATGCTGTTCGGCGTGTCAGCCGTGATGGGTGGCAGCCTGAGCCTGGGTCAGTACGTGGCGTTCAACCTGCTGGCCATGCAGCTCGGAGCGCCGCTGCTGCGCCTGACTGCGCTGCAGCGTGCCCGGACCGATCATGAGCTGGGGGAAGCCGGCCGCCGCCGGCTGCTGGCGGGCTGCGCGCAGGCGCAATATCCGATGGCTGCGTCGCCGCTGTCGCTGTCGGCCGGCGATGGGCCGGTGCAGCTCGAAGCGGCGGCGCTGGTGCCACACCTGCCAGGGCGGAACGGTGCGCTCAACTTTGCGGCCCGGGGCGGCCAGTGGCTCGCCGTCAGTGGCCGCTCCGGGTGCGGCAAGAGCACGTTGCTGCGTGTGCTGGCCGGCCTGCAGGCGCCGGCCGCCGGTGCCGTGCTGTGGGACGGCGTGAGCGTCGCGCGGCTGTCGACGCCGCAGCGCAGCCGCCTGGTTCGGCTGGTGCCCCAGGATCCGGTGGTGTTCTCGGGCACGCTGGCGGAGAACGTGCACCTCGGCGACCCAGAGGCGTCGCCGCTGCAGGTGGCCGCCGCCGCCGACGCCTGCGGTCTGCTGGCGCTGGCTAGCCGCCTGCCCGACCATCTCAATACCGTCGTCGGCGCCGGCGGCTGGACGCTGTCCGGTGGCGAGCGGGCGCGACTGTGCATCGCCCGGGCCATCGTCTCCCGGCCGCGCGCGCTGCTGCTCGACGAAGCGACTGCGGCGCTGGATGCCGCGGCCGAGGCGGCGCTGTTCGCCCGGCTGCGACTGCTGCTGCCCGACACGCTGGTGGTGGTGGTCTCCCACCGGCAGGCGTCCCTTGCCCGGTGCGAGCGCTGGCTGCGACTCGATCCGCCCGTGCCGGTCGAGCGTGCCCATGGTTGAGCGCCGGCCGCCTGGGCTGCCGGAGCCGCTTTCGGCGCTTCCGGCAGCCGCGCTCGGCAGCCTGCCGCTGCTGGCAGGGCTGCTCTGGTCGGCGCTGACGTCCGTGGACGTGGTGGTGAGTGCGCCCGCGGCGGCGGCGGTGCAGGGTGGCAATGCCGAGGTTCGGGCACCTGCCCCCCATCGTGTGCTGTCTGTGGCCGTGGCGGAGGGTGATCGGGTGGCAGCGGGCCAGCTGCTGCTGGAGCTCGATGCCGCCGAGGCGCGGGCGCGGTGGGTGGCTGCGCGGGACGCCCTGGCGTCGCGTGTGGTGGCGGCCGATCGCCTGGATGCCGTCATCGCCGCGATGGATGTGCCGACCGGGCCGCTACCGGAGGATGCCGAAGCCGCGCGCCGCGTGCTGGCGCTGCGCAGCCGGCTGGCGGCGCTGGCCCGGGACGCGGATGCGCTGCGCGCCGAGCTGGCAGCCGTGCAGGTGCAGGCAAGCGCTCTGGCGGCGCTTCGCGACATCGCCGCTGACCGCCTGCAGGCAGCGGAGCGGGCGGCGGGTCTGGGCGCCATCAGCCGCTTCGAGCTGCTGCGCGCGCGGCAGGATCACCTGTCCCAGCAGGCCCAGCTGGAGGCGGTGGCCCGGCAGCGGGTCGTGCTCGCCCAGCGTCTGGCCGGGCAGCGGCAGACGTTGCGCGCGGCTCGGCTCGGCCAACGGCATACCCTCGCGCAGGAACGGGACGCGCTGGGCGTCGAGCTTGGCGAGCTCGCCGCCGCCGTGGCCGAGGCCGAGCAGCGGGCAAACCATGGCCGCGTCCATGCCACCGCCGCGGGCATGGTAGACCGGCTGCCGGTGGCAGCGGGGGATCTGGTAGAGCGTGGCGGGCTGCTGGCCGTGATCGTCCCGGAAGGACGTCGGCTGGTGTTCGAGGCGCGACTGGCGCCTGCCCAGATGACCTGGGTGCGTGGCGGTCAGCCGTGCCGGCTGAAGCTCGACGCTGTGCCTTTCGCGCGTTACGGCACGCTGGCCTGCCGGGTCGACCGGGTGCCCGGCGATGCCAACGTCGGCGCCGAAGCACCTCCGCACTACCCGGTGCGCATTGTCCCGGGGCCGGGCCCGTTGCTGGTGGACGGAGAGTCTTTTCTGCCGCAGCCCGGAGCCACCGCCACCGTCGACATCGTCGCCGGACGTCGAACCGTGCTCAGCTACGTGACGGAGCCGCTGCGTCGCTTTGCGCGGCAGGCGCTGCGGGAGCCGTGACCCCCATGTCGGCGGGGCAGGGGTGGCCGTCGCGGCCGGGGTCGCAGACGGCGATGCGATTCAGGTAGGTGGTCCACTCCGCCATTTCCTGAGCCGTGAGCGGCTGGGTGCCATCGTCGATGGAGCCTGTGGTGCGCCGGCGGGTGATGACGTAGAACTGCTCGTTGCCTTGTATGGCCTTGGCCATCACCACCTGTCCCTGAGGGGAATCGCGGAACTCGGCGCAGATCATGAGCCGCACCGAGGTCGGATAGCCGTTCTCGAGCCCGGATGAGACGTTGACGTCGTAGTACGGGTCGCAGCGCTCCGACAGGTCGCGGCTGACGCCGAGCACGAAGCCGATGGGGTCGGGCAGTGGCGCGCCGCGCTGCGCCTCGAAGGTCACCCGCTCCACGGTCTCCGACGGCGCGACGACGCCTTCGGGCGCCGCCCCCGGCGGCCCGTACTCGGCCATGCGCAGTACCGGCGTGTTGAGCACAGCGGTCTCGGTCCAGCCGGCGGGCGGGCTCGCCAGCAGCAGCTCGGTGCTGGCCGGCTCGGCAGGCGCGGAGGGCTCGCCGCCGGCGTCTTCGGGAGCCGGCTCGGGGGCGGTGCCACAGCCGCCGATCACCACCAGCAGCAGCCACAACCATCGGTGCATCGTGTTGCGAGGGCGCGCCAGCGGATGTCGCATCAGCGGATGGCGATGGGGTTGATCACGGCCTGCACCGAGCCGACGAAGCGCGGCTGCCCGAGCACGAACAGGAACTCGGTCACGCCGTCGGCCGCCAGGGCCCGGGTGTCCATGTTCTCGAGGATGAACACGCCGTTCTTGGCCAGCAGCTCGGGATGCACGGGAAAGAGCTGGGCCGGGTCCTCGTGGGGCAGCACCTCCAGCGCCCAGGTGTCGGCCCCCACCGCGACCACGCCGAGGCCGGCCAGATAGCGGGCGCCGTCCACGCCGAGGCCGGGCTCGCCGGCCATGAAGCGAGCCCGGTCGGTATCGGCCACGTTCAGCCAGCCGGTATGAAACAGCACCACGTCGCCGCGCTCGATGGTCACGCCCTGGGCCTTCGCCGCGGCTTCGATTTCGGCCCGATTGAACGCCGTGCCGGCGTCCAGCACGGGCTTGCCGAGATGGCGTGCCATGTCGATCAGCACGCCGCGGCTGACCATGGGCGGCAGCTCGTGGACGCTGAGCTGGGTCAGTCCGCGCGGGGTGACAAACTCGCTGGCGTGCAGGCCGTTGTAGTAGCGGTGCTCGATGCCCATGTGACCGAGCCCGTCGAGCTGGCTGCCGATGCCCATCCAGGTGTAAAGCAGGTCGTCGTTGCCGGTGGCGCGGTTGCTGCCGCCCGGTGTGCCGGAGCCGTCGTCGAGCTGCAGCACGGTCATGGCGTACTGGCGCGGTGGGTATGCCGGGCTGTCCGGGCCGGTGGGCACCCCGAGGGCGTACGTCTTGCCGGTGGTCACCAGGCGCGCCGCCTGAACGACCTTCTCGGGGCTCAGGTTGTTGAGGGCGCCGATCCGGTCGTCGGCGCCGTAGCGCGACGGATACCAGTCCTCGGCCCCTGCCGCAGCCGTCAGCAGGGCCAGCCCGCAGGCGCTCATCCAGCGTTTCATGGTGTGGTCTCCCCCGGTGTCTGTGCGACCGATTGTAGGCGCTCGGGCAGCCGTTTGTAGATGCCGCCGAAGCCGCCGTTGCTCATGATGACGATGTGGCGGCGCCGGCGCGGCAGCTGCGCCAGCGCGTCGATCAGTCGGTCCAGATCGTCGAACTGCTTCGCCGGCACCACGCACCGGCTCACCACCTCGCCCAGGTCCCACTTGATGTTGTCGCCGCGAAACCAGAAGGCGAGGTCGGCGGGCGCGCAGCAGGTGGTCAGGTCCTGCTGCAGCGTCCCCAGCGACATGGTGTGAGAGCGCGGCTCGATGACGGCCACGATCTCGTCGTTGCCCACCCGCCGCCGCAGCCCCTGCAGCGTGGTGCGGATGGCGGTGGGGTGGTGGGCGAAGTCGTCGTAGACGGCGACGCCGCCGACCTCGGCGATGAGGTCGAGGCGGCGGGTCACGCCGGCGAACTCGCAGAGCGCCTCGAGGGCGGCTGCAGCGGGCACCCCGGCGTGCCGGGCCGCGGCGACGGCGGCCAGCGCGTTGGCGACGTTGTGGTCGCCGAGCAGCGGCCAGGTCACCCGGCCCTGCACCTGCCCGCCGAGCAGCACGTCGAAGGCGCTGCCGTCCGGATCGGCAAGCTCCGCGGTCCAGCAGCGGCCGCTGTCGCGGTCGTGGGGCCTGGCCGGCACCTGGCTCACCCGCTCGATGGGCGTCCAGCAGCCGCGCGCCAGGGTCTCGTTGACCGCGTCGTCGCCGCCGGGCGCTACCACCAGGCCGCTGCCCGGCACGGTACGCAGCAGGTGATGGAACTGGGTCTGAATGGCGCCGAGATCGGGAAAGATGTCGGCGTGGTCGTATTCCAGGTTGTTGATCACCAGGGTGCGGGGCCGGTAGTGCACGAACTTGGAGCGGCGGTCGAAGTAGGACGTGTCGTACTCGTCCGCCTCCACCACGAAGAACGGCGACGCCCCGAGCCTGGCCGAGTGGCTGAAGTTTTTCGGCACGCCGCCGATCAGGTAGCCCGGCGCCAGCCCGGCGTGATCCAGGATCCAGGCCAGCATGCTGGCGGTGGTGGTTTTGCCGTGGGTGCCGGCCGCCGCCAGCACCCAGCGCCCCGGCAGCACCTCGCGGCCGAGCCACTCGGCACCCGACGTGTACGGGATGCCGCGGTCGAGCACAGCTTCCACACCGGGGTGCCCGCGCGGCAGGCCGGCGTTGCCGATCACCACCAGGTCCGGCGCCGGGTCGAGCTGCGCCGGGTCGAAGCCCTCGAACAGCTCGATGTCGGCCGCGGCGAGCTGGTCACTCATCGGCGGGTAGAGGGCCTTGTCCGAACCCGAGACCCGGTGGCCCTGGGCGCGCGCGAGCTGGGCCAGGCTGCCCATCAGGGTGCCGCCGATGCCGAGAAAGTAGATGTGACGGGTCACGTTGCCTCCCTGGGAGCGTGTCGGGGCCTCATGCGCCGATGGTGACCTGTGCGGCCAGCGCGCTGACCACGGAAATGCCCATGGCCACGCCGATGCCGATGGGGAGCTGCACCGTGAGCGCCTTGTGCAGGATGTGTCCGGCCACGGTCACCGACCAGATCAGAAACCCGAGCAGGCCGAGGCTCAGCGCGAACTGGCCCAGCACCGAGCCGATGGGCAGCAGCACCGCGAAGCATGCGGTGATGATGAGGTCGCAGCCGAACCAGGCCGTGATGGTGGTGACGAAGCGCTCCCCCAGGCCCCGGGCGGTCAGCGCGCCCAGCACCAGCAGCGCCGTGGTGGCCTGGCCCACCAGGATGCTGTTGGTCACCGTGAGCAGCCCCGGATTCTGGTCGAACGCCATGGACACGCCGATGCTGCACGCCAGATTGCCGAGCACGACCAGTGCCAGCAGGGTGCCTTCCGCGGGCACGCGGGCCGGACTCTGCCGCAGCAGGCAGATCTGCCAGAACAGGTTGATGATGGCTTTCATGGGTGCTCGGCGCTCGAGGCCGGAAATTGTCGCACAATTTGCTGTGATTCCCGACCGTGGGCCCGCGTACAATGCGGCCGCGACAGACCGGACCGGATCGTACAGGGGCGTTCTTCATGGCCAGAGCCAACGCGTTCTACGCGCAGTCGGGCGGCGTCACCGCCGTCATCAATGCCAGCGCGTGCGGGGTGATCGAAACCGCGCGCCGCCACAAGGACCGGATCGGCAAGGTGCTCGCGGGCCGCAACGGCATCGTCGGCGCCCTCACCGAAGAGCTGATCGACACCGGCCGCGAGAGTGCGTCAGCCATCGCCGGCCTGCGCAGCACGCCGGGCGGCGCCTTCGGCTCCTGCCGCTACAAGCTGAAGAGCCTCGAGCAGAACCGGCGCGAGTACGAGCGCCTGATCGACGTGTTCCGCGCCCACGACATCGGCTACTTCTTCTACAACGGCGGCGGCGACTCCCAGGACACGGCGCACAAGGTGTCGCAGATGGCTTCGTCCATGGGCTACCCGATGACGTGCATCGGCATCCCCAAGACGGTGGACAACGATCTGCCGCTGACCGACTGCTGCCCCGGCTTCGGCTCGGTCGCCAAGTACGTGGCGGTGTCCACCCGGGAAGCCGCCCTGGACGTGGCGTCGATGTGCGAGACATCCACCAAGGTGTTCGTGCTGGAGGTGATGGGTCGTCACGCCGGCTGGATCGCCGCCGCCGCCGGCCTCGCCCAGGAAGCGCCGGGCGACCCGCCGCACATCATCCTGCTGCCGGAAGTGGCCTTCGACCGTGGCGCCTTCCTGGCCAAGGTGCGCGACACCGTAAAGCGCCGCGGCTACTGCGTGATCGTGGTCTCCGAGGGCGCCCAGCACGCCGACGGCACCTTCCTCGCCGATGCCGGCGGCAAGGACGCGTTCGGGCACACCCAGCTCGGCGGCGTCGCGCCCACCATCGCCCGCATGGTGAAGGACGAGCTCGGCTACAAGTACCACTGGGCGGTGGCCGACTACCTGCAGCGGGCGGGCCGCCACATCGCCTCGGCCACCGACGTGGCGCAGGCGTACGCTGTCGGGCAGGCAGCGGTGGAGTTTGCGCTCGCCGGCCGCAACGCGGTGATGCCCGTGATCGTGCGAAAGCGCGACAAGCCCTACCGCTGGGAAATCGGCGCGGCGCCGCTGGCCAAGGTGGCCAACGTCGAGCGCAAGATGCCGCGCAGCTACATCAGCCGCGACGGCTTCGGCATCACGGCCGCCGCCCGCCGCTACCTGGCGCCGCTGATCGAAGGTGAGGACTACCCCGCCTACCGCAACGGGCTGCCGCGCTACGTGCGCCTGAAGAACCAGCTGGTGGCGAAGAAGCTGCCGCCGTTCTCGGTGTGAGCGCCGTGGCCCTTCGGTGCACCCTGGCGGCCGGCGTCCTGCTGCTGGCCGGCTGCGCTGCCTCCGATGGCGTGCGCCGGCACGACGACGGCACCATCAGCATCGACTGCTACGGCGGCTACTACGACTGGTCGCGTTGTCACCAGCGCGCCAGCTCCGTCTGCGGCGACGCCGGCTTCGACATCGTCTCCCAGGTCAGCGACGAAGCCAGCCACGGCGTCGGCACCCGCGACTGGTCGACGTTCGGTTCCGAGGTGAAGCGGACGCTGCGGGTCCGGTGTTCGGACTGAGATCACGGTCATGGCCGGCAGATCGCGCGCCGGGTAACACCTGCTGGCCAGCGGGCGTCAGCGTTTTAGCGGCGGCGGAATACTGCGGGGCCTGAACAGGCCAGCAGGTGTTCCCCGGCACACGCCCGCCCCCCAACCCCCTGCTCTCGTCCTTGGTTGCGGG
>JAVJUA010000010.1:0-85058 GCA_040219935.1 Pseudomonadales bacterium | reverse complement strand
TGGAGATCACGGCGATTCCGGTGAGCGGTATCGTGCACATGCTGGTGGGCGCCGGCGGCAACATCGGCGTCTCGGTGGGCGATGACGGCACCCTGATCATCGACGATCAGTTCGCCCCTCTGGCCGACCGCATCACGGCCGCGCTCAGGGGCCTCGGCGGTGACCGGCCACGCCTCGTGCTGAACACCCACTTTCACGGCGATCACACCGGCGGCAACCCGGTGTTCGGCGAGGCTGCCACCATCATCGCCCACCACAACGTGCGTGCGCGCCTGGCCGCCAACCCCGAGTTCGCCGCCGTGGGGCTGCCCGTGGTCACCTTCGGCGATCGCATCGAGGTGCACTTCAACGGCGAGACCATCGAGGTCATCCACCTGCCGGCAGGGCATACCGACGGCGACAGCGTGGTCTGGTTCAGGAACGCCAACGTGCTGCACACCGGCGACCTGCTGTTCCATGGCGCCTTTCCGTTCATCGATCTGGGCAGCGGCGGCTCGGTGCCCGGCGTGATCGTCAACCTCACCCGGCTGCTCGAGCTGGTGCCCGAAGACGTGCGCATCATTCCCGGGCACGGCCCGCTGGCCGGCAAGCAGGCCATTCGCGATACCCTGGAGATGATTCGCGCCACCCGCACCGAGGTGATGGCGGCGCTGGGCGCCGGCAGGAGCGCGGATGAGATCGTGGCCGATGGCCTGGACGAACGCTGGGCGTCGTGGGGCGCCGGCTTCATCAACGAGGAGCGCTGGATCCGCACCCTGGCGGCGGGCGCCGGCTGATGCCGAAGCCGGACGACGTCGACCCGCTGGCCATGCTGGCCGCCGACCGGGACCTGGCCCGGCAGCGCCAGGACCCGTGCGCCGAGCTCTGCACCCTGGCGACCGTGGACGCCGCCGGCCACCCCCAGGCCCGCACCGTGGTGCTGCGCGACCTGGAGGGGCGCCTGGCCATCTTCATCAACGACACCAGCCCGAAGTGGCAGCAGATGTCCCTGTCAGCCTCCCTGGCGGTCGTGGTCTGGCTGCCGACGCAGGAGGTGCAGTACCGGCTGCAGTGCGACACCCGGCCGGTGGCGCGGCCGCTGGTGCACGACCGCTGGCGCCTGCGTCAGGAAGTGCCGAAGCGCATGGACTGGTTCTACACGCGGGTGCAGTCGCAGAGCTCGGTGGTGGCGGGCCGTGAACGGCTGCTCGATGATCTGGCAGCGCTCACCCTGCGGGAGCCGCTGGAGGCGCCGCGCACGGCCACGGGCGTCTTCCTGGAACCGTTCGTGGTCGAGCGCCTGGCCCTGGCGCAGCCGAATGGCGTGCACGACCGCCGCCAGTATCAGCGCCGCCCCGACGGCTGGCACGCCACGGTGCTGGTGCCCTGAGCCCGACGCTCAGCCCAACGGCTCGGCCACGACGATGCCGCGCAGGTTGTCGAAGCAGGTCTGGCGCGCCACGGTGACGAAGCCCTCAATGAACGGCGCGGCGCGCTGGTCGGCGCGCACGGCCGCATACAGGGTCGGCCAGACGCCCTCCTCGCCCAGGGACTTCACCAGCACGTAATCCCGCTCGCGGTACTCGTGCAGCGCCCAGTTGGGCAGGCAGACCACGCCGCGCCCGCTGGCCACCAGCTGCACCATCATGGTGGTCAGCTCGGCGTGCCGCACCCGCGCCGGCTCCACGCCGGCGGGCTCGAGAAAGTTCTTGAAGATGTCCAGACGATCGCGATCCACGGGATAGCTGATCAGCGTTTCGGTGGCCAGATCGGCGGGCTCCACCCACTCCCGGTCGGCCAGGCGGTGATCGCGCGCCACCGCGAGCTGGGCTTCATAGCTGAACAGCGGCAGATAGGCGAGCGCCGGGTCGTCCACCGGATCGGCTGTGATCACCAGGTCCAGGTCACCGCGGGCCAGCGCCGGCAGCGGCGCGAAGTGAAAGCCGCTGGCAATGTCGAGCTCCACGTCCGGCCACGACTCCCGGTAGCGGTCGATGGCGGGCAGCAGCCACTCGAAGCAGCTGTGACACTCGATGGCCATGAAGATGCGGCCCGACTCACCGCCGGCCAGGCGCGCCAGATCGCGCTCGGCACCACTCACCAGAGGCAGCACCTCGTCAGCCAGCTTGAGCAGCCGCTGCCCGGCGCTGGTGAACCGCACCGGCCGCGTCTTGCGGATGAACAATGCACAGCCCAGGCGCTGCTCCAGATCCTTGAGCTGATGGGACAGGGCAGACTGGGTCAGAAACACCCGCTCGGCCGCCTCCACCAGGCTGCCCGCGTCGCGCAGGGCGGCCAGGGTGCGCAGGTGTCTGAGCTCGATGGGCGACATGAAACGTATTCAACTTGACCTATACTCCGAATGCATCGTATTCATGACGGCGGCCAGTGTCATCTGGTGGACACAGCGCCGGCGAACTGTGCGGCAGTGCACGCTGCCCTCACGGGGATCGGCATAGACTTTCCCCATCGGGTCGAGACGGATACCTATGTTCGATGCCCATCGAGTGCTGATCGACGCCTTCGTCGACACCGCGCGCCGGAGCTACCGGGAGCTCTACCCCGGGCTGCCGGCCGAGCTCGATGCCGGCCTCGAACGGGCCGCCCGCACGGCGCTGACCACCCTGCGCCAGTGCGACTGTCCCTACCATGACCTGGAACACACCCTGCTGGTCACCGACGCGGGCATGACCATCCTGCGGGGCCGGCAGCTTGCCCGGGGCGACGTGCCGCCGGCGAGCTGGCTGCAGGCGGTGGTGGCGCTGCTGTTTCACGACCTCGGCTACCTGCGCGGGCTGCTGCGCGACGACCGCAACGGCGCCTATCTCGCCGACGACAGCGGCCGCCGGGTGACGCCGCCGGCCGATGCCACAGACGCGTACCTGACCCCCTATCACGTGTCACGCGGCAGCATGTTCGTGCTCGAGCGCTTCGCCTGCGATCCGGTGATCGACGGCGCCACGGTGGCCTCGTACATCGAGATGACCCGGTTCCCGGTGCCCGACGAGCCCTTCTACCAGAGCCTCGACAGCCTCGGCGCCCTGGTGCGCGCCGCCGACCTGATCGGCCAGATGGGCGACCCCAACTACCCGATGAAGCAGGCGCGCCTGTATACCGAACTCAAGGAGACGGGGGAGGCCGATCGCCTCGGCTACCAGAGCCCGGCAGCCCTGCGCGCCGACTTCCCGCGCTTCTTCTATGGCCAGGTCTACCCCTACCTGACGGTGGCCCTCGACTACCTGCACCGCACCCAGGAAGGCGAGCACTGGATCGCCAACCTGATCCGCCACCTGCACGGCGATCGCATGGAGCCCCATGCGGTGCCGGTGCTGCGCGCCCTGCCCGCCACCCTCGAGGAGCTGATCGAGGTGGCACCCGCACCGAGCGGCAGCGGACCCATGGCGGTGGGCAGCCGCTGACCTCCCGCGGTGGCCAGCGCCGCCACCGCTGCGTAAACTCCTGACCTTTTGCGCGGTCGACCATGTCCGAGCCGGCGCTACGTCCAGACGCACCGCCGCGGGCACCCCTTCGGGTGGCCCTGCTCGGCTATCGCAGCAACCCGTTCAGCGGCGGTCAGGGCGTCTACCTCAAGTACCTTTCCAGGGCGCTGGCGGACGCCGGGCACCAGGTCGACGTGATCTCCGGCGAGCCCTACCCGGAACTCGATGCCCGGGTGCGCCTGGTCAAGCTCCCGGGACTGAACCTGTATGCCGCCGCCAACCACGTCACCGCGCTGCGGCCGCACCACTTCCGCTCGGCCACCGACCTGTTCGAGTGGTGGTCCATGCTCACCGGCGGCTTTCCCGAGCCGTACACGTTCGGCCGCCGGCTGGTTCGCCACTTCCGCGATCTGGCCCGGCGTGGCGCCGGCTACGACATCGTCCACGACAATCAGAGCCTGTCGTGGGGCGTGCTCAGCCTGCAGCGGCAGGGCATCCCCCTGGTGGCCACCATTCACCACCCGATCACCTGGGATCGGGACATCGCGCTGGCCCACGCCAGCGACTGGGGGCATCGGCTGCTGATCCGCCGCTGGCACAACTTCCTCGGCATGCAGACCCGGGTGGCCGGCCGCCTGCAGCAGATCGTCACCGTCAGCGAGCGCTCGAAGCGCGATATCTGCAGCGCCTTCGACATCCGGCCGGAACGCATCCGCGTGATCGCCAACGGCATCGACACCGACACCTTCCGCCCGGAGCCGGGCGTGACGCGCGACCCCTGGCAGCTAGTGACCACCGCCAGCGCCGACCAGCCGCTGAAGGGGACCCAGTACCTGATCCCGGCCTTCGCCACGCTCTGCCAGCAGTTCCCGCAGTTGCGCCTCGTGTTCGTCGGCAAGCCGAAGCCGGGTGGCAGCACCGAGGCCCTGATCCGCGGGCTCGGCGTGGGCGATCGCATCGAGTTCCGGCACGGCATCTCGGCGGACGAGTTCCGCGCCCTCTACGCCCGCTCGTCCATCGCCGTGGTGCCGTCCGAATACGAAGGCTTCGGCCTGCCGGCCGGCGAGGCCATGGCCTGCGGCACGCCCGTGGTATCCACCGACGGCGGCGCCCTGCCTGAGGTGGTGGGGAACGCGGGCCGCATCGTGCCGGCCCGCAACCCGGCGGCTCTGACCCAGGCCATCGGCGAGCTGCTCGGCAACCCCGCGGAGCGCGCCCGGCTGGGCGGGCTGGGCCGCGCCCGCATGCTGGAGCGGTTTTCTTGGACCCGGGCCGCTGCAGCCTTGACCGAGCTGTATCGTGAGCGCCTGGCCGCGCGGGAGGGTCGACGTTGAGCCTCACCACCATCGACTTCCGGCGCGTCCATCTGGCCCCCGGTCAGCGCGTGCTCGACCTCGGCTGCGGCGAGGGACGGCATGCCATCACCGCCTGGCTGACAGCGCCCGCCGCGGTGATCGGCGTCGACATGAGCGGCCGCGACCTGGCCACGGCCCGGACCCGCGCCGCCGAGTTCGAGGCGCCTGACGAAGACGACCGGCGGGCACTGGGCTTCGCACGTGCCGACGGCCTGAAGCTGCCGTTCGCCGACGCCACCTTCGATCGGGTGATCTGCGCCGAGGTGCTGGAGCACGTGCCCGACCACCACGCCATGCTGGCCGAGATCGGCCGCGTGCTGCGCCCCGGCGGCGTGCTGGCGGTCAGCGTGCCGCGCTGGTTCCCGGAATGGGTCTGCTGGCGTCTGTCGGACGCCTACCACGAGGTCGAGGGCGGCCACGTGCGCATCTTCCGCAGTGGCGAGCTGACCCGCGCCGTGGAGGGCCACGGCCTGCGGCGCTTCCACCGGCACTGGGCCCACGCCCTGCACGTCCCGTACTGGTGGCTGCGCTGCCTGTTCTGGTCCCGCGGCGACCAGCAGCCGCTGGTGCGCGCCTACCACCGACTGCTGGTCTGGGACCTGATGCGGCGCCCCTGGCTGACCCGAACCCTGGAGCGCGTTCTGGACCCGCTGCTCGGCAAGAGCGTGGTGATGTACTTCATCCGGGACGGCCGATGAGCGACGACCACCTGACCGCCACCGCCAACTACATCCGCCGCGTGCAGCAGGCGGACGGTGCGATTCCGTGGTTCGACGGCGGCATCCTCGACCCCTGGGACCACGTGGAAGCCGCCATGGGCCTCGCCGTGGCGGGCCATCTGGACGAAGCAGCCGCCGCCTATGAATGGCTGGCGCGTCATCAGCGCGACGACGGCGCCTGGTACGCCGCCTATCGCGACGGCCGGGTGCTGGACGACACCCGGGCAGAGAGCAACTTCGTCGCCTACGTGGCCACCGGCGTCTGGCATCAGTACCTGATCGCGGGTGACCGCCGCTGGCTCGCGGCGCAGTGGCCCATGGTGCGGGCCGCGATGGCGTTCGTGGTGGGCCTGCAGGCGCCCACCGGCGAGATCTACTGGGCGCTGGACAGCCGCACCGGCATCAACAAGGACGCCCTGGTGACCGGCTGCAGCTCCATCTACAAGAGCCTGGAGTGCACGGCCCTGATCGCCGCGGCGGTGGGCGACGATGCCGCGCCCTGGCTGGCCGCCCGCGACGCCCTGGGCGAGGCGCTGCGGCACCGGCCCCAGCGTTTCGACCGCACCTGGGAGAGCAAGGCCCGCTACGCCATGGACTGGTTCTATCCCGTCATGACCGGCGTGGTCACCGGAGCCGCGGCCCGGGCCCGGCTGGCCGAACGCTGGCAGGAGTTCGTCGAGCCCGGCCTCGGCTGCCGCTGCGTGGCCGACCAGCCCTGGGTGACCATCGCCGAGACCTGCGAGCTGGCCATGGCCTGCATCGCCGCCGGTGCCCGCCAGCGCGGCCGCGCCCTGCTCGACGACGTGCGCCGCTTCCAGGCCGAAGACGGCTCATGGTGGACGGGCTATGCCATGGCCGATGAAGTGCTGTGGCCCGACGAACGTCCCACCTGGACGGCAGGCTCGGTGCTGCTGGCCGCCGATGCGCTGGCGAACCTCACCCCCGCCAGCCGCCTGTTCACCCGGGTGTCGCTAGCCGAGGCGGCGCAACACGCCGAGGGTGCGGGTGGTTTCCAGGGCGGCAAATAACCCGGACGCCAGCGCCAGCCGGTAGATCTCGATGGGCGCCTGACCGCCCTCGGCCGGGTCGGGAAACAGATCGTGAATGGCCAGCACGCCGCCCGGGGCCACGTGACCGGCCCAGGCGCGGTAGTCCGTCAGCGCCGCCTCACGGCTGTGACCACCATCGATGAACACCAGACCCAGCGGCGTGCGCCAATGCCGGGCCGCCCGGGCCGAGGTGGTGACGATGGGCACCACCGTGTCCTCGAGCCCGGCGCGGAGCAGGGTGCGGCGGAATTCCGGCAGGGAATCGAAGCGGCCAGACACCGGGTCGACCAGTTCGGGGTCGTGATAGGCCTCCCCCGGCTGATGCTCCTCGGAGCCGCGGTGATGATCCACGGCATAGAGCAGCTGCCCGGCCCGCTGACACGCGGTGCCCAGGTACAGGGTCGATTTGCCGCAGTAGCTGCCCACCTCCAGACACGGACCCAGGGCGGACGCGGCACCGGCCAGCGCCTGCAGCCGATGGCCCTCGTCGGCGTGCAGGAACCCCTTGACAGTGTCAGGATCGATGGCCGGTTTCGCGATCATAATTCATGCGTTCGCCGAGGATCGGCCTATACTGCGGTCAGGCAAATGGGGAGTTCAAGCATGGCGCTGACCTCCGAAGGTCACCGGCAACTGCTGGTGCGCTGTGAGATCACCAACCGCGACGGCGACCCCGGCATCCGCTTCGTGGAGCACAACCTGTTCCGGCTGTGGCAGTACATGATGGCCAACAAGCACGGCCTGGTGGTGCACGGCCTGGCGGTGTGTCTGTGGCTGCCCGAGCACGAGTGGCAGGCCCAGGGCGAGATCTTCCAGCGCGCCGGCGAGGTGGAAGAGGTGCACCGCCTGAGCTTCGCCATCTACGATCGAGCCACCGGCCTGTGCAACACCATGCAGCGCTTCGTGCCGGCCAACGACGCCGACCGGGTGCGCGAGCTGCTGCTGCAGCGCATCTCGCCCGAAGCCCGGGCCGAGGGCGACTTCGCCATGGAGATGGAAGGCGGCCGCGCCGTCATCCGCGACGACCTGGTGGACCCCGCCTCCCTCGGTCACGCCCTGTCCGAAATCCGCCCCGCCTGACCCCGCGACGGGGCCCTGGCAGGGCGGCAGCTTCCTAGCCGCCGAAGCGGCTTCCTAGCCGCCCAGCTGCAGCATGTTGCGCGGCTTGGCGCCGGTCAGATCGGAGATCTTCGCGTAGTTCTCCGCCACGTCTTCGACGGTGGCGTCGTGGCCGAGATCGACCCCCTGATTTTCCACTATGCAGGCGATGGAGAAGCGGCCGCCCTGGGCCTGCAGCACCACGCCGTTGGGGGCATCCTCGGTGCACAGGTACACCACCCCGGGCGTCACCAGCTCGGGCGCCAGCGCCTTCAGCGCCTGCTCCGGCATCAGGTTCTCGGTCATGCGCGTCGCCGCCACCGGCGCGATGGCGTTGGTGTGGACGTTGTTCTTGGCGCCCTCGATCTTGAGGGTGTTCATGAAGCCCACCAGCCCCAGCTTGGCGGCACCGTAGTTGGTCTGGCCGAAGTTGCCGTACAGGCCGGAGGGCGAGGTGGTCATGACGATGCGCCCGTAGTTCTGCTCGCGCATGATCCGCCACACGGCCTTGGTCACGTACACCGACCCCATCAGGTGCACGTCGATCACCACCTGGAAATCCTCGATCTCCATCTTAGCGAACGTCTTGTCACGCAGGATGCCGGCATTGTTGATCAGGATGTCGACACGGCCCCAGGCGTCCATGGCGTCCTTGACCATGCTCTGAGCGCCGGTGCGATCGGATACCGAGCCGCCGTTGGCAATCGCCTCGCCGCCGGCATCCTTGATCTCGGCCACCACCGCCTGCGCGGCCTCCGACGATCCGCCGGTGCCGTCCATGGCGCCGCCCAGGTCGTTCACCACCACGCGCGCGCCGCGCTTGGCCAGCTCGATGGCATGACAACGGCCCAGACCGCCGCCCGCGCCGGTGACGATGGCGACTTTGCCTTCGAATGAGTAGCTCATGAGTTATCGCTCCGGTTTTCGCAAAGCCGGGCATTGTACGGCATCGGGCGCGCGCTTCGCGACGGGTCGGCCCGCGCCGGGGATGCTGTGGCCTGGCGCAGCAGCACGCAACGCGCCAACGCTCAGCCGCTCCGCGGTCCCCGCACTTCCCGGGTTGCCCGCTGCGCGGTCAACCCGGCGCGTTCGGCTTCGCTCAGATGGGCGCGTTGCGTGCTGCTGCGCCAGGCTCCAACGTCATGGCCGGGCCGCCCGTCGCGATGCGCGCGAACACCGCCGGGAGCGGCGGCGGCGCTGGTGACGACATCCACGGAGCCCAGGTGATCACGGTGGATGTACTCGAAGCGGGCGGTGATCACCCCGCCCGTGGTGCGGGTGCGGACGTGGCGCACCGAGGCCGAGAGATCGGTGCGCTGCACCAGGTTGTAGGGGCTCCCGGCGGCCGGGATCACCTCCTCGAAGGCACCCAGGTACACCGTTCTCGCCTGGCGCTGCACGCCGGCCTCGTCCCAGCTCTCGCGGCCGAGGAAGCGCTGACCGTCACCGTCGTACCAGAACTCGTCCCGGGCGGCGGGGGTGGTGGTGCTGCTTGAGGCGAGCCTACGAGGAAGCTCATCTGCGCCAAGACTCTACGACCTTGGAGGAGACCCGTCAGTGTGCAAAGAGTAGATCTATCGATCACGCTGCGATTGGACTCCTGTTGTCCATTCAGGACGGTCCCTCCAATCGAACCCCAGGCCTCAATCGTATGAGGTCCAGGAAGCACGACATTAGGCGAAACGCTATAGGCAGGCATGTCCCGAACACCTGCTGCCGCCCGTTCCACCAGGCGCCCCATCAGCCCGAATCGTTGATCACAGTCAGAGCTAGACTGGGCGTAGAGCACACTTAGATCGTCCATGGGATTCGCCAGTAGCGGTCGGTCCTGGCTACATGTCGCATGCACGTTCTCGACGATCTGCTGATTGCCAGGCTCATCACTGGCCTGAGTTCTCGCGGACGGCAAACTCCATCGCAACGGCCGCCACCAGCAACGAGAACAGGCCTAAATCAGGCGGAGCTCACGCCTTCACGCGTCGATGTCTAGGAAGAAAATGTCGAAAGAAGTAGATTGTCGCGCCTATCCACCAGAGAAAGATCAGGGACAGCGCCCACGCCAACCTATGCCCCAGATCCCTGTTTCGAAGGAAATCGACGAGCATAGATGCCCAGAACAGGAATCCTCCCGCGATCCCGACCATCAGCACTGCCCGAACTGATCCAGGTAGTTCGGTGAACTGCAAACTGCCATGCCACACAAAGAGGAAGAATAGCAGGGTCCCCAAGAACGCCACCAACCCTCCAAAGGCGACTAGCAAGAGTGGACTAATCGCCCTCGAAGCCATCACTGCGTTCCTCCTCGTCCGACAGGAAGCGAACCAAAGTCTAGGGAGCCTTCGACGCCAAGGCCTGCCGACGCGCCAAAGTCAATCTTCCAAAACTCGCTTGTGGATGTATGCCAAGGTGTCCCAAAGACAGGCCTCCACCTATACGGCATCCCCCGAAGGATATTCTGGGCTGAATCGATGCCCCGACGAAACCCATGGACCTCGACGCCTCTCGATGCGTCGACTTGGAGAGAGAAGCCGAGGACGTCCAATCCCACTGAGTAGTTCTGATTAACGTACTCTTTGCCTGTGAGCAAGCTGAACTCTCGTGAACCGAAATCAAGATCGAACCTCGCACCGACAATCTTTGTCAGCCCAACTCTGGCGCCGATCTGCATTCCGATCGTAAACCGCAGGTCTGATCGATCCTGGAAAGCATCCCCGTCTGCAACCGCTTCAACCACGCTTTCCCGCAACATATCGGCCGTGATTTCTACGTTGACCAGACCGTCTGGCAGAAACAGGGTAAAGACATCGCCGAGCAACTCGTCAAGACGAGAGATCTCCCCGAGATTTGCCAGGTATGCGATCTCTCCTCGATCAAGCCGCATCCATGCCTCGACGCGAGGAGCAGTCACCCTGATGTGCTCGTCGGCACCACCACACGCAAGGGAAGACAATTCGTCACACTGCATGTGGTTGCTGCCAGCACTGGCGAACCCAGTCGGATCCACCCAACTCAACGGCGAGTTGAACACATACGCATAGCGGTTGTAGCTCTGACTGAACGCCGGCGCCTGGACGATCGGGTCCGGGGAGACGAACCGGCCGATGCGGGGGTCGTAGACCCGGCCGTTCATGTGGATGAACCCGGTGCGGCTGAGCATCTCGTGGTCGGTGTAGCCACGGGCGAAGCGCTCGTCCTCGTAGAGCCGGATCGTAGCCAGCGCCGGGGCGGTGATGTCCGAGCTCCAGGCGGCAGACCGGCGGCCGCCGAAGGGGTCGAAGCTGAGCTTGTCGTTGAGGATGGCTCCGGCGGCGCTGGTGACCACGTCCACGGAGCCCAGGTGATCGCGGTGGAGGTACTCGAACCGGGCGGTGATCACCCCGCCCGTGGTGCGGGTGCGGACGTGGCGCACCGAGGCCGAGAGATCGGTGCGCTGCACCAGGTTGTAGGGGCTGCCGGCGGCCGGGATCACCTCCTCGAAGGCACCCAGGTACACCGTTCTCGCCTGGCGCTGCACGCCGGCGTCGTCCCAGCTCTCGCGGCCGAGGAAGCGCTCGCCGTCACCGTCGTACCAGAACTCGTCCCGGGCGGCGGGGGTGGTGGTGCCCGAACTCACCCCCACGGTGATGCGGGTGACCCGGTTCTGGCCGTCGTAGGTGAGGAACGTATCGTTCCCCGAGGCCGCATCGTAGGTGGTGATATTGCCGTTGCTGTCGTAAGCGAGCGTATTGGCCACCCCGGCCAGGGTGACCGCGGTCAGGCGGTGGGGCTTGCCGGTGGTGCCATAGGTGTAGCCGGTGACGTTCAGGTCACCGCCCACGCTGCTGGTCTTGCTGGTGAGGTTGCCCCAGCTGCTGTAGGCGAACGTGAGCGTGCGGCTGGCGCCCACCGAGGTCGCCTGGGCCGTCACCCGCTCCAGGGCGTCGTAGCTGAAGGTGTCGGTGTAGTCATCGCCGGTGGCGGTGGTGTTGCGCCGGTCGAAGCGGCGGTACAGGCTCGAGTTGGTGCGCCACTGGTACTCCAGATCCTGCACGCTCTGCGGCACCCCGGCGGTGCCGGTATGAATGGCGGTCAGCCGGCCGGTGGCCGGGTCGTAGCCGCGCAGCGTGGTCAGGCCGTTGGCGAAGCCGGTGACGGTGGGGTTGCCGAAGGGGTCGGTGTCCTGCACGTGCTCGAGCACGGTGCTGCCGCTCTTCACCTGGGTCAGGTAGCCCCGGGCGTTGTAGGCATGGCTGAACGTGCTGCCGCTGGGGTAGCCAAGCGTCGACAGCCGCCCCTGGGCGTCATAGCCGAAGCTCTTGGTGTAGTTGCCGCTGTGCACGCCGGAGACGCTGATCGCCGTCACCGCGCTCTCGAGCTTGCTGTCGGCGGCCCGGTAGCTGTAGGTCTCGGTGAACCCGGGGCTCGACCGCGAGGCGAGCTGGCCGGTGCCGTAGACGCCGTCCCAGCTCCAGGTGTGGGTGGCGGCGCTGCCGGTGCCGTACAGGTCGATGCGCTGGGTAAGGCGGTCGAGCAGGTCGTAGGTGTAGCGGGTGTCCTGTCCCCTGGCATCCACCGTGCGGGTGAGGCTGCCGAGGGTGTCGTAGGTGAACGTCCAGTTGCCGGTGTTGGCGTCGTTCAGCGCCGTGCGCCGCCCGGCCAGGTCGTAGCTCATGGTGGCCATCTGCACGCCGCCCACGCTCACGTAGTCGAGATTGCCGTGGGAGTCATAGTCGTAGGTGCTGGTCACCGCGCTGCCGGTGCCGTAGGCGTCGATGGTCTGGGTGAGCTGCCCGAGTACGTTGAACACGGTTCGCTTCGCCCGGGTTACGTCGGCGAGTCCCTGCGTCTTCACGGTCTCGGTGGTGGTGATCGTCACGCTGCCGGCGGCGCCGGCGTAGGCGGTGGTGGTGAAGCCGAGGTCGGGACGGTCCTCACGGGTCACCCGGTCGCGGATGTCGTACGTGAACCACGTGCAATTGGCGCCGGCGCCAGCGCAGGTCGGCGTGGTCTGGGTGGAGAAGTACGGTCGGGAGACGTACTGCACCAGGGCACGGTTGTTGTACACGGCACGCTGGCGGTGCCAGCCGTCGCCGCTGTCCAGCGCCTCCACCTCGGTCAGCACGGTGCGGCCGAGCACGTCCAGGTACTCGGCGCGGGTGGGCGTTACCTGAACCGAGCCGTTCGCCGCCGTGGTGGTCACTTTGACCGCAGCCACCGCACCCGCGACCGCGGGGCAGCCCACCACGTCGCAGCGCTCGTAGCTGACCTCTCGATCGGTGCCGTCCTGGGTGGTGGTGCGCACCACCCGGCCGAAGCCGTCGTACTCAAGGCTGGTGACGTTGCTGTCGGGGTCGGTGGCCTGGCTCACCTGCCCGAACCGCAGGTCGTAGGCGAGCGTGGTGGTGTGGCCGGCGGCATTGGTCACGCTCGCCGGGTAGCGGCTCTGTACGTAGGGCGTGCCGAAGCTGACCGTGCGGCTGGCGATGCCGCTGCCGGAGGTGGCCACGCTGGTCGGATGGCTGCCGGTGAACGTGCGGGTGTGCACGAGGTTGAGGGCCGCATCGCCCGGCAGCCGGTTGCGCGTCAGCAGCTCGCGGGTGCCGCTGCGGTAGCTGAAGGTGTGCGTCACCGTCTTCGCGCTCTCCCCGGCGGCGGTATCGGTGACGATGGTCTTGATCGGCGCCCCCACGACCCAGGGCGTGGGGGTGTTCAGGAAGTTGACCTTGCGGGCGGTGGTCAGCTCGACGCCGGAGATCGCGCGATCGGGTACGTCACCCCAGAACCCCGGGTTGAACGCCGGGTTCGAGATGGTCGAGCCTGTCAGCGTCGTTGTGCTGGTCTGGGTGATGAACTCGCCTTCCGCGCCCGTGCTCTGGCAGACATCACCGGCATCCAATTGTCTGAAGCAGAGGGTGTGGGTGTCCTCCGATCCACCGATCACGACGCCGTTCTCGAACTGCCACCGCGTCACCCGGGTGGGATGCGGCAGCACGACGCCGCCGGTCTGCGGCTTGGTCGCGTAGGCACGCTCCTCGCGGGCCAGCTCCTGGCCGGACCCGAACGCGGCGGTGAACGCCCGCACCTGGCTCACCACGCCCCGGAAGCTGGGGTCGAGACGAACCTGGCTGTAGACATGGATGCCGGACTGCTCGTCCTTCTCCCGAACTTCGTAGAAGCCGATGTAGCCGCGGTTGAGGCTGTTCTTGTACGCGTAGGACTTGTATCGATACGTCCAGCGCCGCCGCCCGGTGTCGGTCAGGCCGTCGGAACGACGCATCTCGTTGACGGCGGCGACGTCCTGAGCCGTGGTTTCGGGTGCAGCCTGGATGGCGCCGAACGGCGCCTCGGTGTACGTCAGCGGGTTCGAGGCGGTGGTGATCGTCGAGTAGACGTACTCGGTCCGGGCGCCCAGCCCGTCGGTCAGTGACGAGACGGCAATGGGGAAGTTCTGGGCACCGCCGGTCACGGTGGTCCAGGCAAGCTGCAACGGCTTGAGGCAGGCGGGCCCGGTACCGGAAGCCGTGTAGCCGCACTCCTGCACCTTCTCGAGCTGCATGCGGCCCGAGACCAGATTGCTGTCCAGCCGATATTCGCGAACGCTGGTGCCGTTCAGCTTGACGCGAACCGTGTGCAGCACCGAGGGCCGCTTGATGTAGCCGAGCGAGCCGGCAATCTGAAAGTACACGGAACCGGTGTCGGTGCGGGGCCCGTACTTGAACTCCACCGTGACGCCGGCGTAGCTGATCACCTTGGGCTGGATCAGGCCGTAGGCGTCGACCACCTCGTAATCGACGGTGTAGACGTCGCCAAAGCCATTGGTGACGTGCCGCTCCCCCCAGACGAAGGTCGGGTTCGGCTGCGACCACATGAACAGTCCGCCGCTGAATCGGCCGCTGCCGAGCACCCGGCTGGTGGCCGTATCGCCGTAGCGGACGATCCTGCCATCCGGATAACGGGCTTCAAACCAGTCGCCGGCCATCCGCGTCACCTTGACGAACGACTGCGACTCCGTGCGGTACACCGAGTTGTCTGCCCAGTACGTGCCGGATACGACCTTCAGCAGCTGGCCGTCCAGGCACAGCGTGTCCGTGCTGTCGAGGTTGGGTGGGCTAGCCCCGGACAAACCCAGACGGCAGCGGTGAATGCGCGACAGCCCCTTAAGCCGCCACCCGTAACCCAGATCGTCGTCGGTGAACGCCACGTCGCTGATGTCGGCGCCGCGGGCACTGTCGTAGGCGATCGACAGCGTGGGCGCATGGCGGTTAACGCCGTCGACGGTGCGCAGCGGAATCTCGATCTGAGACGAACCGCGAAGCGTCGTCGTCGCCGTGTACGCCGAGGTACCGGCTTCGGTCGTGGTGGTGTTGATGGCCGGCTCGGCGTCACGGGTGACGGTGACGGTTTTGGTGGACTCCTGGTCCGCGAAGCAGATCCACCCCGATCCGAATGGTGGTGGCACGTATGCGCACATGTAGAGCGCGAATACGTAGTTGCCAGATGGCAAGTTGCTGAACGCATGGGACGTCGTCGGCGGCGCTGCGTAGCGCCAACTCGCATCCAGCAGGCGCAGCTCCCAACCCGATGGCCAGGTCAGCGTAAAGCTGCCGGTCGTGCTGCTCGAAGGCCCTGAGATGGTGGCAGCGTGCCCGGCGCCCGCTGCCATGGTGACGAGAATCATCAGCCATCGCAGAGATCTCATCGCCAGCGCTCCGCGTTGTCGGCCGGTCGCGTATCAGCGGCGCCGAGGCTGGGGCAATCGGCATCGCTCAAGGGTCCGTCCTTGATCACCGCGGCCTGGATGCATGCCAGAATGGTGTCTGCGGCATCCGTCGGATAGAGCGCGGCGAGCAAATCACGCTCGGCGGTGCAGTTGCCGAAGTCCGGCCCGAAAAAACGCTCCGACTCGATGCGCAGGCACTCGGCGTAGTCAACGCTGGCCTGCTCGATGGTCCTGGCAAACTCGGCTTCGCGGGCCTCCCGCTCGAGGGCGGCCCAGGGATCTTCCTCTGCGGAAGCGACTTCCGGCGGTTCTTCCACCGCCGGCACCGGTGGCTCGAGGGGGTTACCGTACTCGTCGACGGGTATGAAAAGCTGCGCCGCCCAACCCGTCGCCATCCACGAACAGAAGAACACCAAGACGCCTCGGCGCATGATGCATGTCCTCGAGCACAGAACGTTGGAACGCAGCGAGACGTCGCGGAGATGGCGTTTGAAGCCATCGGACGGACTGAGGGTCGGCTCCCCTCGGACTTCGGACGAACATCGCGAACCCGCTCCCCAGCACCCGCGATGACCATACGCTACGCTTCGCCATGAGGCCGCGCAATCCCCGGGTGGACACGGTCACGCCACTGCGGTGGATCGATGGCCCCGGATGCCACGATGCGGCGCCGATGCGCGGTCAGCAGCGCTACCGAGGCTTCAGGGCCGGAACCCGAACCGCACTGGCCCGACCAACCCCTCCAGCAGCGGCTGAATCCGCTCCACCCAGCCGCACAGCATGGGCCGCGTCTCCCGTGGATCGATGAGGTCGTGCACGGCGAACGACTCGGCGCGCGCGAACGGCGAGCGGTTGGCTTTCAGCGCCGCTTCCAGCTCGCGCCGTTTCGCGTCGGGATCCTCCGCGGCCGCGATCTCGCGATGGAATGCCACAGCGACGCCGCCCTCCAGGGGCAGCGCACCGGTCTCCACCGACGGCCAGGCCAGCACGTAGGCGTCGTTGCCGAAGTGGGCGGCGGTGGCCACGCCGAAGCCTTTGTGCACCTGGATGGACGCCCACGGCACGCTGGCCTGCACCGCGGCCGCCACGGCCGCCATGCCATAGCGGATGGTGCCGGCGCGTTCCGCGTCGGGGCCGATCATGAAGCCGGGCTGGTCGACGAAGTTGACCACCGGCAGATGGAAGGTGTCGGCCAGCTCGACGAAGCGCCGGTACTTCTGCGCCGCTTCCGCCGTCATGGCGCCGGCGTAGTGGCGGCAGTCGTTGGCCAGCACGGCCACCGGCTGGCCGGCCAGGCGCGCCAGGGCGCAGATCTGGCTGGGGCCGTAGGTGGCGCCGATCTCGAACAGGGAATCCCGGTCCATCACCATCTCGAGGATTGCGCGCATGTCGAACGGCGCGTTGCCGTCGCGCGGCACCGCATCCAGCAGCTCCGGCTCCATGCGCTCGGGATCGTCGTCGCTGGCCAGCCGCGGCGCCCGCTGGTGAACGTGGCCCGGCAGGTAGGAGAGAAAACGGCGGATCTGCCGGAAGGCGTCGTGCTCGTCGTCCGCCAGGTTGTCCACCACGCCCGACAGCGCGTGCACGGCGGCGCCGCCGAGCTGCTCCTTGGTCATGCGCACGCCGAGCGCGCGCTCCACCAGCGCCGGGCCGCCGATCAGCACCTGGGCCGTGTGCCGGGTCATCACCGAAAAGTGCGAGGCCACCAGCCGGCCGGCGGGAAACCCGGCGACGGCGCCGAGCGCGGCGGATGCCACGGGCACCTCGGACAGCGCATCGGCGATGATCTTGAAGCGAGGCTCGCTGTAGACAGGCTCGCCCACGGTGCCGCCCTTGCGGCCGCTGCCGCGCACGCTGCCGCCGCCGCCCTCCAGCAGCCGCACCAGGGGCACCCGGTACTGGCAGGCCATGTGCTCGGCATAGACGCTCTTGCGCAGGCCCGCGGCGTTGGGCGAACCGCCCTTCAGGGTGAAGTCCTCCCCGCCTACGGCGACCCGGCGGCCATCGATGCGGCCGAAGCCCACCACGTAGTTGGCCGGCACGTAGCCCTGCAGGGTGTCGGCTTCGTCGTACTCGGGAATGGCCGTGGCGCGGCCCTGCTCTTCGAAGCTGCCGGGATCGAGCAGCGCATCGATGCGCTCGCGAATCGTCAGCCGGCCCTTGGCATGCTGGCGGGCGATGCCGGCCTTGCCGCCCTGCTGCAGCGCCAGCCGACGCCGGCGCTCCAGCTCGCGAACTTCCTCTTCCCAGCTCACGACGCGCCGTCAGCCGTCCTGGAACTTCGGCGCGCGGTTCTCGAAGTTGGCCTTGATCGCCTCCACCTGGTTCGGCGAGCCGATCAGGGCCGTCTGCAGCTCCGCCTCCAGGCGCAGGCCGGTGCGTTCGTCCCCATGCCAGCTCTCCTCCAGCAGCCGCTTGCCGGCGCGGATGGCGTCCGGCGACTTGCCGGCGATCTCGCGAGCCAGGGCGAGTGCGGCAGCCAGCGGATCTTCCACCACGTGGGTCACCAGGCCGAGCGCCTTGGCCTCGGTGCCGGAAAGCACGCGGCCGGTGAAGGTGAGCTCCTTGGCCACGTCCAGCGGCACCAGGTCGCGCAGCGTCTGGGTGAGGCTCATGTCGGGAATGAGCCCCCACTTGATCTCCATCACCGACAGCTTGGCGTCGGCCGTGGCGAAGCGGATGTCGGCGCCGAGCGCGATCTGGCAGCCGCCGCCGTAGGCGACGCCGTGGATGGCGGCGATCACCGGCACCGGCAACCGCTTCCAGACGTAGGCCGGGCGCTGGGCGTGGTTTTCCGGGCGCTCGTCCCGGTTCAGCAGCGCGCCGGCGCCGCCGCCCTGGCGGCCGCCCGCCATGCCCTGGAAGCTGCCCATGTCGAGCCCGGCGCAGAAGCCGCGGCCGTTGCCGGACAGCACCACGGCGCGCACGTCGCGGCGCTCGGCCAGGCTCTCGCCGGCGGCGATGATGGCCTGGAACATGTCCGGGCTGAGGGCGTTGTACTTGTCGACCCGATTCAGGCGCACGTCGGCGACGCCGTCCTGCACGTCGATGGTGACCAGTTCCGTCATGACAGACTCCCAGAATGCGTGAGGCGGTAAGTGTACCCCGCCCCTGCCCCAGCGCCGAGTCAGGCGCCGAGGCGCCCGAGCAGGCCGGTATCGACGTCGCCGGCCAGGAACTCGTCCGCCTGCAGCGCGCGCTCGAGCAGGGTCGCGTTGCTGGCCACGCCGCGCAGCTCCAGGGCGCGCACGCCCACCAGCGCCCGGCCGATGGCCTGCTCCCGGGTATCGCCGCGGCCGATCACCTTGGCCAGCAGCGCGTCGTAGTGGGGCGTCACCGCCTGCCCCGCCGCATAGCCGGTCTCGTAGCGCACGCCGTGCAGCACCGGCGTGCGCAGATGGCTGATGGTGCCGGTGGCGGGAAAGCCGCTGCGCACGTCTTCCGCATACACGCGCGCTTCCACCGCGAAGCCCTGCAGCGTCGGCGGCGGCGGCAGCGGCGCGCCCGCCGCCAGCGCGATCTGGGTGGCCACCAGGTCGAGCCCGGTCACCGCTTCGGTGACGCCGTGCTCCACCTGAATGCGCGTGTTCATCTCGATGAAGCCGAAGCCGCCATCGGCACCGCGCAGGGTCTCCAGCGTGCCGACGTTGTCGTAGCCGAGTTCGGCCGCCACCGCGGCGGCGCGCGCCGCCAGCGCCTGCACCGCATCCCGCGCCAGCCCCGGCGCCGGCGCCTCCTCGATGATCTTGCGGTGGCCGCGCTGCAGCGAGCAGTCGCGCTCGAAGGCGTGTATGGCACCGCCGCGGCCGTCGCCCAGAAGCTGAATCTCCACATGACGCGGACGCTCGACGCAGGATTCGAGAAACACGGCGTCGTCGTTGAATGCCGCTGCCGCCAGGCGCCGGGCGCGGCCGAACGCGCGTCGCAGCTCGTCCTCGTCACGCAGCACCTGCATGCCGATGCCACCGCCGCCGCCAGCCGGCTTCAGCATCAGCGGATAGCCGAGCTCGCGGGCGGCCGTCAGGGCATCGTCCAGCGTCGCCAGGGCCGGGCTGCCCGGCAGCACGGGAAAGCCGTGCTCGGCCAGCAGCGCTCTGGCCCGCACCTTGTCACCCATGTCGCGCAGCCAACGCGGTGACGGGCCGATGAACGTCGCCCCGGCCGCCGCCACGGCTTCGGCAAAGGCCGCATTTTCGGACAGGAAGCCGTAGCCCGGATGCACGGCGTCGGCACCGCAGGCGCGCACGCAGCCGAGCAGCGCTTCGACGTTCAGGTAGGTGTCCGCGGCGCGCACGCCGGGCAGGGCCAGCGCCTCGTCCGCTTCCGCCAGATAGGGCGCCCGCGCATCGGCCTCGGAGTAGACCACCACCGAGCGCACGCCGAGGGCGCGGCAGGCGCGCACCACCCGCCGGGCGATGGCGCCCCGGTTGGCGATCAGGACCTTGTGGAACACGCTGACGGGCCGGAGGTGCGGATCAGCCAGCGGCGATACTCGTCCCAGGCTTCGATGAAGCCGCCGAGCCCGCGGCGCCGGGTGGCGCTGGTGGTGCGGCCGGCGGCGGCAGCGGCGATCACGGCGCGGTGCACGGCCTCCACGTCGGCCAGGCCGAGCCCGGGTTCGAGCATGTCGAGTTCCGGGCCACCGCGATGATCCGGCGGCGGGGGCACCGGCGCCCCGGCCAGGGCCCGGCGCAGACGTCCGGTCAGCGCCGCATCGTCCACCAGCTCCAGCGTCTGCTCGAGCAGCCAGCGGCTCAACACGTCTGGACGGTCACAAAGCGCCTTGTAGCGATCCCAGTCCATGGCTAACCTGCCAGAGCCGATCGATCGACAGTCACGGGGAGCGCATGTTAACAAAAGCCGACGACTATCCCATCCATCAGACCGCCGAGCCGATCGCCTACGCCGGCACCGACCGGAACTTCTACGATCGCTACTTCTTCAACGGCTACCTCAAGGACGGCGACCTGTTCTTCGCGGCCGCCCTGGGCGTGTATCCGCATCTGAACGTCATGGACGCGTCGTTCAGCGTGATCCGCGGTGACAAGCAGTACAACGTGCACGCATCGAGAACGCTGCACATGGAGCGCCTGGACACCCGGGTCGGCCCGCTGGAGATCGAGGTGATCGAGCCGCTCAACGTGCTGCGGGTGACCTGCCGGGACGCCGCCAACGGCGTCGAGGCGGACGTGACGTTCCACGCCCGGTTTCCCGCCATCGAGGAGCCGCGCTTCACCCGCCGGGTGGGCAGCATGACCATGATGGACTACACGCGCCTGACTCAGAACGGCTGCTACGACGGCTTCGTGGTGGTCGACGGCGAGCGCATCGAGGTCGCCCAGGCCGACACCTGGGGCACCCGCGACCGCTCCTGGGGCATCCGCCCGGTGGGCATGCGCGACCCTCAGACCAACCCCTACGGCCAGGCGCCCCAGTTCTTCTGGCTGTGGAGCCCGCTCAACTTCGACGACCGGGCCACCTTCTACCACCTGAACGCCGACGCTGCCGGTGAGCCCTGGAACACCATGGGCCGCATCGTCACCGCCGACGGCCAGGCCGAGATGGCGGCGGTGTCGAGCCACCTCGACTACCAGCCCGGCACCCGGATCGCCCGCGCCGCCCGCCTCGATCTGGTGCCGCGGGCGGGCGACCCGGCCCGCATCGAGCTGACGCCGCGGCGCACGTTCTACATGAAGGGCCTCGGCTACGGGCATCCGCAGTGGAGCCACGGCCTGTACCACGGCGAGCTGGAAACGGGGTTCGAAGTGTTCGACCTAAAGGCCATGAACCCGGCCGATCCGACCCACTTCCACATACAGGCCATCTGCGACGCCGAGCTCAGCCAGGGCAACCTGACGCTGCGCGGTCAGGGCGTGCTGGAGCAGCTCGTGATCGGCCCCTATGCGCCCTACGGATTCAGCGGCCTGGCCGACGTCGCGCCCTGAGCGTGCCTCCGGCGCTCAGAGCCCGGAGCCGTCCTCGGAGTAGATGACCCAGATCTTGGTGTAGCCGTCGGTCTCCCAGACGCCCGTCCACTCCTTGGGAATGGTCACCGCCTCACCGGCCGCCACCACGTGCACGGTGCCGTCGGCCGACGTCAGGGTGACGCCGCCGTCGAGGAAGTACATGAACTCGTCGACGCCGTAGGGCTCGTTGATCTCGATGCGCGTGGCGCCGGAACGGTACATGCCGGACCCGAAGCGGCCGTCGCTGGAAAGCAGCGAGGTGACGTCGAGCGTCGTGTTGCCGTCGCGCTCCGTCTTCAGCACGTCGGCCCGCTCGAAGATGGCGCCCGCCTGGTCGGCACGGGTGATCTTCGCGGGCTGCGGCCCCTCGGCGGCAGCCAGCCCAGCGACCGCGAGCAGACTAGCGGCGGCCAGGCCTCTGAGCGTGACGAGACGGACGTTCATGTGGGCACCTCCCTTGGCTTCGTTCATGGCAACCGCAGCGCCGACCCGGTGAGGCGCTCGTAGGCCTCCAGGTAGCGCGCCAGCGTCTTCTCCACCACCTCGTCCGGCAGCGCCGGCCCGGGCGGCGTCTTGTCCCAGCGGCCCGCGGCCACCAGCTCCTCGAGGTAGTTGCGCACGATCTGCTTGTCGAAGCTGGCCTGCTCGCGCCCGGGCGTCCAGTCGTCGGCCGGCCAGAAGCGCGAGCTGTCCGGGGTGAAGATCTCGTCGATCAGGATGGGCACCTCGCGGCCCGGCAGGCGGCCGAACTCGAACTTGGTGTCCGCCAGAATGATGCCGCGTTCCAGGGCATAGTCCCGGGCGCCGGCGTACAGCCGCAGGGTGGTATCCCTGAGCCAGGCCATGAGCGGCTCGCCCACGGCGGCGGCGCCCTGCTCGAAGCTGATGTTCTCATCATGGCCGCTGGCGGCCTTGGTGGCCGGGGTGAACAGCGGCTGCGCCAGCCGGTCGCTGTTGCGCAGGCCCGCGGGCAGGCGGATGCCGCACACCGAGCCGGTGCGCTGGTAGTCCTTCCAGCCGCTGCCGGTGATGTAACCGCGGGCCACGCACTCGATGGGCACCACCTCCGTCTTGCGGCACAGCATCATCCGCCCGCGCAGCAGGTCCCGCTCGGCGTCGGTGAGCCCCGGCACGTCGGCCGGATCGGTGGAGAGCAGATGATGCTCGATCTCCCCGGCGAAGTGCTCGAACCAGAACCGCGAGATCTGGGTGAGCACGATGCCCTTGCCCGGCAGGCCGTTCTGCATCACCACGTCGAAGGCGCTGATGCGGTCGGTGGCGACGATCAGCAGCGCCGGCTCGCCGCTCGCCAGGGTGACGTCGTACAGGTCACGAACCTTGCCGGAGCGACGGTTGGGCAGGTTGAGCCGGGTCTCGAGAATGGCTTCGCTCATGAGGCAGATACCGACATCCGTGGGTTGACGCGCGGGCCGCGGCGCCGGCTCAGGTGGTGTTGCCGCCGTCGGCCATGTACACCGAGCCGGTGACCCAGGCGCTGTCGTCGCTGGCGAGGAACAGCATCACCCGCGCGATCTCTTCCGGCGTGCCGTAGCGCTGCAGCGGGATGGTGGCCGCGATCGACTGCTTGGCCGCCTCGGCGCCGCCGGGCAGCATACCCTCTTCGAGGCTGCGCATCATGCGCGTCTCCACCGGAGACGGGTTCACGGTGTTGACGCGGATGTTCATCGGCGCGCACTCGCGAGCGGCCGACCGCATCAGGCCGATCACGGCATGCTTGCTGGTGACGTAGGCCGAGAGCCCCGGGGCGCCGCGAATGCCCGCCACCGACGACGTGATCACCACGCTGCCGCCGCCGCGCGCCTGCATGGCCGGAATCGTCGACTTCAGCCCCAGGAACACGCCCTTGACGTTGACGTTCATCACCTGGTCGAAGCGCGCCTCGTCGTATTCGGTGATGGGCTTCACGTCGCCCTCGACCCCGGCGTTGGCCAGGAACACGTCGACGCCGCCGTAGCGCTCCGTGGCGCAGGCGATCATGGCGTCGTTGTCCGCAGCGCGGGTGACGTCGGCCACACAGTAGCTGACCCGGTTGCTGCCGATCTCGGCGACGGCGGCGGCCAGCGCCGCCTCGTCGAGATCCACCAGCAGCACGTCGGCCCCTTCCGCCGCGAACAGCCCGCCCGCGGCCTTACCGATGCCGCCCGCCCCGCCGGTGATGACGGCCACCTTGCCCTGCAGTCGATCCATCTTCGTCTCCTATGCGTCGCCGGCCGCCGTCGCGGCATCGAGGCCCCGGCCGAGGTCGGCCAGCAGGTCGTCCACGTCTTCGATGCCCACGGATATGCGGATCAGCGAGTCGTCTATGCCCATGCTGACGCGGCGCTCCGGGCCCATCTCGTGATAGATGGTGTGGGCCACCGGAATGGCCAGGGTGCGATTGTCGCCCAGGTTGCTGGACTTGACGATCACGTCCAGGCCATTGAGAAACGCCCACAGGTCGAGCCCGTCGGCCAGCTCGAAGCTGAACAGCGCCCCCGCATGCCGGAACAGGCGGCGCGCGCGATCGTGCTGCGGGTGATCCTCGAGGCCCGGATAGTAGACCCGACGGATGCGGGCATCGGCCGCCAGCATGGCGGTCATGGCCCGGGCGTTGGCGCACTGCCGTTCCAGGCGCAGCGCCAGAGTCTCGGCCCCCACGGCGATGTGGTGGGCGGCCTCCGGCGCCAGCGCCGCGCCGAAGTCGCGCAGCCCCTTCTTCTTGATCTGGGTGATGGCCCAGCGCGCGGGGTCGCCCTTGCGGTAGGTCTCATGAATGTTCGGAAACCGCTGCCAGTCGAACCGGCCCATCTCGGTGACCGCGCCGCCGAGCGCGTTGCCGTGGCCGCCGATGTACTTGGTGAGGCTGTTCACCACCAGGTCGGCGCCCACGTCGGCGGGCCGGAACAGGTAGGGCGAGGTCATGGTGTTGTCCACCACGTAGACCAGGCCCGCGTCGCGGCACATAGCGCCGATCTCCTCCAGGGCGGCCACCTGGGTGCGCGGGTTGGCGATGGTCTCGACGAACACCAGCCGGGTGCGCTCGTTCACGGCCGCGGCCACCGCCTCGAGGTCGGTGGCGTCCACGAAGCTGACGTCGACGCCATGATCGGCGAAGGTCTGGAACAGGCTGTTGGTGTTGCCGAACAGAAAGCTGCTGGAAACGAAGTGGTCGCCGCGGCGCAGCAGGGCGAACAGCAGCGTGCCGATGGCGGCCATGCCGGTGGCGAAGCACACGCTCTGCAGGCCCGCCTCCATGCGCGTGATCTTGGTCTGCAGAGCCTCCACCGTGGGGTTCACCTGGCGGCCGTAGCTGTAGCCGGGCAGGGTGCCCTGGAACACCGCGGCCAGATCCCGGGCGTCTTCGTAGCCGTAGGCTACGGTCGCGTGCACCGGCTTGTGAAGCGAGCCATGCTCGATGGTCTCCCGCCGGTCGCTGTGGACGATGGTCGTGGTGAAGCCTGACACGCCGTTCAGCCGCCGTCGCGGATCATGTCCGGAAACGGCTGCCGGGCGAGCAGCCCGGCGATCGCATCGGCGGCCACCGGCGGGCTGAACAGCACGCCCTGCAGCTCCCGGCAACCCTGGGCGCAGAGGTAGCGAAGCTGGTTGGCGTGCTCCACACCTTCGGCCAGCAGGCCGAGCTCGAGGCTGCGGCACATGGCGACGATGGCGTCGATGATCGATGCGCCGCCCTGATCCTGGCGGATGTCGGCGACGAAGGCGCGGTCGATCTTCACCGCGTCGATGGGGAACTGACGAAGCTGCGCCAGGGACGAGAAGCCGGTGCCGTAATCGTCGATGACGATGGTGGCGCCCTGGCGGCGCAGCTCCTTCAGCCTCGGTGCGATGATGTCGATGTCCCGCATCAGCGTGTTCTCGCCGAGCTCCAGACGCACGGAGGCCGGATCGAGACCGGCGGCGCCCAGTGCCGCCAGCAGCCGGTCGGCGAAGGCGTCCTGCTCGAGCTGACCGGGCGAGACGTTGATGGAGAGCTTCAGATCGCTGTGTCCCGCCGCGCGCCAGCGGCCGACGTCTGCAAACGCCCGGGCCTGCACCGCCTCATCGACGCTGGCAATCAGGCCGATTTCTTCCGCCAGCGGCAGAAAACGCTCCGGCTGCACCAGGCCGTGCACCGCATGCTGCCAGCGCACCAGGGCTTCCAACGCGACGATGCGGCCGGTGCGCGCATCCACCTGGGGCTGGTAATGCACCACCAGGTCGCCGTTGGCCAGCGCCGCCCGCAGATCGCGCTCCATGGTCAGGCGCGTGGAGAATTCCTGGCTCATCTCGTCGGAGAAGAACTGGTAGCCGCTCTTGCGATGCCCTTTGACGTGGTACATGGCGATGTCGGCGTTCTGAATCAGCGTCTCCTCGGAGTCGCCCGCCTCCGGGTACATGGCCACGCCGATGCTGGCGCCGACGAACAGCTCGTGCCCGTCAATGCTGAACGGCGCCGACAGCCGGTCGAGAATCTTGCCGGCGATCACCACCACGTCGTCGCGGGTGCGCACCTCCGGCAGCAGCAGCATGAACTCGTCGCCGCCGAATCGGGCCAGCGTGTCACCGCTGCGCAGGCAGCTCTGCAGGCGGTTGGCCACGGCCTTCAGCAGCCGGTCCCCCATGGCGTGGCCAAGGCTGTCGTTGACGGCCTTGAAGCGGTCGAGATCGAGGAACATCACCGCCAGCTTGCGCTTGGCGCGACGCGCCTGGGCAATGGCGACCGCCAGCCGGTCCTTCAGCAGCGCCCGGTTGGGCAGCCGCGTCAGCAGATCGTGGTGGGCCTGAAAGTTGATGACCTCTTCGGCTTCCTTGCGCTCGCTGATGTCACGGGCGGTGCCGTAGGTGCCGAGAAAATTGTCGGGGCCTCGAACCCGGGCATCGGCATAGACACCCATGGCCGTGAGCTCCACCCACAACCCGCCACCGTGAAAAAAGCGGGGCCCGCGCCGCGCCACGCGGCTTTTCAACCGGATCTCGACGTTGGCCACGGCCCGGCTGCCGGTGCGGCGCTCGTCGAAGGCGTGGCGGGCGTGATCCATGTCGTCGTCATCGACGATCTCGCTGTAATGGCGGCCGATCAGCTCCTGCTTGCGGTAGCCCAGCAGGGCCTCGACGCGATCGTTGAGAAAGGTGAAGCAGCCGTGCTTGTCGAGCATGTAGACCAGGTCGGGCGAGCTGTTGACGATGAACCGGTGCAGCGCTTCGGATTCCTTGATGCGAATCTCGGCGGCGGTGCCTTCCGCCTCCAGGCGGCACTGCTCCAGGGCGCCCTCCAGGGCGGCGATGAGCTCACCGGCGTCGTAGGGCTTCTTCACGAAGTCGAAGGCGCCGCAGTGCAGCGCGTGCTTGACGCCGGAGAAGCTGGCATCGCCGCTCACCACGATGATCTTGCAGGCAAGCCGTTCGCGGGCGGCGAACTCCAGCACGTCGTGACCGCTGACGCCCGGCATGATCAGGTCGAGCAGCACCACGTCGTAGGCGCGTTCGCGCAGCCGGTCAATCGCCTGCGCGCCGCCGAGGGCCTGATCGGGCCGGTAGCCGTGCAGGCTGACGAGCTGATGCAGACTGCCGAGCAGCTCCGCCTTGTCGTCCACCAGCAGGATGGCGGCAGGGCGCGCGGCGCCCGTGCCCTGCCCGTCTCCGGGCATACCGGACCCCGTCGGCTGAGCGCTCACCCGCTCTGCTGCAGAGCTGTCGACCATGTTTCTCAATCGCCGTCGTCGGTCGCGGCGGCCGTACCTGGCCGGGGCGACCCGCTGGATTGTGACCTGTTTGCCGAACCGATCCTAGTGTGCTTTGACGCGCTGGCGTGTCGTAGCGCACCGGCAGGCCAGTCTAGCGGCAACCGGTGGCGGCGTCTGACCGTGGGATGTAAGCCCCGGTGCTGGTCAGCCGTAGCCGGTAAGTTCCAGATAGCCACTGCCGATGCGGGCGCCGGCCTCATCGAACACGCGCACCAACCCCTCCCAGTAGGTCAGCAGCGTGTCCATGCGCTGGTCGTCCAGGGCAGCCTCCACCCGCCACACGACGGGGCCCGCGGGCCCGGACACCGACACCTGCCAGGCCACCGGCCACGCCGTGCCGGTGTCGTCGCGCCAGCGACGCAGCGGCCGCAGCGTGTAGTCCGCCGCATCCAGCCGGGTGGCAGTGCCATCGGCGGCCACCCACATGCCATGGTCGTGGACATCACGGACCCCATCCCGGCGCCGCAGCCGAAAGGCCATGACGTCGACGCCGTCGTCGAGCTGCAGCGAGAACCAGTCCCAGCCCTCCTGCGCGTCGGACAGCACGCTGGTGCTCCACTCCCGATCCAGCCAACCGGTACCGCCGACCGTGTGGGTGCGGCTGCCCAGGCGCAGGCTGCCGCCGGCGGCCAGCCGCGGCAGCGTGTAGTAGTAGGAGGCCTGGCCGGGCCCCTTGCGGGAGAAGCCGTCCTCGCCTTGCAGCACCAGGGGTTTGACGGGATCGAAGGTCACGCCGACCTCGACGCCGTCGCCGGACGCCTGCAGCAGCATGCGCTCGAGCCCGGGCCCGGCAGCGGTCAGGGACCAGCCGTCGATCCAGGCCCGGAACGGCGCCGCGGTGACGCCGGCCAGACGCGGGTGGCCGCGCACCAGCCGCTCCCAGTGACGGTGCCTGCCGGCCCCGACGTCGGTGACCGCCAGGTGGCCGAGGTAGATCTGGGTCGCATCCCACGGTCCGGGCTCGGCAGGCACGGGCCGCAGCGCCTGGCGGAACAGGGTGAACTGCAGCCCGAACTCGGCGCCGTCGTCACCCTGCAGGCTGGCGGTGAGATACCACCATTCGCTGCGGAATGCCGGATGCGGCCCGTGATCGGCGGGAAAGTCGAACGGCCGCGGGCCCTCGGCGCGGGCGAAGCCGGCGCCGTCGTCGCTGCCCAGCACCTGGTCCAGGCGCAGGGGCGCCGCGGCGGCGGCCGCACCCGACCACCCGGCCAGCGGCGCTGCCACACCCGCAGCCAGCAGCTCACGCCGCCTCATGCATCGCTCCCCGCTCCCGAGGCGCCGGCAGCATGCCTGCCAGCAGCGCCGTGGCCAGGCCGAGCAGCAGCGGCACGGCCCAGCCGGCTGCGGGCAGCGCCAGCGGCACGGTCCAGCCGAACGAGCGCGGGTTGACCACCGCGCACAGCGTCCAGGCCATGGCGACGCCCAGCGGCCAGGCCACCAGAACCGCTGCACCACCCACCACGGCGCAGCGCAGCACCCCGATCTGCCAGGCTTCGGCCCGCGACAGGCCCTGGGCGTGCAGCAGCGCCAGGGTCGGCGCCTGCTGCAGGCGCAGCGCCGTCAGGGCGTTGTAGATGCCCACCGCGGCCACGGCCAGGGCCAGCAGGGTCAAGGCGCGGGTAATCGCGAAGGTGCGGTCGAAGATGGCCAGGGACTGCGCCCGCACCGCCTGGGGCGACGCCACCCGGACACCGGGAAACACCGCCAGCAGACGCTCCTCCAGGGCGCCCAGGGGCGCCGGCCCGGCGGCGGCCGACGATCCGGCGATGACGGTCAGCCGGTCGTAGCGCAGGGTTCGCCCCAGCGCCGGCAGGGCAGCAGCGTCCACCAGCGCGCGCCCGACGGCCTCGCCGTAGCCGGGAAACGTGCCGGCCACCTTCAGCCTGGCGCCGTCCACGCTGATCCGGCCGCCGCGACCCACGTCCAACTGGCGCGCCAGGCCCTCGCTGAGCAGCACCTGATCGGCGGCCAGAGCGCCGGCATGGCCGTAGCGCGCGCTCTCCAGCGCATCGAAGTGCGCATAGCCGAGATCCACGGCGACGCCGCTCACCAGCACCCGCTCGGTACCGGCCGCCCGCAGCGATCGAACCTCCGGCTGCGCCCCCAGCCACCGCTCGACGGCCTGGAAGTCATCGCCGAGTTCGGAGACGTACAGGTCGCCTGCCAGCCGGGCGGTCAGCATGCGACTGAAGTCGAGACGGAAGCTGTCCACCATCAGGCCGATGCCGATCCCGGTCGCTACGGCCAGCGCCAGCGCCGCCAGCGCCACCCCCAGCACCCGCGGGTACCAGACCACGTCGCGCAATGCCAGGCGCAGCAGCCAGGGCCCGCCAGCACGCATCGACAGTCGCCGCAGCCCGGCCAGCAGGGGCGGTACCGCCGCCAGCGCCAGCAGGCAGAGGCCGGCGATGGCAGCGAAGGCGCCGGTCACGCCGCTCGAGTCGACGCCGATGCCGACGATCACCAGCAGCCCGGGCAGCATCGGCCACAGTCGCCGCCAGCCAGTAGTGGGCCGCCAACCGTCCGGCGCCGAAGCCCGGGCGAAGGCGGCCACGGCCCCGACCATGCACACGCCGAGCCCGGAGCCGGCGGCCTTGAGCAGCAGCCAGCCGTCCAGCACCAGCGGCGGCGCCGCGTCGGGCAGCCCCTGGGTTGCCAGCCGCACCAGCGCACCAGCCAGCGGCCAGCCGATGGCGATGCCGAGCGCGGTGGCCAGCACGCCGAGACCGGTGAGGATGCCGAGAAACGCCATGCGCAGCTCGCCGCGGCTCACTCCCAGGGCGTGCAGACGCGCGAACACGGCCGCCTGGCGGCGCAGCCAGATGACGGCCACCTGATAGATCAAGAACCACGCCACCACCAACGCCAGGGTGCCGAGGGCGCCGAGATTGAACAGCACCGATCGGGCGAACGCCGCGTTGGGGCGCTGCGCGGCCACGGGCACGGCCTGCCATTTCCGGTCAGCGTCCACCCCAGGCAGCAGCGCCGTCAGCGGCAGCGCCTGCGCCGCCGGCAGCCCCGCCGAAATGCCCGGCATCAGGCGGTCGAGCGCCTGCCGCCAGCGTGCCCAGGGGTCCCGGACGGCCAACCCCACCTGACTGAGCGCGTCGTCCGTCGAGCCGAGCAGTTCTGCGGCCAGACCGATGTCGGCCAGAAGCACCTCGGCCTGGGGGTCGCCGACGCTGCCGGCCACCGACAACGTGCGCCCGTTGACGGTCACGGGGCGCTGCGGCTCCAGGCCCAGGGCGGCACCGGCCAGCAATGCGTCGCCGGCGATGACGGGCAGCGGCACAGACCAGGCGCCGTCAGCGGCAGCCGGCGCCGGTGCCGGCGCGGTCAGCCAGTCGGCGCCCACCAGCAGCGCGAAGCGCCCGGCCATCCGCACCCGGCCCTCCAGCAGCGGCACCATGGCCGTCACCGGCGTCGCCGCGCCACCATCGGCACCGCGCCAGGCGGCGCGCCAGCGGAAGTAGGTCTCGGCATCGAGCCCCGGGCCCGACACCAGGTGCGACAGACCCGCCAGATGCCGCGGCTGGGCTTCCGCCAGGGAGCGCTCGACGCTGGCGCTGATCAGGTGCACGGCGACGATGGAAGCGACCCCGAGCGCAACCCCGAGCAGGGCCGTGAGCGCGCTCCAGGGGGCATGCTGCAGGAACCGGCGCTGGGACCGCAGCAGCAGCCTCACGGGGCCGCCGGCTGCTGCGCGCCGAGCCGGACGATGCGGTCGGCCTGCGCCGCCACAGCCATGTCGTGGGTGGCCACCAGCAGCGCGCCGCCGCTGCTGCGCACCTCGCGCCACAGCAGCCGGGTCACCTCGGCGGCCTGGGCGGCATCCAGGTTGCCGGTGGGCTCGTCCGCCAGCACCAGGCACGGCCGATGGGCCAGCGCCCGGGCGATCGCCACCCGCTGCCGCTCGCCGCCCGACAGCATCTCCGGAAACGCCGCCAGGCGGTCACCGAGGCCGAGCCCCGACAACCGCGCCAGGGCCTCGTCCGCCAGATCGAGACGCCGGTTCAAGGTCAGCGGCAGCAGCACGTTCTCACGCACGGTCAGCGTCGGCACCAGGTTGAAGAACTGGAAGACGTAGCCCATGCAGGATCTCCGCAGCCGGGTGCGGGCGGCCTCGTCCAGCGCCTCGAGGGCCACCGCCGTGTCGTCCAGGCGCAGCGCCACGCTGCCGGCCTCGGCCACGTCGAGCCCGGCGGCCAGGTTCAGCAAAGTCGTCTTGCCGGAGCCGCTAGGCCCGCACAGCGCCACCACCTCGCCCGCGTCGACGCTGAGCTCGAAGCCATCGAGCACGGTGCGGCGGCCGGCGCCATCGGCATAGCCCTTGCGGACCCCGCGGAACGCGAGCACCCAGCTCATCGCAGCTCGTGCATGCCCTGCTGCCGCAGCGAGTCCGTGAGGCAGTCCAGATGCGATTCGGCGCGCACCGCCGCCAGCAGGTGCTCGGTGGTGGGGTAGGCGGCGATGCAGGACAGCGTGGTCAGGGTCGGCGCGATCATCTGCCAGTCGCCGGCCGCGTGCGCGGACAACGCATCAGCCGGCCGGATCCAGACATCGTCGACGATCTCGTCCTGATGGGCTACGGTCTGCTGGGCCTCGGGCATGGCGGCGACGAAGAAGCGCGTATCGAAGCGCTTCGGCGCCACCTCGGGCGTGATCCAGTGACTGAAGTAGAAGACCCGGTCGGCGGCCAGCCGCAACCCTTCGTGCCGGCACAGCTCGGTCATGGACAGCTCGCCATCGATCAGCCGCTGCCGGTAGTCGTGAAAGCGCTCCATTTCCGCACGGTCGCGCCAGCGCACCAGCGCGCCATCGCGATACGCCAGCAGCACGCCGCACTCCTCGAAGCATTCGCGGATGGCGGCCACCCAGTAGCGCAACCCGCCGGCGGCAAGCCCCAGCAGGCCGTCGGCGTGGCCGGCCTCGAGGCCGGCCAGCACCTCGGGCGCGAAGTCGGCCTCGTCGACCTTGCCGCCCGGAAACACGTGCAGGTCCGGGAACACGGCGCCGCCCGGGCGCTTGGTCATGAACACCTCAGGCCCGCCGACGGTGTCACGCAGCAGCACCACCGTGGCGGCTAGGCGGATGTTTCCGTGGCTCAATGGCTGCATGGTCGCTCCTCGATCCGGCCCGGTGATATCACCATGTCATCTCTTGCCCGGTCCTCGCCCCGCGGCTACCCTACCGGAAAAGCAGTCAACGACTTTGACCAACACGGCCGTGAACGTCGCCACGGGGTAGTCCGCCTGCTGCGAGTCCGTTTCGCGATCCCGCGCATCACCGGCGTTCGGGGCAACGGGAGCGAGGCTGCCGAATGGGAGACAAGAACTACAGGTACCTGGTGCGGCTGCCGATCTCCATGCGGTCCCTGCTGGCCGAGTCCGCCGAATACCACCGCCGCAGCATCAACTCGGAGATTGTAGCGCGCCTGCACCGCTCGTTCAGCGGCCTGCCCAACGTCGAGGAGCAGCGCGCCCTAGCCCCCGCCATGCACGAGCAGTTCGAGCGGCTGCTGCATCGGGAGCTCAGCGACGACGAGGAGCGGCTGCTGCGCCGCTACCGCAGCCTGCCGTCCACAAAAAAATCGGCGCTGCTGAACCTGCTGTCGTGAGCCGCCCGTTCGCCCTCCCACCCTACTTCCATCCCACCACCGTGGTGCTTGTGGACGACAACGAGGCCTTCCTGCAGAGCGTGGTGCTGGGGATGCCGCCATCCATCGTGATGCGCGGCTTTCTGCACCCGGAGGAGGCCCTGGCCTTCGTCGAGACGCCCATCGATCTGCCGCCCCTGGTGGATCGCTGCTTCACGCTCGAGCGCAGTCACGAAACGGAGGCGCTGATCCATCTCGACCTCGGCCTGATCGAGCAGGAGATCAAGCACCTGCAGCGCTTCCGCCGCATCTCGGCGGTGCTGATCGACTACGCCATGCCCTCGGTGGATGGCATTCAGTTCTGCGAGCGGATGACCGATCCGTACGCGCGACGCGCGATGCTGACCGGCGTCGCCGATGAAAAGCTGGCGGTCCAGGCCTTCAATGCCGGCCTGATCCACCGCTTCATCTCCAAACACCGGGTCAATGCGGTGGAAGCCATCATCGCCTTCGTCGCCGAGCTGGAGCGGGAGTACTTCCAGCAGCACCTGGTGCGATTGCAGGCGGCCCTCGCCATGGACCCGCCCGGATTTCTCATCGACCTGACGATCGCCCGGCAGGTGCGCCGCTTCATCCAGCAGGAGGGCATCGTCGAGTACTACCTGGTCAACGATCCGCCTGGCTTCCTGATGCTGCGATCGAACGGCAGCGTGATCCGCCTGGTGCTGCTGGACCAGGCAGCTCGCCGGCGGCAGATCGACTTCGTGCGCGCCCATGACGCGCCGGCCGACGTGCGCCGCGGCATCGAGCAGGGCGAGCTGGTGGGGCTGTTCAGCGGCGACTCTCCCGACGACTACTTCGGCGAGGAGGCCTATCCGTGGAGCGACAAGGTGCACCCGGGCCGGCCGCTGCAGGCGAGCGAGCCGTGGCTGATGGCCGTGGTGCGCGATGCCGCCACCGACGTCGACTTCGATCCGGCCCGATCGTCCTACGACGCCTTTCTTGCCTCGGAGCAGCTCTGACCCGGCGTCAGGTGCGCGGCCGCAGGTGGCCCGGCAGCACCAGCCGCTCCACCAGCTCGAAGCCGAGCTCGGTGAGGATGGCCAGCACGGCCGCCGGCACGGCGCCCTGCAGGATCAGCCCGGCATCGTTCAGCGCCAGCCCGGTGACGATGGGGTCGCCCAGGCCGCCGGCGCCGATGAAGGCCGCCAGCGTGGCGGTGCCGATGCTGATCACGGCCGCGGTGCGGATGCCGGCCAGCATGCTGGGCATCGACAGCGGCACGTAGACGTAGCGCAGCTGCTCACTGCCGGTCATGCCCATGGCCTCTGCCACCCGCAGCAGCGTGGGATCGACCGTGGTCAGCGCGGTCACGCTGTTGCGCAGGATCGGCAGCAGCGAGTAAAGAAACAGCGCGATGATGGCGGGCACCACGCCGATGCCGAACAGCGGAATCATCAGCGCCAGCAGGGCGATGGAGGGCACCGTCTGCAGCAGCCCGCAGACGTAGATGACGGTGCGCGCCAGCATGCGGCGCCGGAACACCAGCAGGCTCAGCACGATGCCGACCACCACCGATGCGGTCAGGGCCGCCAGGGTGAGCTGCAGATGCCGCAGGGTGTTGCGGCCCAGAGCCTCCCAGACCGCGGCGCCGGTGCTGCGCGGCGCGGCCAGCCCGCGCTCCACCAGAAAGCCGTTGGCGACATCTGCGAACGAGCGGCGGGCGAACACCACCTCGGCATTCAGGGCCTGCATGGTGGCATCGTCCAGCAGGCCTTCGAGGGGCGCCAGCGCCGCCACCGCGGCCGCCGGCAGGTCGAGGCGGTGCACCACCACGGCACGGTAGTCGGGAAAGAAGCCGCGATCGTCCTCCAGCAGAACCAGGTCGTAGCGGGCCACCTCACCATCGGTGGAGTAGGCGTCGGTGAGGTCGATGGCGCCGTCGTCCAGCGCCCGGTAAGCCAGCCCGTGCTCGATGCCGGTGACCGGCTGCTGCAGTCCGTAGGCCGCGGCGAGCCCGGGCCAGCCGTCGGCGCGCTCCAGGAACTCGTGGCTGACCACCACCCGCAACCCATCGACGCCGGCCAGATCGCCGATGCGGCGGATGCCGAGCCCCCTGGCCTTGTCACGCTTCATGGCCAGCGCATAGGTGTTGTCGAAACCCAGCGGCCGGGAGATCCGCAGATCGCGGGCGGCCAGCGCCGTGCGCATGGTGTCGAGATCGGTGTCTGCCGGCAGGTCGAGGATGGCCTGACTGAGGGTGCCCGTGTACTCGACGTAGAGGTCGATCTCGCCGGCGCTCAGCGCATCGAAGCAGATCAGCGTGCCGCCGAGGCCGAAGCGACGGCGCACGTCCAGGCCCGCGTCCTCCAGCAGCTGGGCCGCCATTTCCGCCAGCAGGTAGGATTCGTTGAAGTTCTTGCTGCCGACGGCCACGGTCCGGGCATCGGCGGCCGCCGACCAGCCGGCGGCGGCCACCAGCAGCCAGGCGCTCAAGCCTCGCAGCCCACCGCTCACAGTTGCTCCGTGACGAGCGAGCTCACGTACTCGTCGGCAGGGGCGTCGATCACGGCATCCGTGGGACCGGCCTGCAGCACCCGCCCTCGGCGCAGGATGACCAGATACCGGGCAAGGCGCACCGCCTCGCGCATGTCGTGGGTCACCAGCAAGGCGCTGACGCCCTCCTGGGCCTGCACCTGCTCGAAGGTCCGGTAGATGTCCACCCGGGTGATGGGGTCCACCGCGGAGAACGGCTCGTCGAGCAGCAGCAGACGCGGCTCCAGCATCAAGGCCCGGCACAGACCCAGGCGCTGCTGCTGGCCGCCGGACAGCGTGTGCGGGTAGCGATCGGAGACGTCGATCGGCAGCTTCATTTCCGCCATCAGCGCGCGGTAGCGGGCATCCCGCCGATCCGCGGGCCAGCCCGACAGCCTGGCCAGCAGCTCCACGTTCTGACGGTTGGTGAGATGGGGAAACAGGCCGGCGCCCTGCACCGAGTAGCCGATGCCACGCCGGAACCGCACCAGGTCGTGACGCGGTATGGGCTCGCCGAACACGCGCACCTCGCCGCGGTCGGGCTCCAGCAGGCCGTTCACGAGCTGCAGCAGCGTGGTCTTGCCGCTGCCGCTGGCACCCACCACGGCGGTGGTCACGCCGGCAGGGCAGGCCAGATCCACCCGGTCGAGCACGGCCTTCTCCGGGCCGAAGCGCTTTTCGACCCCGACGAGCTCGACGCAGCTCTCGCTCACAGGCCGTAGGCCGCCGCCAGGCGGTCGCCGTGGGCGGCCAGGTCGGCCAGCACGCCCGGCAGCCCGCCGTGCTCCGCCTCGAGCTCGGCGAGCCTGGCACGATAGGCACGCAGGGTGAGCCACGGCGCCTCTTCGGCGCCCAGCTTGGCGCGCACGAACTGCTGCCAGTCCTCGCGTTCGGCCTCGCTCAGCCACTGCGGAAAGCTGCGGGCCTTCAGGCGCACGGCCAGCGACCGCAGCCGCTCGTCGGCGAAGTCGAGGTCCTGCCAGCGATCCTCCGCGAGGGCGCGCTGCAGGGCCTGGCTGCGCGACCGGTCGGCGTCGTCGATGAAGCCGGCGTACAGGGCCGCTTCGGGATCCACCGGCGGCTCCGCGGGCGCCCGGGCATACACCCGCAGCAGCTTCTGGGCGACGCCGGGCTGGCGCAGCCGGCGATGTCGCTCCTTGATGTCCCGCCGCGACAGCCCGAGGCGCTGCCAGTTCTCGTCATCGAGCACCTCGATGCCGGCCACGAACGGACAGCGGTTGATGCGGATCTCCTTGAGCGGCGGACGCTCGGCATTGCCGGGTCGGAACAGCGCTTCACGAAGCTGATCCTCGGTCCAGGTCAGGAGCGGCTCCACGTCGCGGGACAGGTCGGCGACGATGACGGCGTTGCTGTTGACCGGATGGCGGCCGAGCGACATGACCGGCGCGGTGCCGTAACGGTCGCGGGGATACATCCCCGACACGTGCACGCACAGGCGGGCGCCGAACGGCTCGAGCAGGCCGCGCACCGCACGCTTGTCGCGCAGACCGAGATAGTAGTCGAACAGCTTCGGCTGACGGTCGCGGATCAACCGCGCCAGTGCCAGGGTAGCGCGCACGTCGGACAGCGCATCGTGGGCCTGGCCGTGGTCGATGCCGTTGGCCTGGGTCAGCCGCTCCAGCTTGTAGACCGGCAGCCCCTCGTCGTCCGCGGGCCACTCGATGCCGTCGCGGCGCAGCGCGCCGGTGGCACGCACCAGATCGATGATGTCCCAGCGCGAGTTGCCATGCTGCCATTCCCGCGCATACGGATCCATCAGGTGCCGGTACAGGCCGTGGCGGACGAACTCGTCGTCGAAGCGCAGGCTGTTGTAACCCACCACGCAGGTGCCCGGCTCGCTGAAGGCGGCGTTGATGCGGTGCAGGGCCTGCCACTCGGTGATGCCCTCGGCGCGCGTGCGAGCCGGCGTGATGCCGGTGACCAGCGCCGCGTCCGGGTTCGGCAGCACGTCGTCCGGCAGCGCGACGTAGGTGCTGTCGGGCTCACCGATCTCGTTGAGATCGACATCCGTGCGCAGGCCGGCGAACTGGACGATGCGGTCCCAGCGCGAGTCGGTGCCGGAGGTTTCCAGGTCGTACCAGTAGAAGCTCCGCGTCATGCCATCGTCCGTACAGTTGCTTTGCAGTTCCCCGAAGGGCAACCTTGCTCGCCATGTCCAGAGTCTCGACGCAGAACGCCGCGCTGGTGGCCGGGCCTATTCTGGCATTGTTAGCCGCATACCTCATGCACGGCGCCGGCTTTTCTGCGGACGCCGCGGCAACCGCGGCGGTGACCGTGCTGTGCGTGGTGTGGTGGGTGTTCGAGCCCGTGCCCATTCCGGCCACCTCGCTGCTGCCGCTAGCGCTGCTGCCGCTGCTCGGAGTGCTCACCCCCAGGGACGTCGCCGGCGCCTACGGACACTCGCTGATCCTGCTGCTGCTGGGGGGCTTCATGCTGTCCACGGCGCTGGAGCGCAACGGCGCCCACCGCCGCATCGCCCTGACCATGGTGCGCGCATTCGGCGGCAACAGCGGCCGCCGTCTGGTGTTCGGCTTCATGGCCGCCTCCGCCGGCCTCAGCATGTGGATCTCCAACACCGCCACCACGCTGATGCTGCTGCCGGTGGCGCTGGCGGTGCTGGAGCGCTCCGACGATCCGGACCTGGCCAAGCCGCTGCTGCTGGGCATCGCCTTTGCGGCCAGCGTCGGCGGCATCGGCACGCCCATCGGCACGCCGCCCAACGTCATCTTCATGGGCGTCTACGAGGCGCAGGTGGGCGAGCGCGTGACCTTCGCCACCTGGATGAGCTGGGCGGTGCCCATCGTGCTGGTGTTTGTGCCCGCGATCGGCATCTACCTGACCCGCCACCTCGGCAACCACCCGGCGCCGGCCATGCCGCACCCGGGCGCCTGGCGGCCGGCGGAGGTGCGGGTGCTGAGCGTGTTCGCCCTCACCGCGCTGTTCTGGGTCACCCGGCTCGAGCCCTTCGGCGGCTGGTCGGGCGCCCTCGGGGTCGACAACTCGGACGACTACATGGTGGCCTTTCTGGCCGTGGTGGCGCTGTTCCTGATTCCCGATGGCCGTGGCGAGCGCCTGCTCGACTGGGAGACGGCCGCCCGCATACCCTGGGGGATGCTGATCCTGTTCGGCGCCGGCATCACCATCGCCGAAGCCTTCACGCAGTCGGGCCTCTCCGGGAGCATCGGCGCCGCGCTGTCGAATCTGGCGGTGCTGCCGGTGTTTCTGATCATGCTCGGGATATGTCTGGTGGTGACCTTCCTGACCGAAACCACCAGCAACACCGCCACCACCACGCTGCTGATGCCGATCCTGGCTGCCGCCGCGCTCGGCGCCGGCATGGATCCGAAGCTGCTCATGGTCCCCGCGGCGATGAGCGCCTCATGCGCCTTCATGCTGCCGGTGGCCACCGCGCCCAACGTCATCGTCTACTCCACCAACCGCTTCACCATCGAGCAGATGGCGAAAGAAGGCGTGGCACTGAACTTCATCGGCGCCCTGATCGTCGCCAGCGGCTGCTACCTGCTGATCGGCTGACGCGCGCAGACGCTCGACGCGAACCTCGGCCGGCAGGTCGGCGAGGGCACGAACGCGGTCCAGGAACGCCGACCAGTCGCCTCCGACTTCCTGAAACAGCCCGGCGAACGCGGGCACCAGGTCCTCGTAGGTCGTGACGGCGGCCAGGCGCGCGTTGTTCAGGCCGCTGACCAGGTCCGCATAGCGACTGCCGCCGAGCAGTGTTCGGTTGGCATCGTGGCACGCCACGGCAGCCGTCAGCAGCGCCCGCTTGCGCTCGAGCTTGGCCTGCTCCGAGAGCGGGCCCTGATAGACACGGCTCAGCGCCGCGCGGGTCTGCGCCAGCAGCGACAGCATGCGCAGGCGCGGCCCCTGGTCGTCGCCCGGCGGGTCGTGCTCGCCGGCCGGCTCGCCCCGCCATGCCGCGGCGGCCTGCCGGCCGACGAAGGTGGCGAACGACTCGTTGAACGCCACGTCGCCGGGCACCCAGACCTCGCCATGAGCCAGCTCGTGCAGCAGCAGCTCGGCCAGCGCCGGCTCCGGCAGGTCGATGAAGGTGCTGAGCAGCGGATCGGCGAACCAGCCGAGCGTCGAGTAGGCGCTGACGGGGCCGACGTAGACGTCGAGGCCCTGATCGGCCAGGCGGTCTGCCTGGCGCCGCGCCGGGGCGACGTCGAAGAAGCCGCGATACGGGGCGCAGCCGACGATCGGATAGCACCACTGATGGGGTGACAGCGACAGCGCCGGTGCGGCGAACACGTTCCAGACCACGGCCGGCCGGTCGAGGTCGACGAAGCTGCGGTAGCGGCGGCCGACCCGAAAGCCGAGCTCACGCTCGGCGAAGTCCAGAACCTCCTGGGTATAGGCGAGCCGCCGGTAACGCAGGTCGGCTTCGGCATCGTCCGCCCGGCGAGGCTCCAGCTCGGCCATGACCCGCGTGACCGGCGTGCGCTTGCCCAGCACCTCGAGCTGGCCGCGGGTCACGTGGGCGTAGTAGCCCAGGGTCTGGCACCCGCCCAGCGGCAACAATGCCAGCAGGCCGAGGAAAAGACCCGTCGCCAGCGCACGGGAGCGGTTAGAATGCATGGCCCCATGGTAAGTGAAGGGCTCGGCAGCCGGAAATGAACTCCCTCCGTGGCCTCTCGACCCTGCTGATCGTCGCCCTGGTCACGTTGCTGCTGTGCCTGCCCCTGTATCTCATGGGCCTGCTGCGGGCGCTGACCCGCGGCCGGGTCCGTCACGGGCTCGACCGGCAGATGGATCGCATCGTCGACTACTGGGTCGGCTTCCACCGCTGGCTGTTTCAGGTGCTCCGCACCACGCGCCTGTCGGTGCGCTGGGAGGGTGCCGACGAGCTGTCGCGGCAGCGCTGGTACGCCGTGGTCAGCAATCATCAGAGCTGGGCCGACATCCTGATTCTGCAGAACGTCATGCGCTACCGGGTGCCGCCGCTGAAATTCTTCACCAAGCGCGAGCTGATCTGGATACCGCTGATCGGCGTCGCCATGTGGCTGCTCGGCTTCCCCTACGTGCGCCGCCTGAGCCGCGAGCAGATCGCGGCCAATCCGTCCCTCGCCGAGCTCGACCGCAAGGCCACCCTGGATGCCTGCGAGCGCTTTCGGGAGCTGCCGAGTTCGGTGCTCAACTTTCTCGAGGGCTCGCGGTTCACGCCGGCCAAGCATGCCGCTCAGCAGGGCCGGTTCCGGCATCTGCTGAACCCCAAGACCGGCGGCTTGTCGTACGTCGTAGCCGGCCTGAACGACAAGCTGCACAAGGTGCTCGACGTGACCATCTCCTACCCCGCCGGGGTGCCCACGTTCTGGCAGCTGCTGTGCGGCGAATGTCCCGAGGTCGAGGTGCTGATTCGCTGTCACGACCTGCCCGCAGACGTAGTCGGGTGCGGCGACGCCGACCGGGTGCGGGCCGGCATCGGACCCTGGATTGAAAGCCTGTGGCGTGACAAGGACAATCGGCTGGCCGCCGCCCGGGAGCCGGCCAACTGATGTACGAAGGCCACTTCAACCTGCAGCAGACGCCGTTCTCGATCGCCCCCGATCCGGCGTTCCTGTACCTGAGCGAGGGCCACCAGGAAGCCCTCGCCCACCTGCTGTACGGCTTCTCCCACGGCGGCTTCGTGCTGATCACCGGAGAGGTCGGCACCGGCAAGACCACGCTGCTGCGCAACCTGGTGAAGCAGACGCCGGCCGATCTCGACGTGGCCTTCGTGCTCAACCCACGGCTCACCGTCCGCGAGCTGCTCGAGACCATCTGCGACGAGCTCGGCGTCGCCTATCCGGAGGGCGGCAGCCTGTCGGTCAAGCAGTACATCGATGCCCTCAACCGGCACCTGCTGGACACCCACACCGCCGGCAGGGGCACCGTGGTGATCATCGACGAGGCGCAGAATCTGTCGCCGGCCGTGCTGGAGCAGATCCGTCTGCTCACCAACCTGGAAACCGACAAGCGCAAGCTGCTGCGCATCATCCTGCTCGGCCAGCCGGAGCTGGGCGATCTGCTGGCGCGCAACGAGCTGCGCCAGCTCGCGCAGCGGATCACGGCCCGCTACCACCTGCGCGGATTGACCCGGGAGGACACGTACGCCTACGTGATCCATCGGCTGAGCCGCGCCGGCGGCAGCGGCCACCTGTTCAGCCGCGGCGCGCTGCGGCAGCTCTACCGCATCTCCCGCGGCATCCCGCGCATCATCAACCTGGTGGCCGACCGCGCCATGCTCGGTGCCTACGTCGAAGGCAAGCCGCGGGTGAGCGCCGGGCATGTGCGGCGTGCGGCCGCCGAGGTGATGGGCCGGCCTCGACCGCTGCGCCGGTGGCTGGCGGCAGGCCTGGTGGCCACGACGGCCGCCGGCGCCGCATCCGCATATCTGCTGTGGCCGGCCATGACCGGCTCGCCGCCGGCAGCCGTGCAGCCCGCACAGACGGATGTCGCCGCCGACGCGGCGGTGCGTCCCGATGCCGACGCCGCTGCGGACGCGGTCGAAGCGGCAGCCGCACCTGCGGAGGCGGCGGCGCCACTGCAGGAGGCTGCCGCCGTCGGCACCGCCGCCCGGCCGCCGCAGCAGGCACCCGAACCGGCGGCCGAGGCAGCCAGCGCGACCGCCCCACCCGACCCGATCACCGCGCCGGCCGCCAGCGACGTCGGCCGTGCACCCGTGGCATCGGAGCTGCGCCCCCCGGACATCCCAGCCTTCCAATCCCAGCGGCTGGCCTATCAGGCCGTTTTCCAGCGTTGGGGAGCCAACCTGGACGCCTGGAGCGACAGCACCATCCCCTGCAACTTCGCACCTTCGGCGGGCCTGCAGTGTCTGTCGCGCACGGGGAGCTGGAGCGACATCCGCCAGCTCGATCTGCCGGTGGTGCTGGAACTCTGGGGACAGGGGTCGGCTCCCTACTATGCTGCCGTGACCGGCTTCGACGGTGACGCCATCGACCTGCACCTGGGCAGCGAGCAGCTTCGCGTCGGCCAGGCGACGCTGCGGGATGCCTGGTTCGGCAGCTACGTGGTGCTGTGGCAGATGCCGCCGGACTATCAGGGCACGCTGAAGCGCGGCGACCGGCACCCCAGCGTGGCGTGGCTGCGCTCTCAACTCGAGAATCTCGGAGTGGACTCCACCGCCAGCGGCGAGCGCGCCTTTTTCGATGCCGCGCTGCAGGATGCCGTCATCGCCTTCCAGCGCCAGGAGTCGCTGCTCGCCGACGGCATCGTCGGTCCCGCCACCTGGATCCGGCTGTCCCAGCGCCTGGGGCTGCCGGCACCGAGCCTGACAGGCTCATCATGATCCGCAGCGGGGAGCGCTGATGTCCTACGTACTCGAAGCGCTGCAGAAGCGTGAGGCGGAGAATGACCCGGACGCGGCCGTGTCTCTGGCACGAGCCGGCTTTCAGAGACGCCGGCACCGCCTCTGGGCCGGCCTGTTCGTGGTCGCGATGGTGGTGAACGCCGGCATCCTCGCCTGGCTGCTGCTCACCCCGGACGCACCGGGCGGAGCGCCGGCGTCTGCAGCACCCGTCGAAGCCCCGGTGGCCCCACCCGCACCGGCCCCCGCGGACGCACCCGCTGCGGGTTCGGCAGCGCCGGCGCTGCCGAGCGTGGCCACCGCCGTCCAGGAGGCGGCACCGGCGGCCCCGCCGCCCCAGGTTACGACCCCGCCAGCGCCACCCGTGCGGCTGGCGTTGCGCGAGCTGCCGGCCGACGTGCGGGGGCGGTTTCCGGGGCTCGCCTTCTCCACCCACGTCTACTCCGAACACGCCGACCTGAGAGCCGTGGTTGCCAACGGCCAGCGCCTCATCGAGGGCGACCGGATCCAGGGTGTCCGGATCGACGAGATCACCGAGACCGGGGTGGTGCTGGCGTTCGAGCGCTACCTGGTGGAAGTGCCCGTGTTCACCGACTGGGAAGCGCTATGAGCCGGGCCGCGCGCGTTCAGCCGACCCGGCGGACGTGATCGCGGGCCGCCGGGCTGCGGCGGTAGATGCTGGCGTCGATGAACACCTGCAGCAGGTCGTGATCGACCAGCCCCCGCTTAGCCTCGTCCTCGAGCACCTTGAGCGCCGTATCGACGCTCATGGCCGACTTGTAAGGGCGGTCCATGGCGGTCAGCGCATCGTAGATGTCGCACACGGTCATGACCCGGCTCGCGAGCGGGATCTGCTCGCCCACCAGGCCATTGGGATAGCCGCTGCCATCCAGCTTTTCGTGGTGCGCGCCGGCGATCTCCGGCACCCGGGCCAGCTCCGGCGGCCAGGGCAGCACGGCCAGGAAGTCACGGGTATGGGATACATGCGACTCGATCTCGCGCCGCTCCTCCGGGGTGAGGCTGCCGCGCCGCACCGACAGCGCGGACAGGTCGGTATCGGTGATGAGGCCGTCGCGCGTGCCATCGAGCTCGAGGAACACGTAGTCGCGCAGCTCCCGCAGGTGGGCGAAGTCGCCATCGTCCAGCGGTGACGGACGGTTCGCCTGGGAGATGAACTCGAAGTACTGATCGAGCACCGTGAGCTCGGCCTCTAGCTCACGGTGCAGGCGGCGGCGGGCCACGTCGAAGCCTTCCACCGGATGATGCAGCATCTCCACCTCGCGCTCGGCCGCCCGGCGCCGCAGCCGCTCCTTCTGCAGCTCCACGCGGTAGCGGATCACCTCGAGACGCTCGTCGGTCAGCTTGTTGGCCTTGAGCAGGATGTTCTCGCGCACGCCGATCTTGCCGAAGTCGTGCAGCAGAGCGGCATAGCGCACCTCGCGCACGTGCTCGGGCGTGAGCACCAGGCTGCGGAACCGCGACAGCCCGGATGACGGCAGCGCCTCCAGCAGCGCCACCGTGGTCTCCGCGACCCGGAACGAATGGCCGCTGGTAGACGGATCCCGCTTCTCGATGGTTTTCACCGACGCCTGAACGAAGCTCTCGAACAGCCGATGCACATCGCGGATCAGCGCGTTCTTCTGAATCGACACGGCTGCCTGGCTGGCCACCGCCCGCAGCAGCTCGCCGATTTCGTCGCCGAACGGCACGGGATCGTCACGGGTGGGATCGAGCCGGTTGATGAACTGCAGCACGCCGACGATGCGGTCGCGGTGGTCGCGCATGGGAATGACCAGCATCGACCGTGTCCGGTAGCCCATCTCCTGGTCGAACGAGCGGTTGAAGCTGTACGGCCGCCCGGGCGGGATGCGATAGACGTCGGGGATGTCCAGGGTCTCGCCGGACAGCGCCACGTAGCCGGCCAGCGAGCTGGGCGTCATGGGCAGCCGGGTCTCGACGAAGGGCACGTCCACGGCGTCGTTCTGCGCCAGCTTGAACACGAGCTGCGCTTCGTCGCCCTCGTCGTCCACCAGGTACAGCGAGCCGGCCTCGCAGTCGGCCAGGCGGCGCGCTTCCCTGAGAATCGTCTCGAGCAGCTCGTCGAACTCGATGCGCGTCGACAGCGCCAGCGCGATGTCGGAGAGCTGGCGCATGCGGTCGCGGCGCGCCCCCACCTCGCGGTGCAGGCGCATGATCTTGTGGTTGCGGCGCCAGTGGTCGCGGGCATGATCCAGCAGGTAGGTCAGCGCCTTGTCGTCGGCGCCGTTGGGCACCACCAGATCGACGCCCGTGCTGCCCGGCAGACCCAGCACCAGGGCGTGCGGGAAGCAGCGTCGCTGGCGCGCGCCGTCGTCGCCGCTGGCGAGCACCAGGGCAACGCGCTCGTCGACGAAGTCGTCAGCGGCGGCTTCCTGCACCCGCCAGCCCGACGACCTCGCCAGCGCGGCCAACGTCGCGGCGGCCGGCTGCTCGGCGATGGCCGGCCCGGACAGGTTGAGATGGGGCTCCAGTCGTGCAGCGTTCAAGTTGTACCGTCACCAGCGGGATACACGCCAGAACAGTATGGTGCGGACGGCACGACATGAACGGGATGGGGATCACAACTCGGGTCAGCCGTTGCCGCAGGAGCACGGCCGCCTGGCGCCTGCGGGCGCCCAGCGCCTGCGGGCGCCTGGCGCCCGCGGGGGCCGCGGGTCAGAGCGAGGCGGACCCGGTCAGATTGCTGATTCGCCGTTCCAGGTCGGCGAGCCGGGAGTTGAGCTGCAGCCGGTAGGCGTCGATGGCCTTGACCGCGTCTTCGTTCTCCTTGACTCGATTGGCGAGCCCCGACTGCAGCGATGCCACGCTCTGCTGGGCGGCATTGGCACGGTCCACCAGATCGCGCTGGCTGCGCACGATCTGCTGTAGCTGCACCTCCATGGACGTGATCTTGTCGATCACGTCCTGCTGCCGGGCGAAGGCGCTCTCGTGGCGGCCGAGCGTGGAGCGGATGTCACGATCCGTGGCTTCGAGACCGGACAGCGACTGCTGCAGCGCCGCGATCGCCTTCTGGTTGTCTTCGATCCACTTCTTGTTGCGGTCGTTGGTGACCGCCCAGAGCTTGCGGATCTCTGACTCCCAGAAGTTGATCTGCTCGCTGGTGTTCGCCCCGGTCTCGGTCAGAGCTTCATCCGTGGTTCGCAGCCGGTCTTCCATGACCTCGATGCGGGCGCGGGCGTCGGCCAGCGAGCGGTCGCTTTCCTGAAGCTGCTGATACTGCTCGGCGATGAACCAGCCAGCCACCAGCAGCCCTGCCGCCAGCACCGCCAGCCCCAGGTTGCCCACCAGGCGCGACCCGCCACCGCCCTCCCCACCGCCGGCACGGCGGCGGGGACCGGGGGTCGCGCCGCGACGGCGGCCGGCAAACTCGTCTGGGCTGGTGGAGATCGCACCTCGATCGTTCTTGTCACTCATGGTGGCTTATGACAGCGCCTCGCCGGATTGGTTACAGCAGGCTGACCAGCGCCCAGAGCACGGCGGTCAGCACCAGGCCGCTGACGATGACGCCGCGCACCGTGGTCATGGGGCCCTGCTTGCCGAAGATGCCGTTCAGCTCGAGGGCGAGAATGATCACCAGAGCCACCACCAGCGGCACGGTGTTGCCGCTCAGCCCGCCGTGGGCATAGTGGGCGCTCGAACCCATGAAGAACAGCATCGGCACCGAGAACAGCGTGTTGGTGCGTGACGCGAGCCCCGCCTTCGGCGCCGCGCCGGCGGCTTCGGGCAAGGCTTCGCCGCCGGACTTGATCTGCGCGTTGGAGGCGATGACGATCTTCTGATTCGGCCAGATGATCAGCCAGACGTTGAGGAACATCAGCGTGCCGAGCACGGCACCGATGGTGATGTCGAGGGTGACCCCCGCACCGCGGATGCCCAGCATCACCAGACCGGTGAGGAAGGTGAACATAGCGCCCCACCGGAACCACCACAGCGCGCGCGGTACCAGCTTGGTGAAGGCGTCGGTGCGCGCGGACGCATCGGCTTCCTTGAAGTACTCGGTCTGCACGAAGTTGAAGTAGTAGAGCAGGCCGATCCAGGTGATACCGAACAGGTAGTGGCCCCAGCGTGCCAGATAGTCGATCAAACCCATATCCATTGGCATTCTCCCCGCCTAGGTGTGTTGCTCTTGTTGGACCGCGACTATAGCGAATCGTGTACGACAATTCATCCGCACAGGGCGCCTGGAAGGCCCACGAAGCGCAAACGGCAGGCAAAGAAAACCCCGCCACGGGGCGGGGTTTTCGTCGCAGGCCCGACGCGGGTCGGGCCTGCTGAGGCAGAGCCTCGAACGGCCTGATTACATCATGCCGCCCATGCCGCCCATGTCGGGCATGCCACCGCCGGCCGGCTTGTCTTCCGGAATCTCGGCGATCATGGCTTCGGTGGTGATCATCAGACCAGCCACCGAGGCGGCCGCCTGCAGCGCGGTACGGGTGACCTTGGCGGGATCGAGGATCCCGAACTTGATCATGTCACCGTACTCGCCGGTGGCGGCGTTGTAGCCCTCGTTGCCCTTGAGCTGGTTCACCTTGTCGAGCACCACGGCACCTTCGACGCCGGCGTTGGCGGCGATCTGGCGCAGCGGCGCGGACATGGCGCGCTGAGCAATGCCGATGCCCACGTTCTGGTCTTCGTTGTCGCCCTTCAGGCCTTCGATGGCCTTCAGCGCGCGCACCAGAGCAACGCCGCCGCCGGGCACCACGCCTTCCTCGACGGCCGCGCGGGTGGAGTGCAGGGCGTCCTCGACGCGGGCCTTCTTCTCCTTCATCTCGATCTCGGTGGAAGCGCCCACCTTGATCACGGCCACGCCGCCGGCCAGCTTGGCGAGACGCTCCTGGAGCTTCTCACGGTCGTAGTCGGAGCTGGTGTCCTCGATTTCCTGACGGATCTGCTTGATGCGGCCTTCGATGTCGGCCTTCTGACCGGCGCCGTCGACGATGGTGGTGTTCTCCTTGGTGGAGGCCACACGCTTGGCGGTGCCGAGGTCGTCGAGGCTGGCGCCTTCCAGGGTCAGGCCAACTTCTTCGGAGATCACGGTGCCGCCGGTCAGGATCGCGATGTCCTGCAGCATGGCCTTGCGACGGTCGCCGAAGCCGGGCGCCTTGGCGGCGGATACCTTGACGATGCCGCGCATGTTGTTGACCACCAGGGTGGCCAGCGCTTCGCCTTCGATGTCCTCGGCGATCACCATCAGCGGACGGCCCGCCTTGGCGACGGCTTCCAGGATCGGCAGCATCTCGCGGATGTTGGAGATCTTCTTGTCCACCAGCAGGATGTACGGATCCTCCAGCTCGGCAGCCATGGACTCCTGGTTGTTGATGAAGTACGGCGACAGGTAGCCGCGGTCGAACTGCATGCCTTCGACCACTTCCAGGTCGTTCTCGAGACCCTGGCCTTCCTCGACCGTGATCACGCCTTCCTTGCCGACCTTTTCCATGGCCTCGGCAATGATCCTGCCCACGGACTCGTCGCTGTTGGCAGAGATGGTGCCCACCTGGGCAATGGCCTTGGAGTCCTCGCAGGGCGTGGCCATCTTCTCGATTTCCTTCACCGCGGCGGTGACGGCCTTGTCGATGCCGCGCTTCAGGTCCATCGGGTTCATGCCGGCGGCTACCGACTTCAGACCCTCGGTCAGGATCGCCTGGGCCAGCACGGTGGCGGTGGTGGTGCCGTCGCCCGCCTCGTCGGAGGTCTTGCTGGCGACTTCCTTCACCATCTGCGCGCCCATGTTCTCGAACTTGTCTTCGAGCTCGATTTCCTTGGCTACGGACACGCCGTCCTTGGTCACGGTGGGGGCTCCGAAGGACTTCTCCAGAACCACGTTGCGGCCGCGGGGGCCCAGAGTGACCTTTACCGCGTGGGCCAGAATGTTCACGCCCTCGAGCATGCGGCTGCGCGCATCATCTCCAAAACGTACGTCTTTTGCGCTCATGTAGTCGTTCCTCTCGATTTCGTTCTAGTTAGCCTTCCAGCACACCGAAGATTTCGCTCTCGCTCAGGATGAGCAGCTCTTCGCCGTCCACCTTGACGGTGCTGCCGGCGTACTGACCGAAGAGCACCTTGTCACCCACCTTGACATCCGGGGCGCGGACGTCGCCGTTGTCCAGGGTCTTGCCCGGGCCGACGGCGAGAATTTCGCCCTGCGAGGGCTTCTCGGCGGCGGAATCAGGCAACACGATGCCACCGGCGGTCTTGGTTTCCTCTTCCACCCGGCGCACGACGACACGATCGTGTAAAGGTCGAATTTTCATTACCTATTGATCTCCCAGTTAAGTCCCTGAAGGCTTGGTTAGCACTCTCGGTCTGAGAGTGCTAATCCGAGGGCCGCTATGATAGTCGCGGTCGCGGGAGTTGCAAGACTCCCCTCGGCTGACGCGGATATGGGGCTCAGCCGGGGGAATTCAAGGGCGGAGGCGGTTGATCGTCGTCATCAGCGGGGCCCGGCCGCCGGGATTCCCCGGCCTCGCGGGATTCGAACTCGCCCTCGATGATGATCGGGCCGCCGCCCGGCCGGGCGCCGCCCACGGCCGAGGCCAGCAGCCGGGCCGCCAGGGTGACGCGCAGCGGCGGCCACACCAGGGCAAAGCCGACGGCGTCGGTGACGAAGCCGGGCGTTACCAGCAGCGCGCCGGCCACCGCCAGCAGCAGGCCCTCGGCCATTTCCCGGGCCGGCACCTGCCCGGCGTCCATACGCCGCAGGCCACGGGCCAGGGTCGACAGCCCCTGACGGCGCAGCAGGAACACCCCCGCCACGGCGGTCAGCAGCACCAGGGCCACCGTCGGCAGCGCACCGATGTAGCCGCCCACCCGAATCAGCAGGTACATTTCCACCACGGGGGTGGCGAACAGCACCAGAAACCACAGAGCCATAAGCACCGATCGATGAAACGCGCGCGTCAATCTGAGAGTTCGACCGCCCCAAGTCAAACCGAGCCGGCGCCGGCCGGCGCTGGGCTGACGCCAGAGGAGCGCGTCTGGCAGGTGGTGGCCGCCATACCGCGCGGCCGGGTCGCCACCTACGGGCAGATCGCCGATCTCGCCGGCATGCCCAACCACGCCCGGCTGGTGGGGCGCGTGCTCGGCAACCTGCCGAACGGCACCCGGCTGCCGTGGCACCGGGTCGTCAACGCCGGACTGAGAATCTCCCTGCGCGGCGACGACCGGGCCATGCTGGAGCAGCGCCGCCGCCTGGAGCGCGAGGGGATCAGCTTCGTCGGGGCCCGGATCGCACGCGATCATCTGTGGCTCGTGCACGCGGCATCGAGGGCGTGACCGAGCCTGGCGCTGGCGAGCCGGCAGAGACCGGGCCCGGCTGGCGGGAGGCCTGGCGCGTCTACCTGCACCGCCGCATCGCCGCCATGCTCTGCCTGGGCTTCTCCGCCGGGCTGCCGTTCCTGCTGGTGTTCTCCACGCTGTCGGCCTGGCTCACCGAGGCCGAGGTGTCGCGGACGGCCATCGGCCTGTTCAGCTGGGTAGGCATCACCTACTCCATCAAGGTGCTGTGGTCGCCGGTGGTGGACCGCCTGCCGCTGCCGCTGCTGCACCGCCTGCTCGGGCGCCGGCGAAGCTGGATCCTCCTGGCCCAGCTCACCATCGCCGCCGGTCTGGCCGGCATGGCCTACACCGACCCGGCAAGCGAGCTCGGGAAGATGGCCCTGTTCGCCGTGCTGGTGGCCTTCGGCGCCGCCACCCAGGACGTAGCCATCGACGCCTGGCGCATCGAGGCGGCACCGCCCGAACGCCAGGCCGCCATGGCGGCCACCTATGTATTCGGCTACCGGCTGGCGCTGCTGACGGCCGGCGCCGGCGCCCTGCACATCGCCTCGTTCACCACCTGGACCAACGTCTACCTGGTCATGGCGGCGGCCATGGGCGTCGGCGCGCTGGCCGTGCTGTTCAGCCGCGAGCCCGCCAGCTCATCGCTGCCCCGGGACACGGTGTTTCTCGAGGCGCGGGTGCAGGCGTTCATGACCCGCAATGCCCACCTGCCCGATCGTCTGCGCCACACCCTGGGCTGGCTGATCGGCGCCGTGGTCTGTCCGTTCGTCGACTTCTTCGCCCGGCACGGGCGTCTGGCGGTGATCATTCTGGCCTTCATCGGCCTGTATCGGGTCACCGACATCACCATGGGCGTCATGGCCAACCCGTTCTACCTGGAGCTCGGCTTCAGCAAGGCGCAGATCGCCAACGTCAGCGGTATCTACGGGGTTGCCATGACCATCGTCGGCGGCGTGCTGGGCGGCGTGCTGGTGCCGCGCTACGGCATCATGCGCGTGCTGCTGGCAGGGGCGGTGCTGGCGGCGCTGACCAACCTGCTGTTCGCCGCGCTTGCGCTGCAGGGTCCGCTGCTGTGGATGCTGACCATCACCATCAGCGCCGACAACCTGGCCGGCGGCATCGCCATCTCGGCCTTCATCGCCTATCTGTCGGCGCTGACCAACACCGCCTACACAGCGACGCAATACGCGCTGTTCAGCTCGTTCATGACGCTGCCCGGCAAGATCATCGGCGGTGGCGCCGGCGCCGTGGTGGACGCGGTGGGCTACCCGCTGTTCTTCATCTATTCCTGCCTGATCGGCGTGCCCGCCATGCTGCTGGTGATCTACCTGATGCGGCGGCTGCCGGCCAACGTCAGTCGCGCAGATTCTTGAAGTTCAGCGGAATCTCGAGCTCGCCCTTCTTCAGCAGCGCCATCACGTCCTGCAGGTCGTCCCGCTTCTTGCCGGTGACCCGCACCTGGTCGCCCTGAATCTGCGCCTGCACCTTGAGCTTGGAATCCTTGATCAGCTTGACGATGGTCTTGGCGTCTTCCTTGCCGATGCCCTGCTTCAGGCCGAACTGCTGGCGCTTCTGCTTGCCCGCCGCCTCGATCTTGCCCTCGTCGAGCACGCGCACGTCCACCGACCGGCGGGTGAGCTTGTCCTTCAGGATCATCAGCATCTGCTCGAGCTGAAACTCCTCCTGCGCGTGCAGCTTGATCTGCTCGTCCGCCAGCTCGAAGCCGGCATCGATGCCCTTGAAGTCGAACCGGGTCGACAGCTCCCGTGTGGCCTGATCCACAGCGTTGCGCACCTCCTGCATGTCGACCTCGGAAACCACGTCGAATGACGGCATGAGCAAATCTCCGGATATCGTAAAACCTTGTAGTGGGTCAGATTCACCGCTCCCGAGCCCATGTTAGACTCGGCCACCTGCGGGAGGCTGCCTAACTTACATGGCGCACGAAGACATTCCAATCCTGGTGGTGGATGACGCCAAGTTCTCGAGTGCCATCATCGCCAAGGCGTTGCGCGGCGGCGGCTTTCAGAACGTGCGCTTCACCAACAACCCCCTGCAGGCGCTGCGGTCGCTGGAGAAGCGGCCGGCGCAGATTCTGATCGCCGACTGGATGATGCCTTCCATCGACGGCCTCGAGCTCACCCGCCGCGTCAAGAAGCTCGACGATGCCGCCCAGCACTTCACCTACGTCATGCTGCTCACCGCCCGCGACGACTTCGAGGCCATGGAGCGCGCCTTCGACGTCGGTGTGGACGACTTTCTGAACAAGGCCAACCTGCGTGCCCAGCTGCTGCCGCGCGTGGTCGCGGCCCAGCGCATGGCCACCCGCCAGAACGAGCTCTTGCGCGCCAACCGGCTGCTGCGCAAGAAGCTCAAGGAGCTGCAGACCACCGACCTGGTCGATCCGGTCACCGGGCTCGGCAACCTCAAGTTCACGCTCGAGCGGATCAACGACGCCACCCGCCAGGCCGAGACCCGGGGCGGTGCCGCCTGCCTGCTGCTGGTGGGCATCAGCAACCTGAAGGTGATCCGCGAGCAGTACGACACGCCGGTGGTGGACGAGCTGATGTCGGGCATCGGCGCCAAGCTGCGCCAGCTCGTGCGTCCGCTCGACCTGGTGACGCGTCCGGAGTCGAGCATGTTCGCGGTGATCACCCTGCAGCCCAGCCTGGACGTCTGCACGTCGGCCAGCTTCCGCCGCATCTTCGACAACCTCTACATGCACTCCTTCAAGACCAGCGAGGGATTCATCCCCGTGGTCGTGGGGGTGTCGATCTCGGCCGCCGACGCCAGCACCGGGCTGCCCCAGGCGAAGCAGCTCATGCAGCACGCCTATCAGGGCCTGACCCGGTCGTTCGAAACGGGGCTGATCTCGGTACAGACCTTCGACCCGGCGCAGACAGGCAACGGAGCAGCGCAATGAAGCACCGCATCACCCGGGTGACCACTCGCGCCGGCGACAGCGGCCAGTCGTCGCTGGCCGACGGTTCGCGGCTGCCGAAGCACGATCCCTGGTTCGAAGCCATCGGCACGGTCGATGAGCTGAACAGCTTCCTCGGCGTGCTGATCACCGAGTTCGACGAGCAGGACGATGCCCACGCCCTCTGCCAGCAGATTCAGCAGGCGCTGTTCGATCTCGGCGCCATGCTCGCCACCCGCGGCCAGACGCCGCCGCCGGCCATGGACGAGCTGGAGGCCGCCGTGGAGCGGCTGAACGCGGCGCTGCCGCCGCTCACCGAGTTCGTGCTGCCTGGCGGCACCCGATCCGCGGCGGCGGCCCACGTCTGCCGCGCCGTCTGCCGGCGGGCCGAGCGCGTGCTCTGGGCCCTGGACAGCGAGGTCACGCAGCCGGGCGCCCAGTACCTCAACCGGTTGAGCGACCTGTTCTTCGTGCTGGCCCGCACCTGCAACGCCGGTCGCACCGAAGCCCAGTGGCGCGGCTCGAAGCCGCCCGCCGCAGATGGCTGAGCGCCGCGCGTAGCGCGAACAGGCCCTACAGCGCCAGCCGGCGGATGTCGGCGAGCAGCTCGCCGAGTCGGGCCACGAACCGCCCCGCCTCGGCGCCGTTGATAGCGCGGTGGTCGTAGGACAGCGACAGCGGCAGCATCTTCCTCGGCACGAAGGCATTGCCGTCCCAGTGCGGGCGCACCGTCACCCGGGAGATGCCGAGGATGGCCACTTCCGGCGCGTTGATGATGGGTGTGAAGCCGGTGCCGCCGATGGGGCCGAGGCTCGACACGCTGAAGCTGCCGCCCTGCAGGTCGGACACCCCCAGCTTCTTGTTGCGCGCTTTCTCGGCCAGCTCGACGATCTCCTCGGACAACGCCCAGATGCCCTTCTGATCGGCGTCACGAATCACCGGCACCACCAGCCCGTCGGGCGTGTCCACCGCCATGCCGATGTGGTAGTAGCGCTTCAGAATGAAGTTTTTGGCGTCCTTGTCCAGGGAGGCGTTGAAGGTCGGGAACTCCTTCAGGGCGTGGCAGCAGGCCTTGATGATGAACGCCAGCGGCGTGACCTTGACCCCGCGCTCCTCGCCTTCGCGCTTCAGGCTGGCGCGGAAGTCTTCCAAGTCGGTGACGTCCACCTCGTCGTGCTGAGTGACGTGGGGCAGGTTCAGCCAGGACCGGTGCAGGTTCTCGGCGCCGCGGGCGCGAATGCGCGACAGCGCCTGGGTCTCCACCTCGCCGAACTTGCTGAAGTCCACCTCCGGTATCGACGGCAGCCCGGCCGTGCCGGCTCCGCCGCCCGCCTGCAGGCGTGACTTCACGTGGGCCTTGACGTCGTCCTTGACGATGCGGCCGCGGTTGCCGCTGCCGGTGACCGCCCGCAGGTCGACCCCCAACTCGCGCGCCAGCCGGCGCACGGCGGGGCCGGCGTAGACCTCGGCGCCGCCTGAGTCGGACTGCGCCTTGGTGTCCGGCCGCTCTGCCTTTTCCGGCGGCTTCGGCTGCTCAGGCGGCTTCGCCTTCTCGGACCGCTTCGGCTTCTCGGCCTGCTTAGGCTTCTCGGACTTCGCGCTACTGCTGGAAGCGCCCGACGCCTCCAGAGTCACCAGCAGCGTGCCCTCTTCCACGGCGCTGCCCTCGGAGACGTGCACCTCGACCACCTTGCCGGCGCGGGTGGACGGAATCTCCATGGAGGCCTTGTCGGACTCGACCACCACCAGCAGGTCATCTTCGCCCACCTCATCGCCCGCCTTGACCGCGACCTCGATGACCTCGACGTTGTCCGCCTCGCCGATGTCGGGAACCCGCACCTCCACGGTCTCGGTGCCGGATGCCTCCTCGTCTGGCTCGTCGTCCTGCTGGTCCTCGTCGTCTTGCTGGTCGTCGTGTTCCTGGTGGTCGTCGGCGTCGGCCTTCGCATCCGCGGCCTGCTCGGCGTCGTCTTCGGCGTCGCCCTCCGAATCGGCATCGTCCGTTCCAGCGCGGCTGACCTTAGCGATGACCTGCCCTTCCTTGACCTTGTCGCCGATGGCCACCTCGATGCTGTCGAGCTTGCCGGCGATGCCGGCCGGCACCTCCATGGACGCCTTGTCAGACTCGATCACCAGGATGGGATCGTCCTCGCCCACCTCGTCGCCGGCGGACGCCAGAATTTCCACCACCTCCACGTCGTCGGCATCGCCGATGTCGGGAATCTTGATGTCCTCGCTCACGCTACCGCCTCAGACCAGTCGGGGGTTGGGTTTGTCGGCATCGATGGCCAGCGCGTCGCGCGCCTTCACCACCACGTCGGCACCGATCTTCTGCGCGTCGGCCAGGCTCTTCAGCGCCGCCAGGGTGACGAACCGCCGGTCCACCTCGAAGAAGTGGCGCAGCGCCTCGCGGGTGTCGCTGCGGCCGAAGCCGTCGGTGCCGAGCACGTGGTAGGGGGCGCTGATCTGGCTGCGGATCTGCTCCGCCAGCGACTTCATGTAGTCGCTGGACGAGATCACCGGTGCATCGCCCGACAGCAGCTTGGCCACATGACTCTGCCGCGGCTTCTCGTCAGGATGCAGCAGGTTCCAGCGCGCCACGTCCTGTGCCTCGCGCGCCAGCTCGGTGTAGCTGGTGACGCTGAAGATCTCGACGGCAACGCCATAGTCTTCTGCCAGGGTCTCGGCGGCCGCCTCCACCTCGCGCAGGATGGTGCCTGATCCCAGCAGCCGCACCTTCTTCGACCCCTTGCCCACGGCGCGCAGCTTGTACATGCCCTTCAGGATGTCGGCCTCCACGCCCTTGGGCATGGCCGGCTGCACGTAGTTCTCGTTCATCACCGTGATGTAGAAGAACACGTTCTCCTTGTTTTTCACCATCCGCTCGAGGCCGTTATGCACGATGACGGCCAGCTCGTAGGCGTAGCACGGGTCGTAGCTGATGCAGTTGGGTATGGTGGACGCCAGCACGTGGCTGTGACCGTCCTGATGCTGCAGACCCTCGCCGTTCAGCGTGGTGCGCCCCGAGGTGCCGCCCAGCAGGAAGCCGCGGGCCTGGATGTCGCCGGCCGCCCAGGCCAGGTCGCCGATGCGCTGGAACCCGAACATGGAGTAGTAGATGTAGAATGGGATCAACGTCAGGCCGTGGGTCGAGTAGCTGGTGGCGGCGGTGAGCCAGGCGGAGAACGCGCCGGCCTCGTTGATGCCCTCCTCCAGCACCTGACCGTCCTTCTGCTCCTTGTAGGCCGCGATCTCACCGGAGTCTTCCGGCTCGTAGAGCTGGCCCACCGACGAGTAGATGCCGAGCTGGCGGAACAGGCCCTCCATACCGAACGTGCGCGCCTCGTCCGGCACGATGGGCACGATGCGCTGACCGATCTGCTTGTCGCGGATCAGGGTCGACAGCATGCGCACGAACGCCATGGTGGTGGAGTTGGCGCGCTTGCCGGTGCCCTCGAGATGCTGGGAGAACGCGTCGAGGCCGGGAATCTCCAGGGTCTCGCTGGCGGTGGTGCGTTGCGGGATGGGCCCGCCCAGCTCTTTGCGCTGGCGGCGCAGGTAGACCATCTCGGGCGAGTCTTCCGGCGGCCGGTAGTAGGGAATGTCCTCGAGCTGCTTGTCGGTGAGCGGAATGTCGAAGCGGTCGCGGAAGTGCTTCAGCTCGTCGAGGTCGAGCTTCTTCACCTGGTGGGTGTCGTTCTCTGCCTCGCCGGCATCGCCCATGCCGTAGCCCTTCACGGTCTTGGCGAGTATGACCGTGGGCTCGCCGGTGTGGTTGACGGCCTCGTGATAGGCGGCATAGACCTTGAACGGATCGTGGCCGCCCCGGTTCAGGCGCATGATGTCGTCGTCGGAGAGGTGATCCACCAGCTTCTTCAGCTCCGGGTCCTTGCCGAAGAAGTGCTCGCGCGTGTACGCGCCGCCGCGGGCCTTGTAGTTCTGATACTCCCCGTCCACCGCCTCGTTCATGCGCTGCAGCAGCAGACCGTGCTCGTCGTTGGCGAACAGGGGATCCCACAGCCGGCCCCAGATCACCTTGATGACGTTCCAGCCGGCGCCGCGGAAGGAGCCTTCCAGCTCCTGGATGATCTTGCCGTTGCCGCGCACCGGGCCGTCGAGGCGCTGCAGGTTGCAGTTCACCACGAAGATCAGGTTGTCGAGCTGCTCCCGGCCCGCCATGGACAGGGCTCCCAGGGACTCCGGCTCGTCGCACTCGCCGTCGCCGAGGAACGCCCACACCTTGCGCCCATTCATGGGCACCAGGCCGCGGCTGTCCAGGTACTTCATGATGTGGGCCTGATAAATCGCCTGCAGCGGCCCGAGCCCCATGGACACCGTCGGAAACTGCCAGTAGTCGGGCATCAGCCACGGGTGCGGGTAGCTCGACAGGCCCTTGCCGTCCACCTCGCGGCGGAAGTTGTCGAGCTGCTCCTCGGTGAGCCGCCCCTCCAGGAACGAGCGCGCATAGATGCCGGGAGAGGCATGGCCCTGGAAGTAGATGAGATCGCCCGGGTGGTCGTCGGTGGGCCCCTTGAAGAAGTAGTTGAAGCCGACGTCATAGAGCGTGGCCGACGACGCGAACGAGGAGATGTGGCCACCGAGCTCGCCCGGCCGGCTGTTGGCCCGCACCACCATGGCCAGCGCGTTCCAGCGGATCAGAGAGCGGATCTTGCGCTCCATGAACAGATCCCCCGGCATGAACGCCTCGCGCGTCGTCGGGATCGTGTTCCGGTAGGGCGTGGTGATGGTGTAGGGCAGCCGCTCGCCGGTCTCGGTCATCCGCGACGACAGCCGCTCGAGCAGGAAGTTGGCCCGCTCCACGCCATCGTTCTGCAGGATGTACTCGAGGGCGTCGAGCCACTCCCTGGTTTCGTCAGGGTTGTCGTCGCGTTGCTCGCGTGGGTCCGTCATGTCACCTTCGTTCCGACCGTCCTGTTCGTTGCGCTCCAGAGCCTGGCCGCCCCGCGCACGCCGCTGTCATCACCCCAGCGCGCCCGCCGCACCGCCACTCGGATGCCCGTGCCCATCATGCCCGTGGCGTCGTCCTGCAGCGACCAGAAGGCGAACGCCGGAATCGCCGCCGCCAGATCTTCCGCAAGGTCGGGCACGTTCGACAGCCCGCCGCCCAGCACCAGCACCGCCGGGTCCACCACGTTGACCACCTGGGCCAGGCTGCGCGCCAGCATGTGCCGGTACAGGGCCATGGTCGACCGCGCGTGCGCGTCGTCGGCGCCGGCGACGTCTTCGCTCGACCGCGGCTCGCCCCATAGCGCCAGGTGCGTCGTCTGCAGACCGTGGCCCGAGAGAAACGTCTCGATGCAGTTGCGCCTGCCACAGTAGCAGCTGCGGTCGTTAAGCGCCGATTCTAACTGAAAGCGTCGCTGCTCCGCCGGATCGCCGTCACGGACGAACACCCTCGCACGGAAGTAGGGCAGCGGTTGATGGCCCCACTCGCCGGTCAGCCCGTTGGGACCACGCACCAAGCCGCCGTTCGCCACCAGCCCGCCGCCGACGCCGGTGCCGAGAATCACGCCGAACACGCTGGACGCCCCCGCCGCCGCCCCATCCGCTGCCTCACTGAGCGCCAGGCAGTCGGCGTCGTTGGCGAGCCGCGCCCGCGCGCCCAGGCGCTCCTCGAGATCGGTCAGCAACGGGCGGTCGTTCAGCCAGGTGGAGTTGCAGTTCTTCATGGCGCCCAGGCGCGGATGCCAGGCGCCGGGCGTGCCGATGCCCACCGGTACGTCGCCCGCGGCAAGTCCGGCACCGCGCTCAAGCGCGGCCACGGCTTCGCTGATGGCGGCCAGCGTCGCGACGTAGTCGTTTCTGGGCGTGGGCAGGCGCAGCCGGGTCAGCACCGCGTCATCGGCGCCGAGCACCACGCCCGAGATCTTTGTGCCGCCGAGGTCGATGCCGATTCGCGCCGTCATCGACGGCCGAGCACCCGTGGCCAGTCGAAGTGCGGCCCCGGATCGGTCTTGCGTCCGGGCGCGATCTCGCTGTGGCCGACGATGGCGTCGGGCGCAAGGCGTGGATAGCGCGCCAGCAGCGCCGTCAGCACCTGATCGAGCCGACGATACTGGGATTCGGTGTACGGGCGCTGATCGGTACCCTCCAGCTCGATGCCGACGGAGTAGTCGTTGCAATTCGGGCGGCCACGCCAGACCGACGTTCCGGCATGCCAGGCGCGGCGATGGAAGGGGACGTACTGGGTCACCGCGCCGCGGCGGCTGATGAACAGGTGCGCCGACACGCGCACGCCGGACAGGCTCGCGAACGACGGATGCGCCTCGAGATCGAGACGGCCAAGAAACAGGTCGTGCACGTACGTGCCGCCGAAGCGCCCGGGCGGCAGAGAGATGCCGTGGATCACCACCAGCTCGATGGCGGCAGGATCCGGTCGGTCGTTGCAGTGGGGCGAGGCCAGCCACCGCGCCGGCCGCAGCCGATGATCGTCGGTGATGCGCATGGGTCTCCTTGCAACGCGGCAGCCTCGGGCCGGGTTCTGTTTTCTTCGCGCCGCGCTACCATACGCGGCCATCGACCCAGTCTACCTTTGCGGACGGCCATCACAATGACGACCATCGACCCCGCCCTGCAGGCCGCCATCACCGCCAACGTGCGCGCCGCTCTGGCGGAGGACGTGGGCAGCGGCGACATCTCCGCGGAGCTGATCGATCCGGCGACGCGAGCCACCGCCCGGGTGATCACCCGGGAGCCCGGCGTCTTTTGCGGCGCGCCCTGGGTTCGGGAGACCTGCGCGCAGCTGGGCGGCGCCATTCGCGTCGACTTCGGCGTCGACGACGGCGACCCGGTGGCTCCGGATCAGGCCGTGATCGCGCTGGAGGGCCCGGCCCGGGCGCTGCTGACCGCCGAGCGCACCCTGCTCAACTTCGTGCAGCTCCTGTCCGGCACCGCCACCCTGACCCGCCACTACGTCGATCTCATCGCCGGCACCGGGGCTCGGCTGCTGGACACCCGCAAGACCGTGCCGGGATTGCGGCTGGCGCAGAAGTACGCCGTGCGCTGCGGCGGCGGGCACAACCATCGGGTCGGCCTGTACGACGCCTACCTGATCAAGGAAAACCACATCGCGGCCGCGCAGAGCATCGGCGCGGCGGTGGCCCAGGCACGCCGCCTGCATCCCGAGCGCCGGCTCGAGGTGGAGGTGGAGACCCTGGCCCAGCTCGACGAGGTCATCGCTGCCGGGGCCGACATCGCCCTGCTCGACAACTTCAGCCTTGCCGACACCGGCCGCGCCGTGGCCACCGCCGCCGGCCGCATCCTGCTCGAGGCCTCCGGCGGCATCGACGAGCGCACCATCCGCGAGGTCGCCGAAACCGGCGTGGACTATATTTCCCTCGGCATCATCACCAAGCAGGTGCGCCCATTGGATCTGTCGATGCGCTTCATCTGAGGCGGCTGTGAACCGGTTCGGCGCGTTTCTCGTCCACCTCGGCATCAGCCTGATCATCTTCGCCGGCCTGGCGGCGCTGGTGCTGTTCGTCTGGTACCCGGACTTCTTCTTCGCCGCCGACGGCGGCTGGGAAGGCATCCGCATCATCATCCTGGTGGACCTGGTGGCCGGGCCGCTCCTGACCCTCATCGTCTACAACCGCGACAAGCCCAGCCTGCGCACCGATCTGGCCATCATCGCCGTGTTCCAGGCCGCCTGCCTGACGGCAGGCACGTACGTGGTGTATTCGGAGCGGCCGCTGGCTCTCGTGTACGTCGATGGCCGGTTCACCAGCATGGCGGCCGACGACTATACGGCGTACGGTGTAGACGTTCCCGATCTGTCGCACCTGCCCGGCATCGGCCCGAAGCAGGTGGCGGTGGAGATGCCCGACGATCCAGAGCAGCAGGCGGAGATTCGCCGCTACGGCATCGCCAACCGCGTGCCCCTGCGCGCCATGGTGGATCGGTATCAGCCACTGACCTACGCAGCGCTGCGGGTCGAGCGCGAGGCCTTCGATCAGGACGCGCTGCGACAACGCGACGCGGAGACGGGACAGATCGACGTGTGGCTGGACACCCATGGCGGGGAGCTGGCGGACTACGCGTTCTTCCCGTTCGCCACCCGCTACGAGTACGTCTTTCTCGGCGTATCCAAGGCGCAGGAGCAGATCGTCGGGCTGCTGCGCACACCGGCGCCGCTGTAGCGCACCAACCATGAAAATTGATTACTCAATGATCGTATTTCATGGCAAAATCGCGCCATGCTCATCGCCAGACCCGCAGTCCTCGAACGAATTCGCACCGGTCTCGCCAGGAATCCGGTAACGGTACTCACGGGGCCACGTCAGTCGGGCAAGACCACGCTCGCCAGGCAACTGCTCAGCGAGGACTCACCCAACTATTTCGACCTGGAAGATCCCGTGAGCCTCGCGCGCCTGGAAGAGCCCCGAACCGCCCTAGAGCCGCTCGAGGGCCTGGTGGTGATCGACGAGGTGCAGAGACGGCCGGATCTGTTTCCGATCCTGCGAGTTCTCGCCGACCGTCGCCGCAATCCGGCCATTTTTCTGATACTCGGCAGCGCGTCCGGTGACCTCATGCGGCAAAGCGCAGAAACGCTGGCCGGGCGAATGGAGCGAATCGACATTGCCGGGCTCAGCCTCGCGGAGGTCGGCGCCGAGCACGCAGCCAAGCTATGGCGCCGCGGAGGATTTCCCCGTGCGTACCTCGCCGAGCGCGAGTCCGACAGCATGGCCTGGCGCAAGCAGTTCATTCAAACACTGCTCGAACGCGATTTTCCGCAATGGGGCGTGCGCGTACCGGCTGCTGCCTTGCTGCGCTTCTGGACCATGGTCGCGCACTACCACGGCCAGATCTGGAATGCCTCGGAACCGGCCCGTGCGATGGGCGTGAGCCCGACCACCATCCGGCGCTATCTCGACCTTCTGACCGACGCCCTGGTGCTGCGCCAGCTTCAACCCTGGCACGCCAACCTCGCCAAACGCCAGGTCAAGTCGCCAAAGGTCTACGTGCGGGACAGCGGCCTCCTGCACCAACTCCTTGGCCTGGAAACCGAAAAGGCCCTGCTGTCGCACCCGAAGATCGGCGCGTCATGGGAGGGCTTCGCGATCGAGCAAATACTTGCGGTCGAACCGCACGACGAAGCCTGGTTCTGGGCCAGCCACCAGGGTGCGGAGATCGATCTACTGCTCAGACGCGGTGACCGACTGCTGGGCGTGGAGTGCAAACGCGCAGATGCACCGCGCCTGACCCCTTCGATCCGAATCGCCCTCGAAGACCTTGGCCTCGAACGGGTCGCCGTGGTCTATCCCGGGGCGAGACGCTATCGCCTGGAAGCGCGTGTCGAAACTGTCCCGCTCACCACACTTGCCCAATCCGGCCGCCTGTTCGACGACCGGTAGGTGCGACGCACACAAACGGCAGACATCTAGCCTGGGGCGACTTGGACATTCGCGACATCGGCAAGCCGCAGGTATTTGCGGTGCTCGACGCGATGCTGGATCGCGGCACCGAAGTCAGCGCCAATCGCTGCCTGGCGACAATGCGGCGGCTGTTCAACTGGTGCGTCGAGCGCGGTTACCTTGACCGTTCGCCGACGGCCGGCGTTCGCCCGCCCGCACGGGAGTACCCGCGCAGCCGCGTGCTCAGCAAGGCGGAGCTCGCTGCGGTCTGGCAGGCCGCGAACACCCTGGGGTATCCGGCGGGCACCTGGGTGCGGGTCATGATCGCCACGGGCGGGCAGCGGGTGCGCGACGTGGTCACCATGCGCCGCAGCGAACTGCACGGCACGCTCTGGCGCATCTCTGCGCCCACCAAGAGCCATGCGCCACACACCGTGCCGCTCTCGCCCCTCGCACGCCGACTGCTCGATGGCTGTCCGCCGCACCGTCGCCACCGCGTTCGGCGACAAGCTCGGCCTGCCGCCCCAAGTGGCGGAGGCGGTGCAGAATCGCCGCTCCGGCATCGTCAGCGGGGTGGTGGCCGTCTACAACCGCGCGCACTACGAGCAGGCCAAACGCGACGCGCTCGAGGCCTGGCGCGTGTGGCTGGAGGCTGCTACAGTCAACCCGTCGCCGTATAGCCACGCTATACGGGCTCGCGTATGAATCGATCCTTCAGCCACAAGGGGCTCGAGCAGTTCTTCCGAACCGGCACCACGAAAGGCACTCAGGCGAAGCACGCCGCCCGGCTGCGACTGCAATTGGCTCGTCTCGACTATGCGCAAGGACCCAACGACATGGCCGCGCCGGGCTGGAAACTGCATCCGTTGCGAGGCGCCCTCGCCGGGCATTGGTCCATCTGGGTGGACAGCCACGGGCGCCTGACTTTCACATTCAGCGAGGGCAACGCAGAAGCCGTGAACTATCAGCAGTATCATTGAGGTAACGACGATGATGCACGATCCGCCTCATCCCGGCGAGGTGCTCAAGGAATGGCTGACCACCGTCACCATCACCGAAGCCGCACGGCGTCTTCGGATCACCCGCGCAGCCTTGTCGCGTGTACTCAACGGGTCAGCTGGCGTAAGCGCGGAGATGGATCTGCGCCTTTCCAAAGCACTGGGAACGACCCCAGGATCGTGGTACGCGATGCAGTGCGACTACGACCTCTGGCAGGCGGGCCGGCATTTCGAGGTGGACGTGGAACCGATCGTCTCCCCGTCCAAAGCTGCGGCCGGCAAGGGAAAGCCGCGGCCCGATTGAGGGTGGTGCCGGAACTGGGCACCTCATGCCGCCACACAGGCTTTTGACCGCTATCCAACCTTGGGCTGAGGAGCGGCAGAGTTACCCCGCTCGTTCGGCGCGTCCAGATGGGGTTCCGGGTGGTCGCTCTCGCGGAGAGGGGAATTGATTCGGCGCGCGGGGGGGCGCAGCTGCGCGGCGACGTCCAAATCCGCTCAGCGGGTCTGTCGAACCGCGGGGCCTCGTCGCCGATTTCCGTCGATATCCGCACACGCCGAGTTCTGCGCTTGGCGCGGCACACGAATTCAAATATCATGTACATGTCAATGTACATCTAGGAATGGAATGAGTGACCGACACTCCATTTCGGAGGCCCGCAGCAACCTCCCCAAGCTGGTACGGGAGGCCGAGCGCGGCAAGGCAGTGGAACTGACCCGACGAGGCGAGGCGGTAGCCGTCTTGGTCGGGCGTCGCCAATACGAGAAACTCCTTGGGCACCACCGCAGCTTCTTCGACGCGTATGAGGAGTTCACGAGGGACGTCGACCTGGCCGAGCTTGCGATCGATCCGGACGAGGTGTTCGTGGGCACGCGCGACGACACTCGCGGGCGTGAGGTTCATCTGTGACAAGATTTCTGCTCGACACGAACGTCGTCTCCGAGCCGTTGCGCCCACAGCCGTCGGCCGGCGTCCTGCGTCGCCTTCGCGAGCATGAGGGCGAGATGGCCATTCCGGCACTGGTCTGGCACGAGCTTCGCTTCGGCTGTGCACGACTCACCCGCTCGCGACGCCGTGAAGCGATCGAGCGCTATCTCGACGAGGTTGTGGGCGTTAGCTTACCGGTTCTCGACTACGACCGACGCGCAGCGGATTGGCATGCACTCGAACGCGCACGGCTGGTCGCGGCGGGTCGAACGCCACCCTTCGTCGATGGGCAAATCGCGGCGATTGCTCACGTCAACGAATTGATACTTGTCACGATGAACAGGGCTGACTTTCGGGACTTCAGGGGCCTGCAGGTGAAAAGCTGGGCATGACCCGCTCACGCCGAACCTCGCCTCCCAGGCGGCTCGCTTCGGTTTAAAACGGCTGGGGTGGTGCCGGAACGCATACCAGAAATTCTCGCCCCACCGGGCTATACAGCCCAAATACCACCACTCCGGATACCACCACTAACCAGGAGCAGTCCCATTCCAACCGGCACAGGTTAATCGCCCTAGGATTCCTACAGCCCCGAAAACTCTCGAGAGCAATGGGTCAGGAACACATGGCGGACCTACTGGTCGGCCTTCCGGAACTGGTAGGTCAGGCTGGTCATCCAGCGGAGCTGAAGCAGCCGCCCATCTGCGATGCCCCGCCCAAGGCGCACTGGTACTCCGTAGGCGAGACGCACAAAACTACCTACCACCAATCAAACAACAGAACAAAATCTTGCCAAAATGCAACTGCTCACAGATGGCGGCCAAGGCCTCGAACGAACTAGCCGCCGGCAAGATAGCCACCAGCTTACTCAAGTTCGCCCGAGACCCGACCACTCCTCTTTGCTAGTTTCGAACGTAGCCGAGGTGGCTTCTACAATCGAAACTCGAAGTCGATCCCATATTCTCTGGGCGCTCCGAGCAAGCCTTCCGTAAAGATTGGCGGGGCATCCAAAGCGAGGCTGAGGTACTTCTTGTTCGTAATGTTGCGCCCCCAGGCCGTAATCGTCCAACTATCGGTGCTAGACGGGCTCCAGGAAAGACTGGCATTGAGCAGCCCCACATCCTTCATGAATTCGCTAGGGGCTTGGTTGAAGCTTCCCCATCGCTCCCCATTGAAGGTGTACTGGACGATTGCGCTGCCGTCGCCAGCACCAAGCCGAAAACCGTAGTCAAGGGTCAAAGACCCGGTCCACTCCGGCGAGTACGGAAGATCTCTACCACCGAAGTCCTTGAGACATGGAACCGGCTGCGGCTCAGTGGGCGGCGGGCAGGCCGGGCCAGTACCGATCTGAAAGTCGTCGTATTCCGCATCCAGGTAGCCGACGGTTCCGCGCAAAGACATCGAGTCAAGTAGAAGCAACTCTGCTTCCAGTTCAACGCCCTGGGTCGTCGCCTCCGCAGCATTCACAATAGCGGAATGCGCTGTCGGCGGCGTTCCTTCATAGAATACTTGATTGACCTGCATATCCTTCCACTGATTCAGGAAGAGAGCCAGATTCAGGCGCAGCCGATTCTCAAGCAAATCGCTCTTCAAGCCGATCTCGTAGGAATCCACAAACTCAGGATCGTATGGCCCAATGTCCTCCGACCTGCTTACACGACCGTTGAAGCCACCGGACTTAAACCCACGAGCGTAGTATCCGTACAGCATGACGTTCTCGCCCACGCGATAGTCCAGACCGATCTTTCCGCCGACGTTGGTCCAGTCTTCTTCGCCAGACGACGGGGCGTTGATTGGCGATACCGGCAACATGGTGGCGCCAACAAGATTTCCGAACCCCAAGGCCGGATTCGCACCGTTGGGTTGAATGTACGTGAAGTTTGATCGACCCAGACGCACCTCTTCCCAGCTGACACGGACTCCCGCCTGTAGTCGAAGTCGTTCCGTGACGTCCCAGTACATCTGAGTGAATGCGGACACATCCGTCTTTCGCTGGTCAGTAAAACTCACACTGAGGATCGTTGGACTGACAAAAGCAGGCCAGCCCTGACCTTCCGAGTCGTACTCCCATCTCATTCCAAACAATCCCGCGAGGATTTCCACATTCTCTGTTGGGCGAAAGACATTGCGAAATTCCTGGGATGCTTGCCATCCCTTCGTAATGCCGTTCTGGGCAAACCCGAACAGATCGATCCCGTCAATGTCCTGATAGCCGCTGGTTTCCCAATCACTGTAATTGGTAATCGAGGTAAATTCGCCGAACTGGCTGTCCCAGTTTGTAGTCAAGGTAAAAGCATACGTATCCGAGTCGTGCTCATCCGGAACATCCGAGTACAGCTTGAAGCCATAAGGCGTGTCAGGCCGATAGAATACCTGGCCCGGATAGGAAATGTTCAGAAGAACGTCGGTTCCATTCCGAATCTTCTGCATATCGGCCTTCAAGGTAACATCCAGGGTTTCAGTCGGCGTCCAAAGCAAGTATCCGCGCATCATCGTGGAGTCCAGATGGCCGAGATCCTCCCCGTCGTAGATGTTCGTGTAGTGGCCATCTCGACTGCGGTTTGCAGCTAGAATTCTTCCGGCCAGTACACCCTCGACAATTGGGAAGTCGACCGCGATCGACGCATCCGTACGGTCATAGTTTCCTACTGTGGCTTGACCATGCACACCGAACTCACCAGTTGGTTGCCGAGTAATGATGTTGATCACACCACCGGTAGTGTTCGCACCGAACAGAGTGCCCTGCGGCCCCCTCAGAACTTCGATCCGCTCGATGTCAAACTGATCAACTAATCCCAGCTCGTTAACCGATTGCACGACGCCGTCGACTACCGTTCCGACCGCGGTCCCAACGAACGGGGAGGGGTTGCCAGATATACCGATGCCGCGAATGATGTACGATGCCGCATTGGTCAGGCCCGCGTTAACCTGTATCTGCACGTTCGGCATCGTTCCAGTGACATCCTTCAGATCGTTGATGTGCAACCTCTGGATCATTTCACCAGTGATTGGCGTCACAGATAGAGGCACATCCTGAACCGACTCTTGCCGCTTCTGGGCCGTGACGACAACTTCCTCTATCACTCTAGTGGACTCTGCGCCCTGAACATTCAGCGCGAAACTCGCTAGCAATCCGGCAAACGACATTTGCACGAACATCTGCGAACTGGCCGATCTACTTCCAAATTTCATTGATCCTCTCCCTACGTTTCTCAACAGTTGGCACACCAGCCGACTGGCTGATCGCATCAGTCAGCATCATTGCGATGAGCCGCATCTCGTTAGGCTCGACCCTCACGCATTGAAATTCAGCTTCAGTCCTGGCCGCGTCCAACGACATTTGTACAGACAACCTGTGCTTGACCCGGTGATCCAAGCATCCATCATGTCCTCTCCACCAAAGCAGATGTTCGTCACCATGGGGTCGGGGAGTACATGCTGCTCGACAGCTCCGATACGCGTGTCGAACACAGAGATCCCGCCGAACCGCAAGGTGCCGACGCACACTCGCCCATCTGCTTCGATAGCAATGCTGTCCAGCATCTGCTTTCCGGGAAGAGGCCCGAACACACCCTCGTCCCAAGCCGCGGAAGGTTCGTCGATGACTCCAGGAGAACGCACATGGAACTCCCACAGACGGCACGTCAGGGTCTCCGCCACGTACAGCCTTTTCTGGTCCGGAGACAACCCAACGCCGTTTGGCGTCACCATGCGGTCCCGCACCCGCCGGATCATCGATCCATCAGGGCGGGCATAAAGCAGATGTCCATGCTGCTGCGTGTCGTCGCTGGTCTTTCCCGGATCGCTAAACCAGAAACCTCCATCCGAATCGAAAACCAGGTCGTTGGGACCGCGCAGCGGCTTGCCATCGCATTCTGTATACAGCGTGGTGGTTCGGCCGGTATCCAGGTCTACCCGCTGTATTGAGCCACTGACATAGCCACTGGGGGCGGCGCCGTGAGTGGTATACGAGCCATCTGGAGTCACAATCCACTCAAAGCCGCCGTTGTTCGCCACGTACACCGCGCCATCCGGCCCTATAGCCGCACCATTCGGGCCTCCACCCAGTTCCGCGACAATCTCCTGCCGCCCGTCCGGGTGCACCCGAGTCAATGTGCCTCGTCGAATCTCGACGAGCAGCACAGTTCCGTCGGACATAGCGATTGGACCCTCAGGGAACTGAAGACCGTCAGTCACTAGTTGGTATTCCACCGTTTGAACCTCCTGCCCCTGTCAACTGGTCTCGTCAGCTACGCTGTCGAGAAGTCGGACAACGCCTTCACTCCCAATCACTTCAATCCGCGCTCCGTTCGGAATTCTTACAGTGGCTCGCTCGACGGCCGTCACACACGGCAGCCCGTACTCGCGACAAAGTGACGTGCCGTGCGAAAGCACACCACCCGTCTCCAGTACCAGAGCGCCGATTCTTCCAAACACGGTTGTCCAAGATGGGTCGGTCTGGCGGGTCACCAGGATGTCACCATCCCTTACGGATGAAAGTTCGCTGACCTGGTAAATCACCCGCGCGGTGCCGACCGCGGAGCCCGGACTGGCAGCGATTCCACGAATGAAATCCTCGCCGTCCTGAGTCGCATCCTCAAACGGGCTCCAACCTTTGAGGAACTTTGGACCCTGCTCCCTCAGCGTGTGCTTCCACGTGCGCTTGCGGACGATAATCCGTCGCTGCGCCTCCTCCGCATCGAGCCCCTCGTGAAGCCCGTCGTCGATCTCTTTAACGCCCAGAAAGAAGATGTCGTCGGCATCATTCAGAATGCCGAGTTCGCATAGATGCCGACCATAGGCGCGGTATATGCGACGCAGTTCGTACCAGTTTCGATCTACGTAGAAGCGATGATTGTCGCGAACCGCCATGTAACGTTCGTTGAACTTGAACAGGAAGCGCAGCACCTGTCGGCGTAGGGGTGCTAGAGGCCCCCGAAGACTGGAGAGTATTTCGGCCTGGGACGCTCGCCGTGCAGAGGCGCTGCGCGCGTGTACCGTTGTAGGTCGCTCCGCAGCACTGGCGGCATAGCCCTTGATGACCTCGAGCAGCAGATCTATGTCATCACCCCAGCGAGGCCAGATCAGATCCTTGTATGAAGACCCAAGATGCCGATGGTCATGCCAGAATCGCTCAATGTCGGTGACCAAGCCCCTGCCGCCGGGGAGTTCCGCTAGCTGGCGCCTGAACTCTTGCCAGCTTGAGCGCTGGACCCTATCTGCGATCGCATCACCAAGGTCTCGCAGACGGCGCGCAAACTGCCAGAGTGCCTCACTCTCGCGAACCGTCTCGCTACCATCCAGCCCCGAGCTGATCCTGGCGTACAACGTTTCGCCATCGGCACTGAGAGATGGGCACCAGCGATTTAGTAAGCCGGTAAGCAAAAGATGCACGTCGGAGGCATGGGAAAGCACAGCGATTGCACATGGCGGGCCAACCTCCGCCATTGCAGATTGCACTTGCGCCTGGTGCGATCGCAGTTGACTCAGCGATAGCTCATCGAGATTGGTTTCTAGCCATCGATTGCTCTTGGCCACATAGTCCGGCCATTGCCGCTCCACATAGCGGTAGTTGTGGAAGAAAGACCTCATTCGCCGGTTGTTGAACTCGTAGCTCAGTACTCGCCGCAACCGACCAGCCCACCTGAACGGCGCCTCACGCAGGTCCTTCTGCATATCCTTCGGGAGAAAGTTTTGCACACCACGGATCCGCGCTATGCGCGGCTGGAACTCGTACATGCGCTGAATGATTCGGACATCGACGTAGGCGGTAGCTCGGTGATACTTGAAAATGTCCGGTGGCAGCGGCGAGTGGTCACCGTGAGAGCGTATAAACGCCAACCTGCCCGGCGTGCTGTTGTGCACGTTGTAGAACAATGGACTGATCGGCGACACCCAGGTCTCGTCGGCCAGCATTCGCGACCAGAGCCGGCCTGGGTCGTCCGGGGACGCCCCAACATCCTCGTGCCAGGGCTCGAGCGGCCGGCTATAGAACACATCCGCGATGTTGGTGATCGGCCGGCTCTGCAGGATGAACAGCTCACCGTCGCGCCAGGTCCACTCTGTGTCCTGTGGAAAACCGAGTTGACGCGCGATCATCTGGGAGGCTTGCCAAACAGCACGCAGAGCCTGTTCGGGAAAAGGTTCTGATGCGTCGCCAGGCTGACGGCTCAGGATTTGGCCATCCACCGTAGAGACGGCGATTTCCTCTGGGTTTACCTCTCCGGAGACCAGAGCCTCGCCCACTCCGGGAACCGCGTTGACTACCCCGCGCGACAATGCGAGAGAAACGGGATCCGCCGTAAAACAAACGCCGGACCACTGACCAACGATCATTTGCTGAAGAATGACGGCCATTGCGCCATCGGCGCGGTCGCCACCGAGCATTTCGCGATACCCTATGGCGGCCTCACGGTTAAAGGAATCCCAGCACTCCTCAATTGCATCCATGACGGCATCGATACCCGATACCCCAAGCGAAGTGTGGTAAAGGCCCGCGAAGGAATGATCCGCCGCATCCTCGCCCACGGCCGAAGAGCGCACCGCCAATACTGCCGGCGAACCGATGCTAGCCAGCGCTTTGCTGACTTCAGAGTGCAGAGACGTGTCGGGTCCACCTACCGCCATTCTGCGGTGCGCTGCCGTCGAGACCACAACGAAAGGCGGAACCTGCACGCCCATCCGGCAGAGACGCCCGAGCGACACCGCCTTGCCACCTACTATGGATTCCTGAAGACAGGCAGGATCCGTCGGGTGGACCATCCATTCCGTGTTGAATGCTTCACTGGTCACCGCACTACCCAAGCTCGGTCTTCCCAGCCAGCCCCTTGTGCAACTGCTCGCGTGTGATCCCATTCGCCCACCAGCACGACGCTAAGCCCGCACACGGACCCCAATCCTTCACGCTCCACAGACCAGCGCCTTCGAAGCCGACGTTCGGTCCGCCGCCCGCCACTGCGCCATACAACTCACCCATACTGGCCTCGATCACGCGCCCCGCTACGTCTTCGACTCGCAAAGAGATGTCATGCATGAGCCCATTGGGGTGATACCGGGATGACTGATCGATTCGCTTCACGGCCTGCATATCCCGGCCCAAAGCGATGTAGCCGCGAGGCAGCTCCTTGCCCGGAGGACCGAGCATCTGAGCCTTGACAGTTAGCTCACCGTCTTCGCTTTGCAGCGCATAAGTCTTGAGGGAATTCTCCTGAAAGATTCCCGAGTCACGTGTGCCCCAGGAATGATCGGAATCACCGGTGGTGGAGATTGAGTACGACCTTCCGCCAATCGCGAGATCCCCTTTGGCCATCCAGCCGCGGTGATACCGATCCTTGGCCAGCCATCGCGGGGTGGGATGAATGTTGTCCGCAAAGTCCCATGGTCGCGTTAGGTACTCGCAATCAAACCTGAACCGCGCATTCTCTCCGTCATCGAACTCAATCAGATATCGTTTTAGTTCTTCAATCTTCTTGATCGAAAGGCCACAGAAGGAAACGTCGTCCACGTCCTGCTGAAAGAGCTCCGCCACATCCTGTTTGTAGCAGTACACCCAGCTACCATCAGGCCCCCTGTGCACGTGACCCGGTGACTGGAAGGCCACTTCGGTAGAGTCGAAGTCCGCGGCCAAGCCATGGTAGAAGCATACGAGCATGCCCGACTTCATGGGCTGATTCGGTACCACCCAAAGATAGAGCCATGCACCAATTTCGTTCTTCGGATCGGAGAAGTTCCAGTACCAGCTCTCGCGCCAGAGAGGATCGTCATCCCACTCATGGCGCAGCTCATCACGCGCTTTCAGAACCATGCTCGTTCTCCCCTCGAATTTAGTCGACTGTATATCTTCTACTGGTGTATAACGTCAAGGCCTATTTGATCGGTTCGCCACGTGGTGCGATCGATCAACCATTGGATCGTGGGGGGAAAAACCCGGATGGATCTTGGACTAGAGGGCCGTGTCGTTTTCGTCGCAGGCGGCAGTCGTGGAATTGGCTTAGGGATTGCCGAAGTCTGTCTGCAGGAAGGTGCTCGAGTCGCACTGACCGCGCGGGGCTCAGACGCGCTGGAACTCACCATTCAACGACTGCGTACCGAGTATGGCAACGATCGTGCCTGGGGAATCTCCGGAGATATGCGCCACACCCCCGACGTCGAACGTGCCCTTCAGCAGTGCGAGTCTGAGTTCGGTGAGATTTTTGGCCTGGTTGCGAACGTTGGTATCCACCCCTGCCCACCAGGATTCGAAGTGGACGACGACACTTGGTATGCAGGTCTGAATCAGAACATCGGTGCCAGCTTCCGCCTCGCCCGCGGGGCGCTACGAAGAATGACTCCGAGACGCGTCGGGTCCATCGTGATGATTAGTTCGATCGCCGGGGTCGCCGCAATGGGAGCGCCACTCACCTACGGGACGTCAAAGGCCGCGCTCAACCACCTCGGCGCCGAACTCGCTCGACTGGCTGGGCCGTCAGGCATTCGCGTCAATACGATCGCTCCCGGGAATGTCCTGTTTCCCGGAGGTGAGTGGGAATCCAGACTCAGTGGACCGCGCGGTGACGCCTGGGAGCGTTGGATCAATCGCGAGGTTCCTCTTGGGCGCTTCGGCGAACCAGCTGAGATTGCCCGGATGACGGTCTTCGCGCTGAGCCCGGCGGCCAGCTTCCTAACTGGCTCCCTTCTGGTCGTCGACGGTGGCCAGACCCGATGAGCAAATGGAAGGCCGTCGGGCACGCAAGCCACACCAAGCGTCGCAGTTCCCACCGCAAAGCACGAGACCTGATTCCCAATGGTCGCTGTCCATCATGATCGGCAATGGCATTGCCAGTCGCTCACTGGTTCAGGCTGGCATTCGCCCAATGCTAGAGAGGCTCCCGTCGCCTATCACTCTGCCGGCAAGGGTGGCCCGTTGGTGCAGCTAGAACCGTGCACGAAGAAAGGGGGATTTCTCGAAATGGCAGACTTCCTCTGCGCGAGTCTGCCTGTCGACGACAAGCAGAGGAATAGTTTCCTCGATTTTGTCACGTTCAACTTCCGCTACTCCCACCACATCCACCTGATCCGCCAGTGCATTGGCGGCGCGGGGTTTCGCAATGAAAGTATAGTCACTGAGTCACGCTCAGTGCCAGTGGCGTACGTGAACCTGCAGATTCTGGCCGAAGTAAAGTTTCGGATCATCGGCCGCGCGCTTTCCCACGCCATCCCGCTGGATGTCCGCGACTGGATGCTCTTTCGTAGCGGAAGATCCTCATATACGTTTTGGCTCGGTCAGATCGACGATAGAACACGCCCCCGGATCCTTGATTTCGGCTTCGTCCTGATGCTCGACGGCAGCACCAATCGAGACGCAATCCGCCATGAATGACGGCGCAGCACTAGGCCCCGGACTGGAGCGACGACGGCTTGCGCTGACGTTGCTGTTCTTCGCGTCGCTCTTCAACTACCTCGACCGCCAGTTGCTGTCGATCCTGATTGAGCCCGTCAAAGCTGAGTTCTCGTTGTCTGATACCGACATCGCAGTTCTGACCGGACCGGCTTTCGCCTTCTTCTACGTAGCTCTTGGAATCCCGCTCGCGCGACTCGCCGACCGAGGTCACCGGTTGTCGCTCCTGTCCATATCCGTGGCGGTGTGGAGTCTCATGACAGCACTGTGTGGAGTCGCAACCACCTACTGGCAACTTTTCATGGCGCGAGTCGGCGTCGGCATTGGTGAGGCAGGCGGAACCCCGCCCGCCCACTCACTCATCATGGATTACTTCAAGGAATCCGAACGAGGCCGGGCGCTGAGTGTGTACTCATTCGGGGTCCCGGCCGGAATTTTCTGTGGGTTTCTTCTGGGCGGAGGCATCGCCGAGACTCTTGGCTGGCGCACTGCATTCCTGGTGCTCGGCCTTCCAGGCATGCTGCTTGCCGCGCTGATTGCGATATTCCTAAGGGAGCCCGTACGAAGATCGGTGCAACCGGATCAACCCTCGTTGCTCCTATCCCTGAGCGACCTATTCGCCGTTCAATCATTCCGCTACTGTTTGCTGGCTGGCGGCTTCGTTGCCATCGGGGGATATGGTGCGGTTCAGTGGACGGCCCCCTTCCTGATCCGCACCCACGGCGTCAGTCTCACCGAAGCGGGCGCCATTCTGGCGGTTCTGGTCGCCGTGTTTTCCAGCCTGGGCGTGTTCATTGGTGGCTACCTGGGGGACCTACTGTCTCAGCGCAAAGGCTTGGCGTGGTACGCGTGGGTACCTGCCATATTCTCGCTCGCCGCCTGCCCTATCGCCCTGGGGGCATTCTTGTCGTCAAGCCTCATCGTCGCCTTGATATTCTTGGCGCTCCTCAACCTACTCATGAACGCAATCACGGCCCCCCTATTCGCCGGCGCCTACAGCTTCATTCCGCAGCACCTGCGGGCTACCGCATCTGCGGTACTGCTCTTTTCGATCAATCTACTCGGGCTGGGGCTGGGGCCTCTACTCGTCGGGCTCGGCAGTGATCTATTGGCCGAGGCATTCGGTCAGAGCGGCTTGGCGTATTCGCTCGCCATTCTGGTGTTCTCCTACTGGGTAGCGGCCGCTGCATTTCTGCATGCCGGCCGCCACTTGAGACGAGAGTCGGCGAGCGCATGACTCATCACCGGCCCACCTGCCTTCGCCGAAAGATCTCAACCGTAGGGCTGTCCGATTCTCAGCTACTTCGGGTTCATGCCCGGAGGCCAGAAATAGGATGCGATGCCCGTACAGGGGCCCCAGCCTTCTACCTGATACGTGCCAACACCCTCGAAACCCCACACGCTACCAGACTCGCCGTGACCGATGGCAGAGAACATCTCTGGCATCCTGGCTTCGACGACGCGACCATCCACATCGGTGATCTTCACAGCAATGTTCTGCTGGACGCCCTTGTCCGTGTAAGAGGCGCGATGCTCGATAGATTGCACCGAACGTACCACGTCGTCGATTGTCACGTATCCGATGTATAGCCCAGCGCCCTGTTCGATAACCGACACTGAATTCCGGGCGTTCGGAGTCTGGAACGACCACATCTTAAAAGTGTGCTTGGCGAACTCGACCATGTCCCGTCGTCCCCAGGAGTGGTCCGAGTCACCGGTGGTGTCGATGTTGTAGGTCTGGCCGGCGATTTTCGCCGTCCCTTTGACCCGCCAGGTCCGGTGGTAACGGTTGGTTGCGACCCAAACTGGCGTAGGAAAGGCACCGTCTGCGTAGTCATAAGGCGCCATGGCGAATTCGGCCGAGAGCGCCAGGGAGTTATCCGAGTCATCAGAGAATTTGATCTGATATGACTGCAGGGGCTTGGTGCGCACCATATGCAATCCGCAAACCTCGACATCGTCAAAGTCGGCATCAATCAGATGCTCCACATCCTTCTTGAAGCAGTACACCCAATTGCCGTTCGGATCCACATAGCGATGGCCGGGCGATTCGACCGCAACCGTGTTCGCGTCCAGACGATCTGTTATGCCCTTGTAAATGCTGACGAGCATCCCGGTCTTCATCGGCTTGTTCGGGACAACCCATAGGTAGATCCAACCGCCGAGTCCGTTGGGCCCGTCAGCAAAATTGAAGTACAGGCTTTCGCGCCAGTTGAATTCCTCGTCGTGAGGATGGCGAAGCTCATCGGAAGCGGCCAGGACCATAGTTAATCTCCGGTTAGGTTTTGCTTGATTGCAACTCGTCAGCCATCCCTCAGAAGATGGCAATCGGGGTAACAGGCGAGCCCGTCGCGCGCTCGATCACGAGCGGAGCGATGACCAGCTGAAACGCCCAACGCTGCTGCCTCCGGCACTCCTCAGACAGACGCTCGAAGTCAAGGTTATCGATCAGGTGCAGGCCCATGGATGCAATCGCGACACTGTGGACAGGCATCATTACGCCTTCGACGCGGGAGGGTAGAACGTCCGAAATAGCATCACTCCCCAGGGCTGCAATCCCTCGCTCGTGGAGCCAGGGCAGACACGACGCGTGCAGCCCCGCAAGCGAATCTGGCGACAGCACTTCTCCCAGAGACTCGTAGAGCTTCCAGCGGCCAGTTCGAACGAACAACACGTCGCCCGGTTCGACCGCGACCCGACCAAATTGCTCCGCCTCCTTCAAGTCCTCGAGCAGTATGGGTTCGCCTGGCTCGAGATGATCTCTGCCTTTCGCCCCCGGAATGTCCAGAAGCACCCCGCGCGACACTATGCCGTCGCGCAGCGCATCGATAGATAGCTTTAGAGCACCGTGCGCCGTGACCTCTTCGATTGGATAGCCGTTGTAAAGCTTGGACTGGTGAAATATGTGACAGAGCGCGTCGATGTGGCTGGTGGCGAAGCCATGGACCGCTAGGCCGAACCAATCTCCCCCCCACCCCTCGGTACAGGTACCAATCATGTGATGTTCGACTGGTCGCTGATTGTGCGGCCCGGGCTCAGTAGGCAGGGGACGAGAACAGCCGATCGCCACGCCGGACTGGATGCACTGTGCCGACTGCTTACGCTTCTCTGGTGTGATCAGGTTCAGAGTTCCCAACTGATCGTCGGTCCCCCAGCGCCCCCAGTTCGAGAGTTCTTTATGAAACTCATCTATGTCAGCAGACGACAGTAGTTCTGGCTCAGTCACTATTCGCTCCTTATCGATAGCCCGCGCGTTGGCGTAGTCATCCTGCGCGATTCTCTTGCATTTATACACTGATATAATTGATAGTAGCAACCGTTGATTTCAAGACGACCGAGAACTCGATGCCGCTTCTAATCGACGTCACATCAGGAGGGGATCGTTTGCATTACATCGTTGAATCCACTGAAGAATCCGCACTTGAGATCGAGCGTGTGGGCGGAAAGGGCGCATCTCTTGGCCGACTAAAGCGGCTCGGCGTACCTGTGCCGGACTACTTCGTAATCGATGCGCAAGCGTTTCGAGCAATGGATGGTGCTGATTTCGAGGCAGACTTCCTCGCCGAACTCGCTTCCGCCTACGAGCGTCTCGGTTCGGCCCCCGTCGCGGTCCGGTCATCCGCCATCAGCGAAGATTCGGCCTCAGCATCACATGCCGGCCTCTACGAGACGGTGCTTGACGTTCGTGGCTTCGAAGCCGTGCTTGATGCGGTGCGGCGTTGCTGGGCATCACATCATGTCTCGTACGCTAGCGAGTACAGGACGGCGCATCACGTCGATGGTGAGGATGCAATGGCGCTCGTTGTACAACGCTTCGTACCTGCCGAATGGGCGGGCGTTTCGTTCACCGCGGACCCGGTCAGACCTGCGCTAACCAGAATGGTCATCAATGCTGTCCCCGGCATCGGCGAGGCACTTGTGTCTGGCGCAACGACGCCGGAGCAGTATCTGCTCGATCGAGCCTCGGGTGCGGTCCTCAGCCACGCAGCCGGTGACTCCTCCAGCAGCCTGCCCGCGGAAATCCTGCAACAGGTATGGCGTTTGTCGAAACAGGTGGCGGATGCATGGAGTTTTCCGCAGGACCTGGAGTGGGCTGTAACTGAGGGGGCTGTTCAGCTCTTGCAGTCCCGACCGATCACAACCTTGAGTGCCCTGTACTACAACCGACACCTCGAGCCTTGGCGTGATACCCCGCGAGACGCCGAGGACCAGGACAAGCTCTGGTCGCGGGTATACGCGGACGAGATCTGGAGTTCTCCGATAAGCCCATTGTTCTACAACGTTCAGAACCTCTCGCCTTCCTTCACGGCGTGGCGGCGCTGGCATCACGACACACGGCCTATCTCGCCAGTCATCTTCAAGTACTACAAAGCAGCCGCTTACCTGGACGTGGAGATCCTACAGGAGAAGTACGAGTACCACCCCGCCATGGCACGGTTGGCAGGAGTTCTCGGATTCTTTCCCTCCGACATGCGCCAGCAAGTGCGTACAGCGCCGTTTCGCTGGTGGGGCCGCCTTCGCCGCCATTTCGACATGGAGTTTCGCGACCGCAAGGTGCGCTCGCTCAAGCACAACCATCGTCACCTGGCTCACGTCTGGCCTCCGCTGATCGAGCGCAGCGATGCGTGGTACGAGATAGATCTAGATGAATTGACACTCGATGAGCTTCTGCAGCATCAGGAAGACGTTCGCCAAGAGCAGATCCGCGTCAGTCAGCCCTGCCAGTACGCTGTTGCCTATCACGCCCACGATCTCACGTTTTTCCTGACCGGCCTGCTCGATCGATGGTTCGGCGACGGCGCCAACCTCTACGCCCGCGTCTCGTCGGGTCTGGTGGGCAGCGAAGCCGTCCAGGAAGCCGATCACGTCTGGCAGCTCGCAGAGCTGGCCCGTGACTGCGGCCCTGAGGCTGTCGCCCACCTACAGAAGACCGACTGGAAAACCCTCACCAACGACGTGCATCCGGCGCTCGCCGCCTTTGTCGACCGGATTCTTCCGTTCTGGCGGTCGCACCGGCACCGGGGCGCTTCCTACAAAGACTTGGTCTACCCCCGTTGGGGAGACGACCCCGATCTGCTCCTAAACCTGATCAAGGGCTACCTGGGCAGCGACGCCCTACGCCCCATCGAGCAGAACGCCAAGCAGGCCGATGCCCGCAGGTCTCTGCAGGAGGACCTGTTGTCCCAGATATGCGGGCCCACAGCGGCCATCCGCCGACGGCTGCTGAGCACGCTGTTTCGATACAATGAGATTTATATGGGGCTACGCGACAACCATCGGTTCTATTTCGACAGAATCTGGTACGCGTTGCGCAGAATTTATGCCAGCCAGGGTCAGCGGCTGGCCAGACGAGGCATCCTCGCCGCCGCGGACGACGTCTTTTTCCTCGGGGTAGAGGAGATCCGCAGTGCCATGGACGGCACGCTAGACGCGGCCGAGGCAGGCGCCCGAGTCACATGGCGACGTCAGGAGTGGAACGAGACGCTGTCAGTGCAACCACCGAAGTTCTTGCGCGGGTATACTCCCGCCGCCGAGGACGCACACGGTGCCGACCCGTCGGCGCTGACCGGAATCGGTGCCAGCCCCGGGATTGCCGTGGGTCGCGCCCGGGTCGTGCGGAGCCTGAGCGAGCTGTCCGTCCTAGAGGACCACGACATCCTGATCACGCGGCAAACCGATCCAGGCTGGACGGCCGTGTTCCCGCGGATCGCTGGGCTCGTGCTGGAGACGGGTGGAGCACTCGCACACGGGGCTTCGCTGTGCCGGGAGTACGGTCTGCCCTGCGTCACCGCAGTGGATCGCGCCATGCAACGGATTCCGGATGGTGCAGAGGTATCGATCGACGGCGGCCAGGGCACCGTCAGCATCAAGAAACCCTGATGCTCAGTCCTGTAGCAGCCGACCGCGCAAGCGAGCCAGTTCTTCGTCGTTGACGTCCAGTTCGGATCTGATGTAAGCCAGCACGGAGCCATAGTCATGCGCGATTGCCTCCAGGGCATCGGCCATCCGCCGACGAGCTTTGGCCCGGCGCTCCGGATCAGTTCTGCGCGCCACCATGTCCTGAACGTCGCCATCCAGGCCATAGAACTCACGGATCTCCACCAGACGCGCGAGATCCAGGTCGCCCACGCCACGCAGATGCTGTGACAAGCTGTAATCATCGAGAATTGTCTCCCGATCGACCCCGAGCGCGGTTAGCAGAAACGCGACCGCGAATCCCGTCCGGTCCTGGCCCGCGGTGCAATGGATGAGAACCGCCGGATCGACGTTGCCTGGCGCGGCAAGCAGATCAAACATCGTCCGGTAGTTGGGCGCGAGATCGAAGGCAAGCTCCTCATAGCCTTTTCTATCTCCACTCATCACGTAGTTCCGTGTGACAACGACCGGCTCCCAACCGTCACGAGCGGCTGTTGGCCACTGATTTCGTTCAGCATCGGTTCTGAGGTCGAATACCAGGTCGATCCCAAGTCCCAACACCTGGTTCCAGTCCTTCGTCGTCAGATCGTGGAGATGATCAGAACGGTACACGGCGCCGTAGCGGACCTTGCGACCGTCAGCTGTCGAGTAGCCGCCGATGTCGCGAAAGTTCACAGCGCCTTCGAGCTCGATCCGCTGCGGGAGAACAAAGTCCTCGGCAGCAAAGGCCACGGTCGTCGGCAGGCCAAATGCCAGCACCAGAAGGATCAAGAATGACTTTCGTGTACGCATGCTAGAATTTTGGATTAGTCATATGAATAATCTACTACAGTGCTGGACCCACCGTTGCCCTCCGATTGAGGTTCCGCCAAACCTGGACTAGCTTCCCCAACTTTGCGTAGAGAGTTCTGCCATGCCCAACAAGCAAGACGCCACCCCGTCCTCGCGAGAACGACTGCTTATTGCAGCCCAGGAACTCTTCGCCGAGCATGGCGTCAATGGCGTCGGGCTTCGAGACATCGCTAAAGCGGCGGGCCACAAGAACGTCAACTCGATCCGCTACCACTTCGGGAACAAAGAAAACCTGATCAAGTCCATCATCACGTGGGGTGGTCAACAGGGCGAGCAGTGGCGCCGCGAGAGCCTCGACAGGCTAGAAGAGCGGGACAACCATCCAGGCACTCGGGAAATCATCGGCATCATTCTCGAATCCGTTCTGCACGAATCGAGCCCCGAATACATACGCTTTATCGCCCAAGTTACCCTATCGCACCGTGAACTAATCTGGAAAACATACGAGCAGGCGGTAGGAGATAGCATGGCGCGCTGCTATGCGCATTTTCGACGGTCTATCACACACGTTCCTGCGACTGTGCTCGAGCAGCGTTTCGCATTCACTGAGATCTATGTCCAGCACGTGATCTCCGCATGGACGTACCAGAAAAAACGCAGGAGAACCCATTCTCATTGGTCCGCGCCGTTTTTTCACGGCAATCTCTTCGACACTTTGGAGGCAATGTTGACCGCACCGTGTCGAGCTGCGTGTTCGAAGGCCCAGACGCCATCGAAATCGATCAATCGACGCCGCAGTAAGGCCAGAGCAACGTCCACCTAGATGGGTCACTCGAACCTAGGCGTGGCGTCAGCAGAACGGTGCCACACGCTCGCACTCGAAAGCGGGCGGCGAAAGATCGGGAAGCTCGCACCCAGCGCAATTGCCCAATTAGGGGGGACCGCACCCGCTACCCCTCGGCGGTTTCCTCGCTCAACTTCAGCAAGGAACAACAAGCCAGAGTGGCACCAGACCGGTGGCCCGGTGCGGTCAACGCTGGATGCCTTCCGCAAGCAGGGGCGTGGGACGCCCCCGGAAGTGGTCTCCTTCGGATTAGGCTAACAGATCGCCAATGCCGTTCAGGTCCACAGGCTGAACAGCGGTCTGCGGGCACTGGTGGCTGCGACCATCAATCAGGCAAGCCAGCTGATGACGGCATCCAGTTCTGTCACCACGAACGAACTGGTGAACGCGCTGAAGGTCTACGGTGACCAGCTGGACACGATCAAGCTGTGGATCATGCACAGCAATGTGTATTTCGATCTGGTGAAAGAACAGATCGCCAGCAACATCACGAACGATTCGGACTTCAACATCCGGAACGCCAGTCCGATCACGCTGGGCATCCCCGTGCTGGTGAGCGACAGCCCCGCGCCGCGGAACACGTCCACGTCGCCGATCACCTACTACACGCTGGGTGTACGGGAAGGCGGACTGACGCTGATGCAGAACCAGCCGGAACCGATCATCGACCTGGACGTGATCCACGGGAAGGAAAATCGGGTGGTGGATCTGCAGGGCGAGCATGAATATGCCGTGCGCCTGCAGGGCTACCGCTACGACGTCGCGAACGGTGGCGTGAACCCGGACGACAGCACGCTGGCGACCGGCACGAACTGGGACAAGGTGGCCACCGACGCGAAGTCGCTGGCAGCCGCTGCCCTTTCCAGCGTCTGAGCATAGGCACGCCATCGGTAGAAACGGAGTTCTGCCGCTGGTGCCCTTGTCGGTGCAATCATGCCAACGGTCCGCGCCTTCGCATCAGGCAACCACCGTGGTCTGATCCTAGATCCTGACTACCGCACCGCGGACGAACGCGCCCTAGCCAACAGGGACGGGCGGCTAAGCGACTGGGACCCCTCTCCCTGTGATGAATGCCAGAACCGGACCCGATGTGCCCGCGACAGGCTGTCCTGCACAGCGTTCAACGCATGGACCGAACACGGGCGGAATCCTCCCGATTCGGAACGCGTCCCTACGCACGTACACTACATTCGGATCATTCCGACCACACCTCGGGCCTGTCGCGAGTGCGGGAAGACCTTCGCTCATGAGAAGGCGATAGGACGGGCGCACCAGGGGACCAGCGTGTGCCCTGACTGCAGCACCCGTCAGTGCTGACGGCGAACAAACGCAAGCCAGTCAGTCGCGAGCTTCTTCACAAACGCTTCGGCTTCCTTCAGCGTCATCGGGTTCGGTGACTTCGGCGGATCATTGTAGGCATGCCTTGCCCGATCACCCGATACCCCAGGATTGTGTACCGCATCCCCGAAGCGCTTGAAGTCTGCAGCAGAAACGTTGAACTGGGCCTGAAACGCACGCCTGTTGGACGGGTGGCCTTCCATGAGTTCATACATCTTGTAGAGCGACTCACCCGTGTGTTCATCTCGGTTCAGCAGTTCAAGGACCTTCACCGCACGTGGCTCCTTGAACGCTGGTTCAAGCGTTGCCTGCTGTGACTGAAGCTTCGCTTGGTACTCACGTTCTTGGCGTTCCGCCTCCCAGGCCGCACGTTCTTCGTCTGATAGCCCATCCGGTGGCGACACTGAAAGCGTCACGGTTCCAGCGGTCATTGTTATCCGTGCCGACTGGGCCTCCAAGAAAGCATGACGTCTCGGCGTGGGCGTGGAGAAGTCGATAACGTTGCCAAGTTCAAATTCGGGGTCGATCGCTGCCGGCCCCTTCAGAGCCGCTCGCACAGCCTTCGCTAGCTCCCAAATCTCGCCGTGATATTTCACGCGTCTGAATGACGGCCCGGTGAACGCGTTGCCTTCGACGATTCCAGGAACAATCCTGTAGCCCAATCCCTGGAGTAGATCCGATAGGTTTCTGCTCTCCAGGCTAGTCTTCTTGATTTCAACAGCCCAACAGGGATTCCTGTAGCGCAGATACGCCCGTCGGCTAGCTTCCTTCTGGCGACGTCTCGTTTTTCTGCTCACGTGTGGCCCATAGAAAATCGGCACTACAGTTCTAGCTGGCGACATCCGGATACCGAGACTTGACCACATCCAGCCACGAGCCGTTGCGCAACTTCTGTTGACTGAAGCGCATCACACGTGATTCAAGGTGTTCGACAGTCTCTTCGAACTCCCCGGTCCGGTAACCGCAGGAATCGCACGAATACTGGATCACGTCCAGCGCGCGGTACGAGGAAGCGTTGTGGGCAAAGACTTGGTAGTCACAGCGTGGGCAGAACGCGTACAGGTCCCATACGAACCCTTCCGCGCCAATCTTCCACCGCCAGGTCAATCCATCGAAGCTGTCCTGCGTGTAAAGCGTGTGGGTGATGGTCCGGCGGTCCGAGCGAAACGCTGCCACCGCAAGAACGCAAACCAAAAGGATCAGGCAGCCTGCGATCACAAGAATCCAGTTGTAGGTAGGGGTAGTCTCTCCGAACCAAAGAAAGAAGGACTTGATCGCGTCCCATATCGTCGGCCACCACCCCGCGAGATAGCTTGCGACAAAGGCGAGCAAAGCGACTGCGGCCGTCGCTATCATCTTGCTGCCAACTGGGTCATTCCATAGTTTCTTCAGCATCGCTGGCAAGCTGCATCCCGTTCTAGTCGGAACTCAACAACTCTTCGCGTTCGAGAACTCGACGAATCTCTTCAAACGCCGCACTTATATTCCCCGGCGGGAACCTAATCTGGCCAAGCCCTTCAATGTTGCTGAATTGCTCGCAGCCTTCCTCCAAAAGCACAACGGCTTTCGTGAAGCCAAGTCGCCCCTGAAAGAGACCAGCCTCGTGAATCACATTCATTCTTGCGTGCATGGCGCCGTCCGCAGTCTCATCCTCCGCCGTCAAGACCAAGAAGGCCACGGCAGCCGCGTCTAGCATTTCTGAGAGGCGAGCAATGTTTGTGACGCCGGCTACCGGTACTCGGTTGAACTCGTCCCACGGCAATTTGAGTCGATCTTGCAGGAAATCCTTCAAGTCACGCCAAGCCATTGATCGACCATGGCCAATGAACACGTTGGTTCCGATCCGATTTTCAGCGTGTTTCCGATGTTGCCTTCGTTCCAAGTGCGATGCCGCCTTCCTTGCAATATCCGCGGCACTCACGCAAACGGCGAACACGTGCCGCATCATCCGGACTTCCCCAATTGGCATCATTTGGGGCGGGACCTTCTTTCCTTGTCCAAGGACAACCGCATCACGAGTCATAATCTGACCCTGTGGCGAAAGCCGCTCCAATACCTCATGCACCGACAAGGTTTCCAATTTTTCGACCTGAGCTTTCAAACCTTCAAGGAACCCATCACTTCTCTCTTCGAGTTCGCTTTGTAGAATTGAGGCGATATCCGCCTTTGAGAAGTCGAAGACATTGGCGGCTTCCTCTGCAGCCTCACGTGCAGCTTCTAGGTCCGGGTCACCGGCAAGCGCCTGGATCCGAGCATCCACGGCTGCCGGATCAACCTCTTCCCAATCCCCACGTGAACCAAAGCTCGAACCGTACGTGTGCATCAACCCCCACTCTTGACTGAAGTGTGCGCCCGGCGGTGGTGGTTCGAAGTCTCTATAGTAGACGCGAGAGTGATAGCCCTGCCACGGGCCTGAAAATGAGCGTCCCAACTGCTGCGCAGCGTCGTAAAGGGCACTAAGGGGGTTCCCAACCTCTTCCCGGTCAGACGCCTCTGCTACGTTCATTAGCTTGTCGGCTAGTCTAAAGAGTTCTTGATGCGCTTCCATAAAGATTCGGCCTATTCAGCAGAAATCCGATTCGAGCCGAGATTGAGGTCGAGTAGCCCAGCGGAACCGCCCCGCCAGGCTCTCACAGAACCGGACGTGACACTCTCGCGTCATCCGGCTCTTCTCGTTCAGCAAGTTATCCATACACGAACGCCCAGTGTGCAAACAAGGTCGGATGA
>JAVJUA010000009.1:0-28495 GCA_040219935.1 Pseudomonadales bacterium | reverse complement strand
GAAGCGGTCCTCCTCGCTGTGTGCGGCCGCCGCCCACAGCAGGCAGAGCCCGGTCAGCAGCCCGGCCCGACAGGTTGGTCCGTTTGCTCTCATGTTGCCTCCCGGCGCGGGCGCCGTGTCAGAAGTTGATGTGTATGCCGGTGACGGAAGGGTCCGCCAGATCCGGTGGCGCGCTGGCCTGGTGACGCTTGGCGATGCGGTAGCAGAGGCCGTGGCTGCTGGCGTGGAGCGCGTCGCGGATCATGAAGTCCGGGTCGACCTCCTCGGCGCGCCGCATCAGCCGTTCGAAGGTGAAGATGAAGTTGTTGGAGTGCCGGGCCCGGGTCAGGGAGCCGTAGAACAGGTCGTACTGCAGCGCCGGATCGTCGAGCTGAAAGTGCAGCTCGAGCAGCATGCGCGAGAACAGCTCCGCGTCCTGGGCGGCGCGCTGCGCGAACAGGCGGCTCATTTCCTCCGGTGTGACCGAGCCGCCGCCGGCCCCGGCGCCCTGGCTGGACAGGAACAGCAGGCCGCCGATGGTGCCCAACTGGTCGCGGACGTGGCGCGAGATCTGCAGGAACACCTCCTGGCGGGCATGCATCTCCGAAGCCGCCAGCTTCTCGGACTGGATGATGGCCTGCTCCGACTGGCGATGAATCTCCTCCGCCTGGGATCTGAGCGCCTCGGTGTTCTGCTGCAGCTCCTGGCGCTGCAGGAAGTAGCCGATCACCAGCCACAGAAAAGCGAGCGGCGCGAACGCGCCTTCCAGGAAGCTGCCGAGCTGGTCTGCCGGCAGGAAGGAAAACCGGCCCCAGCCGATCACGGCGCTGATGTAGACGCTGCCGAGCGCCAGCCAACCCACGGTCAGGCCTAGGCCCAGCCAGACGCGCCAGTTGGGTGTTTGGGGCATGGCCGTTGTCGATCAGCTCCCCTGAGCGTCGTCTCCCGACGCGGTGGGTCCGGGCGTGGCGCCGGAGCCGGTGCTCTCGACTTCGGCCAGGCGGCGGCGCAGCTCGGCCACGTCGCGCTGGATCTCGCTCATGCGGAAGATCAGATCCGGCAGCTGGTCCGTGACCCGCCATACCAGGTAGGCGATGGCGAGCAGAACGATGAAGGAAAAGAAGCCCATGCCGTAGTCTCCGATGGTTCCGGCGTTTTGCGGTTAACTTATACCGCGCGTCGGTGCCTAGTCCAGCGACCCGGTGATGGATTTGCGCTGCGACACCTCGATCCAGTTGCCATCGGGGTCGCGCACGAAGGAGATATGGGCGACCTCGCCCAGCCTGACCGGCGCCCGGCCCTCACGGCCGCCGTGGGCGAGAATGTGGGCATGCGAGGCCCTGACGTCGTAGACCTGGATGGTCAGGTAGCGGTAGCCGCGCGCCCGCTGCGGCGGGTCCTGGGCCGCGTCGCCCTGGCTGAGGCGGATCTGCGAGACGCCGCAGCGGAACGTGACGTCGTCGATGGCCGGCAGGCCGAGGGCGCCGCCGTAGAAATCCTGATGCGCGGCCAGGTGGCTCACCGTCAGCTCGACGCGCAGCTGCGCCACCTCATCCTGCGGCACCAGCCGCAGCCGGTTGCCGTCCGGGTCGACGAGGTCTACCGGCTGGCCGAGCCCGGGCCGGGCGACCAGCAGCCGGCGAATGCCGCAGGGCCCTGGGTCCGCCAGCGGCGCGCGGCAGTGATTGATCTTGAGAACCGAGTCGCCGTAGGCGTGGCGGTGCTGCAGCAGGCCGCCGCCGATGGGCAGGTCTTCGCGGAACTCCGCGCCCGCCTGCTGCTGCCAGAAGGCCAGCATGCGCTCGCGGTCGTTGGTGAACAGGCCCACGTCCAGGGCGGGTTTGGCGAGCTCGACCATGGTGGCCTCCGGTTCAGTCGGTTGGCGGCAGACGCTTCGGGCTGGTCAGAACGTCGAGGTGGCCGTTGCCGAAGCGCAGCTCGCACCAGGGCGCAGGCACCGCAAACCTGGCCACGCCGAAGGTGGGCAGGTTGTCCGTGACCGGGCGCCCGCTGAACAGGTTCAGCAGCTGGGTGAGGCCGGGATTGTGGGCCACCAGCGCCGCCGACCGGACCTCCGCGGGTGTTTCCCGGATCACCGTCAGCAGCTGCTCGGGTGAGGCCAGGTAGAGGCGGCGGTCGGCCACCAGCTCCGGTGCCGCCGCCGCAAAGCCGGCGGCCACGAATTGTGCGGTAGCCATGGCGCGCGCGGCGTCGCTGGTCCAGATCCAGGCCGCCGGGTCGTCCTGATCGGCCAGCCAGCGCGCCATGCGCGGTCCGTCGCGCTCGCCGCGGGCGTTGAGCGGCCGCGCATGGTCGCTCCCCGCGCCGGAGCCCCAATCGGACTTGGCGTGGCGGATCAGCCACAGCGTGAGGCCGTCCGGCTCGCTGCTCATCGGCGGCTGTCCTGGCCGCGGGCGCCCTGGCCGCGTCGCGGCAGCGACAGCTTCCAGATCAGCGCGGCCGCGCGCACGCCGAAGCAGACCGCAGCGCCGACCCAGATCGCAACCTGGTGTGGTGCCCCCACGGCGTCCAGACCCACGTAGGCGGCGGCGCCGGCGAAGGCGGCGGTGGCATAGACGTCGCGGCGCAGGATCAGCGGCACCTCGTTGCAGACCACGTCGCGGATGATGCCGCCCACCACGGCCGTCATCACGCCCATGAGGATGGCGTTCACCGGCCCGAGGCCCAGGGCCAGGGTCTTGGCGGCGCCGAGCACGCAGAACAGCGACAGACCCACGGCGTCTGCCCACACCAGCCACTCGGCGGCGCGGTGAATGGCGTTGGCGGCCAGGAATGTGAGCACGGCCGCAAGCAGCGCCATCAGCAGGTAGGTGGGATCGGCCAGCCAGAACACCGGCGCGTCGATGATGATGTCGCGCAGCGTGCCGCCGCCCAGGGCCGGCAGCAGGGCGATGACCGCGAAGCCGAACAGGTCCATGCGCCGGCGGTCGGCGGCCATGGCGCCGGACAGCGCGAACACGAACACGCCGAACAGGTCGAGCAGATAGGTGGTCACGGGCCGTGGCTCGCCTGCGCCTCGCTGATCAGGAACAGGTCGGTGAGCAGGGCGCGCAGATGAATGGACGCGTTCAGGTTGTCGATCAGCTCGGAGCCGATGCGCGGGCAGGCGAGCACCAGCGCCACGGCGGCCCCACTCTTGCGCAGGTCGTCGGCCACCACCGTGCCGAAGGCGCCGGCCGCGGGCGGCGCCAGGGTGGCCAGGGCGTCCATCGCCGTCAGCAGCTCTCCCAGCACGTCACGCACCCGGGGCCCGGGGCCGTCGGCGTCGTCGACGCGGCCCTGGGCGGCGTAGGCCAGGGTGAACTCGTAGGCGGCTTCCACCGCCTCGATGTGGCGTGCCAGCTCCGACAACTCAGGCGGTCTCGTCCGGCAGCCAGCGTGCCGGGTCGTGATGGGCGCGGTGCTCGTTCTCGGAGATCCAGCCCTTGATCATCGAGCGGGTGTAGAACAGCTTCTCGGGCCGCAGCGCGAAGTAGACGTGCAGGGCGATCAGGGCGACCAGCGCCAGGGTCGAGGCACCGTGGAGCACGAACATCCAGCCCAGGGTCGACTCATCGAGCCAGTTGCTGCGCTCCCACCAGGGCATGTCGATGACGGTCATCAGCAGGATGCCAGTGCCGATCACCACCAGCACCACCACGGCCATGGCGAGGTGCATGCTCTTCTGGGCCAGCGTGTATTTGGCGGCCCTGGGCGGGTGCCGTCGCAGCTCGCCGAGGTCGCGCGGCACGACCCAGATGGACTTCGCGTCCTGCCAGAACAGCGATCGCACCATGTGGAACGCCACCGCCAGCGTCAGCACGATGCCGGCGACCCAGTGGATGGTCAGCCAGGCGAAGCGGATGCCGAGAATGGGCAGCACGCCGGTGATCAGCAGCACGAACACGCTGGCCGCCATCACCCAGTGGAAGGCCCGGTCGGCAGGGGCGTGGCGGGTGAGCCGCCGGCCGCCCGGAGCCGGCCGCACCGCCTTCTTCAGAAACGCGCTCACCAGCAGATGGGAAGTGATGGCGACCAGCGCGGCAGCCGCTACCAGCCACAGCAGGTCCCAGGAGATGCCGGCCACCACCTCCCGGCCCCAGACGTCCTGACGCAGCTCGATGATGTCCATGGGATCGAATCCTCCGTCGGCTCAGGCGCGCAGGCTGCGGCGCACCAGATTCTCCAGCAGCGGCAGCTTGAAGTGGTTGTGGTTCAGCGTGCGCGCGCCGCGGTTGGCGAGTGCGGCGACGGTGTCGCCGGTGGCAGCGTTGCGCGGCCGGCCGCGCAGTGCGTTCTCGACGTCGCGCAGACGCTTCGGCGTGGTGGCGACGCCGCCGCTCACCAGCCGCGCCTCGCGGATCGTGCCCGCCTGCTCGTCGAACACGGCGGCGATGCTGACCAGGGCGAAGTCCCAGACGTTGCGATCGGCCACCTTCTCGAAGTAGCAGGGGCGGCCCGCCCATTTGGCCGGCAGGCGCACGGCGCTGAGCACCTCGCCGGGGCGCAGGGCGGTCATGTGCTCGATGTCGATCTCCGGGCCGAGAAAGAAGCCCTCCGCCGGCAGCACCCGCACGCCGCCGGGTCCGGTGATCACCATGCGTGCTTCCAGGGCGACCAGGGCCGGGGCCGTGTCCGAGGGGCTGACCGCGACGCAGCGGCTGGCGCCGAAGATGCAGTGCTCGCGGTTCATGCCCTGGGGGCTGTCGGCGTAGCAGATGTTGCCACCGGCACGATAACAATTCAGCCCACGGCGATAGTACCAGCAGCGGGTATCCTGACAGAGGTTGCCGCCCAGGGTGCCCATGTTGCGGATCTGCGGGCTGGCGACGTGGCTGGCGGCCTGGGCCAGCAGCGGGTACCGCTCGCGGACCAGTGGCTCGGCGGCGAGCGCGGTGAGCGTGGTCAGCGCGCCGATCTCGACCTCGCCGTCCACCTCGCGCACGCCCTTCAGCGCGTCGATGGCGGTGAGCTCGATCAGCGCCTTGGGCCGCTTGGCGCGATCCTTCAGCCAACCGAAGGTGTCCTGGCCGCCGGCCACCAGCCAGGCGTCGGTGCCCAGCCGGTCGGCCAGGGCGACGGCGTCGTCCAGCGTGGCCGGCTGGTAGAGGGTGAGATCGGGCATGACGTCGTGCGCGGGCATGTCGGCCTCAGTAGCTGTTGGTGGCCAGCGGCGGCGTCGAGGGCGCGCGGCCGGCCAGGTGGTTGACGATCATGTCCGGGGTCACCGGCGTGCGGTTGAACAGGTGCCCGCCCAGCGCCTCGGACACCGCGCACATCCATGCTGCGGTCGCGCAGCCCATCACCGGCTCGCCGATGCCGCGGGCGCCGAACGGGGCGTCCGGGTCCGGCAGGTCGACCGCGGTGGCCGACATTCTGACGGGCACATCCAGGTAGGTGGGCGGCTTGGTCTGATAGAAGCCGACGTGGGCCGGCAGGCCGTTCTGCGGGTCGTAGACGTGGCGCTCCAGCGCGGCCATGCCGAAGCCCCAGACGGCGCCCGATCGGATCTGCGCGTGCAGGCCCATGGGATGCACCACCGTGCCGCACTCGGCCACGCCCAGGTAGTCGACGATGTCCACCTTGCCGGTTTCCGTATCCACCTCCACCTCGATGAAGGCCACGGCCAGCCCCGGCGGCTCGCCGCGCACGGGCATGGTGTCCTTGGCGACGCCGATCAGGCCGGTGCCGGCCAGCGCCTGCACCGCGCGGGCGGTGACCTCGTGGATGTCGTCGGGCGCTTCGGCGCCGCTGTAGCTGCCGCCCAGCTCGATGGCGCGGGCGGACACCTCGGCGTAGCTCATGGACCGCGCCGGCTGGCCGCGGCGGAACACCCGCTCGTCGGCCACCTCGTAGTCGTCTGCCGCGCCGCCCAGCGTCGCTGCGGCGATCGCCCTGATCTTCGCCAGCGCGTCCATGGCGGCCACGTAGTTGGCCCGCTGGTGGGTGAAGGAGGTATTGCTGCCGGCCTGATAGGAGCTCCATGGCAGGTGCGCGTCCGTGCTGCCGCGGTGGATCTCGCAGCTTTCCCAGCGGCACTGCAGCACCTCGGCCGCGGCACGTGCCGTGGACGCGTAGGAGTAGGTGCCGAGGTTGCCGACGCCGACGTGCAGGTGGACGCGGCCGTCGGGCGTGATGCGCACCAGGCCGTCGTAGCCGGTGGCGCCGGCGGAGTGGTAACCCTGGCCCACCGCCACGGCGCGCACCTTGCTGCCCTGGCGCTGGCCGTTGTGCTGCCGTCGTGCCTCCCAGTCGAACAGCGCTGCGCCCTGCTGCAGCGCCTCCTTGAGATAGGCGCTGGTGACCGGACCCTGCTCGGCGTTCACGGTGCCGGTGCTGTCCGGCGCGTTGCGCACGCGGATGGCCACCGGGTCGATGCCGAGCTGCCGGGCAGCCTTGTCGAGCAGCGGCTCGAACACGGCAGCGATCTGATTCTGCCCCGGCCCGCGCTGGGCGCCGCGGGGGGTGGTGTTGGTGAACACAGGCACCGAGCGCAGGCGCATGGCATCGGGCTGGTACAGGATCGACACCGCGCCGCCCGCTGACGAAGCATCGCCGCCCGTGCGCTGCGAGCCGATGTCCTGGACGATGTAGAGGTCCACCGCCGTGACCTTGCCGTCGGCCTTGAAGCCGGCGCGCATCCAGCCCTGAAAGCCGACCCGGGCGGAGCCCAGGTAGTACTCCTGCTCCCGCGTGATCCTCAGCATGACCGGCCGGCCGAGCTTCTTCGCGAAGTGGCCGGGCAGCGCCAGCATCGGGTACGCGGCAATCTTCGAGCCGAACCCGCCGCCGCAGAACTCGGAGATCAGCACCACGTCCTTCATCTCGACGCCCAGGGCGCGGGCCAACCCCGGCATCACGAAGCTCTGGCTCTGGGTGGAGCCGTAGACGTAGCACTTGCCGTTCTGCCAGTACGAGAGCACCGAGCGCGGCTCCATGGACATGTGGGCATAGCCGGCGGTGACGAACGATTCGGCAAGCACCAGGTCGGCGTCGTCGAAGGCGGCCTCGAGATCACCGTAGCGCCACTCCTCCGGCGCCGCGCCGGTGGGCTCCTGGCCGGAGAGGAAGCGCTCGACATCGTCGCGCGTCCAGTGCAGGTCCTTGAGCTCGCGAGGGTAGACGTTGCCCTCCTGACGCGCGCTGGCGCCGCCGGGGCGCAGGCTGTCGGTGGGGTCGACCACGAAGGGCAGCGGCTCCATGGTCACCCGGATGCGGTCGAGCGCCGCCTCGGCCGTCTGCTCGTCCACCGCGGCGACCGCCAGGATCGGATCGCCCACGTAGACGGGTTCGTTGGTGAGCATGGTGGCGTTGGGCGCCTCGGGCGGCGGCAGATCGTCGGCGGTGAGGATGCCGACCACGCCTGCCATGGCCAGCGCGGCCGAGGCATCGATGGCGGTGACCCGCCCATGAGGCATGGGGCTGGTGTAGAGCCGGGCGTGCACCATGCCGTCGACGGCGAAGTCTTCGACGTACCTGGCCTTGCCGGTGACCTTGGCGTGCACGTCCGGGGGCGTGAAGTCCTTGCCGATGTGCAGGTAGCTCATGCCGGTTGCCCCGCCGCGCGCATCACCGCGTTCAGATAGTTGTCATAAGCGCCGCAGCGGCAGAGGTTGCCCGACATGGCGATTCGGGCCTCTTCCCGGGTCGGCGACGGATTGGTCTTGAGCAGCGCCACGGCGGCCATGACCTGGCCGGGCGTGCAGAACCCGCACTGGGGCCCCAGCTCGTCGATGAAGGCCTGCTGCACCGGGTGCAGCGAGCCGTCGGCGCTCTGCACGCCTTCGACCGTGGTCACCGCACGTCCGCGTACGCTGTGGGTCAGCATCGAGCAGCCGTAGTGGGTGACGTCGTCGACCAGCACGGTGCAGGCGCCGCATTCGCCCCGGTTGCAGCTCACCTTGGTGCCGGTGAGGCCGAGCTTGGCGCGCAGGGTGTGGGCCAGGGTCTCCTGGGGCAGGACGTCGACCCGCCGCTTGCGGCCATTGACGTTCAACGTCACCAGCCGTTCGACGCTGCCTGCAGGGCGGTCGGCGGCGGCGGAATACCAGCCGGAACCGGCTGCGGCGATAGCGCCGGAAGCGATGACGCCCTTGATGAAGCGGCGCCGCGACAGCGTGCTGTGCACGATTGGTTCCCCCCTGCCGAACGCGGCCATTCTACACCCTCGTGTTCAGCGTGCCGACAGCTTCGGTTCACCCGCGATTCAGCGCCACGGCCACACCATGATCGCGTCTGACATCAGCAAGGAGACGGACATGACCACCAGGACCATCGTGCTTCTCGGCGCCGGGGTGCTTGCCACGGGGGTGGCGCTGTCCGCGCCGGTCCGCGCCAACGCCGACGATCAGGCGCTCGCGTTCATCACCGGAGCCGCGGTCGGCTACGTGATCGCCGATCGCGGCTCGGACGTGCGCCCTGTGCACTACCGTGGGCACCACCCTCGACACTACTACGCACCGCCCAAGCATCACTGGAAGCATTACCGGAAGCATGACAAGTACTGGCGCCACCACGCCTACGGCCATCACCGGTACGACCGCGGCTACCCGCACCATCGCGGCTACCGGGACGATGGTTACCACCGCCGCGGATATCACGGCGACCGCCGCTACGACCGCTGGGACGATCGCCGCGACCGCCGCCATGACCGCCGCCGCTGGGACGACTGAGCGTCGTCGGCTCAGTCCCAGAGCGCGAACAGCTCCTCGATGGCCTTGAGCTGATTACCGGCGGCCGAGGAAGGCACGAGGATGGGGGTCTTGATGCCCGCATCGAACCACGCCTCGATGCCCTCCCGCACCTTGGCCTGCGAGCCGAACAGGGTCGTGTCTGCCAGCCAGCGGTCCGACAGGCATTGCGGAATGCGGTCGAGGTCGCGATCGCTGATGGCGGCTTCCACGGCCGTCATCTCCTCCTCGTAGCCCGCTTCCTTCCAGTAGTTGCGGTAGTTGGGCAGCATCGCGTAGCTGGTCAGGGTGCGCCGGTTCACCGCCATGGCCGCCGCCTCGTCGTCGCTGATGCAGGTGGGGATCATGTTGCCGATGAAGAAGTCGTCGGACTTGCGGGTGGCGGGGTCCAGCACCGACAGGCTCTCGCCCATGTGCGAGCGGGCGCCGTTCGCGAACACCATGCCGTTGCCGATCTCCTCGGCGAGCTGAATCATCTTCTTGCGCAGCGTGGCGAGCACCAGCGGCGGCTGCTCGCCCACCCTCGGCACCGCCTTCAGCTCCTCGACGAAGCGCCGCATGTCGGCCAGCGGCTTGCCCTGGGTGATGCCCAGGCGCTTCATGGCCGGCGCGTGGCTGACGCCGATGCCGAACCGGAAGCGGCCGCCCGACAACTCGTGGATGAAGCCGGTGGTGCTGGCGAAGTCGGCGGCGTTGCGGGTGTAGATCGGCGTGATGCTGGTGCCGAAGACGATCTCGCGGGTGGTCAGCGCGATTGCCTCGCACAGGGCGATGTTGTCGCCCAGGCTCGGGCAGTAGATGCCGGAGAAGCCCCGGCGCTCGACCTCCGCGGCCAGGTCGATGATGGCCTTGCGGCGTCCGGGTACGGCCGCCAGGCTGATGGCGGGCATCTGGTCGTTCATGGTGGCGCTCTCGCTCTCTGAATGTCGGCGCTAGTGTAACCTCCGACGCGGCGGCGGGCGCATCACCAGCACCAGCGCCACGCCGGCCAGAAAGCCGCCGGCGTGGGCCCAGAACGCCACGCCGCCGCCCTCGCTGCCGATGGCGGGTATGCCCTGTGCAAGCTGCAGCAGGAACCAGTAGCCGAGCATGAAGATCGCGGGCACGCTGACCACGGTGACGTAGAAGACGATGACGATCAGCAGGTTTACCCGAACCCGCGGATACAGCAGCGCGTAGGCACCCATGACGCCGCCGATGGCGCCGGATGCGCCCACCATGGGAACCAGGCTGCCGGGGTTGCTGACGATCTGCGCCAGCGCCGCCGCCAGGCCGCAGAGCAGGTAGAACACGGCATAGCGCAGCGATCCCAGGGCGTCCTCGACGTTGTCGCCGAACACCCACAGAAACCACATGTTGCCGATCAGGTGGAACCAGCCGCCGTGCATGAACATGGACGAGAACAGCGAGCCTGGCCGCGGCTCACCGGCCAGGCGGCAGGCCAGCTCCTGGCCGAGCGGTATGACCGTGCCGCCGGTCACCTGGCCGAGCAGCTCGGCCGGCACCAGGGCGTAGAGGCACAGAGACTCCGCCAGCGCCCCGGCGCTGCCGAGCCCCTGCACGGCGACCCAGACGAACACGTTCATGCCGATCAGGGTCAGGGTGACCACCGGAAAGCGGACCCGCGGATTGTCGTCGCTGATCGGGAACACGGGACGGCGGGCTCAGTCGACCAGGCCGGCCAGGCGGGCGAACGGGTCCCAGGCGGCGTCGCGATGCCACTCGTACTCGGTGCCTTGCGCCACCGCGACGGCGGTCTCCTCACCCGCCAGCTTGGCGATCAGGGCGAGCGCCATGTCGATGCCGGCGGCGACGCCGCCAGCGGTGAGGATGTTGCCGTCTTCCACCCAGCGGGCCTGCGGCACCCAGGTCACGGCCGCACCGACGCTGCGCGGCCAGTCGAACGCCATCTTGTTGGTGGTGGCGCGCCGGCCGTCCAGCAGCCCGCTGGCGGCCAGCAGTCCGGCGCCGGTGCAGATGCTGGCCAGATATTCGAGGCCGGGATAGGTGCGCCTCAGGAAGTCGAGCATGACCGGGTTTTCGGCCTCCTTGCGGGTGCCGATGCCGCCCGGCACCAGCAGCACGTCGAGGTGGCCGGGGTCGCCGAATCCCCGGTCGGCCAGGCACTTCGGCCCCTGGTCGCTGGCCACCGGACCCGCGGTCTCCGCCAGCATGACGATCTCGAAGTGGTTCTTCAGCACGCCGAACATTTCCAGCGGCCCGAAGAGGTCGAGCAGCTCGAAGCGGGGAAAAAGCACGGCGCCAACGGTACGTCGCGTGGACATGTCATCACCTCTGCGTCGCAGCGGGCGGTAGTCCGCCCGGTGTTCAGACCGGGTCGACGTCGTGCAGGTTCGGCCAGTCGACCCAGCGTTTGCGGCCGTGCGCCTTGAGCATGCTGCGGCCGATGCGCGGATAGTGCACGGCGTCGACGGCGTTGCGCTCGCCGCCCACCAGGTACACCAGGTCTTCATCGCCGGGGTTGGTCAGCGAGTGCGCCGGCCCCGGCGCGGGAAATCCCATGCAGTCGCCGGGCCCGACCTCGAAAGTGGCTTCGCCGATGCAGGCCACCCCGCGCCCTGAGAGGACGTAGATGAACTCCTCGTCGGCGTCGTGATAGTGATGCTGGGTGCTGTCGCGACCGGGCTCCAGGCGCACCAGGTGCAGGCCGATCCGGGTCAGGCCCACCGCCTCGCCCAGGGTGCGGGTGAGCCGTACGGCGTTGTCGTTGAACTGGTGGCGGTGATGCCGCTCCGGCATGGCGGCGATCTCGGCGGCCGTGAGCAGGCAGTCCTTCGGGTCACTCATGCAGCACCTCCTGCAGCACCTCGATCAGGCGCCGGTTCTGCGCGTCGTCGCCCACGGTGATCCTGAGCCGGTCGTCGAGGCGGGGCACGGCGAAGTAACGCACCAGAATGCCCCGGGACTTGAGGCGTTCGTAAAGCGCTTGAGCGCCCAACCGTGCCTCCGGCGGCACCCGCACCAGCAGGAAGTTGGTCTGCGACGGCGGCGCCTCGAGGCCGAGCTGGGCCAGCCCGGCGCGCAGCCGCTCCCGGTCGGCCCGCACCCGGGCCCAGGTGGACGCGGCGTAGGCCTGGTCGCTGACGGCGGCCTCGCCCAGCGCCTGGCTGATGGCGTCGACGTTGTAGCTGTCGCGGGTCTTGGTGAGCATGGGCTCGATCAGCCCGGCGTGGCCGATCAGGTAGCCGAGCCGGAGGCCGGCCAGGCTGTATCCCTTGCTGAAGGTGCGCAGCAGCAGCAGGTTCGGCAGCGTCCGCACCAGCGGCGTCAGGTCGTAGCCAAGCTCCGGGTCCACGAAGTCGACGTACGCCTCGTCCACCAGCAGCACGCCCGGCAGAGCCCGGGCCAGAGCTTCCACCTCCGCCGCCGGCGTCAGCCGGCCGGTGGGCGCGTGCGGGTTGACCATGCAGGTCAGCCTCGCGTCCGCGGCCGCCAGGCGCCCGGCGGCATCCGCTGGCAGCGACCAGTCGTCATCGAGGTCGATGCGCAGCATTTGCGCGTCCTGGACCGCGGCCAGCACCGGATACAGGGAGTAGCTCGGCTCGGCCATGGCGAACGTGGCGCCCGGGTCCACGAACGTGGTCATGGCGAGACGCAGCGCTTCGTCGCCGCCGTGGGTCACCAGGATGTTGTCGCGAGCCACGCCGTGCAGGGCGGCCAGGCGGTCGCGCAGCGGGTCGGCGGTGGGTCGCGGGTAGACACGCAGCAGGCTGGCGCTGAGCCCGGCCAGCGCTTCCTGCACGCGCGGGCTCGGCGGGTAGGGGTTCTCGTTGGTGTTCAGCTTCACGGTATCGGCATCGTCGGGCTGTTCGCCCCAGCGGTAGCCGGCCATGCGGCGGATGTTGTCGCGTTCGTAGCTCATGATGGGGTATCGGCGTTGGCGGCGCCCGGTTGGGCATCGTCGGCGGTTGTGGAATCCGGCGCGCTGTCTGCGGGCCCGAGCAGGTGGGCCAGCCACCGGGAGGACGCCTTCGCCTCCAGGGCGATCTTGGCGGTCATGGTCAGCGGCACCGATAGCAGCATGCCCACCGGCCCGAGCAGCCAGCCCCAGAACACCAGGGACAGGAACACCACCAGTGTCGACAGGCCGAGGCCGCGGCCCATGAAGCGCGGCTCGACGCCGTTGCCCATCACCATGTTGACGGCCACGTAGATGGCGGCGGTCACCAGCGCGGTGCCGGGTCCGAGCTGCACCAGGGCCAGCAGCACGGCGGGCACCGCGGCGATGATGGAGCCGATGTTGGGCACGTAGTTCAGCAGGAACGCGAGCAGGCCCCAGAGCACGGGGAAGTCCACGCCGAGCAGGGCCAGGGCGACGCCGATGATTACGCCCGTGGCGACGCTGACCGTGGTCTTGATGGCGATGTAGCGATTGACGTTGGCCGCGAACCGGGCGAAGTAGGGCATGTCGCGGTCGGGATCGGCAAGCACCGCGCGCAGCTTGGCGGGAAAGCTCGACGCCTCCGCCAGAATGAAGATCACCGTGAGCAGGATCAGCAGGCCGTTGGACAGCACGCCGCCCAGGCCGCGCAGGGCGTTGCCGGCCATGGCCAGCGCCGTGCCGGGGTTGAGGTAGCCGGTGAGCAGCTCGGCGGACAGATCCACCCCGAGCGGCTCCAGCCGGGCGGCCAGGGCCTGCAGCAGGTCGTTGAGCCGAGCCTGGTAGAAGGGCACCCGGTCGAGGAACTCGCCCGCCGACTGCGCGGCCAGGGCGCCGACCCCGAGCAGGGCCACGACCATGGCCACCATGACCAGCGGGATGGCGCCCCAGGGCGGCACCCGGTGCCGCTCCAGCCAGAAAACGGGCGTCGCGGCGATGGTGGCGATGAACACCGCGAGCAGGAACGGCACCACCAGCGGCTGCGCCGCCTTGATGCCGGCGGCGATGACCACCAGGGCGGCGATGACGACCAGGGTGCGGGTGGTGGTGCTCACCCGGGTCAGCCGAACGGCCGCCGATGCTCGAGGCTCGGCACCTGGCGGCGCACGGCCGCCACCCGGTCCGGGTCCACGTCGGCGAGCACCACGCCGTCACCGTCCGCCTGCTCGGCCAGCACCTCGCCCCACGGGTCGATGATCACGCTGTGGCCGTAGCTGGCGCGCTTCTCCCAGTGCCGGCCGTGCTGGGCCGGGGCGACGACGTAGCACTGCGCCTCGATGGCGCGGGCGCGCAGCAGCACGTGCCAGTGCGCGGCGCCGGTGGGCCGGGTGAAGGCGGAGGGCACCGTCAGCGCGATGGCGCCGAGGTCGGCCAGACGCTGGTACAGCGCCGGAAAGCGCAGGTCGTAGCACACCGACAGCCCCAGGGTGCCGAACGGCAGCTCGGTGGTGACGGCGCGATCGCCGGGCAGGGTGCGCGCCGACTCCCTGAGCTGGGTGCCATCGTCGAGGCTGACGTCGAACAGGTGAATCTTGCGGTAGCAGGCCGTCACCGCGCCGTCGGCATCGAGGTGCACGCAGGTGTTGAAGCTCTTGTCAGGCTCCGGGGCGCGCTCGTGAAAGCCGCCGAGGATCAGATGCAGCCCCGTGTCCCTGGCCAGGGCCTGACAGCGTGTCAGGATCGGGCCGGGTCGGAAGCCGTCGTTCGATGTGCCGGGCTCCGGCAGCGGCTCGAGGACCTCGCGCTTGCCCTGCTCCGGGCCCAGGTAGGCGAAGGCCTCCGGCAGCATGGCCACCGCGGCGCCGGCGTCGGCGGCCGCCTGCACCAGCCGCTCCGCTGCGGCCAGGTTGGCGTCCACGTCCGGCGTGGCGCAAAGCTGCACCGCGGCGATGCGCGTGCGCTCAGCCATCGGCGCTCAGGTCGGGTTGCTGGCAGCTGACCTTGGCGCCCAGGTAGTCCTCGATCAGGGGCAGATTGAAGGCGTCGTCCTCGGACACGAAGCTGATGCTGATGCCCTCGGCGCCCGCGCGGCCGGTGCGGCCGATGCGATGCACGTAGTCCTCGGGGTCTTCCGGCAGATCGAAGTTGACCACGTGGCTCACGCCTTCCACATGAATGCCGCGTCCGGCCACGTCTGTCGCCACCACGTAGGGAATGTCGCCGTCCTTGAAGCGCTGCAGCGTCGACAGGCGTTTGCGCTGGGGGACGTCGCCCGCCAGGCCCTCCACCTGAATGCCGCGCTTGCTCAGGTAGGTGACCAGGCGGTGGGTCTGATCCCGGCGGTTGGCGAAGATCAGCGCCCGCTCGGGCTTGCGCTTGGTCAGGAACTCGGCCAGCACGCGCGCCTTCTCGTCGCTGCTCACCAGCCAGAACGACTGCGCGACGGTGTCGGTGGCGACCGTCTCGGGGGTGATGGCGACGTGCTCGGGCTGCAGCGTCCACGAGCTTGCCAGGCGCATGACGTCGTCATTGAACGTGGCGCTGAAGAACAGCGTCTGCCGCGAGCGCTTGTGCGGCGTCTGGTAGACGATGCGGCGCACGTCGGGAATGAACCCCATGTCGAGCATGCGGTCGGCCTCGTCGATCACCAGCACCTCCACCTGCTTCAGGTTGAGCTGGCGGCGGTTGATGAAGTCGAGCAGCCGCCCCGGCGTGGCGATCAGCAGGTCCAGGCGCCCGGACTTGATGCGCTCGAGCTGCTTCTGGAAATCCATGCCGCCGACCACGCAGGAGACGCCGATGTCCATGTACTTGGCCAGGTCCTGGGCGTCATTCTCGATCTGCAGCGCCAGCTCCCGGGTGGGCGCCAGAACCAGCGACCGCGGCGTGCCGGTGGGGCGCCGGGTCTGGTCCGGGTTCTCCCACAGCCGGGTGAGGATGGTGATCAGGAACGCGGCGGTCTTGCCGGTGCCGGTCTGGGCCTGCCCGGTGACGTCGTAGTCGGCCAGGCTGTAGGGCAGCACGCCGCTCTGAATGGGCGTGCAGTAGGCGAAGCCGAGGTCGGCGATGGCGTGCATCAGCGGCGGCGGCAGTGCAAAGTCGTGGAAGCGGTCCTTGTCGGTGTCTTCCGGAACGTCGAATTCGGTCTGATGCCAATCGGTCACTTTCTCTCTATTTCCTTTCGCTGTTCTATCTCTGCCCGAATGCTGGCGAGCTTGACGCACAGCACCAGAATCTCCATCGCCGCGGCCAGGTCGTTGAGGCCGGCAAAGGTGGGCGCGATGCGCAGGTTCCGGTCTTCGGGGTCATGACCGCCGGGGAATGTCGAGCCCGGCGGGGTCAGGTCGAGACCGGCCTGGGAAGCCAGGCGCGCGGTCTCTCGGGCGAGGCCCGGGCGCGTGTCCAGAGACACGAAGTAGCCGCCCCTGGGCGTCGTCCAGCGGGCGATGTCGAGCCCGCCCAGGCCGTCGCGCAGCGCCTGCTCCACCAGCTCGAATTTCGGCCGGAGCAGCGCCGCGTGGGCGGCCATGTGTTCCGCCAGGCGGCCGCTGAGAAAGCGGACGTGGCGAAGCTGATTCACCTTGTCCGGACCGATGCTGAAGCTGGCCAGCCGCGCGGCCACCGTGTCCAGCACCCGCGGGCTGGCGGCCATGAAGCCCAGCCCGCCGCCGGCGTAGGTGATCTTCGAGGTGGAGCCGAACACGGCGACGTGATCGGCAGTGCCGGCCGCCTCGGCCAGCGCCATCACCGGCGCCAGCGGCTCCGGCGGCAGGGTGAGGTGGTGGACGGCGTATGCGTTGTCCCACATCACCACGAAGTCGTCGGCCGCGGCCCGGGCCGGCAGCTCTGCCAGCGCGGCCACCACGCCCGGGCTGTAGGTGCAGCCGGTGGGGTTGGCGTAGCGCGGCACGCACCAGATGCCCTTGATGTCGTCGTTCTCGGCCGCGAGGCGGGTCATCGCGTCCGGGTCCGGACCGACGTCCGTCATCGGCACCGGCACCAGGCCGATGCCCAGTGCCTCCGCCAGCGCGAAGTGCCGGTCGTAGCCGGGCACCGGGGCCAGCATGCGCGGCCGGGCGCTGCGGCTCCAGCGGCGCTGGTCGCCCCACAGCCCATCGCGCATCGCCGTGTCGAGCACCAGGTGCATGAGGGTGAGGCTGGAGTTGCCCCAGCAGATCACCTGCGCCGCTGGCACCTCCAGCAGCTCGGCGCCGAGGTCGCGCGCCTCGGCGAGGCCGCGGACATGTCCGTAGTTGCGCACGTCGCTGCCGTCGGCCGCACGGTAATCGCCGCCGAGGATGCCGTCCATGGGCGCCGACAGGTCGAGCTGATCCGGCGCCGGCTTGCCGCGGGTCAGGTCGAGGCGCCGGCCCTGCGCGCAGCCGCGCCGATGGGCATCCGCGAGATCGGCCTCAAGCGCCTCGAGACGGGTCAGCGGCAGCTCGGCCAGCGCGGTCATGGGTGCAGCCCGGTGCGCTCGTCGACGCCGATCATGAGGTTCAGATTCTGGATCGCCGCACCGGATGCGCCCTTGCCGAGGTTGTCGTAGCGGGCCACCAGCAGCAGCTGCTCCTCGTGACCGAACACCATGAGCTCCAGATCGTTGCTGTGATTGCAGGCGGTGGCATCCAGGAAGCCGCCATCCAGGGCGTCGGCGGCGCCGGTGGGCAACACGCGCACGAACGGCTCGCCCTGATACCGCTCGGCCAGCAGGGCCCGCACCGAGTCGGGGCCGGGCCGGCCCTTCAGCTCGCTGGCGAACAGCGGTATCTGCACCAGCATGCCCTGCAGGAAGTCGCCCACGCTGGGTGCGAACAGGGGCGGCACCGCGCAGGTGGAGAAGCGGTGCATCTCGGGCACGTGCTTGTGCCGCAGCCCCAGTGCGTACGGCCGCGTGTTGTAGCGCTCACGCGTGGCGGCATCGAAGCCGCGGTAGGTGTCGATCAGCGCGCGGCCGCCGCCGGAGTAGCCGGACACCGCGTGGATGCGCAGCGGCAGATCGGCCGGCAGCACGCCGGCTTCGATCAGCGGCCGCACCAGCAGGATGAAGCCCTGAGGGTAACAGCCGGGGTTGGCGACCCGCTGCGCGGCGGCGATCCGCTGCCGCTGTCCCGGCGTCAGCTCGGGCAGGCCGTACTCCCAACCATCGGCGGTGCGGTGCGCCGTGCTGGCATCGAGGATGCGGCAGCCGGGTGGCGCCAGCGCCACGGTTTCCCGGGCCGCGTCGTCGGGCAGGCAGAGGATGGCCACATCGGCCAGCGCCAGCAGCTCGGCCCGCGCCTGCGGATCCTTGCGACGGGCCTCGTCGATGCTGAGCAGGGTCAGATCGGCGCGCGCGCGCAGCCGTTCGGCGATCTGCAGGCCGGTCGTGCCGGCCTCACCATCGATGAATACTCGGGTCAAGGTTCGTCATCTGCTCGTTAGAGGCGCGGCATTCTAAGGGAAATGGCGTCTCATGTCCTTCGGCGCAGCAGCGCCAGCAGGCCCCAGTAGGCTGCGAGCAGGGTGCCCACGGGCACCAGGATGGTCTGCACGGTGAACACCACCAGCAGGTGTATGACCTCCTCGATGGCGCCGTTGACACGGTCCTTCAGGTCGTTCAGGCGCGCCTCCACGTCCAGCGCCTGGCGCCGTTCGTCCAGGTAGTCGCCGAAGCGCTCCAGCAGCGACCCCTGGGTCGCGGTCGCCGGCGGCGGGGCCTGATCCTGCAGCGTCTCGATGTGGGTCTGGGTCAGCTCGATGCGCTCCAGCGCCTCGGTCTGGCGCTCGGCCAGCAGCGTCTGATCCACCCAGGCCGTGGTCAGCGCCACCACCGCGAACAGGAAGCGGGCGAATGCCAGGATGGTGAACGCCCGCAGCAGCACCGGCGCGACCCGACCAGACGGCACGACCCACCAGGCCAGCACCAGCAGCAGGGCGGCTGCAGACAGCGCGGCGTTGAACAGGTCGTTGACCACCGCCTCGGCCAGCAGCAGCTGCGTGCCCAGCGACACGCAGGCCAGCAGCGCCAGCCAGGAGAACGATTCGATCAGGTCATTGAGGGGATCGAGAATCTGGCCCACCCCCAGCGTGACACCGACGCCCACGGGCTGGATCGCCAGCTCCGTACCCTGAGCTACGGAGATGACGCCGTTCAGGGCCCGGGCGGCTGCGAAGGTCGCCAGCGCCCTCTTGAAGGTGGGCATGGTGTTGTCCACCGCGGCTGTGTCCAGCACGCCGCTCCAGGCCGTCGCCACGATCAGGGCCACCACCAGGGTCGCCAGCAGCCTGCGCAGCAGCCCGCTGGCAGGCTGGCGCGGCGAGTCACTCAAGGCCGGCCTTTTGCTGCGCGATGAACAGGCTGTCGAGCTTCTCGTTGATGACGCCGGCCAGCGAGTTGCGGTCGAGGTCGGAGATTCGGGCCAGCACCCGCGGCTTTACCCGATGCAGATGCAGCACCGGCCACGACTGCTCGAACTCCCGCAGGTCGCCCTTGGCCAGCACTGGCAGAAACGGGTCGTCGGACGGCCGGTTGGCCATGATGGCGCGCATGCCGGCCTCGAAGGGCACCTGGCGTTCCCCCAGGGTGCGGTTTTCCCTGACGTTGGCGAGGAACAGGCCTGAGCGCCCCACCATCTCGCCCGGCACGATGTACAGGCCGGTGGCGACCACGGCCTCGGTCTGAATGTGGAAGAAGGTGTCGTGGTAGGCCAGCGGGTCCGGCAGGATCACCAGCTTGCGCTGCCATTCCTGTGGAAAGTACATGCTGTAGCTGCTGTAGAGCTGCTCCACCGACGGCGAGTAAACGCACATGGTGGCCTCGAACTGGCGGACGAAGTCCATGGCCCGCTCACGATGGCTGAACTCATCGAGATCCCAGGCGAGATCCGGATTTTCAGCGATGTCGCTCATGTGGCAGCCTGATCGCGCCCCCGGCCCAGGCGGGGAAAGAACTTGGGCGTGTTGGCGATGTAGCTGGCATACGCCGGGTGGCGCTTCTGCATGCCGCGCTCCAGCACGTCGTTGCTGATGCCGAGGAACACGGCGGTCATGACCACCGGCCCGATCAGCGCCCACCAGGTCGACAGGCTGAGGGCGATCAGGGCGAGCCCCCACCACTGCAGGGCGTCACCGAAGTAGTTCGGGTGCCGCGATCGACCCCAAAGCCCCTGGTCCATGATCTTGCCGCGGTTGTCCGGGTCGGCCTTGAAGCGGGCGAGCTGGATGTCGGCCAGCATCTCGTAGACGAAGCCCAGCGCCCACACCAGAACCCCCAGGGCATTGAGCACCCCGAAGCCCTCCGGCTCGTAGTACGCGGCGATGAGGGGCGCCGCCACCACCAGGGCGATGCCGCCCTGGAACAGGTAGATGCGGTAGTAGGTGATCAGCCACCAGTTGGGACCACCGCGCTCGCGCCACAGGCGGTAGCGCTTGTCCTCACCCTCGCCGAGGTTGCGGCTCATGAGGTGAAAGCCGAGGCGCAGGCCCCACAGCGTCACCAGCAGGCTGACCAGGTAGGGCTTGAGCAGCAGATCGCCGCTCGCCGCCAGCAGGGCCCACGCCATTGCCACGAACAGCGGCCCCCAGAACATGTCGATGATGCTCGCGTCCTTCAGCGGCACGCTGATGGCCCACAGCACGGACACCATCAGCAGCACTACCAGCAACGCGACGCCGTACAGTGCGAAAAATCCCATGATCCTGAATCCTGGCCGCTTCTGGTCGGATTGTAGCCCTATTGCACGGCCTCAGCCGAACACCCGGCCCAGCCAGCGGCCGATGTCGCCGATCTCCTGAGGGCAGACCTGATGTCCCATGGCGTACTCGTGCCATTCCACCTGATACCCCAGCGCCAGCAGCGCTTCCCGCGAGGTGATGGCGCGGGTGATGGGAATCATCGGGTCGGCGCGGCCATGGGCCATGAAGATGGGCACGTCGACGCTGGCGAAGCTCACCTCGCCGGCCACGTGCTCGTGATCGTGCAGGTAGGTGGACAAAGCCAGAATGCCGGCCAGGCGCTGCGCATGCCGCAGGCCCTGCTGCAGGGCGATCACACCGCCCTGTGAGAACCCCGCCAGCACCACCCGGCCTGGCGGCACGCCCCGCGTCTCTTCGCGCGCCACCAGCGCCGCCACCGCCGCCGCCGACGCGCGGATGTCGTCGGTGCCCGACAGCGGCGACCGGGGGTCGATGTCGTACCAGGCCCGCATGCGCATGCCGCCGTTGATGGTCACCGGCCGCACCGGCGCATTGGGAAACACGAAGCGCACCGGCTCCGACAGCTCCAGCATCGGCACGATCGGCTCGAAGTCGCGCGCATCGGCGCCCAGCCCGTGCATCCAGATCACGCTGCCCGTGGCCGCGCGGTCCGGCTCGATCTCCACGCATTCCAGCAACTCGTCGCTCATCGTTCGCCCCGGCTTCGGTTGGCGGCAGTTCAGCAATTTCCCGCTGCGAAAGCAAACGGGGACTCGGACCGAGATCACGGTCATGGCCGGCGGATCGCGCGCCGGGTAACACCTGCTGGCCAGCGGGCGACAGCGTTTTGGCGGCGGCGGAATACTGCGGGGCCTGAACAGGCCAGCAGGTGTTCCCCGGCACACGCCCGCCCCCCCAACCCCCTGCTCTCGTCCTTGGTTGCGGGTTGGCGCTGCGAGCTGAATGAACGCGCAGAGCCGAGTCGCGCGGCCGTGAGCCATGGAGCCTGAAATTGCACTCTTAAACGTGATAAGCAGATTGTGGGGTGGTGTGGGGGCGTGGCCGGACAGGCCGTTTCGCGCGTTAAGCCACGCATCTCGTTTCAGAGCCCCACCACAATGACGGCCGCTGCGCGAAAAGGCCTGTCCGGCAGGCGCCCCATTTCAACACAGCACGAATCTGCGCCCCCCGTGACGTCGCCACCACACCGCCCATGCAATAATGCGCCCCCATGGACGATGGCCTCGACAGACCTACCTCCCGCAGCCTCGGCAGTCTGAAGCCGGCGCTCGGCTTCGTGCGCCCGTACCTCCGGCAGGTGGTGTTCGCCAGCATCGCGCTGGTGATCACCGCGGGGGTGACCCTGTCCATCGGTCAGGGCATGCGCCTGGTCATCGACGAGGGCCTGGGCACCGGCTCCTCGGACGTGCTGGTCAGCTCCATCGGCCTGTTCGCGCTGTTGATGGTGGCGCTCACCGCGGGGACGTTCCTGCGCTTCTACTTCGTATCCTGGGTGGGGGAGCGGGTGAGCGCCGACATCCGCCTGGCGGTGTTCAACCACCTGATCCGCCTGCATCCGGCGTTCTTCGAGACCAATCAGCCGACCGAGATTCAGTCGCGAATCACCACCGACACCACCCTGCTGCAGACCGTGATCGGCTCGTCGGTGTCCATCGCCCTGCGCAACGCCCTCATGTTCGCCGGCGGGCTGGTGCTGCTGTTCGTCACCAACGCCAAGCTGTCGCTGATCGTGGTAGCCAGCGTGCCCTTCGTGGTGGCGCCCGTGGTCCTGTTCGGCCGGCGCGTGCGTCAGCTCTCGCGACGCAGCCAGGACACCCTGGCGGAGGTGGGCAGCTATGCCGGGGAGTCGCTGCGCCACATCAAGGTGGTGCAGTCGTTCAACCACGAGCCGGAAGACGAACGTTTGTTCGCGGGCCGGGTCGAGAGCGCGTTCGCCGTCGCCGTGCACCGGATCCGGCAGCGGGCCTTCCTGATCGCGCTGGTGATGCTGCTGGTGATGGCGGCGGTGGCCACCATGCTGTGGGTGGGTGGCCAGGACGTGATCACGGGCAGCATCTCGGCCGGCGAGCTGGCCGCGTTCATCTTCTATGCCTTCATCGTTGCCGGCAGCGTCGGCGCCATCACCGAGGTCTACAGCGACCTGCAGCGGGCGGCCGGCGCCATGGAGCGGCTGATGGAGCTGCTGGCATCGCCTTCGGAGCTTCCGGAGCCTTTGCGGCCGCGCGCCCTGCCGGCGGATGCCCGCGGCCGGCTCGAAGTGGCCGGCGTCGGCTTCTGCTATCCCACGCGTCGCGACCGCCAGGTGCTGGACGGGGTCACCTTCACCGTGGCGCCGGGCGAGATGGTCGCGCTGGTCGGCCCTTCCGGTGCGGGCAAGACCACGCTGTTCGATCTCGTCCAGCGTTTCTACGACCCCGACGACGGCGCCATCCTGCTGGACGGCGTCGATCTGCGCGCGCTCAGCCTGCGCGACGTGCGCCAGCACGTGGGCTACGTCCCCCAGGAAGCGGTGCTGTTCGCCGGCACCGTGGCCGACAACCTGCGCTACGGCAAGCCCGATGCCAGCCCCGCCGAGCTGCAGCGGGCCCTGGCGCTGGCCCACGCCGACGGCTTCGTGGCCGCCCTGCCCGAAGGCCTGGCCACCCGGATCGGCGAGGGCGGCAGTGGCCTGTCCGGCGGCCAGAAGCAACGTCTGGCCATCGCCCGGGCGCTGCTCACCCGGCCGCGGGTGCTGCTGCTGGACGAAGCCACCAGCGCCCTGGATGCCCAGAGTGAGCAGGACATCCGCGACAGCATCGATGCGCTCAAGGGGCAGTGCAGCATTGTCGCCATCGCCCACCGCCTGTCGACGGTGCGCCAGGCCAACCGCATCCTGGTGCTGGACGGCGGCCGCCTGGTGGCGAGCGGCAATCACGAGCGCCTGCTGGCCGACAGCGAGCTCTACGCCCGCTTCGCGCGCATTCAGTTCGCCGATGGCACCATGGCCGCCCAGCCGCAGGCGCGCCCGGCCGTGGCCGCGCGGCCGGCGCTGCCCGGCTGAGGATGCCGGCTGACGGGCCGTTTCCTCGCCCGGCCGATCCCCGGTAAACTCGCCAGTTCTTTCGAATCTTCATTCGTGGTGCTACAGGGGGGCTGCATGGGACCACTTTCGGGTTTTCGCATCATCGAGCTGGCCGGAATCGGCCCGGGGCCGTTCTGCGGCATGATGCTGTCGGACATGGGGGCCGAGGTCATTCGCATCGACCGCGTCGGTGCCGGCGGCGGCCGCACCCAGGACGTGCTGGCGCGCAATCGGCGCTCCATCGCCGTCGACCTCAAGCAGCCGGCCGGGGTCGAGACCGTGCTGCGGCTGGTGGAGACCGCCGACGCCCTGTTCGAGGGCTTCCGCCCGGGCGTGACGGAGCGTCTGGGGCTCGGCCCGGAAGACTGCATGGCACGCAATCCCAAGCTGGTCTACGGACGCATGACCGGCTGGGGTCAGGAAGGCCCCATGGCTCAGGCGGCCGGTCACGACATCAACTACATCGGCCTGTCCGGCGCGCTGCACGCCATCGGCCGCCCGGGAGAGAAGCCGGTGCCGCCGCTGAACCTGGTGGGCGACTTCGGCGGCGGCGGCATGCTGCTCGCCTTCGGTCTGGTCTGCGCCATGCTCGAGGCCCAGAAGTCCGGCAAGGGCCAGGTGGTAGATGCCGCCATGGTCGACGGCGCGGCATCACTGATGGCCATGTTCTTCAGCATGGGCGCGGCCGGCGCCTTCAAGGCCGAGCGCGGCACCAACCTGCTGGATGGCGGTGCCCACTTCTACGACACCTACGAAACCGCCGACGGCAAGCACATCTGCATCGGCTCCATCGAGCCCCAGTTCTACGCCCTGCTGGTGGAAAAGGCCGGCCTCGACGCGAAGCAGTTCGCGCCGCAGATGGATGCCGCCCAGTGGCCGGCGCTCAAGGCAGAGCTGACCCGCGTCTTCAAGACCAAGACCCGGGACGAGTGGTGCAAGATCATGGAAGGCACCGACGTCTGCTTTGCTCCGGTGCTGTCGATCTTCGAAGCCCCGTCGCATCCGCACAATCAGGCTCGCAACAGCTTCGTCGAGCTCGACGGCGTGATGCAGCCGGCCCCGGCGCCGCGCTTCTCGCGCACGGCGCCGGCGGTGTCGCATGCCGCCCGCAAACCCGGCCAGGACTCCAAGGCCGTGCTCGCCGATTGCGGGTTCACGGCAGACGAGATCGCGGCCCTGCTCGAACAGGGCGCCGTCAGCCCGGCGAAGTAGCGGCGTGAGCTACCAGGCGGAGTACGGCCGCTCCCTCACCGACCCGGAAGGCTTCTGGGCCGACCGGGCCCGTGAGCTGCCCTGGTTCCGCTTTCCCGAGCGCATTCTCGACCAGGACGAGCAGGGCGCCTGGCGCTGGTTCCATGGCGGCCGCACCAACACCGCCTGGCTCGCGCTCGACCGCCATGTCGCCGATGGCCGTGGCGACCGCATCGCCCTGATCTACGACTCGCCGGTCACCAACACGGTGGAGCGTATCAGCTACGCGGCCCTCACCGAACGCGTGGCGAAGGTGGCCGGCGCGTTGGCGAACCTGGGCGTCGGCCGCGGCGACCGGGTGATCGTGTACCTGCCCATGGTGCCGGAAGCGGCCATCGCCATGCTCGCCTGCGCCCGCATCGGCGCCGTGCACTCCGTGGTGTTCGGCGGCTTCGCGCCCCGGGAGCTGGCCGCCCGCATCGACGATGCCCGGCCCAAGGTGGTGCTCACCGCGTCCTGCGGCATCGAGTTCGCCAACGTCATTCCCTACCAGCCGCTGGTGGACAAGGCCATCGAGCTGGCGGCGCACAAGCCTGCGCACCGGGTGATGCTGGAGCGCCCGCAATGTCCAGCCGACCCAGCGGCCGGCGGCTACCTCGACTGGCGGGCGTGGGAAGCGGCCGCGGCGCCGGCGCCATGGGTCGAGGTAGACGCCACCGACCCGCTCTACATCCTTTACACCTCGGGTACCACGGGCAAGCCGAAGGGCGTGCTGCGCGACCATGGCGGCCATGCGGTGGCGCTCCACTACAGCATGAAGGCCGTCTACGACATCGACCCCAACGACGTGTTCTGGGCGGCGTCCGACGTCGGCTGGGTGGTGGGCCACAGCTACATCGTCTACGCGCCCCTGATCAAGGGCTGCACCAGCGTGCTCTACGAGGGCAAGCCGGTGCGCACGCCGGATGCGGGCGCCTACTGGCGGGTGATTCACGACCACCGGGTGAAGAGCTTCTTCGTCGCCCCCACGGCGTTCCGTGCGATCCGCAAGGAAGATCCCGACTGCCGGCTCAAGGATCGCTACGACCTGTCGTCTCTGGCCTACCAGTTCGTGGCCGGCGAGCGTCTCGACCCGCCCACCTATCACTGGCTGCGCGAGCACCTGGGCATTCCGGTCATCGACCACTGGTGGCAGACCGAGACCGGCTGGTCCATCTGCGCCAACATGGCCGGCGTAGAGCTGCTGGAGACCAAGCCCGGCTCGCCGACGCTGCCGGTGCCGGGCTACGACCTGCGCATCCTCGATGAGTCGGGCCACGAGCTGGGGCCGGGCAAGGAGGGCGCGGTGGTGATCAAGGGGCCCTTGCCGCCGGGGTCGCTGCCGACGGTGTGGGGCGATCACCAGCGCTTCATCGACGCCTACTGGTCGCAGTTCCCGGGCTTCTACTTCACCGGTGACGAGGGCTATCGGGACGAGGACGGCTACGTCTACATCATGGGCCGCATGGACGACGTCATCAACGTCGCCGGGCACCGGCTCTCCACCGGCGAGATGGAGGAGGTGCTGGCCGCCCATCCGGCGGTGGCCGAGTGCGCCGTGATCGGCATCGCCGATGCCGACAAGGGTCAGGTGCCGCTGGGCTTGCTGCTCCTCAAGGACGGCAGCAACCTGGATGCCGCCGAGATCGAGCGCGAGCTGGTACGCATGGTGCGCGAGCAGGTGGGAGCCTTTGCCAACTTCAAGCGCGCCGTCGTCGTCAAGCGCCTGCCGAAGACGCGCTCCGGCAAGATCCTCAGGCAGATCGTGCGGCGCATGGTGGACGGCAAGCCCTTCACCACGCCGTCCACCATCGACGATCCGGCGATTCTGCCGGAGATCGGCGACGCCCTCGTCGCGGCCGGCGTGCCGGTCGGCACGCCGCCTTCCGGGTCGCCCTGATCAGGCGCCGCCGTTCCGGCGGTTGAGGCGGCGCATGGCCAGGCTGGCTGCCGCGATCAGGGCCACCGCAAAGCCGGTTTCCCACAGCGCCATCAGGCGCTGATCTTCGGTGGCGGCCTCCAGGGTGCCGTGGATGAAGTACAGGGACGCCGCCAGGATGGTGTAGAAGTAGCCGCGGCTGTGACCGCGCAGCAGCAGCGGCAGCACCAGCAGCAGTGGCAGCACCTGAATGGCGAACCAGATGAGGTTGGTTACGGTGCCGGCCAGGGGCTCGACGAAGAACTGCCGCAGCCCGGTGATCGAGAACAGGCAGCCTACCAGCAGCAGACACAGGAACTGCCAGCCCTTCATCGCCCGTCTCCTTCGCGTTGCGTCAGTTGGGCCGCCACGGTCGCGAGCCGCAGCCCCAGGGCAAACGCCAGCTCGCGCTCCGCCTCGGAGAGCTCGGCGCGCGGGTCCGGTCCCGCCACGTGGCTCGCCCCGTAGGGCGTCCCGCCGCTGGTGGTGTCGTTCAGCCAGCGCTCCCGGTAGGGGAGCCCGAGCAGCAGCATGCCGTGGTGCAGCAGCGGCAGCATCATGCTGAGCAGGGTGGACTCCTGGCCGCCGTGCATCGAGCCTGTGGAGCAGAAGACGGCGGCGGGTTTGTCCACCAGCCGGTGCGACAGCCACAGGTCGACGGTGCCATCCAGGAAAAACTTGAGCGGCGCCGCCATGTTGCCGAACCGGGTGGGCGAGCCCAGCGCCAGAGCGCTGCAGCCGGCCAGGTCGTCCTTGCTGCAGTAGGGGGCGCCGGCGTCCGGCACGGCGGGCAGGGTCTGCTCGGTGGCAGCGCTCACCGGCGGCACGGTGCGCAGCCGGGCATCGAAGCCGCCATGGCTGTCGATGCCGCGACCCACGTGCCGCGCCAGGTTGGCGGTGCCCCCGGTGCGGCTGTAGTACAGCACCAGAATATACGGTCTGTTCACGTCCGATCCCGCAGGATGTCGAGCACGTTCTCGGGCGGCCGGCCCAGCCGGGCGCCCTGGTCGCTGACCACGATGGGCCGCTCGATCAGGATGGGGTTATCGACCATGGCCCGGATCAGGTCGTCGTCGTCGAGCGCCGGATCGTCGAGGCCGAGCTCGCGGTAGCGATCCTCGCCGCGGCGCATGAGCTGCCGCGGCGTCAGTTCGAGCTGGGCGAGCAGGCGGCGCAGCGTTGCGGCGTCCGGTGGCGTCTCGAGGTAGGCGACGACGTCAGGTTCGATGCCACGCGCCTGCACCAGCTCGAGCGTCTGCCTGGACTTGGAACAGCGTGGATTGTGATAGATAGTGACGCGTTGATTCATGGTCGGCGCATGGTAGCGGACCGGCTGCCGCAAGGGTACGCGGGCCGCCCGCCGGCACATCGACACGAGGTAGCAAGAGCACGATGACCAGATCAGGATTCAGCCCGCCCGTGGGACGCCACCTACTGGCGCGGTGGGGGTTGGTGGCCACGTTGATGCTGCTGCTCGGCGGCTGCGCCAAGCCCGAGCTGCTGCTGGCGGACGGCACTGGCGCGAGCTGGCAGCAGTGGCAGGGGCAGTGGCTGATCATCAACTACTGGGCGGAATGGTGCGCGCCCTGCCGCAAGGAGATTCCCGAGCTCAACGAGCTGCACCATGAAGGCAACGGCGTGGTGGTGCTGGGCGTCAACTACGACGGCCTGCGCGGCGAGGCGCTGACCGAGGTCATGGCGCGCATGGGCGTCGAGTTCCCGGTGCTGGTGGACGATCCCCGCGAGCGTTGGTCGCTGCCGCTGCCGTCGGTGCTGCCGAGCACGCTCATCGTCGGCCCCGAAGGTGATCTTCAGGACGTGCTGGTGGGGCCGCAGACCTATCAGAGCCTGGCCCAGGCCGTGGGGCTGACCGAAGAGATGTAGGCGGCTGATCGGATCGAGATCAGGGTCATGGCGGGTGGTCGGATCGAGATCACGGTCATGGCCGGCGGATCGCGCGCCGGGTAACACCTGCTGGCCAGCGGGCGTCAGCGTTTTAGCGGCGGCGGAATACTGCGGGGCCTGAACAGGCCAGCAGGTGTTCCCCGGCACACGCCCGCGCCCCAACCCCCTGTTCT
>JAVJUA010000008.1:0-7942 GCA_040219935.1 Pseudomonadales bacterium | reverse complement strand
GCGTGCCGCCTGCAGCGCGCCGCCAGGTAGCCGGTGGAAGTCGCCACCGTCGCGGGCAGCTGCGACGACGTAGCGAGCGGGCGCGAAAGCCAACCACGCGACTATCTGAGCGCAGCCGAGGGAGCCGGATTGACCGCGCAGCGGGCAAGCCGGCGATCGAGGGCACCGGGGACCGGCTGCGCGGAGTCGCGTGGTTGGCTTTCGCGCCCGCTCGCGTTGCCGATCTAATCTGCCCGGCCCGGTGGCGACATCCGCAACCGCCCGTTTGCCTGGCGGTAGCGCCTTCGGGGATACTCCGGCTCCGAAATCACGGAACGTTGTTCAACCAACCTGAGGGGGAGGCCACATGGCCGTAGATAAGTTTCCCGTCGAGGCCAGCCACATCATGATGTTTGCCCGGTCCATCGGCGACGACAACCCGATCTACTACGACGCGGACTACGCGAAGAAGACCGAGCCCGGCGCCATCATCGCGCCGCCGACCTTTGCGCAGTCCAGCGCCCAGTTCGACCCGGACTACTTCCTGCGTCCGAAGACGGGCAAGCCGTGGTTCGGCTCCGGCAAGGAGCCCACCGGCATCAAGCGCGAGGCCGGTGGCGGCGGCGGTGGTGGCGGTGGCGGTGGCCTGCACGCCGAGCAGCACTTCGAATATCACCGGCATCTGCAGCCGGGCGACGTGCTCACGGCCACCACCAAGCCGGGCAAGACCTGGGAGAAGGAGAGCAAGCGCGCCGGCAAGCTGGTGTTCTCGGAGTCGATCACCGAGTACCGGGATCAGAAGGGCGAGCTGGTGATCACGGCCCGGGGCGTCGGCGTGCGCACCGAGCGTCCGGTCGATTCGAAGTAGGGGAGCAGAACCGATGGCACTGAAAGCAAGCGATCTGTCGGTGGGCGACACCTACAGCGAGACCCTGGTGGAAGACCTGAAGCGCACGCAGATCGTGCAGTACGCGGGGGCTTCCGGCGACTACAACCCGTTGCACACCGACGAAATCTTCACCACCAAGGTGGCGGGATATCCGACCGTGTTCGCCCACGGCATGCTGACCATGGGCATGACCGGCCGCATGCTCACCAACTACGTGGGTGACGGCCGCCTGACCAAGTTCGGCGTGCGCTTCACCAATCAGGTGTGGCCGGGCGATACCCTCACCTCCACGGCCACCGTGGACGAGGTGGCGGACGGCGTCGTCAAGCTGTCGGTGGAGACCGTCAATCAGGACGGCACCACGGTGATGTCGGGCTATGCGGAGGCCCGGGTCGACTGACCCGGCTTCGCCGTTACCAGCGCTCCTGCGACGTTCGAACGTCCATTTCGAACGTCCAGGCGCGCGGCTGTTGCCGGTACAGGGTGACGAAGGCCTCGGCGATGCCGTCTAGGTCGATCATGCCCGCTTCGCCGACTTTGTCGGCGTACTCAGGCAACCCCTTGATGATCTTGTCGCCGGCGATGGGCCCGTCGATCACCACGTGACCGACGTGGACGCCCTCGGGTCCATACTCCTTGGCCATGGCCTGGGCGAGGTTGCGCAGCGCCCCCTTGGCGGCATTGAAGGCGCCGAACCTGGCGCGCCCGCGCAGCGACGCGCTGGCGCCCGTGAACAGGAGCGTGCCGGCGCCGTTCGGCAGCATGCGCCGCACCGCCTCGCGGCCGAACAGGAAGCCGCCGAAGCAGCCGATGCGCCAGGCCTGCTCGAAGTAGGCCGCCTCCATGTCGACGATGCGCCCCGGGGTGTTGTTGCCGACGTTGTAGATCGCCAGGTCCAACTCGTCGCCGGCGACGTCGAAGAGCTGCAGCACGTCCTCTTCACGGGTCGCGTCCGCCACCACCGAGGTGGCTTCGCCGCCGTCGTCACGGATGCGTTTGGTGACGGCCTCCAGGCTCTCGCCGGTGCGTCCGGCCGCGATGACGTGCAGGCCCTCGGCTGCGAACCGCTGGCACAGCCGTGCCCCGAGGCCCTCAAGGGGCCCCACGCCGATGACGATGGCTTTCTTCATGCGCGCCTCCGAGCCGGGTGTTCGATCGCCAGCAGTGTGGCGCCTTCGCAGCCGTTAGGCCACACGGTGGCGCAGCGGCTCGCCGCTGGCCAGGCGCCGGCAGTTGTCGGCCGCCACCTCCAGGCTGCGGGCCAGCGTCTCGCCGGTGAGCCAGGCAACGTGGGGAGCCAGCACCACGTTGCTGCGCTCGAGCAGGGGGTGGGCCGCCGGCAGCGGCTCCTCGGCGAACACGTCCAGCCCGGCGCCGGCCAGGCGGCCGGCGTCGAGCGCGGTGATCAGGACCGCTTCGTCCACCAGGCCGCCGCGGGCAGTGTTGATGAGGATGGCGCCGGGCTTCATGGCCGCGAACCGCGACGCGTTCAGCAGCCGCTCGGTATCTGCCGTGAGCGGCATGTGCAGGGAGACGATGTCGGCCTCCTGCAGCAGGGCGTCGAGGTCGCGGTACTCGGCCCCGGCCGCCGCCGCGGCCTCGTCGTGACGTTGCCGGGCGGTGTAGAGCACGCGTGCGCCCAGCGCGCCGAGCACGGGTGAGAGCAGCCGCGGGATGCCGCCGAAGCCCACCAACCCCACCGTGCGGCCGCCGATCTCGCCCAGGGTGTCCTGGCGAATCGGGTCCCAGGACCAGCCCTCGCCGCGGCGCACGTCGCCATCGAATCGGGGCACCTGACGCAGCACGGCCAGCATCAGGCCCAGGGCGTGCTCCGCCACCGCTCGGCTGTTGGTGCCGGGCATGTTGCACACGGCGATGCCGCGGGCGCGGGCGCGGTCCAGGTCGATGGTGTTGACGCCGACGCCGATCTTCTGGATCAGCTTGAGCCGGGGCGCTGCGTCGATCACCTCCGCGGTGACGGGGCGCAGGCAGTGCCAGAGCACGTCCGTCTCGGGCAGCAGCTCGAACAGCCGCGCGTCGTCGGCCTCGGGGCACACGGCGACGTCGAGGCCGTCACCGGCCAGCGCCGTCAGACGGGCGGCCAGCGCCGGCGCCGCATCGTAGTTCCAGATGACCTTCATGGTCGGCGGCTCAGGCCTTGGGCACCACCTGGCGGAACGGGCGGATCACCACGTTGCCCCACAGCCCGGCCCGGGTGTACGGATCGTCGCGATGCAGCGCATGCACGGCCTCGATCTCGTCGGCCTCGATGATGAACAGCGATCCCACCATGCGCTCGCCGTCGTTGCTGAGCATGGGTCCGGCCATGCGGATCTGCGCCGCCTTGCCGCCCACGTACTCCAGGTGGGCATTGCGGGTGGCGAGACGCAGCGTCTGGCTGTCCGGTTTGTCTTCGCAGAACAGTACGTAGAGCATGCGGCGTCCTCGTGGGTGGTTCGGTTCAGGCGACAGCCGGGTGCGGAAAGCGGGCCAGCGGCATGGGCCGGTGGCGGTGAATCCTGAGGCCGCGGTTCCACTTCGCCGTACGCTCTCCCCGGGTAATGGAACCTACCTTGAGGAAGGGCGCCTGCCAACCCACCGCCAGGTCGACGATGGTGCTGTCCTCGGTCTCGCCGCTGCGGGCGGAGACGATGGGGACGGGGCAGGCCCGCAGCGCGTCGTGGGCCTCGCTCAGAGTCCCCACCTGGTTCGGCTTGATCAGCGCCGCCGTGATCTGCCCGCCTTCCAGCGCCGCGCGGATCCGCTCCGCCTGACTGACCACCAGGTCGTCGCCGACCACCAGGCCCTGATCGCGGTAAGCGGCGCAGAAGGCGGCGTAGTGCTCGCCATCCACCTCGGCGCAGGGATCCTCGATCATGCGGATCGGGTAGCGCCCGCACCAGGCGAGCAGACGCTCTACCCAGGCGCCGGGCTCCAGTCGGTCGCCGTCGATGTGGTAGGCGCCGTCCCGGTGGAACTGGTTTGCCGCCACGTCCAGCGAGATGGCGATCTCGCGGTCGGGCTGCCGGCCGGCGGCCTCGATCGCCTCCGTGAGGGTGCCCAGGGCGTCCTCGCAGGCCTTGAAGTTCGGCCAGAAGCCGCCTTCGTCGGCGACGCCGCGGAGGATGCCGCGGTCGGCCATGAGCCGTCCGGTGGCGCGGTAGACGTCGGCGGTCCAGGCCAGGGCCGTTGGCCAATCGGGCGCCCCGACCGGGACGATCATGAAGTCCTGCAGCGGCAGGCGGCCGTCGGCATGGGCACCGCCGCCAATGATCTGGATCTCCGGCAGCGGCATGTGCCGGGGCGCGCCGTCGCCGAGATGCTGCCACAGCGGCATGTCGTGAGCAGCGGCGGCGAGCCGGGCGACCGCCATGGACGTGGCGATCAGGCTGTTGCCGCCGAGGCGCGTACGCTGGGCGGTGCCGTCCAGGGCCACCATGGCGTCGTCGATGGCGCGCTGCTCGCGGCAGTCGAGGCCGGTGAGCATGGGCAGCAGCTCCTCGGCGAAGCGCTGGCAGGCGAGCTGCACGCCGCCGTCGCCGTCGCGCAGTTCGTGGGCCTCGAAGCGTCCGCGGCTGGCGCCGGCCGGGGCCATGCCCATCGCCGAGGCGGTTGCGGTGGCCAGCTCCACCGCCAGGGTCTGGCGGCCGCGGGAGTCGTAGATGGGCCAGGCGTCTGCGCGGATGATGCGAAACCGGTCAGTCATGGTGGTCCAGGGCTCCGTTCCAGTCGTCGATTAGGCCAGCCACGCTGGCGCCGGGCGGCTCTGCGGGGCGCCCCAGCAGGGCGCGGGCCCGCTCGCGAACGGCCGCCTGCTCGGTCGCGCTCAGGTATTCCACCGGCGACTTGCCGTCCACGCGCGCCAGCAGCATGCCGCCGATCACCAGGCGGGTGGCTTCCTCGAGGTCGTCGAAGCCGCCGCCGGCCGCGCCCTGAAACGCCTGCCAGAAGCCCTGCGCTGCGGCCGCGACGGCCCGATTGCCGGTGTGCAGCCGCTTCAGCAGCAGATGCGCCAGCAGATAGCCGGCATCGAAGCCGGGACACCCCCAGGCGGCAGTTTCCGCATCCAGCACCCGCAGCTCGTGGGCGGCATTCACCAGCACGTTCTTGGGGCTGAAATCGCCGTGCACCAGGACGCGGCGGTCACTCTCCAGGCGCGCGACCAGCGCTGCCACCGGCGGATGCCGCTCGCGTATGTGTCGAAAGAACGGATCGATGCGCAGCGCGTCGAACAGGTGGTCGTTGGCAAAGTCGGCGGCCAGGTGCGGGGCGGCGGCCGAGCGCCGGACGATGGTGCCGAGCAGGGTGCCCAGCGCGGTGGCCGCTGCGGCATCGACGCGTCCGGCGAGCAGCGCGGTCTTCCAGTTGCGCCAGGTCGATGGGTCGTACCAGGCCAGCACGGCGATGCCGGCCGACGGGTCGTGGGCCACCACCTCGGCCACCTGATCCCCCACCCAGGCCCGCGTGGTGCGAAGCCAACGCACCTCTTCGGCGTTGCGCGACACCGGCGCCTCCCACAGCGCGGCGACTCGCAGCCGCGGCAGCGCGCGCTTGGCGCAATAGGGCCCGCGCGGGGTATCGACCCGCCAGATGTCGCTGGAGACGCCGCCGGACAGCGCCACGAACCGCAGCGCGTCGGGCGGCAACGCCAGCAGCGCCGCCACCGCGTCGCGAAACTCGCGATCGGGCCTCGAGCCGTCAGCAGGCATGGGCGCTCAGGCCGTTGCCAGCGCCCGACGCAGCGCCTGACACGCATGTTCGAAACCGGGCCGGCTGGCCTGGAAGATCTGCGCCGTGGCGAAGAAGTCGTGCACCAGGCCGTCGTAGCGCACCGCCTCGGCGGCGACGCCGGCGTCGCGAAGCGCGGCGGCGTAGGCTTCGCCCTCGTCGCGCAGCGGATCGAATTCGGCGGTGACGACCAGGGCGGGTGGCAGCCGACTCAGATCGTCGGCCCGCAACGGCGAAGCGTCCGGGCTCCAGCGTTGGGCGTGGTCGGGGCAGTACTGATCCCAGAACCAGCGCATGGTGGCCAGCTCCAGCAGGTATCCCTGACCGTTGGCCTGGTAGGACGGCCGCTCGAGGTCGCAGTCGGTGACCGGGTAGAGCAGCAATTGAAAGTCGATCTGCGGGCCGCCGCGGTCGCGTGCCATACGGCTGACCACGGCGGCCAGATTGCCGCCCGCGCTCTCGCCGCCTACGGCGAGCCGGCCGTTGCCGTTGAGCGTTCGGACGTTGTCCGCCACCCATGCCGTTGCCGCAAAGCTGTCCTCCACGGCGGCCGGGAACGCATGCTCCGGGGCGAGTCGATAGTCCACCGACACGACCACGCAGCCGGCGGTGCGGGCGATGTCGCGGCAGACCGCGTCAGCGGTCTCGAGATCGCCGATGACCCAGCCGCCGCCGTGGAAGTTCACCAGCACCGGGAACGGCCCATCGCCAGCGGGCGTGTAGACGCGCAACGGAATCTCGCCCGCCGGCCCGGGAATTCTCCGGTCCTCGACGCGGGCCACGGCCAGGTCCGGATTCGCCGGGCGCATCAGCCGGTACAGGGCGCGTGCATCGGCGGGCGCCAGCTCGGCGATGGCGGGGCCTGGCTGAGCGGCCAGCTCGTTGAGCATGGCCTGATATTCGGGTGCGAGCGGCATCGTCTTCCCCCATGCAGCGGATCGGGATTTGCGGGTACACTGTGCGCCCTTCAGGGTAACCCCAGTGCGCGCGGCGCGCGAGCGGCCCCGGCGTGATCGCAGACGAGGTTGGAGACCAGGCATGACCACGAACAACGGCATCGAAGAAGCAGCGGAAGCCGTGCAGCAGTCACAGTTTCTCGAGCGGTCGCTGTTCGAGCGCCGCACCCTCACGCTGTTCGGCGAGATCGACACCGACGTGGCCCGCCGCACCACCGAGAAGCTGCTGGCGCTGGCCTACGCCGGGGATGACCCGATCACGCTGTTCATCGGCTCGCCGGGCGGGCATGTGGAGTCGGGCGATTCCATCTACGACATGATCCAGTTCATCAAGCCGGTGGTGCGCACCGTCGGCACCGGTTGGGTCGGCAGCATCGCCACCCATATCTATCTGGCCGCGCAGCGCGAGCAGCGGTTCTGCCTGCCGAACACGCGCTTTCTCATCCATCAGCCCGCCGGCGGCATGGGCGGTACGGCCTCGGACGTGGAGATTCATGCCCGGGAGATCGTCAAGACCCGCGCCCGCATCAACCGCGTGATCGCCGAACGCACCGGCCAGCCGCTGGAGCGCATCGAGCGCGACACCGATCGCGACTTCTGGATGAGTGCCGAGGAGTCCGTGGAGTACGGCATCGTCGGCCGCGTCATCCGCTCCATGGCCGATCTCGGCTGAAGCGCTCCAGCCTGGCACGCCCTTTGCTCACGTGATCTCCGAGCCCGCCGCAGACGTCCCACAGGGCGATCTGCCGGCGGTGCCGCCAGCCGAGCGCACCAACACGGTGCATTCGGGACCCAAGGGCCGGCATGCTGCCCCCCGTTTTGGTGCGGGCAGGGAGGAGATGACATGACACAGACGGTGGTGGGCCTGCGCTCCGGGTTGTCCTGCTTCCTGTTCATTTACGTGGTCCGCCAGCTGGATGGCGGCTGCGACTTCTGCACGGTCATGGCCTACGGCCGCAGCCTCGAGGCGGCGGAGCGGATCGCCATCAACCGCGTGCATCAGCACGGCCTGCACATCGTCCGGGCCGACACCGCCACCGCGGCCCCCTGGCTGGACCCGGCCTGCGATGCGGCCTACCTGGGCGAACTGAACCGCTACGGTACCGCCCTGCGGCTCGGCGGCGCCTCCGCCACCGCGGCCTGAGCCGCTGGTCGGATCGAGATCAGGGTCATGGCCGGCGGATCGCGGAGTTTCGGATCGAGATCAGGGTCATGGCCGGCGGATCGCGGAGTTTCGGATCGAGATCAGGGTCATGGCCGGCGGATCGCGCGCCGGGTAACACCTGCTGGCCAGCGGGCGTCAGCGTTTTAGCGGCGGCGGAATACTGCGGGGCCTGAACAGGCCAGCAGGTGTTCCCCGGCACACGCCCGCGCCCCAACCCCCTGTTCT
>JAVJUA010000007.1:0-423 GCA_040219935.1 Pseudomonadales bacterium | reverse complement strand
GCGCTGGCCTATGCGCTGCGCTCGACCGCCTGGGGCCGGCATGTCTATGCGGTGGGCGACGATCCCGAGGCGGCACAGCTCGCCGGTGTCGACGTGCACCGAACGCTGATGTCGGTCTACATGCTGGTGGGCTTCATCTGCGCGCTGGCGGGCTGGGTGATGATCGGACGGTTCGGCTCGGTCTCGCCCTCGGCCACGACCGGCGTGATCGGCAACATCCAGGCGATCACCGCCGTGGTGATCGGCGGCATCTCGCTCTTTGGCGGGCGCGGCTCGATCCTGGGCGCTTTCTTCGGGGCGCTGATCGTCGGGGTCTTCGAACTGGGGCTCCGGATGGCCGGCGCCAACCCGCAATGGACCTTCCTGCTCATCGGTGCGCTGATCATCGCCGCCGTGGCCGTGGACCAGTGGATCAGAAAGGTG
>JAVJUA010000006.1:0-2597 GCA_040219935.1 Pseudomonadales bacterium | reverse complement strand
CCATCGATCACCCCGATGGTCTGCCGCGTGGCCGCGTCCTCGTCCAGGCTGGCCACCATCACCGCCGCCGTGTTGGCCCGGCTGGTGCGCGGCTTGCTCAGGCCCTTGCCGTCGGGTGAGACGAGCTTGACGCCCGTGGGCTCCTCGTCGTCGTCGTGCAGCGCGCCCGGGCAGACGATGGTGTAGTTGAGGCCCTTGCCATCGAAGGCCTCGGGCATCGTGCGCACGAAGTCGTCGGCCCGGCCCTTGGCCCGCCGCCAGTGCGGGATGGGGTCCTGCGTCGCGTCGCGGTCGGTGTTCAGGCCGCTGAGCAGCACGAAGCGCTTCGCGCCCGCATTGAGCGCCGCCACGGCCGCGCGGATGGCGCCCAGCTGGTCGATCAGCACCGTCATGTCCTTGCCGGTCTTGCCGCCCGAGCCCGCGGCAAAGACGACCGCCTCGCAGCCCTGCATCGCGTCATCGATCGGATGCAGCAGGTCGCCCATGACGGTCTCGACGCCCGCCCCGGCGAAGCGGGGCTGCTGGCCCTCGTCGCGGATCATCGCCACCGGCTCGTGCCGTCCGCCGGCCTTGAGCTGCTGAACAACCTTGAACCCCGTATCCCCGTTGGCCCCGATGACGAGCGTGCGCATGCGAACCTTCCTTTCTCGGGCGTGTGCCTCCGGAGGCTTCCTAGGGCCACCGCGGGCGTGCGTTTCCTGCGCGAAGAAAGTTTCATGCGCGCGCGGGCATCCCAGCGCGCCTTGGATTGCCCATCGGATTGCCCGCCGGATTGCCCGAAAGGGGTGCCGCATCGCCGACCCACCTGATCAAGACGGCCGAACTGGCCCCACCCCCGACACCGCCCCCGACACGATCCGCCAGACGCGGCGCTCCAGCGAGGACCGCGACTACCAGCCGGTCATCCTCAAGCGCACCGACATCGCCCTGCGCCACCCCGACGACACGCTGCAACTGGCCATCGAGGAAGGCGTCGAGCAGGCCGACCGCCGCTGGCTCTCGCTCTTGCTGTCCTCGATCGGCGCGGGCGGCACCATGGCCTTCACCGCCCTGGCCGTGGGCGTGCTGGCGACCGCCACCGAATCGGTCCAGCCCGCGATGCTGCGCACCGTGCTGGTCGCGCTGGTCTACCCGCTGGGCTTCGTCCTGTGCCTCATGAGCGGCACGCAGCTCTTCACCGAGCACACGGCCCTGGCGGTCTACCCCGTGCTCGACAAGCGGCTGCGGGCCCGCGCCCTCGGCCGCCTGTGGGGCACGGTGCTGCTGGGCAACATGCTCGGCTGCCTGCTGGGGGCGCTGCTGCTGGCCGCGGCCGAGGGCGTGACCGGCGCCGCCCCGGGCTACGCGTGGGCGGCCGAGCATTTCCTGAAGCCCACCGCGGCCGCGACGCTGGCCAGCGCGGTACTGGCGGGCTGGCTCATGGCCCTGGGCGGCTGGCTGGTGCTCAGCACGCCACCCGGTCCGGCGACCGTGCTGCTGATCTACTTCGTCACGTTCCTCATCGGCCTGGGCGGGCTGCACCACTCGATCGCGGGCACGGCCGAGGTGCTGGCCGCCGCGTTCACCGGCGCCGACCTCTCGCTCGGCCACGCCGTGGGCTCGCTGGCCATCGCCATCGTGGGCAACCTCCTGGGCGGGTCGATCTTCGTGGCCCTGCTGAACTACGGCTCGATCCGCCACACGCGCAAGGGCGAGGACGGCGACGCATCGAGGCCCTAGCGTCCCGCGTACGCGTACGCGTACGCCTTGGGGGACCACGCCATGCGCATCAAGCTCGAGAGCGTCCCGGTCAGCGACCAGGACCACGCCCTGCGGTTCTACACGGAAAAGCTCGGCTTCGTCAAGAAGCAGGACATCCCGATGGGCGGCGAGGCCCGCTTCCTCACCGTCGTCAGCCCCGAGGATGCCGACGAGGCGAGCCCCACCGAACTCATGCTCGAACCCGCCGGCGAGCACCCGGCAACCAAGGCCTACAAGGCCGCGCTGGTCGCCGAGGGCATCCCCATCACCGCCTTCGAGGTCGACGACTGCAAGGCCGAGTACGAGCGCCTGAAGAAGCTGGGCGTTGCGTTCAGGGGCGAGCCGGCGGAGATGGCCGGCACGATCATGGCGACCCTTGACGACACGTGCGGGAACCTGGTGATGATCTACCAGAAGAGTTCAACTTGACGCTTCGCCAGCGGGGCCGGGCGCGGGCTGCGCCCGGCGCGGGGGGCGTTGCGCGTCGGGGGTGCACGGTGGGGCGTGTGCGTTGGCTTCGCAGGTGCGCCGACGGGTGACGCCTGCGCGGAGCGGCCCGCCCCCCACCAGACAAGACGGTCCGCTGCGCTTCGGCTCGACCAAAATGGGGGTTCTTGAGGCGCTCGCGTTGCTCGCTTGGCGGCCTTCGGCCGGGCCCTGGCGGGCCTCGCCTGCGCATGCGCTGTCGCCGGCAGACCGGCTCGGCGGATGCTCCGGCGCCACCGCGCACCGTTGAAGCACGGCGCTTCCAACCCACCGTGCACGCCCACGCGCGCCCTGCCCCCGCGCCGCAGCATCCGCGCAGCGAGTCCGCGAGCGCAGCGCATGCGGAGGCGAGGCGGCCCCCCGGCCGCCCG
>JAVJUA010000005.1:0-2492 GCA_040219935.1 Pseudomonadales bacterium | reverse complement strand
CTTCACGGGCACGCCACAGGCCTCGCGCACGGCGATGACCACGCCGCCCTTGGCCGTCCCATCGAGCTTGGTGATCACCAGTCCCGATAACGGCACCGCTTCAGCAAAGTGCTCGGCCTGGGCGACGGCATTCTGGCCGCTAGTGGCGTCGAGCACCAGCAGCGTCTCGTGCGGCGCACCCTCGATGCTCTTGCCGGCGACCTTGGCGATCTTGCCGAGCTGCCGCATGAGCGATTCCTGGGTCTGCAAGCGTCCGGCGGTGTCGAGGATGACGACGTCGACCCCCCGCGACGCCCCGGCTGCGCACGCGTCGAACGCGACGGCCGCCGGGTCGCCGCCCTGCTGGCCGCGCACCACGTCCACGCCGATGCGTTCGGCCCAGACTTCGAGCTGCCGCACGGCCCCGGCCCGGAACGTATCGCATGCGCCCAGCAGCACGGTCTTGCCATCTTCACGCAACGCGTGGCACAGCTTGGCGATGGTGGTCGTCTTGCCCACGCCGTTGACGCCCGTGACCAGCAGCACGGTGGGCCCCTGGTCGGCGTACGCGATGCTCAGGTCTTCCGGCGGCCACATCGCCGAGACGCTCTTCTTGAGAAAACCGATGGCGTCCTCGCCCTTCTCGAGCTTGCCGGCCTTGACGTCGGCGCGGAGTCCATCGATGAGGCGACGCGTGGCCTTCACGCCCACGTCGGCACGCAGCAGGACGGCCTCGATCTCCTTGATCAGCGACTCGTCGAGCTTGCGGCCGCGCACCAGGTCGCGCAGGGGGTCGATGAGCACCGACCGCGTGCGCTTGAGCGAGTCCTTGATCTTGCGGCCCAGCGACTTCAGCACGCGTTGGGCTCCACCGTATCGGTCGGCTGACCGGCAAGGCGACGCATGGCCGCGTCGAGGAGCGCATTGACGAAGCTCGGGCTCTTCTCGGTGCTGAACTGGCGGGCCATGTCGACCGCTTCGTCGATGGCCACCTTCGGCGGCGTCTTCTGAGACACCATTTCGTGGTACGCCAATCGCAGGATGGCTCGATCCACCGCCGGCTGACGCGAGGCGGGCCAGCCCGGGCTGAGCTCTTCGAACAAGGCGTCGGCGCCGCGTCGCCCGGCAAAGGCGGCGAGCGCCAGCTTCTCAGCTTGCCGCAGTTCGCGGGGCTCGAGTTCCTCGCTCTCCTCACTCACCGAATCTCGCAGCGACGAAAGCACTGACTCTTCGGGCTCATCGGGCGCCCCGACGGCGTCGAGCCCGTACAACAACTGGAACGCGGCGATGCGGACTCGCTGGGTCGACGTCATGGAGACCCCTTGCCGTTCAGGCCCGAAGCGGCCACCTTGTCGGTTCCGCCGGCCAGGGGCGGCATCGCCTCGGGCGCCAGCATTTCCGGCTGATTGCGCACGGCGGCGGTCCGCAGGCGCCGCAATTCGTCGATCGCCTCGAGCGCGGCGCCCATCGCCTCGGCGCCCTTGTTGCCCTTGGATCCGCCCGCACGATCGCGGGCCTGCTCGTCGGTGCCGGCGGTAATCACCCCGAAGCACACGGGCACCCCGCTCTCGGCGGCCAGGTGGGCCAGCCCCTGGGCGACGGCATCGTTGATGTGCTGATCGTGGCTGGTCTGGCCCTTGATCACGCAGCCCAGGGCGACCACCGCCTCGAACGCGCCCGTCCGCAGGGCCGCCGAACTGAGGGCCACCAGTTCGAACGTGCCGGGAGCCCGCAGCACGGCCGGCCTGGCACCGGGCCAGCGCCTGCTGAGCGTCTCGACCGCACCCCGCAGCAGAGGGCCGGTGAGGGAGTGGTTATACCGACTGACCACGATGGCCACCGGGGGAGGTTGCTCGGTGCTTTGCATCGCTGCATCGTAGGGGCACTCGATCATGGGCCACCGGCGGCCCGGCCCTCGCTGGGGCAGTACCATCGCCCCGTGCGGCAGCGCCTGGTCAAACTCACCGACGTCCTCCAGCTCACCCGCTTTGCCACCGCCTTCGCCGCGGTGGGCAACGTGTGGCTGGTCATCCTGTGGACGCGGGCGACCCCCTCCGAACTCACCGCCCTGCCCGTGACCGCCCCAATGCGGACCGCCCCACTTCCGCTGCTGCTGCTGGGCGGGGCCGTGGCCGCCATCGGGCTCTATGCGTTCACGCTGGGGCTCAACGACATCGTCGATCGGCGGCGAGATCGAGCCCTGGGGGCCGACCGCCCCCTGCCCGCCGGCCGGATCGGGCTGGATCTGGCGACGATCATCGTGGCCGGCTCGGTGTTCGCCGCCGTCCTGGGGGCGTCATTCTTCGGCACCGGCGCTGTCCGCCTGACGGTGCTCGTGGCCGCGGCGGCGCTGGCATTCAACGTGGTGGGCAAGTTCGTGCCCGGCGCGGGCCCGCTGCTGCTGGGGCTCATCTTCGCCGGCCACATGGTGATCCCCAATCTTCAGCTCCATTTCGTGTGGCCCGTGGTCGTCGTCATGACCCCCGCCCTTGCGGTCGAGTGGGCGGCGTGGG
>JAVJUA010000004.1:0-571 GCA_040219935.1 Pseudomonadales bacterium | reverse complement strand
CGTGAGCAAACCGCAGGCGCGGGACCAATACGCGGCATCACGCTCCGGGCTGAACCCCGGCGGCATGATCGCCACCAGGCGCCCGCCGGGTGCCAGGCGCTTTGCAGCCGCGATGAGATGTTTGGCGGCGATGTGCTTGTCTCGGGAGCGATCGACCGATGAGGCGAAGGGCGGGTTCATCACCACGACGTCGGGTAGAACCGGCGACTGCAGCAGATCGTCGATATGCTCGCCGTCATGGCCCGTCACCTCGCCGCCGAAAACCGCGCGCAGGAGGCGCTGGCGAAAGGGGTCGATCTCGTTGAGCAAAAGCGTGGCACCGGCCCGGGCGGCGAACGCGGCCAAGGCACCGGTGCCAGCGGAGGGCTCCAGCACAGTCTCGCCCTTGCCAATGGCTGCCGCCCGCAAGACCAGCGCCGCAAATGGCAGCGGCGTGGAAAACTGCTGCAGCCGGATCTGCTGCTCTGACCGGCGGGTTTCCGTCAGCAGCCGTGAGGCAAGCAGCTTTGCAGCAGCGATGTCACCTGCCGCGTCGGCCCCACGCAGCAGCACCTGGACGGCCGCGGCCTGC
>JAVJUA010000003.1:0-89130 GCA_040219935.1 Pseudomonadales bacterium | reverse complement strand
GGTTGGGGAAACCCTCCTTCGGGCCATCTGAGCTCAGCCGACTGAGCCGATTTGACGGCGAAGCCGGCAACATCGGCGAGGGAGGGTACGGCGGAGCCGCTGAGCGTGGTCCGAAGGAGGGTTTCCCCAACCGCCGTCACCAAGCAGCTTCGGCAGAAATCGGCGATACACAGGAAGGCGTTGGTCTAGTCGGGCTCCACGTTGCCCGGCAGGTCGAGCGTCGCCTTGAACGGCCCATGTTCCGCGACGTACTCGATGTCGGCCCGTACGTGGGCGCGCTCCCGCTCCAGGTAGTCGGCCACCGCGCGCCGGAAGCCAGCGTCGGCGATCCAGTGAGCGCTGTAGGTGGCCTGGGGCCGGTAGCCGCGGGCCACCTTGTGGCCACCCTGGGCGCCCGCCTCGACGCGGTCCAGGCCTCGGGCGATGGCGAAGTCGATGGCCTGGTAGTAACAGGCTTCGAAGTGCAGGAAGCGATGGTCTTCGATGCAGCCCCAGTTGCGCCCGTACAGGGTATCGCTGCCGATGAAGTTGAGGGCGCCGGCGATGTAGCGGCCGTCGCGCCGGCACAGGATCAGCAGCACGTCTTCGGCCATGGTCTCGCTGATCTGGCTGAAGAAGCGGCGGGTGAGATAGGGTGACCCCCACTTCCGCGAGCCGGTGTCCTGATAGAACCGATAGAAGGCGTCCCAGTGCCGTTCCTCGAGGTCGTCGCCGGTAACCCACTCGATCTCGATGCCGTTCGCGAGGGCGTCCCGGCGCTCCCGCTTCAGGTTCTTGCGCTTCTTCGAAGCCAGGTCGTCGAGGAAATCGTCGAACGAACCGTAGCCCCGATTCTGCCAGTGGAACTGCTGGTCCATGCGTTGCAGGTAGCCCGCGTCGCCGGCCAGGCGCCACTGCGATTCCGTCAGGAAGGTGAGATGCAGCGATGACACCCCGGTCTGCCGAGCGACCTCGGCGCACGCCGCCAGCAGTGCCTGGTCGGTTGCGGGGTCGGCGTCTCGGCTCAGCAGACGGCGGCCGGTGGCGGGCGTGAACGGCACGCTCACCTGCAGCTTCGGATAGTACTCGCCGCCGGCCCGGTGCCAGGCGTCTGCCCAGGCGTAATCGAACACGTACTCTCCCTGGGAGTGCGACTTCAGGTACATGGGCACCACCCCTAGCAGGGCGTCGGCGTCGTCGCGCAGGGCCAGGTGGAACGGCCGCCAGCCGGTACGCGCGACGGCGCTGCCGCTCTGCTCCAGGGCCAGCAGAAACTCGTGGCGCAGAAACGGGTTGCGGGGCAGCGCCGGCGGATTGGCGCAGGCGTTCCAGGCGTCGGCATCGACCTCGGTGAGGCTGTTGAGCATGGTGGCCTGCATGGGTCAGAAGATGCCGGCTTCGAGGCCCACGGCGAGCGCCTGCCCCAGATCGCGGCAGCGGTCGAGGTGCTCATCGGTGATCGTGCCCTGTGCGATCACGGGCGCCTGCACCTCCTTGAACGGGTAGCCGCCGATGATGCGGCGCAGGGAGGTGAGGGCACCGCTGCCGTCATTGCCGGCGCTGATGAAGATGGCGCACGGCAGCGGCTGCAGCTTGCCCTCCACCTCGTAGAACGTGCGCTCCAGAAAGTCCTTCATGGCGCCGGCCATGTAGCCGAAATTCTCCGATGTGCCGATCAGCAGGCCATGGGCCCACAGCAGGTCGCCCGGCCCCGCCCGACGGGCAGTGCGCAGGCGCACCTCGACGCCGACGGCCTCCTCGGTGCTCGCACCGCGCCGGGCCGCATCCGCCAGACGTGCCGTATTGCCGGTCTTGCTGTGGTAGACGATCAACAGGTTGCTCACAGCCGCGGAGTATACTGGCCGCTCAGGAGGGTATCGATGAACATTGACGATGTCAGGGCGGCCCGGGCTCGGCTTGCGGGTCAGATCGCGGTGTCGCCGCTGGCTCACAGCGTCACGCTGTCGGCGCTCACCGGCGCCGAGGTGATGCTCAAGTTCGAGAATCTGCAGTTCACCTCGTCGTTCAAGGAGCGGGGCGCGCTCAACTGCCTGCTGTGCCTCGACGCAGCGGTGCGCGAGCGAGGCGTGATTGCCATGTCTGCCGGGAATCATGCCCAGGCGCTCGCCTACCATGGCCGCCGGCTGGGCGTGCCCACCACCATCGTCATGCCCCGGTTCACGCCCAACGCCAAGGTGGCGCAGACGCGCGTGTTCGGCGCCGAGGTGATCCTGCACGGCAACGAGTTCGACGAGGCCCGGCAGTTCACCCTCGAGCTCGCCGAGGAGCGGCGTCTCACCCTGGTGCATCCCTATGACGATCCGCGCGTGATCGCCGGGCAGGGCACCCTCGGTCTCGAGCTCCTGGAGCAGGCGCCCGACATGCAGGTGGTGGTGGTGCCCGTGGGCGGCGGTGGCCTCATTTCCGGCGTGGCCAGCGTCATCAAGGCGCTGCGGCCCGACGTGCGGGTGGTGGGGGTGCAGGTGGAGCGGTTCGCGGCCGCTCACAACGCCTTTCACGGGCTCTCCGATCGGCCGCGGGTGCTGGGTACCGTGGCCGAGGGCATTGCCGTGAAGTCGCCGGGTCAGAACACCATGCCGCTGATCCGCGCCCACGTCGACGACATGCTGCTGGTCAGTGAGGAGCAGGTGGAGCAGGCCGTGTTCGATCTCATGGAGATCGAGAAGACGGTGGTGGAGGGCGCCGGGGCGGTGTCGCTGGCCGCCGTGCGTGCCCACCCGAGCGCATTCGCCGGCAAGCGCTGCGTGCTGATCCTGTCCGGCGGCAACATCGACATGATGATGCTGTCGTCGGTGCTGCAGCGCGGGCTGGTGCGCAGCCACCGGCTGGTGCGGCTGAAGGTGGAGATCCCCGACGTGCCCGGCGCGCTGGCGGACGTCACCCGGGTGCTGGCCGAGCTCGACAGCAACATCATGGAGATCGAGCATCAGCGTGCCTTTGCCGGCAGCTCGGTGCGTTCGACGGTGGTGGAGCTGGTGCTGCAGATGCGCGGCGAGGAGCAGGTCGACCAGGTGCTCGCCGCGCTGTCGGCCCGCGGCTATGAAGCCAGCTTCTCCGGCTGACGTTCCAGACGATCCACCACCGACCGGACCGTCGTGGCCGCCTCCGGCCGGCGGCGGTGCATGCGCAGGTACAGGGCGGGCACCGTGTACAGGGCGATGATGGCGGAGCCGGCAACGCCGCCGGCGATGGCGGTGGCCAGCGGCGGCCAGAACGTGCCGCCGAACACGATCAGCGGCACGAACCCGCCGATGGTGGTGACCGTGGTGGAAAGGATGTGCCTGGTAGCGTTCACCACCACTTCGACGGAGGTGCCGGCGTCCCCGGCGCGCGCCTTCGGGTCGGCCCTCAGGGCCGACAGCACGATGATGGCGCCGTTGATCGCGAGCCCCACCATGCCCAACGCGCCGATCAGGGCCGTGAAGCCCATCGGGTAACCGAACAGCCGCACGCCGAACAGGGCGAGCCCGAAGCTCAGCACCGCCACCAGGGCGATCAGGCCGGCCTGGCGGAAGGAATTGAGCGACAGCACCACCACGGCGGCCATGGCCGCTGCGAGCACGGCGAAGATGCGTAGCAGGCCGCTCACCGACTCGGCCCGCTCCTCAGCCTCGCCGCCGACGTTCAGCCGGTAGCCGTCGGGCAGCACCAGCCCGGCGTCGTCGAGGCGCTGGCGGAACTCGGCCATGACCCCGGCGGGCAGCACGAACGGACTCAGATAGGCCTGCACGGTGCTGATGCGGGCGCCCTGGTAGCGCTCGATGCCGGACGCGGCCGGTACCAGCTCCCAGCGTCCCAGGGTCTCTGCCGGCACCATGGCTCCCGGGCCGCCGAGCAGCGGCAGGGCGGCTAGCTGATCGGTCTCGCTGCGCCGGTCGGCGTCGAGGCGGACGCGTACCGGCAGCGTGGTGTTGCCCTCCATCACGGTGCCGGCGGTGACGCCGAACAGAGCGTCGTTGTAGCGGCTGGCCAGGGTGCCGCTGCTCAGGCCCACGGCGGTGGCCTGATTTTCGTTGGGCACGAAGGCCAGCTTGGGCTCGGTGGCGGAGACGCCGGCCCGCGTGTAGATCACCTCGTCCATGCCGCTGAGTATCTGCCGCAGCCGGTCGCTGATCTGCCGCAGCACGTCCGGATCGCGTCCCTCCACCCGGATCTCGATGGGCGCGTCGAAGGGTGGCCCCTGCTCGAACGGCAGCGCCAGCACCTGAGCCTCCGGCAAGGCGCGTGCCAGCGCCGGCTGCAGCCTCGGCAGCAGCGCCCGGGTGGCTTCCGGCGAGGTGGTGTCGACCCAGCCGCCGGCGAAGCTGGCCACACCATCGTTGCGGCCGAGCACGTTGTAGTAGGTGCGCGGCGGGCTCTCGCCGATGCTCCAGTGGGTGCCCGTCACCTCGGGCTGCGCGCGCAGCACCGCTTCCGCCACGCTTACCGCCTCCCGCGTCTGCCAGATGGACGACTGGGTGGGCATGGTGATCTGAATCTGGAACTGGTTGCGGTCCACCGGCGGGAAGAACTGCTGGGTCAGCGTTGGCGCCAGCGCGAAGCCGATTACGGGCAGCAGGCAGCCGACCGCGAGGGCGCGGCCCGGGCGCCGCAGCAGGTGGTGCAGGCTGCGCCGGTAGGCGCGGGTGAGCCGCGCGCTGCTGAACCCCTGCTGCCACCAGCGCGAGCCGTTGTCGGCCGGCCACCAGCGCTCGGCGAAGCCGGCGATGGCGGGGACGATGGTCATGGCCAGCAGGTAGGAGCTGATCACCGCGAGCACCACCGACACGCCGATGGTGCCGGTGAAGTCGCCGGTGCCGCCGGGTGCCAGGGCGATGGTCAGAAAGGCCAGCACCGTGGTGGCCGTGGACGCGCCCAGGGGCACGGCGAGGTGGCCTACCGCATGGCGAATGGCGTCGGAGGGGGCAAGTCCCGAACGGCGGCGCTGACGGTAGTCTTCGGTGATGACGATGGCGTTGTCGATCAGCAGCCCCAGGGAGATGATCAGTCCGGTCACCGACATCTGGTGCAGCGGAATCTCCATCACGTACAGGCCGCCGAGCACCATGGCACCCGACAGCGGCAGTGCCACCCCGACGGTGAGTGCCGACCGCAGGCCCATGAACCAGACCAGGGTCGCCATGACGATGATCAGCGCCCAGATCAGGTTGACCGCCAGGCTTCGCAGCCGCTCGGCCGTGTAGTCGTTCTGGTTGTATGCCACGTTCATGGCGATTCCGCCCGGCAGATCGGCCCGCTCGGCCTCCACCTCGGCCAGGGCGGCCGCCATCCAGACGTCGATGTTGCTGTCCGGCTCCATGGTGGTGCCGACGAACACGGCCGGCAGCCCGCCCACCAGCGCCAGCGCCTCAGGTGGGTCTGCCGGCACCTTGCGCACCGTCGCCACGTCGCCCACGCGCAGCATGGCGCCGCTGCCGTCCTGGCGCAGCGGGATTCGCGCGATCCGCTCGGCCGAGTCGAGCTCGGCGTCGATCTCCACCAGCAGGTCGGCGCCCGATTGCTGCAGCCGGCCGGCAGGGCGTTTGGTGTCCGCCGCCGCGATGGCGATGGAGAGATCGGCCGCCGTCAGGCCGGCGTCGGCCAGCGCATGGGGCGGCACGGCCACCAGCAGCTGCTCGTCGGCGGCGCCGTACAGCGTCGACTCGCGGGTGTTGGGCAGGTTGGCCAGGCGGATGCGCAGCGCCTCGGCCAGCCGGGTGAGCATGCCGAGCTGAACCTCGCCCGGTGCGTCCCAGGTCAGGGCCACCACCAGGGTGGTGGCGATGGGGCCGCGAACGTCGAGCAGGGGTACGGAAGTGCCTGCCGGCAGCAGCGGGTGGGCCTCGGCCAGCTTGTCTCGAAGCTCCGACCAGACGACGTCGGTCTGCTCGGGCCCGACGTGGTCGTGCAGCTCGACGTTCAGCAGCGAGTAGCCGGCCCGGGAGTTGGAGCGCAGCGTGCGCACCTCGGGGACTTCCCGCAGCCGCGTTTCCAGGGGTTCCGACACCAGCGACTCCACCCGGCTGGCCGTGGCGCCGGGCAGGAAGGTGCTGACCGTGGCATAGCGCTCGGTCATGGTGGGGTCTTCCTGGCGGGCAAGGCCGCCGTAGGCGACGGCCCCGACCAGCGCGATCAGGAAGGTGGCCAGCACGGTGAGGCGCGGATTGTCGTAAAAGATCGACATCGCCGACTTCACGGCGCCGCAGCCAGCACGCGCTGGCCGGGCACCAGCCGCTGCACGCCGGCCGCCACCACCTGCTCGCCGTCACCGACGGTGCCGCGCACGTAGGCCCTGGCGGCCTCGGCGTGGACGATGTCCACCAGCCGGCGCTCTACGGTCTGGTCGGCGCGCAGCACGAACACGCCCCACAGCCCGCGCTCGCTCTCGGTCAGGGCCGCGAGCGGCAGCCAGAAGCCTGCCTCCGGAACCGTGTGCGCCACGGGCAGCTCCACCAGCGTGCCCACCGCAACGTCGGTGGTGTCGAGCTCGAACACGGCGGTGCGGGTGCGGGATTCGGGGTCGAGTTCGGGCAGCACGGCAAGGACCGTGGCGTCCAGATCCTGGCCCTGCCAGCGCAGGCGGTGGCGGGATCCGGGGGTGAGGCTTGCGGTCTGGGTTTCCGGCACGCCCACGTGGGCCTCGATGCGGCCGGATTCCACCAGCCGCAGCAGCGGCTGCCCGGGCTGGAGCTGGCTGCCCTCGTCGTGATGGCGTGCCTGAATCACGCCGTCGAAAGGTGCCACCAGCCGGGACTCGTCGAGGGCGATGCGGCTCGCTTCCCGCGCCGCCCGGGCTCGGGCCAGGGCGGCCTCGGCCACGTCCCGGTCTGCCTGCCGGGCCCGCAGGTCGAGGGCGCGCTCGTCGTACTCCTGAGCGGAGACGTGTCCGGAGGCGCGCAGGCCGGCGAACCGAGCCTCGGTCTGGCGCGCCAGTTCGGCCCGGGCGGCGGCGGCCTCCAGCGCGGCTGCCGCCAGGGTGACGTCGGCGTCGGCCTGGGCCAGGCTGGCCCGGACCGCATTCTGATCGAGCACGGCCAGCACATCGCCGGCTGCCACCCGGGCGCCGAGGTCAACCCGCACCTCGTGCAGCTCCCCGGCGCGCTTGAAGCCGATGTCGGAGGCCCGGCCGGCGACGGTGCGGCCCGCATAGACGCGATGGGTGGCGTAAGCGGGCTGCTGCTCGGCGGTCACCAGGGTCACCGGCGTGTCCGCTTCGGCGCGATGATTGAACACCAGCAGCAGGATGATCAGCAGCGCCGGCAGCATCAGCCGATCCATCGCCGGCAGCCAGCGGCGGTATTGGCGACGGAACGCGAGCAGCTGCATATCTTCTCCGGTGTGAGCAATGATCACATTAGCGACCAGAGTAACCCTAATGTGTTCAATGTCAACATCGCGTGAAGGCGATGGCGTATCATGTCCAACAGCCGGCCGCCGGCGTCGAGGAAGAGGGGATATGTCCGCCCAGCGTGGCTACCATCACGGTGATCTGAAGGAAGCGCTGCTCGCCGCGGCGCTGGAAAGCATTGCTCGGGAGGGCACGGAACGGCTCAGCCTGCGGGCCCTGGCACGTGAGGCAGGGGTATCGCCGACCGCGCCGTATCGGCATTTCCCCACCAAGAACTGCCTGCTGGCCGCGCTGATGACCCGCGGTTTCCGCGATCTGCAGACGCAACTGCTGGCCGCGGCCGAGGCGCAGGACCCGGAGGAACGCTTCGTGCAGGTCGGCCTCGCCTACGTGCGCTTTGCCCTGGGCAACCCCACCAGCTACAACCTGATGTTCAGCCCGGTGGTCGGCGACTTCACGAACTATCCGGAGCTCGGCCTCGCTGCCGCAGAGTCCTATGACGTGGTGCTCAACAGCCTGGAGGCGCTGCGGGTGCAGGAGCGGGTGCCGGGGCTGACGCTGTCGGCGGCCGGCGGCGTGGCCTGGTCGGCCGTGCACGGTTTGTCGTCGGTGCTGCTGTTCGGCCGCGGTCGCGGGTCCAGCACGGCCGGACCGCGCAGCCCGCTGGCCTCGCTCATCGCGCTCGAGCAGCAGGTGGACGACGCGCTGCGCCTGCTGCTGCGCGGCCTGCTGGGCTGAACGGCCGCTGCACGACGGCCACGCGGCTCAGCCGCGGATGTGCTGGACCAGGTCGGCCAGCTTGTCGAGCACCGGCAGCACCTTGTCGGCGCCGGCGTCCGGTAGCGAGAACACCAGCTCGTCGAAGCCTTGATCGATGCGGCCCTTGAGGGCTTCGGCATCGGTGGGCGCGCCGAACAGGGCCAGGTCCAGGTCGGCTACCTTGCGGCCGCGCGCGGCCATCGCTTGCTCGAGCCGGGCCATGTTGCCGGAACCCAATCCGCCGATGGGCATCCAGCCGTCGGCGTAGTCGGCGATGCGGTCGAACACCCACTTCGAGTTGGCGCCGATCCAGATCGGCGGGCCGCCTGCCTGGACCGGCTTCGGGTACGACCAGATCGGGTCGAAGTCGACGAACTCGCCGTGGAACTCGGCCGCTTCCTCGGTCCAGATGGCCTGCATGGCCAGCACCTTCTCGCGGACGATCTTCCAGCGGTTGCCGTAGTCGGCGCCGTGGTTCTCCATCTCTTCCCGGTTCCAGCCGGCACCGACCCCGAGCACCACGCGGCCGCCCGAGATCATGTCGAGCGAGGCCACCTCCTTCGCCAGCGTGATCGGGTCTCGCTCGATCACCAGGCAGATGCCGGTGCCGAGGCGAATGCGCCTGGTGACGGCCGCGCACGCTGCCAGGGCGACGAACGGGTCGTGGGTGTGCCAGTACATCTTCGGCAGGTCGGTGCCGCCGGGAAACGGCGTCTTGCGGGCCGCCGGAATGTGGGTGTGCTCGGGAAAGAACAGGCTGTCGAAGCCGCGCTCCTCCACGGCCCTGGCCAGCTCGGCCGGCTGGATCGCGTAGTCGGTCGGAAAGATGGTGACGCCGAAGCGCGGTCGGTCGGCAAAGGCCATGCGGGCTCTCCCTCGTTGGCGATGGTGCGGGCGTGTATATTACCCCTTCGATGCAACGCCGACAGGCAGAGGGAGGGAGCATGAGGGTATCGGAGCCGCGGGTGGCACCGCTGGAGGCGCAGGACTGGAGCGAGGAAGCGAAGGCCGTGCTCGCGCCGATCGCCGCGCGCGGCGAGGTGCTGAACATCTTCAAGACGCTGGCTCACCACCCCGACCTGCTGCGCCGCTGGCTGGTGTTTGCGAACCACATCCTCGGCAAGTCGACGCTGGCACCGCGGGAGCGGGAGCTGATCATCCTGCGCATCGGCTTTCTGTGTCAGGCCGGGTACGAGTGGGGTCAGCACGTCCTGATCGCCCGCCAGGCGGGCATGAGCGACGACGAGATCCGCACCGCCAAGACCGGGCCTGATACCCCGGGCATCTCGGAGCTCGACCGTCTGCTGCTCAAGGCCACGGACGAGCTGCACGCGGACGCGCATGTCTCCGATGCGACGTGGGCCAGCCTGTCAGAGCATCTGACCACGCAGCAGCTCATGGACGTGGTGTTCACCGTTGGCCAGTACAACCTGGTGTCCATGGCGTTGAACAGCCTTGGCGTGCAGGGCGACGAGGGTCTGCCGGGTTGGGACGTCTAGCCGGCAAGATTGCCGTGGTCGTCGGCGCCGGGCAGACGCCCGGGGCGACGCTGGGCAACGGCCGGGCGACGGCGTTGCGCTTCGCGGAGGAGGGCGCCCGGCTGCTGCTGGTCGATCGCGACGCCGCCTCCGCCGAGGAGACCCTGGCCATGGTCCGCGATCGCGGCGGCGATGGCGCAGTCTGCGCCGCCGACATCACCCGTGAGGCCGACTGCGAGAGGCTGATCGCCGACGGCGTGGCACGCTTCGGCCGCATCGACGTGCTGCACAACAACGTCGGCATCGGCACCGGCGACCGCGGTGCGGCGAGCATGACGCTGGAGGTCTGGGATCGCATCTTCGATACCAACCTCCGCGGCATCATGCTGGTCTGCAAGCATGCGCTACCGGTGATGCGGGCGCAGCGCGCCGGGGTCATCACCAACATTTCTTCGGTGGCAGCCGTCTGCTCTGCCGGCATCGTAGCCTACAAGACCTCCAAGGCCGGCCTGAACGCCTACACCCATGCCCTTGCCATGGGCAATGCCGGTCACGGTATACGCGCCAACGTCATCATGCCCGGCCTGATGCACACGCCCATGGCCATCGAAGGGTATGTGGCCGCGGGCCGCGACCGCAAGGCGCTGATCGCCGCTCGCGATGCCCAGGTGCCGCTCGGCGGTCGCATGGGCGATGCCTGGGACGTCGCCAATGCGGCGCTGTTCCTGGCCTCGGATGAGGCGAAGTTCATCACCGGCGTCTGCCTGCCGGTGGACGGCGGACAATCGGCACGAATCGGATGAGTTCGATTTGTCTGTCAGTTTATATGACTTAAGTCGCCGCAATCCTCATGGAATGGGGCCTGCGGCCCGGCGATTTGCTGAGTAGTTCCGTAGCCCCATGTCACCGTGTGTAACATTGGCCTTGACTGGCCTGGGGGCTTTCCCGAGACTTGAGGGCGTTCGAGTGTGGACCACAGAGGTGACCAGTCGATGACGCGGAGCATGCAGTTCGTCAACGCCACGATCGGTGTGCTGTTCGTGGTGGCCGCTCTCCTGCATGTGCCTCATCCCAGCCCGTGGTTATGGTTGCCCTACGCGGCGGGCGCCACGCTGGCCTTCATCACCCTGGTGCCCAACCTTGGCATCTTCGTCTCCCGCGTGCTCGCCATTGCCGCAACCGCGCTGATGTTCTTCTTCTTCGCGGGCTTCTTTCTGGAGGTGCCGAAGCTGGCCTCCGACTGGTACCAGAGCCAGGAGGGGTGGGCCGTGGTGTTTCGCCTGATCGGGGCCTTCACCCTGATTCCCCTGCTCTCCGACTACAGCTGCCGGTGCAAGGCCGAGTGCCGCGAGGCACGCCATGGGGCGCGGCATCGCGTGCTGCGCCATCGCGGCTTCTTCAGCGCCCCGGAACAGCCCCGCCCTCGCAGCTCCTGATCTTCCGAACCTGCTCGCCATGACCTTGCCGCTGCTCAAGCCGCGCCGTTCCATGCTCTACATGCCGGGCGCCAATCCGCGCGCGCTCGCCAAGGCCCGTGAGCTGCCCTGTGACGGGGTCATCTTCGATCTCGAGGATGCCGTGGCCGTGGACGCCAAGGACGAGGCGCGAGCACGAGTGGTTCAGGCGGTGGAGGCGGGCGGCTACGGGCATCGCGAGCTGGTGGTTCGCGTCAATGGCCTGGACACGCCCTGGGGCGAGGCAGACGTCGCCGCCGTGGCCGGACTGACCATCGACGGCCTGCTGCTCCCCAAGATCGAAACCACGGCGCAGATCGACGCCGCCGTGGCGGCTACCGAGCGCGCGGGGGCGAGCGGCCTGCCGCTGTGGTTCATGGTGGAGACGCCGCTGGCCGTGCTCGACGTCGAGCGGCTGGCGCGCCACTGCCCGCGGCTGGCGGTGCTGGTGCTGGGCACCAGCGATCTGGTGACTTCGCTGCGCGCGCGCCACACCGAGGCACGTCACAACTTGGCCTACGCGCTGCAGCGCTGCGTGCTGGCGGCGCGCGCCGCGGGCGTGGACGTGCTGGACGGCGTGCACCTGGCGTTTCAGGACCAGGCGGCCTTCCGCGCCGCCTGCGAGCAGGCCCGGGACATGGGCTTCGACGGCAAGTCGCTGATTCACCCGAGTCAGGTGGAGGTGGCCAATGAGGTGTTCGGCTACTCGGCGGAAGCGGTTGCCCATGCCCGCAGCGTGCTGGAGGCCTGGGGCGCGGCGCAGGCCGAAGGCAAGGGGGTGGCCGTGCTCGACGGCAAGCTGATCGAGAACCTGCATGCCGCCGAGGCCGAGCGTGTGCTGGCGTTTGCGGACGCCATAGCCGGGCCGGGTCGTTGAGCGCGCCCGGTCAGGCGGTGGCTTTGCGCACCGCCGGCATCACCGTTTCCAGGTAGGCGTCCAGTGCTTCGTCGCTCCAGGGCGCGCGTAGGGCGATGTTGACCTCGTCGGCGCCGGCCTCGACGTACTCGAGAATGCGTTCCGCGGCCCGATCCGGCGTTGTCAGCAGGGCGCCGGCAGACACCCGCTCCGCCGTGGCGCCCCAGTCCTTCAGCATCAGCTCGCGCTGCTGTGCCACCTCCGCCTCGTCCAGGCCCATGTTGAAGGTGACGTTGGCTGCCCGCTTCAGGCTGGCCGGGTCGCGGCCCTCGTCCTCGCACCATTGGGTCAGCACGCCGTTGACCCGGCCGAACTCCTCGGGAGACAGATAGGCGGCGTTCCAGCCGTCCGCGTGATCGGCCACGATCTTCAAAGTGCGCTTCTCGCCGACGCCGCCGATCCAGATGGGCAGGCGCGGCTGGATGGGCGCCGGCAGGCAGCTCGCGTCGTCCACCTGAAAGTGCTTGCCGGAGAACGTGGTGCGCTCCTCGGTGAGCATGCGGCGCACCACCTGCACGGCCTCCTCCAGCATGTCGAGGCGGGTGCCGATGTCAGGGAACGGGTAGCCGTAGGCGCTGGCCTCCCAGATGTGCCAGCCGGCCCCAAGCCCCAGCTCGAATCGGCCGCCGCTGATGTGGTCGAGGGTGGTGGCCGCTTTGGCGAGCAGGGCGGGGTTGCGGTAGCCCACGTAGAACACCAGGCAGCCGATGCGGGCATGTCGGGTCTCCGCCGCCAGGGCGCCGAGGGTGGCCAGCGCCTCGAAGTGGGGCTGGGTGCCGCCTTTGGGCGGCGCCTCGTAGAAGTGGTCCCAGGCGGAAATCCAGTCGACGCCGCGGTCGTCGAGCTTGCGCCACAGGCGGCGCATGTCGTCCATGGCCATGTTCTGCTGGCCAACGTGCACTCCGAGGGAAACTGTCATCGAATATCCTGGTCGCGGCTTGTGTCCGGCGCGGCCTTCAGCGAAGGTATCCGCGTCGATCGGCTGGGCAGAATACATGAGCGGGCGTTTGCAGGGAAAGGTGGCGGTGGTGACCGGAGGTGCCAGCGGCATCGGCGCAGGCACCGTGCGCCGCTTCGTGAGCGAGGGCGCCCGGGTGGTGCTGGCCGATCTCGATGCGCAACGCGGCGAGCTGCTGGCCCGCGAGCTCGGCGACGCCGTACGCTTTCAACCCACGGACGTGTCCCTCGAGCCCGACGTGGCGCGCCTCATCGACGTGGCCGTGGCGCAGTTCGGCCGTATCGACTGTCTGTTCAACAACGCCGGCCTCGGCGGCGTCAGCGGTTCCATCGATCAGACCGACCTGGGGGAGGCGTATCAGCGCACCATCGGGGTGCTGCTCACCGGCCCGATCCTCGGCATGAAGTACGCGGCGCCGGTGATGCGGGCTCAGGGGTCCGGCAGCATCATCTCCACGGCCAGCGTTGCCGGCACCGCGGGCGGTATGGGACCCCACGTCTACAGCGCCCTGAAGGCGGCCGTGATCAACCTGACGCGATCGGTGGCCCTGGAGCTGGCACCGTTTCGGGTTCGCGTCAACGCCATCTGCCCAGGCGGGATCGCCACGCACATCTTCGCGCCGGGGTTCGCCCGCGCGGGGCTGCCGGAGGGCGCCAATGCCGACGTGCCGGAGCTCATGCGGCCGGCGCTGGCGCGCATGCAGCCGATTCCCCGGGCCGGAGAGCCTGAAGACATCGCCGCCATGGCCGTTTTCCTGGCCAGCGATGAAGCGTCGTTCGTGTCGGGACAGGCGCTGGTGGTGGATGGCGCCCTGACGGCCGGGCGGCCCCGGGACCCGGAGCGGGGCACCATGGTGGCGCAGGCCTATCAGGAAGCGGCCCGCAGGTCCGCGGGAAAGCCGGATTGAAAAAACTTATCCGCCGATCGGAACTCTGGCACCGGTCATCGGCCTAAGATCACAGAGAAGGTAGAGCGATGCTATACCTCCTCAGGAGACCCTGGCGGAAACTCTCTGCAAGGGTTTTCAGGTACCCCGGCGACACCCCTCCCCCTCCCCAATCCCCCGTCGCCGGGGTCCTTTTTTCTCAGGAAGACAAGCCCTTACGGCTGCCGAGCGCGCCTGTGGCGCGGCGGCGTGCGCGCCACCAGGTGCGAATCATGCGTCGGCTGCGCACCATGACGCCTCTGGCCTGATGGGGCACCGCCAGCAGGGCGGGGGTCGCCACCAGCGTCAGCAGCGTGGCGAAGGTGAGGCCCGAGACGATGGCCTGAGACAGCGGCACCCAGAATCCCGATAGCTGCCCGCCGTAGACGATGGTGCGGTTCACCAGGTCTACGGACAGGTTGGCGGCCAGGGGCAGCAATCCGAAGATCGTGGTGACGGTGGTGAGCATCACGGGCCGCAGCCGCTGGGCGCCGGTGCGAACGATCAGCGCCACGTAGTGCAGGTCGGGGTGCTCCCGGCGCAGGTGGTTGTAGGTGTCGATCAGCACGATGTTGTTGTTGACGACGATGCCGGCCAGCGCCACCACGCCGACGCCGGTGAGGATGGCACTGAACGGCGACTGGGTGATCAGCAGCCCCAGCAGCACGCCCGCCGTCGACATCACCACGGCCACCAGAATCAGCAGCGCCTGGTAGATGCTGTTGAACTGAGTGACCAGCAGCACGAACATCAGCAGCAGCGACATCAGAAAGGCGATCTGCACGAACGCCAGGGATTCCGCCTGCTCCTCGTTGGCGCCGCGGAAGTCGATGTTCAGTCCCGCCGGGAACGTCTGGTCGTCGATCCAGCGTCTGATCTCTCGAACGACGTCGTCGGCGAGCACGCCTTCGCGTACGTTGGCGCGGATGAACTCCACGGGAATGCCGTCGATGCGCTGCAGGGTATCGACGTTGGGAGAGGGCTCCAGCTTGACGAAGTTGGAAATCGGCACCTGTCCGCCCGGGGTGGCAATACGCAGATCGTCCAGCGCCGAGATGCCGCGTTCGGGTTGGGGAAAGCGCACGCGGATGTCCACGGCGTCGTCCGCCTTATCCGGTCGGTACTCGCCGACCTTGACGCCGTTGGTGACGAGCTGCACCGCCACGCCAACCTGGGACACGTCGGCGCCGTACAGGGCCGCCTGGGCGCGGTCGACGGTCAGCTTCCACTCGATGCCGGGCAGCGAGCGGGTGTCGTCGGCATCGATGATCTCCGGCAGCCTGTCCATATACTCGCGCACCCTGGCGACGGCCGGCTCGAGCAGGTCGCGCTGATAGGCGGAGAACTGAATCTGGATGGGCTTGCCCACGGGCGGGCCCTGCTCCATCTTCTGAACCTCGACCGTGATGCCGGCCAGGTTCGCGGTGCGCGTGCGGATCTCGTCGAAGATCTCGGCGCCCTTGCGGTCGCGCTGATGCTCGTCGTGCAGCTCCACGAAGATGCCGCCGATGCGGTCCATGCCGCTGCGCGACGGCCCGCCGGATACGCGGGTGAAGGTGTTGATGCCCTTGATGCCTTCCACCTCGAGCACGTCACGCTCGACCTCGTACACCAGGGCGTTGATCTCCTCTGCCGCCAGATTGCCGCGGGCGCGCACCGTGATCTCGGCGAACTTCGGATCGGCGTCCGAGAAGAAGACCATGCCCTTGCCGTACTGGCCGTAGGCCCAGAAGCTGCCCACCAGAATCGACAGGATGCAGGTGAGGGTGATCAGGGCGTAGCGGCTGGCGTAGGACAGCAACCGGGCGTACAGGCCCGTGAGGCTCCTGAGCTTGGTCGGGTCGCCATCCTCGAGCTGCTTCAGGGTAGCCATGGCCTTGGCGTCGCGGGCGCCTGCTTTGCCGAACAGCGACCCGAGGACGGGCCCGAACAGCAGCGCATACACCAGCGAGCCGGTCAGCACGGTAAACACCGTCACCGGCAGGTAGCGCATGAACTTGCCGGGAATGCCGGGCCAGAACATCAGCGGCAGGAACGCGGCCAGGGTGGTGGCCACCGACGCGGTCACCGGCCAGAACATGCGCTTCGCTGCCATGGCGTAGGCGGCGCGGCGATCGAAGCCCTCGGTCATCTTCCGGTCGGCGTACTCGGTGACGACGATGGCGCCGTCGATCAGCATGCCGAGACCGAGCAGCATGCCGAACATGACCATGAAGTTGAACGTGTAGCCGAGCAGGTACACGAACACCAGCGAGAACAGGAACGATACCGGAATGCCGATGCCGACGATCAGGCCGCTGCGGAAGCCCATGGCCGCGACGACGATGACCATGACCAGGGCGAGCGCGGTGAGGATGTTGCCCTGCAGTTCGGTCACCTGCTGGGAAGCGAAGGGTGCCTGGTCCTGGGAGTAGAACACCTCCACACGCGATGGCATGCTCGGGCGGTGGCGCTCGACCACCTGCTTCACGGCATCGATGGTGTCGATGACGTTGGCGTTGGCGCGTTTCGTCACCCGCAGCGAGATGGTGTCGCGGCCGTTGACCCGGGCGTAGCTGGTGCGGTCCTTGAAGGTGCGGCGGATCTGGGCGACGTCGCTCAACGTGACCACGGTGTCGCCGCTGGCGCGGATCGGCAGGTCGTAGATGTCCCGGGCGTTCTCGATGATGCTCGGCACCTTGACCGAGAAGCGGCCCTGGCCGGTGTCCAGGCTGCCGGCCGGAATCAGCCGGTTGTTGCGGACGATAGTGTTGATCAGCGCTTCGTTGGAGATCTGATAGGCCTCCAGCGCCGACGGATCGATCACCGCCTCGAGCACCTCCTCGCGATGTCCCACCATCTCGGCCTCGAGCACGCCGGGAATGGCCTCGATGTCGTCGCGCAGCTCGATGGCCAGGTTGTAGAACATGCGCTCCGGCACGCCCTCACCAACCAGATTGACCTGGATGATCGGGAAGTCGTCCGTGGATTCTTCTCGCACGATCGGCTCTTCGGCCGTGCTGGGGAGCTCGGGCTCTGCCCGGTCTACGGCCTCGCGCACGTCCAGCAGCGCCTGATCGAGATCATGGTCGGCATCGAACTCCACCAGCATGGTGGCGGAGCCCTCGGAAGCGTAGGAGGTCAGCTCCTTGACGCCTTCCACCTTGCGCAGCTCGATCTCCATGGGCATCACCAGCAGACGCTCGGCGTCCTCCGGGGAGATGCCTTCGTGAACGACGCTGACGAAGAAGAACGGCACGTCCACGTGCGGATCTGCGGCGATGGGAATGGCCATGCGCGCGGCGCTGCCGGCGATCACCACCATCAGCATGACCAGCAGGGTGGTGCGGGTGCGGCTGATGGCCGCGTCGACGATGCCGATCATGGCTTGGCTGCGAGCGTGACTAGGTTGCTGACGGAGCGTCTGTCTTCAGAGCTTCTGTCGCCGGCGCTGCGGCTCTCGTTCTGCTCGGCCGTGCGGGCGGGCATATCGGCCGAACGCTCCATGGAGACGTCGACCTGCTGTCCGGGCACCACCAGCTCCTGACCGACCGTGATCAGCGTGGTCACGGTCGGCAGGCCGCTGACCCAGACGCCGTCGACGTCGTCGCGAACGATGGATACCGGATGAAACTCGACCCGCTTGCTGTCGTTGATGGTCCGCACGCCCACGGTGCCGTCGTCGGCGAGGGCGAACACGGCCGGGCTGATCTTGTGCGCCATGACTTCGGCCACCGGCACCCGCAGCTCGGTGGTGATGCCAGAGCGCAGCGCGTAGTCGGGATTTGGAATCTGAACCTCGACCGCGTAGGTGCGGGTCGCCGGATCGCTCTGCTGGCCGATGAAGGTGATGGGCCCTTCGATGCGGCGGCCGTCGCTGAGCACGCCGGTCACGGGATGGCCAAGCTCCAGGTTCGCGACCTCACGCTCGGACACGCGTCCGACCAGCAGCATGGGGTTCATGTCCACCAGGGTCACGCAGGCGGTACCCGGAGAGGCGTAGTCGCCGACGTCCATGTGCACGTCTTCGACGATGCCGGCGAACGGGGCGCGAACGTAGGTGCGCTCGATGTCCAGCTCGCGGCGCTCCACCTGGGCCTGGGCCGCTGCCAGACGGGCGGCTGCCTGAGCGATGGCGGTCTCGGATTGGAAGCCGCGTTCCTTGAGCCGGATGCTGGCGTCGTGCTCGATGGTGGCCTGGGCCAGCGCGGCGCGGGCTTCGTCCAGTGCGGCGAAGCGGTCCTCAGCGCTGATGCGGCAGAGCAGATCGCCAGCCTGCACCCGGCTGCCGCGATCTATGGGTCGCTCGGTGATTCGCCCGGCGGTCTCCGCTTTGACCTCGACCGTGCGCTTGTTTTCGGTGCGGCCGCGCAGCACCACCTGTCGATACTGAGGCTGGGCACGGATCGCGCGGGCGCGGACGCGGGTCAGGGCGGCATCCTGAGACTGGGCCTGGCTCTCGCGATTGGCCTCGGCCAGGGTGGTGTGAACCACCGAATCCTCACGGCCGATCTGTCCGGACAGCAGCCACAGACCGATGAGCAAGGCGATGACGATCGCCGTAATGTATGTGCCGCGCATGGATTGTTACGCTTCGCCGCAGTTCAGGTTACGAAAAGTAACACAGAGATAGTGAAGAGGCCATGGAAAAAGTGTAGACCAGTGGGCGTGCAGGCCACGTGAAAGGTGGCCAGCACGCCCACGGGTGGGGTTCAGGCCTTGGCGCTGGCCCTGGACGCCATGCGGTCGAACCACGCCTTGACCTGGGTGTTGGCCTCGTTCAGCGGTTGCCCGACGTTGGCGCCGAAGGCGAGGAAGCAGTACAGCAGCACGTCGGCCAGGGTCAGGCGGTCGCCGCACAGATAGGTCTTTCCGGCCAGTTGCTTGTCAAGCCAGGTGAGCTTGTCCTGGGCGATGCGCTTCAGACCCTCGGCCGCCTCCGGCACGGTGATCATGCGGTCCTTGAACATCTGCAGCCCCTCGGCGTAGCGAAACCCGTTCGCCAGCGGCTCGCAGATGCCGAGGTCGACCCTGCGGGTCCACATCCGCGTCTCGGCACGCTCCTCCGCCGTCTTGCCGATCAGCGAGTCCCCGGGGCTCACCTCGTCGAGGTACTCGCAGATCGCCGTGATCTCGGCGATGTACCGCCCGTCGTCCAGCACCAGGCACGGCGTCTGGCCGGACGGGTTCTTGGTGAGATAGTCGGCCTGGCGGTTGGCGCCGGCGATGATGTCGATATCGTCCAGCGGCAGGTCGATGCCGCGCTCCGCGGCGAACATGCGCACGACCTGGGGGTTGGGGCCAACGGAATTGATCAGCTTCATCACGCTCTCTCCGGTTTGCGAAGCGCGGAATCTTACACCAGGCTTGCCGGAGCCGCGGCAACCGTTGAGGTTTTCCCGGACCGCTGGCATGTTGGCCGGCTTCGGCTGGAGGGAACATGATCGGCGTCGGCGAGCTGCCGCTCTTCTATCAGGTTGCCGTGCTGCTGGGCCTGGCGTCGTTGCTGGGCCTGGTCGGGGTGACGTTGCGGCAGCCGCTGATCGTGAGCTTCATTGCCGTTGGCCTGCTGGCAGGGCCATCGGCGCTCGGGCTGGTGACGGTGGAGGCGCACATCGAGCTGCTGGCCGAGCTCGGCGTCGCCCTGCTGCTGTTCCTGGTGGGGCTGAAGCTCGACGTCGGGCTGGTGCGCTCCGTGGGTGGCGTCGCGGTCGCCACCGGTATGGGGCAAATCCTGTTCACCGCGCTGATCGGGTTCGCCATCTGCCTGGGGCTTGGCATCGACTGGCTGCCGGCGGTCTACGTCGCGGTGGCGCTGACGTTCTCCAGCACCATCATCATCGTCAAGCTGCTGACGGACAAAGGCGAAATCGATTCGCTCTATGGCCGGATCGCGCTCGGCTTCCTGATCGTGCAGGACATCGTCGTGGTGGTGGCGCTGGTGGTTCTGTCGTCGGCCGGAATCGGCGCGGACGCCTCGGCTTCGCCGTTCTCACCGCTTCAGGCGGTGCTCCTGGCGGCGTTTCTGGTGATGGTCGTGGTGCTGTTCGTGCGCTACGTTGCCAACCCGCTGGTGCGGCGTCTCGCCCGTTCACCCGAGCTGCTGGTGTCGTTCGCGATCGGTTGGGCGGCGCTGCTGGCGACAGCCGGAGACTTCGTCGGCTTCGGCAAGGAGCTGGGCGGCCTGCTGGCGGGCGTGTCGCTCGCCTCGACACCGTTTCGTGAGGCGATGTCGGCACGGCTGTCGAGCCTGCGCGACTTCCTGCTGCTTTTTTTCTTCATCGCCCTGGGGGCCCGGCTCGACCTGAACCTGATCGGCGGCGACCTGCCGGCGGCGCTGGTGCTGTCGGCGTTCGTATTGATCGGCAACCCGCTGATCGTGCTGCTCATCATGGGTTGGATGGGCTATCGCAGCCGCACCGGGTTCATGGCGGGCCTGACGGTGGCCCAGATCAGCGAGTTCTCCCTCATCTTCATGGCCATGGGCCTGTCGCTGGGCCACGTGGACGAGCGCGCCGTGGGCCTGGTGACCCTGGTGGGGCTGGTGACCATCACCGCATCCGTCTACATGATCCTTTATTCCCAGGCGCTGTACGGCCTTCTCGAGCCGGTGCTCAAGCGGTTCGAGCGCGCGGCGCCGCGGCGCGAGCTGCCGGATCAGTCACCGCCGACCCGGCACCCCTGCGACGCCATCGTCATCGGGCTGGGACGCTATGGCGGCACGGTGCTCCGGCTGCTGTCGGAAAGGGGGCACCGAGTGCTCGGCGTCGACTTCGATCCCGAGGCCTTTCACGCCTGGCAGGACATGGGCTTCGATACGGTCTACGGTGATGTCACCGATCCCGACTTCGTCGCAACCTTGCCGCTGCGGGGCGTGAGCTGGATCGTCTGTACGGTGCCCGACCACGACCTCGGGCTGACCCATGTCGATCCCCGGGCGAGCCTCACCCACGCCCTGCGTGACGTGGGCTACACGGGGCGCATCGCGGTGGCGGCGAATCGTGCCGAAAGCGAGCAGCGCCTGAAGGACGCCGGCGTCGATCTGGTGCTGCTGCCGTTCCGGGATGCAGCGGAGCGGGCGGTGGATCAGGTGCTGGGCGGCGTCCTGGTGTCGGCGGTGGACGTCATTGAGCCCTCGGGTCAGCAGGATCTGGCGGGCCGCTGAGCGGGGCTCGTTACCAGCTACCGACGTTGGGCATGTCGCGCCACGGCGCCGCCGGCGGCAGCGCGTTGCCGCGCTGCAGGAGCTCGATGGAGATGCCGTCCGGGGAGCGCACGAACGCCATGCGGCCATCCCGTGGCGGCCGGTTGATGGTGACACCCCCATCCATGAGTCGCTGACAGGCGGCGTAGATGTCGTCCACGGCGTAGGCCAGATGTCCGAAGTTCCGACCGCCGCTGTAGGTCTCGGGATCCCAGTTGTAGGTCAGCTCGACCTGGGCGTCCTCGTCTCCCGGCGCGGCCAGGAACACCAGCGTGAAGCGACCCTCCGGCACCTCGTGGCGGCGCAGCTCCACGAGCCCGAGCTTGTCGCAGTAGAAGTCCAGGGATTGGTCCAGATCGGTCACCCGGACCATGGTATGCAGATACTTCATGGCGCGTGTCAGCCCCAAAAAAAAGAGACCCCGCAGTATGCGGGGCCAGCCGAGATGGTCAAATCAAGTTTGGAGAGTCTTCGAGGAAACGCGCTTCAGAGCGTCCAGAGAGACGCCGCGCTGATGACCAGCGCGCAGAGAGCGGCCAGGAGAAGCGCGCTCTCAGCACCGGTCAGCGACGGCTCGTTGCCCCGGGCAGCGGCTGCTGCGGGCTGGGTCCGGTTCGCCCCAGGGGACATCGGTTGTTGCGTCGGCTGGCTCATGGCTGCGGTCGTGTCGATGGTGGTCTCGCGCATCTCGCGGCACGCGCATCTTCGCGTTTCCGAGGATGATGCTACGGGCCAACCATGAAAGCCCGGGTGAGCAATCGTGGACGCAATATGGATACGCGCAGCCGGCCCTCAAACGTCCTGGCGGCGGCCGAGGTAGCTGCGCGCCACGTGCCGGAACGCGGGGTCGCGCCAGTGATCGGCGTGGGCCCCCGCTGCGTGCGCCAGCTTGATGTCGTGCTCGTCGTCGCGGCACAGCGCGAGCAGTTCCGGTGAGGTGGGCGGCGGCGCGACGTCGGGCCCCGGCCAGGGCGCCGGTGCCGGAGCGCCGGCGGCCAGGTAGCCGGCCAGCAGGCCCACGGTGAAGACGACATCGGTTCGCGGTCCGAGCCGCGGCTGCAGGTACGGGTACAACAGCCGGAATGCGTGGCTGGCGGTGACCAGGTGCAGGGCGAAGAAGTCGTGGCTGCCTGCGAACACCATCAGAGCGGCGCGGCTCATGGTGCGCAGGTGGTCATCAGTCACCACGGCCAGGGCGGCCATGCCGGGCAGCGAAAGGGCGGCGTCGGCGCGGCGGCTGAAGCGGTCGTTCGGACTGCCGGGCACCGGCCCCAGGGCGCGGGCCCGCAGCAACAGCGCTTCGCCGTCGAGGTTTCGTTCGTGCCGGATCGATCGCGTCAGGGCGTCCAGGGTCTGATCAGCGCCCACCGATTCCAGGTACGCCAGGCCGGCGGCCACCTCCCCGGGCACGCCGAACTCGACGCCGTAGCCGATGCGGATCAGGGGGTGGTAGGCCTCCTTGTGCCAGCCGCTGATCCACTGCGGCAGGTACCGGTCGAGCACGGCGGGGATGCCGGTGGCGGCGGTCTCCGCCGTCAGCGCCTGCACCCGCCTGGCGTACGGGTGATCCGGCGCCAGGGTCGTCAGCCTCGGCAGGTAGGCGCTGGCGAAGGCCTCGCGCCGAGCCTGGCTCGCGCCAAGGGCCGTCAGCGCCAGCCAAGCCATGGGCAGATGGTCGCTGTTGTCGTCGGGCGGATACTCCGGCAGGTAGCGTTGTCCGTGGCTCGCCAGATCGAAGGACATTCCGCCTCCCGGCCGGGCTCACACCTGGCCGATGTACTCGTCCATGCGAGCGGTCTTGAGCGCCGTGTGCTTGGCGCGGTTCATGTCGTAGTGCAGTCGCGAGACGATGCGCTGGGCGTACAGGCCGCCGCCGGCCTGAATGTTGGTGACCGCGTTCCAGCCGCCGTAGGCGTCGGCGGTGAAGTCACGAATGGCGTGGAACAGCCGGGTGCGATACAGACCGTCCACGGCCTGCAGCGTGCCCATGTACTTGCGCGCCAGGTGACCCACCTGCTCGTTCTCCATGTCGGCGATGCCGGGCGCGGTGAGGATGCTGCCGCCGCCGATGTCGTGCAGGTGACGCACCATCAGCGACCAGTTGGCAGCGCCGTGGTACTTGCCGGCATTGGTGTAGAGCTCGTCGGGAAACGCCGCGCCGTCGGAGGTGACGTGGCAGTTCTCGATGGCGGCTTCGAGGCTGGCCCGGATCAGGGTGGCGTTGATCAGCATCTCCGAGATCTTCTCCTTGATGTGGCCGACGCGGTCGAGGCCGTTGGCCTCGGAGATGAGCTGGGCGAACCCCACCAGCGCATCGTAGCTGCGCGCCATGGCGGCCAGGCCGCCGAGCCGCTCCCAGAGCCCCAGGGAATGCGCGAACACGGTCGCCAGCTCCGGGTGGCCGTCGAGGAACACCCGCTCGGTGGGCACGAACACGTCGTCGAAGATGACGAAGCCCTCCGGCGTGTGGTGTTGGCCGGAGATCGGGAAGTCGCGGGTGTCCTCGTGGCGGGGCGCGTAGGTGGTATTGATGATCTTCACCCCCGGCGCATTCACCGGCACCATGCACGCCACCGCGTAGTCGCCCTCGTCGGCCTTCATCGACTTGGTGGGGATGGTCATCAGCTCGTGGCCCATGGACGCGGCGGAGATGTGCAGCTTGGCGCCGCGGATGACGATGCCGTCGTCACGGCGCGCCACCACCCGCACGTACTGGTCAGGGTCGTCCTGCTGTGCCGGGCGGCGGCTGCGGTCACCCTTCGAGTCGGTGATGCACTGGGTGATGCGGATGTCCCGCTGCTGGGCGTCCCTGACGTAGGTGCGGATGCGCGCGGCGTTCTCGGGCAGCGTCGCCTCGATGCGGTCGGCCGCGGTCAGCAGGGTCATGATCGAGGCATAGGTGACGTGGGTGAGCAGGTCGACGGTCTCGTGCAGCTCCACCTGCTCGCGCAGCTCGTGCGCCGAGCCCGGCACCATCATGAACGCGCCCACCGCACCGGGGGTGGGGTCGTAGAAGCGGTCGTAGCCGGCGGCGGCGGAGGCCACCGTCTGGCCGAGCAGGGGATGGGCGGCGACGTCGTCCACCGGCCGGCCCTCGAAGTAGGTTTCGCGGCCGTCGTTCAGCGAGGCGCGATACTGGTCCCCGGTCATCATGGTGGCTGCTCCCCAGGCCCGACGAGATGGTGGCGAAAATCTTATAACACGTTATCGCTGAACCCAACCGCCGCTGAACGGTATGGCCTGGCCGACGAAGAAGTCCGACTCGTTGCCGGCCAGGAACAGGGCGAACCGGGCGTCCTCCTCGGCAGTGGCCAGGCGCCCCAGCGGCACCTGCCGCTTCAGCGATGCCTGGAAACGCTCGTTCTGCCGCAGCTCGGGCGGGTAGTAGACCGGGTTTTCCACATAGTTCTGGGCGATCAGGTTGACCTGCACGTTGTCCGGCGCCACCTCGACGCCGACCGACTGTACGTAGCCCACCTGGGCCGCCCGAGCGGCGCTGTAGGCGCACAGCGTGCGCATGCCCTTCAGCGCCACGGCGCTGCCGTAGACCACGATCTTGCCGCGGTGCCGCTCGCGCATCTGCGGCAGCACCGCCCGGGTGAGGCGGTGCAGCGGATGCACCATGACGTCGAACACCTCAGCCCAGATGGGGTCGTCCACCTCGGCGACCGTGCGGCCGCTGTGATTGGGCGCTGCCAGATTGGCGATCAGCACGTCGACCCGGCCGGCCTCGGCGATCAGCGCCTCGCAGGCGCCGGGCTGGGTGAGGTCGCGGGTGTCGGCGACGACGTCGGCACCTTCGCTCTGGAACAGGGCCACGGTGGCGGGCCCCATGTAGTCGTCGGCCTGGGTCACCACCACCCGCCGGCCTGCCAGCCGGCCGCCGTTGTCAGACGCTTCGCCCATCTCTCCCTCCCGTTCTACCATTGCAGTAAGGTTACCGTATCGTTCGCGCCGCCACCCGTTCCAGGAGAAGTCCGTGCCAGCCGATGCCACCGTCACCGTCTACGACCATCCCCTGTCGCCCTACGGGCAGAAGGTGAAGATCGCCCTCATGGAGAAGGGCGTGGCGTTCACGGCGCCCATGCCCGGCCGCATCGGCAGCGGCACCGCCGCCGGCGAGTTCGCCCGAGTGAGCCCGCGCGGCGAGGTGCCGGCGCTGGTGGACGGCGAGGTGGCGGTTTTTGACTCCACCGTCATCCTCGAGTACATCGAGGAGCGCTGGCCGCAGCCGCCGCTGCTGCCCGCGAGCCCGGCCGAGCGCGCCCGCGTACGCATGCTCGAAGAGGCCATGGACACCCACTTCGAGGCCATCACCTGGGGATTGTCGGAGATCAGGAACTTCGGCCGGGCCAGCGGCGCCCTGGCGGAGACCATGCTCAGACGCGGTGGCGAGCAGATCGGCGCCTGGTACCGCTGGCTCGACGCCCAACTCGGCGCGCGCCTGTGGTTCAACGGTGACGCCTTCGGCTGGGGCGACCTGGTCGTGGTCCCGTTCGTCAATGGCGCCGTCGGCTTCGGCCATCGTCCCGAGCCGGGCTCGGCGCTGGCGGCATGGCTCGATCGCTGCAACGCGCGAGACAGCGTTGCCGCCTGCCGCAAGGCGGCCGCCGCGGTCGGCTTCGACAGCGAAGCCGTGAGCCTGGATGCGGTGCGCGCTGCCATGGAGCAGGGGCAGTTCAAACGCGAGTACCGCGATCATCGGCTCGAGTGGATGATCAAGACCGGCGGCATCAGCGTCGTCGACGACGGCCTGCGCAAGCACAACATCCGCTTCATCGAGCCCTTTGATGCCTGAATCGTCGTCCGCGGGCGTCGGCGGCAGGCCGGGTACCGACCTGGCATGGTGGCTTGCCACTGGCCTCGTCATGGCGTTGGTGTTCGCGACCGACGCCTTGACCCAGCTCGGCTTTGCCCACGGCACGCTCTACGTGCCCGTCGTGCTGCTGGCGCTGTGGTCGCAGCGGCGCGCGCTGGTTGCGACGACGGCCATGGTCAGCAGCCTGCTGGTAGGGTTTGGGTATCTGATCTCGCCGCCGGCCGCGCCCGGATTCGCCGTGGAGTACGTGATCGCCAACCGACTCGGCTCCGTCGCCGCCATCGTTCTGGTCTATGTGGTGGGTAGCATGTTGGTGCGTGCCCGGCGCCAGTTGGGTGACTTCGGCACCGACCTCGAGGCTGCACGGGAGTCGCTGGCGCGCAACGAGAACCTCGTGGAAGCGGCCGCCCGCGTTGGTCGCCTGGGTGGCTGGTACGTTCGTCTCGATGACGGAAAGCCCACCTGGACGGACGACGTCTATCGCATCTTCGGCGTGCCGATCGGCAGCGAGCCGGATTTCGGTGCCGCCAACGAGCAGTTGTCCAGAGGCGATCAACAGCGACTGGCCCACTGCTTCGACCGTTGCGTGCGCGAGGGTGCTCACTTCGACGAAGAGGTGCTGCTCACCGCGGCGGACGGGACCCGCACCTGGGTGCGCTCGATCGGGCGTCCGGTGCACGACGAGGCGGGCAACGTGGTGGCCGTGCAGGGCGCGTTGCAGGACGTCACCAGGCTGAAGCATGCAGAGCTCACGGCCTCCGAGAGCCAGCGCCGGTTTCGCGAGCTTGCCGATGCGCTGCCCATCTTCGTGTGGTCGTCGGGGCCGGATGGGCAGGTCGACTACTTCAGCCGGCCAGTGCAGACCTACACGGGCCTCGGCATGGAGGCCCTGGCGGGCGAGGGCGGCTGGCGGTCGCTGGTGCACCCCGATGACCGGCAGCCGACCATCGACGCCTGGGAGCGCGCCCGCCGCCTGCTGGAACCCTACGTCACCGAGTTCAGGTTGCGCAGCGGTACCGGCGAGTACCAGTGGTTCCAGACCAGCGCGCAGCCGATATTCGATGCCGAAGGCAACGTCCAGATGTGGTACGGCAGCGCTGTGAACGTGCACCAGTTGAAGCAGGTGGAATCGTCCTACCGCGAGCTGGCCGAACGGCTGTCGACCACGCTGGAAAGCATCGTTGACCCGTTCGTCACCTTCGATGCGGGGTGGCGCATCACCTATGTCAACGCGCAGGCGGAGCTGCTCTCGGGCATGAAGCGCGAGGAGCTGCTCGGGCGCAGCTTCTGGGAGGCGTTTCCGGGCACGCGTGAATCCGAGTTCGGGCGGCAGTATCAGGAAGCGGCGGCGACCCGTTCGCGACGGTTCTTCCGCGCGTTCACGCCGCTGGTCAACCGCTGGCTGGACGTCAATGTGTACCCCATGCCGGATGGCGGGCTGGCCGTGCACATTCGCGACGTCACGGACCAGAAAGACATGGAAGACCAGCTCCAGCGGGCGCAGCGGCTGGATTCGATCGGTCAGCTCACCGGCGGCGTCGCCCACGACTTCAACAACCTTCTGACCGTCATTCTCGGCAACGCCGACCTGCTGCGCGAGCAGCTCGAGCCCGACAGCCGGCTGCGGCCGCTGGCGGAGATGATCGGCAGCGCGGTCGAAAGCGGCGCCAGCCTGACGCAGCGGCTGCTGGCGTTCGCACGGCGGCAGATGCTCGAGCCGCGGCCGGTGGACGTCAATGCGCTGCTCGCCGACATGGATGGGTTGCTGCGCCGCTCCCTGGGCGAGCAGGTGGAGCTCGAGCTGGTCCGCGGCGCCGGGCTGTGGCTGGCGCAGGTGGACCCGGCCCAGATCGAGAATGCGGTGCTCAACCTCTGCCTGAACGCCCGGGATGCCATGCCCGACGGCGGACGCCTCACCATCGAGACCGCCAACGCCTGGATCGGCGAGGAGTACGTCGCCACACACCCGGATGCGGAGCCCGGTCAGTACGTGCTGCTGGCGGTCTCCGACACTGGCGTCGGCATTCCGTCGGAGCATCTCGACCGCATCTTCGAGCCGTTCTTCTCCACCAAGAACAAGGATCAGGGCAAGGGCACCGGCCTCGGTCTGGCCATGGTCTACGGGTTCATCCGTCAGTCCCGTGGGCTGGTCAACGTCTACTCCGAGCCGGGCCAGGGCACCACGTTCAAGATCTACCTGCCTCGCGCCCGCGGCAGCCTGGCGCGGACGGAGGCGCGCGCGCATGAGCCGCCCCAGGGCGGCAGCGAGCGGGTGCTGCTGGTGGAAGACGACGACATGGTTCGCGGCTTTGCCCGCGAGCTGCTCGAGAGTCTCGGGTATCGGGTGATCGAGGCGGCCAACGGTCCCGACGCCCTGGATGCCCTTGCAGCCGATGCCCCCGTGGACCTGCTGTTCACCGACGTGGTCATGCCGGGCGGGCTGAACGGGCGGGAGCTGGCGGAGGCGGTGCGCGCCCGGCATCCCGGCATCCGTGTGCTCTTCACATCCGGGTACACGGACAACGCCATCGTCCACCACGGCCGCCTCGACCCTGGCGTGCACCTGCTGGCGAAGCCGTATCGGCGGGAGGAGCTGGCCCGGCGTCTGCGGCAGGTGCTGGACGCAGACCCGCCGGACACCACCGGCGGCGCCTAATCCGGACGCAGCCCCCGCAGGAAGTCGTTCAGAAAGACGCCGTCAGGGTCGGCCTGGTCGCGCGCTTGCCACCAGTGCGCCCAGCGCGGGTGCCGATGGGCCAGCGCGGCGCCATCCAGGTAGTGCACCTTGCCCCAGTGCGGCCGGCCGCCGAACTCGAGGAAGATGGCTTCGCAGGCCCGGAAGTAAGGCTCGTCATCTTCGCGGATGTCCTGGTGCACCGATATGGTCACGCTGTCGCGCTGGTAGGCCGTGGACAGCCAGACGTCGTCCGCCGCCAGGGTGCGGTACTCCACCGGCCAGCGCAGCTCGGAAAACCGTTCGCGGATCATGGCTCGCAAGGCCATCAGGCAATCTAGCCCGTGCTCGGCGGGCACGCTGTACTCCATCTCGGTGTGGCGGTGCGGGCGGTGGTTGGGCAGCACCTCGTGGCTCCAGCCGACGCGGCCGCCCTCGTCGGCCAGCGGGTAGGCCGGGTCCGCCGTGGTCTCGTCGATGCGCTTCGCCACCGCCCGGTCGTCGTGCGGGTACCAGAAGAACTCGAAGTGACGCGCCTCGGCGGCGAGCGCCGGCACCTGGGGCAACAGATCGTCCAACGCAGCGACCCAGCCGCGCTCGGCCAGGCGGTAGGCGTTGCGGAGCTGCAGCACGAGCTCGGTGACGATGCCGAACGCGCCCAGATGCAGCCGCGCGGCCTGCCAGAGCGCCGGATTCCGGTCCGGATCGCAGTCGACGAATTCGCCGCTGGCGAGCAGCAGACGCATGCCGAGCACGGCGGCGGACAGATTGCGCAGCGTGGTGCCGGTGCCGTGGGTGCCGGTGGCGCAGGCGCCGGCTATGGCCTGGCGGTCGATGTCGCCCTGATTGGTCAGGGCCAGCCCGGCCACATGCAGCGCCGGGCCCAGGGCGTGAATGGGCGTGCCGGCCCGCACCCGGGCGGTCTGCGCCGCGGTGTCGATGCTGATCACGCCGGCCAGCGCCGACGTGTCGATCAGCACGCCGTCGCTCGGCACCAGGGGCGCGTGGCTGTGGCCGGCGCCGGCGGCCCGTACCGGCCGTCGCTCACCGGCCGCACGGCGCACCAGGGCCGACAGCTCGCCCTCGCTGCGTGCGAACACGAGACGCGCGGGATGCGCCTGCAGACGGCCGGACCAGTTGTGCCAGGTCGGCATGGCGCGAACTCAGGGGCGCCGGGTGGCGACGCCGTGGGTCATGAAGGCGGCGAACCGGGGCCCTGGCTGGTAGCCGCTGTCCAGCTCGGAGAGCTCGAAACCGGCTTCGGCGATGAGCGCGTCCGCCTGGCGGGTGAGGTGGCAGCCGCCGCCGATCTGCTTCCACATCGGCTCCAGCAGGCGCTGCACCCGCTGCACACCGGCCTCCGGCGCCCGGCCATGCTCGATGAAGTACAGATGGCCGCCGGGCTTGAGCACCCGCCGCATCTCGCGCAGCGCCGCGTAGACGTTGGGAATCGAGCACAGCGTCCAGGTGCAGACGACGCTGTCGAAGCGGGCGTCGTCCTCGGGAATCTGCTCGCCGGAGATGCCCAGCACGCGCACCGGGCGGCCCAGGCGGTCGGCGCGTTCGCGCGCCCGCTCGGTGAGCTCGGCGGCCGGATCGAGCCCGGTGAGCGAGGTCACGTCCGGCCCGTAGTGGCTGAGGTTCAGGCCGCTGCCTATGCCGATCTCCAGCACGTCGCCGGTGGCGCGGGGCACGTAGCGGGCGCGCAGCTTGGTCATCGGCTTCTGCGAGCAGGCCGCGTCGATCAGCCTCGGCAACACGTAACGGTCGTACCAGCCCATGTTGTTCGCGTCCTCGTCGGTTTGGTCAGATGGTCCGGCTGCTGCCGCGCCAGTAGCGGTCGCGCAGCAGGCGCTTGTAGAGCTTGCCCGTTTCGTGCCTCGGCAGCTCGTCTTCGTAGTCCACCGATCGTGGCGCCTTATAGCCGGCCAGATGCTCACGGCAGTGGGCAATGAGCGCCTGGGTCAGGTCGTCGTCGGCAGAGAAGCCATCGCGCAGCTTCACCGCCGCCTTCACCTCCTCGCCGAACTCCTCGTTGGGAATGCCGAACACGGCCGCGTCCTCCACCGCCGGGTGGGTGACCAGCACGGCCTCGATCTCGGCCGGATAGATGTTGACGCCGCCGGAGATGATCATGTCGATCTTGCGGTCGCTGAGGTAGAGATAGCCGTCGTCGTCCAGATAGCCGATGTCACCGAAGGTGTAGACCCCGGGCTCGAGGTGCACCTCGGCCGTCTTCTCCGGCGCGTTGTGGTACTCGAAGTCGGAGCCCATGAGGTTCTTGACGTAGATCTGCCCGGATTCGCCTGCCGGCAGGACCTCTCCGTTCTCGTCGCGGATGGTGACCTCCACGATCGGGCTCGGCTTGCCCACGGTGCCGGGGCGTTCCAGCCAGTCGGCCGCGCTGGCGGTGGTGACGATGGAGCCCTCGGTGGAGCCGTAGTACTCGGCGACCACCGGTCCCCACCAGTCGATCATGCGGCGCTTGACCTCCGGCGGGCAGGGCGCGGCGCCGTGCCAGACCACCTTGAGCGAGCGCCCCGAGAACGCTTCCCGGGCCTGATCGTCCGCGCGCAGCAGCCGATGAAACTGGGTCGGCACCAGGTGCACGTTGGTCACCGCGTGCTCGTCGATCAGGCGCAGGCTCTCGGCGGCGTCGAAGCGGTGGCGCATCAGCACCCGGCTGCCGGTCAGCAGCGGCAGGAACGAGAACGCCCATTGCGCGGAGTGGTACACGGGACCGCAGAGATACGTGGTGCCGTCGTTGGGTATGGCCAGCATCTGCGACAGCCCGGAGCCGATCATCTCCAGCACCGCCAGTGGGCCGCCGGCGCGGAACGTGCTCGAGCGCACGCCCTTGGGCCGGCCGGTGGTGCCGGAGGTGTAGAACATGGGACCGCCCGCGCACTGATCCGCCGGCTCGTCGTCCGGCTGGCTGGCCAGCGTGGTCTCGTAGTCCTGGAACGGGTGCAGCGTGCCGGCGCCGCGGATGGCGATGCAGGCTTCGAGCCCGGGCGTCTCGCCCCGTGCGACCGCAGCCCTGGCCTGGGCCAGGAACTGGCCCTCGGCGAACAGCACCCGCGCCTCGGCATCGGCGATCACGTAGGCCAGCTCCTCGGGCGTGAAGTGCCAGTTGACGGGCACGTAGGCGATGCCGGCATGGTTCGCGGCCAGCATGATCTCGAAATACTCGCGGCAGTTGCCGGCGTAGATGGCGATGGCGTCGCCCGGCTTCAGGCCCAGCGCTCGCAGCGCGTGCACCAGCCTGTTGCTGCGCGCGTTCAGCTCGCGCCACGTAATCGGCCCCCGCTCGTCGATCAGGGCCGGGTCATTGCCGCGCTGCGCGGCGATGCGTTGAACGAACTCGGTCATGGGATTCCTTACTCCTCGATCAGGGTTCCGCCCGATACACCTCGCGGCCGCCGAGGTAGGTGGCCAGCACGTCGATGTCGGCGACGGCATCGGGCGCTGTGGTCAGCGGGTCTTTCGCCAGGAGCACGAAGTCTGCCAGCTTGCCGGGTTCGAGAGACCCCTTCAGGTGCTCTTCCCGGGTCAGCCAGGCGCCGCGGATGGTGTAGCCGGCCAGGGCTTCCGCCATGGTGAGGCGTTCGTCGGCGCCGAAGACCCGGCCGCTCATGCCGCGGCGGCTCACCGCCGCCTCCAGGCCCAGAAGCGGGCCGATGGGCAGGATGTCGCTGGACAGCGCCAGATGGATGCCGTAGCGCAGCGGCGTGCGCAGCGGGTTGTTGGTCTCCAGCCGGTGGCCGTCCAGGTTGTCGACGTAGCGGCCCTCCAGGGTGAAGGTGAAGTTCGGCTGCTGGGTGATGGCGATGCCGTGCTCGGCCATGGCTGACAGGGTCTCCGCCCCGGGCATGACGGTGAAGTGGTTCAGGTAGTGCCGGTGGTCGGCCCGGGGCCTGCGTTGCAGGGTGTCCACGAGCGCGGCCACCGTCAGCTCGATGGCGGCGTCGCCGATGGCGTGGATGCCGAGCTGCCAGCCGGCGCCGTGGGCCTCGTCGATGACGCGCCGCAGCTCCGCCTCGCTCAGGTTCAGCTTGCCGCGGTAGTCGGGTTGGCCCTTGTAGGGCTCGCGCGTGTAGGCGGCGGGGCCCGTGAAGCCCCCGTCCACGAACACCTTGATGGCACCCACCCGCAGGTGCTCGTCGCCGTCGCCGGAGACGCGGCCGAAGGCGGCCATGGCCTCCGGCCCCTCCCAGGCGAGCTGCACGCTGGCCCGCGGCAGCGTGCCGGCGTGCTCGGCATACGCCGCCTGCCACTCAGGGAAGTAATCGATGCGGTCCGATGCCTGCACCAGCGAGGTGATGCCGTGGCGGAACTGGTCGCGCAGGGCGGCGATCAGGCTGTCGCGCAGCGCCGCCGGCGGCGTGTCCGGCACCAGCCGCGTCACCAGGTCCTGGCGCTCGCGGATGATGCCGTTGGGCGTGCCGTCGGCCTCCCGCTCGATGACGCCGCCCTCGGGCTCCGGTGTGTCGGCGTCGATGTCGGCCAGTGCCAGGGCCCGGGTCGAGGCCACGGCGCTGTGACCGCCCGCACGGGTCAGCACCACGGGGTTGTCGGGCGCCGCAGCATCCAGATCCGCGCGCAGCGGCCGCCGGCCCTCTGCCAGCTCGTCCTCGGACCAGCCGTAGCCGGTGATCCAGGCGCCCGTGGGCAGCTCGGCCGCCCTGGCCGTCACCCTGGCCTGCAGTTCGGCGATGGAGCCGATCCCGGCCAGGTCGATGTGGTGGGGTGGGCGGCCGCTGATGTGGGTGTGGCTGTCGATGAACCCCGGCAGTACGGATCGGCCAGCCAGGTCCAGCGTGCGCGTGGCGCGGTAGCGGGTCAGCAGCTCTTCGCCGCCGACGGCGACGATGCGGTCGCCGCGCACGGCCAGCGCCGATGCCTGCGGTGCCGTCTCGGACTGGGTCAGCACGTTGCCGCCATGCAGCAGCAGGTCTACCGCCTCGGGCTGCCGGACGCAGCCGGGCGCCCCGACCACCAGCAGCGTGAGCAGGGCGGCACCGATCATCAGTCTCGTCGTTGGCGGCCGCATGCCCGGATCATCGACGCTGCCGATGGCCCGGTCAATCCGCGGCCGTAGCGGGGTCCCGGAACGCCAGCGCCAGGGCGCCGGCCAGCAGGTAGAGCACGATGAACACCACGAACGCCGGTGTGTAGCTGCCGGTGGCGTCATAGATGGCGCCCGCCAGCGGCACGCCGATGATCTGTACCGGGAACATGGCCGGGCGCATGGCGCCCAGCGCTTTGCCGAAGCGGGCCCGGCCGAACACCTTGGCCACCAGCGCGCCCTGCATGGGCACCACGCCGCCCATGCCGAAGCCGAACAGGGCAGCCCCGACGGCGAACAGCGCCAGGCTCTGCTGCTGCAGCATGGCGAGCTGGCCCAGGACCTGGCAGCCGATGGTGAACCAGATGGCGCGGCGGGCGGTCCAGCGATCCACCAGCCAGCCGAACGACAGCTTGCCGGCGATGCCGAGTCCCGCGGTGAGCGACAGCATCAGCGACGCGACCTGCAGCGACACGCCGGTGTCGGTGACCCGTGGCACCATATGGGTGAGGGTGGCGCTCTGGCAGCAGAACAGCAGCGCCACCACCCCGACCAGCGCCCAGAAGTTGCGCTCGCGCAGGATCGGCCCCGCCGGCGGCGGCAGCGGTGCCGGCGGCGACGCCGGCGCGGGTTCCGGTGGCGGGGCGGCCCGCCCGTCGGGGCGCATGCCGACCTCCTCGGGGCTCGAGATCACCAGGCGCAGCACCAGCGGCACCACCACCAGCGCGGTGAACGCGCCGTAGAGCATGAAGCCTTCCCGCCATCCGTACTGCTCGATCAGGGTGGCGGTGACGAACGGCATGACCACCCCGGAGGCAGAGATGCCGGTGGCGGCGATGCCGAGCGCGGTGCCGCGGCGGCGCGAGAACCAGTTGGTGACCAGCTTGGCGGTGGCGAGCCCGCCCATGGCGCTGGCGCCGAAGCCGATGAAGGCGCCCAGCACCAGATAGAACTGCAGCGGCGAACGCACCTGGGACAGCGCCAGAAAGCCGATGGCCATGGCGGCTGCGCCGCAGGCGATGATGCGTTTGAGCGGGTAGCGATCCAGCGCCTGGCCGATGAAGGGCGCCAGCACGGCGCCGACCGTGGCCGTCACCGTCAGGCCGAGAGACACGCCGAGCCGGGAACCGCCGAACTCCTGCTCGATGGCGGTGAAGAACACGCCGTAGGAGTAGAAGAAGAAGCCGACGGCGACGAAGTCGACGAAGAACGCGACGCCGACCATGCGCCAGCCCAGGAAGCGATCGGCCATCAGGGCCAGAACAGCAGCACGGCCAGACCCCCGGCCAGGGTCGCGGCGCCGGCCGGGAGCAGAAAGCGCCGCAGCGCCGGCCCGCCGATCACGCACCCCGCCCCCACCTTGAACAGCAGGTTGGCGAGCGATGCCAGAAACACGGCGCGCCAGGCGACGTCGGCGGCGAGATCCCCCTGGGCGTACAGACGCCCCACCGACAGGGTCATGGCGTCGACGTCGGTCAGGCCGGACACGAATGCCACGGCGTACAGTGCGTGATCGCCGATCCAGTCCCTGGCCGCCGCCAAGGTGAACAGGATCACCACGTACAGCACGCCGAAGGTCAGCGCCACCTGCAGCCGCGCCGGATTGCTCTGGGCAGGCAGCGTCACCGACTGGCGGCTGACCCTGGGGTAGACGGCGGCGCTGGCAGCCAGCATCAGCACCGTGAATGCCAGCAGCGGCCCGGCGGCGGCGGCGAGCAGACCCGGCGCCACCACCGCCAGCTCGATGCCGATGCGGGCGTAGACCACGGTCGAAGCGATGAGAATGATCAGCGCGGCCCCGGGAGCGGCCGCCCTGTCGTCGCGGGCGAGGCCGGCAAAGCTCACGGTGGTGGCCGTGCTGGAGACCATGCCGCCGAGCACGCCGCCGAGAATGGCACCGCGCCGGCTGCCGAGCAGCCGCAGGGCGACGTAGCCCACCAGGTTCAGCGCCACGATCAGCACCACCAGCAGCCAGGTGTGGAACGGGTTGAAGACCGCGTACGGACCGTAGCTGGCGTTGGGCAGCACGGGCAGCACCACCAGCGTGATCAGCACGAAGCGGGCGATGGCGTTGAACTCTTCGTTGCCGAGCCGGGCCGCCAGCCCATGCAGGGGCTGCTTCCAGTGCAGCAGGATGATGGTCAGGCCGCCCAGCACCACGGCGTGGACGCGATAGCCGGCCACGCAGGCTGCACCGAGCAGGAAGACGATGGCGGCGGCGACCATGGTGGTGGTGCCGAACTCGCGATCCGGCTCGCGTGCCGGCAGGCGCAGGCGATGGGCCAGGATCATGGCGGTGAGCGCTGCGAGGCCGACGCCGGCCACCCAGCCGCCCCAGTCCGCCGCCAGCAGGCCGGCGAGGCCGCCGAACGCGCCGATCAGGGCGAACGACCGCAGGCCGATCAGCTTGTCCGGCGCGCGCTCACGCTCGAGGCCGACCAGGAAGCCGAGCGCCACCGCCAGCGCCAGGTCGAGGATGCGTGGGTCCAGATCATCGATCATGCGGCGGGCTCAGCCGGTCGAGGCCGGCCGCCGGGGTCATCCAGCTTGCTTGACCCAGGCTGCGCACCAGCCGGCGCCGCGCACCCGGTGTGACGGGAACAGCGCGCAGCTACCCCAGGTGCCGTCGATGTCCTTGTAGTGCAGGCAGTTGGTGCAGTCCTGGCCGGCAGGGGCCGCGGTGCTGGCGTCTTCCGTGTAGCGCAGCGCCTGCGCCTGGGGATTGTCCAGCGGCAGTGCCGGCAACGCCTCGCCGCTGCGCGCCTGACCGGCGAGGGACGCCACCGTCAGCGTGGCGCCGACCTGAACGAAGTGTCTGCGGTTGATCATGTCGAATCTCCTTGCGGCACCGGGCATGTTACGTGCCGCTTCAGACAGCGGGCAAGGCGCTTGATTCCCCGGCCGCGGGCGGCGCGCGGCGGCGTCCGGTCAGCCCTGCCGCGGCCGGAAGCGGATGGGCAGCCGCGACACGCCGCGCAGCAGCGCGTTGGGCGCGTATGCCAGGTCCTGCTTCGGACAGGCGAGGCCGAGGTCGTCGAGGCGCTCGAGCAGCACCCGGAATGCCACGTTCAGCTCCTTGCGCGCCAGGCTCGCACCGATGCACATGTGCACGCCGTGACCGAAGGCGATGTTGCTGCGGGCATTGCCGCGGCCGACGTCCAGGCCGTCGGGCTCGGCGAACACCTGCTCGTCGCGATTGGCCGAGGAGAACCGGATCTGCACCAGGCCGCCGGCGGCCACCGGCACGCCGTTGATGTCGGTGTCGGTGGTGGCCACGCGCCACATGTTGGCGGTGGGGGTGGCGAGGCGCAGCACCTCCTCGGTGAAGTTCTCGATCAGGCTCGGGTCTGCCTTCAGGCGGGCGTGCTGGTCGGGGGACTCGATCAGCAGCAGCATCCCCTCGGCGATGCAGTGGGTGGTGGTCTCGTTGCCGGCCACCAGCAGCTGCTGCAGGATCGACAGCATCTCCGGCACGTCCAGGGGGCGCTCGTTCTCGAAGCTGGCGTGAACGATGTCGGAAATGATGTCGTCCTTCGGCTCGGCCCGGCGCTCCTCGATCTTGGCGGCGAAGTACTTCTGGAACTCGACGATCAGGCGTGCGGCTTCGATCTGCTCGTCGGCAGAGGCCATGCGCGAGAGCTGGGCCACGAACGCGTCGGACCAGGTCTTGAACAGGTCGTAGTCCGACATCGGCACGCCGAGCTGGGCGGCGATCACGGTCATGGGCACGCGCTCGGCGAAGGCGTCCACGAACTCGCACTCGCCGGCCTCGATGAAGCCGTCGATGAGCGCGTGGCAGAGCTGCTCTATCTCCGGTTCCAGGGTGGCTACCCGGCGTGCGGTGAACGCTTCGTTGACCATGCCGCGGTAGCGACGGTGCAGGGGCGGGTCCTGGGTGAGCATGGTGTCCACCGGCGGATAGCCTTCCGCCATCACGGCCGCCAGCTTCGGGTCTACCTCTTCGGTGCTGCGCATGGCCTGACCGAAGCGATTGGAAAACGTCTTGTGATCCTTGGCCACGCGGCAGACGGTGGCGTAGTCGGAGACGAACACGATGCCCGTATGCGGGCACCGGTAGACGGGCGCTTCCCGGCGCAGCCGGGCGTTGTAGGCGTGCGGGCATGCCAGCGCCTCCGGGCTCAGCGGGGTCGATGCTTCGAGCGGCTGGGTCAGGATGTCGGGTTCGGTCATGACGTCTTCCTCCAGGGCCTGTTCACGTTACGCCCGGCGCCGCGTCGGAGGCCACTTTTTTCCGAATCGAGGCGCTGTAAGCGTGGCGTAGCACCGCTACGCGAGCGAGCAGCAACGAAGGGTCGGGGAAAAGTGGCCCCGACCCGAAGGGTTGCGCCCAGAATGGCGTCCTGCGTCGTTTCTCGGCGCGCAATTTGCCCAGCTCAACCACACACCACGCCCCCCGCAGGACGCCAATAAGCGCAGCAACGCGGCGTCGGGCGTAACGTGAACAGGCCCTAATCCACCTTCACCATGAGCTTGCCCAGGTTGTAACCCTCGAACAGCTTGATCAGCGCCCGGGGCAGCTCGCGGAACCCTTCGATGATGGTGGCCCGCTGGCTGAGCCGGCCTTCCTCGGCCCAGCGCCGCATCTGCGCCTCCGCCTCCGGGAAGCGCTTTGCATAGTCGATGACGATGAAGCCTTCCATCCGGGCGCGGCGGAACACCAGATTGAAGTAGTTCTTGGGACCGGGCACCGGGCCGGTGGCGTTGTAGCGCGAGATGCCGCCGCAGATCACCACCCGGGCGTTCATGGCAATGCGGGCCAGGCAGAGATCGAGGATCTCGCCGCCGACGTTGTCGAAGTAGACGTTGATGCCGTCCGGGCAGAGGCGGGTCAGCTCGGCGCCGACGTCGTCGGCCTTGTAGTCGATGGCGGCATCGAAGCCCAGCTCGTCGGTCAGCCAGGCGCACTTGTCGGCGCCGCCGGCAATGCCGATGACCCGGCAGCCTTTGATCTTGGCGATCTGGCCCGCGACGCTGCCAGTGGCGCCAGCCGCGCCGCTGACCACCACCGTGTCGCCCGCCTTCGGCTGGCCGATGTCCAGCAGGCCGAAGTAGGCGGTCATGCCGGTGCCGCCGAGCAGGCCCAGGGCCTGGATGAGGTCGGTGCCGTCCGGAAAGCGGCGCAGCGGCAGGTTGCGACCGTCGGACACGGCGTAGTCCTGCATGCCCAGGCTGCCGGAGACCAGAGCGCCTTCCGGAAAGTCGGGGTGGCGGGAGGCGGCGACCACGCCCACCGCACCGGCGCGCATGACGTCGCCGATGGCCAGAGGCGCCACGTAGTCGGCCCGGTTTTCCATCTGGCCGCGCATGGACGGGTCGAGGGAGATGTACTGGCTGCGAACCAGCAGCTGACCGTCGCCGATCTCCGGCACCGGCACCTCCCGGTACTCGAAGTCGCTTTCCTTGACCATGCCCGATGGTCGGGCGGCCAGCAGAAATTGTCGGTTGACTCGGCTCATGCGGAACGTTCCTGGCAAATGACGTGGGGCCGGACGCGGCTGGGCGGCGCCGGCAGGTGGCTGGAATGGTAAGCGGGGCGGCGTGAGGAAAAAACCGTCTTGACTGACTATTTTGTGCTACCTATGCTCGATCGCTCTACGCGCGGGGCTCTGGCCCGGGGTAGTGCGCGTCCGTGACATCGGGGTTGGGGAGAGACATGGCAAGGCTAGCGGGCAAGATCGCCCTGGTGACGGGGGCCGCCTCGCCCGGCGGCATCGGCGCCTGGTGCGTGCAGCGGCTTGCCGAGGAGGGTGCCGTCGTCTATGGCGCCGATGTCGCCGCCGCCGTCGGACGCGCCACCATGGCCGGCCTCTCCGAGCGTGGCCTCGACACCCATTTTCTCGATCTCGACGTCACCGACGACGGCCAGTGGCAGGCGGTGCTCGACGGCATCGTCGAGCGTCACGGCCGCCTCGACGTGCTGGTGAACAACGCCGGCATCGCCTTTGCCGCGTCCATCGCCGACACCACGCTGGAGCGGTTCCGGCGCCTCAACGACATCAACCTCAAGGGCACGTTCCTGGGCCTCAAGCACGGCGTGCGGGTGATGCGCGGCAACCGGCCGCAGGGCGGCAGCATCATCAACCTGTCGTCGGTGGCCGGGCACATCGGCCTGCCCAACTACGTGGCCTACTGCGCCAGCAAGGGCGGCGTGAAGAACCTGACCAAGGCGGTGGCGCTGGAGTGCGGCGCCGATGGCGACGGCATCCGCATCAATTCGGTGCACCCCGGGCTGATCTGGACGCCGATGAACGAGGTCAACTTCGCCGACCGGGCCGCAGCGGAGGCAGGGGCCAAGGCCGCGACGCCGCTGGGGTTGCTGGGCGAGCCGGTGGACATTGCCAACGGCGTGCTGTTCCTCGCCTCCGACGACAGCGCCTACATGACCGGCGCCGCGCTCACCATCGACGGCGGCATGACGGCGGACTGAGGGGGAGGGAAGCACAAACATGAGCAGGCTCGACGGCCGCATCGCCATCGTCACCGGGGCCACCAGCGGCATCGGCCGCGCCATCGCCCTGCGGCTGGCCGCCGAGGGCGCCTACGTGGTCGCCACCGGGCGCAACGAAGATCAGGGCGCGGTGACGCTGGCGGCGATCGAGAAGACCGGCCGCGGCTGGTTCCGGCATCAGGACGTGACCGACCCCGACGGCTGGGGCAGCCTGGTGGACGAGGTGGAGCGCGGGCTGGGCGGTCTGGACGTGCTGGTGAACAATGCCGGCCTGTTCTTCGTCAAGCCGCTGGAGGACACCACCGAGGAAGACTTCGACGCCATCTACCGGGTCAACGTCGAGGGCACCTTCCTCGGCATGCAGGCTGCGGCTGCGGCCATGGCCCGCCGCGGCGGCGGCAGCATCGTCAACATCTCGTCCCTGCTGGGCGTCCGCGGCTTTCCCGGTGCCAGTGCCTACTGCGCCACCAAGGGCGCGGTTACCCAGATGACCCTGTCGGCGGCGGTGGAGCTCGGGCGCAGCGGCTGCCCCATTCGCGTCAACGTCATCCATCCCGGCGTCTACTGGACCGAGGCGGTGGCGGCGCAGATGGGTGCCGATCGCAGTGTGCGCCAGGCGCTGGCCGACGCCACCCCGCTCGGGCGCCTCGGCGAGCCGGAGGAGGTTGCCGGCGCCGTGGCCTACCTGGCCAGCGACGAGGCGCGCCTGGTGACCGGGTCGGAGATGACCATCGACGGCGGCCGGGGGGCGAGATGAGCGGCCGTTTCGACGGCGTGCGCTGCCTCGTCACCGGTGCCGCCGACGGCATCGGTCTGGCCACCGCCGGGCGCCTGCTGTCGGAAGGCGCCCGGGTGCTGGCCTGCGATCTGCGCGAGCGCCCGCTGCAGCCGCTCGCCGGCGCCGAGTGGCTGACCCTGGACGTCACCGGCGCAGATGCAGCCGACCGCCTCGTGGCGGCGGCGGAGTCGGCCCTGGGCGGTCTGGACGTGCTGGTGAACAATGCCGGCATCGCCGCGGGCGCGCCTCTGGAATCGTTGGACGACGAGCTCTGGCACCGGGTGCTGGGCGTGAACCTGGACGCCGTGTTCCGGATCAGCCGCCGGGCCATCCCGCTGCTCAAGGCCAGCGGCCGCGGCCGGATCGTCAACATCGGCTCGGTGATGAGCGAGCGGTCGTCGCCCGGGATGGCTGCCTACACGGTCTCCAAGCACGGCGTCGCCGGCCTGACCCGGGCGCTGGCGCTGGAGCTCGGCCCGCATGGCATCACCGCCAACTACATCATGCCGGGCGCCATCGTCACCGGCATCAGCCGCGACGTGTTCGCCGCCGACGCGGCGTTCCGGAACTTCTGGATCGGCAAGTCGGCACTGGGCCGGCTGGGTCAGCCGGAAGACATTGCGGCGGCCATCGCGTTCCTAGCTTCGGACGATGCGGCCTTCATCACCGGCCACGGTTTGCTGGTGGACGGGGGTGCATTGCAGAGTCCGTAGTGGTACAAAGTGACTTCAATGAAAACCATCACATCTGACTGTTTTGACGTGGTGAATTCCTACCAGGAGGAGAGACTCACATGGATCTGAAACTGAAAGGCCACAAGGCACTGATCACGGGCGGCTCCAAGGGCATCGGCCGTGCCATTGCCGAAGCGCTGGCGGCCGAGGGCTGCGACGTTGCCATCTGCGCGCGCAACCAGAAGGAGATCGATGAGGCGGTGAAGTCGCTCTCCAGCAAGGGCGTGAAGGCCATCGGCAAGAGCGTCGACGTCGGCAACGGCGACGAGCTCAAGGCGTGGATCAAGGAGTCCGGGGACGCGCTCGGCGGCATCGACTGCCTGGTCTCCAACGTCAGCGGCGGCAACGCCCCGGGCGAGGCGGGCTGGCGCGCCAACTTCGAGTTCGACGTGCTTGGCACCGTGCGCTGCGTCGAGGCGGCTCTGCCCTACCTCGAGAAGTCGAAGAACGCGAGCATCCTGATGATCTCGTCCACCGCGGCGCTGGAGAAGTTCATCGCGGCCGGCGCCTACAACGCCATGAAGGGGGCGCTGATCCAGTATTCGGGCGCGCTGTCCCAGGATCTGGGCGCCAAGGGCATCCGCGTCAACACCATCTCGCCGGGGCCGATCATGATCGAGGGTGGCGCCTGGGCCCGTATCAAGGAGCACATGACGCCCTTCTACGAGTCGACGGTGGCGCAGATCCCGCTCGGCCGCATGGGCACCGCGGAAGAGGTTGCGGCGCAGGCGGCCCTGCTGGCGAGCCCGCTGGCGGCATTCACCACCGGCACCAACGTGGTGATCGACGGTGGCCTGACCAAGCGCATTCAGTACTGAGCAACGATCGCAGGCCGGGTATGGGGAGGAGTTCGCCGTGAGCAAGCCGTTCCGCTTTGCGGTGCAGTCGTTCAACGCCGACTCGGGCCAGGCCTGGGCGGACAAGGTGCGCAAGGCCGAGGAGCTCGGGTACTCGGCCTTCCACCTGGCCGACCACATCCTCGGCCCCGGCCCTGCCATCGAGAAGACCAACCATCCGGTGCAGACCCTGGCTGCCATTCCGGCCATGGCCTATGCGGCGGCGGTGACCAGCCGCATCCGCATCGGCTGCCGGGTGTTCTGCATCGACTATCACAACCCGGTCGTGCTGATCAAATCGGCCATGACCATCGACATGCTGTCGGGCGGCCGGCTCGAGTTCGGGCTGGGTGCCGGCTGGCTGCAGGAGGAGTACGCGGCCATCGGCCTCGGCTTCGACTCGCCGGGCACGCGCATCGACCGGCTGGCCGACGTGCTGGCCGGCGTCAAGGCATACCGCAGCGACGGCATGGTCGACGTGCACAACAAGACGCTCGACTGGCGTGACTTCTCCGGCGTGCCGAAGCCGCTGTCGAAGCCGCCGATCATGATCGGCGGCGGCAGCCCCAAGGTGCTGCGGCTGGCCGGCCGCGAGGCCGACATCGTCAGCCTGAACTTCAACAACCGGGCCGGCGTCATCGGCCCGGACGGCATTCGCACCTCGTCCGAGGAGGAGACCCAGAAGAAGATCGGCTGGGTTCGGGAGGGCGCCGGCGACCGGTTCGACGAGTTGGAGATCGAAATCGGCGCCTACTTCACCTTCGTCATGGACGACCCGTCGCCCGTGCTCGCCGGCTTCGCCAGCAACTTCGGCTACAGCGAGGAGGAGATGCGCCGCCATCCCCATGCGCTGTTCGGCTCCGTGGAAACCATCTGCGAAGAGCTGGAGCGGCGCCGGGCGCTGCACGGCATCTCCTACGTGACCGTCGGCGAAGATGCCATGGAGCCCTTCGCCCCGGTGGTGGCGAGGCTGGCCGGAAAATGACCACCGTCGCCGAGGCGCGGGCCGAGCTGTCTGCCAAGACGGCGAAATCCCAGGCCATTGCCGGCGAGCGCGCGGAAATTCTGAACTCGGGGCTCGCTGCCAACCTGGAGATGCCCCACCCGATCTTCATCCATCGCGGCGAGGGCGCCTACGTCTGGGACGCCGACGGCAACCGCTTCCTGGATACGTCCGTCGGCTTCGGCCTGCACATGCTCGGCCACCGTCATCCCGAGATCGAGGCCGCCATCAAGGCCCGCGCCGAGCTGGGCTGGATGTTCGGCATTCACACCACGGCGCAGATGAAGCTGGCCACGCTGCTGCACGAGGCGAGCCCATGCGCCGAGCGGGTGGTGTTCTGCAACACCGGCTCCGAAGCCACCATGTATGCGATCCGGGCCGCGCGCGGCTTCAGCGGCCGCGATCGCATCGCCCTGTTCGAGGGGGCCTATCACGGCGCCCACGACTACGGCATGTGGGTGGCCGATCCGTCGAGCCCCGCGGCGGCGCCCCGCAAGCTGCCCATGGGCCATGGCGTGCCGAAGGCGCTGGGCGACCTGGTGACCCTGCTGCCGTACCGCGATCGTGCCGCCTTCGACCTGATCAGAGCTCAGGCCGACTCGCTCGCCCTGGTGATGGTGGAGGGGGTGCAGAGTTCGAACCCCCAGCCGGGTGCGGGCGAGTTCCTGCGCGAGCTGGCCGAGGTCTGTCGCGGCGCCGGAGTGCTGTTCGCCATCGACGAGGTGATCACCGGGTTCCGGCTGGCCTATGGCGGCGCCCAGGAGCGCTTCGGGGTCACCCCCGACATGGCCACCTACGGCAAGGTGCTGGGCGGCGGGCTGCCGGTGGGCGCCATCACCGGCCGCGCCGACCTGATGGAGGTGTTCACCGGCCTGGGCGCCGAGCGCGGCATCTTTTCCGGCGGCACGTTCTCCGGCAACCCGCTCACCATGGAAGCCGGCGCTGCTGCGGTGACGCACCTGCGCAACCACCCCGAGATCTATACGCGGCTGGAAGCGGCCGGCGACCGGCTGGCCGCGGGCGTGAACGGGTTCTGCGAGCAGCGTCAGATTCCGGCGCAGATGAAGCACGTGGGCAGCATGTTCCACATGTTCTTCCAGCGCGAGCCGCTGCACAGCATGCGTGACGTACGCCCCGGCAACACGGCGGCCGAAAAGGCCTTCTACCTGCACGCGCTGAATCGCGGCGTGCTGGTGCCCGGCACGCAGCGTGCCTTCCTCTCGGCCGCCCACGGCGATGCCGAGATCGCCCTGCTGATCGACGTTTTCCGCACCTCGCTGCTCGACGTGCAGCGGGAGGGCCTGTTTCAGGCGTGACCGGAGGCGTCTGCTAGCTGCCGAACACCCGCTTAAGAAGATCGGTGGTTCGCTTTGCCGGGTTCTCGCGAATGGCGGCCTCCTCGCGAGCGAGGTAGAAGAATATGCCGTCGATGCCCTTGTCGACCACGTAGTCGGTGAGGTTGGCGTCCACCTGCGGGGCGAACGGTATGTCGCGGTAGCGGGCCATGACGTCGTCGAACGCCTGCACGGCGCCGGCGTCGGCCAGGCTCTCGTCCACCACCGGCTGCATCTCGGCGGCCAGCGGCGCCGACATCCTGCTGCGGAAGTACTGCGTGGCCGCGTCGTCGGGCCCGTTGTAGATGCCCATCACGTCGTCCAGGGTCATGTTGCTGATGGCGTCCAGGAACAGGGCCTTGGCCTTGGGGGCGGCAATCTCCGCGGCGCGGTTCAGGCGCGTCTCGAGATCGGTGAGGCTGGCGTCCATGCCGATCCGGGCCAGCAGGTCGCGCGCCTTGTCGAGCTGGCCGGGCAGCGGGATGTGCACCGCGGGATCCAGGTTGAAGCCGTCGGGCTGGCCGAGCTGGGCGACCACGGTCTCGGTGCCGACCCGAAGTGCCTCCTTCAGGCCGTTGCCGATCTCGTCGGTGCCGAGGCTGTCGGTCGCCTCCGGGGCGCCGCCCAGCGCGCCCTTCAGGCGATCGAGCCATCCGGGCGCGGCCTGTGCGCCGCCGACCATAACAATCAGCGAGATCGTGATCAGCAGGCGGGGGTAGGGGCGGAGCGGCGCACGTCGTCTTTGTCGTGTCGTCATGGCTGGCCTCCATGTTTGCCAGCGAAGGGAGGTGCCAGTATAGGTCTCAGCGCCGCCGCGGACTTACGTGCATTCCCCTATCAGGCCGGCACAGGGGCGAAGCCAGTCTGGGCCGCGCCGACGCCTTCAGCCTGACGGATCCGCAGCAGGGTCCGCACCTCGTCCAGCGGCCGCGGCAGCAGCTCGGCCCAGTCCTGGGCCGGCAGCCACGCGGCCCGGCGGCCGTCGCGCCAGGCGCGGAAGGCGGCGCCGAAGCTGCGGCGCCAGCCCAGCCCCCGGGCGCAGCGGGCGGCGCCGGCGAGCGCGATCAGCCCGAATCCCAGATGGCCGATCTGGCCGAACGAGAACGCCACCACGCAGACCTCGCCGGTGGGGTGGGTGCCGTAGCCGGTGACTGCGTGCCACAGGTCATGGGTGTCACGGCCGCGGCGCTCCAGCCACGACTGGGCGCTGTCGTCGTCGCGCCGCCCGGCGGCGACGCTGGCTTCCACCAGACCCTCGGGCGAGATGCCCTCGCGTTCGCAGAATGCCAGGTAGGCGCGACCCAGAGAGCGCGCCGGCAGGCGTGCAAGCGCGTCGCGGTCCGACAGCCGGGTGATGATTTCTTCGCGCCTGGCCAGCAGCGTGGGATTCAGGCGTGCCAGGCGGGCGAGGTTGCGCCGGATGGTGCCGCCTCGCAGGGCCTGCATGATGTGGAACACCCGTTCGGTGTCTTCCGGATCCCGGATCAGGGCCTGCATCTCCCGGAGTGCCCGCAGCGGTTGCAGACGGTGAGACGATTGCTGGGTGGTCATGGGCGGCGTCTCCGCATATATTGACATCGATGTCGATAACGTAAGGGCTACTGACACTGATGTCAACAAGAAAGGCGCGGCCGGCGCCGCGGGTTCGGCGTACGGCCGAAGCGGCACGGTCGGAGATTCTGGCGGTGGCGGAGCGGCGGCTGTCCGCTCATGGCCTGAGCGGTCTGGCCATCGCCGACGTGGCGGCGGAGGCCGGCATGTCCCACGGCACGCTGCTGCACCACTTCGGCAGCAGTGAGGGCATGCGCTCGGCCCTGGTGGCCCGCATGGCCGAGCGTCTGCTCGACGAGGTGCTGGTCCTGGAGTCTCAGGCCGACCCGGCCGCGGCCGGGATGGGCGACTTCTTCGAGCGCCTGTTCGCGCAGTTGAGCGGCGGCGGTCACGCCCGGCTGATCGCCTGGATGATGCTGTCCCGGGATGACGAGCCGGCCGACGCCGGTGCCATGACGGCCACGGCCGACCGCTTCGATCATCTGGTGGGCCTGATCGCCGGGCGGCTCCGGCAGCGGGGTGCGGGCGCGCAGGCGGATCGGACCGCCCGCTACATCGTGCTGCTGGTGATCAGTTCGGCCATCGGCCTGGGGGTTGCCAGAGACTCGCTGCTGCCGCAGCTCGCCCTGAGCGGCAAGGACGAGGCCGGATTCGCGCGCTGGCTGTCGGACGTGATCGGCGCCCACCTGAGTCCGGGCGCGGCGCCTTAGACGGCCGCGCCGTAATCGGTGACGCCGGGCCTGTGCTCAGCCGGCGGGCAGACGCACCGTCGCGGTGCCTTCCAGCAGCCGGCCGGTGCCCTCGCGCTCCAGCCAGATCTCGCAGTCGGCGAGCTGCTCACCGTTCTCCTCGCGAAGGCCGGTCACCACCCCGTTGGCCACCACCCGGTCTTCGTCCAGCACCACGTGGGGGAAGCGCATCACCAGCCGGCGCACGCAGTAGGGGCCGGCCCACTCGTGCAGCATGTTCACCATGTAGGAGAGACCCAGGGGCCCCTGGTTGATGGTGCGCTCGCCGTAGCCGAGCTTGGCCACGGTCTTGCGGTCCCAGTGCACGGGGTTCGGGTCGCGCAGAATGGCGGCCATGGTGCGCATGCGCGCGGCCGACACCGACTCCATCACCCACGCCGGGATGCGATCGCCGACCTTAACCTGCATGGCTCCTCCCGTAACGCCAGGTGACGGTGCTGCGCGCGACCAGGTCGCCGTCAGGGGCGGCGACGTCGAAGCGGAACTGAATACGGTCGAACGTGCGTTTCGCATCCTTGCGCCGGTCCGCCTCGGTGACGCAGGCGGAGATGGCATAGCGCACCTCCTCCCGGAGGGGCGAGAAGAACTCCCAGTCGTAGCTCTCGATGCCGATGGAGAAGTCGGACTCCGCCTGGCCCAGCGCGAACATCTCGCCGATGCTGGTGTTGGCGCCGATGATGGGCATGTGGAACATCACCACCGGGTGCACCATGCCGTCGGGCAGCAGTTCGGCACCCGTGCACTCGGTGAGCAGGAAGTTCTCCCAGTGGGCCACGGTGTAGTGGCCGCCAGGGAACTGGTGGCCGACTAAGGCGCGGATCTCCGCTTCGTCCGGCATGGTCATGAGCGCCTCCTCGAGCAGGGTTTGCGGGTCAGGGTTTGAGCAGCAGCTTGCCGATGTGGCCGCCGGTGAACAGCATGTTCAACGCCTCGGGGAACCGCTCGATGCCCTCGACGATGGTCTCCCGCAGGTGCAGGTCGCCGCCCCGCAGCCAGCCACCGAGCTCGGCCTCGGCCTCGGCGAAGGCCCCGGCATGGTGGGTCACCGTGAAGCCGCGCATGCTGGCGTTGCGCTCGGCTAGCCGCAGGTAGAGCGCCGGGCCGCGCACCGCGCTCATGTCGTGGTACTGCGAGATGGCGCCGCAGATCACGATGCGGGCGCCGGTGGCCATGCGGTCGAGCACCAGGTCGAGGATCTCGCCGCCGACGTTGTCGAAGAATACGTCGATGCCGTCGGCGGCCAGCTCGGACAGCCGGGCGCCGACGTCGTCGTTCTTGTAGTCGATGCCGGCCACGCAGCCCAGGTCGTCCTGCAGGTAGCGTACCTTCTCCGGCCCGCCGGCGATGCCGATGACGCGGGCGCCGCGCAGGCGGGCGACCTCGCAGGCGACGGAGCCGACGGCGCCTGCGGCGGCCGAGACCACCACCGTGTTGCCCTCGCGCACCTCGCCGACCCGCACCATGCCCGCCCAGGCGGTGAGCCCGGTGGTGAGGCCGAGCGCGCCCAGATAGGCGCGCGGCGGAACGTCCGTGGCGTCGAGCTTGCGCAGAGCGGCAGCCGGCATCAGCAGATGGGACTGGGCGCCCAGGGGGCCGAACACCGCGTCGCCCGGCGCCAGCGCGTCGCTGGCGCTGGCCAGCACCCGGCCGACGCCGAGGGCGGTGACGGTGCCGCCGATGGGTACGGTGGCGTGAAAGCTGCCTTCGTCCAGCGCCGTGCGGATGAAGGCGTCGATGGACAGATGCTCCACCTGAATCAGCGCCTGGCCGGATTCCGGCGCGCCGAGGTCGGTGGTCTCCATGGCGAAGCAGTCTGCATCGGGCATGCCGCTGGGCCGTTGCTTCAGCACCAGCCGGCGTTGGGTCGTGGCCACCCCGATCTCCCCCTGAATGATCGTGGCATTGAACCGAAGCGGCCTGTAACCGTCAACCTTGTCGGTTTTCTTCGGGCCCCGGCTGTCGCCCCGGCACGCCGTCGATGCGTATACTCTCGCCCCTTTCGATTCAGACCTGGCAGATTCAAGGGGGCGGCATGAGCGCGACCAGACGGGTGAAACACGGCGGGCTGCAGGTGGCGGCGGAGCTTGACGCGCTGGTGCGCGAGCGCGCGGCACCCGGTACGGGCGTCGACCCGGACGCATTCTGGGCCGGCTTCGAGCGTCTGCTCACCGACCTGGTGCCGAAGAACCGGGCCCTGCTTGCCGAGCGCGACCGCATGCAGGCCGAGATCGACGCCTGGCACCGGGCGCGCAAGGGCAAGCCGCTGGATGCCGCCGAGTACAAGGCGTTTCTCACCGAGCTCGGCTACCTGCTGCCGGCGCCTGCCGACTTCACCATCACCACCAGCAACGTCGACGACGAGGTCGCCCGCATCGCCGGGCCGCAGCTCGTGGTGCCGGTGATGAACGCGCGCTATGCGCTGAACGCCGCCAACGCCCGCTGGGGCAGCCTCTACGACGCCCTCTACGGCACCGACATCATTCCCGAGGAGCCTGGCCGGGAGAAGGGCACGCGCTACAACCCCGCCCGGGGCGAGCTGGTGTTGGCCCGGGCCGCCCAGTTTCTGGACGAGGCCGTGCCGCTGGACGGCGCCAGCCACACCGAGGTGATCGCCTACGCCATCGGCGCCGGCCCCCGCGGCCGCGAGCTGCGGGCCATGGTGGAGGGCGGCGGCAACACCGGGCTGGCCGACCCGGCCCAGTTCGTCGGCTTCATCGATGAAGACGATCCGAAGAGCATCCTGCTGAAGAACAACGGCTTGCACATTGAAATTCAGATCGACCGCGAGCATCCGGTGGGGGCGGCCCATCGCGCCGGCGTCAAGGACGTGGCGCTGGAGGCGGCCATCACCACCATTCAGGACTGCGAGGACTCGGTGGCCGCCGTGGATGCCGAGGACAAGTGCGTGGTTTACGGCAACTGGCTTGGGCTGATGAGGGGCGATCTCGAGGAGCGCATGGAGAAGGACGGCCGCGCCATCGTCCGGCGCCTGAACCCGGACCGCGAGTACACGGGCAGGGACGGCAATCGCCTGGTCCTGCACGGCCGCAGCCTGATGCTGGTGCGCAACGTCGGCCACCTGATGACCACGGACGCCGTGCTCGACGCCGACGGCAACGAGATCCCGGAGGGCATGCTCGATGCCGCGGTCACCAGCCTGTGCGCCATGCACGACCTGAAGGGCACGGGGAAGCTGCGCAACTCGCGCACCGGCAGCGTCTACATCGTCAAGCCGAAGATGCACGGGCCGGCGGAGGTGGCGTTCACCTGCGAGCTGTTCGGTCGAGTAGAAGATCTCCTAGGACTGACACGTAACACCCTGAAAGTCGGGGTGATGGACGAGGAGCGCCGCACCACCGTGAACCTGAAGGCCTGCATCGCTGCGGCGAAGGAGCGCATCGTCTTCATCAACACCGGCTTTCTCGACCGCACCGGCGACGAGATTCACACCAGCATGGAAGCGGGCGCGTTTCTGCCCAAGGACGAGATCAAGGGCGAGCCGTGGATTCAGGCCTACGAGAACGCCAACGTCGACATCGGTCTGGCCGCCGGCTTCAGCGGCCGGGCGCAGATCGGCAAGGGCATGTGGCCGAAGCCGGACGAGATGAAGGAGATGCTCGCCGCCAAGATCGGCCACCCCAAGGCGGGCGCCAACACCGCCTGGGTGCCGTCGCCGACGGCGGCCACCCTGCACGCCACCCACTATCACCAGGTGGACGTGTTCGCCCGCCAGGCGGAGCTGAAGTCGCGCACGGCCGCATCCGTGGACGACATCCTCAAGGTGCCGCTGCTGGGCGGGCGCAACCTGTCTGCCAGGGAGGTGCAGGCCGAGCTCGACAACAATGCCCAGGGCATCCTCGGCTACGTCGTGCGCTGGGTCGACCAGGGCGTCGGCTGCTCCAAGGTGCCCGACATCAACGACGTCGGGCTGATGGAAGACCGCGCGACGCTGCGCATCTCCAGCCAGCACATCGCCAACTGGCTGCATCACGGCGTCTGCAGCGAGGCCCAGGTGCGCGAGACCCTGGAGCGCATGGCAAAGGTGGTGGACCAGCAGAATGCGGGCGACGGTGCCTACCGGCCCATGGCGCCGAACTTCGACGACAGCGTTGCCTTCCAGGCGGCCTGCGATCTGGTGTTCAAGGGCCGCGAGCAGCCGAGCGGCTACACGGAGCCGGTGCTGCACGCCCGGCGCCGGGAGGCCAAGGCCCGCTTCGGCGGCTGAGAAGCCCCTCGGCGGGCGTGGCAGCTCGGCTCTAGGCTCGGCATGCCGACGGCTGTCGCTCTTCGGCGAGGTCGAGCTGGAAGTCGAGCCAGTTGCGAACCAGGCGGCCGACCAGGGCCAGGTTGCCGACGTGGCAATGGCTCTGAGCCGAGTCCACCGCGGTGAGCAGTCGTGCGGTCAGAGAGCTGGCGTTGGCGAAGGCCGCGATCTCCTGGTGAAACTGGCGGCGGGGCACGATGTGATCCTCGGAGGCTGCCATGAGCAGCACATCCTGGGTGACCCGTGCTGCTATCGGCGCCGTGCGGATGGTCGTCAGCCACGCGAAAAAACCCGACGGGCTGGTTGCGCCGCACACCGACATGCCGTGACGAACGACCCAGTCGACGATCTCGTCCCTGACCATGAGGGATTCGGCCAGTGCGTCGAGTTCTCCATGCCGCTGCTGCGCCAGCATCTGCTCGATGGCGTCGACCATGCCGGCGCCGTCCTGCGTCGAAGCGAAGCAGTCCATGAAGTCGGCGAGCACGTCGTTGACGATCACGCGCTTTACCCTCGGTTCGAAGGCCGCGGCTCGTGGCGCCAGGAAGCCGCCCAGCGACCAGCCCATCAGGGTGCATGCGCCGATCGCGAAGTGGTCCAGCACGGCTGCCACCGGCTGCTCCCAGGCGTGGTGCATGTGCAGGCCGTAGCGACGCAGGGCCTGGCCCTGACCCGGTCCTTCAAAGAGGATCACCTCGATGCCTTCCGAGGCAAACTCCAGGTAGCCGAGCGCCAGCTCTTCCATGTAGGAGTCGAAGCCGCCATGAACCACGAGTATGTCCCGCGGGGTTGACCCGGCGTGCATGCGCAATGCGGGCAAGGCGCCTCCCGCATAAGGCACCACCGTTCGCTCCAGGGGCAGGTCCGCTGTGGCCGCATCGAAGAGCTTGAGGAACTGGGCGTTGGCGTGGGCTTTGCGCGGGTCGCCGGGCAACATGTAGAACTCCGCGGCACGGTAGTAGCTGCTGCCATGCAGCCAGCGCGACTGACGCTCCGCGTTGGTGGCCAGCTCCAACATGACGGCCCGCCAGCTCTCCAGACCGGTAATGCGACTGCCGGCCGCCTCGACTTCTGCGAAGTCCGCGCCCGGCAGCAGTCGGTTGAGCTGGTAGTTGATGGAGGGGTTGTGGTGAAGCTCGAAGTAGCCGCGCACCGTTTGCATGTCGCTTTCTCGTCGACGTGGAGGGAGCGCAAGTTAAACAAATGTTTAAATGTTAGTCAAACGATCGTTTGAATTCGGGCTGGCGATCACGCACACTGCGGCAGCGCGATACGGCCGGGAGTCAGGGCGATGTCTGCAGACACCAGAGAGCGGTTGATGGACGCGGCGGAGGAGCTGTTCGCGGCGCATGGTCTGAGCAACACATCGGTGCGGATGATCGTGGGTCGAATCGGCGCCAACGTGGCGTCAATCCGGTTCCACTTCGGCTCTCTCGAAGGGTTGAAGCGAGCCGTGCTGATGCGGCGCTTCGAACCCCTGGTGCGGTCCCGGCTGGAGCGGCTCTCCGAGGCCCGTAGCCGCTCCCCGGAACCGCTGGCCGTCGCAGAGCTGCTGGACATCTGGTTCGCGCCGATGCTCGCGCTGGTGACGTCGAAACACTCTGCGGAGCGGGCCTTTCCGGTGATTCTCGCGCGCATGCTGCTCGAGCCGGCAGCCGAGTACCAGGCGCTGCTCGACAACGAGCTGGCGCCGCACGTCGACGTGTTTCTCGACGAGCTGGCGCGATCGCTGCCCGAGCTTTCGAGGCCGCAGGTCGTCATGCGCTTCGACTTCACCATCGGCGCGTTCGGCCATGCCCTGACCCGCTCGGGCGTGCCGGCGTCCGGGGCGTTGTCCCGCAGCACCCGGGCAGAGCTCGAGCGCACGACCGTGGCGTTGATGCGCTTCGTCGAAGCCGGACTCAAGGCGCCGGCAGGCGCACGAGCCTTGCGCTGATCACGCTCTCGGTTTGCCGGGCCCTGAGGATGCCCGCGGCACCCGGATGCCCTCCACCAGTTCGGCCACCTCATCCGGCACCGCCGGGGTGAAGCGGCACACCAGCGCGGCGACCGCGAAGTTGACCGCCGCGCCCACGGCGCCGATGCCCTCCGGCGAGATGCCGAGCCACCAGTGTTCGGCGTTGTTCAGCTCCGGGGCCACGAACTTGAAGAAGACGATGTAGCCGAACGTGAAGCCGAGGCCGGCCAGCATGCCGGCCACGGCCCCCTGCATGTTCATGCGCAGGCTGAAGATGCCGAGCACGATGGCCGGGAACAGCGACGCCGCCGCCAGCCCGAAGGCGAACGCCACCACCTCGGCGACGAAGCCGGGCGGATTGATGCCCAGGTAGCCGGCCACGCCGATGGCCAGGGCGGCAGCGATGCGCGCGTAGCGCAGCTCCTGACGGTCGGTGAGGTTGCGGGCGAACGTGTTCTTGATCAGGTCGTGGGACACCGAGGCGGAAATCACCAGCAGCAGCCCGGCCGCCGTGGACAGCGCGGCGGCGACGCCGCCGGCGGCCACCAGGGCCACCACCCAGCCGGGCAGGTTGGCGATCTCGGGGTTGGCCAGCACCATGATGTCGCGGTCGACGTAGACCTCGTTGGCGCCGTCCGTGGGCGGGTTGGCCACCTGCCGCTCGCCGAGCGGGCCGCGTTCCGCCTCGAAGCGCGGCAGGCCTTCGAAGGGCGCGCCCGGGGCGTACTGGATGACGCCGTCTTCGTTCTTGTCGAGCCAGCCGATCAGGCCCACGTTCTCCCAGCTCTTGAACCAGGGCGCGACCTCGCCGTAGGCCTCGTCGTGCACCGTGTCGATGAAGTTCAGCCTGGCGAACGCGCCCACCGCCGGCGCCGTGGTGTAGAGCAGGGCGATGAAGATCAGCGCGTAGCCCGCGCTCTTGCGGGCGTCCGCCACGTTGGGCACGGTGAAGAAGCGGACGATGACGTGGGGCAGGCCGGCGGTGCCCACCATCAGTGCCAGCGTGATGGCGAACACGTCGATGGTGGCCTTGCTGCCCTCGGTGTAGGGCGCGAAGCCGAGCTCCACCAGGGTGCGGTCGAGCTTCTCCAGCACCGACAGGCCGGAGCCGTCGGCGACCTCGGCGCCCAGGCCGATCTGCGGCACCGGAATGCCGGTGATCATCAGCGAGATGAAGATGGCGGGCACCAGGTAGGCGAAGATCAGCACGCAGTACTGGGCCACCTGGGTGTAGGTGATGCCCTTCATGCCGCCCAGCACCGCATACATGAACACCACGCCCATGCCGATCACCACGCCCCAGGTGATCTCGACCCCGAGGAACTGGGAGAAGACGATGCCGACGCCGCGCATCTGCCCGGCGACGTAGGTGAACGACACCACCACCAGGCTGATGACGGCCACCACCCGGGCGGTGTGGGAGTAGTACCGGCGGCCGATGAAGTCGGGCACCGTGTACTCGCCGAACTTGCGCAGGTACGGCGCCAGCAGCAGGGCCAGCAGCACGTAGCCGCCGGTCCACCCCATCAGGTAGACGCTGCCGTCGTAGCCGAGGAAGGCGATGATGCCGGCCATGGAGATGAACGACGCGGCGCTCATCCAGTCCGCGGCGGTGGCCATGCCGTTGGCCACCGGGTGCACGTGGGCGCCGGCCACGTAGAAGTCGCGGGTGGAGGCCGCCCGCGACCAGATGGCGATGCCGATGTAGAGCGCGAACGAGCCGCCGACGAACAGGTAGGTGAGGGTCTGTACGTCCACCGCTCAGTCCTCGTCCTCGTGCACGTCGTACTTGCGGTCGAGGCGGCGCATGGCGGCCACGTACACGAAGATGAGGACGATGAAGACGTAGATCGAGCCCTGCTGGGCCCACCAGAAGCCGAGCTTGAAGCCGAAGAACTGGATGCGGTTCAGCGGCTCCACCAGCAGGATGCCGAAACCGAACGAGACGATGAACCAGATCGACAGCAGCACCGCGCCGAGCTTCAGATTGGCCCGCCAGTACGCCTTGCCATTGTCATGGTGCGCCATGCCCCTTCCCCTTTGCCCCGTTCGCGGCGGCATTGTACATGCCCGGTCGCGTCAGTCGCTGCCCACCGCGCCGCGCAGCCGCCCGTGCAGGGCGGCGAGCTGGTCGATGAGGGCGTCGACGCTGCGGGCGCCGGCCTGGAACATGGCGGTGGCGTTCAGCGCCCCCCAGCCGAAACCCATGTCGCGCACCGCCTCGGCCCGGGCCACCACTTGGTCGAGGTCGGCATAGAAGCGCTTGCCCCCGGCATCCCGCGGCGGCACGTCCAGCATCTGCTGCAGGCCGATGGCGGCGGGGTCGCGGCCGGCGGCCTCGGCGTGCCGGTGAATGGTCGCCACGGTCCTGCGGGCCACCGCCGGGTCGGTGAGGGCCATGCCCAGCCAGCCGTCCCCCAGCTCGCCTACCCGGCGCAGCGCCCGCGGCGAGTAGCCGCCGATCCAGATGGGCAGCCGGTCGGCCTGGGGCGGCTTCGGCTCCATGGCGATGGCGGTGGCGTGATAGTGATCGCCGTGGAAGTCGATGTGGTCCTCCCGCCAGCAGGTGCGCAGCAGGTCGATGGCTTCGTCCATGCGCGCGCCGCGATCGCCGAAGGCGGTCTGCAGCGCCTCGTACTCGGCCGCCTGCCAGCCGACGCCGACGCCGAGCCGCACCCGGCCGCCCGACAGCGTGTCCAGGGTGGCCGTCTGCTTCGCCACCAGCACCGGCGGCCGCTGCGGCAGCACCAGCACCTCGGTGCCCAGCCCGATGCGCCGGGTGTGGGCGGCGGCGAAGGCCAGCAGGGTGAAGGCCTCGAGGATGGGCATCTGCGCGGGGTAGGGGCCCGCCGGCCGGTCGGCGGTGGGGAAGCCCATGACCACATGGTCGAACATGTCGAGCTGGTCGAAGCCGATCTCCTCGATGGCGCGGATCAGGCGCCCTACCGCCTCGGGCCCCTCCCGGTAGACGACGCTGGGGAACTCGACGCTGAGCTTCATGGCACCCTCCCGGCCCGATTCAGGCCTGGCAACATAAACCAGAAGCCGCCCGGGAGTGAAATGCCGCGGCGAAATGCAGGGGAAAACGTCGGAGCCTCTAGCGGGCCGATGGAAAACTCGCTAGCCTCATCCGGCCATGAATCAGACCCTGCTGCCGGAGCGCCGGCTCATCGAGTCCATACCCGTGGAGGTGCGCCGCAGCCCGCGGCGGCGCACGCGCATGGGGCTGGCGTTCGACCCTTCCGGCTACGTGATCGTCGAGGCGCCCGTGGACGCCACGGTGGCCGAGATCCGGTCGATGATCCGCCAGCATCGGCGCTGGCTGCGCAGCCGCCTCGACAAGGTGGCCGGCAGCGACGGGCTGACCGCGTGCCTGTCCTACGCCGAAGGGGAGCGGCTGCACTACCTCGGTGACCCCTACGAGCTCACCATCAAGAGCGGCCGTGACGACGACGTGACCCTGAAGCCCCGCCAGGCGGCGGCCTCCCGGCAGCTCGGCCTGTTCGCGGCCGGCCCCAGTCATGGGCGGCTGCAGGTGACCCTGCGGCGCCACGAGCCCGGCGACGTCATGAACCTGCTCGGCAACGTGCGGGTGCGCGCCCTGGTGGCCGACTGGTACCGGCGCGAGGCCGATCTGCGCTTCGCCGCGCAGATGGCGTCCTGGCGGCGGCGCCTGCCCTGGCTCAAGGGGCGTGTCCCCACCTGGCGGCATCGCTTCATGCGCAGCCAGTGGGGAAGCTGCAGCCTGTACGGCCGCATCTCGCTCAACACGCATCTGATCAAGACGCCGCCGCGGCTGATCGCCTACGTGACCCTGCATGAGCTGTGTCACCTGCGCCACTACGACCACAGCTCCCGGTTCTATGCCCTGATGGAGCGGTACATGCCGGATTGGGAGGCGCGGCGGTCGGAACTCGACCTGTACCTGCCCGTGCTGCTGCAGGACTGACCGTGACCGGGCTTACGGCGTCCCTGGCCGAGCTTGGCTGGCAGCCGTTCTTTTCCCGACAGCTCAGCACCGAAGAGGCCGCCGAGGCCGTGCCCGGCCGCGTGCTCGGGCTGCAACGGCGACAGCTCTCCGTCGCCGTGGACGGCGCCACCGTGGAGGTGACCCTGGGCGGGCGCTGGTACCAGCTCGGCGCCGAGGAGCGGCCCACCATCGGCGACTGGGTGCTGCTCGATGCCACGGCCACCGTGGTGCTGCGGCTGCTGGAGCGCAGCAGCCTGCTGAAGCGGGTGGCCGCCGGCCGCGAGCGCGAGGTGCAGCCCATGGCAGCCAACGTCGACGTGCTGTTCGTGGTGAGCGCCTGCAACGACGAGTTCAATCCGTCTCGGCTCGAACGCTATCTGGCGCTGGCGCTGGACGCGGGGGTGGAGCCGGTGGTGGTGCTCACCAAGGCGGATCAGGCCGAGACGCCGGACGCGTTCGTGGACGCGGTGCGGGCGCTCAAGCGCGACATCGTCGTGGAGCTGGTGGACGCCCGCGACCCGGATTCCCTGGGCGGCGTGCGGGCCTGGTGCGCCCCGGGCCGCACCGTGGCGCTGCTGGGTTCGTCCGGGGTCGGCAAGTCGACGCTGGTGAACAGCCTGTGCGGGGTCGAGGCCCAGGCCACCGGCGCCGCCCGCGCCGACGACGACAAGGGACGCCACACCACCACCGGCCGGTCCCTGCACCGGCTGCCGGACGGCGGCCTGCTGGTGGACAATCCCGGCATGCGCGAGCTGGCCCTGGCCGAGGTCGATGCCGGCGCCGCCGCGGCGCTGTTCGCCGACGTCGAGGCGCTGGCCGCCCGCTGCCGGTTCCGCGACTGCGAGCACGAGTCGGAGCCCGGCTGCGCCGTGCGCGACGCGCTGGCGGCCGGCGAGCTGGACCCGCGCCGGGTCGACAGCTACCGCAAGATGCGGCGCGAGGACGCCCGCAGCCGGGAGACGCTGGCGGAGAGCCGGGCCCGGTTCCGCCAGTTCGGCCGGCACGTCCGGCAGGTTCAGAAGGACAAGCACCGGCGCGACCCGTGACGCGCCCGATTCGGAGACAGCCATGACCAACCTCGACGCACCCCGCATCCGCCGGCAGGCGGTGTCCGTCACCCGCAAGATGGCGGCATCGCTGCCGGGGCTGCGCAAGCTGGCCCAGGAAAAGGGCCTGAAGATCCACCACCTGGGCGCCGGCTACCCGCATCCCGAGGTGACCGATCCGCGCGGCTTTCTCGAGCACCAGGCGGCCTACTTCCGCCATCTCGAGCAGAGCGAGCGGCTGAACGACCCCGATCAGTTGCCCGAGCACCTGCGGGAGTCGTTCTCCTACACCGACACCCTGGGCCCGGTGACCACGCGCCAGGTCTTCGCCCGCGTCTACGGCCGTGACTGGGGTCTCGAGATCGACCCGGAGAAGTTGATTCCCACGGTAGGGGCCAGCGGCGGCATCAGCCTGATCTGCTCGCTGTTCGAGCGTCCGGGCACGCCGGTGGCGTACATCACCGATGCGCCCACCTATGCCGGGTTCCTGGCCCGTGCCGGGCTCTGTCAGCACGCCCGCATCTTCAGCGTCGAGCTGGACGACGAGGGCCCGCTGGTGGACCGGCTGCGCGAGCAGATCCGCGCCGCCCGGGCCGCCGGCTACGACGTGCCGTTCTACTACACCGTGCCCGACGGCCACAATCCCGCCGGATTCTCCTTCAGCCAGCGCCGTCGTGAGGCGGTGGTGGCCGTGGCCCGGGAGGAGGGCATCCTCATCGTCGAGGACGCGCCCTACCTCTACATCAACTACGCCGAGCCGGACCGGCGGCCGCAGCCGATCCTGGCCATCGCCCCGGAGCAGACGGTGCATCTGTTCACCGGCTCGAAGATCGGCTTTCCGGGCCCGCGGGTGGGATTCCTGTACAGCGAGGCCACGCTCAACATCGCCAACGGCGAAACGGCGCCGCTGCGCGATCTGGCGCTGACCGAGGCGAGCGCCGACATTCTGTTTCAGAACCCCGGCGCCCTGCGCGGCTTCGAGGCGCTGCTGCACGACGCCGACTTCCGCGAGCGCGCCTCGCTCTGGGACGTGGCCGAGACCAAGCTCACCGTGTACCGCGAGAACCGCCAGATCATGCTCGACGGCCTCGAGGCCGAGCTCGGACGCTGGCCGTCGCTGTTCCACTGGACGCGGCCGGCGGCCGGGTTCTTCTCGGTGTTCACCTTCCACTCACCCGAGGTGCGCACCGACGACGCCCTGGTGTCGCGCCTGGTCTCCGACCACGGCGTGGTGGTGATCCCCATGTATGACTTCTATCCGCGCGACGCCCGGGAGCGGAACCCGCGCGCCGGCCTCGACCAGCTCCGGCTGTCGTTCTGCTTCAGCGAGAGCACGGGGGAGCAGCGGCGCCGCGATCTGCGCGAGGCGGTCGCCGCCTTCTGCGCGGCCGCCCGCGCGGCGTCGGGGGTATAGCGTCGGTCCAGCCGCTCGCCTCAGCCGGCCGGGTGGCTGAGGCGATGCTCCACCTTGATGCAGCGGTCGGCGACGACGCCGAGGCCCGCGTCGGCGGCTATGCGGATGCCTTCCTCACTCACCACCCCGAGTTGCAGCCACAGATGGCGTGCGCCGATGGCTACCGCTTCGCGGGCGATGGCGGGCACCGCGGCGCTGTCGCGGAACACATCCACCACGCCGATGGGGCCGGCCTCGGCGGGAATGTCGGCCAGGCTCGGGTAGCTGGTTTCGCCGAGTACGGCAGTCTCGTTGGGGTTGACCGGCACGATGTGGTAGCCGTGGGCCTGCAGGTAGGCGGCCACCTGGTGGCTGTCCCGCGCCGGATTGGACGACAGGCCGACCACGGCGATGGTGCGCTCCGCCAGCGCAGCGTCGATGACGCGCTGGTCCTGATACCGCGATAAGTCCATGCTGCCCCCTTTTGGCCTGAGCGGCCAAGCTTACCCGGGCGGAGGCGCCGTGCCGACACGCAGACACGCGGGCTGGTGGTTTGCGGCCATGGCGATGGCCGCGGCCGCTGCTTATCTCGCGTATCAGCATCTGGCCACGGCCCGGCTCGACATCGTCACCGTGCCCGAGGGCGCGGCGGTGCGCATCGACGGCCGCTGGATCGGCACCACGCCCATCCGCCGCCAGGTTCTGGCGCCGGGGTTGCACCGCCTCGAGGTCGAACACTCGCACTACCGGATCATCGACCGGCAGGTGGTGCTGGCGGCGGGCGAGCGAACGCGCCTGAGTCTGGCGCTGGATCCGGGCACCGGCACCCTGGTGATCTACTCCAACCCGCGGGGCGCGTGGGTGGAGGTCGACGGGGTGCGTCATCCCGGGCAGACGCCGCTGCTGCTGACCCTGCCATCCGGCGAGCGCGAGGTGGTGCTCGGTATGGCGGAGCGGCGGGTTGCCGACCGCCGCGTGGTGGTGACAGCGGATCAGCGTCAGGAGCTGCGCGTCGAGCTCGACATGGATCCCCACGGCAGCCTGGTGGTGGACGTGCAGCCGCCTCAGGCCACCGTCGCGCTGCCAGACGCGGACGTCGCCTATCACCCCGGCGTGCGCCTGCCCATCGGCGAGTACCTGGTGCGCGTCAGCCATCCCGGCTACGTCACCCAGACGGTGCGATGGCAGGTCCGCTATGGCGACAACCGCTACGGGTTGACGCTGGCGCCCGCGTTCGGCGTGCTCACCGTGACCACCGACCCGGCCGATGCCCGGGTGCAGGTGCAGTACGCGGCGCAGGCGAACGGGCGCACGGTGCGGCGCCGCTACGAGCCCGGCATGCGGCTGCCGGTGGGGGAGGTGGCCGTCCGGGCTGCGGCCATGGGTCACCGCAGCCAGTTCAAGCGTCTGCAGCTCGGCGAGTCCGGCGCCACGGTGCGGCTGGCGCTGCCGGTCATGAACGTGACGCCGGGCAGCCGCATGCGCGACCCGCTGGCGTCCGGCGGCGTCGGCCCCGAGCTGGTGGTGGTTCCGCCGGGCGAGTTCGACATGGGCAGCGCCGACGGCCCGCCCAGCGAGCGGCCGGTGCGGCGGGTGGCGCTGACGGAGCCGTTCGCGGTCACGGTCACCGAGATCACGGTGGCCCAGTACCGGCGCTTCGCCCTGGCCACCGGCCGCGAGCTCGACGCCCACGTGGCGGACGCGGCGGACCAACTGCCCGTCACCCACGTCACGGCGGCTGACGCCATGGCGCTGGCGCGGTGGCTGAGCGAGCAGTCCGGCGCGCGCTACCGGCTGCTGTCCGAGCCGGAGTGGGAGTACGTGGCCCGGGCCGGATCCCGAAGCGCGTACTTCTTCGGCGACGACCCGCAGCGGCTCTGCCGGTTCGGCAACGTCGCGGATCAGGCCATGCGCCGCCGCCTCGGCTTCGACGTCGCCGAGTGCAACGACGGCTTCGCCGGGGTGGCGCCGGTGGCCTCGTTCCCGGCCAACCCCATGGGCGTGCACGACATCCTCGGCAACGTGGCCGAGTGGGTGTTGGAGTGCGGCATTCCCGAGTACGCCGGCGCCCCTGACGACGGCTCGCCCACCCTGGAGGTCGACGGCTGCCCGACCCGGGGCGTGCGCGGCGGCTCCTGGGACGGCTCGGTGGCCGATGCCCGGTCGGCCAAGCGCAACCTGGCGTCCAGCGCCAGCGCCAGCCGGGGCATTCGCCTGCTGCGCGAGCTCTGAGCGCGGCCTACCCGGGCGGCGGGTTGACCGCCTGAGGGCTGCCGGGCGGCGGCGGTGATGGGTCGGGCCGGCCCGCGGCGATGCTGGCCTGAATCTCCCGCACCCGCTCCTCGGTGAGCGAGTAGTTCCACAGGAGCGGCATGGCGACGAATTTGAACACCGCCGGTATCACCGAGTAGGTGATGGCCAGCATGAGCAGCGCGAACGTGGTGTTGGTGGTGTCGAACGGATTCGCCAGCGAGTCGAAGCCGAACAGCACCACCAGGTTGGTGCCGATGAACAGGCCGAGCGCGTAGGCCAGCTTGCGCGTCATCGACCAGATGGAGAAGTAGGCGCCGCCCTGGCTCTTGCCGGTCTGGGCCGAATCCACGTCCACCACGTCGGCTGCCATGGCGTACGGCAGGGCGGACAGGGCGCCGATGGCCGACCCCTTCAGACACATGATGATGATGAAGAACAGGAACTTGCCGGTGGGGATGCCTTCGAAGTACGCCACCGCGCCGGCGTAGGCGTCGTCCGGCAGGAAGGACAGCAGCCGGGCGATCTCGAAAGGTTCGAACCAGACCATGGGGGCGATGGCGATCAGCGGAATGAAGCACGACCACAGCGCGTACCAGCCGATGGCCCACATGGTGGCGCGATGCTTGCCGATGCGGCGCGACAGCTTGAACCACAGCGGTATGGCCACGATCTGCGAGACGAAGTAGGGCGCCAGGTAGAAGCCGTAGAGGTCGCCCGCCAGCAGCACGTGCTTGACGAAGAAGAACGACAGCGTGTTGGTCATCGCAGAGCCGATGGTGGAGAACAGAAAGATGATCACCAGCTTCCGGTAGGGCTCGTTCTGCCAGACGTAGCGGAAGCTCTCGCGCAGCGGCAGCCGGGTCTTGCGGGTCTCGACGGCGGCGAACTCGGGCGTGGAGATCAGGCAGTTGGCGATCAGCACCGGCATCACGAAGGCGATGGCCAGCGACAGGAAGTAGACGGCGTCCAGGGGCTTGTCGTAGCCGAAGAAGAAGATGATGGCCGGCGTGAAGGCGCCGATCAGCGAGCCGGTGACCGAGAAGAACTCGCGCCAGCTCGTCACCAGGGTGCGCTCGTGGTAGTTCTTCGACAGCTCCGCACCCCAGGCGCTGTAGGGCACGTCCTTGATGGTCGAGCCGATGTAGGTGATCACCAGCATGCCCAGCATCCACGGGTACCCGGAGTTGAAGGTCATGCCGAGGAACGTCACCTCGCCGAACTCGATGGGCGGAATGAACAGCATGTAGATGCCGAAGATGTAGATCGGCGTGCCCAGCAGCACGAACGGCTTGCGTCGTCCCCAGCGCGTGCGCATGCGGTCGGACACGAAGCCGATGATGGGGTCGGTAACGCCGTCGAAGACGCGCGACAGCACCATCACCAGGCCGACGAAGGCGAGCCCGAGGCCGAAGCCCTGGGAGTCGGCATAGACGGCGGGCAGGTAGACGGCCATGGGCAGGGCGACCATGGCCAGCGGCAGCGCCGGCGCGCCGTAGGATGCCAGCACCCAGCGCGACAGGGGCTTGTCGCCCGTCCCGGCACCACCACCGACGTCGTTCATGGCTTCCCCCGGCTCTCGATCCCCGCCTTGGAAGATACCCAGCGGCCGCACCGTGGACAACGGGGCGTCGGACAGTTCGCAGCGGCCGCAGTTGGCGGCAGCGGGCCCGAAGCGTATACAGGAGGCTCAGGAGGAGAAACGTGGCGGAATCGTCTCTGGTCAGTGAGTCCCGCGCCTGGTCCGAGTACCGGGCGCTGCAGGCCGACCCGGTGTACCGGGGTGAGGGCGTGCCTCGCGGTGACGGCGGGCTGGTGCTGGTGCTGCCCGGGCTGTTCGGCAACGATCTGTATCTGCAGCCGTTGCGGAGCTGGCTGCGGCGCATCGGCTATCGTCCCGCGATGTCGCACATCGCGCTGAACGCCGGCTGCCCGGAACGCATCAAGACCCGGGCGGAGCGCAGCCTGGCCCGGCAGCTCGCCGGCCACGACGGCCAGGTGGCCATCATCGGGCACAGCCGTGGCGGCATGCTCGGGCGGGCCCTGGCCGCCCGGCTCGGGGCCCGCTGCCGCTGCTTCGTGGCGCTGGGTTCGCCTTTGGGGGCGCTGCTGCGCGCCGGTCGGAGCGGCTTCACAGGCCTGGCCGGCGCCAGCGCCGCGCCGGCGGGCGAGGGCATCGCGGCACCGACGGTCGTGGATGCCGGCCGCCGGGCCATGCGCCTGCTCAGCCCCCGCTGTACGTTTCCCGAATGCGGGTGCGCCTACCTGGACGAGCTGCTGCAGCCGTTGCCCGAATCGACCCGTGTGTACGCCATCTACTCCACCGAAGACCCGGTGGTGGCGCCGGCGGCCAGCCCGATCCCGGGGGCCGTCAACGTCGAGGTGACCGGCACCCACAGTGGGCTGGTGGTAAACCGCGTGGTCTACCGGCATCTGGGCGCCGTGCTGGCCGGCCAGGTGTAGTCGCCGGCTTGCGTCTCCATAGCCGCATCATGGTGGGCCTGGCCGCCGGCGCCGCGGCCGGGCTGGCCGCACACACCGTGGCGCCCGATGCGGCCTGGCTGCACTGGCTCATCGACTACGTGGCCGACCCGGCGGGCAACATCTTCCTGCGCCTGCTGCTGATGACCGTGGTGCCGCTGGTGTTCGCCTCCATCGCGCTGGGTGTCGCCGGCTTCGGCGATCTCAGAAACCTGGGTCGGGTGGGCGGCAAGACGCTCGGCTACTTCCTCATCTCCACCGCGCTGTCGGTGGTGCTCGGGCTGACCCTGGTGAACACCTTCGCGCCCGGCACCGGGGTGGATGCCGGGACCCGCGACGAGCTGCTGGACGCATTCTCGACCCAGGCCGAGGGCATGCAGGCGCGATCGCCCGGCTTCAGCATGGACATGCTGATCAACATCGTGCCGCGCAATCCGTTCCAGGCGGCGGCCAACATGGACATGCTGGCCGTCATCTTCTGGGCGCTGATGTTCGGCATCGCCCTGGCGCTGATTCCGCGTGAACGTGCGCAGCCCATGATCCGGGTGCTGGAAGCGCTCGGCGACGTGGTGGTGAAGATCATCGAGCTGGTCATGCGCCTCGCGCCCTACGGCGTGTTCGCGCTGATCTTCATGGTGACCGCCCGCTTCGGCTGGCATCTGGTGGCCCAGCTCGGCACCTACGTGGCTCTGGTGCTGGTGGGCCTGGCGGTGCACGCGGTGGTGACGCTGTCCATCATGGTGCGCGTGCTCGGCGGCATGAGCCCGCTGGTGTTCTGGAGCCGTATCCGTGCCTGCCTGGTCACCGCCTTCGCCACCAGCTCGAGCAACGCCACCCTGCCCACCAGCATCGCCGTGGCCGAGCGCGAGCTGAAGGTGCCGCCCGCCATCGCCGGCTTCGTGCTGCCGCTGGGCGCCACCATGAACATGAACGGCACCGCGCTCTACGAGGGCATCACGGTGCTGTTCCTGGCCCAGGTGTTCGGTGTCGATCTGACCCTCAGCCAGCAGCTCGTGGTGGCATTGCTGTCGGTGATCACCGCCATCGGCGCCGCCGGCGTACCCGGCGGGTCGCTGCCGCTGATCATGGTGGTGCTGGCCAGCGTCGGCGTGCCGCCCGAGGGCATCGCCATCATCCTCGGCGTCGACCGCATCCTCGACATGTCGCGCACCGTGCTGAACGTGGCCGGCGACCTGTCGGCGGCCGTGTTCGTCGCCCGCACCGAGCCCGCCGTCGCCCTGGAGGCGGCCGGGTCGGGCATCGATGCCACACCCATCGGCGACGGCCAGGCGCGACTGGGCGGTTGAGCCGGGCGGCCTGCAGGCGGCGGTCCGATCCGCTAACATCCGCCTTTTCCGCTACCCGGGAGCGCACATGGCAGACGCGCTGGCGTCATTCCAGGCAGAGATCCGCGGCTGGCTCGAGGCCAATTGCCCGCCCAGCATGCGCACGCCCATGCCCGCTGACGAGTATCCGGGCGGTGGCCGGCGCGCCGAGTTCCGCAATCCGGAGACGAAGCGCTGGCTCGAGGTGATGGCCGAGCGCGGCTTCACCGTGCCCGCCTGGCCCACGGAGTACGGCGGCGCCGGTCTGTCACCGGACGAGCAGCGCGTGCTGCAGGAGGAGCTGCGCCGCATCAACGCCCGGCCGCCCCTGCTCGGCATGGGCATCAGCATGATCGGCCCGGCGCTGCTCGAGTTCGGCAACGCCGAGCAGAAGACCGAGCACCTGCCGAAGATCGCCCGCGGCGAGATCTGGTGGTGCCAGGGCTACAGCGAGCCCAACGCCGGCTCCGATCTGGCGAGCCTGCGCACCGCGGCAGTGGACGATGTGCGCTCGCAGGGCGAGCGCCAAGCCGAACGAAGTTCGGCCGGAGATGATTACCTCATCAGCGGCCAGAAGATCTGGACGTCGGGGGCGGACAAGGCCGACTGGATGTTCTGCCTGGTGCGCACCGACCCCAACGCGCCCAAGCACCAGGGCATCACCTTCATCCTGTTCGACATGACCACGCCGGGCGTGACCGTGAAGCCCATCCGTCTGATCAGCGGCCTGTCACCGTTCTGCGAGACCTTCCTCGACAGCGTCCGGGTGCCGAAGCGCAACGTGGTGGGGCAGGTGAACGATGGCTGGACGGTGGCCAAGCGCCTGCTGCAGCACGAGCGTACGTCCATCGGCGGCATCGGCGGCGGCACCCAGAAGCCCGTGGCGCTGGAGGCGCTGGCGGGCGATTACGTGGGCCGCGTGAACGGACGTCTGGCCGACCCGGCCCTGCGCGCGCAGATCCTGCGCCACCGCATCAACGACCGCGCCTTCGCCCTGACCATGAAGCGCTCTCAGGAGGAGGCCGCGGCTGGCAACGCGCCTGGGGCGCTGTCGTCGCTGTTCAAGTACTACGGCACCGAGCAGAACAAGGGCCGCTTCGAGCTGATGCTGTCGATCATGGGCGCGCGTGCGCTGGGCTGGTCGTCGGAGGCGTTCACCGACCACGAGCTGGACACCACCCGCGGCTGGCTGCGCTCCAAGGCCAACTCCATCGAGGGCGGCACCTCGGAGGTACAGCTCAACATCATCGCCAAGCGCGTGCTCGGCCTGCCGGATTAGCCCGTCATGAGCAGTACCAACAACCGGATTCCCATGCCGCCGAGATTGCGACGCCAGGACGGAGCGGTGCGCCGCCTGGGCGTCGAGCTGGAGATGCAGGGGCTCGACATCGACGCCCTGTCGGCGCTGGTGGCCGAACACGTCGGCGGTGAGATCGAGCGGGTGAGTCAGTACGAGCACGTGGTGCGCGGCGACGGCGCCGGCGACTGGCAGGTGGAGCTCGACTTCGCCTACCTGAAGCAGCGCGGCCGTGACGCCGACCCGGACGACAGCGTGCTGGGTCAGCTCGACGGCGCCGCCGAGGAGCTGCTGGCCGCGGGATCACGCATGCTGGTGCCCATGGAGATCGTCACGCCGCCGCTGCCCATGAACGAGCTCGACCGGCTCGAGGCGCTGATCGACCGGCTGCGCGACGCCGGTGCCCGGGGCACCCGCGACGGACTCGCCTTCGCGTTCGGCCTGCACCTCAACCCTGAGCTGCCGGACACCGAACCGGATACGGTCACGGCGTACCTGAAGGCGTTCCTGTGCCTCTACGACTGGCTGAAGCTGCGCTCGAAGGTCGACCTGCTGCGGCGGTTGACGGTGTACATCGATCCGTTTCCGGTGAGCTACGTGCGTAAGGTTGTCAACCCCGACTACTGGCCCGGCCAGGACGCCCTGATCGACGACTACCTGGCCGACAATCCCACCCGCAACCGGGCGCTGGACATGCTGCCGCCGTTCGCCGAGGTGGACGAGAAGCGGGTGCGGGCGAGGGTGGACGACGATCGCATCAAACCGCGTCCGGCGCTGCACTACCGGCTGCCCAACTGCGAAATCGACGAGCCCGGCTGGGGCATCCGCCGCGCCTGGATGGATTGGCTGCAGGTCGAACATCTGGCGGCCGACGAAGACCGCCTGGCGGCCGTCTGCGCCGCCTACCTCGAGCACCTGGACAAGCCGCTCGGCCGCCTCACCGGCGACTGGGCGGCCGCCGTCGAGCCTTGGCTGATCGACGTCGACGCTGCCTGATCGCCGTCACCGGGCCGAATCGGGGCGGCGCCATGCCACGGCTGTGCGTGGCCCTGCTGGTGCGCCTGGCGGGTGCGCGCACGGTGCAGCTTTCGCCCTCGGAACCCGACTCACCCGAGCCCTACCAGGGCGTGGTGATCACCGGCGGCCACGACGTCGACCCGGTACTCTATGCCCAGCAGTCGAAGGTGCTGCCGCAGTACGACCCCGATCGCGACGCCCTGGAGTCGCGCGTCATCGATCATGCGCTGGAGCGCGACCTGCCGCTGCTCGGCATCTGCCGCGGCGCGCAACTTTTGAACGTGCGGCTGGGCGGTGACCTGAATCAGGACCTTCGCCAGCACCGGCGCCACACGTCGAACCGGCGCACGGTGCTGCCTCTGAAGACGCTGCTGGTGGAGCCCGACAGCTGCCTGCGCGGGCTCATCGGCAGCGACCGGGCGCGCATCAACAGCCTGCACAATCAGGGCATCGAGCGTCTGGGCGATGGCCTGGTGGTGTCGGGGCGCGACCTCGACGGCATCGTCCAGGCCATCGAAGATCCGGTCCGCCGCTTCCTGATCGGCGTGCAGTGGCACCCGGAGTTTCTGCTGCCCATGGCGCCGCAGCGGGCGCTGTTCCACGCCCTGGTCGACGCGGCGCAACGCCCGGAGGGCTGACGGATGGAAGCGTACCTCGGCCTGTTCGGGGTCGCGTTTCTGGCCGCCACCCTGCTGCCCGCCTACTCGGAGGTGATGCTGGTCGGCCTGCTGGCTGCCGGCTACGACCCGGTGTGGCTGTGGGTGTGGGCCAGCACCGGCAACACGCTCGGGTCGGTGGTGAACTGGCTGCTCGGGCGCTACCTGCTGCACTTCCAATCGCGCCGCTGGTTTCCGTTCAAGGCGTCGACGCTGGGCCCCGCCCAGCGCTGGTTTCAGCGCTACGGCGTATGGTCGCTGCTGCTGGCCTGGGCGCCGGTGGGCGGAGACGCGCTGACCTTCATTGCCGGCATGATGCGGGTGCGGTTTCTGCCCTTCGTGGTGCTCACCGGCATCGGTAAGGGGGCGCGGTATGCGATACTCTTGGGCCTGGTCGGGTGGCTGGGCTCGACGTTGTCCGTCGAAGGCTGAGCGCGCCCGCTAACGGGGTGACCATGAAGCTCTTCAGTTGCGGCGCTTGCGGACAGACGTTGTATTTTCACAACGTGCAGTGCACGCGCTGCGGCAACCTGCTCGGGTTCGTGCCCGAGCGGTTGCAGCTCGAGACCTTCGAGCCTGCCGGTGATGGCCGCTGGCGCCCCTTCGACCGCGCCCGCCGCGGCGAGCGTTACGTGAGCTGCGCCAACTATGCCCAGCACGGTGCCTGCAACTGGATGGTACCCGTCGCCGAAGCTCATCCGCTGTGCGTCGCCTGCCGCCTCAACCGCACCATTCCCGATCTTTCCGTGCCGGGCAACCTGACCCTATGGCAGCGGCTGCAGCAGGAGAAGAACCTGCTGATCTATGCGCTGCTGCGCTTCGGCTTGCCCGTGCGCGACAAGCAGCAGGCGCCGCGCGGCGGCCTGGCGTTCGACTTCCTGGCGGACGAAAACCCGAGCTTCCGCGAGTCGGCCGGCGTGACCGTCGGCCATGCCCAGGGGGTGATCACCCTCGACATCGCCGAGGCGGACGATGCCCTGCGCGAGCGCGTGCGGCAGCAGATGGCGGAACCTTATCGCACGATTCTGGGTCACTTCAGACATGAGTCCGGCCATTACTACTGGGATCGTCTGGTGCGGGGCAGCCCCTGGCAGGGCGCTTTCCGCCAGCGCTTCGGCGACGAGACCGCGGATTACGGGCTGGCGCTCGATCGCCACTATGGCAGCGGCCCGCCCCTGGACTGGCAGCAGCGCCACGTCAGCGCCTACGCCAGCGCGCATCCCTGGGAAGACTGGGCCGAGACCTGGGCCCACTACCTGCACATGGTCGATACGCTGGAGACCGCCTGGCAGTTCGGCCTGCGCCTCGAGCCCGACGTGGCCGAGCCGGAGGCGCTGCGCATCGACGAGCCGTTCGACCCCTACCAACGTCGCGACTTCGATGCCCTGATGAAGCACTGGCTCGCCCTGGTCGCATCGCTGAACAGCCTGAACCACAGCATGGGCCTGGGGGATGCCTATCCGTTCGTGCTGGCCGCGCCCGTGATCGACAAGCTGCGGCTGGTTCATGAGATCATCTGCGACCCAGGCGGCGAGGGGAGAGGTTGAGGTGAAGCCGGCACCCAGGCCCGACAACGAGCAGGCGCGGCTCACCGCGCTGCGCGACTTCGACATCCTCGACACGCTGCCGGAGCCCGCTTACGACGACATCACCCGCATCGCCGCGGAGATCTGCGGCACCCCGATCGCGCTGGTGAGCCTGGTGGACGAGAACCGGCAGTGGTTCAAGTCGCGCCACGGCCTGAAGGCCGTCGAGACCGCGCGGGACACCGCCTTCTGCGCCCACGCCATCCTCGAGCCCGATTCGCTGCTGGTGATCGAGGATGCCACCGCCGACCCGCGCTTTCGCGACAACCCGCTGGTCACCGGGCAGCCCGGCATTCGCTTCTACGCCGGCGCGCCCCTGGTCACCGCGGATGGCCATGCGCTCGGCACGCTGTGCGTGATCGATCGGGTGCCGAGGCAGCTCAGCGACCGGCAGCGCGAGACCCTGGCGGCGCTGGCGCGTCAGGTGGTGGCGCAGATGGAGCTGCGCCGGTCGCTGGCCAGCGCCGAGCGCAACGCCAGTGCGCTGGCCGAAGCCAACCGCGCCCTGGAGCAGCGCAATGCGCAGGTGGTGCGCTCCCGCGACGAGCTGGCCGGCATGTGCCGGCTACTGGAGGATCAGGCCGCCGTCATGCAGCGCGACCTGAATCGGGCCGAGGTGATTCAGCGCTCGCTGCTGCCCCATGAGGTGCCGCGCCTGCACGACGTCAGCCTGCACACCTTGTACCGGCCCGGCCGCAGCATCGGCGGCGACCTGTTCGACGTGGTGGTGGTCAACGACCGCTACCTGGTGCTGGTCATCGCCGACGCCGCCGGCCACGGGGTCAGCGCCGCCATGATCTCCATGCTGTTCAAGCACCGTCTGCGGCTGCGTGACGACGACGGCCGGCCGTACCGCCCCTGCGAAGCCCTGAGCCGGCTGAACGAGGCCATGCAGGCCGACAAGCCGGCACCCGACGTGTTCGTTACCGCCCAGGTGTGCCTGTTCGACATGCAGACCCGCCAGCTCGTGGTGGCGTCGGCCGGACACCCGCCGCTGATCCTGGTGCGGCGCGATGGCGCGGTGGAGCTGATTCCACACACCGGCCCGGCCCTCGGCCTGTATGCAGACGCCTCCTTCGGCGAACGCTCGGTGGCGCTGGGGGAAGGCGACCGGCTGTTGCTCTACACCGACGGCCTGTTCGACTCCGCCTCGGATGACAGCGCGACCCCGGAGCGGGTAGCGGAGGTGCTGGCCGGGCTGGCGCGCCAGGGCAACACCCTGGGAGAGCTGCTGCGAACCCTGTCGCAGGGGGCGACCCGGGAGGATCGGGACGACGTCTCCATGATCCTCATGGAGTCGTCCGCCGGCGAGAACCACCTCGACGAGACGGTCAACCTGTCGACACGGCCGGCCGACGATGCCGAGCAGCCGCCCAGCATCAGCCGCGGCGACGGCGACGGGCAGACCGTGCTCGCCCTCTGCGGCAGGGTCACCTGGACCTCCGGGCAGGCCGTGCACGACGAGGCGCTGGCCGTGATCGAGGCCGGCCGCGATCTGGTGCTCGATCTGGGCGGGTGCGCGTTCCTGGACAGCACCCTGCTCGGCACCCTGCACGAGCTGGCGGAAGCGGCCGAACGAGCGGGCGTGAGCCTGCGCCTGCAGAGTGTGCCCGAGGCCCTGCTGCAGGCGTTCCGCGAGCTCAGCATGCGCGCGGTGCTCGAGCGGGTCAGCGATCAGGCGCTGCCGCTGCCGGAGGACATGCGGCCGGTGGCGCTGCCCGAGCAGTCGCACGAGGCGCATCAGCGGCGGCTGCTGCGGGCCCACCAGGTGCTGGCCGAGCTGTCGGAGGACAACCGAGCCGAGTTCGCCCACGTCATCGAAGCCCTCCGAGGAGAAGGAGAAGGAGAAGGAGAACGAGAATGATAAGAATCACCTTCCTGCTGCGCCGCCGGCCGGACCTGCCGGCGGACGAGTTCTACCGCTACTGGCGCGACCTGCACGGGCCGCTGGTGGCCAGCCACGCCAACGCCATCGGCGCGCTGCGCTACGTGCAGGTGCACACCCTCGACGACCCGGCCAACGCCGCCATGGCCGAGGCCCGGGGCGGCATGGAGCCGCCCTACGACGGCGTCGCAGAAGTGTGGTTCGAGAGCCGCGAGGCGCTGGTGGCGACGCTGTCGACGGCCCGCGGCCAGGACGCTGCCGCCGCGCTGGTGGAGGACGAGGCGAAGTTCATCGACCTGCCCAACTCGCCGCTGTGGCTGGCGGTGGAGCACCCGCAGGTGAACCCGACCCCCGAGATTCTGGTGGCGCGCCCGCGCAGCACCCTGGTCAAGCTCTACTTCCCGCTGCGCACCCACGCCGGCCGCGACGAGGCCGATGCCCAGCGCTACTGGTACACCCAGCACGGCCCCATCATCCGCCGTCAGGCGGCCGGCGCCGGCATTCAGCGCTATGTGCAGGTGCACCGCCTGGCCGACGAGCTGGAGGACGCGCTGCGCAAGCCCCGCGGCACAACGGTCGAGGGTTACATGGGCCACGCCGAGCTGTGGTTCGACCGGGCGCAGCTGCAGACCAGCACGCCGGAGCGGCGCGAAGGCAACCGCCGCGCCATCGAGGACGAAAGCAGCTTCATCGACTTCCAGCGCTCGTGCATGTGGCTCGCCAAGGAGCACGTGTTCGTGGATCATCTCTAAGCGAACGCGGGCAGGGGAGCAGGTTCATGGGAAGTGCCGGAAAGCGCATGGCGTGGCTGCTGTTGCTCACCGCCGGCAGCGCGGCGGCGACGCCGCCGGAAGAGCTGGTCGCCCGCTACGCGGGTACCTATGAGATTGACGCGCTGCTGGCCGAGCCGGCGGTGGCGGAGGCGCTGCGGCGGGTGGCCGGCGACCGGGTCGAGCAGATCCATCGCAACCTGTCCGTGACCGGGCCGGTGGATCTGATCTCAGGGTGGCTGACAGTGACGGGTAACGCCCCCCACGGCGGCACCGAGCACGAGGCCGTGGTTTGCGTGCGTCCGGAGCCGCTGGTGGTGCACGCCGCGGTGCTGGAGCTGGGCGACATCTACGTGTTCGCCAGCAACGAGCCCTACGTGAACGTCGCCCTGTGCGTGAAGGACTGGATCACCCAGGTCAGATCGCAGCACGTCGACCGGCTCAGGCAGCCGGCCGGCGTCACCATGGTCCGGGGCGATCAGCCGGCGGGCACGGCGTCGTCGCAGCCGAGGGACTGATACTCGGCGCGGTCGAACTGCCCGTCCCAGCGGAAGGTGTCACGGTACAGGGTGCAGCGGGCCTGCTGGTCGAGAATGTCCGGGTCGGTGGCGATGGCGCGCACCACGGTCTCGCGGGTCACCTTCTCATGCATCATGCGGATGCCGCCGTCGGCGGCCGTGTCGAGCAGCAGCGACCGCTGGTCGTCTTCGCCCCACGCCGCCCAGAGCGGCAGCGCGCCGTCGCGGCCGCGGCCGGGGTCGCCCTGATAGGCGAACTGCGCCCAGTACGACATCATCGCCGCTGCCAGTTCGTCCCGCGCCGGGCCATGGTCGTCGAACAGGTAGGCCAACGGGAAGTTCTCGAAGTCGCCGAACACGAACGGCACCTCGAGGAAGTGGGCGGCGCCCAGCGCCTTCGACAGGTCATAGCCCAGCATCGACCCCAGCTCGTCCCAGTCGAAGCGGTAGGCGAACACGTCCGGATTGCCCGCCGCCGTCATCAGGTCTGCCAGCTCGTCGACGCCGCTGGCCTTCCAGGCCATGGCGCCGTACTTCACCCGGCGCAGGTAGTCGTCTTCGTCCTTCAAGCGGGGAAAGATGCCGAGCCAGCGCTCGACGAACTCCGGGTTCTGGGCCATGAACAGGGACGGCTCGTCGCGGTTGCTGCCGAGGATCACCGGCACGACGTTGTGCCGCTCGGGATTGCCGAAGATCTCCTCGGTGGCCAGCGCCGGCAGCACGTGGCCGTCGGCGAAGCTGTCGGGCGCGTCGATCATGCCGAAGCCGCTGTCCTCCCAGAGCGCGAACACGTCGTCCGGTGTCTTGCCGTACAGGTAGGTGCGCAGGGCGGCCGGCGCCATGTCGTTCTGCAGCGCCAGCGCCGCCTCGCGGTCGGGCACCGTGCCGTCGGCCACCATGAGGCGGTTGACGATCTCGGTAGCGCTGAACGGGTGGCCGCCGTTCTCCACGGCGTTGGCGGCCCGGCTCATGGGCGTGGGGCTGAAGCCGCCGGACTGGACGATGGCACGGTGGAACAGCCCCCGGGCCAGCGGCGAGGCCATCATGGCCAGGGTGTCGAAGGCGCCGGCCGATTCGCCGAACAGGGTGACGTTGCCGGGGTCGCCGCCGAAGGCGTCGACGTTGTCGCGCGTCCACTCGAGGGCGCGGACGATGTCCAGGGTGCCGTAGTTGCCGGAGTCGTCGAGCAGGTTGCCGGTGGCGAGCCCGGGGTGTGCGAACCAGCCGAACGGCCCCAGCCGGTAGTTGATGGTGATCACCACCACCCGCTGCTGCACCGCCAGGGCGGCGCCGATGTAGGTGTCGCCGCTGCCGATGGTGTTGCCGCCGCCATGCACCCACAGCATCACCGGCAGGTCACGGGCGTTGGGCGGCGCCCAGACGTTCAGGTACAGGCAGTCTTCCTGGCCCGCCACCGCGGCGCCGGCTTGGTCGCCCTCGGCCAGCGGCGACGGCTTCTGCGGGCAGCGGCCGCCGGCCGACAGGGCCTCGCGCACGCCCGCCCAGGGCACCGGCGGCTGCGGCGCACGCCAGCGCAGGGTGCCCACGGGCGGCGCCGCGAAGGGAATGCCGAGCCAGGCGCGGGCGCCGTGGGCGTCGATGAAGCCCACCACGTCGCCGGCGCTGGTGCTGCGCAGGGTGACATCGTCGCGCACGGGCACCGCTCGCTCGGCAGGTGCCGGACGCAGCAGCACCCAGGCGACGACCGCCAGGGAGATGACGATCAGCACCATGGCGGCCTTCTTCATGGTCTGGCGCCCACAGCGGCGTAACGGTCCCGGGCGGCTTCCAGGAACGCGCGCCACTGCGGGTTCTCATCGAAGGCGGCTTCGCTCCAGACTGCGTCGAGGCCGGCGCGCGCCTCGGCCTCGGGCACGCCGAGGCGCAGCGTGCGGTACAGATAGGTGAACGCGGAAGCCCGGTAGTTGGCGAAGCAGTGCACCAGCACCGGCCGGTCGCCGCGGGCGTCCATGACCGCGAAGAACAGATCCAGGTCAGCCAGGGTCGGGTTGTCCCAGGCCACCGGAATCTGGGTGTAGGCGATGCCCTGCTCGGCGACCCGGAAGCCTTCCTCGCCGTTGCGCTCGGCATCGGCCACGGCCAGGTTGATCACCATGCCGATGCCCTGGTCCTTGAGGTCCGGGACCTGTGCAGGCGTCACCTGGCCCGCCGTGTGCAGGCCGGGGTCGATGCGGTGGTAGTTGTAGATTTCATCGAGGTCGGCTGCCGCCGACGCTGCCAACCAGCACAGGATGATGGCCAGGCCGAGGGCTCCGGGGCTCGAGGGTCTCATACGCTTGCTGTCCGCCGGTGGTGGCCGGAAACGTTAGCACGCGGCCGCGTGCTCCGCACCGCTGGTGGACTCCACTTCGGGTTGTGAGACAATCCGGGCGTTCATTTTCCGCAGGGGACAACCATGACCGACCACGATCTGGTGGTGCGCGGCGGCACCGTGCTCGACGGCACCGGCGCGCCGGAACGTACGGCCGACGTCGCCATCCGCGGCGGCCGGGTGGTGGAGGTCGGGCGGGTGTCCGGGCGCGGGCGCCGCGAGATCGATGCCGCCGGCGCGCTGGTGACGCCCGGCTTCGTCGACATCCACACCCACTACGACGGTCAGGCGGCGTGGTCGAACCGCATGGCGCCATCGTGCTATCACGGCGTGACCACCGTGGTGATGGGCAACTGCGGCGTCGGCTTCGCGCCGGTGCGGGGCACCGATCACGACCTGCTCATCGAGCTGATGGAAGGGGTGGAGGACATTCCCGGCGCCGCCCTGCACGAAGGCATCGGCTGGCAGTGGGAGTCGTTTCCCGACTACCTCGACTTTCTCGCCGAGCGCCGCTTCGACATGGACCTGGGCGCGCAGCTGCCCCACGGCGCGCTGCGCGTGTTCGTCATGGGCCAGCGCGGCGCCGACCGGGAGCCGGCCACGGCGGACGACATCGCCCAGATGCGGCGGCTCACCGCCGAGGCCATCCGCGCCGGCGCCCTGGGCTTCTCCAGCTCGCGCACGCTGAACCACCGCAGCAGCCGCGGCGCGCCGACGCCGTCGCTCAAGGCCGAGCTGGACGAGCTGCAGGGCATTGCGCTGGGCCTCAAGGACGCCGGCCGCGGTGTGCTGGAGATGATCTCCGACTTCGAAGACCTGGAGCACGAGTTCGGCATGCTGCGCAGCATGGTGGAGCTGAGCGGCCGGCCCATGTCCATCTCGCTGGCCCAGGGGCTGTCGCCCCACGGCTGGCGCAAGGTGCTCGGCCACATCGAGCGGGCCAGCGCCGACGGCCTGGTGATGCGCGGCCAGGTGGCGCCGCGCCCGATCGGCATCCTGCTCGGCCTCACCACCACCCTGAACCCGTTCATCACCCGGCCGTCGTACATGGCGGTGGGCAAGCTGCTGCTGGCCGAGCGCCGGCGCGCCCTGGCAGACCCGGCGCGCAAGGCGGCCATCCTCGCCGAGCAGCCGGCGCCCGGCTTCCAGCGCCTGTTCAAGCTCATGGATGGCGGCCGCAAGCTGTGGGTGCTGGGCGATCCGCCCAACTACGAGCCGGCCCCGGAAGACAGCATCGCCGCCCGCGCCGAGGCCGCCGGCCGCGACGCCTGGGAGCTGGCCTACGACCTGATGCTCGAGGGCGACGGCAAGCTGATCTTCTACACGCCGTTCGCCAACTACGCCGAAAACAACCTCGACTGCTGCCGCGACATGCTGCTGCACAAGGACACGGTGCCCGGCCTCGGCGACGGTGGCGCCCACGTCGGCACCATCTGCGACGCCAGCTTCGTCACCACCCTGCTGGCCCACTGGGGCCGCGACCGCAGCCGCGGCGAGCGCATCGACCTGCCGACGCTGGTGAAGCGGCAGACCCACGACACCGCCCGCGCCGTCGATCTGCGCGACCGCGGCGTGCTGGCCCCGGGCATGAAGGGCGACCTGAACGTCATCGACTTCGCCCGCCTGCAGAACCGCGCCCCGGAGATCGTGCACGATCTGCCTGCCGGCGGTGCCCGGCTCGAGCAGAAGGCGGACGGCATTCTGGCCACCGTGGTGAGCGGCGAGGTGACCTACCAGAACGGCCAGCCCACCGACGCGCTGCCCGGGCGGCTGATCCGTCACTGACACGGTCATGAACGGCCCGCTCGCGCACCTGCGGGTGCTGGATCTGACCCACGCCCGCGCCGGCCCGGCGGCGGTGCGGCTGCTGGCCGACTGGGGCGCGGACGTGATCAAGATCGAGCCGCCGGGGGAGGGCGGCTCCGTCACCGGCGGCCGCCGCGGACCCGACGAGCAGAACCTGCACCGCAACAAGCGCAGCCTCACCCTGAACCTGAAGGACCCGCGCGGCGTCGAGCTGTTCATGACGCTGGCCCGCGGCGCCGACGTGGTGGTGGAGAACTTCAAGGCCGAGGTGAAGCACCGCCTCGGCGTCGACTACGACGCGGTCCGCGCGGTGAACCCGCGCATCATCTACGCCAGCATCTCCGGCTTCGGCCAGGATGGCCCCTACGGCGACCGGGCCGGCGTCGACCAGATCATCCAGGGCATGAGCGGGCTGATGTCGGTGACCGGCGATCCCGAGCACGGCCCGACCCGGGTGGGCATCGCCATCAGCGACACGTCCGCCGGCATGTTTCTGGGGCAGGGCATCCTGCTGGCGCTGCTGCACCGCGAGCGCACGGGAGAGGGGCAGTGGGTGCACACCTCGCTGCTGGAAGCGATGATGAACAAGCTCGACTTCCAGGGCGCCCGCTACACCATGAGCGGCGAGGTGCCCGAGGCCCAGGGCAACGACCACCCCTACCAGGTGCCCATGGGCACGTTCACCTCGAAGGACGGGCTGGTGAACGTCGCCGCCCCCAGCGCGCGGCTGTGGCAGCGCTTCTGCGAGGCGCTGGATGCGCAAGCGTTGCTGGCGAACCCGGCCTACGCCAGCGGCCGCGAGCGGGCAGCCAACAAGGCGCGGCTGAAGGCCGACATCAACGCGGTGACCGGCCGTTATACCACCGCCGAGCTGGTGCGGGTGCTGAACGCCGCCGGCGTGCCCTGCGGGCCCATCAACGACATCGGCCAGGCCTTCGAGGATGCCCAGGTGCGCCACCTGCAGATGGCGCTGCCGGCCACCCACGAGGCGCTGGGTGACGTGCGCCTGATCCGCTCGCCCATCAACCTGTCGGCGTATCCGCGTCCCGACCGCTTCGATCGGGCCGCCCCGGACAGCGGCGCCGACTCGGCGGCGGTGCTGGCAGAACTCGGCGTCGACGCCGAGCGCATCGCCGCCCTCAAAGACGCCGGAGTGATCTGACCATCATCGCCGCCGGCCACAGGCTTACCGTCGCGCAGCGCCTCGGCTACGGCGTCGGCGATCTCGGCATCAACCTGTACTTCATCTCGGCGATGACGTACCTGCTGTACTTCTACACCGACGTCTTCGGCCTCTCCGCGGCGGCGGCCGGCGGCGTGTTTCTGGTGGCCCGCATCGTCGACGCGGTGACCGACCCGCTGATGGGCCTGATTGCCGAGCGCACCCGCAGCCGCTGGGGGCGCCTGCGGCCGTGGATCCTGTTCGGGGCGGTGCCCCTCGGCGTCGTCTCGGTGCTCACCTTCAGCGCCCCGGACCTGAGCCCGGCCGGCAAGCTGCTGTGGGCCTACGCCACCTACGTGACCTTCGGCCTGGTCTACACGGTGGTGTCGATTCCCTACTCGGCCATGACGGCGTCGCTGACGGCCGATCACCACGAGCGCACGGTGCTCTCCACGGTGCGCATGGCGTTCGCGTTCTCCGGCGGCTACGCCATCTCGGTGGGCATGCTGCCGCTGGTGGGCGCCCTGGGCGGCGGCACCCGCGGCTTCACCCTGGCCATGGTGATCTTCTCGGTGGCGGCCACGGCGCTCTTATGGCTGACGGTCGCCTACACTCGCGAGCAGGTGCAGCCGCCGCCCGAGCAGACGCTGTCGCTGACCGACTCGCTGCGGGCCGTGTTCGTCAACGGCCCGCTGCTGGTGGTGATGCTGCTGTTCACCTGCGGCATGCTGTCGTTCACGGTGCGGCAGACGGTGACGCTGTACTACTTCAAGTACAACCTGGGCCGGGAAGACCTGGTGGCCGTGTTCTTCGCCGTCACCCTGCCGGTGATGCTGGTGGGGCTGCTGGCGGTACCCTGGCTGTCGGCCCGGTTAGGCAAGGCCGGCGGCATCATCGCCGGCGCGCTGCTGACTCTGGTGGGCTGCGGGGGCCTGTACTTCACGCCCTATGAGGCGGTGGGCTGGGTGTTCTTCTGGTCGTGCGTGGTGGCGCTGGGCGGCACCCCCATCGCCGTGCTGGGCTGGGCCATGATTCCGGACACGGTGGAGTACGCCCAGTGGCGCCATGGCCGGCGGGCCGACGGCGCCATCTTCGCGTTTGCCAGCTTCTTCCAGAAGCTGGCCAAGGCCCTGGGCGGGGCCGGCGTGGCGGCGGCGCTGGCGGTGGCCGGCTACGTGGCCAACGAGGCCCAGTCGCCGGCGGCCACCGCCATGATCCACAACCTCATGACCCTGGCGCCCGCCGGCGTGATGCTGGTGATCATCGCCGGCGCCTGTGCCTACCGGCTCGACCGCGCCACCCACGCCCGGATTCTCACCGAGCTGTGAGTGCCCGATGGGCACGGCGCCGTCGCGTCAGCCCAATGCCTCGCGGTAGGCGTCCTCGCTGAAGCCCACCACCAGCGTCTTGCCGACCTTGGCCGTGGGCGCCCGCAGGTTGCCCGTGGGCCCCAGCATGGCGGCCACCGCGTCGTCTCCCTTGAGCGCCGCGCCATCGAAGGTCTGCAGCTTCTTGCCCTTGGCCACCAGCAGCCGGCTGGCGCCCTTCAGCAGGGCGCGGGCATCATCGCCCTGCAGCTTGCGGCTGGCGGGCACGGTCTCGGTCACGTCGATCTTGCTTGCCTCCAGAAACCTGGATGCTCGGGTGCAGCTGGTTCAGCCGCCGCGGTAGTAGTACCAGTCTACGGATTTCGCCATAGCCGTCTGCCTCCTGTGTGGTGGGTGTCAGTGGATGTCGGCGGCGTCGCCCCAGGCCCGGCGCAGCCGCTCGATGTCGAAGCCGGGCTCGCGGGCGGCGTCGATGATGACCCGCTCGCGGCGGGCGATGGCGGCCGCCGCCTCGGCCACCCGGTCGGCCACGGCCCACGGTATCACCACGGCGCCATGCTGGTCGGCGTGGATCAGGTCGCCGTCGCGCACGCGCATGCCGGCCACGGTCACCGGCTCGCCGTAGGCGACGGGGTGCACGAAGGCGTGGGACGGCCCCACCCGGTCGGCCAGCATCTGAAAGCCTTCGGCGATGTCCGGCAGGTCGCGCACGCTGCCGTCGGTGATCACGCCCAGGCAGCCGAACCCTTTGTGAACGCTGCTGTTTACCTCGCCCCACCACGAGCCGTAGCCGCGCAGCGGCCCGTCCAGGTCCTGGATCACCATGATGGCCGGCTTCGGACCGGCGTCCACGTAGGCGTAGTAGCCGTCCTGCAGGGCGCGGGCGTCGGCGCCCTTGAGGTCGCTGGGGTGGGCGGCGCGGATGGCGGCGGTGCGGGCAAAGCCCACCATGGGCGGCAGCCCGGGGCGGGTGCAGACCAGTGGGCTGACGGTGTAGCCGTAGCCGCGCCGCTCCGGCGCCACCAGCTCCAGGGCGTTGCACACGGTGGGCGTGTCCAGGGCGGTCAGCGCGTCGCGCAGCGCTGGGCTCAGTTCCGGCATGGCGAAGCCTCCAGGGTGCGGTCGAGGGCGGCGCGGATGTCGGCGGCGTGATCGTCGCCGATCCAGCCGAGCAGCACCCCCTTGATGGCCATGGTGACGGCGATGGGGTCGTCGAACATCAGGTGATGGTGGGTGCCGGGCACCTTGAAGATGGGCAGCCGGCCGCCGGTGATCTCGGCCATGTGGTCGGCGTAGAAGGCACCGTCGTCGGCGCTGTCCTCCCCCAGGATGACGGCGCTGCGGCAGGCCATGGCGGCGAACTTGTCGCGCTGCTCGACGCCCATCTCCAGGTAGTCGAACAGGGCCGGGTCGAACTTCCAGGTCCAGCCGCCTTCCACCGGGCGCAGGCTCTTGCCGGCGATGTAGTGGTGCACGCAGGGGTGGGTGACCGGCTGCTCGGGCACGTAGCGGAAGCGGCCGAGCGCCTGCTCGCGATCGGCGTAGACGCGGGTGCCGCGGCGCGCCTCAACGCCCTCGCGCTCGGCGCGCAGGCCCCACTCCACGTACTGCTCGGGGGGTGCGGTGGTGAAGTCCATGAAGATGATGCCGCCGAGATCGGCGCCGTAGCGGTGGCCCGTCTCCAGCACCACGAAGCCGCCGAAGCTGTGGCCCACGACGAACGGCCGCGGCCCCAGCTCGGCCGCGTGGCAGACCTCCCAGACCTCTTTCGCCAGCACCGCGCCGCTGTAGCGCTCGCGCCAGCCGCTGTCGCCGTTGCCGGAGGAATCCAGCGCCGCGACCCGGAACTGATCGGCCAGGAACGGGGCCACGAAGCGCCACCACTCGCGGTGGGCGTTGCTGCCGTGCACCAGCACCAGGCCGGGCCGGCCGCGCTCGCCCCAGGTCTCGAAGCGGATGGGCACGCCGTCGACGGTGACCTCGCCGGTCTCGGACGGGGTGTTCAGCGCGCGGTCGAACCAGAAGGGCGTGGTCATGCGGGTCCTCTCTCGGAAAGCGGGGGAGGTTAGCACAAGGCACCGGCCGGAATCGGCCATGCGCCCGAACCCGGCGTCAGAGCATCTCGAGCAGCCCGGCGACGGCGGCGTCGGCACGGCGCCATCGCTTGGCGACGCGCCGGCGCGCCTGGCGGGCCCGCTGCTTCTCGAAGGCAATGAGCCGCTTCAGCAGCTTGCGCTGGCGCTTGCCGAGCTCGTGGGCATCCCGGTAGGCCTTGAGACGGGACCGGGCGACGATCGCGTCCTGAAACAGCCCGAGCTGATCCTGCAGCGTGCGCAGCGAGTCCAGCGCCGTGGTCAGGGCCGGCCCGTAGACGTCCTGCACGAACTCCAGCGCATAGCGCAGGCGCTTCACCCGGATGCGCAGCCGGTGCAGGTGCCGGGCCGGGCTCCCGGCATCGATGGCGCGGCCGCGCCGGCGCACCTCCGCCAGCAGGGGTGCCACGGCCTGCCGGGCGGCCTCCGCCACCTTGGCCTCGACGGCGTGCTCGGGGCGGCCGGCGGCGGCCAGCAGCTGCCGGAACTCCGCCACCAGGGCGGCGTAGGTCTCGTCGTCCAGGGCCTCGAGCAGCCGTGATCGGGCCTGGCGATGCTGCGCCACCAGGTGCGCGTGGTAGCCGGTGAGCGCCGGGCGCTCGCCGGGCTTGATGATCTGGTCGTAGTCCGCCAGGTGCGCCAGATGCACGTCCAGGTCGCGCACCGCGCCCAGGCGTTGATGCAGGCCGCGCAGATGGTCGCCGAGCCGGGCTGCCTCCGCAGCCGGCAGCGCGTCGCGGAAGACGCCCAGCGCCGCTCGGGTGCGGCGGCTCGCCACCCGCATCTGGTGCACGCCCTCACTGTGCACGCCTTCCCAGGCATAGGGTTCGTAGAGCTTGAGCTGGTAGAACTGCGACTTCAGGTGCGCCACGGCCAGATCGAGCCAGCGGGAGTTGGTGTCCAGGTGCCGGGCCTGCGGCCCCCGGCGCCGCTCCAGCGGGCATCCGGCCGCCATCAGCCCGCGCTGATACTTGGACAGGCGCGCGGCCACCAGCTCCGGCTCCAGAGCCGCCAGGTCGAGCAGGCCCGCCAGCAGCTCGTGGGGGCCGCGGGTGAGTTCGAACTCGATCTCGATGAAGGCCACGGGCGCCGAGGCACCGAGGCGGGCGCGGTCGTAGGACAGCTCCACCGCCGCCCGCGGATGGTCGGGATGGGTGAGCAGGAAGCGGGTACGCAGGTTGTGCAGCGTGAACAGCGGCTCGAGACGGGCGTCGGGTTGCAGCAGGGTGGTGAGACGGTCGCGGACGGCGCCGGGCGGCGGTGCGGCGGCGTCTGCGTCGTCGCCGTACAGTGGCTGCTCGATCTCCTCGCGATCGAAGACGGCGGCCCGGGAGCGGTTCAGCTCCTTCAGCGCCAGCGCGACGTTGCCGTTCTGCTGGCGGCGTCGGTAGCTCCAGCCCGCATGACGCAACTGCTGATCAGCAGTATCGAGGTAGGTGTCGACGACGCGGCGGCGCCCGCTCGGCTGAATGCGGTAGCCGGCCCACGCCAGGCTCTGCTGCAGGCGTCTCAGCGCGTGGGCGCCGTCACCGCCTGCCGTGACGAGATATTTCGCTTCGAGTTCCTGCACGACCTGGCTCTGGTACTCGGCACGCGTCCCTGTGCGCCTGGCAACGTCAAGTTATCTGTAAAAGTATGCGCCGCGACCCTGGCGCTGTCATCCATGCCGGCAATCGTGGTCGAATCTGCCCATTGCCCGAGGAGCTGCCGCATGCCCGACATCCACGACGACTTTTCCCGCGCCGCCTGGCTGACGCCGGAGCAGTTCCGGTGGGTACCGTCACCGGGCGGCGAGGTGGAGCGGGTGATGCTCGACCGCCGTGGCGACGAGGTGGCGGTGGCCACCAGCCTGGTGCGCTACCCGCCGGCCTCCCGGTTTCCTGCCCACCGCCATCCGGGCGGCGAGGAGTACCTGGTGCTGGAGGGCGAGTTCGCCGACGAACACGGACGCTACCCCGCCGGCACCTACGTGCGCAACCCGCCCGGCAGCGGCCACGCGCCGTTCTCCGATCCGGGCTGCGTGATCTGGGTGAAGCTGCGCCAGTTCCACCCGGACGACGGTCAGCCTCTCGTAACCGGTATCGATCTCGATCGGCCGCAGGCCGGTACGGCAGCCCGGGTGCTGCACGCCTTCTCCGGCGAGACGGTGTCGGTGGGCGCGGGCGCCGCCGGGGCCGAGCTGACCCTGCCGGGCGGAGACTGGGTGCAGGAGCTGCTGGTCATCGATGGCATCATCGGCAGTGGCGGCCACCGGTTCGGGCCCTGGGGCTGGCTGCGGGTGCCGGCCGGGGAGGGCATGGCGCTCACCATCGAGCAGGACGCCCGCTGGCTGCACAAGACCCGGCCGGCGTTCGCGCTGCCCTGACCGGGTAGACGGTCAGGGCCGCCAGATGCGCTGCATCTGCAGGAAGGTAAACGACGCCGACCAGGTGATGAGCGAGAGGCCCGCCAGGGCCTCGGTGCTGGCCACCATGCGCAGCGGCCCGGTGGGCACCAGGTCGCCGAAGCCCACCGTGGTGTAGACCATGGCCGAGAAGTAGACGTAGTCGAACCAGTCTTCCCGGGCCACGACGATGTTGCCCAGCGACAGCACCTGCACGGCCGTGTAGTAGCCGGCGCCGAACAGCCAGATCTCGAGAATGTGGGCCAGGATCAGCCCATTGACGGTGATCAGGATCATCCAGCGGTGGCGGCGCAGCTGCCGGCCGAGCTTCTCGAGCTGCACCAGCACCTCGTAGTGGATCACTACGCACAGGGCGATCAGCAGCAGGCTCAGCAGCGTCGCGGTCAGGTGGTCGGCCATGGCCGGAGTGTACGTCAGGCGGCGCCATTGACACCCCGGTGCCAGGGTTTAAGATACGCCCCCTCTGATCTTCCGGGTGTTTAGCTCAGTTGGGAGAGCGACGGCCTTACAAGCCGTAGGTCGCAGGTTCGACCCCTGCAACACCCACCAGTCCGCACGGAGCGGTAGTTCAGTTGGTTAGAATACCGGCCTGTCACGCCGGGGGTCGCGGGTTCGAGTCCCGTCCGCTCCGCCATTCAGTCATTCTCTTTTGTGTGGGTCCCGATAGGCTCTTTAGAACTTCCCGTTCTTTCAATGGGTTGGTGCGTTTGCTGGGCTAGTAGCGTGGTCTCACTTCCTCAAACGTGGGCCAACTTGGTACTAACCGCGCTCAGCTTTCTCAGTGGGAGCAGCGCGAGGTCCCGATTGGCCGAAAATCAGCATCGGCGGAGCATCACGTCCGGGGTCTTGGTTTGACCTGACTGGGTGGTCACCAGGTAGTCGTCAGCCGAATCGTCTCCGGATGTCTGCCGGTTGAACAAGAGGGGTCGGAAGCCTTTTTCGCTTGGGAAGCGCCGTCGGGAACGGTCATCCGATGGCTACGGTGCCTTCGTCCCGTCGATGGATCTGGCGGCCGCATCGAACGTATATACAACGTCCAGATGATCCGACGAGGTCTGCGCTACGAATCTCGCCTTGTTGACGATCAAGGCATCGGCGAAATCGGCGTTCTTGCGCTTGCCGCCGACCTTCACACGCTCAGCAATGCGGTAGTCGTGCAGTGCCCGCCAAACGGTTGCTGCATCCTCGAAACGAATGCTTGGCTCGCGGAACAACCCTTCTACGACCGTGATCAGATCTTCCTTGCTCGCCCGGTACTTCGGCCCCTTCAGTGTCCACAGCGCCTCGACGAGCACCACATCCGTCACCAGCACCAGTGCTGAGCCCCGAATTATCCGGCGGGCCTTCGCCTCCTGGGCCGGCTCATCCTGCAGTAGGTAGCGCAGGAGCACATTGGTATCGACAGCGATCACTCCGCCAGGGCACGCTGCCGGGATTGCTCGTCGGTGATCCTTCTGTCGCCACGCAGATGTCTCAGAACACCTTCGGCGGCTCCAGCCTCCTTCTTGACCACCGTGATCTGTCCCCGGTAGACGTACGTCTCCACCATGTCTCCAGGTGCAATGTGGGCTTCTTCGCACAGGTCGATTGGAAGCGTGATCTGGCGTTTGCTGCTGACCTTTGGCATATCTTTACCCATGCAGGAATGGTAAAGATCATACTGGGCTGGTAGCGAGAGTCAACCAGTCAATGTCGGTGCCACCCATCCGACCGCGACGGCACGGATCGCAACTCGCGTTATCAGCCGCGCAGGCTACTGAAGACAGCAGCGTTTGAATTTCTTTCCGCTCCCACACGGGCACGGGTCGTTCCGCCCTATGCGCGGCCGATCGCGGCGCGCAGGAACTTGAGGGCCAGAGCGTTCAGCTAGCCACCTCGCATGGATGGCGCGTACGTTCGGCGCAATCGAGTCGCGAAGTCTGTCTACCTCCGCTTCGTCGTTCAGCGCATGCGCGTACCAATTCGTCTCTTCTGTGAACGCGCGAATGGGCGCGAGCAGGTCCGAGATTTCCTGTTCGCCGGCACGCCATTCCTTCTCGGCTAGACGAACGCCACGCATATAGCCTTCGCACCACTCGTCAACAATGGCGACGGCTCGGTCGTCCAACTTCGGTTCATAAAATATGGGTTCGAAGGCTTCCGGGGCCTCCATCAGCATTCCGGCTATGCTGTTCGAGTGCTCCATCAGCAGCGACATGAAACGCTGAAACTCGTCAGCACCATTCCAGATCGGCTCGAAATCACCCCACATCGCCGGCAGCCAGCGAGATGGGACCAGGACCACCGGGCCGCTGACGACGGCGGTGAGGAAGCCGTCCAGTTCAGGGATGTCCAGGATGCCCTCATCCTGGCCCTCCGTGTCCGTATCATCGTCGATGCGATTCAGGAGGACCTCTTCAAGCCAGTCCAGCTGGTCGCTGTTCAGGGGTTCATGAGGTATCACGGTTCGCTCTTGTTGACTGCAACGATGCTGAGATCATCGCTCAGATGGCCTGATGGCCATCCTAGCAGCGGTAGCAACGTTGGGGGTTGCTAGTTCGAGTACGTTACGCTCCGCCATTCAGTCATTCTTTTTTATGTGGGTCCCGGTAGGTTCTTTAGAACCTGCCGTTCTTTCAAAGGGTTAGGGCGCGTGTTGAGACCCTTCCGGGGTCTCACTTTCCTGAACGTCGGCCAACTTGGTCCCAGACCGGCGCAGCCTTCTCAATTGGAGCAGCGCTAGGTCCCGATTGGCCGAAAATCAGCATCGGCGAAGCATCAACTATAGGGGTCGGTGGTTTGATGTGACTACCCGCCTGGCCGCGCAATCTGCAAAAAGACCTCGCCGTGACGTCCGCTTGTCAGCAGAAAGCTGCCGGAAATCCTTCTTGTCGGAGGTGCCGCTTGCGGCGATGAGCTGTCGTTGGCGGTTTGGTGTCAATGCGAGACTGCATGGCCGCAAGTAGTCTTGAGCGGCGTTGTCACGTGTCAGCTTGTTTAAAGCTGACAGGAGCTTCTGGCATCGAGCTTGTGCGAGCGAGCGGAGTGATAGGTGCCTGGCCTGCCGCACTTTTATATTTTGCCGAACGCTCAGGGCAGCAGCAACCAAGTCACTTGGTACACTCTACCAAGAAGGTACTGCGCCTGCTCGATTGGACGTTCCCGCCTAAATCGAGGAGAGATCTCTGCTTGGAATCTAGAGTCAAGCGTGCGGGAAATGAGGCTGTCACGTAGTTCAGCAATGTAGTTCTCGTCGAGAATATTCTGCTTCAGTTCCGGTGCACGGTCCTCACCGCCAGTAAACGACCGCTCAAATTTTCGGGGTTCTGAGTGCAGCGTAGGATCGACTCCGCCGGGAGCATAAGTGACGTTGTGGCGGTCCGTGTCACCAATTTTCCCGACGTCCATTGGGTCTAGCAGCATGGAGTTCGAGGCAACAGTGCCCGATCTAAAGTGGTCTTCCAACTCATGACTCAAATGGAATTGGGGAGCGCAGTAAAAAGCGTTGCCTTTCGTCATGCTCAGATCGCACAGCGTGTCGTGCTGATCGTTATCAATTGGAAAGCGGAAATAGGGTCCTCCGTGAGTATTGTAGAAGGCCGCATTCCGACCGGCTCGACGTTCGGCGAAGGATGCAACTTTGTGCTGAAAGAATACGGACCGCGTGTAACCTCCGGCTCTTAATCGAAACTCGACATCGTAGCCAAGATCCTTCTCCGCATTCTGAGTGGGAATGTGCGGATGGCTTGCGAGCAGCGCGGCGTGCGTTTGGCAATACTCTGCGTTGAAGCAGAACTCAAATGTGCGTTCGCTAAAGCCGGGATTCACAATCCGGTCCCCATTCGGCACACCTCGTCTTCGGCTGTGTGTAGTCCCGCATTCGCATTGTAGGCACGCATGACCTCCCACCACGCCATAACGTTGAAAGCCAGCGGTGAGCTGTACTTCAGCGCAGAGCTATCTAGCATCTTGATTGCTGATTCGGCGGACGTGTACTTGAAGAAGATATCTGGTGTTGCCACGGCACAGCCCAAAAAAGCTAGTCTTAGCGTCAGTGAATCGCCCCGGATTCTCCGGAGACCATTTCGATTGAGTCAGGCCGCTGTGGCCGACTCGGTTTGTTGGCGATAATACGCCGTCTCCAACTCCACGGGCGGGACATCCCCGATCGGACGCAACAGCCTGCGGTGATTGAACCAGTCGACCCATTCGAGCGTTGCATACTCGACCGCATCGATGTTCTTCCAAGGGCCTCGGTGGCGGATCACCTCCGTCTTGAACAGCCCAATGACTGTCTCGGCTAGCGCGTTGTCGTACGAGTCGCCGGTGCTGCCGACCGAAGGCTGTGCACCTACCTCGGCAAGGCGCTCCGTGTACCGGATAGACAGGTATTGACCGCCGCGATCGCTATGGTGAATCAGTCCCATCGACGTCTCGCGCGCCCAGATGGCTTGTTCCAGTGCATCAAGCACCAGGTCGGTCGTCATGGATCGAGCAACACGCCAACCGACGATGCGACGAGCGAACACATCGATCACGAAGGCGACGAAGACGAACCCGGTCCAGGTCGATACGTAGGTAAAGTCCGCAACCCAC
>JAVJUA010000002.1:0-109239 GCA_040219935.1 Pseudomonadales bacterium | reverse complement strand
CAAGAATGGCGCTGTGGTGCGCAAGCTCTTTGGTTACACGCACATCCCGCAACGCTGGGCCGGCGAGATCAACGCCTTCAACCGTGACCATCTCAACCCGTATCTGAACTTCCACCGACCGTGTTTCTTTCCGGTGATCGTCACCAACGCCAAGGGCAAGCAGCGCAAGCGCTACCCGTATGAAGCGCTGATGACGCCCTATGAGAAGCTGAAATCACTGCCGCAGACACAAGCGGCATTGAACCCGGACATGAGCCTTGAAATACTCGATACCGTCGCCCATCAGATCAGTGACAATGAGGCGGCGGACCGGCTGCAGCAGGCACGCCGGAAACTGTTCAACAAAATCTATGAACGGGACTGGAAGCGGGCTTGAGGTGCCCTGCCACTGGGGATATGTGGACGCATCCTTCGGACCGGTCAGCGCCCTACGGGACGCATGGACAAACCGTGGATAAGCGCAGCGCTTACCCACCGTTTGCCCACACTCGCTGACCTCGCGACCACGATATCCACAGCGGCAACAACAAGCTTCTTCAGACTCATTTTAGAATTGGAAAATACTGCGGCAGGTGGTCAATTTGATCACATTGAGTATTGAGATCCATTCTAGCTCGCACACGCTTCGACCACGTATCTTGGAACACACGGACGATTGTTGCCCTGTATGGCTTTTTAGCTAGGCGCCGAGTCAAACCTCATGCTGAGCTTTGCTCCTGGCACTGGAACTGGGATCCGAACGAAAGGCTCGAGACAATGAACAAGTCGGTGCTGAGCGTCAGAGTGCCGGGGAAGTTGTAGTGGACACCGCCATCCAAGACAACGTGCCATCTCTATTGTTCTGCCCCTTGAATTGGTCGAGCGTGATCCTCGCGGTTGGGGACTTGGTATTCTGGACCAAACGCTGATGATCGCAGGGCGCGGGCGATCCAGTCGGCGACTCGCAACGCATTCGCGGCAATTGTCAGGCTTGGATTGGTGCCTCCGCTGGATGGAAAAAATGAAGCATCCAGCACATACAGGTTCTCGACATCGTGTGCCTTGTTGTGGAGATCTAACACGCTATGAGCAGGATCTGTTCCGAACCGGCAAGTGCCGCTTGCATGCGGAAGGTTGATGCTATTTGCCATTGATGGATCAAATTGAACCCTCCCCCCAAACACGTGCTTCAGACTCTGCCTCATTTCTCGAATCCTACCCTTCAACTCTTCTGAAAGCGTGTACTCGATAATCAGCTTGTACTCGTCGCAATGATCCAGCGATACCCTGTTGCGAGGATAAGGAAGGTCTTCCACAATAGACACCCACACCGTTGCATGCCTAAACCCTAATGCATAGTAGGCAAGCCACGCGCTCACGCGAACGAACGGGCTGGTTAGTTTGCGCCACCAGGCGGGCCTAGACCGCAATATCCAAGACCACCAATTCGTTCCGATGTCCGCTGTGTCTCGGAGGTACTGCATGATTCGACCAACTTCGAGACGGACTCCGAGTGTTTGAAACGTACCTAACTTGTGCCCGTTTGCACAATAGAAGTCATTGAGTGCCAATGTCTTTTGTAGGCCCTTTGGTGCGACGGCATCGGGAGAGCGCACCAAAGCGAAGTCGCCTCCGTGAAACATCAGATTCCTGCCGACTTGGCCTGAGCTGTTAGCCAATCCAGTCGGGTACTCAGCGGATTTCGAACGCAGAAGGATTGCTGGTGTGGAAAGTGCTCCTGCCGCTAGCACAATGATCCGGCCTCGAACTTGATGCTCGTCGCCGTTGTGCGTGCAGATGACGCTGGTCACGCTTCTTCCGTGACAGTCCAATCTCAACACTTCACAACAATCAACCAGCGTCGCTGAGTGGTCACGTAGCGCGGGGATCAGGCATGTCCATGCGGAATCGCTTTTGCAAGCCTTAAAGCAGTGCCCCCCGGGGCAACCGTCACACATCGGATCTGGTCGAAAGCCTACGTGGATGTAATAGGGATGGAGCCCTAGCGAGGCAAGCCAATCAGCTGTTCTTTTTGACTCTTCGTCGCGATTAACGGGCGGGTTCAGGCTAATTTCTACGTCTGGGAACAGAGGGTCATGCGTCCCTGAGACGCTGAACAGGTTCTCTGCTTTGGCGTAGTAAGGCGCCATGTCGTTGTACGCTATCGGCCACTTCTCTGGAAGGGATGAGTTGTCCACTCCCGTGAAGTTTTGCCTGGGGGCGAAGTCGATTGGGGAAAATCTTTCGAGCCCGGACGCAAAGAAGGCCGTTGAGCCGCCTGTGCCGCAGCCGATGGGCAAATGGATCTCCCGGACAGAACTGCCGTCCTTCATAAGAACAGGATCTGGCCACCAGCCTGCCTGCATTCGGGATCGTCCGGTGCCAATCAAGTCTTCCGGTGGCGCACCTCTGACATAGGCGCCAGCAGGAAGGTCCGGGCAATTGGAGGACTGGTGATGTAGAAAGCGCCCCTTCTCTAGGAACAGCACGCTTAGGCCTGATCGGGCCAAACTGTATCCGGCAGTTGCTCCACCCATTCCCGTCCCGACAATGATGACGTCCCAATCGCGGGAGTACCATTTGGCGTCCGTCTGGCTTGTATTCATCATCTAAATGAGTGCGCGAGGTCCGATTGATCATGGCTTACAGGAGAAATCAGCAGTACTTGCATGGGTCGCAGAGGGCTCGAACTACCCTAGATTGCTCCTTAAATCGCACATATGTTCAAGTCTCAACAGTTACTCCGTCACCGGAGGTCGGGTAGCGATAAACGAGATCGAGCCCGCCGACTCCAACATCCTCCCAATTCGGTTGATAGGAGTTTTCCCCAGCATCCGTCTAACCAAACTCGAAGCTGCGACGAACGAGGACTCGGCTGCTCGCAATCCAAGATTGGAGGCTAGGCGCCACGGGAGCGCGTTCATACCTCTGAACGACCAAGCAGGAATCGAGGACGTATACGGCCAGTCAGGCCAGATCTGCTTGATCTGCAGTCCTGCGATCCCAAGCGCATGGATAAGCCCACCATGACTCATATGATAATAGCTCGCCCGGTCGTGGAACCCATAGACGAACGCTGATGAGCCAAAGAACACCCCGCCTGGTTTCAGCACACGACAAACTTCGGAAGCGACAAGTATCGGTGAAAGCACATGTTCCAACACCGCCATGGATGTACAGTAATCAAAGGTGCCATCGGCAAACGGCAACTGGTGCGCATCCGCGAGGATGGTCGGTCCCGGACCGCGGTGATCCACATCCATGCCAACGTACTGATAGCCGCGGCGGGAGAACCACGGCTCGCACTGCCGCTCACCGCACCCGATCTCGAGAACCGTTCGGCCTAATCCGTCCTCGGCGGGTACCGCAGCCAGGTATCTGTCTAGGTGGTTCGGTAGCGACGGGTCCTTGATGGGCGTCGGGAACGCGATGGATATGGATGCAAAGTCGTCATACGGGTCATACCAAGGAACATCGATCGACAATCGCGCAGGTGCCCGTCGAAGGTCTGGCACTCCATCGATGAACCCGTACGTCTGCCCGCCACTCACTGAGCTGATGCTGTGTCCATCGAACACCAGCGGTTCGCGTGTGACGGGGCACACCAACAAGTGCGTAATGTCTTTCCAGGATCGACTGGCGCTCTTTGAGTTCATCTATGCCTCATGCTTCGAATCACGCTTTGCAAAGCGCCCAACGCCGTACACTAGTCTCGATCGCAAGCAGTACCGTAAATGGTTCGTAAGAATCGGGTGCGATAGCGCGAAGCAGATAGACATTGCCTCAAATAAACAGTCTATTGGTGCCAATGACTGCAGAGTACCAGGATTCTCTGAACGGGAGGTTTGTGTAGTGCCAGTTGCAAAACGCCCTCGGGAAATCCAACTCTACCTGCCAGCCCCGGCTGCTCAATGCCTCGGCAACCGGTTCAACCAAATGCGTCGATTACGCCCTACGTGATAAGCCACGTGTACACTTCAGTGTCGATCTCAACACGCGCCGATAAGATAATAGCAGTTAGCCAGCACTTTTTATGATCGAGTCTGACCTTTATCTATGGCCGACTCATCGACCTCGTTGAATGCTAGCTAGCAAGGATGCTACTTCAGATACTTCTGATCGACAGCATTCATTTGTCGCTGGGCATGCTCGCGGAGTGCTGATATCGGGAGACGCTTCGCGAGGGCCATTTGCACCCATAGACTTAGGCCATATCGATTGATGCGGAACAGCGCACGTCCCGTTCGATTCTGGATTTCTAGAGCGGACTTGGTGAATGGTCCCGCCGACAGACTGGGAACGTCCGATGGGGTATAGCCGGACTCAATCAAGCGGCGTCGCCCGATCCTAGCCTCGACCTGAGCTATTCCTTCTCTGTCATCAGCCGTCTTCCAACTAGATGCTACATTTGGATCCGGTTTCGAGTAGGTCGTGTCACGCTCTATTTCAAGCATCTCGGGTTCGAAGTCGACATTCAGAAATTCGCAGATCTGCTCAAGCACACCGGTAGGCCTGGATATCAGGTTCTCATAGTGAACCTCCAAGATATCGTCTGGCGCACACTGATCACGGAGTCGCTCGTATGCAGAATACGCGTCGATCCATATCTGTGCTCCACCCCAGGAGTTTCCGGCCCAGCCCATGCCGACGCATGATCGGGCTACATCACGAGGATCCCGTAACAAGTGGATGTATTTCGCCCGAGGCCAAACGGCTGATAGGCGATCGAAGCCATGATGAACCGCAGCGCCTACGATCGGCTTATTGTCGAGCGCCTGGCGCTGGACGAGAAAATTCATTGCAAGCTCGAATTGCGTCAGGTCCGGGTCGATTTGATAGCCGGCTGCTTGAAAGCCGCGATCATTCCTCAAGAACTGATGGTACTCATCGATCGGCAGCGCCGGACCAGTGGGCCCGATCATCGGGGCCACGAATTCGAACTCCTCACACCTACAAATCTGAGAATGATGGCCAAGAACAAGCCGAAGCAGCGTTGTTCCAGAGCGGAGACACCCAACCAGAAAGAAAGGCTCATCGACGTTCACAGACATGGACTGAGACCTCGTGAACAGATGAAAACAATTTGACCATTCATACAGCGCTCATTTGCTTCGCTCTACGCTTGCTGTGTTCGAGACTGCTTCGATTGCTTACCAGACGGCTAGTACGTCGTCCTGCAATCGGAATCGACTTGACAACTCCGTACAATGCACCGGATAGAAATGCTGGTAGGCAGTTGAACCACCCATTGATTAGCAGATCGTTCATCCGAACAGCTACGCACAACATCAATGCCAGAAGCAGGTACGCCGATGGCGCGTCACCCAATCGACTTACCCTCCGGGCTGCCATCAGAACTGGGATCCCCAACATCAGGTAAATGAGCTCAACACCAATCAGCCCGGTCATTCCAGCCCGAATGATCCACCAGCTATCAAGGCCTGTCTCTCCCCGTCCGAATGATGCGGCACCTGGGATTCGGTCATACATCGCCCATCCAACCCAGAGCCTGTCTCCGATATTCCCCAGTACAAAGTCCTCTTCAAGAAATCGTCCTTCAAGAGATTTCCCACGGTCCGCATCCACCTCATATGCGAACTCTACGATTTGTTCGGCCGGAAACACATCCGCCATGCGCAGCCCAGGGTAGATGCATGGTAGCAGAGCCAAGGCAATTGCCAGCCTACGGAGATTTGAGCGACCGAGGATCTTGAACGCAATAGTCATGGCAAACCCGTAGACGTTCCCGGCGACATTCCATGTCATCAGGAGACCTGCGAGCAAGGCAGGTCGCGCCTTGGCAGCCTTGACTGAAGTAGCCCCCTCTCGGGCACGAATCAATCCAGCGGCCGCGATCGCCGCAATCGCCATGAATGAAGCGATCGCCAATCCGTTGTCCATAAACACGATGGGCTGAATCCATCCCCAACGCCACATTGGGCGCATAGGTATGCCATAAATTACCTGGCTAAGTTGCCACACGCGGAACGGAACACTCATCAGTATCTCAATGACAATGAGGGCCGTGTAGAGCAATCCGAACCACACCGCCATCTGGAGTAGGGTCTTAAGGTCATCCTCGGACCGGAAAGCAATTCTCCCGACAAGGAATGGGGCTACGTAGATCAGGAAGTCGTCGATCGTGTAGCTCACTAGCCAGTAGATTCCGATACCGTCCTGAATTTCGCCCTCATTGAGTATGGGCTGCCCGTTCATACTCATGGTCAGTAGGCGCCCAACGACCACAAGGAGCAGGACTGCCTCTAGCCCGAATCCAATTCGAGGCGTGGCATTTCGCAGTTGATGGTAAGCAAGTAGCGCGAGCAGGGCAGCAAGGTAGGTGACCCGCTCTTTGTCGATGCTCGGAATCATCGGAATCTTTATCTGGTAGACTTCGGGCAACAGTAAGGAGCCCGTCAGGACGATGATCGCAGTTGCTCGCGCGGTAGAATTTCGCCTAAAGACGTAGAAGCAGAACGGAACGAATCCGATGAATGCCGCCAGGGCGATAGGATTCCCAAGCATCTACGCGGGCCTCCATGGCAGGAATGCAGCGCTTCGCTTGGCTGGCTGAGAACGGGTAGCGTCCATCTCCGATAGTCAGTTTGTGATTCGATCCAGCGGACCGATTCTCGGGAATACGTATAGCTTGACTAGGATTGGAACGTAAAGGCCTGCGCAGACAAGCACTGGAGCAACCCACAGGAAGTTCAGGTAGTCCCAGCTAGTGAACTGGAAGATCATTCCCTTGGAGAAGCCAATTGCGATGGTGTTCATCAAATAGATGGCATACGAGAGCAGCCCCCATTGCAGGAGCAGTTTGGACCCCGATAGCGGACTCATTCGAATCATGAAGTGAAGGGCCGGTATAGAGAGAGTCCCTATGAGCAACTTAGCAAGCTGCTGAGACATTTCGACATAAACGAGCGATATCGACGCCACGAACAGGCCAAGGAAGATCCATCCGTAGCGATCAATTGCGCGCTCGACTGATTGAAAACGGCTCGCGATGCATGCCCCAATGGCAAAGTAAACCAAGTACTCGAAGAGGTCCGCAATCATGAACACTCTGGTCGCGGGCACGAAATGTAGTATGAGCGCCACCGTGATGATCAGGGAGTACCTGCCCCCGGTAAGAATCATCAGTATCGGGAATACAATGTAGAGTTCTAATAGCACGTATATGAACCACAGTGTCTTGGCAGAGCTTTCGCCCGGCACAACAAGGATATCGATCAGACCTCGCCAGAAGTCGGGGGGCATATTGTCGACGTGCAGGAATCGGCTACTTAGAATCTTGCCGAGCAGGATAATGAGCGCGAAAAGGAGAAAGCCGGGAGCAAGTCGTTTGGTCTTTGACCATACGTAGTCCCAGTAGGCCGCAATCGACTCTATTCTCTTGTAGGAGTAAAGCATTACGAACCCAGACAGGTACATGAAGAAGGGCATGTGAAAGCTGTATATGATCGTAATCACATGCGAAAACCATCGATTTCCTTCCGGTGGCTGGCCAGCGACTATATGTCCTAGCACCACAAGGAAAATCGCCAGCCCTTTGGCACGGTCAATCTCCAAGAGCCTGGCTTTGGGTTGCTTGGGCGCGTTGATCGCCGTGTTCATTGTCGTTGTTGTTGTCACTGTCTGGTCAATCTGATTCTTGCCTACCGCGGGCTTGCACTTCAGGTTTCGCTAGGGATCGGGGAGGTTGCGCCGTCACGATAGCCGTTGATCGAGCGTTCCGAGCATGTCTAGTCTCAGGCATTGTTGTATCTTCCCTTGCCTGGGTCGATGACCGTCCCTCGACGAAGCAGCGAATTCGGTCGAGCAGAGCCCTGGAGGCTTGTGGGTTGATCTGAGTGCTGCTAACGAAATGCTCGAGCTTCGATACCGTGTGCCTGAACTCCGACTCGTCGTGTGCAATCAACAGATGCCCACTAGATGCAAACTGAGCTGCAGTCGCGACTTGATGGTCGTTCCTGGTCTCCTGGAACCGACTTAGTCTAGGCACCACCAATAGCGGCTTTTTGTGGCTGAGCACCTGGATGATCGTGCCAGTTCCCGCATGTGCAATTACTGATGTCGACTGACGAATGCACTGGTCGTACTCTTGGCGAGATAGCCATTTGGTCCATTTTAGATGCAGAGGCTCGTAGTTTGATTCGCCGATCTGAGCAAAAACATCAGTTCGGTTCATTTCAGCCGCCCAGCGATCAACCATCTGAACTAGGCGATCGAACTGCATCTGATGTCCGACCGTAAGAAATATCACAGGACCTTCCCCGCGTACTCCGGACCACCGTCAATGGCGAGATTTGGCCATTGAGTGAGGTACAGATCGGCGTATCGTTTTACCATGATGCCTGATCGAGACAGTTGTTCTACATTTGCTAAGCTGTCGACCCAGATGGTCTTCCCCCCGAACAGTTTTGCTATCCGCAGCGCAAAGTAACCTGGTGCTGCCCCGGTACTGATCACCACATCTGGTCGCAATCGAGCTATGAGCAGCAGTACCTGTGCTGCCAGTAGGAGCAATCCGAAAGGATTCCATTGGGTCGCATCTTGCACGCGGAAAAAAGGTGCAGAGCCGATATCTGCCTGATAGTCGTCGCGTACACATGCGAAGCTGACTTGGTGCTGTTCAAGTGCGGGTAGAAGTCTGAGAAGCTCGATCCAATGGCCACCGCCACTGGATATAGCCAGCACCTTCATGGTGATTCCAGCCCCTGAATCGCCCAACCCGGCGCTAGGAGGCAGATTTCATTTGCGGATTGGCAATGCACCAGCGCGGTCGCCAATAGTGTTAAACGCGGGCCATCCGTCGGCGTCCCGTTCGAGGGTGAAGGCTCATCGGTGGCATGATTTGCATCGATCATGGCGGGATAGCGTACGTCATGGCGCAATTGCTGGTGTTCTCATCTTGTATGGCAGCCTTCGCATTGCTTAGCAATTTCGAATCGGCCTGCGCCACAATCCGGTCTGATGCGCCTAGACTATTACAAAGTAACGCGGAACTTCGCATGGGCAGGGCGAGCAGTTTGCCATAACCTGCGTGTCGGAAACCTGACGCCCCAGGAATCGGCGCCTGAGGCTGCGCGATGGCAATCCTCTGCCCTTGCTAGTCAGCCTCGTCAGTTGGGCAACATAGAGCAGTAGAATGCAAGCAGACAGGCAGGAATACAGCAGGGTCGAGGTCGGTTCGAGCCGTTCGTTCGCGGTCGTCTTCGCGGCCGTCTTCGCGATCATCGGCGCCTATCCGCTTTTGCGCGGTGGCGACCCCCGGATTTGGGCTCTTGCCATTGCTGGCGCGTTCATGGTCGTGGGCTATGTCTACCCGAAAGCACTTCAACCACTGAACGTGCTCTGGTTCAAGTTCGGGATGCTGCTTGGACGCATCATCAACCCGGTGGTCATGTTTATCATCTATGTGGTGACCATGGTGCCGATCGGCATCATTCTGAGACTTTCCGGGAAAGACCTGCTGAGCCTGAAAACCGATGACTCAGCGTCATCGTACTGGATCGTCCGTGCCCCGCCGGGGCCGGAGCCTAAGTCGCTCGAAGACCAATTCTAGGGTTTAAAAATGTCCATTATCAAAGAGTTATGGAAGTTTCTTCGCGTCCGAAAGAAGTTCTGGCTGTTGCCGATCATCGTGGTGATGTTCACCCTTGGCGGTTTGCTGGTGCTTGTGCAGGGCTCGGCCGTCGCACCCTTCATCTATACGTTGTTCTAGGCGGCACAGGGAAGGGTTCATGCGCGTACTCGGAGTTTCCGCCTTTTATCACGATAGCGCCGCCGCCTTGGTCGACGATGGCGAGATCGTCGCTGCCGCTCAGGAGGAGCGGTTCACCCGCAAAAAGCACGATTCCGGGTTCCCCCAGCATGCGATCGACTACTGCCTGCAGGCTGGCAACCTGAGGCTCGCCGACGTCGATTTCGTGGTCTTCTACGACAAGCCCTTCCTGAAGTTCGAGCGACTACTTGAAACGTACCTGGCGTACGTGCCCCGAGGGTTCAATTCCTTCCGCATGTCCATGCCGATCTGGATCAAAGAGAAACTGTTTCAGAAGACCATGCTTCGGCGGGAGTTCCAGAAGTTCGATCCCGAGTTCGATTGGGAAAAAAAGCTGCTCTTCTCGGAGCATCATCTCAGCCACGCCGCCAGCGCGTTCTACCCGTCACCGTTCGAGGAGGCCTTGATTCTCACCATGGACGGGGTAGGGGAGTGGACCACCACATCAGCGGCCATTGGCCGCGGCAACGATCTGAAGATATTCAAGGAACTGCACTTTCCCCACTCGCTTGGGCTCTTGTACTCCGCTGTCACCTATTACATTGGGTTCAAAGTGAACTCAGGCGAGTACAAGGTGATGGGGCTCGCGCCATATGGTGAGCCGAAGTACAAAGACTTGATGATCGAAAAGCTGATGGATCTGAAGGCGGACGGGTCCTTCCGCCTGAACATGGACTATTTCAACTACTGCACCGGTCTCACGATGACGAACCAGAAGTTCAGCGACCTGTTCGGTCGTCCGGTTCGTGGCCGTGAAGATGACCTGATGGATCAGTTCCACATGGACATGGCGGCTTCGGTTCAAGCCGTCACTGAGGAGGTCGTGACCAGACTGGTCAAGGGCCTGCTCGCCGAGACCGGTCAGAAGAATCTGTGCCTGGCCGGCGGTGTGGCCCTCAATTGCGTGGCAAATGGCAAACTGCTGCGTGAAGGCGTGGTCGACAACCTGTGGGTGCAGCCGGCTGCCGGTGATGCCGGCGGCGCCCTCGGCGCTGCGTTGCTCGCCTATCACTACTACCAGCAGCAGCCCCGCATCGTTCGGCCTGAGCGGCTCGATGCCATGAAGGGTTCCTATCTCGGCCCTTGCTATCCCCAGGACGACATTGAACGGCGCCTGACAGCCTGTGGCGCCCGATTTGACGTCATGCAGACTCCGGAAGCCATGGTCGACCGTGCTGCCTCGCTCCTGGCGGACGAGAAGGTCGTCGGCTGGTGTCAGGGGCGCATGGAATTCGGTCCCAGAGCACTCGGCGCCCGGTCGATTCTCGGCGATCCCCGCTCCGAGTCGATGCAGAAGGTCATGAACCTCAAGATCAAGTATCGGGAGAGCTTCCGCCCATTTGCGCCTTCTGTGCTGCGCGAAGACGTCGACGACTACTTCGAGATGGATGTCGACAGCCCTTACATGCTCCTGGTCGACAAGGTCAAACCGGAACTCTGTCGTCAGATGACCAATGAGGAGTCGAGTCTGTTCGGCATCGACAAGCTCAACGTCAAGCGCTCCGAGCTGCCGGCCATCACCCATGTGGACTACACCGCCCGGGTACAGACCGTGCATCGCGAAACCAACCCGCTTTATCACCGCTTGTTGCAGCAATTCAAAGACAAGACGGGGTGCAGCGTACTGATCAACACCTCCTTCAACGTTCGCGGCGAGCCCCCGGTGTGCTCTCCCGAAGATGCATTCAAATGCTTCATGGGCACGGAGATGGACGCGCTGGTCGTCGGCAATTGCGTGCTGTACAAGGATCAGCAGGACGAATCCCTGAAGCTCGATTACAAGAGCGCCTTCGAGCTCGACTGATTGCGGACCGATCTGCGCCTCGTTGGCCCAAATGCTTCTTGCTTTGGGCCGTCGATGCTATGTCTTGGCGAGTAGTTGACCCGAACCGGGTTCAGGACGCCCGCCGCTGGCGCAGCGCCCGGCGCCGCTCACCACGGCTCACCCCTTTCTTCAGCGTGGCATCACTGGCGCCGCCGCCAAGGTAGTCGGCGAGGGACTTGATGGTCGGGTACTGATACAGATCCGTCAGCGATATCGGACGGTCGAGCGCCTGTTTGAGCTGGCCATGGAGCTGGACCACAAGCAGCGAATGACCGCCCAGATCGAAGAAGTTCTCGTTGCGCCCGACGATGTCGAGTTTCAACGTCTTGCGCCAGAGTTCGGCAATGACATTCTCGAGGTCGCTCGCGGGTGCGGCGTCCTCTCCGACCTCGCGGGCAGGGGCGGCCTTGATCGTTTGCAGCGCCTTTCGATCCAGCTTGCCATTTGCCGTGCGCGGCATCTCCGCCACGGTCACGAACTCGTTGGGTATCATGTACTCCGGCAGGGTCTGGCGCAGCATGGACCTAAGCGCCATGTGATCGGGCGACAGACCCGCAGGTGGCGTGACGAAGGCAACCATTCGCTCGTCGCCGTCGTCCGCCTTGCGGACGATCACCGCCGCCTCGGCCACGTCGTCGAGCGCTTCGAGCTGTGCCTCGATCTCGCCGAGCTCGATACGGTAGCCGCGGACTTTGACCTGAAAATCCGTGCGGCCGAAGAAATCCATCGAGCCGTCGTCCCGGAACGCGGCCAGGTCACCGGTGGCGTACATCCTGGCGCCGTGGTCGCCCGCAAAGGGGTTCTGGACGAACCGCTCGGCGGTCAGCTCGGGTCGATGCAGGTAGCCACGGGCGACTCCGGCGCCGCCGATGAACAACTCTCCGGGAACTCCTGGGGGTGCCGGCTTGTGGTAGCGGTCCAGAACATAGACTCTCGTGTTAGCGATGGGACGACCGATAGAGATCCCCTTCGCCAGGTCGTCTATCGGTGCCGTCAGTGACCAGATGGTCGTCTCGGTCGGGCCGTACATGTTGGTGAGAGTGCCGGGCAGCACGGACTTCAGCTCCCGGGCCAGTGACAAGGGCAGCGCCTCACCGCCCACCATGACATTGTCGATGGCGGCCAGGCCCTGGCGTGCTTCGGCATCGCTCAGGTACATCCGGGCGGTGGACGGGGTGCACTGCATGTGGGTGACGCCGTGCGCGGCGACCTGCTGGCCGAAACCGTAGCTGCCGGTGTCGCCGACCTGCGATGCTGCCGCAGCCACCATGCGCTCCCTCAGCGCTTTCAGCCGGGGTAGGCTGTCCATCACGGTATTCGTGGCGACCCCGAAGTCGAGCAGGCAAGCGATCTCGTCGACGCCGGCCTCGACACAGCGGGCCAGCATACGCAAACAGGTGGACTGATCGCCAAACAGGCCGCTGGTCTCGAAGTAACGCTCGAACGCGAAGTTGAGAATGGTGTCGGTCTCTTCGGCGCTGAGCGACTTCAGGTCGACGTCCTCGGGTTTGGCCGTCTCGCCACCGGGACGCTTGAATGCGGGAAACGACCACGCGTAGTCCATGGCCAGCCGCATGGAGCTGGCGAGGTAGTCCTTCATCGGCTCCCGCACCAGTTCCCGAACCGCGTCATTGTCCTCGCCAACGAAGGTGTGGAGCATGAGGGCGACGCGACCGGTCGCCGGATCATGGCCTGCCTCAGCGCGCGCCTCGCGGTAGAGGCGCACCTTCTCGGTAATCTCCTCGACGGACTGCCCCAGCAGGTGGGTCAACACGTTCAGTCCGAGTCGTCCTGCGTCGCGCCAGGTGTCCGGATTGCCAGCCGTCGTGATCCAGCAGGGGAGTTCCGGTTGCACCGGGCGGGGCAGGGACTCGACTGCAACTTCTCCCATGGGCCCGGGAAACTTGACCTTCTCGCCCCGCCACAAGGCGCGCACCTGTTCGAGCTGGCGGTACATCACGCCCTTGTTGTCGGCGTGGTTCTCCGGGCGCAGCACGAAGTCGTTGGGGTTCCATCCGGACGCGGCAGCGATTTCCACACGGCCATTGGAAAGGTTATCGACGACGCTCCACTCCTCGGCGATCCGCACCGGGTGATGCAGGGGAACCACGCAGCTACCGGCGCGGATTTTTACCCGCTCGGTAACGGCGGCTACAGCAGCACCCGTGACCGCGGGGTTGGGATACGGTCCTCCGAAAGCATGGAAGTGCCGTTCCGGGGTCCAGACTGCCGAGAACCCGTTCTGATCGAAAAACTTGGCCCCCTCGATCAGCAGACGATACTTTTCCGGTCCTGGCGCATCGTCGTTTCCCCACATGAACAAGCCCATGTCGAGAACGCGCGTCGGCTCCATGCTGGCAAGACTGTCGGCCGAGCGCCGAGTCCGACTCTCGTCGTACACCACGACCTTGAAGCCACGATTCAGGGTCCAGAACAGCTCGAGCACCGAGATGTCGAAAGACAAGCTGGTAACGGCGAGCCACGTTCTGCCTTCGCGGTCCGCCTGAGGCACGCAGTGATCCATGGCGGCGAAAAAATTGACGACGTTGCGATGCTCCAGCAGAACACCTTTGGGTCGCCCGGTGGAACCGGAGGTGTAGATGCAGTAGGCGAGATTGCCGGCACCCGAGCGCTGGTCCGGACGCAGATTGCCGGACAGGGTCGGCTCGATCTCGTCGATGCAGATGACGTGGGCCTGGGTGGCGGGCAACTCCTGGCGAATGCCACTGTGGCTGACCACCAGCGGCATGGCCGAGTCCTCGATCATGAAGGCCACGCGATCGGCCGGGAAGGCCGGGTCCAGCGGCACGTACGCGGCGCCCGCCTTGAGGACCGCGATGGTCGCCACCATCAGGTCCACCGAGCGGGGAACGTGAACACCAACCAGCGAATCCGTGCCTGCGCCTAGCCCTTGCAGGTGCGCTGCGAGCCGGTTCGCTCGGGCATCGAGCTCGGCATAGGTCACCTGTTGGTCACCGCAGACCACAGCGACGGCATCGGGGGTTGCTGCTGCCTGCCGCTCGAAGTCCGAGTGCATGAGCGCGTCTGCTGCTACCGGCTGTTGCGTGGCATTGCACTCAAGTAGCAGGAAGCGGCGCTGTTCCGGGGTGAGCAGATCGACGTCACGGAAAGCCGCCGTAGGCTGTTCAGCGATGCTGCTGGCCAGCGCCTCGAAATGCTTCGCCAGACGATCGACCGCACCGGCGTCGTACGCAGCCTCCAGATACTCGAAACACGCCGAGCCGTCTTCGGCCACCCGCAATGCCAACTCGACACCTCGCTTCGGCGCCGGCGTGTCGCTGCCGATGAGCATGCCGACCGGTAGCGGCGAGTCTTGTGCCAGGAGCGCGTTGTCGCGTAGGGCAGGGTGGCGGGCGATGACATCGCGGAGCCAGGGCCCGGCGGCTAGAGCGCTGGTGACCCCCGCAGATGCCTGGCTGCAGATGTCAGAGATCTGTGCATTCGGGTCGACGTCGAGAGCGGCGAACGCGAAGTCTCCTGCCAGCGGTGCGAGAGCGGACGCCGTCTCGTGCCAGCTGGTATCGACGACGGCCAGACCGACGGATTCGTTGCCGAGCAGACGGGCGAGGAATACCAGGAACGCGCCGGGAACTCGGGTCGCGGGCAGGTCTAGGTGGAGCGCCCGCCGAACGGGTGAAGCGTCTGCGGATACACGCGCGGGACCGCTGCGGAATGGCACCGTGACCGCTTCTGCGGTGGACAGGCGCCGTACCCAAGCAGGCTCTGCTTTGGCAATCTGTTCGGCTCGTCGGCATAGCTGCGTCTGGTCGAACTCCAGGGTGCTGCCTTCGAGCCCGGTCGCGATCCCTGCCAGGCCCACATCGCGGCCATGGAGATCCCGAAGGTCCGTGATCGCGAGGGCGCCGTCGCCACAACGCACCAGAATCGCCTCGGCATTCGCCTCGATCACGGTACCCGGCGGCACTTGCGCCATGGTTTCTATTGCGACTGCGGTGTCGACTATGAAGCCGTTACCGCCGATTACGACTTTGGCGCTGGCCAGTGGATTCTCGTAGGAACCGGTCGACAGGGCCCGCACCAGTCGGGCGCACACTTCGGCGGGCTCGTTCCAGTCGATCAGGCCGAAACCTTCTGGCCGGCGGGCGCGGCCGAAGTAGCTGCGGCGCGACAGGTCCTGGGGCTGGAGCGACAATGAGCCGTCTGCCAGTTGCCCCAGCAGGCGCGGAAACGATTCGAGCGCAGCCGCGAAGCATTTCGTGTTGAGGGAAAGCGCAGTATCGTCGTCGCTGATCGCTACAGGGTGCTGCAGCAGAAGGTCGCCTTTGTCGATGCCGGCGGCCATCACGTGCCACGTAATCCCGTACGCAGTCTCACCGTTGAGCAATGCCCACATCGGTGTGTTGAGCCCCGCATAGCCGGGTAGCGGGCCGTCATGAAAGTTGATCGCCATACGCCGAGGACTGAGCACTGCTGCTTCGGGAATCATCGCCAGGTGCGTGATCGCGAACAGGTAGTCGAAATCGGAACCGCGCAAGATCGCTGCGTAGTCATCGGCAACGTCTACCACATCGAGTCCATGACGCCGCGCCCAGGCACTCACGGTGGCGCTGCCGGTCACCACGTGGACGATTCGGTGCCCCTGGTCCAGCAGGATCTCCCCGCACTGGGTCAACAGGGTGTCACCGCCTATCAGGCAGCAAGTGAATGCGTTCGGGTTCGACATGGCAGGAAAATCCTCGGACTCGACAACACGGACAATCCGATGTGAATTATGCACAGAAAACCCCGTTAAGACGGGACGCATTACATACTGGGGACAAGAGCTTGTAGGTTTCCGAAACCGATTCCCTTAGGCTGCGCATCGAGTTCTGAGCGGCCTGCGGGCGCTCGCCAAAGGCGCCGACTACGTTAATCTGATCGGTATTGCCATCCACAGTCACCACGACGTGGGGGTACCCTACGAGTCGCGCAACTGGCCAGTGGTCGAAAGCGAGTTCATCCCAATGGTGGCGTTGTTCTTTCGGGCCAGCGCGCTACGCGAGATCGGTCTGTTGGATGAATCGTTCGGCACATGCTGGGAAGATTACGACCTCTGCTTGCGCTTTCGAGACGCAGGCTGGAAGTACGTCACCGTTGGCGACGCCACCGCAGCCCACATCGGCAGCTACACGACCGGCCGCGTCTCGCCTTACATCACGTACTACACGGTGCGCAATCGCCTGATCTGTCTGAAGCGGTACTCTCCGCCCGACGTCTGGCGTCGGCGAGGCCTCGATCTGCTGAGATCGTTGCGGATGCAGATTCGCAACTATGGCTGGACCAACTGGCGTTGTCATTGGGCGTTGGTACGCGGCCTCCTGGACTATCACCGTGAGGTTCGGGGAGAGCGAAGCGAACAGCAGCCGGCGAAGCTTCCCGGACGGGTCTAACTCGGGACTGCTCGAAGTCCGCCCTTGCGTCCACGGCGAGGTGGTTCGAGCTGCTTCATGATAAGGGTCGCGACATCCGCGACAGCGGGTTCCCGGAGAATCTCCATGTGCCTACCGGGTACCTCGCGAACGTCCAGCCGCGGCATGATGGTCCCCCAGCCGTAGGCGGGTTCTTTGTCCGGGTCTGCGGCTGCCTGAATGTAGAGCGCGCGACCTGGATAGGGCAAAGGCCGGTACTTGCGCATGGCCCGAAGGTAGATGGTGTTGCGCGTGGCAAAGATTGCCTCGATCTGTCGGCGTTCCACCGGATCCTGGCCCTGCGCTTTCTCAGCATCGACGATGCCGGCAAACGGATGGAATAGGGTCCTGAGCACCCTCGCCGGATATCCCCATCCGTCCTGCCTCAGCCGCCGCCAGCGGCGTGCCAGCCACTTTTGAGCGCCCCGCCGACCGCGCACCGGGAAACCACAATCCATCATGGCCAGCAGACCGATCCGTTCGCCGTCGGCGCGCAGGCGCTGAGCAATTTCGAAGGCCAGCACGCCGCCGATCGAGAATCCCGCCAGATGGTAAGGCCCCTGTGGCTGTCGCTCTCGAATCAACACCAGATACTCGTCGGCAAGTTCCTCGACGCTGAGCTCGACCCGGGAGCCATCGTCGGTATCGTCGAACAGGCGCATCTCGGAGGGCACCATCATGCCGTACACCGGACGGTCGTCGCTGAGGTGGGCCGCGAGCGCCTGATAGGTTTCCACCCCGTACAGGCAGAAGAGCGGCGGCTGCTCGCCATGCGCACGCAGCGGAACCAGCTCGGCGTGGTAGAGGCGGTGCCCAGCCTCAAGAGCCGGGCACAAGGCCTCGATGGTGGGGTGTCTGAACAGCAACGGCAGGCTGCAGTCGGTGTTCAATCGCTCTCGGATGCGCTGCACCAGCACTACCGCCAGAATTGAGTGGCCACCGAGGTCGAAGAAGTCGTCGGTGACGCCGAAATTTTCCGTGCCGAGCAACTCGCGCCATAGCTCCCACAGGGCTCGCTCTGCCGGGTTGCGGGGCGCCACGAGTCCGTCCCCGTCGCCCAGCATGGCGGAATCCGGATCGGGCAGGGCGCCACGGTCGAGCTTGCCGTTGGGGAGAGTAGGCAGATCAGCCAGCGGCACGACGTGCTGGGGCAGCATGTATGTGGGCAGAGCGCGCTTCAGGCGCTCGAGCAGCTCTGCAGCCGTCGGTGCCGGGTCGGCGCAGGCGGCGTAGACCAGCAGCCGCGCACCGTGGTCAGTACTGTCACGCACCAGGGCGACGGCCTTGCTGACCTGCGGGTGTTGCTGCAGCACGGCTTCGATCTCGCCGAGCTCGATGCGGTAACCGCGCAGCTTCACCTGCTGGTCGAGGCGGCCGAGGTGCTCGAGCGTGCCGTCGGCTCGCCAGCGGCCGAGATCGCCGGTGCGGTACAGGCGGGCACCCGGCTCGCCGAACGGGTCGGGGACGAAGCGCTCAGCGGTCAGCTCGGCGTTGCCGTGGTAGCCCAGCGCCACGCCGGCGCCGCCGATGCAGATCTCTCCCGGTACGCCGGCAGGGCACAGGTTGCCGTGGCGGTCGAGCACCAGAATGCGTGTGTTGTGGATGGGCGTGCCGAGCGGCATATGGGTTGGGCTCGGGAGCCCGATTGGGGCACAGCTCGACCAGACCGTGGTCTCCGTGGGGCCGTACAGGTTCCACAGCGCGCGGCAGCGCCCGCGCAGCTCGTTGGCGAGCCGGGCGGGTAGGGGCTCCCCGCCGCAGAGCGCAGTGAGCGGCGCCGAGCCACCCCAGCCGGCGTCGATGAGCATCTGCCAGCGGCTTGGCGTGGTCTGCATCTGGGTGATCTGGTGCTGCTCGATGAGGCGCGCGAGCGCCAGGGCATCCAGGGCATCTTCCTGACTGGCCAGTACCACCTGGGCACCCACGGTGAGCGGCAGGAGTAGCTCGAGCAGAGCAATGTCGAAGCTGAGCGTCGTGACGGCTAGCACCCGGTCGTTCGGACCCATGCCCGGGCGTTCCGCCATGCTGCCGAGGAAGTTGTCCAGCGCCCCATGGGCCACCGCGACGCCCTTGGGGCGCCCGCTCGAGCCGGAGGTGTAGAGCACGTACGCCGGTGCTTCGGCGCAGTAATGCGGAAATACGGTAGCGGCGGCCCCCTCGACGGGTTCCAGCGCTTCGGTGGGATGCAGCACGGGAACCGACGTATCTGCCAAGGCGTCGGGGGCTCCGCGCTCGGTGAGCAGCAGCGCCAGGCCCGCATCACGGCTCATGAAGGCAAGGCGTTCCGTGGGAAATGCTGGATCCAGCGGCACGAAGGCGGCGCCGCTGCGCAGCACGGCCAGCAGGGCGACGAGCATGTCCGGTCCGCGCGGCAGCAGCAGTCCCACCCGGTCGCCGGGCCGAATACCCCGGCCAACCAGTACGGAGGCCAGGCACTCGGCACGCTGCGTCAGCTCGTCATAGGTGAACGTACGCGCACCCCATACCAGGGCGGCGCTACCCGCATGACGTGCCGCAGCGGTTTCGAATCGCGCCCAGAAACCAGGCCCCGGCGGATGCTCAGGCCCGGTCCCCCAGGCCAGCAGTTGCCGAGTCTCCGTCTCGGCCATCATGGGTAGGTCGGAAACGGGTCGAGACGGGTCGGCGACCGATGCCTCCAGCAGCCGAGTGTAGTGATCGGCGAGGCGCTCGATGGTTCGCTTTTCGAACAGCCGGGTCGCGTACTCGAACGTGATGGCACGGTCGAATATGGGGTCCACGCTGACGGTGAGGTCAAACTGGGAAGCGCGCCGGTCGAAATCGAAGCGCGACCACGACAGCCCGTCGAACGTCACGTCGCCGATCGGTGTGTTGACCATGTTGAACAGCACCTCGAACAGTGGCGAGCGGCTGGCGTCGTGGGCCAGGTTCAGCTCGCGAAGCAGCAGTTCGAACGGCAGGCTCTGGTGCTCGAACGCCTCAAGGGCCGCGTCGCGCACGCGCTCAAGCAGCGTCGTGAATGTAGGCGCACCATTCAGGTCGGTGCGCAGCACCAGGGTGTTCACGAGCGTGCCGATCAAGGCCTCGGACGCCAGGTGATTGCGGTTGGCGATGGGCACACCGATGCCGACTTCGTCGCGTCCCGTATGCCGGAACAGGAGGGCCGTGAGCGCTGCGATCATCACCATGGACAGGCTGGCACCGTGAGCCTGGCCGAGGCGCGTCAGGGCGGCGATGAGGTCTTCCGGCAGAGGTGCGCGTACTTGGGCCCCGTGAAAGTCCTGCTCCGACGGGCGCGGGTAGTCTTCGTTCAACGCTGTCGGCTCCAGTCCCTCTAGGCGGCGCTGCCAGTAGGCGAGCTCGACGTCGTGCCGCTCGGCCACGAACCAGCGGCGGTGCCAGGCAGCGTAGTCGGCGAATTGCCAGGCAGGTGGCGGCGAGGTGTCGGTCGCGTCGATGAGTGCCAGGTGGTAGCAGCGGGCCAGCTCCCGGCCGAGGACGGCGAACGACCACTGGTCGCCGATGATGTGGTGCATGACCAGCAGCAGCACGGCGTCGTCGGTCCCGACGTGAATGAGTTGCACGCGCAGCAGAGGCCCACGTGCCAGATCGAATGGCGCGTTGCCAAAGTCGGCGAGCTGCGCGCGCAGCGCGTCGAAGTCTGCCTCGCTACGGCACGGGAAGCGGCTCTCATGAAAGGCGGGTACCGCAGCCGGGTCTACTACCGGCACCACGCCGTCGGCCGTGCTCTCGAATCGGGTACGCAGGATGGCGTGGCGTTCAGCAACCATGGCCAACGCACGACCCAATGCCTTTGTGTCCACCGGGCCGCGCAGACGCAGTGCCAGTGGCATGTGGTACGCGGTGCTGCGGGGCGCGAAGGCCTGCATGAACCACATGCGTTGCTGCGAGAACGACAGCTCCGGCACGGCGCCCGCCGGCTGCGTCGGCGGCTCGGCAGGGACAGGTCGCAGGGTGCCTGCGCCGGCCGCCGCTACAGCTAGGTATGCGGCCAGCTCGTCAAAGCGCGGGCGCTCGAACAAATCGCGAATGGTCAGAGACCTGCCGGTGGCGGCATTCAGGCGCGAGACGAGTTGCGTGGCAAGCAGAGAGTCGCCGCCCTGCTCGAAGAAGTCGGCATCGGGAGCCGGGTCTACACCCAATACCTCCTGCCATACGGCGGTCGCGGCTTCCATCAAGAGCGGCCCGTTGTGGGCGCCGGTCCGCTCTGTCAGGTCGTCTGCATCGAAGCGTCCGCCTATTGTGCCCGCATCCAGTGCATGGCTCAGGTACGCCGTGCGACCAGCGCTGCGTTGCAGCTTGCCGCTGGAGGTTCGAGGGAGCGTGCCCGGTTTCAGCAGCCGCACGTCGGTCAGCACGACCTCGAACTGCTCCATAGTCGCAGCACGTAGTCGCCGGTCGAGATCGTCGAGCACTGCTTGGTCCGGTCGCCCGCTGCACTCGGCGAGCAGCACAGCGCTCTCGCCGTAGGTGGTGTCCACTGAGAACGCCATGGCGCCGCCCACACGAACCTGACCCGCCCCAGCCAGGATGGCTGCAGCTTCCAGGTCCTGGGGATAGAGATTGCGCCCTTGGACAATGATCAGGTCTTTCAGGCGGCCGGTGACGTAGAGTTCGCCGTCCTGCAGAAATCCCAGGTCTCCGGTATGCAGCCAGCCGTTCACGAAGACCGCGGCTGATTGCTCGGGGTCGTTCCAGTAGCCTTGTGCGATGCTCGGCCCGCGAACGCGGATCTCGCCGACCCGGTTGGTCGGGCAGGTTTGTTCGCTTTCAGGATCGACAATGGCGACTTCCATGTGGGGTAGGGGCTCGCCGCATGACACCAGCCGGCGCGTCCGGGTGCCGTCAACTGCGCCTCGAATCTGGTGATTGGCCAGGGCTGCGGCGTCAGCGGTCAGGGTGCGGAGTCGATCTTGACCGATGGCTGCCGTGACAGTCAGCACCGCCTCCGCCAGGCCGTATGCAGGCGCCAATGCCTCCGGGCGGAACCCATGGGGGACGAAGGCGCTCGCAAATGCTTCCAACGTCTCTGCACGAATGGGTTCCGCGCCGCAGCTCGCCACCGCCCACGTGCTTAGATCGCCGCGCCAGTCCGGTTGGCGCATGAGCGCGTAGACGCATGCCAGATAGGCGAAGTCTGGAGCCCCACTATGGGTGATTCGATAGCGATCGATCGCCTCGAGCCAGCGCAGCGGATGACGCAGGAAGAACGCGTTGCCCATCAGGAACGAGGGCACACCCTCGAACAGCGGCTGAATGATTCCATGTACCAGCCCGTAGTCATGGTACCAGGGTAGCCAGATTAGACCGCGCGCAACCGCCGGATCGACCCAGGCCCGAGCATGTAAGGCGGCGCATTGAGCCAATACGTTGTCGTGGGTGAGGTCGACGCCGCGCGGAGTGCTGGTCGAGCCCGACGTGAACTGCAGATAGGCTGTCTGTGGGACAGCTGCGGATTGCCAATCCGGGCCCTCCCCATCCAGGTCATCGATGACACGCCAGCGCACGCCGGCGTAATCCTCAGCGTGGCCCTCGCTACGGGGTGTCGCGCTGACGCCCAATGTTACGCCGGCGGCGGCAGCTATGTCCGACACGCGCCGCGCCGCGACTCCGGAACGGCGCAGATCGGGCGCAGGAGCCGGGACTGGAATGCGGCCAGTCACTATACAGGCCCAGAACAGTACGACCGCGTCGAGCCCGTTATCGAAGGCAAGCAATACTCGATCGCCTGCCTCCGTCTCCGACACGATGCCTGCGGCTCGGCGTTTCACTCGCCGTTCAAGCTCGCCATAGGTCAGGGAGTCTGAAAGACTAAGATCGCTTTGCACGAAGCCGTAGGCCAAGGCATCCGGCAACTCGGCGCACCGTTCAACGAACACCGTCCGTAGCGTGCGCGGCAGGGGCACGTCAGGCACAGCGGCGCAGAATGGATGTGCGCATATCGAGATGTCAGATTGATGCGGGATAGGTCATCGTCATTCTATCGACTCGGCGGGGCGGGGATGTCACGTCAATGTAATCATTCGACTCGTACCGAGTCGGTCACCTGATGGCCGGCACATGCGTGGCTAGAGACGACGCGGCCTTTGAGAAAGGGCTGATTGCATTTACGTTCAATCGCAGGGACCCCAGCCTTGGGGCGCGAGCAACGAGCCCAATGAATAGCCCATGTTGCAAGGTCAGTTGAAACAGCGACGCTCTCGCCGGGCGCGCTCTAAGTCCTGTCCCGGTCGGACGGCCTAGTGCGCGGCACAACTTCGCTGTTTCATTTACATTTTGAGAATGCTGTCACAGCCAAGAATGTGCAATCGTGGTCGTAGTTCGATGCCAATAGATTAGTTGGGGACAAGGCAATGAAGAACTCAGCTCTGGCCGTTGTTGCGCTGATTGGCGTGTGTGCATCTGGAAGTGCATTCGCGTACAACATCAGCGGCACGGTCATGTGTGATGTGAATGGCAATAGCGCCTTCGATGTGCAGGACACGCCATTGGATGGCAAAGTCGTGACTCTTGAAGCCGATTTCGGCACGACCGTGCAGGCCACGTCCGGCACGGGTCCGGCTGGTGCAGGCAGCTATCGAGTTGATGGAAACGTCGGCATCAACGCAGGAACGTGGACCGTGTCCGTGGAACCGGGTGCAGGCGCTTCAGTTGTACAACCGCCGGGTGGCAGCCACGTTGTTGTGATGAGCTCGACCAACGTCAGCCAATCCGGTGTCGACTTCCTCATCGACGACCCCAGCTGTCGCGCCGCCGTCTGCGGCGACGGCAACGTCGACGAAGGCGAGCAGTGCGACGACGGTAACCTGATCGACGGTGACGGCTGCTCGGCCAACTGCACCATCGAATCGTTCTGCGGCGACGGCATCCTCGATGCCGGCGAGCAGTGCGACGATGGCAACAACATCAACGGCGACGGCTGCTCGGCGATCTGCACGGTGGAGCGGGGCGGTGAAGGCTGCACCCCAGGCTACTGGCGCCAGGAGCATCACTTCGACTCCTATCCGGCCGCCTACCCGCCGAGCATGCTGTTCGTGACGGCCTTCGGCGTCGACGCGTTCCCGGGTCAGACCCTGGCGCAGGTTACGCGGGCCAAGGGTGGTGGTCTGAACGCGCTGGGCCGGCACGCGGTAGCCGCGCTGCTGAACGCGGCGTCCGCTGACGTCGACTACGATCGCACGGTTGAGTCGGTCATCCAGTCGTTCCAGAACGCCTACAATGGTGTCAGCGACGTCGAGTACGTGAAGAACATCTTCGAAGCACTCAACGAGCAGAGCTGCCCGCTGAACTGATCGGGTAACCGATCATCAGGACGACGGGCCGCCTTAGGGCGGCCCGTTCTTTTTCGGGGTATGGCGCGACGGGGTGCGTTCCGAATTAATGCGCATAATACATATTATGTTAAATTGATCGGGTCGCATCTCAGACGTCAGCGACGTACCGCGGCAGCTACCAGTGGCCGCGCCCACTCGGGGATCCGGGCCAGCTGGTGAAATTCACCGAGGTTTGGGTAAACCAGGCGGCCACCGCTCATCTCCAACAGAAGCTTCGGGTCCGGGATCACTCCATCAGTACCGGCCTCTTCGCTGTTATCGTAGACACGCAGGTGGCTCAGCATGGGCATGAGCCGTATCAAGTTGGTCGGCGATCGAACGAGTCTCCGACGGATATCCTGCTCGGGAATGTGGTGCCCACCGATGGCCGCACGAGCACGAACCCTGGCAATGTGTTGCTCGGGCGTGGCTAGGCCGCAGTACCAGAGAAAGACATCGTGGCTTGCGGTCGCCCGAGCGAGTCTTTCGGTCAACGTGTTGCCACCGAGCGTTGTCTCGAAAGCGTATGAGATACCCATCCTGATCGCCCGATCCAGTCGGTCGACCCCTTCCTGCCATGCCCAGGCGTTCGCTTCAGATTGGGTCAGGGGTATCCGACGCTGGAGTTCACGCGCGAACGCGTCGGGATTGAACCAGGCCAGGTGTCGGTGATCTTGCAGGTGCCGTCCGAGAATCGAGCTCTTGCCAGCGCCGTTAACACCGGCAAGCACAAAGAGAACGGGCCTCGCCGTCAATGAGATTCGCCGACCCGGAACTTACCACCTAGCGCCAGCGGCTCCTCGGCCGCGCGCCGCATCCGGTCGGCCGCGTCGGGTTCTGACAGGCTGGCAAGGCGCTGATCGAATTCCATGCGCAGACCCTCAAGCACGTCTCGCTCCAGTACCACGCTTTGTGATGCGAGCTGAACCAGTCGTTCATACCTCTCCGTGGTTAGAAGCACGCCTTGTGGACGCTGATGGCTGGTGATCGCCAGTGCGCCGTATGTCGAACGCGTCAGCCGCTCGAGTACGCTGCGCCACCCTGGCGACTTGAACTCCGAAGAGCGGATCTCTTCAAGCTCTGGCAGTGTGTGCACGGTCATCTGCGTGTTCCATTTTGGGAAATAAGGCCATTTTTACCTATTGGAGGTGGGGGGTGTCAACAAGGCAATCCGATCTTCTACAAGCAGCCTACAGCCGCGTGTAATGCTGTGCCGATTACCCACTCATTGCAGAGATCGGCCGATAATGGGCATCTCGGGTACCCGGCCGTCCCACCGCTCGGCGACATTGCGAAGGTAGCTCTGAGTCCCATCCGGAACCTCGCGCGCAGCACCTTCCTGGAAGTAAACGAGCGCCTTGACGCACTCCATAGGCGCAAAGGCGTTGCCGTACAGTGCCGCAGCGCCTCCCAGTCCCTGCGCCAGATCTACCCCCGACCTGAGCAGCGCCTCAATGTCGAGATAGTCTTTTATTTCAATGCGTTGCAGCAAAACCTTCAGCTTGGTTGCTAGCAGGTCGATCGGTGATGCCACGACGGCGACGCCATCCTCGGTTCGATCTGGCGTGCCGATGCGCCCAAAGGAAATGTCCCCAAAGATCGAGAGCTTCACGGGCCCGCCTCGATTCACAGACACCGTCAGGGTGTTCGGCTCGCGCTGCAGCACATCGGCGGCAGACAAAAATGCCAGTGTCTTCAGCATGCTGTCGATGTCGAGCAGGTGTTCGGTGAAGTAGTCGAAGTCGACAGAAGCTCTGTGGCCCAGGCGAAGCGCGATCGCGGTGCCACCGTAGAGCACGAATTGGTCAGCCAGCGGGCGTAGTTCGCGCCAGAGTTGACGTTGCGGCTTCGGCAAGGTGCTCGTGTTCGGGATGAATGTCACTGGGGCAACCGGCGCCGAGGCAATTCGCCGACCGGGTGAATTCCGAGGCGTAGATGCCAGAAGTGCCACGATCGGCCATTGAACACGCCGGGGGGCGCATGGCGCAGTGCCTCGATCAGCGCATCCTTCGGGAAGTGCTCGAGCATCCACTGCGTGTCGGCCAGCGTACCGTAGGTCATCATCATGGACAGAAAGTGCGCCTGGTCCCGTAGCGCCTCATCCGGGTCTTTCCACCAGACGTACTTCGTCGCCATATCCCGGGCACCGGCGCGATGCGGTTCGGCCATGTCGGCGGATTCTGTACGAGAGCGATGTTTCACCCAGACTCCCGCGATCGCCCGTTCGAAGCTGACGCTCTGTCCAGCAATTTCAGCACGTCGCGAACCCGCTGCTCCGCTAGCCGGGTTGAATCGATGGTCTCCCGGAGTCGTTTCGACACCAGATCCATCAACTCAGACGTCTCGGTCCTCTTGAGATGCTCGGTCGGTTTGCGGGTCATGGCGGGCCGCCTATGCGGCCTGCAGTTCGAACTGAACCTTCACCCTATCGTACGGAAACTCGATTCGACCGGATTCGGTTCTATCCAAAATTCCAGCAGTCAGCAACGCGGTAACGTCCGAATGCACTGCCTTAATGTCTCGATTGACTCGCCTCGCGGCTTCCCGAATCGAAACCGGCCCGGCGCCACACAGCGCTTTCAGCAATTCCCATCGCTTGGCGGTCAGGACCTTCCACAGCAACTCAGGGGTGGTGAACGTGATCCTGGCAGGGGAGGCGTCATGATCACCACGCCAGGCATCCACGAATCCCTGCGCGGTGTTCTGTGTGGTCGCAACCTCAAGAATCACGGTTTTCATCGAGCGCGGCGTCTGCAATGACTGGGCGGTCCGGCAAAGACAGCGTGGCGCGAATCTGAAGAAATTGCCAGCAATCATGAGTGATGTCAATCGGGCCAACACTGGATCGCTCGCTACGACGCCCCATCCCCCCGGATGACGCTCGGCACCAGCCGCAGCAGGATCTTGAAGTCGAGCCACAGCGACCATTCGTCGATGTATTTCAGGTCGAGCTCGAGCCAGCGGTCGAACGACAGCCGGCTGCGGCCGGAGATCTCTCTGAGGCACGCCAGGCCTGGCCGCACGCTAAAGCGCCGGCGCTGAACGCCCTGGCTGAAGCGGCTGACGTCGCGCAGCGACATGGGGCGCGGGCCCACCAGGCTCATGTGCCCGGCCAGCACGTTGAAGAGCTGGGGCAGCTCGTCGATGCTCGAGCGCCGCAGCCAGCGGCCGACGCGGGTGATGCGAGGGTCGTGCTTGACCTTGAATATCGGGCCCTCAGCCTCGTTGAGGTGCTCGAGCTCGGCCAGCCGCGATTCGGCGTCCTCGAACATGCTGCGGAATTTGATCATGCCGAAGATGCGTTTGTTGAGGCCGACGCGGGGCTGCACGAAGAACACCGGGCCGCGGGAGTCGAGCTTGATCAGCCCGGCGATCAGCAGGAACAGCGGCATCAGCATCAACAGCGCCGGAATGGTCAGCAGCAGATCGACGATGCGTTTGACGATCAGCTTGCCCTCCTGGTGATGCACCGGGTCGAAATTCAGGATGGCTGCGTTACCCACGTGCTCCAGGGAAATGGTGCCATCCGGCATGTCGTAGAGGTCGGCCAGGAACTTGATGCAGATGCCCTCCTCCGCACAGGCGTCGAACACCTCGTCGAGGTTGTCGATCAGGCTGCGCGGCAGGCAGACGATCACCTCGTCGATGACCTGACCGGAGACCACCGACCGGATGTCACCCAACCGCCCAAGCACCTTCGCGCCGTCGACGCACTGCCCGGTGCGGTGTGCTTCGGGGTCGAGCAGACCCACGAAATCGATGCCCCACTCGGAACGCGATCGATAGGTTTCCATGAGGCGACGGGCGCGTTCTCCGCTACCGATTACCAGCACTTTCAGGAAGTTATCAGAGGTTTCGGTTCTGGCGTGGAAGTACCACCAGCGCAGGAGCAACCGGTTCGCCAGCAGCCCGGCGACCAGTAACGCGCCGGTCAGCCCCAGCGTGTACCGGCTGACGTAGTCGAACTTGCCGAAGTACGCCATGGCCAGCACGCCGACCACGACGATGGCCGCGTAGCGAACGGCGAACACCAGAACCTTCCAGAAGGATTGGCCGTGAAGTGCCGGCACGTGGCCGATGGAAGCCAGAATGCCGAGGATGGCCACCATGGGCAGCAGGTACAGATGGCCCATGGTGTCGCCGAGCGAGGCAATGCCGACGAACCAGGCCACCACCAGGCTCACCGAATAGGAGAGCATGGCGATCAGCACGTCCTGCGTCTGCAGCAGGCGCTTGAGATGGTTCTGCTTGGAAATCCGCATACGACCGGGAGCCTACGTCAGGGTCTGCATCAGGCGACACAAGGCTACCGAACCGCGCGCCAATGCGTGTCTTCAAAATGTAGGCTCTTCAGGCGGTTAACCCGGTTGGCCTGGACGGGGCGTCGCTTTCAATTCCTCACTTTCGGCCCTGATCCGTCCGCTATGATGACGAGTCGCCTCTGAGTTACTGGCGGCCCGGCAACAGCAAGTAGAATCGTTCGAGATTGAGCCCGTAACTCAATGCTTTATCTAAGAATTTTCGGCCACTACATCCACACCCCTTATCTGCTTATGGCTGCTGCCGAGGGTGTGATCGTGGTGGCGGCCGCCTATCTGGGCTTCTACCTTCGGTATCAGTCGTGGCCCGGGTTCTGGGGCCATGCCATTCCCGCGGGCAGCTTCGCCTTCATCATCATCGTCGCCATGCTGTCCATGGGGGTCTACGAGTCCCGCATCCGCGAAGGCTTCAGCGGCATGATGCTGCGCACGGCGGTGGCCGTGTTTCTGCTGGGGGCGCTGGCCACCGCGGTGCTCTCCTACCTGTCCCAAGTGCTGTTCATGAGCCGCGGCGCCCTGCTGCTCTCGTCGGGGTCGGCGTTCGTACTCATTGCGCTGTGGCGCTGGTTCGCCTTCTCCGTGGTCAGCGAGGAGGCGTTGAAGCGTCGGGTGGTGGTGCTCGGCACCGGTCGGCGGGCACTGAAGGTCGCGTCGCGCATGCGCCGCAAGTCCGATCAGCGCGCCTTCGTGCTGCTTGGCTATCTGCCGGTCGGGTCCGAAGAGCCTGACCTCGTCTCCGCGTACGGTGGCTACGTTTACCGCAACGACCTCAATCTGCTGCGCTTCTGTCAGGAGCACAGGGTCGAGGAAATCGTGGTGGCCGTGGACGAGCGGCGGCGTGGGGAGGCGCCGGACAGCGGCCTGCCCCTGGACGACCTGATCGAGTGCCGGATGTCCGGCGTGCATGTCTGCGACGTCCAGGTGTTCGTCGAGCGCGAGGCGTGCAAGGTCGACATCGACCTGCTGCGCCCGGGTTGGCTCGCCTTTGCCGACGGGTTCGTCATGCGCACCCGGCATAAGATGATCAAGCGCACGTTCGATCTGATCGCGGCGGTAGGCATTCTGGCGCTGGCCTGGCCGGTGATGCTGGCCGTGGCCGCCTGCATCCGCCTCGAAACCCGGGGCCCTGCGATCTACCGGCAGGAGCGCGTCGGCCGCGGTGGGCGGGTGTTCCGGCTCATGAAGTTTCGCAGCATGATCTTCAGCGATGAGGACGACGAAGCCGGCTGGACCCGGCAGAACGACCCGCGCATCACCCGGGTCGGATCATTCATTCGCAAGACGCGGCTCGATGAGTTTCCGCAACTCTTCAACGTGTTGCGGGGCGACATGAGCTTCGTCGGACCCCGCCCGGAGCGTCCGGTGTTCGTGGAGCAGCTCAAGGCGCAGATTCCCTACTACGACCAGCGCCATCGGGTGAAGCCCGGCATCACCGGCTGGGCGCAGCTCTGCTATCCCTATGGCGCCTCGGTGGACGACTCGAAGGAGAAGCTGCAGTACGACCTGTACTACCTGAAGAACCAGAGCCTGATGCTGGACCTCATCATTCTCCTGCAAACCGTTGAAGTCGTTCTGGTTGGCGAAGGGGCCCGGTGACCGGTCGTAGGAACGGCTTCTGCTAGGAATGGCATTCGGCGTAGACTCCCTCCATGGCCGACCCATCACCGCCTTCAGGCGATCCCATCAGCACCGACGTGCACACCTCCCGCCTGCAGCTGTTGTGGGACGTGGTGCTGTTCCAGTTCAAGCTGCTGTTCGATGGCGTTCGCGACCTCCTGCTGAGCCCGCTGTCGATCCTCGCGGCGATTTTCGGCATGGTGGCGGGCGGCAACGATCCGCAGCAGTACTTTCGCCGGCTGCTGCGGCTGGGGCGGCGCACCGAGGTGTGGTTGAACCTGTTCGGGCATCACCGCCACGAAGGCACGTCGGACCGGATGATCGATCCCCTGCGCGAGCGGGTGTTCACCGAGGCGAAGCAGAATCCGTGGATCAGCCGGGCGGGCAACCGGCTCAACGAGCAGCTCGACAACGTCAACCGGCAGAGGCCGGGGGACGGCGCCTGAGATTCGGTCAGGCCCGGACGCGGGCCATCTGCGCCAGCTCGTCCGCCGTGCAGAACCCGGCCTGCTCGAGCTTCAGGTTGCACTCGCCGTACACGGGACCGAGCCGTTCGAGCACGAACCGGTTGAAAAGATCTTCAACGATTTCAATCGCATGGTCATCGAATCTCAACGCCTTCATAGATGCGATGAAGCTGCAGGCTACGTGCAGCGGGCCGATGGGCAACTCGGTTCGGCTGGTTTCGCGGCCGACCGCGTCGGAACAGCGCTCGGTGAGCGCCTGCAGCACGCCGCCGAAGTGCGAGGTGCACTTCCGGGCCATGCGCTCCGCCAGGGCATCGCCTGCGGCACCGGCTGATGCGTCGCCGCGCAGCCAGCCATCGAACCCGGACTGCAGACGGCGGGCAAAGTTCTGCACCACCCGCGAGCGCTGAAAGCGCATCTCACGCATCAGGTCGAAGCAGCGGCGCTGCTGCGCCTCATGGTCGGTGCGGTAGGCCAGCTCGAACAGCCCGTCCTCGATGTTGGAGTACAGGCCATCCATCAGGTGCAGCAGCTCACCCGTCACCCTGCGGTGCACGTCGGACAGCGCTTGGCGCGGGTCGATCTGGGAATTCATGGCGGCACCCTCCGGAATCTTTCACCCAACCTTGTAAGCGGAGTGTAGGGCGCGGGGTGCGTCGAAAGCGTTGACCCTGTCTCGGTAACCGGTGTGCAGTGGTTCACACTACCGGTCATGGCCCGGCAGAGGTGCTACATCAGCCGGACCTGGGCGTTGACCATGCCTGGGCGGCCCTCGGCGTCGACGGTCAGGCGCTGTACGGAAACCCCATTGTTTTCTTCGAGCTGAGCCAGCCAGCGCAACAGGTCGTTGAAAGGCTGGGCCTGCACCGAGACGCTGATGGCGCCGCTCGACTCGGGCTGAAAGCGGTTGAGCGAGATGCCCTGCGCTTCCGCGGTGCGGGTCACCACGGGCAGAAGCGCGCGCTGGCCGCCGCCCCCGGCGCCGCTGCCGGCGACCGCCCGGGCCCGCGCCTCGTTCGCGCGCAGCCAGTCGAGCTCGGCCTGAGCGTTCTGATAGCGGTTGTGCTCGGTAGCGCGCCAGTCGCTGACGGGTTTCCAGATGCCGAGCCAGATGATGGTCAGCGCCAGCGCCAGTGCCAGCGCGGCAATGACGCGCTGCTCGCCGGGCTCGCGACCGGCATACCAGCGGCCGGGGCCCGAGGCCAGGAATCGGGATTGCAGGGAAGCCCACATCAGCTTGCCCCCCCTGCCCCGCGCAGCCGCATGCGCGCCCGCACCCCGTCCGGCAGCTGCTCGGCAGAGGTGATCTCTGCGTCGACGCCGTGCTCGGCGAGGTTGCCCTTGATCTGATCGAGCGCGTCGAAGCCACCGACGGTCATGTCCACCGCCAGCTCGTTGCGCTCGCCGGTGAAGTTGAGACTCTGGATGCGGGCCGAACCGTCGGTCACCGCCGCCAGGGCGGTCAGGTACGGCAGCAGCCCGCCGCCCGACTCGGCGCTCCGCTCGCCGAGCTTGGCCTGCAGTTGGCGGCGGACGTTGGTGACGCGCTGCTCCTGGGGAAACCAGGATCGGTACAGCGCCTCGGACTCGGCGCTCAGGCGGTCCGCCTGGTAGCTGGCGTAGATGGCCTGGGCCGACATCGCCACCAGCGCCACGCCGACCCAGACCGCCGCGAGCGCGGCCGCCGGGCGCCACCGCTCCCACAGCGGGTTGACCGGCTGCCGCGGGCGATACGCGCCCTGCAGCAGGTTGATGGCGTCGGCCTGGCGCCAGGCTCGAGCGACGTATTCGAGCGCCGAGCCCGTCGCTGCCGAGTCGGCGCGCACCAGCTCGACCTCCTGGGCTAGCTGGCCCGTCTCCAGATCGGTGAGCTCGCCATGCACCACCGTCAGCCGGTCGATGTCCAGCGCGCTCACGGCCAGCGGCAGGTTGTCCCGGTCCAGGGCGGCGGCCTGGTCGCGGGTACGGATCAGCGCCCGGTCGCCGTCCAGCAGCAGGCTGGCTTCACGGTCGGCCGCGGGCAGCAGCTCGGCGTCGGGCAACAGGTATCCGGGGCGCACGTCGAGCGAGGCCAGGCAGGCCAGCCAGCCATCGAGCACATCGCGCTCGATCAGGTTCACGCGCACCGGGTCGCCGCGCCGGATCTCGGCGCTGGCGAGGTGCATCGACTCGATGTCGGAGGTGACGAACTCCTCGACCACGAACGGCAGGGCGCGACGGATCTGACCGACGCTGCGCCCCGGCACCTCGCAGGACAGGCTCAGCACATGCTCGCTCGGCACCGTCACCACGATGTTGCCCGGCACGCCGACCCAGTCGGTGCCCGGGTCGATGAGTTCGGCCAGGCCGCGGAAGTCGGTCTCGCCGCGGGCGCGGATGCGCCCGTCGTCTTCCTGGATCATCCAGGCACTGCGCACGTCGTAGCCCTCGTCGGTGGCGACGGCCGGAGACAACAGGCTGATGAACAGTTTCGGCATGACGGTTCCGTTTGGGCGCCCGGGGGCGGTTGCCGGGCCCTAGGCCCCCTCCTCCTCTTCGATCTCCACCGTGAACAGCGACCGGAAGCTTCGGCCGAGGTTGCGGCTGACGAGCTCGATGGCGCCGCTGGCCGGGTCACGCCGCAGCACCGAGGTCAGCTCGGTCTGACCGTCGTCCACTCGGGCGCGAACGCTGACCTCGAAATACTCGCTGGTCACGGTGAGCGCGTCAACGGCGCCCGTCAGATCCGCGAACTCGCTCACCACTGCGGCCACGGCATCGTAGTCTCTGGGCGCCTCCGCGAACGCCTCGAGTTGCGCCTCGTTGAGGTTCGGGCTCAGGGCGGCCAGGACGGCGGCCGACGCGGTGTTGACGTTGATGCGCAGCTCGGTGCTCGGCAGCACGCAGACGTCGCTCTCCAGAGCCTCCCAGTAGGCCGGATCGAAGTCGCGAACCAGGGCCAGCTCCGAGACATGCGCGGCGGGCCTGTCGGCGGTGCGGTAGGGCGGATCGTTGCCCAGATAGTCACCGTCCTCGGCGCCGAATCCGGTGATCTCCTGGTCGGCGTCGATCCAGTCCTTCCAGACCTCGGCCAGGTTCTCCGGCAGCTCCCGGTTGCGCAGCAGGGTCTTGAACCGGTCTACGTTCTGCTGGGCGTTGGCGCCGGCGAGGCTGTTGAGATTGAAGCAGCGGTGCAGGTCGCGAACCTGCACCTCGAGAAAGCCGTTGTCGATCTCGAACGGCGCCACCGGCTGTGCCCAGGGTTCGAGCAGGGTGTCCTTCCCTGCCCCGCCCTGGCGCCACTCATCGAACAGCACCTGCCGGGCGAAGGTCTCGGCCCCCAGCGCGTAGCCGAGCGACTGGTCACCGGTGAACATGAAGCGGCTCTGGGCGATCACCAGGCTGTGCCGGCCCATGAGCTGCCATGCCAGCGCCGACAGCAGGGCCAGCACCAACAGCACGCTCAGGAGCACCACGCCGCGCTCGCGCCTCACCATGGAACGCTCGGTGCCGCGACCGGCCACAGGCGCTCCACCACCCCGAAAGGCTCGACGTCGATGCGCATGATGATGCCGGCGATGCGCAGGTTCGGATCGGCACGCATGCCACCGTCGAGCGGCCAGAAGCTGTGCTCGTTGCCGCTGACGTCCAGCGCGTAGAACTCGATCTGCCGGACGTCGCCGAGCAGCGACTGCAGGGCCGGCTCGACGCCGGGGGCGCGATCGAGCACGGGCCAATAGGCCCGGTACAGGTCGCCGTCGTCGGTCACATAGGCTACCCGCTGCAGCTCCGAGCGGGGCAGCCCCAGCGGGTTGCGCCAACCGAAGCGGGTAAACTCCATCAGCCCGTCGGCGCCGATGCGAATGGGTTCCAGGGGGTCGCCGAGCTCGTCGCGCACCGGCCGGGAGGCCAGCTGCAGGACGTCGCGCTGGATGATCTGCATGGCGCGCTGCACCTCGGCCAGGCGCGCGCCGCGCTCGCTCATGAGCTGCTGATTGGCGATGACGCGGCTGACGATCTGGGCCGAGATGACGCCGATCAGGGCGAACACGGCGAACACCACCAGCATCTCCAGCAGCGTGAAGCCCCGGGCGCGGCGCGCCATGTCAGTAGCGGCCCAGAAAGGCGGTCAGGCTGTCCACGGGCCCGACCTCGCGGCCCTCGGACACCGTGAAGACCCGCACCTCGACCCGCCGCAGCAGCGGATAGTCGGTGTCCAGCACCTCGGTCTCTACCACCCACTCGCGCCCGCCCATGAAGGCCCGCTCCCGGTCGCGGCCGGTGGGAATCGCCTCTCCTTCCTCGCGGCGGGTCAGGCGCAGCCTGTTGAGGTGGTTCTCTCCCACCCAGTGGGCGACCGTGCGGCGTTCCAGGCTGTAGGTCTGGTTGACCACGTCGCCGACCCGGCTGGTCACGGCGAAGCCCAGCACGGCAAACACCACCAGCGCCACCAGCACCTCAACCAGCGTGAAGCCGCGACCCCCGGAGCTCAGAACTCACCCCGCTCGGCCTGAACCCGGGAGATGCCGTCGGAGTGCACGGTCCAGCCCCGCGCGTTCCAGGCCGGCTCGACGTGCAGGGTGAACGGCGTCACCTCGCCGCTGGCGAACAGCACCACCTTGGGAAGCCGCTCCCGCTCCGCCGCCGGCAGTTGATCTAGACCTTCCGCCTCCACCCGCAGCGTCAGCTCTGCCGGCATCGCCAGGGACCCGAACGGCCGCTGCGCCTGGTCTACCCAGTCCTGCTGCTCGGGATCGAACTCCGTGAAGCGCACGCCGTCCGGCTCGACGTAGAGGCCCCATTCGCGGTTGCGCTGCAGGGCGTACTGACGGGCCAGCTCGATGGTGTTGGCGATCTGCTCGGCACGCCCTTTCAGGCGCTGCTCGGCGTCGGCGCCGGTGAAGCCGAAGATGACGGTGCCGGTGAGGATCGCCACCAGGGTGATCACCACCAGCAGCTCGAGCAGGGTGAATCCGCGGTGGCGGCTACAGATCTTCGTAGCGGATGTCGGCATTCATGCCCTCGCCGCCTTCCGTACCGTCAGCCCCGAGAGAGAACAGGTTGAACCCTTCCGGCGTGCGCTCGTAGACGTACGGCGAGCCCCAGGGGTCGGTGGGCAGGGTCTTGATGTAGCCGTCGGGGTTGTAGTTACGCGGCTCGGGAAAGCCCGTGGGACGGCTGACCAGGGCGTCGAGGCCCTGATCGGTGGACGGGTACTGGAAGTTGTCGAGCCGATAGATGTCCAGGGCGTTGGCCAGGCTGCGCAGGTCGCTTTCTGCCGCCGTGACCCGCGCCTGATCGGGACGGCCCAACAGGTTGGGCACGATGACGGCGCCGAGAATGCCGATGATCACCACCACTACGAGGATCTCGATGAGGGTGAAGCCGCCGGCTCCTGGCTTTCGGAAGTGCATCATCGCGCCCAATTCTCCCTGCATTGTGTGAAGTTTAGAAGTAGTAGCGGAAGCCGAGGGACAGCAGGTCGGAATCGTCCGCGAATTCGAACCCGGCCAGCACGGCCAGGTCGGGCCGCACGTTCACCAGCCCGCCCACCGTGAACACCACGTCGCTGCCGGATTCGTCCAGATCGACGTACTTCAGGCCGCCGTTCAGCTCCACCTGCGGGCTGACCATCCAGCGCGCCAGGCCGCCGGCAAAGAAGCCGTCGTCGTTGAAGTCGCCGAACCGGGTGTCCAGCTTGGCGTCGATGTAGCCGCCTCGGATCACGATGTCGAGGCCGGGCGCCACCGGCAGCGGCACGCCCAGGCCGAGTTCCAGACTGCGGACGTCGATGCCACGGTCGAAGTCGAGGTAATCATAGTCGGCGGAGAGGATCAGCGACTCTGCCACCAGCACGGAGCCGCCGACGAACAGGCCGTCGCCATTGACGTTCGGGCTGTCGAGGTCGGCGCGCAGATAGCCGCCCTCCAGATAGCTGTAGCGGAAGTCGCTCGGTTGCGCCGTAGCCGAAGTGGCCAGGCCGAGCAGGATCAGAGATGCCATGACGGCACCGGTGCGTAGGTTCATTCGGTCAACTCCCTCGATGTCAGACCAGTTGGTTCATGCTGAGGATCGGCAGCAGAATCGCCATGACGATGAACATCACCAGACCACCCATCACCACCAGCATCATCGGCTCGAACAGACGGACCAGCGTGGTCACGATGCGTTCCACCTCGGCCTGCTGGTAGCGGGCCACTTTGTCTAGCATATTGTCCAGTTCGCCGCTGGCTTCGCCGCTGGCGACCATGTGCAGCAACATCGGCGGGAAGTAACCGGCCCCTTCCAGGGCCGATCTCAGGCTCGCGCCCTCGCTCACCCGCTGGGTGGCGTCCGCCAGCCGCCGTTGCAGCCACCGGTTGGACACGACTTCGGCTGCAATGTTCATGGCTTCCACCAGGGGAACACCGCTGCCGGTCAGAATGCTGAGGGTGTTGGCGTAGCGCGCCGCGTTGCCGGCCCGGGTGATGCGGCTGACCAGCGGTATGCTGAGCTTCTGCCGGTCCCAGGTCAGGCGGATGCCCGGCTGGGCCAGCAGCCAGCGGATGCCGAACACCACGGCAGCCACCGCGGCGATCAGCAGCCACCAGTAGTCGCGGGTGAACTCCGACGCGCCAATCAGAAATCGGGTCGACAGCGGCAGTTCCTGCCCCATGTTGACCAGCACGCCGACCATGTCGGGCACCACGTACACCATCAACGCGCCGACGATGGCGAACGCCAGCAGCGTCAGCACGATGGGATAGAGCATGGCCATCTCGACATCGCGCCGCGATTCGAACTGACGCTCCTGGTAGTCGGCCAGATTTTCCAGCACGGCGTCCAGATGGCCCGACTGCTCGCCCGCCGCAACCGTCGAGCGGTACAGATCGTTGAAGCTGCCCGGGTACTGGGCGAGGCTCGAGGCCAGCGAGTGTCCCTCCAGCACCCGGCTGCGAATGCCCATGACCAGCGCTCGCACGTGCTGCTTCTCGGATTGCTGGGCGGCCGCCTGCAGCGCTTCCTCCACCGGCAGGCCCGCCGCGATCAGGGTGGCGAGCTGGCGGGTGATGAGCACGCGGTCGAGGCCACCGAGCCGGCGGATGAAGCGGAAGCCACTGCCGCCGCCGCTGCGCGGCTTGCGTTCGGAGGCGGCCTCGACGCTGAGCGGCACCAGGCCCTGATCGCGCAGCATCTGGCGGGTCTGGCGCAGGCTGTCGGCTTCGAGCACGCCTTTGCGTTGGCGACCGCTCGAGTCGAGTGCGGCGTATTCGAAGGCGGCCATCAGTCCTCGAGGGTCGCCCGCAGCACTTCCTGCACCGTGGTGACGCCGCCGAGCACCTTGTCGCGCCCGTCATCTCGAATGCTCGGCCCCTTGCGCCGGGCGTAGCCGGTCATCTCCTGCTCCGAGACCCGGTCGTGAATGAGCTGGCGCAGGGTGTCGTCGATGGTGACCAGCTCGTAGATGCCGGTGCGGCCGCGGTAGCCGCTGTGCTGGCAGGCGTCGCAGCCCCCGGCCTCGTACACCCGGGCGTCGGCCACCCGCAGGAACTGCAGCTCGGTGCCGTTGGCGGGCCGGAAGGTCTTGCAGTCGGGGCACAGCACCCGAACCAGGCGCTGGGCCAGCACGCCCACCAGGCTCGACGACAGCAGAAACGGCTCGACGCCCATGTCGATCAGGCGGGTGACCGCGCCCACCGCCGTGTTGGTGTGCAGGGTCGACATCACCAGGTGGCCGGTGAGGCTCGCCTGCACGGCGATCTCGGCGGTTTCCAGGTCGCGGATCTCGCCCACCATGACCACGTCCGGATCCTGCCGCAGGATGGCCCGCAGCCCGCGGGCGAAGGTCATGTCGGCCTTGGTGTTGACCTGGGTCTGGCCGATGCCGGGCAGGTTGTACTCGATGGGGTCTTCGACGGTGAGGATATTGATGGTGGCCGTGTTGAGCTCGGCCAGCGACGAATACAGGGTGGTGGTCTTACCGGAGCCGGTGGGCCCGGTCACCAGAAAGATGCCGTGGGGCTTGGTGACGATGTCGCGCAGGCGCACCAGGGTGCGCTCGTCCATGCCCAGATTCTCGAGCCGCAGACGCCCGGCCTGTTTGTCGAGCAGGCGCATCACCACCCGCTCGCCGTTGCTCGACGGCAGCGTGGATACCCGCACGTCCACCTCGCGGCCGCCGATGCGCAGCGAGATCCGGCCATCCTGGGGAATGCGCTTCTCAGCGATGTCCAGGCGGGCCATGACCTTGATTCGAGAGACCAGCAGCGGCGCGAGCTGGCGCTTGGGCCGCACCACCTCGCGCATCACGCCGTCGACCCGGAAGCGCACCACCAGATCCTTCTCGAAGGTCTCGATGTGAATGTCCGACGCGTTCTCACGAATCGCTTCGGCCAGCAGCGCGTTGATCAGCCGGATGATGGGCGCGTCGTCTTCCTGCTCGAGCAGGTCTTCGGTCTCGGGCACCGACTCCGCCAGGCTGGCCAGATCGAGGTCGTCGCCAATGTCCTCGACCATCTGCCGGGCCGCGGAGCCATCGCGGGCGTAGGTGCGCCCCACCAGGGCCTCGAACTCCTCGTCGCCCACCAGTCGGACGCTCAGCGGCCGGTGGGTGAAGCGCTTGATCTCCGCCAGGGTGGTCAGGCTCGGGGCCGTCTTGCAGGCGACCAGCGCCTCGCCTTGCTCGCCCACCTCGTCCAGCACCACGGTGCCGAAGCGGCGCGCGAAGGCGAACGGCAGCAGCCGGGCCACCTCCTGACCGGGGGGTGTGGCGTGTTCGGGTGAGTCGAGTCGTGCTTCGCTCATGCTGGCGGGGCTCTTGGCAGGTCAGGATGCTGGCCGAATCATAGCAGCCGGCGCTGCCGCACCCTAGTGACCCAGATCACCGCCGTCGCGATTGGGCTGTCACTAGTGGAGGCACGCCGGTTTTGATTACTATGGCGCCGCTCATGGGTCCTGGAGGGGCTTTGAACTTCGTCGGCAGCCACATTCTCAGCGTCGACCAGTTCGATCGGGGCGACATCGCGCGCCTGTTCGAGGTGGCCGACCAGATGATTCCCTACGCCCACCGGCGCCGCATCACCCGCGTGCTGGAGGGCGCCATCCTCTCCAACATGTTCTTCGAGCCCAGCACCCGCACCCGGATCTCGTTCGGCTGCGCCTTCAACATGCTGGGCGGCGAGGTGCGCGAGACCACGGAGGTGAAGGCTTCGGCGCTGGCCAAGGGCGAGTCGCTGCACGATACCGCCCGGGTGCTGTCCGGCTACAGCGACATCATCGCCATGCGCCACCCTGAGGCCGGATCGGTGGCCGACTTCGCCACCGCCAGCCGGGTGCCGGTCATGAACGCCGGTGACGGCCCGAACGAGCACCCGACCCAGGCCCTGCTCGACCTATACACCATCCGCAAGGAGGTGAAGAGCCGCGACCAGGGCATGGACGGGCTGCGCATCGCCCTGGTGGGCGATCTGAAGTACGGCCGCGCCGTGCACTCTCTGTGCAAGCTGCTGTCACTTTATGACAACGTGCATTACAAGCTGGTGGCGCCGCCCGGGCTGGGGCTGCCGGGTGACATCATCGAGGAGCTGCGTCGGGGCGGCCATTCCGCCACCGAGCACACCCAACTGGAGTCAGGCATCGACCACGTGGACATCATCTACGTGACCCGCACCCAGGAGGAACGCTTTCCGACCCAGGAGGAAGCCGACCGCTACCGTGGCCTGTTCCGGCTGAATCAGGCGATCTACACCCAGCACTGCGAGCCGAACACGGTGATCATGCACCCCCTGCCCCGCGACTCCCGGGCGCAGGCGCGGGAGCTGGACGACGACCTGAACGAAAACCCGAACCTGGCGATCTTCCGTCAGACCGACAACGGCGTGCTGGTACGAATGGCGCTGTTCGCGCTGGTGCTGGACGTGGCGGAGGAAGTGCACGATCACGCGCAGCCGGTGACCTGGTATACGGCTAAGCGGTTTTCCTGAGGCCGGAATTTGGATGGGTGTTTGGCGTTGCGGGGCTGACGCGACCCTCCGCCGCCTCGCTCGGGGCGCTCCGCGCCTACCCTCACTATGGGAAGTTGCCTCGGAAGAACCCGCCTGACGGCGAGTTTTTCCGAGTCAATTCCCGTCGTTCGGCCTCGCTACACGGCAGCGGAGGGTCGCCTCAGCCCCACATACCAACCGCACTTCCAGAGTCGGACTCAGGAATCCGCACATCATCGTGGGTGCGATCGGCAGGCGATGTCGAACAACAGGGGTCTTGAAGATGACTGAGGGGGAAGGACGGTGAGATGTTGAGCGGGGCGGGCATCCCCTGCTTGACCGTGTAGCGAGGCCGAGCGCGCCAATATGACGGCAGGGCCGGCATATTGGCAAACGAGGGAAGCCGCGGAGCGGCCCGAGCGAGGTCAAGCAGGGGATGCCCGACCCGCCAGGCGCATCACCGCCCTACCCCTCAGTCTCTTCGAAAGCGCTACCGGACTTTTGGGCGTCGATCGGCCCAGGCCTTGGGCACGCTCTTGTAGCCCCGGCACTCAGACAGAAACTTGGTGGCCTGCGCCCACGCCTTCTCGGCGCCGAGGCGCTTGACCGAGAATTCGCGCACGTGGGACTTGCCCCCCGTCTGCACCTGCACGCGGAAGGCCGGCGAGGGTCGCCGTACCACGTTGATGCCACGTACGCCGGTGCTGTGCTTTTTGCCGGTGGCGGCGTCGCGCACCCGCTTGGCACGCGCCTTTTCCTGCTCGGCTTGCCAGCTCTCGTCGAGCGCCTTGGCTTCCCGCTGCACCTGGCGCTGCTGCGTCTTGTTCAGCCCGATGAGGCTGAAGTACTGCTGGCGCAGCTTGCCGTCGATGCTGCGCGCGACCCGCAGCAGCTGTCCGTCGTTCAGTTCGTAAACAGCCAATTCTTGCTCCCTCAATCGTTGCAGCGCGCCGGCGCGGTGGCGCCGGCGCGAGATACCCTAAAGACGCTCTTCGAGCTCCGGCAGGGCCTTGAACAGGTCGGCCACCAGGCCATAGTCGGCAACCTGGAAGATCGGCGCGTCCTCGTCCTTGTTGATCGCGACGATGACCTTGCTGTCCTTCATGCCGGCCAGGTGCTGAATCGCACCGGAGATGCCCACAGCGATGTAAAGATCGGGGGCAACGATCTTGCCCGTCTGCCCCACCTGCATGTCGTTCGGCACGAAGCCTGCGTCGACCGCGGCCCGGGAAGCGCCGATGGCGGCACCGAGCTTGTCGGCGATGCCTTCGAGCAGCTTGAAGTTCTCGCCGCTGCCCATGCCACGGCCGCCGGAGATGATGATCGACGCCGCGGTCAGCTCGGGGCGCTCGCTGGCGACGATGTCTTCCTTGACGAAGCTGGAGATGCCGGCATCGTGCGTCTTGGAGACCTCCTCGACGCTCGCGGAGCCGCCTTCGGCTTCCACGGGATCGTAGGAGGTGCCGCGCACCGAGACCACCTTCTTGTCGTCCTTCGACTTCACCGTGGCAATCGCGTTGCCGGCGTAGATGGGACGCTTGAAGGTATCCTCGCTGACCACCTCGATGATGTCGGAGATCTGAGCGACGCCGAGCAGGGCGGCCACCCGCGGCAGGAAGTTCCGGCCCACGGTGGTGTGTGCGGTCAGCACGTGGCTGTAGTCCGATGCCAGATCGGCGACCAGGGCCCCCAGGTTCTCCGCCAGGGAGTGGCCGTAGGCGGCGTTGTCCGCCAGCAGCACCTTGCGAACGCCAGGCACCTTGGCGGCCGCTTCGGCAACCGCTTTGCAGTTCTCGCCGGCAACCAGCACGTCGACGTCACCGCCGATCTTGGCCGCGGCTGCCAGGGTGACGCGCGTGGCACCGTTCAGGGCTTCGTTATCGTGATCCGCTACGACCAGAACGCTCATGAAATCACCTTTGCTTCGTTCTTCAGTTTGTCGACGAGCTGCTCGACGCTTTCGACCTTGATGCCGCCCTTGCGCTCGGGCGGCGGCTCTACCGACAGCACCTCTACCGTCGGCGCCAGGTCGACACCCAGATCGTCCGGGGAGACGACGTCCAGCGGCTTCTTCTTGGCCTTCATGATGTTCGGCAGCGATGCGTAGCGGGGCTCGTTCAGGCGCAGGTCGGTGGTGACCACGGCAGGCAGCTTGATCGAGACCGTCTGCAGGCCGCCGTCGATTTCTCGGGTCACCTCGAGCTTGCCGTCCTGCACCTTCACCTCGGAGGCGAAGGTGCCCTGCGGCATGCCGGTGAGGGCGGCGAACATCTGACCGGTCTGGCTGTTGTCGCCGTCGATGCTCTGCTTGCCGAAGATGACGATGTCGGCCTTTTCCTTCTCCTGGAGGGCCGCCAGCGCCTTGGCGATGCCGAGCGGCTGCGCGTCGGCATCGGTCTCGATCAGGATGGCACGATCCGCGCCCAGGGCCAGACAGGTGCGCAGCTGCTCCTGGCAGGCCTTGCTGCCCACGGAGACTACGACCACCTCTTCAGCGGTGCCGGCTTCCTTCAGGCGCACGGCTTCTTCAACGGCAATTTCGCAGAACGGGTTGACGGACATCTTGACGTTGTTCAGATCGACGCCGCTCTTGTCCGGCTTGACGCGGACTTTGACGTTGTAGTCCACCACGCGCTTGACGGGAACCAGTACCTTCATGGATGCCTCGAACGATTCGGGTTAACAAGATACGCAAATCAAAGGGCCACCAGACGATCTCGGTGACCCGGCCCATATCAGGGGGCGCGTATTTTCGCTTGTGGCTGGCGGCAAGGTCAAGGCGATGCTCCCGCCGCTACACGATGGCTCCCGGGTTTCTCTATAATGGCGGCCGCTTTCACCTGATCGGAGTCTGGGAATGGAAACGGCTGAGCGGGAATCGATGGAGTTCGACGTGGTCATCGTCGGCGGCGGCCCCTCCGGGCTGGCTGCGGCCTGCCGGCTGATGCAGCTGGCCGAGAAGGACGGCCGGGAGCTTTCCGTCTGTCTGGTGGAGAAAGGCTCCGAGATCGGTGCCCATATTCTGTCCGGGGCCGTGTTCGAGCCGACGGCGCTGAACGAGCTGTTCCCCGACTGGAAGGAGCGTGGCGCGCCCCTGAACAATCCCGTCACCAGGGATCTGGTCTACTACCTGCCGAACGACACCAACGCCATCAAGGTGCCGAGCTTCTTCGTGCCGTCGGACACCCACAACTACGGCAACTATGCCATCTCTCTCGGCAACCTGTGCCGCTGGCTGGGTGAGCAGGCCGAAGGGATGGGCGTCAACCTGTTTCCGGGCTTTGCCGCCGCCGAGATCCTCTACCACGACGACGGCCGGGTGAAGGGCGTAGCCACCGGCGACATGGGCATCGGCGCCGACGGCGAGCAGAAGTCGACGTTCACGCCCGGCTACGAGCTGCACGCCAAGTACACCATCTTCGCAGAGGGCTGCCGCGGCCATCTGGGCAAGCAGCTCATGCAGAAGTTCAACCTCAACGAGGGCGTGGGCACCCAGCACTACGCCATCGGTTTGAAGGAGCTCTGGGAAGTCGACCCGGAGAAGCACGAGCCCGGCAAGGTGGTGCACACCGTCGGCTGGCCGCTCGGCCACACGCGCGGCGCCAGCACCGGCGGCTCGTTTCTCTATCACATGGAGAACAACGAGGTGGCGCTGGGTCTGATCGTCGATCTCAGCTACAAGAACCCGCACCTGTCGCCGTTCCACGAGTTCCAGCGCTGGAAGCACCATCCGCTGATCGCCAGCACCCTGGAGGGCGGCAAGCGCATCTCCTACGGCGCCCGCGCCATCGTCAAGGGCGGTATTCAGGCGCTGCCCAAGCTGACCGTGCCGGGGGGCCTGCTGGTAGGCGACGACGCCGGCTTCCTGAACGTGCTGAAGATCAAGGGCAGCCACACCGCCATGAAGTCGGGCATGCTGGCCGCGGAAACCATCTACCGCAACCTCGGCGAGGCGGAGGAGCCGGCGCGGGAGCTGCCCGAGTTCCGGCAGGCGTTCGAGAAGTCGTGGCTCTACGACGAGCTGCAGCGGTCGCGCAACGTCGGCCCGGCGCTGCACAAGCTGGGCGTGCTCGGCGGCTCCGCCTACGCCTTTCTCGACCAGTTCGTGCTGCGCGGCCAGGCCCCATACACCCTGACCGACCCGACCCCGGACCACGCCACCCTGAAGCTGGCCAGCGAGGCCAAGCCGATCCCGTATCCGAAGCCCGACGGCGTGCTGTCGTTCGACCGGCTGTCGTCGGTGTTTCTCTCCAACACCAATCACGAGGAAGACCAGCCCTGCCACCTGCAGCTCAAGGACGCCTCGATTCCGATCAACGAGAACCTGCCCAGGTACGACGAGCCGGCCCAGCGCTACTGCCCGGCCGCCGTCTACGAGGTGGTGGAGGAGCACGGCGAGAAGCGGTTCCAGATCAACGCCCAGAACTGCGTGCACTGCAAGACGTGCGACATCAAGGATCCGGCGCAGAACATCAACTGGGTGGTGCCGGAGGGGGCTGGGGGGCCGAACTACCCCAACATGTGACCACGGTGGTTGTGCGGAGCGGCGTGGCGGGCGCCTCGAGAGACCCGACTCGGGCCCCTCCGGGGCTGCCCTCGATCGGCGAAGTTGCCGCCCGGTAGCGGGTCTACGACCCGCTACCGCCCGTCAATTCGCCTCCCTCGGCCTCGCCCAGGGTCTCTCGAGTCGCCCGCCACACCGCTCTCCCCATCGCCCTGGTCTCATCCGCGGTCGGCATCGCCCCCGCAGCCCCCTTCGGGACACCGGCGAGCGCTCATCCGTCCGAAGGTTGCATAACGATCAGCGAGGTTCGGGTTGGGGCGCGATTGGCCCTGGGAGTCGGCGACGGCGTAGCGATGCGGGCTGAGACGCATCCCGTAACTACTGGGCGAGACCGAGTGAGGCGAATTGACGGCAGACCGGGCCGCGCAGCGGTACCGGTCTGCTGGCAACTTCGCCGATCGAGGGAACCCCCGGAGGGGGTCGAGCCGGGTTACGGGATGCGTCTCAGCCCGCAGCGCGGGGTATGACACCGAATCCCGGTGCTCAGACGCGCCCCAATACGAACCGCGCCCCGCGGCTGTAGACCACGAGCTCCCCCCGCTCCTGCACCGACAGCTCCACCAGCCGGTAGAACACGGCCCGGGTGATCAGCGCATCCAGCCCCAGGCGGACGTGAACGTAGGGGCGTGGCTCGCCGTCCTGGTCCTCCACCTGAATCGGGTGGTCGGCGTCGGCGACCACGTGATCGCCGACGTTGGTGGTGAACAGTAGCTGGGCGTTTCTGCCCTCGCCCTTCACCTCCATGTCGACGGCCATGAACGGGGCGTCCTCCACCTCGATCAGCAGCTTCTCGGCCGGGGTGACCAGGCAGTAGCCGTCGTCGTCGCGGCGCAGCACCGTGGAGAACAGCTTGATCAGCGCCTCGCGGCGAATGGGGTCGCCTTCGTGATACCAGGCGCCGTTGCGGGCGATGCGGATGTCGATGTGGCCGACCCGCTCGGGGTGCCACTTATCCACCGGTGGCAGGCGCTTCTGCGACTGCTCGGCAGTCAGGGTATCGAACAGGGAATCGAGATCGCGCACCGGTACCCTCAGCCGCCGATGAACTTCATGACCGTGACCTCGCCCTTGAAGCTGAGGTCCTGCTTGTCGCCGAGCGCACGCACCAGCATCGACTGCAGGCGCGCCATGGCCTGGTGCTCGGGCATGTCCAGAACCGGCCGCATGTCATGGTTGGCGGCGTTGGACAGGCAGCCGTACAGGAAGCCGTTGGACGACAGCCGCAGCCGGGTGCACGAGCTGCAGAACGGTTCGGTCTCGTTGGCGATGATGCCGAATGTGCCCTGCCCGGGAATCTCGAAGCGCACGGCGGTGGAGTCGTACGGTGCGTCGGTGCGCGTGAACTCGTAGCGGCCGGCGATCAGCGCCAGGATCTCCTCCATGCCGAAGAAATCGCGCTGGAAGGCCTGACTGCGGCGCAGGTGCCCCATGTTCATGAGCTCGATGAAGCGCAGCTCGATGCCGCGCTCCAGGCAGTAGTCGAGCATGGGCAGAATCTGGTCGGCGTTGGCGGTGCGCATCGGCACCATGTTGACCTTGATGCGCAGGCCTGCCTCGCGCATCAGCTCGATGCCGCGCAGTACGGTGGCCAGGTCGCCGCTGCGGGCGATGGCCCGAAACCGCTCCGGGTCCAGCGTGTCCAGGCTGATGTTGATGCGCTTAAGGCCGGCATCGACGATCAGGTCGGCCTTGCGGGGAATGAGCTGGCCGTTGGTGGTCACCGACACGTCGTGCAGCGGTAGCTGCATGACCGCGGGCAGCAGAGCGTCGAACTTGGGGGACAGCAGCGGCTCGCCGCCGGTGATGCGCAGCTTCTCGATGCCGGCGGCGTCCACCAGCAGGCGCACGGCGTAGGTCAGCGCCTCGGCCGACAGCTCGTGCATGGCCGGCTGCAGGCGCTTGCCGTCCGGCACGCAATAGGTGCAGGCATAGTTGCAGGCCGCGGTCAGCGACACCCGCAGATTGCGAAAGCGGCGGCCCAGGGCGTCGACGATCATGGATGGACGGGCTCGGTACGGCTCGATGGACGGGATGATGCTGTCACGCCGGCCAGTATGCCACGGCGGGCGGCGCCACCGCACGTGGCGGCCGCTGGCTGCATCCGTGACGCAGTTCCTGGCGGATTCCCGAAGTTCTGCTTTACTCAGGTCATCGGAGCCTGCAACTCCCCCCCTCCCCCAACGATGCAGGTTTCGATTGAGGGTGGCATTGCATCCTCGCGTGTGACTCCTATGGTAGTTGCCCGGCTCTCTCCCCAGAGGCCGGGCTTTTTTTCGACCCGTATTCGACACGCTAAGGCATTTGGTCCGAATTCTTGACAGAATGTCAGGCGGTGCCGAGATGTTCCAGCAGCCGCTGCGCCCAGCGGCGCGTCCAGAAGACCCGGTTCGACCCTTTTACCAGCACCACGTCGCCGGCGGTCAGGCGCTGCTTCAGCTCATGCAGCAAATCGTCGTCGGCCTCCAGCCGCCAGCCGAGGTTACGGCCTGCCGGCAGCGCCTGCTGCAGCGCCTGCATGCCGGCGCCGACGCAGAAGATCCCATCTATGCCGTCGGTAGCGGTTGCGAGGGCCGCATGGCGGGCGGCGGACGCCTCCCCGAGTTCGAGCATCTCCCCCAGCACGGCGAAGCGCCGCCGGGCAGCGGTCGCGGCAAGGCCGCGCAGGGCGGCGCGCACGCTGTCCGGGTTGGCGTTGTAGCTGTCGTCGATCACGGTGATGCCGGCGACCGTGTGCTGACGGCCACGTCCCGCGGGGATCAGCGCATCCGGCAGGGTCAGGGCCGGTCCCAGCGGCCGGCCCAGCGCCTGCAGCACGCACAGCACGGCCGCCACCGTCATGGCCCGGTGCGTGCCGCCGCCGGGCACATGGGCGGTCACCGTCTCGGCGCCCACCCGGTAGCGGGCGGTGTCGGCGTCCTGGTCCAGCAGCGCGACGTCGGCATCGCCGCTGGCGCCGAAGCGACGCAGCGGGATCCGCTCCGCCACCCCCGCGGCATCGATGGATTCCTCGAGTACCAGAACACCTTTGTCGTCCAACCCTTTGTGAATGCTCAGCTTTTCCTTGCGGATCCCGTCGGGATCGGAGAAGTACTCCCGATGCACCTCCAGCACGTTCAGCACCACGGCGACGTTCGGGCGGGCCAGTTCCGCCAGCGGCGCGATCTCGCCGGGATGATTCATGCCGATCTCGTACACGGCGGCGGTGGCGTCTGCCGGCGTCCGCACCAGGGACAGCGGCACGCCGAGGTGATTGTTGAGGCTGCCGTCGGTGGCAAACGCGTCCAGGGCGGCGGCCAGATAGCTTTTCAGCGTGGTCTTGCCGCTGCTGCCGGTCACCGCCACCACCGGGCAGTCGAGACGCTGTCGCGCGGCCCGGGCCAGCGCCCAGAGGCCGTCCAGGGTATCGGCGACGGTGAGCTGCGGTACCTGGCGAGGCCGCCCGTCGTGACTCATCACGGCGACGGCGCCGGCGGCCACCGCCGCATCGATGAAGTCGTGCCCATCGCGCTGCGAGCGATAGCTCACCTGGAAGCGGGGACCAGGGTCTCCGGTCAGGGCGATGAACAGGTCGCCCGGCTTCGTGGTGCGGGAGTCGATGCTGACGCCGGTAACGTTCGGACCATCGGCCGGCGGCAGGCCGAGCGCTTCGCAGAGCGCCCGCCAACGCCACAACGGCGCCTGATTGCCAGGCTGGGATGTCGGTTCGGCGTCGTGGTTGCGGCTCATCGGGTTCTCTGCACCATGCGATCGGGCGCCGGCCATTGTGGCCAACGCTCTGACGAAACGCACTCGTGCTAGGCTATCGAGCAACTCAAGGAACGTCATCTCGATGAACGACACTGCGAAGCCCAGCCGCTGGGCGACCATCGGCAACGCCCTCACCCGGGTGCGCCTGGTTCTGTCGAATCTGTTCTTCTTCGGCTTCCTGCTGCTGGCGATTCTGGTGCTGTTCTCGCGCGCGCCGCTGCCCGAGGTGCCCGATGGGGCCGCCCTGGTCATCGATCCGGCGGGCGCCATCGTCGAGCGCCGCACCCCTATCGACCCGGTGCAGCAATTCCTGAGCCCGCAGTCGGTGCTGGCCGAGACCGAGTTCGACGATCTGCTGGAAGCGCTGCGCCACGCTCGGGACGATGCCCGCATCGGCCTGCTGGTGCTCGATCTCGACGACCTGCAATCGGTGTCCACGGCGCATGCGTTCGCCCTGGCGGACGCGTTGCGGCAGACCCGTGAGGCCGGCAAGCGCGTGGTGGCCTACGGCAGCCAGTTCGCCCAGCAGCCCTACCTCATCGCCAGCGCGGCGGAGGCGGTGTATCTGCACCCCTTAGGCCAGGTGCTGCTGCCCGGATACCAGATAAATAATCTTTATTTCAAAGGGTTGCTGGAAAAACTTGATATCAACGTGCATGTTTTTCGTGCCGGCCGCTACAAGGAGTTCGTGGAGCCCTACACCCTCGCCGGGATGTCTGACGAGGCCCGGGAAGCCAATACCGAGCTGCTGCAGGGCCTGTGGTCCAGATACCGGCATCGCGTCATCGACAATCGGGCCCTGGAGGACGACCGCTTCCAGCGCTTCACCCAATCACCGGACGCGGCGCTGGCCGAAACCGGTGGCGACCTCGCCCGCCTGGCCGTGGAGTACCACCTGGTGGACGAGCTGCTGACGCCGGATCAAGCCCGGGCCCGATTCGCCGACGTGGCCGGCCGCGACGAACAGGGCGACTATCGGCGCATCGGCTTCCGGGAGTATCTGCAGGCCGTGCAGAACGCCGCCCAGCCGGAGCCCAGCACTCGAGTTGGCGTCATCACCGCAGAGGGGCCCATCGTTGCCGGTGACCCGGGTCGCGGTCTGATCGGTGCCGATCGCGTGGTGGCGCTGATCCGCGAGGCGCGGCGGGACGACACCGTAGGCGCGCTGGTGATGCGCATCAACACGCCCGGCGGCAGCAGCTTCGCGTCGGAGCTGATCCGCCAGGAGCTGGAGCTTACGCAGGTCGCCGGCAAGCCGGTGGTGATCTCCATGGGGCCGGTGGCGGCGTCAGGCGGCTACTGGATCTCGGCCACCGCCGATGCCATCGTCGCCGAACCGACCACCATCACCGGCTCCATCGGCGTGTTCGGCATCCTGCCCACCTTCGAACGCAGCCTGGCCGAGCTCGGCGTGACCACTGACGGGGTCGCAACGACCCCGCTGGGCGGCGCCGATCTGCTGACCGGGCTGAACGAGCCCACCCGCGCCATCCTGCAGGCCAGCACGGAGCACACCTATCGCCACTTTCTGAACCTGGTGGCCCGGGGCCGGGACATGGCGCCCGAGCGCGTGGAGCAGCTTGCGGAGGGTCGGGTGTGGCTGGGTGATCGTGCCCTCGACCTCGGGCTGGTGGATCTGCTCGGCGACGAGCAGGCGGCCATCGCTCGTGCCGCGGAGCTGGCGGGCCTTTCCGACTACGGGGTCAAGCACATCGAGCCGCCGCTCTCCACCCAGGAAATGCTGCTGCGGGCGCTGACCGGCAACGTGCACCTTTCCGGAATCGCCAGGGCCGGCGGCTGGCTCGAGCTGCCACCGCTGCTGGCGCCGCTGCTGCATCGTGCCGGCGACGCCTGGCTGCTGCTGCAGGGCCTGAACGATCCGGGGCACAGCTACGCGCTGTGCCCGTCGTGCCTCGCGGCCCCCTAGAGCCCCCTCAGGAGAAGCGGGTCAGAACAACCGGATGCGGGTGCGCCGGCCGCCGCGGGCGCGTGAGCCCACGGAGCTGCGGCGGCGCCGCATGCGCGCGTGCAGCTCACGGCGCTTGATGGCCAGGTACTCATCACGGGAGAGGTCCGGGTTGCGGTTCCGGGAGCGCTCCTCGGTGCGGTACTTGCAGAAGTCTTCGAAGGCGTCGATCTCGTGCTTCAGCTCGCTGACCACCAGCTCGATCATGATGGCGTCATCGATGTAGCCGAGCACCGGGATGCTGTCGGGAATCATGTCCTGGGGGTCGGCGAAGTAGGCCAGCGCCGTGATCACGTTCTTGCGTTCCTGAGAGGCCAGCGCCCACTCCTCGTCGCGGGCCATGTCGACCAGCGCGTTCAGGCGTTCGAGGCGCTGCCTGACGAACGCGGGCACGTCCTGGGCCTGCACGTCCTGCACCATCTGCGCAGCCTTTTCGAGAATCTGGAATTCGTCGATCTTCTCGGCCGCGGCCTTGGCCTGCTGCATGCTGGCCCGGAAGAACTTGAGGTCCTTGTCTTCGAGATCGAACGTTACTCTGAGCGGCATGTTCCCTTCCCTAGTCGCGACGTCGGTAGCGTCGCGGCACTATACCGAAAATCAGCGGCGTTGAAACTTGCGCCAGTAATCCGTGGTGAGTTGCTTCACTTCGCGCCGCATCAGCAGCAGCCCAACCAGGTTGGGAATGGCCATCAGCGCCAGCGTCACCGCCGAGATCAGCCAGATCATCGAGGTGTCGACGATGGTGGCCAGGAAGAACCCGACTACGTAGACGATGCGATACGGGGTCACCGCCTGCAGGCCGATCAGGTAGGTCACGCCGCGGTCCCCGTAGTAAGACCAGGCGAGCGCGGTGGAGAAGGCGAACAGCACCAGGCCAACGGTCACCGCGTACTGCCCGTACTCACCGAGGAAGCTGCGTTTGAAGGCCTCCGCCGTCAGCGGTACCGAGTGCAGCAGCGAGCGGCCGCTGACCGCGATGCCGGCATTGGTCACGCGGCCATTGACGATCTCCAACTCGCCTGTGAACGGCACGCCCGCCTGAGCATAACGAACGTCCTCGGCGATGGAGCGGTTGTGCAGCACGGTAAAGTCGCCCTCGGCGGCGACCCCGTCCACCACGGCGATGCGGCCGGTCAGCCGCTGCACCGGGTCGTTGGCCGGCGGCACCAGATCCATGTGGGCGAACAGCTGCGCCACGTGCTCGGGGTTCTGCTCGCTGTACACGCCAGCCACGTACTCGGTATCGAAGGCCGAAAAGCTGTTGGGAAACTTCTCCTTCCAGACCCCGGAGGAAAGGATCACCAGCCCGGTGAGGGTGCAGATGATGAGCGTGTCGATGAAGGGCTCGAGGATCGACACCATGCCTTCGGAAACCGGCTCCTCCGTTCGTGCCGAGGCGTGGGCGATGGGGGCCGAGCCCTGCCCCGCTTCGTTGGAGAACAGGCCGCGGTTGACGCCGCGATTGAAGGCATAGGCAAAGGTCGCACCCAGGAAGCCGCCGGTGGCCGCGGAGCCGGTGAAGGCATCGCGAAACACGGCGACGAACGACGGGATGACCTGATCGATGTTGCTGACCACCACCGCCAGCGCGCCGAGGGCGTAGAAGATGCCCATCGCCGGCACGATGCTGGCGGCCACCACGGCGATCCGGCGGATGCCGCCGATGATCACGAGCCCCAGCAGGGTCGCCAGCACCAGCCCGCTGGCCCAGGTCGGAATGCCGAACGACGCCTCGAGCCCCGATGCCATGTTGTTGCTCTGCGGCAGGTTGCCGGAGCCGAACGAGCTGACCACCAGGGCAATGGCGAAGAACACGGCCAGCCAGCGCATGTTCAGGCCTCGCTCCATGTAGTACATGGGGCCGCCGGCGATGCGCCCCTCTGCATCCTTGGTGCGGTACTTGTGTGAGATCGTCACCTCGACGAACTTGGTGGTCATGCCGACGAAGGCGGTGGCCCACATCCAGAACAGGGCGGCAGGGCCGCCGAGAAAGATGGCGAAGGCGACGCCGCCGATGTTGCCGGTACCCACCGTGCCGGACAGCGCCGTGGACAGCGCCTGGAAGTGGCTGGTGTCACCCGGATCGTCCGCCTTGGCGTACTTGCCCCGCAACACGCCCCAGGCGTGCCCGAAGAAGCGGATCTGCGGAAAGCCGAGGTAGAAGGTGAAGAACACGCCCACGCCCAGCAGCAGGAACGGAAACCAGACGGCGCTGCCGAGCAGGCCGTCGATGAAGGTGAACAACTGCTCCAGCCAGACCATGGGTCAACGCCCCCCGTCTTCGGTGGCGCCGAACAGCGCGGTATGCATGACGTCGAACAGCCGGTTCTGCTCCATGACGCCCCCCACCCCCTGCGCGCCGGGGCCGTCGGCGTACGCGGCCACGTCCTCGCCGCCGTGGGTCTCGCTGTCGAGTGGCACGGTCGCCAACTGCCGGTAATCCGGATGCGTGGTGTCGGTGCCGGTGAGGTCGGGCAGCGGGGTCTGGTGACCGGGACCGTTGGCGTATCCCAGGGTGGTGTACGGCCTTCCCTCGGCGTCGGTCGCCTGCGTGCCCAGGGGTGTTTCCACCTTGCCGAGGATGGGGTTGCCCCGTCGCGGGTAGCCACTGATGGTGAAGGTGTGGCTGTGATCGGCGGTGACCACGATCAGGGTGTCGGCGGCATCGGTCATGCGCCGCGCGGTATCGACAGCCGCGTCGAAGGCCAGCAGGTCGTGCAGCGCCCGATAGGCATTGCCGGCGTGGTGGGCGTGATCGATGCGGCCGCCCTCCACCATCAGGAAGTAGCCGCTGCCGCGGGCGGCCAGCTTGTCGATGGCGAAGGCCGTCATCTCCGAAAGCGACGGCTCGCCGGCCGCGTCATCGGCGCGGTCGGCCTCGAAGCGCATGTGGGAAGGCTCGAACAGGCCCAGCACCTGATCGCCGTCGGCGGCCGCCAGGGCGTCGAACTGGGCGCGGTTCCAGACGTACTGACGGCCCTCGGCCGCGCTCTGCCAGGCCTCGATCAGGTTGCGGCCGTCGGCACGCACGCCGCTGGCCGCCGCGTACTCGGGATCGGCCGTGCCGGCCGGGAGGAACGCCAGACGCCCGCCGCCGAGAACCACCTCGATGCCGTCGCCGTGGGCGAACTCGGCGAGCTGACGGGCGATGTCGCGGCAGCCGGCCTGGCGCGCCGCCTCCGGCAGCTGCCCGTCGCTCTCCCAGTCACGATTCGGCGCGTGCGCGTAGGTGGCGGCAGGCGTGGCATGGGTGATGCGCGTGGTGCTGACCACGCCGGTGGCGAGCCCCCGCTGCTCGGCCAGCTCGAGCAGGGTCGGCAGCGCGTTGTCGAGCGCGGCGGCGCAGTCGCCGTGGGCCACCGCGGGCGGCACGCTGATGTGGCCGATGCGGGTCTTCACGCCCGTCATGATCGCCGACATGGTGCCGGCGCTGTCGGCCACCTGGGCATCGGTGTTGTAGGTCTTCACCAGCGCCACATGGGGAAAGCGCTCGAATGAGAGCGTGTGATCCTCGCCCGGCCCGCCCTGAAGCTGTCCGGCCAGGATGCGCCCGGCGGTGACCGTGCTCACCCCCATGCCGTCTCCCAGGAACAGGATAACGTTGCGCGCCCGCTGCTCCGGCGCCGCCGGCCCGCCGCCGACCGCGCAGGCCGCCAGCAGCGCTGCGGCTGACAGGGACGCCACGGCCTTGCTCCAACGCTGCATGATCACGCCCTCGGTTGCCGCATGGTGACGAACTCTTCGGCGGCCGTGGGATGGATGCCGATGGTCCGGTCGAAGTGCTGCTTGGTGGCGCCGGCGGTCATGGCCACCGCCAGGCCCTGGATGATCTCCCCTGCCTCGGGGCCCACCATGTGCGCGCCCACCACGCGCTGATCGTTCCGGCGCACCACCAGCTTCATCAGCGTGCGCTCGTCGCGGCCCGACAGGGTGTGCTTCATGGGCTTGAAGTCGGCAACGTAGACGTCGACCTCGCCGAACGCCTCGCGGGCGGCGGCCTCGGTCTTGCCCACCGTGCCGATGTTGGGCTGGCAGAACACGGCGGTGGGAATGAGATCGTAGTCGACGCTGCGGGGCGGATTGTCCGTGAACAGGTTGTTGGCGATGCACATGCCCTCGGCTATGGCGACCGGGGTCAATTGCTCGCGGTCGATGACGTCGCCGATGGCGTAGATGTTCGGCACCGAGGCGCGGTAGTGCTGGTCGACGATCACGCCGCCGCGGTCGTTCAGCGCAACCCCCAGGGCCTCCAGCCCAAGCCCGCTGGTGCTCGGCGTGCGGCCGGTGGCGTACAGCACCTGATCGGCGTGGAGGCTGGTGCCGTCGTCGAGCAGCACCCGGCGGGTCTCACCGTGAGCTTCGATGCCGCGCACCTGCGTGGAGAGCCGCAGCTCGATGTGCTTCTTGGCGAGCTCCCGGGTCACGAAGCTGCGCACCTCGTCATCGAAGCCGCGCAGCAGCACGGGACCGCGGTAGACCAGCGTGGTGGCCGCGCCGAGGCCGGCGAAGATGCCGGCAAACTCCACGGCGATGTAGCCGCCGCCCACCACCACCACGCGCTCGGGAAAGCGCGGCAGATAGAAGGCCTCGTTGGAGGTGATGGCCAGCTCCCGGCCAGGCACGTCGGGAACGCTGGGCCAGCTACCGGTGGCGATGAGGATGTTGGCGGTGGTGTACTCGGTGCCGTCCACCCGCAGCCGATGCGGGTCGACGATCTCGGCGCGCCCCCAGACGATGTCCACCCCGGCAATCTGCAGCAGGTTGCGGTAGATGCCGTTCAGGCGCTCGATCTCGCGGGTCTTGTTGTCCCGCAGCCGTGGCCAGTCCAAGGGCTCGGCGCGTACGTCCCAGCCGTAGGCGGAAGCATCTTCGAAGTCTTCGGCGAAGTGGGATCCGTAGACGAACAGCTTCTTCGGCACGCAGCCGACGTTGACGCAGGTGCCGCCCAGGTAGGTGCTCTCGGCGACGGCCACCCGAGCTCCGGCGGCGGCCGACATTCGGGCGGCGCGCACGCCGCCGGAACCTGCGCCGATCACGAACAGGTCGTACTGGTAGCTCATGGACAACTCGCCGTACGAAAGCACCGGAGACTATAGAAATCGTGCCGGGATGGGTAGGCTTCGAGCCGGCACCCGGCCGCCGGAGGTTCTCTTCCATGGCGGCGTCGCCGACAATGCCGCATCACCACCCGGAAGCTGGAGACCTGGATGAACAACGGCGCCAAGAGCCTGCTCGAGACCTTCGTCGCCGCCGGCGTCGAGGTGTGCTTCACCAATCCAGGCACCTCGGAAATGCACTTCGTGGCCGCGCTGGACAAGCAGGACGGCATGCGCGCCGTGCTGGGGCTGTTCGAAGGCGTGGTCACCGGCGCGGCCGATGGTTATGCGCGCATGGCCGGCAAGCCGGCGTGCACGCTGCTGCACCTGGGGCCGGGGCTCGCCAACGGCCTCGCCAACCTGCACAACGCCCGCCGCGCTCGATCCCCCATCGTCAACGTGGTGGGCGAGCACGCCACCTACCATCGCGCCCTCGATGCGCCCCTGACCTCGGACATCGAAGGGTTCGCGCGGCCCGTATCGGGTTGGATCCGGGTGGCGGAGAGCGCCGGTTCGGTAGCCGGCGATGCCGCCGCGGCGGTGCAGGCGGCCATGACCCCGCCGGGGCAGATCGCGACGCTGATCCTGCCCGCCGACACGGCGTGGAGCGAAGCCGCCGGCGGCGCCCGGCCGCTGCCGGTGCCTGGCCTTACCCCGGCAGCGCCGGATCGCATCGAGGCCGTCATCGACGTGCTGCGCAGCGGCGAACCGTGCACGTTCCTGCTGAACGGTGCCGGCGTCGGCGAGCAGGCGCTGGCCTGGGTGAGCCGCATTGCCCGCAAGACCGGCGCCCGCTTCCTGGGTGACACCTTCATTCCCCGGGTAGCGCGCGGCGCCGGCCGCGTCGACCTGCCCCGCCTGCCCTACTTCGCCGAGCAGGCGGAGCAGGCGCTGGCCGGTAGCCGCCACCTCATCCTGGTGGATACCAAGGCGCCGGTGAGCTTCTTCGCCTATCCCGGGCGGCCGAGCGAGCTGACCCCGGCCGGCTGCGCGGTGCACACCCTGGCCGGCGCCGGCGAGGACTGCGTGGCCGCGCTGCAGGCGGTGGCCGACGGTGTCGGCGCCAGCGGCGAAGCGCCCGATTTCAACGTGCTGGCCCGTCCCGGCGTGCCCGGCGGCGCGCTCAACCCCGAGACCATCGGCCAGAGCCTGGGCGCGCTCTTGCCCGATCACGCCATTCTGGTGAACGAGGCGGCCACCTCGGGCTTTGCGCTGCCGGCCACCACGGCCCGGTCCGCACCCCACGACTGGCTCGATCTGACCGGCGGCGCCATCGGCATGGGTCTGCCGGCGGCGGTGGGCGCGGCGGTGGCCTGCCCCGATCGGCGGGTGGTGGCGCTGCAGGCCGACGGCAGCGCCATGTACACGGTGCAATCGCTGTGGACCATGGCGCGCGAAAACCTGGATGTGACCGTGATTTTGTTTGCCAATCGTAAGTACGCCATCCTGCAGGTGGAATTCATGCGCGTGGGGGTCGAGAATCCGGGCCCGAAGGCCATGAGCATGCTCGATCTGTCGCGCCCCGATCTCGACTTCGTGCACCTGGCCCGGGGCATGGGCGTGCCCGCCGTGCGGGCCACGGACGCCAGGTCGTTCGCCACCGCGCTGGCCGACAGCTTCGCCACGCCCGGACCGTATCTGATCGAGGCCGTGCTGTAGGAAACCGCCATGAAGATCACGCTTTTCGGAACCGGCTACGTCGGCCTGGTCACCGGCACCTGCTTTGCCGAGATGGGCAACGACGTGCTCTGCGTCGACATCGATCCGGACAAGGTGGCCCGGCTCACGCGCGGCGAGATTCCCATCTACGAGCCCGGCCTCGAGCAGATGGTGCGCAGCAACTCGGCAGCCGGGCGACTGGGCTTCACCACCGAGATCGCCCGTGGCGTCGACCATGGCACGCTGCTGTTCATCGCCGTCGGAACGCCGTCCGGCGAGGATGGGTCCGCCGACCTCAGCCACGTGCTGTCGGTGGCCCGCAGCATCGGTGAGCACCTGGCCGAGCCCAAGGTGGTGGTGGGCAAGTCCACGGTGCCGGTAGGCACCGCCGACCGGGTGCGGGCCACCATCGCCGAGACGCTGCGCCAGCGCGGCGTCGACATCGACTTCGACGTGGTCTCTAACCCGGAGTTTCTGAAGGAAGGCGCCGCCGTCAGCGACTTCATGAAGCCCGACCGCATCGTCATCGGCAGCGGCCGGGAGTCGAGCGCGCGGCTGCTGGACGCGCTGTACGCGCCGTTCAACCGCAACCACGACAAGGTGATCCACATGGACGTGCGGTCGGCGGAGCTGACCAAGTACGCGGCCAACGTCATGCTGGCCACCCGCATCAGCCTGATGAACGAGCTGGCCAACCTGGCGGAGCGGCTCGGTGCCGACATCGAAGACGTGCGCCGCGGCATCGGCGCCGACCCCCGCATCGGCTTCCATTTCATCTATCCCGGCACCGGCTACGGCGGCTCATGCTTTCCCAAGGACGTGAAGGCGCTGATTCACACCGCCGACGTCGTCGGCTTCGAGGCGGACGTGATGCGCGGCGTCGAGTCGGTCAACCAGCGCCAGAAGGCGGTGCTGTTCGAGAAGATCGAGCGCCACTTCGCGGGCGACCTCGAAGGCCGCTGCTTTGCCGTGTGGGGGCTGGCCTTCAAGCCCAACACCGACGACATTCGCGAGGCGCCGAGCCGAACCCTGATGGAGCGCCTGTTCGCGGCCGGCGCCACGGTGCGCGCCTACGACCCGGCGGCGGGCCAGGCGGCGGCGCGCGCCTACGCGGAGCAGCCGGCGTTCACCCTGTGCTCGCGTCGCGACGATACCCTGCAGGGCGTGGACGGGCTGATCCTGATGACCGAGTGGAACGAGTTCCGCAGCCCCGACTTCCAGATGCTGAAGACGCGGCTCAAGCAGCCGGTGATCTTCGACGGCCGCAACGTCTACGATCCGGACTACCTCGGCCAGCTCGGGTTCGCCTACTACGGCATCGGCCGCGGCCTGTCGGTGCAGAAGCCGGCCACCTGAGCCCCGCTCCCGGTCAGCGGAAGACGACCGTGCGCTGACCGTTCAGCAGCACCCGGTGCTCGGCGTGGTAGCGCACGGCGCGCGCCAGCACCACCCGCTCGATGTCGCGGCCGACGGCCACCAGGTCTTCCGGCGACGTGCGGTGATCCACCCGCTCGACGCTCTGCTCGATGATCGGACCTTCGTCCAGGTCGGCGGTGACGTAGTGGGCCGTGGCGCCGATCAGCTTCACGCCGTGCTCGTAGGCCTGATGATAGGGCCGCGCGCCTTTGAAGCTCGGCAGGAACGAATGGTGGATGTTGATGATGCGCCCGGGCAGCGCTTCGCAGAACGGACGGGTCAGAATCTGCATGTAGCGGGCCAGCACCACCAGGTGGATGCCGCGGGCGTCGATCTCGGCCAGCAGGCGCTGCTCCTGCGCCGCCTTGGTCTCCGGCGTCACCGGCAGATGCAGGAAGTCGATGTCGGCCGCGGCGGCCAGCGGGTAGACGTCGCGATGATTGGACGCGATCAGGTCGATGTCGATGGGCAGCTCGCCGTTGCGGGTGCGATACAGCAGATCGTTCAGGCAGTGATCCAGCCGCGAGGCCAGGATCAGCACCCGTAGCGGATTGGCCACCGGCCAGATGGCCCAGGACATGTCGTGGGCATCGGCCACCGCCCGGAACGATGCCCGCTGCTCGTCGAGGTCTCGCTCGCCGGCGAAGTGCACGCGCATGAAGAAGCGGTCGCTGTAGGCGTCGCCGAACTGGTCGCTGTCGAGGATGTTGAAGTCCCGCTCGTACAGCCAGTGGGTCACGGCGTACGCCAGGCCGGTGCGGTCGGGGCAGGATAAGGTGAGAACAAATTCCGGCACGGGGCTCCTCGGGGTCGGCATTACCACAGTGACCAATGGCCGGTGCGCAGCACGTAGGCCGCCAGCAGCAGATTGGTCGTTCCATGAGCCAGTATAGGCGCCCAGATGGATTCGCCGCGCAGACGGGTGACGGCGTAGGCGGCGCCGGCCACGGTGCCGGCCAGCCAGGCATCGTGCATCACGCCGAACAGCACCGAAGACGCCGCCAGCGACCACCACGACAGCCTGAGCCGCCCCTGCAGCACCACCTCCTGTCCGGCCAGGCGGCACAGCAGGTAGCCGCGAAAGGCCAACTCCTCCACCAGGGGCACGACGATGGCGGCGCCGAGCACGCGGGCCACCATCCATAGCGCCCAGGCCCAGGTCGGCAGGGCCGCCAGAGCCGATGCGGTGGCCGCCTCCGCCTCCGGATCGGGGGCCACCATCAGGATCCACAGCAGGAACACGCCGCCGCCGACGGCAATCGGCGGCCAGGCGAGGGGCGGCCGTGGCAGCGCCAGCGTTCGCCATACCAGAGCCAGCACCGCGACGCCGGCCAGCACCCGCAGGCCGTAGAGCAGGTCGATGTCGGCGCTGACCAAGCCGGTGGCCAGGGCGACCGCCAGCAGCGCGAGCAGGGGTGCCAGCGTCGCCGCCGGCAGGCTTTGACGTACCGGAATGCGCTTCGTCGGTTCCGCCGCGGCGGCTGCGAACCCGGTGCGGTGCATGACCAGCAGCAGGCCGAGCGACACGAGCAGGAACGACACCCAGCCGGCCTGGCTGTGAAAGCCGCCGAGGGCGATCTCCGGTGACATCTCGGCACCCAGCATGATCAGCACGACGATGCGCAGGACGTTGAACAGCCAGATCACGACGATGCCGGCGGGCAGCAGCAGCAGCGCCCGGGGAAAGCGGAACTCGCGGCGGAACATGAACAGATAGAGCGCCGTGAACACGCTGATCAGGCCGATGCCTTCGTAGCCCGAACACGGCGCGCCCACCAGGACGACGAAGTCTTTCACCCCCAGCGCCAGGGTATCCAGATCCAGGTAGACGTCGTCGTAGACCAGCGCCAGGGTGGCATGCGACAGCCGCAGGGCGGCGTAGGCCAGCGGGTCCCACAGGCTCTGGCTGCTGGCGGCGAACAGGCTGGCCACCGCGCCGGCGAGCAGACCCATGGCCAGGGTCGGCCACTCGGCGCGAACCAGGACGCACCAGAACGACCAGGGTGCCAGCGCGTGCGCCCAGGTCGTGGCCAGCGCCATGCCGGTCAGCAGCCACACGGTCACGCCCATGGGGTACTGGGCCGCCGTCAGCACGCTGGGCACCGAGAACACCACGGCGGTCGCGGCGAAGAAGGCCGCGGCGGCGGCCAGGTGGATGCTGGTGCCCAGCACCAGGCTGCGCCTGGCGTGGGCATTCAGATCGTTCAGGTAGCCGCGCAGCCGGGGGGTCAGAAGCAGCAGCGTGGCGGCGGCCGCGACCGACAGGAAGCGGGCCAGCGTGCCGGCGTGGGCGAGGTAGGCCAGCCAGCTATCCGGCGCGTGCTGCGCGTCCTGGGTCCGGGCATCGAAGGCGAAGCTGACCGCCAGCAGCTCGGCGGCGAGCAGGCCGACCAGGAAGATGGCCCGTTTCATCAGCGACGCCAGAGGCCGGCGACGGACGGGCCGGATCGAATCAACCGACCGCCATCAGGCCGGCTGACGTGTTTCCCGCATCAGCAGGACCATGCCGCCGAGCAGCAGCAGGGCGAGACCGGCGCTGGCGCCATCCAGCTCCGGCACCTGAGCGGGCCGCACCGAGGGCGGCACCTTGGCCGGCTTCACGGGCTTTGCCGGTTTGGCGGGCTTCGCTGCGCTCTTCAGCTTCGCAGTGTCGCTGGCTTGACTGGCCGCCGGGGTTGCCGTGGGTGGCTGATCGGGCTTGGCCAGCAGCGTGGCCGGGGTGAACAGCGTCATCGACACACACAGGACTACGAGTGCTCGTCTGAACGGCATGATGATCGGTCCCCTCCGGGACGGTTTCGGTTTGCGAAGCTGGACTCGTCAGCCGCGTTCTGTGACGCGCTCATGACAGTCGAGTCACTGTACGGTAAGCGCCCGGTGCTGGATACAGGCGCTTGGTGCGGGATTGTAAGGGCTTGCAGAGCCGCTATCAGGGCGCCAGTGGGCGGCCGCTTGATACTGTATATGCATACAGTTACTCTGTCCGGCCCGATGTCGATCGCAACCGCCATGCGCCGTCCGCCGAACCGCCCCAACGCCCGCCTCGCCGACCTGCTCGCGCATCCGGCGCTGTGGCAGGCCGGCCGACTGGATACGGCGGCGGCCGCGACGCCTTCCGGCTTTTCAGCCCTGGATGCCCATCTGCCTGGCGGCGGCTGGCCTCAGGCCGGCCTGGCCGAACTGCTGCTCGCCACGGCCGGCGTCGGCGAGCTGCGCCTGCTGGCGCCGCTGATGGCGGCGCTGAGCCGCCAGCAGCCGCGCTGGGTTGCCTGGATCGCCCCGCCGTTCGTACCCTATGCCCCCGCTCTCGAAGCCCAGGGCGTGCAGACCGACCGACTGCTGCTGGTGCACCCCGCCACCCATCCCCAGACCCTGTGGGCGCTGGAACGTGCCGGTCGCTCCGGTAGCTGCAGCCTGATTCTGGGCTGGCTCGACGAGCGCCGGCTGCGCGCTGCCGACACCCGGCGGCTGAAGCTCGCCGCCCATCAGGGCAATTGCCTCATCTGCCTGTTCCGGCCGGCGCAGGCGGCGGCACGCAGCTCCATGGCGGAGCTGCGGCTGCGCCTCACACCGGCAGCCGCGGACTGCGTGACCGTCGACATCCGCAAGCGCCGGGGCGGCTGGCCGGTGGATGGCATCCGGGTGCCGTTCGCAGAGCGTCAAGGCGCCGTGGCGCTGCAGGCGCAGCTTGACCGCTGGCGGCAGTGGCTCGGGCAGCGGCAGGCCATGTCCCGGCCCGTCGGACTGGAGCACGACCGCGAGCCGGCCATGGGGCGCCCTGGCGTGGTGCACTGATGCTGTGGCTGGGCATTCACTTCCCGTATCTGCCGCTGGAAGTCTTCACCCGTGAGTCGGTTCGCCAGGCGGCCACCGTCGTGATCGATGCCGGCGGCCGGGTGGTGCTGACCGATGCGGCGGCGGCCGCTGCCGGCATCGCCCCCGGCGGCACCCTGGCCAGCGCGCACAGCATCCTGCCGGCGCTCGACCATCATCGGCGTGACCCGGCGCGCGAGCAGCGCCGCCTGCGGCTGCTGGCCGAAGCCCTGTACCGCTTCAGTGCCACGGTCAGTCTGGCGCCTCCGGGCGGCGTGATGCTGGAAATCGGCGCCAGCCTGAAGCTGTTCGGCGATGCCGCCCATCTGGCCGGACAGGCCGAGGCCGTGTGCCGCGACCTGGGGCACGAGGCCCGGGCGCGCTGGGCAAGAACCCCGCTGGCGGCTCTGGCCCTGGCCCGGGCGGGTGCGGCCAGCCTGGACGACGTGCCGCTGGCCGCCGCCGCCATCGAGCCTGCCCACCTGACGGCGGAGCAGATCGAACGCTGCGCGAACATGGGCGTGCGTACTCTGGGGCGCCTGCTGGCCTTGCCCCGGCGGGAACTCGCCCGCCGCTTCGGCGATGGCCTGATCGGCTATCTGGCCCGGCTCAGTGGCGACCGTGCCGACCCGCGCCCCGGCATCCGGCCGGCCGAGCGATTTCGCAGCACCCTGCATCTCCTGGAGCCGCTGGCCAGCAAGGAAGCCATCGTCTTCCCCATGCAGCGGCTGCTCACCGACCTGCAGCACTGGCTGGTGGCCCGGCAGCTGGGCGCCGAGCAGATCCGCTGGCTGTTCGTGCCGAGCGGCGGCAGTCGGCAGGCCGTGCGGCTGCCGGTACGGTTCTCCGCCGCCCAGCAGAGCCGGGATGCCTTTCTGGACATCACCCGCCTGGCGCTGGCAGAGGCGGCACTGCCGGCAGACGTCATCGATCTGACCCTGGAAGCCGGCCGGCTGCGGCCCTGGGCGCCGGACAGCCACGGGCTGTTTCCCCACCAGGCCGGCGGCGCAACCGCGGCGGATGGCAATATCCAGGCGCTGGGCCGGCTGGTGGACCAGCTGCAGGCCCGCCTCGGCCGCGACGCCTGCTGCGGCCTGGTCATCCGGGACCAGCACACGCCCGAGCGCGCCTGGGTGCGTCGCCCCCCGCTGGAGCGGGGGCCCACGCTCCTGCGGGGGCCCACGCTGCAGCGGGGGCCCACGCGCCAGCGGGTGCGCGCTGCCGAGCCGGCGGCGGCCGGCCGCCGTCCCCTGTGGTTGTTCGACCCGCCCCGGGCCGTGCGCCGCGACCGGCTGACGCTGCTGGAAGGCCCCGAGCGGGTGCACACCGGCTGGTGGCTCGGCGGCGGCGAGGCTGGCCAGGCACGGGACTACTACGTAGCCCGGGAGCACGACGGCGCCCAGTGCTGGGTGTTCGTCGACCCCGCCGAGCAGTGGTTCCTGCATGGGTACTTCTAGCATGGCCTTCGCCGAGCTCCACTGCCTGAGCAACTACAGCTTCCTGCGCGGCGGCTCGCATCCCGAGGAGCTGGTGCAGCGCGCGGCCGAGCTCGGCTATCAGGCCATCGCCATCACCGACGAGTGCTCGTTCGCCGGCCTGGTCAAGGCGCATCTGGCGGCGCGCGAGCACGACATCCAGCTCGTCGTCGGCGCCGAGTTCCGCCTCGAGGAGGGCTTCACCCTGGTGCTGCTGGCGCCGGACCGGGCCGCCTATGGCCAGCTCGCCGCGCTGATCACGCGGCTGCGGCGGCGCTCCCCCAAGGGCAGCTACCAGGCGCGTCTCGACGACTTCCGCTGGGCCGTGGACGGCTGCTTGGCCCTGTGGGTGCCCGGCGCCGGCGGCATCGATGTGCTGATGGATCAGGGACGGCGGCTGCAGGCGCTGCTGCCTCAGCTCTGGATCGCCCTCGAGCTGTTCCACGAAGCCGACGACATCGACAAGACCGCCCACGCGCTGGTGCTGTCCATGCGGCTCGAGCTGCCGGTGGTGGCCAGCAACGCGGTGCACGTCCACGTGCCGGAGCGGCAGCCGCTGCAGGACGTGCTCACGGCCATCCGCCATCGCACCACGGTGGCCGAGCTCGGCAGCCGGGGCTTTCAGAATGCCGAGCGCCACCTGCGCGCCGTCGAGGCGCTCGGCCGGGTCTACCCGCCGGAGATGCTCACCGAGTCGTGCCGCATTGCCGAGCGCTGCACGTTCTCCCTGGACGAGCTGCGCTACGAGTACCCCCAGGAGCTGGTGCCCCCGCACCTGGGGCCGGCCGAGTATCTGCGCCAGCTCACCCTGGCCGGCGCCGCCGAGCGCTGGCCGGGCGGCGTTCCCGACGGCGCCCTCGGCCTGATCGAGCGCGAGCTCACCCTGATCGGCGAGCTCGGTTACGAGTATTACTTCCTCACCGTGCACGACATCGTGCAGTTCGCCCGCAGCCGCGGCATCCTCTGCCAGGGTCGTGGCTCGGCGGCCAACTCGGCCGTCTGCTACTGCCTGCGCATCACCGAGGTCGACCCGTCGCGCATGCATCTGCTGTTCGAGCGCTTCGTCAACAAGGAGCGCAACGAGCCGCCCGACATCGACGTCGACTTCGAGCACGAACGCCGCGAAGAGGTCATCCAGTACCTCTACAAGCGCTACGGCCGCGAGCGTGCCGCGCTGGCCGCCACCCTGATCACCTACCGGCCGCGCAGCGCCATCCGCGACGTCGGCAAGGCGCTCGGGCTCGACCTCGACCTGGTGGACCTGCTGGCCAAGTCGCTGGCCTGGTGGGACAACCGTGAGGCCCTGGGCGAGCGCTTCCGGGCGGCCGGGCTCGACCCCGAGAGCGTGGTGGTGCGGCAGTTCCGCTACTTTGTCGATCAGATTCTCGGCTTCCCCCGCCACCTTTCGCAGCACGTGGGCGGCTTCGTCATCTCCCGGGGGCCGCTGGCGCAGCTGGTGCCGGTGGAGAACGCCGCCATGGCCGACCGCACCGTCATTCAGTGGGACAAGGACGACCTGGAAGCGCTGGGCCTGATGAAGGTGGACGTGCTCGGGCTCGGCATGCTCACGGCGATCCGCAAGGCGCTCACCGAGGTCAACGCGCTGCGCGGCGGCGCGCTCGACATCGCTACCATCCCGGCCGAAGACCAGGACACCTACCGCATGCTGCAGCGTGGCGACAGCGTCGGCGTGTTCCAGGTGGAATCCCGCGCCCAGATGGCCATGCTGCCGCGGCTGAAGCCGCGCCACTTCTACGACCTGGTGATCGAGGTGGCCATCGTCCGTCCCGGGCCCATCCAGGGCGACATGGTGCATCCGTACCTGCGCCGCCGGCAGGGGCTGGAGCCGGTCACCTACCCCAGCGACGGCGTGCGCCGGGTGCTGGAACGCACCCTCGGGGTGCCCATCTTTCAGGAGCAGGTGATCGAGCTGGCGGTGGTGGCGGCCGGGTTCAGCCCGGGCGAGGCAGATCAGCTGCGGCGCGCCATGGCGGCCTGGAAGCGCCGCGGCGGGCTCGGCCACTTCGAGCAGAAGCTGATCGACGGCATGCTCGCCCGCGGCCACGACCGCGACTTCGCCGAGCGGGTGTTCCGGCAGATTCAGGGCTTCGGTGAGTACGGCTTCCCGGAATCCCATGCCGCCAGCTTCGCGCTGCTGGTCTACGTCTCGGCGTGGCTGAAGCGCCACGAGCCCGCCGCCTTCTACTGCGGGTTGCTGAACAGCCTGCCCATGGGGTTCTACAGCGCTTCCCAGCTCATCCAGGACGCCGCGCGGCACGACATCCGGGTGCTGCCCGTGGACGTTCAGCGCAGCGCCTGGGATCACACCCTGGCCGCGGCGGACGACCATGCATCGGGCCAGCCGCCGCTGCGGCTCGGGCTGCGGCTGATCAAGGGGCTGGCCGAGGCCGACGGTGCCCGCATCGCTGCTGCCCGCCCTTTCGCCGACGCTGAAGACCTGGCCCGGCGGGCCGGTCTGAACGATCAGGTGCTGCGCTGCCTGGCGCGGGCGGGCGCGCTGCGAGCCATCAGCGGCCACCGTTATCAGGCCCATTGGGCGGTGGCCGCCATTCGCGCGCCGCTGCCGCTGGAGCAGGCAGCCGAGATTCGGGATGCGGCGGCCGACGCGGCGGCCGTGCCGGCGGCCGCTCCGGATGAGGTGCCGGCCGCCCTGCCGGTCCCGTCAGCGGTCAGCGAGGTGCTGGACGATTACCGCTACCTGGGGCTCACCGTGGGTGAGCATCCGCTGGCCCTGCTGCGCGCCCACCCGCGGCTGGGCGGGCAGCTGGCCCGCTGTCACAGCGCCGCCGAGCTCGAGCGCTGCCGCCATGGCCAGTTCGTGCGGGTAGCCGGCCTGGTCACCGGCCGGCAGCGGCCGGGCACGGCTACCGGCGTGCTGTTCGTCACCCTGGAAGACGAGACCGGCAACGTCAATCTGGTGGTGTGGGCCTCGGTGCTGGAGCAGTTCCGGGCGGCGCTGCTGCAGGCGCGCCTGCTGCGGGTCAAGGGCGTGGTGGAGCGCGAGCAGGAGGTCATCCACGTGGTGGCCGGCTATGTCGAAGACGTCACCGGGCTGCTCGTCACGCTGGAGCAGGACGGCGCCGGCGATAGCCGGGCCACGCCCTTCCCGTCCCGGGACTTCCACTAGGGCCTGTCACGCTACGCCAGGCGCCGGCCGAAGCCGTCTCAGGCGCGGCGCTTGCGCGACGGGTCGGAGCTTTGCGCCCGCAACTCCATGAGCACGTCTTCGAGCAGGCCTCGTACGTAGCCGAGCTCGCTGCGCAGCTCGGCGATCTCGGGCTTGATGCTGGTGCCCAGAGAATCGACCGCGCGCTCGAGCGACGCGAGCCGCTGCTGCACGTTGGCCTTGTCGAACATGACCCGGGCCATGGTCTCCAGCGGCTGGCCCGGCTTGTCGAAGACCGGCTGGCGCTCGGCTTCGGGCTCGGCGCCGGCCTGGGGGCGCCCGCTCCAGAACTCGGAGCCGATCTCGTCGGCCACCGAGGTCACCACGGCGGCGTCGATGCGGTGCAGCTCCTCCAGGTAGCAGAACAGCAGCAGCCGGTCGCACAGGTTGTTGATGCGCCGCGGCACGCCGTCGCTAAACCGGTACAGGGCGCCGAACGCGTCGTCGACGAGTTCGGGGTCGTGCGTCCAACCCGCCGTGGTCAGCCGATGCTCGATGTAGGTGCGCGTCTCGGCCTCGTCCAGCGGGCTCAAATGGTAGGTGGCAATGACGCGCTGCCGCAACTGCTCGAAGCCGGGCGACAGCAGCGTGGCCCGGAACTCCTCCTGCCCCAGCAGGAACATCTGCAAGAGCGGCCGCCCGTTCTGCTGAAAGTTCGACAGCATGCGCAGCTCTTCGACCGCTTCCTTGGGCAGGTTCTGGGCCTCGTCGATGATGAGCAGCATGCGCCGCCCTTCCTTGGCCTGCTGCAGCAGCATGCGCTCCAGGTCGCGCAGCAGCAGCGCCTTGCTGCCGCCGGTGACCCGCAAGCCGAAGTTGGCGGCGACCAGGTGCAGCAGGTCGTCTTCCTTGAGCTGCGTGGTGACCACGGTGGCCACCAGCGTGTCGCGAGGGTCGAGATCGTTGAGCAGCGTCTGCACCAGCATGGTCTTGCCGGTGCCGACATCGCCGGTGATGACGATGAAGCCGTCTGCCTGGTCGAGCCCGTACTCGAGGAACGACAGCGCCCGCTTGTGCTCCTTGCTGGGGAAGAAGTAGCGAACGTCGGGTGACAGCTGAAAGGGCTTGCCGTTGAGCCCGTAGAACTCCTGGTACATGGTCAGTCGGCCTCGGCTGCGGCGGTGGTGGTTTCCTGACCGTACGCGCCGTAGCCGTACCCGTAGCCGCCCGCGTCCTTGCCGGTGGTCTTGTTCAGCACCAGGCTGACGTTGGCGCAGCCGTCGAGCTGGGTCAGCGCCTGACCCACGGCGTCCTGCGGCGTCTGGTTGGCCTCCACCACCATCACGGTCTGGCCCATACGCTGGGCCAGCACGGCGGCCTCGGTGGTGGCGAGCAACGGCGACGCGTCGAAGATGATGACCCGGTCCGGATCGGCATCGGCCAGCGCCCGGGCGATGAGGGCCATCTGCGCGCTGGCGAACAGCTCGTCGACGTTGTCCACCACGGGGCCGGCGGGCAGCACGCTCAGACGCTCGACGTTGGTGGTGAGCACGCCTTCTTCGGAGAGATAGCTGTTCTCCCGCAGCAGGTCGGATAGCCCGCGCTCTGCATGGATGCCCAGCTGCTGCGACAGGTCGCCCCGGGCGATGTCTGCGTCCACCAGCAGCACCCGGCGATCGAGCTCGGCGGCCATGCTCATGGCGAGATTGATGGATACGAACGTCTTGCCCTCTCCGGGCAGCGCGCTGGTGATCATGATGAGGTTGGCGGGTGGCTGCGCCGTCCCGTTTGCCTCGGTCGCAATGGCCTTCTGAATGTTCAGCAGCAACGGGCGCTTGATGCGCCGCATCTCCTGCGCCAGCGCGCTTCGCGGCGCGGCCGGCGTCAGGAAGCCGCGCTGCCGTAGCTGCTCGAGGTCCAGATCACAGAAACGGGTCGGCGGCGGGCCGGCGGCAGGGCGCAGCGGACCGACCTCCCGTGCCGGCGGCACGGGTTCCGGGGGCCTGGTGCCCCGCTGTCTTGTGGCCAGGCGCGCAGCCGCCTTCTCAATGGTGCTCATCGACCGGCCATGCTCCTTGGAGGTCAGTCAGGCATAGTAGCCATGGAAGCCAGCCATCACTGTAAACGCTTGTAACGGATTATCAACCGGATTGCGCACCGCCCGGGGGCCCGAGCGACATCCCCCTACATCGTCGGAACACCCCGCGCACCCTGCGTGTGGATAATGCCTGGCAGACGCTGCACGCGGCAGTTGCCTGGCCGCGGTGTCGGACAGTTCGTTTCCAGGTATGGGAGTGCCCTTTGAAGGTTCTGGTCACCGGCGCCGCGGGCTTCATCGGCGCAAGCACGTGCCACCGGCTGCTCGATCGCGGCGATACGGTGATCGGCATCGACAATCTCAATGATTACTACGACGTCAACCTCAAGCAGGACCGGCTGCGGCGCCTGCAGGCGCGAGGCCAATTCACCTTCGTCAAGCTCGACATCGCCCAGCGCACCGCCATGGACGAATTGTTCCAGGATCACCGGCCAGACCGGGTGGTGCACCTGGCCGCCCAGGCGGGCGTGCGTTACAGCCTCGATCAGCCCCAGCAGTACGTAGATGCCAACGTCACCGGCTTTCTGAACGTGCTGGAGAATCTGCGCCGGCACGGCACCGAGCACCTGGTGTACGCGTCCACCAGCTCGGTCTACGGCGCCAACACCCGGCTGCCGTTCTCGGTGCACGACCATGCCGACCACCCGGTGAGCCTGTACGCCGCCACCAAACGAGCCAACGAGCTCATGGCCCACACCTACAGCCATCTGTTCGATCTGCCCTGCACCGGGCTGCGATTTTTCACCGTCTACGGTCCCTGGGGGCGGCCGGACATGGCCCTGTTCACGTTTACCCGGCACATGCTGGCGGGCAGGCCCATCGACGTCTTCAACCACGGGCGCCACACCCGCGACTTCACCTACATCGACGACATCGTCGAGGGCGTGATTCGCGTGCTCGACCGCCCCGCAGAGCCCGACCCCGACTGGTCGGGCGAGCAGCCGGACCCGCACAGCGCTCGGGCTCCCCATCGCCTGTACAACATCGGCAGCGACAACCCGGTGACGCTGATGCGCTACATCGAGGTGCTGGAGCAGGCACTGGGCGTGCGGGCGGACCTGAACCTCCTTCCCATGCAGCCGGGAGACGTACCCGATACGCATGCCGACGTCAGCGAGTTGGTCCGCGACATCGGCTACCGGCCGGCGACGCCGATCGAGACCGGCATCGCGCGGTTCACCGCCTGGTATCGCGACTACTACGGACAATGAAGAACCCAACATCATGAGCAGGATTCTGGTTACCGGCGGAGCCGGATACATAGGCAGCCACATGTGCGTGGAGCTGCTGCAGGCCGGCTACGACGTGGTCGTGGTCGACAATCTGTCGAACAGCACGGCCCGATCGCTGCAGGCCGTGCAGCGCATCGCCGACCGGTCCTTGCACTTCGTCGAGGCCGACCTGCGGGATGGCGAAGCGCTGCGCCGCCTGTTCGACACCCACGACATCGACGCGGTCATCCACTTCGCCGGGCTCAAGGCGGTCGGCGACTCGGTGTCGCGACCCGTCGCCTACTACGACAACAACGTCTGCGGTACCGCATCGCTGCTGACGGCCATGCAGCGCAGCAGCGTGAAGACGCTGGTATTCAGCTCCTCCGCAACCGTCTACGGTCTGCCGGCCACCTCCCCCATCGATGAGTCGTTTCCCACCTGCCCGATCAATCCGTACGGGCGCACCAAGCTGCACATCGAGCACATGCTGCGCGACCTGCACCATGCCGACCCGGCCTGGCGGATCTCGATCCTGCGCTACTTCAACCCGGTGGGCGCCCATGCGTCCGGCGACATCGGCGAGGACCCGAACGACGTGCCCAACAACCTGATGCCGTACATCACGCAGGTGGCCGTTGGCCGCCTGCCGCGGCTTCGCATCTTCGGCAGCGACTATCCCACCGTGGATGGCACCGGCGTGCGCGACTACATCCACGTGGTGGACCTGGCGCGCGGCCATTTGAACGCGCTGCGCTGGCTGAAGGCGCGGCCGCGGCTCGGCGTGCACAACCTGGGCACCGGCACCGGCCACTCCGTGCTCGACGTGGTGCGCGCCTTCGAGTCGGTATCCGGACGCGAGATTCCCTACGAGCTGGTCGACCGGCGCGTGGGCGATGCGGCCACCTGCTTCGCCAATGCCGACTTGGCCAATCGGGAGCTGGGGTGGCAGGCAGAGTTCGATCTGCGGCGCATGTGCGAGGACGCCTGGCGCTGGCAGGAGCAGCACCCCTACGGCTACCGCCGCGAGTCATGAGCGCGGCCCCTGTGATAGGATCGCCCGCCTGCGGAGGGGTGGCTGAGCGGTTGAAAGCACCGGTCTTGAAAACCGGCGACCTTCACGGGTCCGTGGGTTCGAATCCCACCCCCTCCGCCAGACGGGCATGCACCTGCCGCCCTTGATCATCGGCACCATGGCCCGGCGCGGTGATGACGCCGGCGTCCGTTCGGCCATCTATCGCGGCGCTCTGGATCTCGGCCTGCGTTGCTTCGACACCGCGCCGCTGTATGGCTTCGGGGAGGCCGATCGGCTTCTCGCGGCCGCCATCCGCGATCAGCCGAGAGACAGCATTCAGATCCTCTCCAAGACCGGCCTGCGCTGGCAGGATGGTGCCCGAGGCGATCGCTTGTTCACCTTCACCGATGCGGCCGGGCTGCAGCGGCAGGTGCGCAAGGACTCACGCCCCGAGGCTGTTCGCCAGGATGTCGAGGACAGCCTGCGACGCCTGGGCACCGACTATCTCGACCTGATCCAGATTCATCATCCGGACGAGCGCACCCCCATCGCCGAGACCATGGGCGAACTGCTGGCGTTGCGGGCGGAGGGCAAGGTGCGCCAGATCGGCGTATCCAACTTCTCCGAGGCGCAGCTCGCGGCCGCCGGGCACGCGCTCGGCAGCGTGCGCCTGGCCAGCCATCAGTTCGAGTTCAACCTGCTGCAGCGGCCCACGTCGATGCGCTGGCTGGACGCCAGCGTCAGCGCCGGCATTGCGGTGCTGGCCTACTCACCGTTGGCTGGGGGCGCACTGACGCGGGCACTCGAGCCGGTGCTGGGGCCCGTAGCCGAAGCCCATGGCATTGCCCCGGGGATGGTGCCGCTGTGCTGGGTGATGGGCCACCCGGGGGTGACGTCGGCCATCACCGGTGTCAGCAGCACGGCGCAGCTCGAGGCGCAGGCTGCTGCGTCCGCCGTGCGCCTGAGCGAAGCGGAACGGCAGGCGCTGACGGAGGCGTTCCGAGGGCTGCAGATCGAGGCGTCGAGACCGGCGCTGACGACCCGGCTGCGGCGCCGCGCGCGGACCGTCGCCGGCGCCGGTCTGCGTGCCGCCGGACTCAGCCCTTCCCGGCTGCGCCGGTGGCTCGGGATGCGGCGCTGGTAACCGACTCGGGGAGACGAGCGACGATCTCGTCGACCCGCATGGAACGAACCGCGCGGCCGGCGTTGAGCTCCTTCACGCGGAGCCACTCCGAAGACTCGTGATCCTCCTGCAGCACCAGGAACGACGTGCCTGCCGCCTGAAAGATGCGGCCCTTGAGCTGCGTATGCATTCGAAAACCCCCAACGATGCAGACGTCTATTGTGGCCGGCATTGTCTCGCACCCGGCAGCGGCGGAGTTTAGACTTTGACCCCCACTTGTAAGGAGCTTGCCTGACCGATGAGATTGGCCCTCGCCGTGCATGGCGCGCCCTACGCGTCGCAGTCGTCGGCCTCGGCGCTGCGGTTCGCGCGGGCGGCCGTGGCCGGCGGGCACGAGATCCCGCGGGTGTTCTTCTATCATGACGGCGTTCAAGCGGCCTCCGCCATCGCCGTAGCGCCCCAGGACGAGCCGTCGCCGCTGGACGGCTGGGTGGCGCTGGCGGCCGAGCACGATATGGAGCTGGCGGTGTGCATCGCCGCGTCCCTGAAGCGGGGTGTGGTGAACGAGGAAGAGCGGGCCCGGTACTCGCTGTCAGCCGCCAACGTGCATCCCAGCTTCGCCGTGGTCGGCCTCGGCCAGCTCATCGACGCGGTGATGCAGGCCGACCGCCTGGTCACGTTCGCGGCCTGATGGCGCCTCGACGCATCCTGTTCCTGCTGCGGCAGCCACCGTACGCCACCAGCCACGCTCTGGAGGCGCTGGAGGCGGTGCTGGTGGCCGGCGTGTTCGATCAGGTGGTGAGCGTACTGTTCGCCGACGACGGCGTCTGGCAACTGCTGCGCGATCAGGACGGCGACGCGGTCGGGATGCGCACCGTCGGCCGGGTCGCCACCGCCCTGCCCCAGTACGACGTCAACGACATCTACGTCTGCGGCGAGTCCCTGCGCCGGCTGGGACTCAGCCCTGATGATCTGGTGCTGCCGGTCACCCTGCTGGACGGCGCCGGTCAGCAGGCGTTGATCGCAGGTCAGCATGCGGTGGTCAGCGACTGATGGCCACCCTGCACCTGGTCAATCACGCCCGCGCCCTGCCCGCCTGCCTCGAGCGGGCGGGCGCCGACGACGCCGTGCTGCTGCTGGAGGACGGCGTCTATGCGGCGGCCGCACCGCTGCCGCGCGCGGTGTACGTGCTGGCGGCCGACGTGCGTGCCCGCGGCCTCGGGGCGCGGCTGCCGTCCGAGGCGGCCGTGATCGACGATGCCGGCTTCGTGGATCTGGTGGTGGCCCACCAGCCCGTGGTGACCTGGCGCTGAGGTGCTGCCGCCGCGGGACAACGAGGGCTACCTGGTCGACCTGAACGACTGGAGCGAGTCCGTGGCGGCGGCTCTGGCTGCGGACGAAGGCATCGAGCTCGGCGACGAGCATTGGGCGCTGATCCGGCTGATCCGCGACTTCTACCGCGACTATCAGGTGTCCCCGGCGATGCGCGTGCTGGTGAAGCAGGTACGGGAACGTCTGGGCGCCGAGCGCGGCAACAGCATCTACCTGATGCAGCTCTTTCCCGGCAGCCCGGCCAAGCGCCTGGCGCGGATCGCCGGGCTGCCCCGGCCCACCAACTGCCTATAGACGCGCCGCGGCCGGGCGCCGCAGCCCGACCACGTTGCCGATGATGGTGGTGGACGGGCCGGTGACGTCGGCTGCACGAGCGAGGTCGCCAAGATCGGCCACGGTGCCCTGAATCACCCGCTGCTCCGGCAGCGTCGCCCGCTCCACCAGCGCCGCCGGGGTGCTGGCGGGCAGGCCGTGGGCGATCAGCTCACGGAGAATGTCCGCGAGCCCGGGCAGGCCCATGTAGATCACCAGGGTCTGGTCCGGGCGCGCCAACTCGGGCCAGTCCAGGTTGACCCGGTCGTCCTGGCGGTGGCCGGTGACGAAGCGCACCGACTGCGACACGTCGCGATGGGTCAGCGGGATGCCCGCATAGCTGGCTGCCCCCAGCCCCGCGGTGATGCCGGGAACGACGATGCAGTCGATGCCGTGCTCGGCCAGGGTGGCGATCTCCTCGCCGCCGCGGCCGAAGATGAACGGGTCGCCGCCCTTCAGCCGCACCACGTTGCGCCCTGCCAGGGCATGCTCGCGCAGCAGCGCGTTGATGCCCTCCTGGCGGATGCCGTGAAAGCGCCGCTTCTTGCCCACGTACAGCAGCTCGGCGTCGCGCCGCGCGTACTCCAGCACCTGCCGGTTCACCAGGTTGTCGTAGAGCACCACGTCCGCCTCCTGCAGCAGCCGCAGCGCTTTCAGGGTCAGCAGCTCTGGGTCGCCCGGGCCGGCGCCGATCAGGGCCACCAGCCCCGGGCCAGCCGCCGATGGCTCTGCGAGCCCGGCCCGATACGCTTGCTCGGCGGCCGCGTCGTCGCCGCGGTACACGGCCTCGGCGGCCGGGCCGGTGATGATGCGCTGCCAGAACCGCTGCCGGGCCGGCACGTCCGGCAGGGCGGCCTTGACGTCGTCGCGGCGCAGACCGACGAACGCGGCGAGCGCGCCGAGCCGCGGTGGCAGCCGCGCTTCGATCCAGCTGCGCACCAGCCGTGCCAGGGTCGGCGAGGCGCCGCCGGTGGACACCGCCACCAGCACCGGACTGCGATCGACGATGGCCGGAAAGATGGCGCTGGAGATGGCAGGCTGGTCGACGCTGTTCACCAGGGTATGAGCCGCGGAGCCGGCTTCGAACACCTGGCGATTGACCGCGGCGTCGTCGGTGGCGGCGATCACCAGATAGCGTCCGGCCACGTCGGCCGGCTCGAAGCCCCGGCGTTGCACCGGCAGGCCGTGGGCGTCCGCCAGGGCGGCCACGTCGCTGCCCACCTCAGGCGCGATCACCTCCACCGCGGCGCCCGCGCGCAGCAGCAGGGTGAGCTTGCGGTGCGCCACGTCGCCACCGCCCACCAGCAGGCAGGGGCGGCCACGCAGGTCAACGAAGAGCGGCAGATAGTCCATGTGCGTCGATCACGGTCGCACCGCCCAGGTAGGGTCGCAGCGCGTCTGGAATATGAATCCGGCCGTCGCCGTCCTGGTAGTTTTCGAGCAGGGCCACCAGGGTGCGCCCCACCGCCAACCCCGAGCCGTTCAGGGTGTGCACCAGCTCCGGCTTGCCGGTCTCGGCGCTGCGGAACCGGGCCTGCAGGCGCCGGGCCTGGAAGTCGAGGAAGTTGCTGCACGACGAGATCTCGCGATAGGCGTTCTGGCCCGGCAGCCACACCTCCAGGTCGATGGTCTTGGCCGCCGAGAAGCCCAGGTCGCCGCCGCACAGCACCACCGCCCGATAGGGCAGCTCCAGCTTGCGGAGTATGGCCTCGGCGTGCCCGGTGAGCGCATCCAGCGCGTCCCAGGACGTCTCCGGGTGGACGATCTGCACCAGCTCCACCTTCTCGAACTGGTGCTGGCGGATCATGCCCCGGGTGTCCTTGCCGTAGCTGCCAGCCTCGCTGCGGAAGCACGGCGTGTGCGCAACGTGGCGAACCGGCAGCGCGTCCGCCGGCAGGATCACGTCCCGGTACAGGTTGGTGACGGGCACCTCGGCGGTGGGAATCAGGTAGTAGTCGTCGTCGCCGGCGAGCCGGAACTGGTCGTCGGCGAACTTCGGTAGCTGGCCGGTGCCGTACAGCGAGTCGGCATTGACGATGTAGGGAACGTACACCTCCTGATAGCCGTGCTCGTTGACGTGGGTGTCGAGCATGAGCTGGGTGAGCGCCCGCTGCAGCCGCGCCAGATCGCCCTTGAGCACCACGAAGCGGCTGCCGGTGATCTTCGCGGCGGTCTCGAAGTCCATGGCCTGTGCGCCCAGATCGACGTGGTCTCTGGGGTCGAAGTTGAACTGAGGCTGCTTGCCCCAGCGGCGCAGCTCCTGGTTGTCCGCCTCACTGCGGCCCGCCGGCACCGACTCGTCGGGCAGGTTGGGAATGCCCTGCAGGAAGGCGTTGAGCTGCGTCTGCAGCGCATCGAACGCAGCCTTCACCGCCTCCAGGCGCTCACCGAGCCCGCTCACGGCCGCCAGCAGCGGCTCGATGTCCTCGCCCCGGGCCTTGGCCTGGCCGATCTGCTTCGACTGCACGTTGCGCTCGTTCTGCAGACGCTCGGTCTCCGACTGCAACTCGCGGCGCTGTGCCTCCAGGGCGCGGAAGGCGTCCACGTCCAGGTGAAAGCCCTTGCGGGCCAGCCGCGCTGCCACGCCGTCCGGGTCCTGGCGCAGGGTCTTGAGATCGAGCATGGCGGTTCCGTTGCAGGTCAGGTGTTGGTGATGCGTTGGCCGATCAGGGCCATCAGCACGCAGCCGATGACGCTGGCCAGCACGTAGCCCAGCGCCTGGGCGTGGCGGCCCGATTCCAGCAACGCCGCGGTCTCGATGGAAAACGCCGAGAACGTGGTGAAGCCGCCCAGCAGGCCCACCACCAGCAGGTAGCGGCCCCACTGCTCGAACCAGGGCTGACTATGGCCGATGCCCCAGAGCACGCCGATGGCCAGCGAGCCGGCGATGTTAATGGCAAGGGTCGCCCATGGGAACCGTCCCGGCAGGAACAGCCAGGTGGAGATCAGAAAGCGCGCCACGGCGCCCAGGGCGCCGCCGGCCGCCACCCAGGCCATGGCCTGAATCACGGCTCGCCCCGGCCGCGCAGGCGCTCGAGCCGGGCGCGGATCTTGGCCTCGAGGCCGCGCTCGGTGGGCTGATAGTACGCGGCCGGCTCCAGCTCGTCGGGCCAGTAGCGCTCGCCGGCCGCATAGGCGTCCGGCTCGTCGTGGGCGTAGCGGTAGCCGTCGCCGTAACCCAGGGTCTTCTGCAGCCGGGTGGGCGCATTGCGCAGGTGCAGCGGCACCGCATGCGAGCCGGTGTCGGCCACATGGGCCTTCGCCGCGCCGTAGGCGAGATAGGCGGCGTTGCTCTTCGGCACCGACGCCAGATAGAGCACGGTCTGCGCCAGCGCCAGTTCGCCCTCGGGTGCGCCGAGGCGGTCGAAGGCGTCCCAGGCCGCCAGGGTGAGCTGCAGCGCCCGGGGGTCGGCATTGCCCACGTCCTCGGAGGCCATGCGCACCAGCCGCCGTGCCACGTAGTGCGGGTCGCAGCCGCCGTCCAGCATGCGGCAGAACCAGTACAGGGCGGCATCCGGGTCGCTGCCCCGCACGGCCTTGTGCAGCGCCGAGATCTGCTCGTAGAACTGGTCGCCGCCCTTGTCGAAGCGCCGGTAGCGGCTGCCGGCCGCCTCCAGCACCAGGGCCTCGTCGACGCTGCCGTCGGCGAGCTGGCCCACCACATCGAGCAGGTTGAGCAGGCGCCGGGCGTCACCGTCGGCCAGGTCCACCAGGGCGTCCCGCGCCGCTGGGGTCAGGGTCAGGGGCAACGCCTCGGCCAGCGCACGGTCCAGCACCTGCCGCAGATCCTCGTGACCGAGCGCCTTCAGCACGTAGACGCGGGCCCGGGACAGCAAGGCGGCGTTGACCTCGAAGGCCGGGTTCTCGGTGGTGGCGCCGATGAAGGTGACGGTGCCCTTCTCGACGTGAGGCAGGAAGGCGTCCTGCTGGGCCTTGTTGAAGCGGTGCACCTCGTCGACGAACAGCACCGTGGCTTCACCGCGCGTGCGCGCAGTTTCCGCCTCGGCGATGGCGGCCCGCACCTCCTTGACCCCGGACAGCACCGCCGACAGGCTCACCCACCGCGCCCCGGTGCCCGCGGCCAGCAGCTTGGCCAGGGTGGTCTTGCCGGTGCCGGGGGGGCCCCACAGCAGCATGGAATGCAGATGTCCCGAGCCGGCGAGCCGGTGCAGGGGCTTGCCGGGGTCCAGCAGGTGGCGCTGGCCGAAGAAGGTGGCAAGCGACGCCGGCCGCAACCGCTCCGCCAGCGGCACGCCCGGCCCCGCGCTCATGTCATCCGCCGATGACATCGGTGCCCGGCGGCACCTCGAGCGTGAACACCGAGTCGTGGATGGCGGTCGCGCCGGCGTCGGGGCGGAATCGCACCTCGGTGCGCTGGCCCAGGTGATCGATGATGTCGAGGCCGCTCAGGGAGCCGCCTTCGAAGTGCAGCACGATCTCCCGATACAGCGTGTCATCGCTGGTGGGCTCCACCACGAACGACTCACCCTCGGCGTCGCCGATGCGCAGAATCCGGAAGTCGTCGGAGAGCGCCACCGCGTCGCTGGTGAGCAGCGACACGGGCGTGTCCTTCAGCGCCTCCGTTACCGGACGGACGGTGAGCTGCTCGAGGTCGGGGTCGTAGAGCTTCAGGCTGTCGCCGTCGATCAACAGCGTCTGCGGATACGGTTCCTCCACCAGCCACTTGAACAGCGGCCGCTTCAGCCAGACCCGTCCCTCGGACTGCTCGAGCAGCTCGCCGCGCACGCCGAACACCGACTGGGTGAACTCGGCCGTGTACAGCGCCGTGCCCTGCAGGCGCTCGGCCAGGGCCTGACGGTCCGCCGCAAAGGCGTCGGCGGCGAGAGCCAGACCCGGCAGGGTCAGCAGGCACGCCAGTGCGGCGCCTTCAATCGCGATGCGGAACCAGGACTTCACGGCTGCCATTGCTGTTCATCGGGGTGACGACCCCGGCCTCCTCCATGGCTTCGATCAGGCGCGCAGCGCGGTTGTAGCCGATGCGCAGTTTGCGTTGCACGCTGGAAATGGACGCCCGCCGCGACTCCAGCACGAAGGCGACCGCCTCGTCGTAGAGGGCGTCGCTCTGCTCCGCCGAACCGTTGGACTCCAGAGGCAGGAAAGGTTCATCGTCGCCGCCGGACAGCACGTCGGGCCGGTAGTCGGGTTCGCCCCGCGCCTTCCAGTCGGACACCACCCGATGCACCTCCTCGTCGGAGACGAAGGCGCCATGCACCCGGGTGGGCATGGCCGTACCCGGCGGCAGGTAGAGCATGTCGCCGTGGCCGAGTAGCTGCTCGGCGCCGCCCTGATCGAGAATGGTGCGGGAGTCGACCTTCGACGACACCTGGAAGCTGATGCGGGTGGGGATGTTGGCCTTGATCAGGCCGGTGATGACGTCCACCGACGGCCGCTGGGTCGCCAGAATCAGATGGATGCCGGCGGCGCGCGCCTTCTGGGCGATGCGGGCGATGAGCTGCTCCACCTTCTTGCCGACGATCATCATCATGTCGGCGAACTCGTCGATCACCACGACGATGGTGGGCAGCTTCTCCAGAGCCGGGGCCGGCTCGCCGGTCTCCGAGCTCCACAGCGGGTCGAGCATCGGGCTGCCCTTCTTCGCCGCCTCCTGGATCTGGCGGTTGTAGCCGGCCAGGTTCCTGACGCCGAGCGCGGCCATGAGCCGGTAGCGGCGTTCCATCTCCGCCACGCACCAGTTGAGCGCCTGCGCCGCGTCCCGCATGTCGGTGACCACCGGGGTGAGCAGGTGCGGGATGCCCTCGTAGATCGACAGCTCCAGCATCTTCGGATCCACCAGAATCAGGCGCACCTCTTCCGGCGTCGACTTGTAGAGCAGGCTCAAGAGCATGGCGTTCACGCCCACCGACTTGCCCGAGCCCGTGGTGCCCGCCACCAACAGGTGCGGCATGCGGGCAACGTCGGCGGTGACCGGCTCGCCGGCGATGTCCTTGCCGAGCGCCAAAGTGACCGGCGACTTCATGTCCTGGAACGCGGGGCTGGCGAGGATCTCCTTGAGGCGCACCACCTCGCGGTCCTCGTTGGGAATCTCGATGCCGACGTAGGGCTTGTTGGGAATCACCTCGACGATGCGCACGCTGATCACCGCCAGCGATCGCGCCAGGTCCTTGGCCAGAGCGCTGATCTTGGACACCTTGACGCCGGCGGCCGGCTGCAGCTCGAAGCGCGTGATCACCGGTCCCGGCAGCACCGACACCACCTCGGCCTCGACGCCGAAGTCCTTGAGCTTGGACTCGAGCAGGTGGGACATCTTTTCCAGGGAAGCCTCGGAGTAGCCGCCCTGGTCTTCGGGCTGGCGCTCGTCGAGCAGGTCGAGGTCGGGAAGATCCGTGGCGCCGGTGCTGCGGAACAGCTTCTGCTGGCGGGCCGGCGTCGGCAGCACCCGGGGCGCCGGCGGCTGAATCTCCGGCTGCTTGCGGGTCGCCCGTTCCGCCTTGGTGCGATCGAGCCGGACCCGGCGCGTCTCGCGCAGGTTCTCGGCGGTGCGCCGGGCGTCGCGCCGATGGCGCCAGACGTCGATGCGGCGGTCGACCCAGGCCACCACGGCGGCCGACAGCAGGTGCAGCGCCCGGCCCGTCCACTCGGCCACGTGCAGCCACGAGAAGCCGGCGGCGGCTTGGGCGCCGATGATCAGCCCCGTCACCGCCAGCAGGGTCAGGCCCACCCAGCCCAGCACCGGCACGCCCAGACCCATGAGCCATTGCCCGAGAATGCCGCCGACCCCGGCCGGCAGCACGCTGGGACCACCGACGTGAAGCTGGGCCAGCACGCAGCTGAACATGACCACGCCGGTCCAGCCGAGGATGCGGGTGACCGCCACGGGCCAGGACCGCTGCAGCGGCCGATGCCGCACCAGGCGCACGCCGACGATGACCAGGGCGACGGGCAGCAGGTAGGACACCCATCCGAACAGGTACAGCATGACGTCGGCGAACCAGGCGCCGCTGGGCCCCACCAGGTTGTCGACGTCGGCGCGGCCGCCGGTGACGCTGAAGCCCGGGTCCACCGGTGAGTAGGAGAGCATGGCCAGCAGCGTGAACAGCGCCAGCGCCACCAGCCCGATGAGACCGATTTCCCGCACCGGAACGTGACTAGCGGCCACGCCGTGCTCCCGCGGCGGGCAGGTCGGGCGGCTGCGAAGTGATCTCTGCATTCACCGGTGCTGGGAGTCCGAAAGCTCAGGTGAGCGAAGTGTATCCCCAATAGCTTCGGTCAACAAATATCCATTCATTTCAGTTCGTTATCTCCCATACCTAGATGACGTCTCGAAATCGGGCGGCAATGGCGCCCGGCTGCGGATATGATCGGCACCCATGACGCGTCTCACGCTGCTCGACCCCCGCCAGCCAGGATTTCCGCCCCCGGCGCAGGCGCTGCGGGAGCCCAACGGACTGCTGGCCGCCGGTGGCGACCTCACCGTGCCGTGGCTGCTGGCCGCCTACCGCAGCGGCGTGTTCCCCTGGTACGACGACGACCGGGGCCCGATTCTCTGGTGGTCGCCGGACCCGCGGGCGGTACTGTTTCCGGCGGACCTGAAGGTCAGCCGCCGCCTCGAGCGCACCCTGCGCAGCGACGGCTTCCAGTGCACCTTCGACACCGCGTTCGACGACGTGGTGGCCGCCTGCTCGGCGCCGCGGCGCGGTCAGCGCGGCACCTGGATCACGCCGACCATGCAGGCGGCCTATGGGCGGCTGCATCGCGCCGGCTACGCACACTCCATCGAAGTCTGGCACGGCGGCTCGCTGGTGGGCGGCCTGTACGGCGTCTCGTTGGGCCGGCTGTTCTTCGGCGAGAGCATGTTCCATCGCCGTACCAACGCATCCAAGGTGGCGCTGGTGGTGCTGACCAGACGGATCGAATCCTGGGGCTTCAGCCTGCTAGACTGCCAGGTCATGAACCCCCATCTCGAAAGTCTGGGCGCCCGGGAGATTGCCCGATCGAGCTTCCTCGAGCATCTCGCGCAGGGCCTGCAGGCACCCACACGCGCGGGCTCGTGGGCGGACAACGGCGGCGGTGATGCAGGAAGCGCTGGGCAATAAGCAGTTCTTCCTCACCCCCGGCCACGCCTGCAGCTACCTGCCGAGGCGCCAGGCCCACACCCTGTTTCTCGACCCCCGCGACACCATCACCCTGGAGACCTACCAGCTGCTCACCGACCAGGGCTTTCGGCGCAGCGGCAGCCACCTGTACCGCCCCCACTGCCGAAGCTGCCGGGCCTGCGTACCCACCCGCGTGCCGGTAGAGCGCTTCGAGCCGCGGCGCAGCCAGCGGCGCACGCTGACACGCAACGCCGATCTGACCGTGCAGATTCATCACGGCACCTTTTCGCCCCGGTTCTATGATCTGTATGCGCGATACATCGCCGGCCGGCATGCCGACGGCGACATGTACCCGCCGTCCAAGGATCAGTTCCGCTCGTTCCTGCTTTCGCAGTGGGCCGATACGCTGTTCCTCTGCAGCTATCTGGGCGATGCCCTGGTGGCCGTCGCGGTCACCGACCGGCAGCGCAACGGCCTGTCTGCCATCTACACGTTCTTCGACCCGGCGCTGGCCGACCGCAGCCTGGGGGTGTGGAGCGTGCTGCAGCAGATCGAGCTGGCCCGCCATCTCGACCTGCCGTACCTGTATCTCGGGTACTGGATCCGCGATGCCGGCAAGATGAGCTACAAGATCGACTACCGGCCGACGGAGCTGCTCATCGACGGCGTCTGGCTGGCCGTCGACTGAGCGATTCGGTCCGGTTGAAGGGCTGGGGGCGTTTTGCCTTTGCGGGAGCCTTCGGGCAGAATCCCGCCTCGATTTATCGGGGCTGGAGCCTAATGGCCAAAGAAGAACAGATCGAGATGGAGGGTACCGTCGTCGACACCCTCCCCAACACCATGTTTCGCGTCGAGCTGGACAACGGTCACGTCGTCACCGCGCACATCTCGGGGAAGATGCGCAAGAACTACATCCGCATCCTCACCGGGGACAAGGTCAAGGTCGAACTCACCCCCTACGATCTCAGCAAGGGCCGCATCACCTTCCGCATGTAGGCCATGCGCCGCCGCTACTCGGCGGTGGCCTCCTCGGTTCTGGCGGCGTCCTCCGCCGACTCACAACGCACCACCAGCTCGCCATCTTCCACGGTGACGAACGCCGTGCCGCCGTGCTTGGCGAGGGCGCCGAACAGCACGTCTTCGGCCAGCGGGCGCTTGATGCGCTCCTGAATCAGCCGCTGCATGGGCCGGGCGCCCATCTTCTCGTCGTAGCCCTCGCGGGCCAGCCACTCGCGCGCCTCTTCGTCGACCTCCAGCATCACCTTCTTGGCGTCGAGCTGCGCCTCGAGCTCGGTGAGGAACTTGTCCACCACCGTCTTGATGACATCGGGGCTCAGGGCGCCGAACTGGATCACGCCGTCGAGCCGGTTGCGGAACTCGGGCGTGAAGAACTTCTTGATCGCCTCCATGCCGTCCGGTCGGTTGTCCTGCTCGATGAAGCCGATGGACGCACGGCTCATGTCCTGCGCTCCGGCGTTGGTGGTCATCACCAGCACGACGTTGCGGAAGTCGGCCTTGCGGCCGTTGTTGTCGGTCAGGGTGCCGTGGTCCATCACCTGCAGCAGCAGGTTGAACACCTCGGGATGCGCCTTCTCGATCTCGTCGAGCAGCACCACGCTGTGCGGGTGCTTGGTGACCGCCTCGGTCAGCAGGCCGCCCTGGTCGAAGCCGACGTAGCCGGGCGGCGCGCCGATCAGACGCGACACCGTGTGACGCTCCATGTACTCCGACATGTCGTAGCGCAACAGCTCGACACCCATGATGTTGGCAAGCTGGCGGCAGACCTCGGTCTTGCCGACGCCGGTAGGCCCGGCAAACAGGAACGAGCCGATGGGCTTCTCCCCCGACTTGAGCCCGGCCCGGGACAGCTTGATGACCGATGCCAGGGCATCGATGGCCTCGTCCTGGCCGAACACCACCATCTTCAGCTTGCGGTCGAGGTCGCGCAGCGCTTCCTTGTCCGAGGTGGTGACCTGGGCGGACGGGATGCGTGCGATCTTGGCCACCACCTGCTCGATGTCGGCGGGACCGATGCTCTTCTTGCGCTTGCTTGGCGCTGCGAGCTGCTGCGCCGCGCCGGCCTCGTCGATCACGTCGATGGCCTTGTCCGGCATGAAGCGGTCGGTGATGTAGCGGCTCGCCAGCTCGGAAGCGCTGCGCAGCGCCTTGTCCGTGTAACGGATGCCGTAGTGATCTTCGAAGCGTGACTTCAGCCCCTTCAGAATCTTGTAGGTGTCCTCGATGTCGGGCTCGACCACGTCGATCTTCTGGAAGCGGCGGGACAGCGCGCGGTCCTTGTCGAAGATGCCCCGGTACTCCTGATAGGTGGTGGAGCCCATGCAGCGCAGGTCGCCCGACGTCAGCAGCGGCTTGAGGAGGTTGGAGGCGTCCATGACCCCGCCCGATGCGGCGCCGGCGCCGATGATGGTATGCACCTCGTCGATGAAGAGGATGCTGCCCTTCTGCTTCTTCAGCTCGCCCAGCACCATCTTGAAGCGCTTCTCGAAGTCGCCCCGATACTTGGTGCCCGCCAGCAGCGCGCCCATGTCGAGGGCGTAGATGGTGCTGTCCGCCACCACCTCCGGAACCTGGCCGTCGACGATGCGCTTGGCGAGGCCCTCGGCGATGGCCGTCTTGCCCACCCCGGATTCGCCCACCAGCAGCGGGTTGTTCTTGCGGCGGCGGCACAGCACCTGGATCACCCGCTCGAGCTCGGCGTCGCGTCCCACCAGCGGGTCGATGCGCCCGGCACGGGCCTGATCATTGAGATTGGTGGCAAACGCTTCGAGCGCGCTCTGCTGACCGCCCTCGCCCGTTGCGCCCTCTTCTTCCGACTCCTGCGCGCCGGGTGCGGCCTCGTTGCTCTCGCCGGGCACCTTGGAGATGCCGTGGGCGATGTAGTTCACCACGTCGATGCGGGCGATGTTCTGCTGCTTGAGCAGGAACACGGCCTGACTTTCCTGCTCGCTGAAGATGGCGACCAGCACGTTGCCGCCGGTCACCTCTTTGCGGCCGGAGGACTGCACGTGGAAGACGGCCCGCTGCAGCACCCGCTGGAACCCGAGGGTGGGCTGGGTCTCGCGGTCGACGTCACCGGCCGGAATCAGCGGCGTGGTGGAATCGATGAAGTCCTTGAGGTCGGCGCGCAGCTTGTCGACGTCGGCACCCACCTTGCGCAGCACGTCGAGGGCGACCGCGTTGTCGAGCAGCGCGAGCAGCAGGTGCTCCACGGTCATGAACTCGTGGCGCTTCGACTTGGCCTCGCGAAAGGCTTCGTTGAGGGTCAGTTCCAGATCTTTGCTAAGCATATGTTGCCGTACTTCCATGGCCGGCTTGCTTGCCGGCGCGTTGAGAACACCTGCCTCGTGCGCTAGTCCGCCATCTCCACGGTGGAGATCAGCGGGTGTTGATTTTCCTGAGCATATTGATTCACCTGCTCCGATTTAGTTTCCGCGATGTCTCGCGGGAACAAACCCACGACCGCGCTGCCCTGCGTGTGAACCGTCAGCATGATCTGGGTGGCCTTCTCGCGATTCATCGCGAAGAAGACCTCGAGCACGTGAACGACGAACTCCATGGGCGTGTAGTCGTCGTTGAGCAGGATCACCTTGTACATGGGCGGCCGCTTCAGGTCCGGCTTCGCCGTGGCGGTGGTCGTGCCGACGTCGCGTTCCGCGTCGTCGCCGTGCTGGTCGACAAACTTCATGCGCGAATCATACCTTAGCTTAGTTCATTCGCTGACCGGCACCTCAGTATGTGGGGGTGCCGGACCATATTACAAGACGCCCCGGAAGCGCTGCGAACCGACCGCCCGGACACTTGACTCTGCAAGTAATTGCGTAGACAGTCCGGCATTGGGGGCAGCAAGGTTGGGGAATTCGTGGGGAGCATCCAAGCCCTCTCCTGCCTATTTCCACCGCACCGAAAGCCGCAGTCGGCTGTTCGGTGGGTGCTGCATGTGTTGCCTGGATTTTCCTGGTCGTAAGGGGGGACGCTCGCGATGGCGACAGGCAAGGTCAAGTGGTTCAACAATGCGAAAGGATACGGGTTCATCCTGCCCGAATCCGGGGGCGAAGACCTGTTCGCGCACTACTCATCCATTCAGATGGATGGATACAAGACGCTGCGAGCGGGCCAGGACGTGGAGTTCGACATGCAGCAGGGCCCCAAGGGCATGCATGCGGTCAACATCCGCAGCTTGGAGGCAGACGCCGAAGCCGAGGCCACCCGCAACGGCGCGATGGCCAACGGCGAGCACTCGGTGCCGGCACAGGCCGACACCGTGAGCTACAACGGCGGCAGCCGCTCTACATCCTAGCGATCATCGCCTCGCCGAACTCCGAGCACTTCAGCAGCGTCGCACCCTTCATCAGGCGCTCGAAGTCGTAGGTGACCTTCTTCTCCGAGATGGCGCCTTCGATCCCCTTGACCACCAGGTCGGCCGCCTCACGCCAGCCGAGATGGCGCAGCATCATCTCGGCGGAGAGGATCAGGGAGCCGGGGTTCACCTTGTCCTGGCCGGCGTACTTCGGCGCGGTGCCGTGGGTGGCTTCGAACAGGGCCACGGCGTCGCCGATGTTGGCGCCCGGCGCGATGCCGATGCCGCCCACCTGCGCCGCCAGCGCGTCGGACAGGTAGTCGCCGTTCAGGTTCATGGTGGCGATCACGTCGTATTCGTCGGGCCGGGTCAGAATCTGCTGCAGCATGGCATCGGCGATCACGTCCTTGACCACGACCTGCTTGCCCGTGTTCGGGTTCTCGAAGGTGTGCCACGGGCCGCCGTCCAGGGGCTTGGCACCGAACTCGTCCACCGCCAGCTCGTAGCCCCAATCTTTGAAGGCACCTTCGGTGAACTTCATGATGTTGCCTTTGTGCACCAGGGTCAGCGACGCGCGGTTCTCGTCGATGCAGTACTGCAGAGCCTTGCGGATCAAGCGCTTGCTGCCCTCCTCCGAGATCGGCTTGATGCCGATGCCGCAGTGCTGCGGGAAGCGGATCTTGTTGACGCCCATCTCCTTCTGCAGGAAGGCGATCACCTTGTCGGCGCCTTCGGAATCGGCCTGCCACTCGACGCCGGCATAGATGTCCTCCGTGTTCTCGCGGAAGATCACCATGTCGGTCTTCTCGGGGTGCACCACCGGGCTCGGCACGCCCGTGAACCAGCGTACCGGGCGCTGGCAGACGTACAGGTCGAGCTCCTGACGCAGCGCCACGTTGAGCGAGCGGATGCCGCCACCCACCGGCGTCGTCATCGGGCCCTTGATGCCGACGATGAACTCCTTCATGGCCTCCAGAGTCTCGGCGGGCAGCCACTGGTCTTCGCCGTATACCTCGAGCGATTTCTCGCCGGAGTAGATCTCCATCCAGTGGATCTTGCGCTTGCCGCCGTAGGCCTTCTCCACGGCTGCATCCACCACCCGGATCATGACCGGGGTGATGTCGACGCCGATGCCGTCACCTTCGATGAACGGGATGATCGGCTGGTCGGGTACGTTCAGCGAGGTGTCGGCATTGACGGTGATCTTCTTGCCGCCGGCGGGCACTTGAATGTGCTGATAGGCCATCGAATACTCCGTTGGGTGGATGAGCGTCCTTACGAAGCGGGCGATTATAGCATCGGATCGGGATCCGCATACGAGGCCGCGATGCGCTCGGCAGGCCGCGCGCGGTGACCCTGGTCCGCTTCTACAAGCCCTACGGCGTGCTGTCCCAGTTCCGCGATCCAGACCGCCCCACTCTCGGCGACTACATCGACCGGCCCGGCATCTATCCGGCCGGCCGCCTCGACCGCGACTCCGAGGGGTTGCTGCTGCTCACCGACGACGGCGCCCTGCAGGCGCGTATCAGCCAGCCGCGGTTCAAGCTGGAGAAGCATTACTGGGTGCAGATCGAAGCGCAGCCGGACGACGGGGAGATCGCCGCCGCCGCGGCCCGCCTGCGTGCCGGTGTCGAGCTGCGGGACGGCCCGGCCCGGGCGCACGCGGTGAGCGCCATGTCACCCCCGGTGCTGCCGCCAAGGGAGCCTCCGGTCACGCCCCATCGTGCGGCGCGCAGCAGCTGGGTCGCGGTGACGCTGACCGAGGGTCGCAATCGGCAGGTGCGGCGCATGCTGGCCGCCGTCGGCTGGCCGGTGCTGCGCCTGCATCGTCCGCGCATCGGCCCGCTGACCCTCGACGGGCTGGCGCCGGGCATGTGGTCGGAAGTGGCATTGCCGGAAGCCTGGCGCCGGGTCAGCGCGCCGCGTCGTCCCAGGCGTTGATGCGATCGCGGTCGTCGCCGGTGGCTTCGATCCAGCGGGACGCGCCGCGGGCATCCTCGCGCTTCCAGAGCACCGCATCGGTCTTGAGGTAGTCCATGATGAACTCGCAAGCGGCGAAGGCGGCGGCACGATGGGCCGACGCCACCTGCACATAGACGATCTGCGCGGCGGGCGCCAGCGCGCCGACGCGATGCACCACCACCACGTCCAGCAGCGGCCAGCGCTCGGCGGCGCGGTCGACGATGGCTTCGATGCTGCGCTCGGTCATGCCGGGGTAATGTTCCAGATGCAGGGCCTGCAGCCCGCCGGCATCGGCATCGCCGGACACGCCGCGCACCAGGCCGACGAAGGTGGCGATCGCGCCGGCGCTCCCGGCACTGCGCCGGCGCAACGCCTGGTACTCGGCATCCGGCACGAAGTTCTCGGTCTGAATCCGCACTTCGCGGTGCACGGCTAGCCTCCGGTCACCGGTGGCAGGAAGGCGATCTCGTCGCCGTCGCACAGGCGCAGCGGCGGCGCCACGAGAGTCTGGTTGACGGCCAGGCGCACGTTCTCGGCGGTGAGGGCGGCGAGGTCGGCGTCCGGCAGGCGGCGGCCAAGCGCGCCCAGCAGATCGTCGAGCCCGGCCGGGTCGGGGAGGTCCAGGCGTATCTGCGCCGTGCCGACGCGCTCCCGCAGCGATGCGAAGAACCTGACCTCGACGCTCATGGCGACGCCGTCCAGGTGCCGCTGCGTCCACCCTCCTTGCGCAGCAGCCGTATCGCCTCGATGACCATGCCGCGATCGATGGCCTTGCACATGTCGTAGACGGTGAGCGCCGCCACGGAAACGGCCGTCAACGCCTCCATCTCCACGCCGGTCTTGCCGGTTACCCGGCATTCGGCCGTGATCTGCAGCACGTCGTCGCCGTCGGCGGCAAAGTCGACGGCGACCCGCGACAGCGGCAGCGGATGGCACAGCGGGATGAGGTCGGCGCAGCGCTTGGCGCCCTGGATGCCGGCCACCCGGGCCACGGCCAGCACGTCGCCTTTGGCGCTGCCCTGGTTCAGGATCTGGGCCAGCGTCTGCGGCGCCATCCGCAGCCGGCCGCTGGCGACCGCCACCCGTACGGTGTCGGTCTTGCCCGACACATCCACCATGTGGGCTTCCCCGGCCTCGTTCAGATGCGTCAGCTTGCTCATGGCGGCGATTATACGGGCAATCGCCCGGTGCTGGAGGCGGCAAGCATGTTGCGGTCAGATTTCTTAGAATACGCGCTCTTCGGCATCAGGCAGCCCGTTCGCTCATGACCCTCCGTTCCCCCGCCAGCGTCGTGGTCGGCATGTCCGGCGGCGTCGACTCGTCGGTCGCCGCCCTGCTGCTGCTCGAGCAGGGCTACCGGGTGCAGGGGCTGTTCATGAAGAACTGGGACGAGGACGACGGCACGGAGTACTGCACAGCCAAGGAAGATCTCGCGGACGCGGAGCGGGTGTGCAACCGGCTTGGCATCCCGCTGCATACGGCCAACTTCGCTGCCGAGTACTGGGACAACGTGTTCGAGCAGTTTCTCGCCGAGTACGCGGCCGGCCGCACCCCCAACCCCGACGTGCTCTGCAACCGGGAGATCAAGTTCAAACAGTTCTCCGACTATGCGCTGAGCCTCGGCGCCGACCTGATCGCCACCGGCCACTATGCCCGGGGCTGCTGGCTCAGCGGCAGCGACGACGCGGCGGCCGCCCTCGCCGCCGACCCGGCGGCATCGGCGTTCCGGCTGCTGAAGGGCATCGATGCCAACAAGGACCAGAGTTACTTTCTGCAGGCGGTGCCGCGCCGCGAGCTGGCGCGCTGCCTGTTCCCGCTCGGGGGCATGGCCAAGCCGTCGGTGCGCGCCCTGGCGGAGCGGGAAGGCCTGCACAACCATCGCAAGAAGGACAGCACCGGCATCTGCTTCATCGGCGAGCGCCGCTTCCGCGACTTTCTGCAGCAGTATCTGCCGGCGCGGCCCGGCCCCATCGTCGACCCCGAAGGCCGCCGGCTGGGTGAGCACATGGGCCTCGCCTACTACACACTGGGGCAGCGCCAGGGGCTCGGCATCGGCGGCCAGGCAGGCCGGCCGGAAGCGCCCTGGTACGTGCTCGCGAAGCGCACCAGCGACCAGGTGCTGGTGGTGACCCAGAACGAGGATGATCTGCAGGCCGACGCGCTGCTGGCCACGGAGGCGAACTGGCTGGTGCCCGACCTGACCCTGCCGCTGCGCTGCCGCGCCAAGGTCCGATACCGGCAGGCGGATCAGGACTGCCGGGTCGAGGCGGCCGACCACGGCGGGCAGACCCTGCGGGTCACGTTCGATCAGCCGCAACGGGCGATCACGCCCGGCCAGTACGTTGCCTTCTACGACGGCGATGTCTGCCTGGGCGGCGCACGCATCGATTCGGTCCCCGACATGCGAGAGGAACGATATGTCCGAACCGGCTGATCGCGGCGGCTACGCCGCTCTGGCCCTGGCCGGCGTGGTGCAGGCGGCCGCCCTGGTGCACGACACCGCCCACGGCCGTAGCGTGTCGGACGCGGCCCGGGAGGCCCTGCTGCGGACCGTGCCCACCCGCCGCGCCGGCGACCTCGCCGAGGTGTTTCCGCGCCCGGCCGACCTGACCATGGGGGCCCGCCTGGCGGTGGAGGCGCTGTCGGGTCAGTCGCGCACGCCCGAAGTGCTGCGCTACGGCCTGCAGCTTGTGGAGCTGGCCCGCAACCTGGCCGGCGTGCCGCAGGTGGTGGAAAAGCTGGGTCGCCTGCTGGACGAGCAGGACCCGGATGACCTGAACGAGCAGCAGTACAGCCGCATCTACCAGCAGACCATCAGCACCCTCGGCAAGCGCATCCAGGTCACCGGCGAGCCCGCCGTGCTGCAGCAGGAGGCCACCGCCGATCGCATTCGTGCCCTGCTCCTGGCCGGCGTCCGTCTGGCCTGGCTGTGGCAGCAGCTCGGCGGCAGGCGCTGGCATCTGCTGTTGCGCCGGCGGGCGCTCCTGCTAGCCTTGCGGCCCTTCGCGCAACCCGACAACGCCGACCCGGACGCCACATGACCCAGACGCTGCATCCCCTCATGGCCATTTCCGCCCTGGATGGGCGCTATCGCGGCAAGGCTGAAGCGCTGGCGCCGCTGGTCAGCGAGTTCGGGCTGATGCGCTATCGGGTGCTGGTGGAGTGCCGCTGGTTCGCGCACCTGGCCGCAGCGCCCGGCATTGGCGAGTTGCCCGCTCTGTCGGCGGCCCAGCAACAGGGCCTGGAGGCCATCGTCGCCGGCTTCGACCTGACGGCGGCGGAGCGCATCAAGAGCCTGGAAGCCAGCACCAACCACGACGTTAAGGCGGTGGAATACTTCGTCAAGGAGCGGGTACGCCAGATCGACGGCCTCGCTTCCCACGTCGAGTTCGTGCACTTCGCCTGCACGTCGGAAGACATCAACAACCTGGCCTACGCGCTGATGCTGCGCGACGCTCGGGCGGACGTGCTGCTGCCGGCTATGTCGTCCCTGGTGGCGCGGGTTTCGGCGCTGGCCGACGCGCATCCCGACCTGCCGATGCTGTCGCGTACCCATGGGCAGCCGGCGTCACCCACCACCCTCGGCAAGGAGCTGCGCAACGTCGCGGCCCGGCTGGCGCGGCAGCGGCTGGCCGTGGCCGAGGCGGACCTGCTCGGCAAGATCAACGGCGCGGTCGGCAACTTCAATGCCCACGTCTCGGCCTACCCGGACGTGGACTGGCCGGCCCTGACCGACGGCTTCGTCAGCGCGCTGGGCCTGACACCTAACCATCACACCACCCAGATCGAGCCCCACGACTTCATTGCCGAGCTGTTTCACGCCCTGATGCGGTTCAACCAGGTGGTGCTCGATTTCGATCGCGACCTGTGGAGCTACATCGCCATCGACTACTTCCGGCAGCGCAAGGTCGAGGGCGAGACGGGCTCGTCGACCATGCCCCACAAGGTGAACCCCATCGACTTCGAGAACTCGGAGGGCAACCTCGGCATCGCCAATGCCCTGCTCGGGCACATGGCGGAGAAGCTGCCGGTGTCGCGCTGGCAGCGCGACCTGTCCGACTCCACGGTCCTTCGCAACGTCGGCAGCGCCCTGGGGCACAGCCTGCTGGCCTTCCAGTCGACGCTGCGCGGGCTCGACCGGCTGGAGGTCAACGAGGCCGTGATCGCCGCCGACCTGGCCGAGCGCTGGGAGGTGCTCGGCGAGGCGGTACAGACGGTGATGCGGCGCTACGGCCTGGCCGAACCCTATGAGCAGCTCAAGCAGGCCACCCGCGGCCGCCAGCTCGACGAGGCCCTGTACCGGCGCCTGCTCGGCGAGCTGGCGCTGCCGCCCGCCGCCCGCGCCGAGCTCGAGCGCCTGACCCCGGCCGGATACGTCGGCCTGGCCGGCGAGCTGGCCCGGCGCGATCGCTGAGGCCGACGCGTGCGCGTGCATGTCGTCAAGGTGCCATGGCGCAGCCACCGGGAGGCGCTGCAGAAGGTGCGCGAGCAGGTCTTCATCATCGAGCAGCAGGTGCCGCGCGAGCTCGAATGGGATGGCCTGGACGAGGATGCCGAGCACTTCATCGCCCTGAACGAAGCCGGCCAGCCCGTAGGCTGCGCGCGCCTGCTGCCCACGGGCCAGATCGGCCGCATGGCCGTGCTGCCCCCGCTTCGCGGCACGGGACTGGGTGCCAGGCTGCTGCAGGCGGCCATCGACCACGCCAGGGAAGCCGGCATGCGCCAGGTGTTTCTGCACGCCCAGCGCCAGGCCGAGGCCTTCTACCGCAAGGCAGGGTTTCTAGCCGAAGGGGACGAGTACCTGGAGGCCGGCATTCCGCACATCTCCATGACCCTGGCGCTGCCGATTCCCTTCGAGGGCGCGGGTAGCGGCCGGGTCGAGGTGCGTCCGGCGCCGCCCGCACCACCACCGCCGCAGAGCGAGCTGCTGCGCTTCGCCGGCGAGCTCGACTGCCGCCGCGGCCTGCTCGGTCTGCTGGGCGAGCCGCGCCGGCGCCTGCTGGTGCTCAGTCAGCAGCTCGACCATGTGCTGTTCGACGACGAGGCGGTAGTCGAGGCCATATCGGCTTTCGCGCGCAGCGGTGCCGCCACCCAGGTGCGGCTGCTGATCGCCGATTCCAGCCTGATCGTCAGCCGCGGCCACCGGCTGGTGGAGCTGGCGCGCCGCCTCGACAGCCGCATCGAGATCCGCAAGGTGGCCGACGAGGTGGGCCCGGGAGACGCGAGCTTCGTGAGCTGGGACCAGCAGGGCTACTTCCTGATGCCCGACTTCCGACAGTACCTGGCGTCCGCCGATCGCTACGATCCGGTGCAGGGACGGCGTCTGACGGAGCAGTTCAGCCAGCTCTGGGAGCGCAGCAGCACCGACCCGGAGCTGCGGGTGCTGCGCATTTAGGGCGCGGCGGCACGCTCGCCCGACGGCGACTCAGCCGGGCAGCAGGTTCACCGGCGCCACCACCACCCCGTTGCGGTCGCAGTAGACGTACTGATCGGGCACGAATCGGACCCCGGCGAAGTCCACGGCCACGTCCAGCAACCCCTCGCCGCGCTTGATCGATCGCAACGGATTGGCCGCCAGGGCCTGAATTCCCACCTCGATGCTGGCCAGCTCGTCGACGTCGCGCACGCAGCCGTAGACCAGCACCCCGGCCCAGCCGTTCTGCGCCGCCAGCAGAGCCAGATTGTCCCCCACCAGGGCGCAGCGGCGTGATCCGCCGCCGTCCACCACCAGCACCGCACCGTCGCCGGGCTCCCGCACGCGTCTGGCCACCAGGTCGTTGTCCTCGAAGCACTTGACGGTGCGGATGGGACCGCCGAAGGCGGCGCGGCCGCCGTAGCTCACGAAGATGGGCTCGGCCACGCGCACCACGTCCGCATGGGCGTCGCAGAGATCGGGCAGCACGAACCGGGGTTCGGCGCTCACGCCTGCTCCAGCAGCCGCTGCAGGGCCGGGTAGTCGCCGGCGTAGGGGTACTGGGGGAACTCGCGGCGCACGTTGTCCGGCGCGCAGAACAGAAACCCGGCGTCCGCCTCCTCGAGCATGGAGACGTCGTTGTAGGAGTCGCCCGCAGCCAGCACCCGGTAGTTGAGGGAGCGGAACGCCTGCACCGATCGCCGCTTCGGGTCGGGCTGGCGGATGCGATAGTCGACGATGCGATCGTGCTCCACCACCAGGCGGTGGCAGAGCAGGGTCGGCCAGCCGAGCTTCGCCATCAGCGGCATGGCGAACTGGTAGAAGGTGTCGGAGATGATGGCCACCTGGTACTGCTGGCGAGCCCAGCCCAGGAACTCGGGCGCCCCCGGCAGCGGCTCGAGGGTGTCTATGACCTGCTGAATCAGGCTCAGCGGCAGGTCGTGCTCGGCCAGAATGCCGAGCCGGAGCTGCATCAGGTCGTCGTACACCGGAATGTCGCGCGTGGTCTTGCGCAGCGCCTCGATGCCGGTGCGATCTGCCACGGCCTGCCAGATTTCGGGAATGAGCACGCCTTCGAGGTCGAGACAGAGGATATCCAAGACGCCTCCCGGGTCAGCGGACGGGCAGTTGCAGTTCGGCGAACAGCGCTTCGCGCTCGACCCGCGTGGCACAGGCCACGGCGGCATCCACCTGGGCCCGGTCCAGGTGCGGTGCAAAGCGCTCGATGAAGTCGTACATGTAGCGGCGCAGGAACGTGCCGCGGCGGAACCCGATGTGGGTGATGCTCGGCTCGAACAGGTGCGATGCGTCCAGGGGCACCAGATCCCGATCGCGCTCGGGATCCAGCGCCATATGGGCGATGATGCCGACGCCCAGCCCCAGGCGAACGTAGGTCTTGATGACGTCGGCATCGGTGGCAGTCAGCACCACGTGCGGGGTCAGTCCGGCAGCCGAGAACGCGGCATCCAGCCGCGAGCGGCCGGTGAAGCCGAAGACGTAGGTGATGATCGGCTCCGCGGCCACATCGGCCAGCACCAGTCCGGTCTTCGAGTTCGCCTTCTTGATCAGGCGATGGCCCTCCGGCACCACCACGCAGCGGTTCCAGGCGTAGCACGGCATCATCACCAGATCCTGGAAGTGCTCCATGCCTTCGGTGGCGATGGCGAAGTCGACGGTGCCGTTGGCCGCCAGCTCGGCGATCTGGGTCGGCGAGCCCTGATTGACATGCAGCGCCACGTCCGGATAGCGGGCGCGGAAGTCGCCGATCACCGGCGGCAACGCATAGCGTGCCTGGGTATGGGTGGTGGCGATGGACAGGCTGCCCTGCTTCTCGTCGCTGAACTCCTGCGCCACCTGCTTGATGGTGTCCACCTCGCGCAGGATCTGCCCCGCCATCTTGATGATGGTCTCGCCCACGGCGGTCACGTGGGTCAGATGCTTGCCGCTGCGGGCGAAGATCTCGACGCCGAGCTCGTCCTCCAGCAGCCGGATCTGCTTGCTGATGCCCGGCTGCGAGGTGAACAGGCTCTGGGCCGTCGCCGAGACGTTCAGGTCGTGGTGGGCGACCTCCCAGATGTAGCGGAGCTGTTGGAGCTTCATGGCCGGTGGACGCGCGAGCGTGTGGACCCGTTATAAAAACCCGACGGAGTATAACTTACCTGTCGCGGTTGACGATGCCGTGGGGCACGTGCCCGGTGGCCACGTGGACGCTGGCCCGCTCGCAGTGCTGGGTCTGGTCATCGAAGAATACATCGGCACCGAAGGCGCGCAGGAACTCGGTCTTGTCCATGCCACCCAGGAACAGCGATTCGTCCAGCCGGATGTCCCAGGCCCGCAGGGTGCGAATCACTCGCTCGTGGGCAGGGGCGCTGCGGGCGGTGACCAGGGCGGTGCGTATCGGGCACGGCTGGCCCGTGAATTCCTGCTGGAGCTGATGCAGCGCGGCGAGAAAGTCCTTGAACGGACCGCCCTCCAGCGGCCGGGTGGCCGCCGCGGCCTCGCGCCGGCTGAACGCATCGAGCCCCTCGCTCTGGTAGATCTGCTCGGCCTCGTCGGAAAACAGCACCGAGTCGCCGTCGAACGCCAGCCGCAGGTCTTCGCCCACCTCCCGGGGCCCGGCAGGCCTGCCGAGCAGCGTGGCGGCGGCGACGCCGTGGTCCAGGGCCTGCCCGACATCGTCCGCCTGGGTAGAGAGGAACAGGCTGCAGCCGAACGCGCGCACGTACCGGTAAGGTGACTCGCCGCCGCAGAAGGCCGCGCGGCTGATGGCCAGGTCGTAGGCCTTGATGGAGTTGAAGATGCGCAGGCCCGTATCTGCGGAGTTGCGCGACAACAGAATCACATCGACCCGAGGTTTACCTAGCAGCTTATTGATATTCAGCAATTTTTTTACGAAGTGGAACGCCTCGCCAGGCTCCAGAACGTCGTCCTCATGGACGATCTGATATTGCCGGTACGCCTCGAGCCCCTCCTTCTCGAAGACGCTGTTGCTCTCGGTCAGGTCGAACAGGGCGCGGGAGCTGATGGCGACGGTGAGGGGCATCACGCGGTCGCTGCTGGGGCTCATGCGTCCAGGTCCGGAATCAGCTCGCTCTCCAGCTTGGACATCATGTCCTTGAGCTTCAGCTTGCGCTTCTTCAAGCGTTGAATTCGCATGGTGTCGTCGTGGCGGGTCTCGATCAGGTGCCGAATCACCTCGTCGAGGTCACGGTGCTCGATGCGCAGTTCCTCAAGCCACCTCTCGATCTCCTCCCGCTCCATGAATCTCCCTGTTGGGCCGCCGCTGCGGCGAGCCCATGCCGTGGTGCTGCTCGTGGCATCATAAGTGGGATGTCAGACTGGTTCAAAGCCGTACCGAGCCCATGATCGCCATCGTTGCCGCCATCGTCGCCGCCATCGCCTTCGTGGTGCTCACCCGCCGCTTCTGGCGCGCGCCAGGCAACCGCGGGTACAGCACCTGGCTGACGCTGGCCGCCATCGCCCTGGTGCTTGCCCTGGCGCTGCTGGCCGCCACCGGGCGGCTGCACTGGATCGCCGCGGCGATTGCGGCGGTGCTGCCGTTCCTGCGTCGCGCCCTGTCCCTGCTGGGCTACCTGCCGGTGCTGCGCTCCCTGTTCGGCGGCAAGGCGCAGGCCGGCGATCGGGCATCGACGGGGGGCCAGGGAAGCCATGCACCGGGCCATCATGGGCCCATGTCCCGGGCCGAGGCGCTGGAGATTCTCGGGCTGGGGCCCGGGCCCAGCCGTGACGAGATCGTCGCCGCCCATCGGCGCCTGATTCAGAAGCTGCACCCGGATCGCGGCGGCTCCACCTACCTGGCCGCCAAGCTCAATGCCGCCAAGGCCCGGCTGCTCGACGACGGCTGAGGCGGCGCAGCGCCCTGGCTGAGAGCCAGGTCACACCGAGAGCGGCACCGCCGCGTTAGCATCCCCCCAGCAGAGCAAGCCCATCGCCGCCATCGCAACAGGTGGATCCCGTCATGAGCAGTCATCAGCCGTTCGATGATCGTCGCCGGACGCCCCGCGGGAGTGCTGCCCACATCAGCGTCTCGGTGCGGCCTCGCGGCCGGTTGACCACCCTGGGTGCCGAGGCAGCCGACTTCAATCGCTACGGCATCGCCGTCTATACGGAGCACCCGCTGGACCGCGAGCAGTGCGTGTTCCTGAACCTCGCCTGCGGGGACGTCCGGGTGAGCCATCTGGTGGGCGTCGTCCACAACTGTGTGCGCCAGGGCGATCGGTTCCGATGCGGCATTCGCTTTCGGCTGAGTTCGGAGCTGCAGCGCGATCGCTCGCTGACGGAACGCCACCTGTCCAGGCTGGAGGCGGCAACCGTCGACGCGTCGCGAGCGCGGGCCTGAGGCCCGGGCACCCGCGGTCAGGCCATCAGGCTGCGCGCCTCGTCTTCCAGAGCCAGCAGACGCCTGACCCAGTTGTCCAGCAGCAGGAAGTCGGCATCCGAGACCTCGAAGGTCCGGCTGATCTCCTTGAGCAGGCACTCTTCCTCGATCTCGAACGCGCCGTCGGCGTAGCTGAGCCGGATCAGGTTGAGCAGAGCGACGACGCGGGACTTGCGGCTGTCGAAGATGGCCTCGATGCCGTCCAGCTCCAGATAGTCCGGCTCGATCTTGGGGCTGAGCTCCATCTCGCGTTTGAAGTCGTTGAGCATCCCCTCCTCGTTGGGATCGAGCAGGCCGTCGGATACCACGACGTTGTGCGCCAGCCCGAGCAGGGCGCGGCGCTGCTCGTCGGTCAGCGACGAAAGCCACATGCGCGGCATGGCGCGATCAGGCCAGAGCCAGGCTGGCCAGCATGATCAGCACGCACAACCAGCCGAGGCCGATGAACAGCTTCATCACCAGACTCTGCTCGAAGAAGTCCTCAATCAGATACCACATCGACTCTTGCTCCGCTTACGTTCGCTGTCACGTGATGTTACTCGAAATTGTTACGCGAATCTGACCGCGGCGCCAAGGTACTCGGCGGTCAGATCGTGCTCGTCGCTGCCGGTCACCCGAACCCAGGCGCGCTCGCCCGCCGTCAGGCCCCGGGCGCCGGAGACGTTGACCACCCCGTCCACGTCCGGGGCGTCGCCGCGAGACCGGGCCACCGCGCTGTCCCCCCGCACCTGGTCGACCAGCACCTCGATGCGGGTGCCGACGCGTTCGGCCAGCTTCGCCGCACTGATCTCCGCCTGCAGCTCCATGAGCTGCTCCTGGCGATCGAGCTTCACGGACTCCGGCACCGGATCGGCCAGCGCGTTGGCCGCCGCGCCAGCCACCGGCGAGTAGGTGAAGCAGCCCACACGATCGAGCCGCGCCTCGTCCAGGAAGTCGAGCAGCCGCCCGAACGCCGCGTCCGTTTCTCCCGGGAAGCCGACGATGAAGGTGCTGCGCACCACCAGGTCGGGGCAGATCTCGCGCCAGGCCTCGAGCCGGCGCAGCGTGTTCTCCACGGCCGCCGGTCGACGCATGGCCTTGAGCACCGCCGGGTCCGCATGCTGCAGCGGAATGTCCAGATAGGGCAGGATCAGGCCCTCAGCCATGAGCGGCAGCAGCCGGTCGACGTGGGGGTACGGATAGACGTAGTGCAGACGTACCCACGGCACGATGCGGCCGAGCTCGCGGCACAGCGTCACCAGATCCGAGCGCAGCGTGCGGTCATGGAAAGCGGCGGACCGGTAGCCGATATCGACCCCGTAGGCGCTGGTGTCCTGAGCGATCACCATCAGCTCCTGAACGCCCGCGGCAGCCAGGCGTCCCGCTTCCGCCAGCACGTCATCGATGGTGCGCGATCGCAGCTTGCCCCGCATGCTTGGAATGATGCAGAAGCTGCACGTGTGGTTGCAGCCTTCGGAGATCTTCAGATACGCATAGTGGGGCGGCGTCAGCTTGACGCCCGCCGGGCCCATCAACGATTCCATATCGACCGACGGCGGGGACGCGACCGGGGCCGCCAGATGCACCGCGGCTACCACCGCGTCGGTGGCCTGGGGTCCGGTGACCGACAGAAGCTGCGGGAAGCGCCGGCGCATGGCGTCGGCGTCCGCGCCCAGGCAGCCGGTGACGATGACGCGGCCGTTGCTGCCCAGGGCGTCCTCGATGGTCTCCAGCGACTCCGCCACCGCGGCATCGATGAATCCGCAGGTGTTCACCACCACCACGTCGGCGTCCTGATAGCGATCCACGGTGCGGTAGCCGTCGGCCGTCAGGCGGGTGAGGATCTGCTCCGAGTCCACCAGCGCCTTGGGACAACCGAGGCTCACGAACCCGACTCTGCCGGTCATACCTGCACTCGCCTCTGCATCTGTCTGCCTGAAATCGGCGCGCATTCTAACCGGCCGCGGGCGCGGCGGCGATGGCCGTCCGGTTGCTTTCCGGGGCACGTAGGGTAAGATCCCGCTCCATGCGGAACACCATGTCGAACATTGCGCAACACCTGCACGCCCGTGCCGATGCTGAGCGCCCCGCGCCCGGCTGCTGGCGGGCGGGCTTTTATTTTTTCGACATCCGCGTCGCCTGAGAATCCGTTTCGAAGGCAGCGCACGCTGCCTCCGGACAGAAACCCCGTGTGGCAGCCAGCCCCCGGGGTTTTTTCTTGCCTGAATGGCCCCGGACCCGATACGAGCAGGAGCCATGACCATGCATCACGAGCGTTTGGAGAATCTCAACATCGAGTCCCACCGGGTGCTCGTCACGCCGGAGGAGCTCAAGGCCCGGCTGCCGGCGACGGAGGCGGCACGGGAGTCGGTTCAGCGGGGCCGGGACGCCGTGCGCGCCGTGTTGTCGGGCGACGACCCGAGGGTGCTGGTGGTGATCGGCCCCTGCTCCATTCACGACGTCGATGCCGCCCGTGAATACGCGGCGCGCCTGCACCGGCTCGCCGGGGAGCTCGATCACAGCCTGCTCATCGTCATGCGCGCCTACTTCGAAAAGCCCCGCACCACGGTGGGCTGGAAGGGCCTGATCAATGATCCGCACCTGAACGACACGTTCTGCGTCGACGAGGGGCTCAGCCTGGCGCGGCGCCTGCTGCTCGACATCGCCGAGTTGGGCCTGCCGCTGTCTACCGAAGCGCTGGACCCGATCACGCCCCAGTACCTGCAGGACCTGATCGCCTGGTCGGCCATCGGCGCCCGCACCACCGAATCACAGACCCATCGGGAGATGGCGTCCGGGCTGAGCTGCGCGGTGGGGTTCAAGAACGGCACCGACGGCTCCCTGGACGTCGCCATCAACGCCCTGCAGTCGGTGGCGCGGCCGCACCGTTTTCTCGGCATCAATCCGGCGGGTCAAGTGGCCGTGCTGCACACCCGGGGCAATCCGTTCGCTCACATCGTGCTGCGCGGCGGCACCCAGGGCCCGAACTTCGACGCCACCAGCATCGCCGCGTGCGAGCGCGCTCTGGCCAAGCTGCCCGGCAGGCCCAACATCATGGTCGACTGCAGCCACGCCAACTCGGCCAAGGACTACCGCCGCCAGAGCGACGTCGCGCGTGCGGTGCGCGACCAGATTCTCGGCGGCAACGATTCGATCATCGGCATGATGATCGAGAGCCATCTGCGCGAGGGCAACCAGCCGCTGTCCGGCGATCCGGCGGCGCTTCGCTACGGGGTGTCGATCACCGATGGCTGCATCGGCTGGGCGGATACGGAGACGTTGCTGCGCGACCTGGCGGAATCCCTGCGGGAACCGCTGCAGCGCCGCGCGGCCGCCTGGCGGCGCAGCGCCTGAGCCGGCTCACCTTCGGTGAGTGGCTCACTGATAGTAGGCGTGCTCGGTCACGGTGTGATCGGTCGCATCGCGGATGCCCGTGAGCTCGGGCACCTGGGCTAGCAGCGTCTTTTCGACACCGTTCTTCAGGGTGATGTCGACGGCGGCGCAGCCCTGGCAGCCGCCCCCGAACTGCAGCACGGCGATGGAGTCTTCCACCACCTCGACCAGCGTCACCATGCCGCCATGGGAGGCCAGGCCCGGATTGATCTCGTTGTAGAGCACGTAGTTGATGCGATCCTCCAGGGGCGCGTCGGGACCGACCTGGGGCGCACGCGCGTTCGGCGCCTTGATGGTGAGCTGCCCGCCCATGCGGTCTTCCTGGTAGTCGACCACCGCGTCCTGCAGGTACGGGGCGCTGCGCTCCTCGAACCAGGCGGTAAAGCCTTCGTACGGTACGGCGATGTCGCCGCTCTGCGCCTCGCCCGGGCGGCAGTAAGCGATGCAGGTTTCCGCATTCGGGGTTCCAGGCTGGGCCACGAACACGCGAATGCCGACGTCACCACCGTCCTGCTTGGAGAGGAGGTCGCGCAGGTAGGTTTGAGCCGATTGGGAGATCTCGATCATGGGTTGCTCTTGCGCCCGCTAATTCCGACTAAATTGGTCAGGTATGGTAGCCGAACCCCCACTTCGCAGCAATCGAGCCGGACCAACATGAGTGTTGCTCAACACATGGACGAGGAACTTCAATTGAACTCATGACGACGGGGCCTACACTGGGCTCGATTTCGAAATCCGGGTTCGCATGACCGATTCCAAGCTCAACGTGCTCAGGAGCGCGCTCGACCAGCGCATTCTGGTCCTCGACGGCGCCTATGGCACCCTGCTGCAGGGCCTGAAGCTCGACGAGGCTGCCTATCGTGGGTCGGTGCTGGCCGATCACGACTTTCCGCTGCAGGGCAATCACGACGTGCTGGCGCTCACCCGACCGGCGGTGGTTCGGGACGCCCATGAGCGTTATCTCGCCGCCGGCGCCGACATCATCAAGACCAACACCTTCACGTCGACGCGCATCGGTCAGGCCGACTACGGCCTGGAGTCGCGGGCGGTGGAGATGAACGCGGCATCGGCGACCGTAGCGCGCCAGGCTGCCGATGCCTACTCGACCCCCGACTGGCCCCGCTTCGTGGCGGGGGTCATGGGCCCCACCAATCGCACCGCCAGCCTGTCGCCCGACGTCAACGATCCCGGCATGCGCAACGTCGACTTCGCCGAGCTGGCGGAGAACTACCTGGAAGCGGCCCGGGCGCTCATGGCCCACGGCGCCGACTTCATCCTGATCGAGACCGTCTTCGACACCCTGAACGCCAAGGCCGCCGTCTGGAGCATCGGTCTGCTCTCCGAAGAACTCGGCTACCGCGTGCCGCTGATGATCTCCGGCACCATCACCGATGCCAGCGGACGGACGCTGTCGGGTCAGACGTGCGAGGCGTTCTGGTACTCGCTTCGCCATGCCGAGCCCCTGGTCGTCGGCCTCAACTGCGCGCTGGGCGCCGAGCAGCTGCGCCCCTACGTGGTGCAGCTAGGACGGGTTGCAGAGACCTACGTCAGCGTGCATCCCAACGCCGGCCTGCCCAACGCCTTCGGCGAGTACGACGATACCCCCGAGCACATGGCTGCCACCCTGGGCGAGTTCGCCGACAGCCGGCTTCTGAACATGGTGGGCGGCTGCTGCGGCACCACGCCGGACCATGTGGCCGCGATTCGTGCCGCGATCGATGGCAAGGTCCCCCGTCCGCTGCCCGAGCGGCCTCCGGCCCTGCGCCTGGCCGGGCTCGAGCCCCTGGTGATCGACGACGCGTCGCTGTTCGTCAACGTCGGCGAGCGGACCAACGTCACCGGCTCCGCCCGGTTCGCCCGGCTGATCCGGGACGGCGACTACGAGGCCGCCCTCGCCGTGGCACGGGAGCAGGTCGACAACGGTGCCCAGATCATCGACGTCAACATGGACGAGGGCATGCTCGACAGCCAGGCCGCCATGGTCCGGTTCGTCAACCTGATGGCATCGGAGCCGGACATATCCCGGGTGCCGTTCATGGTCGACTCGAGCAAGTGGAACGTGATCGAGGCGGCCCTGAGATGCATTCAGGGCAAACCGGTGGTGAACTCGCTGTCGCTGAAGGAAGGCGAAGAAGCCTTCGTCGCCCTGGCCAGAAAGTGCCGGGCGTACGGTGCCGCCGTGGTGATCATGGCTTTCGACGAGCAGGGACAGGCGGATACCTTCGAGCGCAAGACCCAGATCTGCGCCCGGGCCTACCGGATCCTCACCGAGCAGGTGGGCATGCCGCCGGAAGACATCATCTTCGACCCGAACATCTTCGCCATCGGCACCGGCATCGATGAGCATCGCAACTATGCGGTCGACTTCATCGAGGCATGCCGGTGGATCCGTGACAACCTGCCCCACGCCCACACCTCCGGCGGGGTCAGCAACGTGTCCTTCTCGTTCCGTGGCAACAATCCGATTCGCGAAGCCATTCACGCGGCGTTCCTCTACCACGCGGTACGGTCCGGCCTGACCATGGGCATCGTCAATGCCGGCCAGCTCGCCATCTACGAGGACATACCCCCGGACCTCCGCGCGCTGGTGGAAGATCTGGTGCTGAATCGGCGCCCGGACGCCACAGAGCGACTGCTGTCGGCCGCCACGGCCTTTGCCGTCCAGGGGGAGCGCCAGGCGGTCAGCGACCAGTCCTGGCGCGAGCTGCCGGTGGGCGAGCGCCTCACCCATGCCCTGGTGAAGGGCATCACCACGCACATCATCGACGACACGGAGGAGGCCCGGCTCGCGGCCGCACGCCCCATCGAGGTGATCGAAGGGCCGCTGATGGACGGCATGAACGTGGTGGGCGACCTGTTCGGCGCCGGCAAGATGTTCCTGCCTCAGGTGGTGAAGAGCGCCCGGGTGATGAAGCAGGCCGTGGCCCATCTGATCCCGTTCATCGAGGCCGAGCAGGGCCCGGGACGCGAAGCCAAGGGCACCATCGTCATGGCTACGGTGAAGGGCGACGTGCACGACATCGGCAAGAACATCGTCGGCGTGGTGCTCCAGTGCAACAACTACGAGGTGATAGACCTCGGGGTGATGGTTCCGGTGGACAAGATCCTGGCGGCCGCACGCGAGCACCGGGCGGACCTGATCGGCCTGTCCGGCCTGATCACGCCGTCGCTGGACGAGATGGTCTACGTCGCCGAGGAAATGCAGCGTCAGGGCTTCGATCAGCCGCTGCTGATCGGCGGCGCCACCACGTCCAAGGCCCACACGGCGGTGAAGATCGAGCCGGCGTATCAGCGCGGCGCCGTGGTCTACGTACCCGACGCATCGCGCAGCGTGCACGTTGCCTCGCAGCTCATCTCCCGGGAGCAGCGACCCGCTTTCGTCGCCGGCCTGCGCGACGACTACGCGGCCATCCGCACGCGCAGCGCCGCACGCACCTCGAAGCGCGAGCTGCTGCCGCTGGCGGACGCCAGGAACAATGCCTTCGCCGGCGAATGGCAACGCTACCAGCCACCGCAGCCGGCGCATCCCGGCGTCACCGTCATCGACACCGTCTCGCTGGAGACGCTGCGGCCCTACATCGACTGGACGCCGTTCTTCATGACCTGGGAGCTGGCCGGCAAGTACCCGAGGATTCTCGACGACGAGGTGGTCGGGGAAGCCGCGCGATCGTTGTTCGCCGATGCCCAGGAGATGCTCGATGCCCTGATCGCCGATGGCCGCCTGCAGGCTCGTGGCGTCATCGGCTTGTGGCCCGCCAACCGCCTCGGCGACGACGATCTGGTGCTGTACGAAGACGCGGATCGCACCCGGGAGCTGGCGCGCCTGCATCATCTCCGCCAGCAGAGCGTCAAGCCCGAGGGGCAGCCGAACTTCTGCCTGGCCGACTTCGTCGGGCCGTCGGGGGTTGCCGACCACGTCGGCGCCTTCGCGGTCACGGCCGGCCTCGGCATCGACGAGGTTCTGGCCGATCATGCCGGCGACGACTACGCCGCCATCATGGTCAAGGCCCTGGCCGATCGGCTGGCGGAAGCCTTCGCAGAGTACCTGCATCGGGAAGTGCGCATCCGCTACTGGGGCTACGCCAGCGGCGAGAATCTGGATACGGACGGGTTGATCTCGGAGCAGTATCAGGGCATTCGTCCGGCGCCAGGCTACCCGGCCTGCCCCGAGCACAGCGAGAAGCAGACCCTGTTCCGCCTGCTGGACGTACCGGCCAGCACCGGCATGACGCTGACCGAGAGCTTTGCCATGCTGCCTGCAGCGTCGGTGTCCGGCTGGTACTTTTCGCACCCGGAGTCACGCTACTTCGGGATCGGCAAGATCGGCGAAGACCAGCTTCGGGACTACGCCGAACGCAAGGGTCTGGACGCTGAATCGGCCCGCCGGCTGCTGCGGCCCGTGCTGCTGGACTGACGCCGGAGGGGGCCGGCGCAGCGCACGTCAGAAATCGAAGGTCCAGCCCGACACGAAGTGCACGGCGATCAGCACCAGGGCGGTGAAGATCAGCAGAACCGCCTTGCCGTCGGCGCGACGGTCTGCGGCTTCGGCTTCTTCGGTAGACTGTTCGTGGGCGCTCATCCTCGTCCTCTCTGACCGGCATCTCGACCGGGGCGCAGTCTATCGGTTGTTGCGTGTCGCTGCCAACCGTCGCAAGCTGACCGCTGAGGCAGGGACGGCTGCGCTGTGGCGGCCCGGGGTGAATTCATCAGCAGCATCATCGGTTCGTTCTTTCTGATCTTCACCGGCGCTGCGGTGCTGGCCACGCTGGCGCTCTACACGCGGCAGCCGTTGCTGATCGCCTACATCGCCGTCGGCTGCCTGCTTGGGCCGCACGGTTTCCAGATGGTGTCCGACGCGCGCCTGCTCTCGGAGATCGCCGAGATCGGCATCATCTTCCTGCTGTTCCTGGTGGGCCTCGACCTGCAGCCGAGCAAGCTGCGACGCATGCTCGGCGAAGGCCTGGTGACGGCGGCGGTGAGCACCTGCGTGTTCTTCCTGGTCGGCTACGCGATGATGCGCTTCTTCGGCTATCGACAGTCGGAAGCCGTGATCGCCGGCGTCGCCTTGACGTTCTCCAGCACCATCGTCGGCATCAAGCTGCTGCCGACCACGGTGCTCCACCATCGACACGTCGGCGAGATCGTGGTCAGCCTGCTGCTGCTGCAGGACCTCATTGCCATCCTGGCCCTGATACTGCTGGCGGGCTACGGCGAGAACCTGACGGATACCCTGCTCAACCTGGGCACCGTGCTGCTGGCGTTGCCGCTGGTGGTGGCTGGCGCCGTGCTCGGCGTGCGCTACGGCATCCTGCCCCTGGTGCAGCGCTTCGATGCCTTTCACGAGTTCATCTTTCTGCTTGCGCTGGGCTGGTGCCTGGGCCTGGCCAGCGTGGCATCGATGGCCGGGCTCTCCTACGAGATCGGCGCCTTCATCGCCGGCGTGTCCATGGCCATGCACCCGATCTCTCAGTACATCGCAGAGAGCCTCAGACCGCTGCGCGACTTCTTCCTGGTGCTGTTCTTCTTCTCAGTGGGCGCCGGGCTCGACACGCTGCTGATGCTGGACGTGCTGCTGCCCATCGTCCTGCTCGCGACGGTGGTGGTCGGCATGAAGCCGGTGGTGTTCTCGGCGCTGCTGCGCTGGCAGGGCGAGACCTCCGAAACCGCCTGGGAGGCCGGGTATCGGCTGGGTCAGGCATCCGAGTTCTCGCTGCTGGTGACCTACGTCGCCGCCGGCACGGTGCTGCTCGGCGCCGAGGCGGCCCACGTCATTCAGGGCGCCACGGTGCTGACGCTGGTGGCCTCGACCTACGCGGTGATCTTCCGCTACCCGAGCCCCATCGCCGTGTCACCGGCGCTGCGTCGGGACTAGGGGCTGCTCACGCTGCGCCCGGCTCAGGCGCCCAGGTCGACCACGCCGCGGCCCACCATCCTGCCGGCCAGGATCCGATCGATGGCCTCGGACAGCGTATCCAGGGTGAGCGTTTCCTCCAGCCGGTCGAGCCCGTCGAGTCGCCAGTCGCCGGCCAGCTTGTGCCAGATTCGCGTCTTTTTGGCCAACGGCAGCTCCACCGAGTCGACGCCCAGCAGGTTGACGCCACGCAGGATGAAGGGCAGCACCGTGGCGGGCACCTGGGGCGAGTCCACCAGGCCGCATGCGGCGAGGCTGCAGCCGTAGCGCAGCGACTTGACGGCGTTGAACAGAATCTCGCCGCCGACGCAGTCCACCACGCCGCCCCAGACCTCCTTGAGCAGGGGCCTGTCCCCGCCTGCGCGCGCCTCCTCACGGCTCATGATCCGGGCCGCGCCCAGCGCCTTCAGCAGGTCGTGCTGGTCCGCCTTGCCGGTGACGGCCGCCACCTCGTAACCGAGATGCGCCAGCAGCCTCACGGCAACGGACCCCACGCCGCCGGTGGCGCCGGTCACGAGCACCGGTCCGCTGTCGGGCGTCATGCCGGCGTGCTCCAGCTTGTCTACCGACAACGCAGCCGTGAATCCGGCCGTACCGAGCAGCATCGACTGATGCAGGCTTAGGCCCTCGGGCCTCGGCACCACCCATCCTGCCGGCACGCGAATCCGCTGGCCGAAGCCGCCCGGCGTGTTCATCCCCAGATCGAAGCCGATGACGATGACTTCATCGCCAACCGCAAAGGCATCGTTCCCCGAAGCGGCCACGATCCCGGCCGCATCGATCCCGGGCGTGTGCGGAAAGTTGCGGCTGACCCCGGGGTTGCCGGTGGCCGAGAGCGCGTCCTTGTAGTTGAGGGACGAGTACCGCACGTCGATGACCACGTCGCCTGCGGGCAGAACATCCAGCGAGCGCTCGACCACCCGGCGCTCGAAGCCGCTGTCGGTCTTCTCCACCAATAGCGCGTTGAATCGGGTCATGGCCCCTTATATGGACGCCTCCCTTGTGGCAATCGACTCGTTGAAGTTGGCGCTGCGGGAACGGTTGCAGTCTTATATCCGGCCTGTTGGTAGCATGACCGGATGTTCCGGCTGCTTGGCCCTGATGGGTAGTCGCGAGGGTCGGAGCTTATCTCCTCCAGCGAGCTTGGCTTGCGCT
>JAVJUA010000001.1:0-73577 GCA_040219935.1 Pseudomonadales bacterium | reverse complement strand
GAACGCCCGTGCCTCTCCACCAAACTCTTCCGCACACACCTTCGTCAACGCCGCCGTCAGCGTCGTCTTGCCATGGTCAACGTGACCAATCGTCCCCACGTTCACGTGCGGCTTCTTACGCTCAAATTTCGCTTTGGACATCGTTCAAGTTCCCTTTCGTTCGCTCTTGACGTTGTTGACGGCTGTTCCTTCGGAACACCTTGGCGGTCGCGTTGCGACAGCAAGCGGCCCTCGTTACCTTCATCAGCCGGCGCTCGGCTCACCGGCCATCAATCTGGTGCTCACAATCGGATTCGAACCGATGACCTCTTCCTTACCAAGGAAGTGCTCTACCTACTGAGCTATGTGAGCAAGCCGACCGGCAATCCGGCCTATTGGCAGCCCCTTCCGGGTCCGCCTCAGGGCGTCGCTGCTGCGTACCGCCCACAACCGTTCTCCCTGCACCTGCCGCTACCGTCTTCACCGCCGCGGCTCTGGCGGCCATCTGGAGCGGGTAGCGGGAATCGAACCCGCGTCATCAGCTTGGAAGGCTGAGGTTCTACCGCTGAACTATACCCGCGGGTCTTTTCCCGGGTGCTTCGCTCAATGTCTGGTGGTGGGGGAAGGATTCGAACCTTCGAAGGCTAAGCCGTCAGATTTACAGTCTGATCCCTTTGACCGCTCGGGAACCCCACCCTGCTCGAACTCCATCGCCTCCGCGTTCTACCCTGCGCTGACCGGCCGCCGGCGGAAGCGCAAAACGCACCGGTCGCCCTGCGCTCCGCGCTCAGACGAGGTGCCTTTCCTGTACGTTGTCACAGCAACCAATCAGGCCGCCGACCCACACCCTGGTGCCGCCACAAGGAGTTGAACCCTGGACCTTCTCATTACAAGTGAGCTGCTCTACCAGCTGAGCTATGGCGGCCAAAATGGGAGCGGAATTCTATAGAAACCCTGCTGGGGGTGCAATGACGTCACGGCCCGCCGGCAGCGTCCTCCCGCAGGGATACCTCCCCGCCATGAAACTCCTCGACCCGCCCCTGGGTTTCCAGGAGCAACCCACCGTCATTGGACACGCCTACCACCCGTCCGGACGCCGTTCGCTCGCCCAGCAGCACCCGGCAGGCGCGCCCATGATAGCGATGTCGCGCACAGAATGCGTCCCTGAACGCAGAGAAACCGTCGGCCTCGAATGCGCGCAGGAAGGCCACCACGGACGACAGCACTCTGCCGGCAAGCAGGTTGCGTGATGGCGGGCCGAAGGCGCTCAGATCGGCCACCGGGCGGTCGAGCTCACTTCGCACGCGGGCTCCCAAGGCCACGTTGATGCCGATGCCGACTACCAGCGCGGACGAACGCGCGGCGGCCGCGAGCTCGATGAGGATGCCGCCCAGCTTGGCGTCGCCAAGCAGCAGATCGTTGGGCCACTTCAAACCCGCGTCCTGCGCGCCGAGCTGCTCGAGCGCGTCGAGCACGGCCAGCCCTACCACCAGGCTCGAGCCGCCCAAGGCGGCAGGATCGCGGTCCAGGGCGATGCCCATGGACACAGCGATGCTGCCGCCGAACGGGCTCGACCACGTTCGGCCCCTGCGCCCACGGCCCTGCAGCTGCACCTCCGCCAGACTGACATGACCATCGATGGAGCCACCCGTCGCGCGCTGCATCAGCTGCGCATTGGTGGAGTCGATGGCCGGGTAAACGTCGAGCCGCCGCACCCAGGAAGCGGTTGCGGGGTCGGCTGCGGCAAGGATGCTCTCGCCCACCAGGGGCTCCAGGGGCTGCGGTGGCTGCACATGGCCGTCTTTGAGGACCAGACCGTACCGCTCCGGATCCGCATCGGCCGGCCACAGGCCGGCAGGCAGGCGGCCGTCACGGACGATGACGGCGAACAAGGTCGGCAGGTCGCTGGGATCGTTCATAGCGCCGCGCTTCGCTGATAGGGAAAGCAAGCCTGCAGGCTCCGCTTGATGCCGCCCAGATCCGGAGGCGCCGCCCCATCGAACAACGCCTCCAGCGTGGCCGCGGAGACGGTCACGGGATCCAGCGGCGAGCGCGGCTCACGCCCCGTGCCGAGATAGTAGTCCTGGAACTTCCAGCCGCCGCCTCGCACCGCGTCGGAGAGGATCATCCAGTGCGCACGAACGCCGACGGCTTCAGCGACGATCAGCCCGTGCAGGCTCGACGAGATGACGCGGCGGCACCCGGCAATGGCACGAATGACGCGAGCCGGCGGGTCGAACACGTCGATGACCCGTGCGCCGGGGACGCGTTCGATCAGCTCCCGCACCTCGGTTCTGGCGACATCCTTGTAGTGGGGCACGACACCCAGCGAGACCGGCCGATCGGCGCACCGGGCGTCCGGAAGCAGAACCTCGGCCAGCAGGCCGGGATCTCCGAACACGTCCACCCGGGCATCGCGAACCAGGCCCGCCGTCAGCGGCCCACGCAGCGCGTGAAGGCGGTGCCGCAGTCGCCGCGGCGGACCGCCTTCGATGGCCCCGGTACCCCAGACGTCCAGACGCCGGCCGAGCGGGAAACGGGGCAGGCGCTCGAACAGGCTACCCACGGCCACCAAGTCACAGCGGCCAATGGACGCATAGGTGACCGGACGGCCACTCAAGGCCTCGCAGAGGGCGGGCGACAGCCAGTCGCCGAAGTTGGGTTTGGACCGCGACCAGTGCAGCCGCAACGGATTGGTCATGATGACGACCCGCCAGAAACAGCAAGGCCCGGACGCACAGCGGCCGGGCCTTGCGGTGTAGAAGCCTGACGATGTCCTACTCTCACATGGGGAGACCCCACACTACCATCGGCGCTGAACCGTTTCACTGCTGAGTTCGGTATGGGATCAGGTGGTTCCGATTCGCTATGGTCGTCAGGCAAACGGGTGTTCGCGAAGCGAACACCTTAGCAGTTTTGCTCAGCAAAACTGCCGGGTGCTCGCGCCCGCGCACGTTCGGTTTGCCACCCTGAGGATCCGGGCTCCTCGGGGCGTCAAATCTCAACAATCAAAGATACGAAGTCTTGATGCGTCTTGCGGCTATATCGTTTACCAGCTCGACCTCCGATTCAGGTTTGCTGAGCAAACCCGACACATTCGGTTATATGGTCAAGCCGCACGGGCAATTAGTACAGGTTAGCTCAACGCCTCGCGGCGCTTACACACCCTGCCTATCAACCTCGTAGTCTACGAGGGCCCTTTAGGGACCCGAAGGTCCAGTGAGATCTCATCTCGAGGGGGGCTTCCCGCTTAGATGCTTTCAGCGGTTATCCCGTCCGAACATAGCTACCCGGCAGTGCCACTGGCGTGACAACCGGAACACCAGAGGTTCGTCCACTCCGGTCCTCTCGTACTAGGAGCAGCTCCTCTCAAATCTCAAACGCCCACGGCAGATAGGGACCGAACTGTCTCACGACGTTCTAAACCCAGCTCGCGTACCACTTTAAATGGCGAACAGCCATACCCTTGGGACCGGCTTCGGCCCCAGGATGTGATGAGCCGACATCGAGGTGCCAAACACCGCCGTCGATGTGAACTCTTGGGCGGTATCAGCCTGTTATCCCCGGAGTACCTTTTATCCGTTGAGCGATGGCCCTTCCATACAGAACCACCGGATCACTAAGACCGTCTTTCGACCCTGCTCGCCCCGTCGGGCTCGCAGTCAAGCGCACTTATGCCTTTACACGCAACGCATGATTTCCGACCATGCTGAGTGCACCTTCGTGCTCCTCCGTTACTCTTTGGGAGGAGACCGCCCCAGTCAAACTACCCACCACACACTGTCCTCGACCCGGATAACGGGCCAGAGTTAGAACCCCGACGTAACCAGGGTGGTATTTCAAGGACGACTCCACGATGACTAGCGTCACCGCTTCAAAGTCTCCCACCTATCCTACACAAGTTAAGTCAAAGTCCAGTGTGAAGCTATAGTAAAGGTTCACGGGGTCTTTCCGTCTAGCCGCGGGTACACGGCATCTTCACCGCGATTTCAATTTCACTGAGTCTCGGGTGGAGACAGTGTGGCCATCGTTACGCCATTCGTGCAGGTCGGAACTTACCCGACAAGGAATTTCGCTACCTTAGGACCGTTATAGTTACGGCCGCCGTTTACCGGGGCTTCGATCAAGAGCTTCGCCTAAGCTAACCCCATCAATTAACCTTCCGGCACCGGGCAGGCGTCACACCCTATACTTCCACTTACGTGTTTGCAGAGTGCTGTGTTTTTACTAAACAGTCGCAGCCACCTGGTATCTTCGACCGCCCTCAGCTCGGGGAGCAAGTCCCGTCACCAAAAGCGGCGCACCTTCTCCCGAAGTTACGGTGCCATTTTGCCTAGTTCCTTCACCCGAGTTCTCTCAAGCGCCTTGGTATTCTCTACCTGACCACCTGTGTCGGTTTGGGGTACGGTCGGTCGTTATCTGAAGCTTAGAGGTTTTTCTTGGAAGCTTGGCATCAGCTACTTCCCGCTCGTATAAGAGCGGTTCGTCATCACACCTCAGCCTTCCTCACTAAAGAGGGGGACCCCGGATTTACCTAAGATCCCGGCCTACATGCTTAAACCTGGATAACCAACACCAGGCCAGCCTAGCCTTCTCCGTCACCCCATCGCAATAACGATCGGTACAGGAATATTAACCTGTTTCCCATCGACTACGCCTTTCGGCCTCGCCTTAGGGGCCGACTCACCCTGCGCCGATGAGCGTTGCGCAGGAACCCTTGGTCTTTCGGCGAGGAGGATTTTCACCTCCTTTGTCGTTACTCATGTCAGCATTCGCACTTCTGATACCTCCAGCAAACCTTCCGGTTCACCTTCACAGGCGTACAGAACGCTCCCCTACCACACGCGCCATAAGGCGCGCATCCGCAGCTTCGGTACACAGTTTGAGCCCCGTTACATCTTCCGCGCAGGCCGACTCGACCAGTGAGCTATTACGCTTTCTTTAAAGGATGGCTGCTTCTAAGCCAACCTCCTGGCTGTCTATGCCTTCCCACATCGTTTCCCACTTAACTGTGATTTGGGGACCTTAGCTGGCGGTCTGGGTTGTTTCCCTCTCGACGACGGACGTTAGCACCCGCCGTCTGTCTCCCTTGATTGCACTCACCGGTATTCGGAGTTTGCATGGGGTTGGTAAGTCTAGGTGACCCCCTAGCCCAAACAGTGCTCTACCCCCGGTGGTGAAACAAGAGGCACTACCTAAATAGCTTTCGGGGAGAACCAGCTATCTCCGAGCTTGATTAGCCTTTCACTCCTAGCCACAGGTCATCCCCTAACTTTTCAACGTTAGTGGGTTCGGTCCTCCAATTGATGTTACTCAATCTTCAACCTGCCCATGGCTAGATCGCCCGGTTTCGGGTCTACTCCTACCGACTGAACGCCCTATTAAGACTCGGTTTCCCTACGGCTCCCCTATACGGTTAACCTTGCCGGTAAAAGTAACTCGCTGACCCATTATACAAAAGGTACGCAGTCACCGCGTGTTGCAAGCAACACCCGGCTCCCACTGCTTGTATGCATCTGGTTTCAGGTTCTATTTCACTCCCCTCACAGGGGTTCTTTTCGCCTTTCCCTCACGGTACTGGTTCACTATCGGTCAGCTGAGAGTATTTAGCCTTGGAGGATGGTCCCCCCATGTTCAGACAGGGTTTCACGTGCCCCGTCCTACTCGATTTCACACCCAACTCGTTTTCGCATACGGGGCTATCACCCTCTATGGCGTGCCTTTCCAGACACTTCTACTAACGAATCGAATGCTTAAGGGCTAGTCCCCGTTCGCTCGTCGCTACTCAGGGAATCTCGGTTGATTTCTTTTCCTCCGGGTACTTAGATATTTCAGTTCCCCGGGTTCGCCTCCACACCCTATTTTATTCAGGTGAGGATACCGCTCGAGAGCGGTGGGTTTCCCCATTCGGAAATCCTCGGATCAAAGTCTGTTTGCCGACTCCCCGAGGCATATCGCAGGCTACAACGTCCTTCATCGCCTTCAGCTGCCAAGGCATCCACCAGATGCACTTAAACGCTTGACCATATAACCCAATGTGCCGTTCTCACGAACGTCATAAAGAGCTGGTAACGTTTGCCACGGTCCGCTTGGCGCAGACCGTCATTTTCCAAGACGCATCTTGAGTTGACCGATCACATCCGCGGAGAAGCGGACACAATCGATCTGTACCCGCGTTGTCATCGACTGAAAGCGCCTTGCTCGGGAAGACCCGACCAAAGCCCATTCAGGAATAACAATGCGGCTTCGTATCTCTGAATTGTTAAAGAGCACCAGCCTGCCCTCGGCAGACCGTCATTCGGAAACGCCGCGGACGGCGCGCCCGAACCAACATCCAAACAGACCTTCGCACTTGAATGCTTGGATGTTGGCTCGATAGCAAAGAACTGAACCTGTGTTTTATGACGTCGCGTTTTTGGTGGAGCCGAGGAGGATCGAACTCCTGACCTCCTGCGTGCAAGGCAGGCGCTCTCCCAGCTGAGCTACGGCCCCGGATGCCTTCTATCTATTGCCACTTCGTGAGCCTGTTGTCACTTCGTGAGCCGGCAGCCTCAGCCGGCGCACGGCACAACATTAGAAAGCGCTGGTGGGTCTGGGTGGATTTGAACCACCGACCTCACCCTTATCAGGGGTGCGCTCTAACCAACTGAGCTACAGACCCTGGAACAGGGTTGTTGTCAACGCTCGTCCTCTGGATCTGGCTCCGTCGAGACGCTGCTCGAGTTACCAGAGACGCAAGCCATTCGTGTGGGGGCTGCTCCGTTCCGAAGAACGGCGCAGCATCTGTAATTCACCGCGAGCATGAGCCTTCTTGCGCTTCATGTTCCAGGGTGACGAGCACCAGGGAACAATCAGAGCTCAGGCTATTAAGGTTTAAGGAGGTGATCCAGCCGCAGGTTCCCCTACGGCTACCTTGTTACGACTTCGTCCCAGTCATGAGCCACACCGTGGTAACCGTCCTCCCGAAGGTTAGACTAGCTACTTCTGGTGCAACTCACTCCCATGACGTGACGGGCGGTGTGTACAAGGCCCGGGAACGTATTCACCGCGACATTCTGATTCGCGATTACTAGCGATTCCGACTTCACGGAGTCGAGTTGCAGACTCCGATCCGGACTACGACGCGTTTTTTGGGATTCGCTCCCCCTCGCGGGTTTGCAGCCCTTTGTGCGCGCCATTGTAGCACGTTTGTAGCCCACCCCGTAAGGGCCATGATGACTTGACGTCATCCCCACCTTCCTCCGGTTTGTCACCGGCAGTCTCCTTAAAGTTCCCGGCATGACCCGCTGGCAAATAAGGACAAGGGTTGCGCTCGTTACGGGACTTAACCCAACATCTCACGACACGAGCTGACGACAGCCATGCAGCACCTGTCACTCAGTTCCCGAAGGCACCAAGTCGTCTCCGACAAGTTCTGAGGATGTCAAGGGGTGGTAAGGTTCTTCGCGTTGCATCGAATTAAACAACATGCTCCACCGCTTGTGCGGGCCCCCGTCAATTCATTTGAGTTTTAACCTTGCGGCCGTACTCCCCAGGCGGAGAACTTATCGCGTTAGCTGCGCCACTAAGACCTCAAGGGCCCCAACGGCTAGTTCTCATCGTTTACGGCGTGGACTACCAGGGTATCTAATCCTGTTTGCTCCCCACGCTTTCGCACCTCAGCGTCAGTATTGGTCCAGGAGGCCGCCTTCGCCACTGGTGTTCCTTCCTATATCTACGCATTTCACCGCTACACAGGAAATTCCACCTCCCTCTACCATACTCTAGCCCGATAGTTTGGAATGCAGTTCCCAGGTTAAGCCCAGGGCTTTCACATCCCACTTGCCGGACCGCCTACGCGCGCTTTACGCCCAGTAATTCCGATTAACGTTCGCACCCTCCGTATTACCGCGGCTGCTGGCACGGAGTTAGCCGGTGCTTCTTCTGTGGTTAACGTCAAGACCCGAGGGTATTAGCCCCAAGCTTTTCTTCGCCACTGAAAGTGCTTTACAACCCGAAGGCCTTCTTCACACACGCGGCATGGCTGGGTCAGGCTTGCGCCCATTGCCCAAGATTCCCCACTGCTGCCTCCCGTAGGAGTCCGGACCGTGTCTCAGTTCCGGTGTGGCTGATCGTCCTCTCAGACCAGCTATGGATCGTCGCCTTGGTGGGCCTTTACCCCACCAACTAGCTAATCCAACGCAGGCTCCTCCAATAGTGAGAGCTTATAAATAGAGGCCCTCTTTCCTCCCTCCGAAGAGAGAGCGTATGCGGTATTAGCTCGAGTTTCCCCGAGTTGTCCCCCGCTACTGGGTAGATTCCTACGCGTTACTCACCCGTCCGCCACTGTACTCATGCCCGAAGGCACTTTCTCGTTCGACTTGCATGTGTTAAGCCTGCCGCCAACGTTCAATCTGAGCCATGATCAAACTCTTCAGTTTATAGCTGAAGACGATCGGTTCTCTTTACCTCGCGGAAGACCACCTGCTAGAGGCGCCCTCCCGAGCGGCTGAACGACCGATCGTAGATCGATGATTTTTGCTCAATGAATTCACTTTGCTAGTGCTAGTGACTCACCCGAATGCTTCGCCTCGCGACGCGCATTCGACGGTGAATTACAGGCACCCACACGAATGGCTTGTTCAGTTCTTTATCTGTTAAAGAGCGGCCCCGTTCTTTGGTCCCCCGGGGCAAGGGCTGCGTATTATACGCAGGCGAAGTCCCTTAGCAAGCGATGATCAGAACTTTTTTCGGGGGCCCAATTCAGGCCTCGAAACGGGCCCCTGCGCTACGCAGAAAGTATTGAAAAACCAGGCATTTCGCTGCGTCACGCGGTCACGAAGCCATGGCCGAAAGCAGGTGCCACTGCTTCTTGCCGCGCCGCAGCAGGTAAAATTTTCCGAACAGTGCATCCTCCCAGTCGAGCTCCCGCTCGGCGTCCGCCTGGGGATGACCGTTCACGTAGACGCCCCCACTCTGCACCAGCCGACGCGCCTCGCCCCGCGATCGCGCCAGGCCCGATTCGGCCAGGGCCGCCAGCAGACCCAGGGGCTGCCGGGGTACGGTGGTGCGGTCGATGCCGTCCTGCTCGAGCTGGCGCAGATCGTCCTCCGACAGCGCGCCGAGATCGCCGCCGAACAGCGCCTCGGTGATCCGTTCCGCGGACGCCAGCGCGGCGTCGCCGTGCACCATGGCGGTCACGGCGCGCGCCAGCTCGCGCTGCGCGGCCCGGCCGTCGGGGGACTCGGCCAGCTCCCGGTCGAGTTCGTCGATCTCGCCCAGCGTCAGAAAGGTGAACACCTTCAGGTAGCGCACCACATCGGCATCCGCCGTGTTCAGCCAGAACTGATAGAAGCTGTAAGGCGAGGTGCGGCCGGCGTCGAGCCAGATGGAGCCCCCCGCCGTCTTGCCGAACTTGCTGCCGTCGCTCTTGGTGACCAGCGGCAGCGTCAAGGCGAAGCTCTCCCGGCCGAGCTTGCGGCGCACCAGATCCATGCCCGAGACGATGTTGCCCCACTGGTCACTGCCGCCGATCTGCAACGTGCACTGATGGCGTCTGGCCAGCTCGAGATAGTCGTTGGCCTGCAGCAGCATGTAGCTGAACTCGGTGAATGAGATGCCCTCGCCTTCACGCTCGAGCCGCGAACGCACCGATTCACGCTGAATCATCTGGTTCACAGAGAAGTGCTTGCCCACCTCTCGCAGGAACGTGATCAGATCGAGGCCCGAGGTCCAGTCCAGATTGTTGACGATCGTCGCCGCGTTGTTGCCTTCGAAGTCCACCAGACGCGCAACCTGCGAGCGGATTCGATCCAGCCACCCGGCAATCACGTCGGGGCTGTTGAGGTTGCGCTCGGCGCTGCGCCCGGAGGGATCGCCGATCAGCCCGGTGGCGCCGCCGAGCAGCAGCAGCGGTCGGTGGCCATGCACCTGGAAGCGCCGCAGGGTGAGCAACGGCACCAGATTGCCTATGTGCAGGCTGTCGGCGGTCGGGTCGAACCCGCAGTACAGGGTGCGCACGCCGCTGCGCAGATGTTGGTCGAGCTCGTCCTCGGCGGACACCTGGGCAATCAGGCCGCGCCGGCGCAGCTCATCGAGCAGGTCTGGTGGTTCCATGGTTCTATCTGTTGATGGCGATTGCCCGGTCAGGGAGCGCGAACCTTACCAGAAGCGCTGCGCGGACGCGCCAGCGCAAGGGCTTGAACCGGGGTTTCCAACAGCACCGAAAGCACTATACTAGCCCGCTGTGGGGCGGGGATCACAAAATCCTTGCAACTGTCCGTTTTACAATAAATTTTTGAAGAATGCTGCCCAGCATCAGGATGGCTCAAGGCATCGTGAACCGTGGTACCTTCCCCCGATTGCACTTCGCCGTGGCCGGCAGCCTGGCGCTGTTCCTGGCCGCTTTTGCTCTGGCTACCTATACCGGACCCAATGCGGAACCGCCGACCACTGAGATCCTTGCGATTCCAGAGGCCATGGCGGCCGAAGGCATCGCGTCGCTGCCCGCCGACGAGACATCCGCTCTGGTACTCGCCAGCCTGCCTCTGCCCGAACAGCCGGATCCCCGCGCTGCCGAACTCGCAGGCGCGCCTTTCCTCGGCGGCGAGGTGGCGCCCGAGCCGGTCGATGCGTACGCGGTCAGCGCCGCCGACCGCACCATCAAGGTTCGCCGCGGCGACAGCCTGTCGCTGATTTTTCAGCGGGAGGGCATACCGGCGCGGGAAATCCCCAGCCTGCTGGCCGCAGAGCCCCTGGGCAAGCGCCTGAAGAACATCTTCCCCGGCCATGGCCTGGGCTTCACCCGCGACCAGGATGGCACGCTGGTAAGGCTCACCTACACACCCGGCCCGCTGGAAACCCTGGAGTTCGAGCGCATCGGCGATGAGTTCGTCGCTCGCGAGGTGCTGCGGGAACCCGACCGCACCACAGCCTACAAGAGCGGCAAGATCGATCACAGCCTGTTCCTGTCGAGCCAGCGCGCCGGGTTGCCGGACACCCTCACCATGCGGCTGGCGCAGATCTTCCAGTGGGACATCGACTTCGTACTCGACATACGGCGAGGCGACGAGTTCCACGTCGTCTTCGAGGAGCTGTACGTCGACGACGAGTTCATCGGCTACGGTGAGATCCTGGCCGCCGAGTTCGTCAACCGCGGCCGCCCTTACCGCGCCATCCGCTACGCCGATACCGACGGCCGCGCTGACTACTACACCCCCGAGGGGGATTCGATGCGCAAAGCGTTCCTGCGCGCGCCCGTGGAGTTTTCCCGGATCAGCTCGAACTTCAATCTGCGACGTATCCATCCACTGTTCAAGCGCAACATTCCGCATCGCGGGATCGACTACGCGGCACCCACCGGCACGCCGGTGCTGGCCGCCGGCGACGGGAGAATCGCAACCGCCAGCCGCACCGAGCCCAACGGCAACTACGTGATCATTCAGCACGGCGAGCAGTTCACCACCAAGTACCTGCACCTGTCGAAGTTCGGCCGCGGCATTCGCTCCGGGGTGAAGGTTCGTCAGGGTCAGATCATCGGCTACGTGGGCGCCACCGGCTGGGCCACCGGCCCGCACCTGCACTACGAGTTCCTGGTCAACGGCGTTCACAAGAACCCGCGCACCGTCGAGCTGCCAGACGCGGAGCCCATCGCTCCGGGCGAGCGCAACCGCTTCGATGCGCGCACCGGGCCGCTGCTCGCCATGCTCGACAACTTCAAGTCGCAGGTGCAACTGGCACTGGGCCGCTGAGCCTGCCATGGGCGGGCAGCTCTACCTGGGCGCGATATCCGGCACCAGCGTCGACGGCCTGGACCTTGCGCTGCTGTCCATAAGCCAGCAAGTCCGCGTGCTCGCCGCCGCTACCGAGCCGCTGCCGGCAGCGCTGCAGCAGACGCTGCTGGCGCTGGGCCAGCCGGGCCACGACGATCTGGACAGCTTCGGTCATGCCGATGCCGAGCTTGGCGACTTCATCGGTCGCGCCATCCTCGAGTTTCTGGCGAGCACGGGCCACACGCCCGCCGAGATCAGCGCCATCGGCAGCCACGGACAGACCGTGCGGCATCGCCCCACGGGAGCGTATCCGTTCACCGTGCAGATCGGTGACCCCAACCGCATCGCCGAGGTAACCGGGCTCACCACCGTTGCCGACTTCCGCCGCCGCGACATGGCCGCGGGCGGACAGGGTGCGCCGCTCGTACCTCCGTTCCACGCGGCCCTGCTGCGCAGCACCGAGGAGCACCGGGCGGTGCTCAATCTGGGCGGCATAGGCAACTTCACGCTGTTGCCCATGCAGCCCGATGCACCGATCGCCGGCTTCGACACCGGGCCCGGCAATGCGCTGATGGACGACTGGATTCGGCTCCGTCGCAAGCGCCCGTTCGACCAGCACGGCGAGTGGGCCGCCAGCGGCAAGGTGGACTCAGCGCTGCTGCAGTGCCTGCTGGAGGACACCTACCTGGCGGCGCCACCGCCGAAGAGCACGGGACGCGAGCACTACAACCTGGCGTGGCTGAACGCGCAGCTCGAGCGCCATCTGCAAGGTCGCCACATCGACGACGCGGACGTCCAGGCGACGCTGTGCGCGTTTACCGCCGAGTCGGTGACTCGCGCGCTGGCCAACTGGGGCGAGCAGACCCAGCGGGTCGTGGTGTGCGGAGGCGGGCGCCACAACCGCACCCTGCTGGCCGCCATCGCCGAACGGTTGTGGTGCCCGGTTGAGACCTCGGAAGATCACGGAATCGATGGCGACAGCGTAGAGGCCGCCGCCTTCGCCTGGCTGGCGCACCAGACGCTGAATGGCCAGCCTGGCAATGACCCAGCGGTGACAGGAGCCAGCGGCTACCGGGTGCTGGGAGCCGTCTATCGCGGCTGACGCCGCGTTGCCCGGCCGCAGGTCAGATGGCGAAAGAGTTCCCGCAACCGCAGGTGGCGGTGGCGTTGGGGTTGGCGATGATGAACTGGCTGCCCTGCAGATCTTCCTTGTAGTCGACCTCGGCGCCCGAAAGGTACGGGTAGCTGAGCGCGTCCACCAGCAGGGTCACCTCGTCACGCCGCACCACCGCATCGTCCTCTGCCACCTCCTCGTCGAAGGTGAAGCCATAGGAGAACCCGCTGCAGCCGCCACCGGTGATGAACACCCGCAGCTTGAGGTCCGGATTGCCTTCAGCGTCGATCAGGCGCTTGACGCGGGCGGCAGCGCGTTCGGATAGGACGATATCGGTTTGCATGGTGGACTAAGTATCAGACCCGGCTAGGAACCGTCAACGGGGCCGCCATCCTCGATGCCGCTCAACGCCCCTCGACGGTGCGCTCCGACTGGCGATGTTCCGCCTGCTCCGGGGCAGCTTCGGCCCGAAGCGGATGGACGTTGGCGCCCGGCTCGCCGGACGCGCCGTCATCGTGCAGGAGCTGCCCGTCGACCATGGCCCCCAACTGCATCTCGATCAGCTGATAGTAGACGTTACCTTTGACCCGGGCCTTGGCCGCCAGTTCGACCCTGGCGCAGGCGTAAACATCGCCCTCCACCTCGCCGTTGATCACGATGTTGGGCACGCGGATGTCTCCCTGCACGCGGCCTCGCTCGCTGATCACCACGGTTCCCGCGCCTTCGGCAGCGGCATAGAGGTTTCCCTCGACCCTGCCATCGACGAATAGCTGTTCGTGAAACCGCACGTCACCGACCACCTCGGTGTTGGCCGCGATCAGGGTGACGCCCTGTGCGAGCTTGATCTTGCCCATGCCTCTATCCGTTTGCAGGTTTCAGGTTCAGCTTAGCCCAGCAGGCTCAGTCTGCGTGGAGCGACCAATCGAAGCGGCGCTCCACCGTTTCGGCTCCGGCCGGCGTCGCGGCGACGATCACCTGCTGCGGCGTGAACGCTGCCGGCAGCGTCAGAGTTCCCGTCAGATCCTGGAAATACCGGAACCGGAACCGCAGAGGGTACGCATCGACGACCGCCAGTTCCGTGAGCGGCAGCACTTCCTCGACAGCCGCACCGTCCGCCCCCTGTCGCTGGCCGAGCACGCGCAGCTCCAGCCGCCCCTGAAGCCAGTCGCGGCGCTCGGCCACCTGGGTGAGGAGGATGTGGTAAGCAACTTTGTTTTCTTTATCGCCCGGCGCCAGCTGGAACTCGGAGATCCGCAGGCCGCGCTCGATGGTGGAAGGCACCATCAGCCTTTTGTAGAACGCGACCTCCTCGTTCAGGCTTGCCACCTCGCCCCGAAGCTGACTGATGGTCTCGCGCAACGACTGCGCCGCCTGATCGTCCACCGTCTGCGAGAGGCGAAGGTCGGCCAGCGCCCGGGCGAGCGCCGCCCGCTGCGACTCGTTGGCCTGATAACGCACTTCGAGAGAGGCCAGATAGCTTCGGTCCAGCTCGCCGACCCCGGCGCCCAGCCAGTAGCCCAGGCCCCCGGCCGCCAGCACCACGAGCCCCACCAGCACGCCCCAGCCGACGCGACGCCACGGCGCATGCCGCACCACCAGCAGCTCACCTGCCCTCGGCCCCGCTCCCAGCCTGCGAAGTCTCTGCCACACCATGCCCGGGAGCATATACTAAGCCGCTGTTCAGGACGGCCGGCGGCACGCGCATGCGGTAGGTCTGACCGGTCAAGCTAAGGAATCCCCATCCGCAGGTTGAAACGCCCCAGTTGGTCTGCCGGCCCGACCCTGGACGGGTTCCGGCAACGTCTGTCCAGCGCCGACGCCCTGCCGCAGCTAGCGCTGCTGGCCGTGCTCGCCGGCGGCCTGACGGGTGCCGTCATCCTGGCATTTCGCCTCGCCATCGACCTGATTCAGGCCGCGGCGCTACCCGGGGGCTCGCCGGATTCGTTCGAGGGCCTGACCGCGCTCGAGCGCCTGGCCTGGCCCGTGATCGGCGGCCTGCTGCTGGCCGCGGCATTCTGGCGGCTGCCCGCCGGCACCCTGCGGTTCGGCGTCGCGCACGTCATCGAACGGCTCACTCGCCACCAGGGCTACCTGCCGGCGCGCAACGCGGCGGCCGAGTTCGTCGGCGGCATCGTCGCCCTGGCGTCCGGCATGTCCGGCGGCCGCGAGGGCCCGGCCATTCATCTCGGTGCTGCCAGCGCCAGCCTCATGGGGCAGGCCGCCGAGCTACCGAACAACGCCCTGCGCACCCTGGTGGCCTGCGGCACCGCCGCGGCCATCGCCGGATCGTTCAACACGCCCATGGCGGGGGTGATCTTCGCCATGGAGGTCATCATGATGGAGTACACCATCGCCTCCTTCATTCCGGTGATCCTGGCGGCCGTCACCGCGACCGTGCTCACCCACTACGTGCTGGGCCCCGAGCCGGCCTTCGCGGTGGCACCCCTGCAACTGAACTCGCTGCTGGAGATTCCCTACATCGTCTTGTGCGGCGTGGTCATCGGGCTGCTGGCCGCGGGGTACATCCGCCTGGTGCAGAGCTTCGCGCGTCTGCAGTCGATGCCGTTCTGGCTGCGGGCCCTGGCCGCCGGCACCATCACCGGTCTGGCCGCCATGGTCAGCCCGCTCGTCATGGGCGTGGGTTACTCATCCGTTGACGCCGCCATGGCGGGCCAGCTCACGCTCTGGGTGCTGCTGAGTCTGGCCCTGCTCAAGGCGGTCACCAGCGCCGCCGCCGTCGGCCTCGGCATGCCGGTGGGCATCATCGGCCCTACCTTCGTGATCGGCGCCGCGCTGGGCGGCGCCATGGGCGTCGTAGGCGCCTACTGGCAACCGGACGCCGCAGCAGAAGGCGGCTTGTACGTGATGCTCGGCATGGCCGCCATGATGGCCGCCGTGCTGCAGGCGCCACTGGCGGCACTGATCGCCGTGCTGGAGCTCACGGCCAACCCCAACGTGATCCTGCCGGCCATGCTCATCATCGTCGTTGCGACGATGGTCACCGGCGTGCCGCTGCGGCAACGGTCGGTGTTCCGATCGACGCTCGAAACGCTGCAGCTTCAGTATCCGCCGAGCCCGAGCACGGCGCATCTGCGCAGAGCCGGCGTCGGCGCCATCATGAACCGGCAACTGGCCAGGCTGCCGGTGGATTGCACCCCCGAAGACGCCCGCGCCGCGCTGGAGACCCGGCCGCGCTGGATCGTGGTCGAGACCGAGCCGGGCCAGGCCCGCTGCGTGCTGAGTGCCGCAGACCTGGCCGCCGGCCTGGAGCGCGGCGGAGACGCCGACCTGCACCTGCTGCGCATCCCCGCGCGTCGGCTGGACACCGCCGACATCGACTATCGCGCCACCATCGAGGAAGCGCAGGCAGTCCTGCGGGACGGCAAGGTGGAAGCGCTCTGCGTGCGCCGGACCTCCGCGCCCTTGATCGCCTCCGTGCGCGGCGTCATCGTCCAGGAAGACATCGACAACTACCGGGAGACCGCCCTATGAGCAGCGGCTATCTGTGGATCAAGGCGGTTCACATCATCGCCGTGGTGTGCTGGTTCGCGGCGCTGTTCTACCTGCCCAGGCTGTTCGTCTATCACGCCGGCACGGAAGACGCTGCCGGCCGCGAGCGCTTCAAGGTGATGGAGCGGAAGTTGTATCGCGTCATCATGCGCCCATCGATGATCGCCACCGTGGTGTTCGGCGTCTGGCTGCTGGTGCTCGGCTGGTCCGCATTCGCGGCCAGCGGATGGCTGTGGCTGAAGCTCGCGGGCGTGCTGGCCTTGCTCGGCTATCACCATTATTGTGCGCGGCTGGTGCGCGACTTCGCCGCCGACCAGAATCGTCACAGCGAGCGCTTCTATCGCCTGTTCAACGAGGCTCCGGCCCTGCTGCTGATCGCGATCGTGGTCCTGGTGGTCGTCAAGCCGTTCTGATCTCCGATTCACCGCCGAGCCGCCAGACTGGATGACCATGAAACGACACCGATCCTCAGAGCTCATACGCCGCGCTGCGCGCAGCATTCCCGGAGGCGTCAATTCCCCGGTTCGCGCGTTCAAGGGCGTGGGCGGCGACCCGATCTTCTTCACCCACGGCCAGGGCGCCTATCTGACCGATGTCGACGGCAACCGCTATGTCGACTACGTGGGCTCCTGGGGGCCCATGATCCTCGGCCACGGGCACCCCGCGGTGGTGGCAGCCGTCAAGGCCCAGGCGGACAGGGCGCTGGGGTTCGGCGCGCCCACGGAGCTCGAGATCCAGCTCGCCGAACGGGTCATCGAGATGGTGCCCGGCATCGAGCGGGTGCGGATGGTCAACTCCGGCACCGAGGCCACCATGTCGGCGATCCGGCTGGCCCGCGGCTTTACCGGCCGCGACCGGATCATCAAGTTCACCGGCTGCTATCACGGCCATTCCGACGCGCTGCTGGTCAAGGCCGGATCAGGCGTGCTGACGCTGGGCATTCCCAACTCGCCCGGCGTGCCCGCGGCCGTCGCGGCCCAGACCACGACCCTGCCGTTCAATCAGCCAGAGGCCGTGGCCGAGGCCTTCGCCGAGCTCGGCGACGAGATCGCCACCGTGATCGTCGAGCCGGTGGCCGGCAACATGGGGTGCATACCGCCCGCCCCCGGGTTCCTCGAGACGCTGCGCGAGCTGTGCACGCGGCATGGCGCGGTTCTGATCTTCGACGAGGTGATGACCGGCTTCCGGGTGGCCCCGGGCGGCGCTCAGGCGCTGTACGGGGTCACCCCCGACCTCACCACCCTGGGCAAGATCATCGGCGGCGGCCTGCCGGTGGGTGCGTTCGGCGGCCGCGCCGACATCATGGCCCATATCGCCCCGGAGGGGCCCGTCTATCAGGCGGGCACCCTGTCCGGCAACCCGCTCGCCACGGCGGCCGGACTCGCCATGCTGAATGCCCTGGACGAGGCCGTGTACACGCGGGTGGCCGATGCCACCCGGCAGCTCTGCGCCGGGCTCGAAAGTGCCGCGGCCAGACATGGCGTCACCGTCACGCTGAATCAGGTCTGCGGCATGTTCAGCATGTTCTTCGGCGCCGGTCCGGTGCGCGATTTCGACGACGTGGCGCAGACCGACGTCGCCGCGTTCAACCGCTTCTTCCACGCCATGCTGGACCAGGGCGTGTACCTCGCGCCGTCCGCGTTCGAAGCCGGATTCCTGTCCGCCGCGCATGACGCGGAAGCCCTTGAGATCACCCTCGAAGCTGCCGACCGCGCCTTTGCCGCGCTCGCCGACTGATCAGGAGTAGGCCATGTACGACGTTTACGGATTGGGCAACGCCCTGGTGGACATGGAGTACCGTGTCGACGAGGGCTTCCTCAAGCGCCACGGCATCGCCAAGGGCCACATGACCCTGGTGGACGAAGACCGGCTCATGGACCTGGAGCGCGGCCTCACGGAGTACCCGGCGGAGCGCATGAGCGGCGGCTCCGCAGCGAACACCATCATCGCCGTGCAGAACTTCGGTGGTCGCGCCTTCTATTCCTGCCGCCTCGCCGATGATGAGGTGGGGCGCTTCTTTCTGCACGATCTGGGCGCCGCCGGGGTGGCCACCAACGGCAACGCGCTGGAGGCCCCCATCAGCGGCCATTCCGGCCGCTGCCTGGTGCTGGTGACCCCGGACGCCGAGCGATCCATGAACACCTGCCTCGGCATCTCCACCCGGTTGTCCACCGGCGACATCGAGGAGCAGGCGCTGGCCCGAGCGCGGTACTTCTACGTCGAGGGCTACCTGAGCTCCTCGGCGGACGCCCTGGCGGCTGCAGTGGCCTGCCGGGAGCTGGCGGAGTCCGCGGGCGTCAAGACCGTGGTCAGCCTGTCCGATCCGAGCATGGTGGCCCTGTTCCGCGACAACCTGGAAAGCATCCTCGGCAACGGCGTCGATCATCTGTTCTGCAACGAGGAGGAGGCCCTGAGCTGGGCGGGGACCGACCGGCTCGACATCGCCGTCAACGAGCTGCGCGACATCGGCCGCACCCTGAACGTCACCCTGGGACGACGCGGCAGCCTGGCGGTGAGCGGCCACCAGGAGACGCTGGTGCCCGGCTACGAGGTGCGGGCCGTCGACACCAATGGCGCCGGCGACATGTACGCAGGCGCCTGCCTGTACGGCTGGTGCGCGGGCATGGATCCGAATCAGGCGGCCGCGTTCGGCAACTTCGCGGCAGGTCAGCTTGTGCAGACGTACGGCGCCCGGCTGCGCCATCGCGACGACTACCAGAAGGTGCTGCGAGGCTTCAAAGCCGCACCGGCAGCGGCGTCGTCAGGCTGATCTCGTCACGCTCGATCCGGCAGCCGTAGGCCAGCACCTCGACGCCCAGACCGGCCGCCGCCCGCAGCGCCGCGCCGTACGCCGGGTGAATGTGATCGGCCGGCGATGCGCAGCGAATGCCCGTGTGCTGCACGCAGAACAGCAGCACGGCGCGCTCACCGGCGCGCTGCCGGGCCTCCAGAGCCCGCACGTGGCGGAGCGCCCGCTCGCTCACGGCGTCCGGAAAGGCGCCGGCGCCATCATCGAGACGCAGGGTGAGGCTCTTGACCTCCACCCAGCAGGGCTGCGAGCGGCCGCCCAGACAGAAGTCGAATCGGCCCCGCTCCCCGGGAATCGCCACCTCCCGGAAGGCCGTGGGATAGCCCGCCAGCTCGGGCAGGCGGTCGGCGCCGATGGCCTCGGCGACCAGCGCGTTGGCCACGGACGTGTTGACACCCACCCGGCCCCACGGCGTGCAGACCACCTCCAGCGTGCCCGGATACTTGCGGCGGGGATCGGCGGACACGGAGAACCAGGCTTCGGATCCCGGGTCCGCACACCCGGTCATGGCCCCGGTGTTGGGACAGTGCAGGGTCTGCACCTCGCCGTCGACATCGACATCGGCCAGGAAGCGCTTGTAGCGCCGAAGCAGCCGGCCGCGATGCAGCGGCGGCTCGAACCTCAATGCAGCCCCCAGTCGGCCAGCGCCCGCTGCAGCCGCGCCAGGGCCAGGTCGATGTCGTCATCGCCGGTGGTGTAGGCGAAGCGTACGTAGCGCTCGGCATCGTGGGTGCCGAAGTCGGTGCCCGGCGTGGTCGCCACCTGGTACTCCTCGAGCAGGCGCCAGCAGAACGCCGTGGCCTCGAGCCCGGTCCAGGCGATGTCCACGTACAGATAGAACGCGCCATCCGGCACCCGCGGAATGCTGAAGCCAAGCCCTTCGAGCCCGGCGGCCAGCCGGTCTCGACGCGCCGCGAAGGCAGCCCGGCGCTGCTCGTGAATCGCCATGGCCGGCGCCTCGAAGGCGGCCAGCGCCGCATGCTGAGACACGCTCGGAGGCGAGATGAACAGGTTCTGCGCCAGCCGTGAGATCGGCTCTACGGACCAGCCGGGAACCACCATCCAGCCGAGCCGCCAGCCGGTCATGCCGAAGTACTTCGAGAAGCTGTTCAGCACGAACTGGTCATCGACGATGCCGAGGCCGCTCGGGTAGCCGGTCTCCGGGTCGCCACGATCGTGGAAGGTCAGACCCTGGTAAATCTCGTCGAGCACCAGAAACCCGCCGCGGGCCCGCACCAGCTCGGCAAGCGCCGCCAGCGCGGAGGCCGGCACCATGACCCCCGTGGGATTGGCCGGCGAGGCGACCAGCAGGCCGCGCGTGCGGTCGCCCCAGGCCGCCGCTACCTGCTGCGCCGAGAGCGCGAACCCCGCAGCCGGGTCCAGCGGCAGCGTCACCGGCACCGCGTTGACCAGCCGCACGAACACCTCGTTGCAGGGATACCCGGGGTCGGTCAGCAGCAACTCATCGCCAGGGTCGAGCAGCAATGCGGCCAGCAGCAGCAGGCCGCCGCTCGCGCCGGTGGTGACGACAATGCGCTCCGGCGCGATGTCGACACCCACGCTGTCAGCATAGTATCGGGAGATGCGCCGCCGCAGCGCCGGGATGCCGAGCGCCTGGGTGTAGCGGGTCTCACCCTGGTCCAGCGCCCGATGCGCCGCCGCCACGATCGGCGCCGCCGTCGGGAAGTCGGGCTCGCCCACCTCCAGATGCACGACGCGATGCCCGTCGGCCTCCAGCGCCTTGGCCCGCTCCAGAAGCTCCACCACCCGGAACGGTGAGATGTGCGCCAGGCGCTGTGCCGGCATATGCTTGGCCCTCGAAAAAACCCGCTGGGATTATATGGTCAACGCGCAACCGTTCTGGTAGCTTACGCGCCCTTCGATTTCCCGGCGCGCGACCTGCTTCAGCGAGACCAGCAAGGTAAGGAACCAGGGACAAATCATGGCCCCACCAACCACCAAGAAATCCCCAGCCGGATCCAAGGCAGCCGCCAGGACCAAGGCCGCCGCGAGCAAGAAGCCCACCGCCAAACGCAAGGCGTCCGGCAGCTCGCCCACCAAGGCGAAGCAGGCGGCCGCCAAGAGCAAGGCAAAGGCAGCGCCGAAGGCGAAAGCCAAGCCGAAGGCGAAGGCAGCGACCACCAGCAAGACCAGCCCGGCCGCCAAGGCCAAGACGAAGGCCAAGGCGAAGGCCAAGACCCCGGCACAGCCGAAATCGAAAGCCAAGGCGGCCAAACGGCCTCCGAAGAAGCAATCCCCTGCCAAGCAGTCCAGAGGTTCCTCGCAGTCACGTATGGATAAGAATCCGAAATCCGCGGCCAAGACCGCGCCGGTGAAGCCCGCGACCCGTTCGACCGTCGACTCACCGTTCAAGAACTTCACACCCTACGAACCGAAGAAGAACGAAAAGTACATGAGCGAGGAGCAGCTCGCACACTTCAAGGCCATCCTGCTGAAGTGGCGTCGCGAGCTGATGGAGGAGGTAGACCGCACCGTGCACCACATGCGCGACGAGGCTGCAAACTTCCCGGACCCGGCCGATCGCGCTACCCAGGAAGAAGAGTTCAGCATCGAGCTGCGAACCCGGGATCGCGAGCGCAAGCTGATCAAGAAGATCGATCAGACCATCGACCGGCTCGACCAGCACGACTTCGGCTACTGCGATACCTGCGGGGTGGAGATCGGGCTGCGGCGCCTGGAAGCGCGGCCCACGGCAACCCAATGTGTGGATTGCAAGGCACTCGACGAGATCAAGGAGCGGCAGCTCCACGGGTGACGGAGGATCGGCACGGCGTCCGGCCCGGCGGCCGGTTCGCGCCGTCGCCCACCGGGCCTCTGCACCTGGGGTCGCTGCTGGCCGCGGTCGCCAGCTACGTGGACGCCCGCAGCCTCGACCTCGCCTGGCAACTGCGCTTCGATGACCTGGATGCGCCGCGCAACCAGCCCGGCGCCGAAGACCGCATCATGCGCTCCCTCGAACGACACGGCCTGCACTGGGATGGCCCGGTGGCGCGCCAGAGCGGGCGCGTGGACCGCTACCGGGCAGCCCTGGAGCAGCTCATAGCCGACGGCCGCGTCTTCTACTGCCGCTGCACGCGCCGCATGCTGGCGGGCCAGCGCCGCTATCCGGGAACCTGCCGCGACCAGCGCCAGCCCGCCCCGGGCCGCGCCGTGCGGCTGCAGGTAACGCAGGAAGCGATCGCCTTCGAAGACGCCTTTGTCGGCAAGCGCAGCGCCTCGCTCATGGACGACGTCGGTGACTTCGTGGTCTGGCGCCGGGACGGCATTCCCGCCTACCAGCTCGCCACCGCCGTCGACGACGGCGCCGAGGACATCGTCCGGGTGGTGCGCGGCCGCGACCTGCTGGACAACACACCGCAGCAGATCTGGCTGATGCGACTGCTCGGGCTGTTTGAACCGGCCTATGGGCATCTGCCGCTGCTGCGCGACCGTGCCGGCCGGAAGCTGTCGAAGCAGAACCACGCCCCCGCCCTGGACGACCGCCGGCCCGCAGCCAACCTGGCCCGGGTGCTGGCGGTGCTGGGGGTGGCGCTGCCTGCCGACGCCGCCTCCCAGGACTGCCCGTCCCTGCTCGCGGCCGCCGTCGCCGCCTGGCCGCCGGCCGCCCTGCCATGGACAGACGCGGTGGTAGAAACCACCGCCCAAGGCTCCCAGGCTTCGTGAGTATGCATGACGCCTTTGTTACCATGCTCGGCCATGACGCAGGTACTCATCCTCGAACCTGACCCCGGCAAGCGCGCGCGCCTGCGCGAGACGCTGGAGGGCAACGGCTATGCCGTGGCCGAGCCCGGCATGGTAAAGCTCGAGCCGCATGCCCTGGAGTCCATCGACCTGTCCGGATACGACTGCGTCATCGCCAGCACCCAACCCTGTGCCGACCGCTCGTTCGACGTGCTGAGCCTGGGCCGATCCGCGCTTCTGATCCTGGTCGCCGAGCACGGCGACGTGCGTCAGGCCGTGCGCGCCATCAAGCGGGGCGCGTGGGACTATCTGGCCGCGCCGTACGACGAGGACGAGCTGGTAGCAGCGGTGGAGCAGTGCGTCGCCGAGCGGCGGCGTCGCGATCTGGGCCGGCATCGCCACCACCAGCGCCTCGGCGACTTTCCCATGATCGGCGAAAGCGACGCCATGCGTAACCTGTACACGCGCATCGACAAGGTCGCACCCACCGACTCGACGGTGCTGGTGCGCGGCGAGTCCGGCACCGGCAAGGAGCTGGTGGCCAGGGCCCTGCACGCCGCCAGCCGCCGCGCCCGAGCGCCCATGATCTCGCTCAACTGCGCGACCATACCGCCCAACGTCATCGAGACCGAGCTGTTCGGCTTCAGCCCGGCGGATGCAGGGCCGGAGTCGGTGCGCAGCGGCCTGCTGGAGGCTGCCAACGGCGGCACCCTGTTTCTGGACGAGATCGGCGAGCTCAGCCTGGAAGCTCAGGCGCGGCTGCTGCGAGTGCTCCAGGCGGGCGAGGTGCGTCGATTCGGATCCACCGAGACCGTAACCGTCGACGTCAGGCTGATCACGGCCACCCATCGAGACCTGGACAAACTCGTTGCCCAGGGCCAGTTCCGGAAGGACCTGTACTATCGGCTCAACGTCGTGGCGCTGGAAGTTCCACCGCTGCGCGAGCGCGGCGAGGACGTGCTGAAGCTGGCAGAGTTCATGCTGTCCCGCACCCGCGAGCGTCTGGGCAAGACGGACATGCACTTCGCCGCGGCAACGCGCGAGGCCATGCTCGCCTATGCCTGGCCGGGCAACGTCCGGGAGCTTCAGAACGCCATCGAGCGCGCCGTCATCCTCTGCGAGGGCGACACCATAGAAGCCGCACTGCTGGCCATCGACTCGGCTCGACGCCCGGGCCCGGAGCCGCGAAGCAGCGACGCCGAGCAGACGTCGCTGGAGGACTACTTCGTCAGCTTCGTGCTTGCCCATCAGGACAACCTGACCGAGACCGAGCTGGCCGAGAAGCTCGGTATCAGCCGCAAGAGCCTCTGGGAGCGTCGCCAGCGCCTCAACATTCCCCGGCGGCGCACCCGCCAGCGCGGCCCCCGGCGCGAGCAGTCTTGAGCGCGGCCGTGGAGGGGCGTCGTTATCCGGCAGCCGCGCACGGCCTGCGCCGCGACCGGGTCGACAGCGACGCCCTCGACGTCGTCCGGCAGCTCAACGACGCCGGCTACGAAGCCTTTCTGGTGGGTGGCTGCGTGCGCGATCTGCTGCTCGGCATGCATCCCAAGGACTTCGACGTGGCCACCAGCGCCACCCCGGAGGAGGTCAAGCGCGTATTCCGACGCTGCCGCCTGGTGGGGAGGCGGTTTCGGATCGCCCACGTGCGTTACGGGCGGCACATCATCGAGGTTTCCACCTTTCGCAAGGGCCTGGTGGAGGACGAGGACGAGCGCACGCTGGCCCAGTCCGGCCTGATCCTGCGAGACAACGTCTGGGGCACCCTCGACGAGGATGCGTTCCGACGCGACTTCACCGTCAACGCCCTGTACTACGATCCCGAGGACGACGTCATCATCGACTTCGTCGGCGGCCTGGACGATCTCGAGCACGGCCGCCTGCGCTTCATCGGCGATGCCGAGGCGAGGTTGTGGGAAGATCCGGTGCGCGTCCTGCGGGCGGTGCGCTTCGTCGCCAAGCTGGGGTTTCATCTGGACCCCGCCATCGAGCGCGCCATTCCCGGAATGGCCGAGCACCTGCGCGAGATCCCCCCTGCCCGACTGTTCGACGAGGTCTGCAAGCTGTTCGTCTGCGGGCACTCTCTGGCCGGCTGGGAGTACCTCTCGGGCACGCGCCTGCGCTGGGCGCTGTTCCCGAGCGCGCCGCCGGACGATGCGCTGGTGCGCCTGGCCATGCAGAACACGGACCAGCGCCTCGCCGACGACAAGCCGGTGACCCCCGGGTTCCTGCTGGCCGTACTGATGTGGCGCGACTACGCGGCGCGGGTGGATGCGCTCGCAGCCACCCACAAGCCGGCGGAGGCCCGGGCCCGGGCAGCGGCCGAGACGCTCGGCGAGCAGCAGCAGATCATCGCGCTGCCGCGCCGGTTCTCCCAGTTCGTCCGCGACGTCTGGATGCTGCAGCCGCGGCTGGAAGCGCCGCGTCCACGCTCGGTGGGCATGACCGCCGGTCACGAACGGTTCCGGGCCGGCTACGACTTCCTGCTGCTGCGGGCCGACGCCGGCGAGCCGCTGCGTGAGGCAGCCGACTGGTGGACCAGCTACCAGGAGCGCGATGCCGCCGGCCAGCAGGCCATGATCGACGAGCTGCGCGCCCAGCCCGCCGACGCGCCGCCGACCAAGCGCAGACGCCGCCGGAGGCGCCGCAAGCCCACCCCGGAAGGTTGAACGCCCGATCGCGCCGGTCCATGATGAGCCGCACAGCAGTCGCCGGATGGCCGTGAATACGCAAGCCCAGATCAGCGCACCGGCAGACCGGACCCGCGAGCGGCCGGCACCGCGCTTCGTCGCGGTGGAAGGCCCGATCGGGGTCGGCAAGACCACCCTGGCTCGGCGCCTTGCCGAGCACTTCGAGTATCCCGTCCTGCTCGAGCCGTCGATCGAGAACCCGTTTCTCGATCGCTTCTACCGCGAAGGTCGGCGCCACGCTCTGCCCACCCAGCTCTACTTTCTGCTGCATCGCGCCCGGCAGATGGCCGAGCTGCCGCACAACGACCTGGTGGGCCCGAGCCTGGTGTGCGACTTCCTGATGGAAAAGGACGATCTGTTCGCGCGGCTGACCCTCGACCAGAACGAGTACGCCCTGTACCGGCAGATCTACGACACCCTCGACATCGAAACGCCGACGCCCGACCTGGTGATCTATCTGCAGGCGCCGGTGTCGGTGCTGCAGCAGCGGATTCGGCAGCGCGCCATCGCCTACGAAAGCGACATCGAGCGGGACTACCTGGAGACCCTGAACCAGGCCTACACCGAATTCTTTCACTACTACACGGCAGCGCCGCTGCTGGTGGTGAACGCCTCCGAGATCGACTTTGCCGGAAACGAGGCCCACTTCACCGCGTTGCTGACCCAGCTCCGGAACATGGACGGCCTGCGGCAGTACTTCAACCCGAATCCCGCCCTGCTCTGAGCATCGTGACGGACCTCTACGCCGCCACAGCGCCCGAGCAGCAGCCTGCCTGGCAGACGCTCACCCGGCTGGCCGCCGAGGCGGGGTCCCGATCCATCGCCCGCCTGCTGGACGACGACGCCCGAAACCGCCGGCTGTGGGTGCCTGCGCCCGGCATCACCCTGGACGGCAGCCGTCAACGCCTGGACGCCGCCGTTCTCGACGCCCTACTGGCGTTGGCGGCCCAGCAAAACCTCCAGGCTGCGATTCAGGCCCTGTTCGCCGGCGCCGAGGTCAACGGCACGGAGCGGCGCCCGGCGCTGCACATGGCTCTGCGCGGGCAGCCGGGTGATTTCGCCGGCATCGTGGATGCCGGCGGGCAGGCCATCGAGCCGGCGGTGCTGGAGACCCGCCGGCGCGTGCTCGACCTGGCGAGATCGGTGCGCGATGGCAGCCTGCGCGGCCACAGCGGCAAAGCCATTCGCGACCTGGTGCACATCGGCATCGGCGGCTCCCATCTCGGTCCGGAGCTGGTGAGCGAGGCCATCGGTCCGACCCCGGGCGCGCCGCGCTGCCACTTCGTCGCCAACGTCGACGGCGACGCCCTCGCTTCGGTCCTGGCCCAGGTCGACCCCGAGACGACGCTGTTCCTCGTGGTCTCGAAGTCGTTCTCGACCCTGGAGACGCAGGTCAACGCCCGCAGCAGCCGCAGCTGGTTTCTGGAGCGCACCGGGTCTGCCGGCGCCGTCGAGCACCACTTCATGGCGGTCACCGCCAACGTCGGCGCCGCTGCCGAGTTCGGCATATCTCCCACCCGGGTGTTCCCCATGTGGGACTGGGTCGGCGGCCGCTACTCGCTGTGGTCTGCGGTGGGGCTGCCGGTGGCCGTCGGCTGCGGCCCCGAAGCATTCTCGAGGCTGCTGGACGGCGCGCGCGCCATGGATCGCCACTTTCTGGAGTCGCCGCTTGCCGACAACGCGCCGGCCCTGTGCGCTCTCCTGGACATCTGGAACAGCAACTTCCTGGGCGCGGGCTGCCACGCCGTGCTGCCCTACGCCCACCGGCTGCGCCGGCTTCCCGACTACCTTCAGCAGCTCGAGATGGAGAGCAACGGCAAGAGCGTGCAGCGCGACGGCAGGCCCGTGGGCGTGCACACCATGCCCGTGGTCTGGGGCGGCGAAGGTACCAACGGCCAGCACGCGTTCCACCAGCTTCTGCACCAGGGCACGCGAGCGGTTTCGGCAGACTTCGTGCTGGTGGCCGACGCTGATCACGAGCTGCCGGACCACCACCGCTGGCTGCTGGCCAACGGCATTGCCCAGAGTCAGGCGCTGATGGCAGGTCAGGCGAACGACGACCCGCACAGGGCCGTCGCCGGCGAGCACGGATCGAACACGCTCCTGCTCGACCGGCTCGATCCGCATTCGTTGGGGGCCTTGTTGGCCCTGCACGAGCACCGGGTGTTTTGCCAGGGCGTCATCTGGAACATAAACTCGTTCGATCAGTGGGGCGTGGAGCTCGGCAAGCGACTGGCCCTGCCCATCTTCGATCAGCTCGGTGGGGCGCCCGCCGCCACCCAGGATGCCGCTACGCGCCGGCTGGTGGGCCGCCTGCGTCGACCGCCGCATTAGTGCCACGGGGCACTTAGGGAGCAGAAACATGTCAGAGACGCACGTCTATCCGGTATCGCCCGAGGTGGCGGACCGATGCTTCATCAACGACGAGCAGTACCAGGCCATGTACCGGCGCTCCGTGGAAGACCCGGATGGCTTCTGGGCCGAGCAGGCCGACATCTTCCTCGACTGGGACAGGAAGTGGGAGCGGGTGTTCGAGCAGGACATGGCGGCCGGAAAGGTGAGCTGGTTCCGGGGCGGCAGGCTCAACATCAGCGTCAACTGCATCGATCGCCACTTGCCCGATCGCGGCGAGCAGACCGCCATCATCTGGGAGGGTGACGACCCGGCCGAGCATCAGCACATCACCTACCGCATGCTGCACCAGGCCGTCTGCCGCCTGGCCAACGGCCTGAAGGCGCGAGGCGTGCGCCGTGGTGACCGGGTGTGCATCTACATGCCGATGATCCCCGAAGCCGCCTACGCCATGCTGGCGTGCATGCGCATCGGCGCCATTCACTCGGTGGTGTTCGGCGGCTTCTCGCCGCAGTCGCTCAAGGACCGGATTCTCGACTCCGACTGCCGCTGCGTGATCACGGCCGATGAAGGCGTGCGGGGCGGCCGCCGGGTGCCCCTCAAGGCCAACACCGAAGCGGCGCTGGCCGGCTGCCCGGACGTGCATACGGTGATCACGGTGCGGCGCACCGGCGCCGACGTGGCCTGGAAGCCGCCGCGCGACGTCTGGTACCACGAGCTGGTGGCAGACCAGCCGGACCAATGTGAGCCCGAGTCCATGGAGGCCGAGGACCCGTCCTTCATCCTCTACACCTCGGGGTCTACCGGAAAGCCCAAGGGTGTGCAGCACGGCACGGCCGGCTATCTGCTGCACGCCGCGATGACGCACAAGTACGTGTTCGACTATCACGACGGTGAAATCTACTGGTGCACGGCCGACGTCGGCTGGGTTACCGGTCACTCCTACATCGTCTACGGCCCTCTGGCCAACGGCGCCACCACGCTGATGTTCGAGGGGGTGCCCACTTATCCGGACGCGGCGCGCTGCTGGGAGGTGGTGGACAAACACGGTGTGGAAATCTTCTACACCGCACCAACCGCATTGCGGTCGCTGATGGGCCAGGGCGACGAGTACGTGACCCGCACCTCGCGACGCACCCTCAAGCTGCTTGGCAGCGTGGGCGAGCCGATCAACCCGGAAGCGTGGGAGTGGTACCACCGGGTGGTGGGCGACGGCCGCTGCCCCATCGTCGACACCTGGTGGCAGACCGAGACCGGCGGCATCATGATCAGCCCGCTGCCGGGAGCCACCGCGCTCAAGCCCGGATCGGCGACGCGGCCGTTCTTCGGCGTGCAGCCGGGACTGGTGGACGAGCAGGGCAAGCTGATCGACGACGTCGAGGCCCGCGGCAATCTGGTGATCACCCACACCTGGCCCGGCCAGATCCGCACCGTGTATGGCGACCACCAGCGGGTGGTGGACACCTACTACGCGGCCTATCCCGGTTACTACTTCACCGGCGACGGCGCCCGTCGCGACGCCGACGGCTACTACTGGATCACCGGCCGCGTCGACGACGTGCTCAACATCTCAGGACACCGCATCGGCACCGCCGAGGTGGAGAGCGCGCTGGTGCTGCACGACCAGGTCGCCGAAGCGGCCGTGGTCGGCTTTCCCCACAAGGTCAAGGGCGAGGGCATCTACGCCTACGTGACCCTCATGGCGGACTGCCACGCCGATCCCGAGACGCTGCGCGCCGAGCTGGTCGACCTGGTTCGCACCGAGATCGGCGCCATCGCCAAGCCAGACGTCATCCAGTTCGCCCCCGGCCTGCCGAAGACGCGCTCCGGCAAGATCATGCGCCGCATCCTGCGCAAGATTGCCGCCGATGAGCTCGACAACCTGGGCGACACCTCGACCCTGGCCGATCCCTCGGTCGTGGACGACCTTGTGGCCAAGCGCAGCTCGCCGTGACGTGACCGAAGGCTGCAAACGGCGAACTCCATCACGGACGCCGGACCCGCGTTGGCTACGATCGAGCAACGGTCAAGTTCACGAGGAGAAACGGCATCATGGACGATCAGCCCTTCCCGTTCCGCAGCGACTACGCCACCGGCCCGACGAGCGACCAGGACGACCTGGACAGCGCTGCCGAGCACGAGCCGGCACCGCCCGGCGCGTTCTATCGGGCGCTTCACAACGCCCTGGAACGCCTGCGGCACCAGCCCGACCTGCCCCCACCGTCCATCGCCTGAGTTGCCGCGCCGGCTGCATCCGCAGCCATCCGGCAGCATGGCTGCTGGTGGCCAGCCTGCTGCTGGCTGGCTGCGCAGCCTTGTCGGGTCCGGCCGCGCCCTTCCGGGATCATCTGGCGCGGAGTGATCAGGTAGGCGAGTGCGCGCGGCTCCTGCAACGCATGGACGCCGCCATAGACCGCGCCGGGGTAGCGGACGCCCAGTACGCGCGCATTCCCGGCTTTCCCTACCTGCGCATCGACCGCTACCTGGCCGCCACGACACCCACCGGCATCGGCCCCCGGATAGACGCCCTGCGAGCCCTGGACCGGGAGGCTCGCGCGCTCGAGCTGGCCAACCTGCCGAGCGCCCTGCAGGGGCCGGACTGGCCCGCGCGGGCCGACGACTGCGCTCGGACCCTGCGCGCCCACGACCTCACCGACGCCCGGCTGCCGGACCGGCTGCGCGATGCACAGGTACCGGATGCCTACCGCACGGCCGCCCGCATCGCCGGGCTGTACCCGCTGACGTCGGTGCCATTTCTGGCCGGGGTACGGTCGCTGCATCGGGACACGGCCGACACCTTCGCGACGCCGCTGGCGGAGCTGGCCGTAGCGGGCCAGCTCCGCCGCTTCGGGCCATCGCCCCCGCCCGCGGACGGAGCCGACCTCTGGCATGCGCACGCGCCGGTCTGGGAAATCGACGTCGCCAGCGCCGCCGACCGGCCGGGCACCGTGGCCCTCAGTGGCCGCGACCGCAGCCACGTCTCCGGCGCCCCCAGCGTCTACGTGTACGAAAGCCGCGCCCACTGGTATGGACAGTCGCTGCGGCAGCTCAACTACGTGATCTGGTTTCCGGCCCGGCCCAGCACCGGCCCCCTGGACCTGCTCGGCGGGCACCTGGACGGCATCACGTGGCGGGTGACGCTGGATGACGGCGGGGCGCCCCTGATCTACGACGCCATGCACAACTGCGGCTGCTATCACCAGGTGTTTCCGACGTCACGCGTGCGCCTGCTGCGCCGCAAGGTCGGCCGCGAGGAGCCCATCATGGTGCCGCAGCAGGTGAGCGCGCAGGCTCGCGGCGTGGTGATTCGGGTGGCGGCAGGCAGCCACTATCTGCAAAGGGTGATGCCGATCGGAGATGATGCCGGCGCTGACGGGCGCTACGAGTTCAGGCACTACGACACGCTACGGTCGCTGCCGCTACCCGGCGGCGGGCGCCACAGCCTGTTCGCGGAAGATGGGCTGGTTCCCGGCACGTCGCGCCGGGAACGCTGGCTGTTCTGGCCCATGGGCGTACCCAGCGCCGGCGCCATGCGCCAGCGGGGTCATCATGCCATCGCCTTTGTCGGCCGCCGGCACTTCGATGACCCGGACCTGCTGATGCGCTACTTCGCGCCGGCCGACTAGGCAGCCGGCGCGGGCAGCGCCGGGCTACGCGCTCTGGGCGTAGTTCGCGACCTCCTTCATGGACAGCTTGATGCGGCCGCGCTGGTCCACGTCGAGGACCACAACGTCGATCATCTGACCTTCCTTGAGGTAGTCGGATACCGACTCCACGCGCTCGTCGGCAATCTGCGAGATGTGCAGCAGGCCGTCCTTGCCCGGCAGAATGTTGACGAAGGCGCCGAAGTCGACGATTCGCTCCACCCGGCCGTGGTAGATGCGGCCGACCTCTGCTTCCGCGGTGATCTCCTGCACCCGGGCCACCGCCGCCGCCATCGACTCCGCGCTGTCCGCATAGATGCGCACGCTGCCGTCGTCCTCGATGTCGATGTCCGCCCCGGTCGCTTCGACGATGCCACGAATGGTGGCGCCGCCCTTGCCGATCACGTCGCGAATCTTGTCCACCGGCACCATGATGACCTTCATCGACGGAGCGTTCACCGATACCGACTCACGCGACTTGTCGATGACCTTGGCCATCTCGCCGAGGATGTGCAGGCGCGCATCCAGAGCCTGGTGCAGCGCAACCTCCATGATCTCGTCGGTGATGCCGGCGATCTTGATGTCCATCTGCAGCGCGGTCACGCCCTTGCCCGTACCGGCCACCTTGAAGTCCATGTCACCGAGATGGTCCTCGTCGCCGAGGATGTCGGTGAGCACGGCGTACTGATTGCCTTCCTTGACCAGGCCCATGGCGACGCCGGCTACCGGCGCCTTCATCGGCACACCGGCATCCATCAGCGCCAGCGAGGTGCCGCAGACCGAGGCCATGGAGCTCGAGCCGTTCGACTCGGTGATCTCCGAGACCACCCGCAGCGTGTAGGGAAACTCCTCCACGGTAGGCAGCACCGCCTGCACGCCGCGCCGCGCCAGCCGGCCATGGCCGATCTCGCGCCGCTTGGGCCCGGTCATGAACCCGGCCTCGCCGACGCTGAACGGCGGGAAGTTGTAGTGCAGCATGAAGTTGTCCTTGTAGGACCCTTCCAGCGCGTCGATCAGGGCGGCGTCGCGCATGGTGCCGAGCGTGGCAACGACGATGGCCTGAGTCTCACCCCGGGTGAACAGCGCCGAGCCGTGAGTCTTCGGCAGCCAGCCGACCTGCACGTCGATGGGACGCACGGTCTTGAGATCGCGGCCGTCGATGCGGGGCTCGCCGTTCAGCACGCGCTTGCGCACGATCTCCTTCTCGATCTTGCCGAACATGTCGGAGACCTCGTCGGCCGAGTACTGGGGCGATTCGCCCCCGGCAAGCTGCGCCACGACCTGGGCGCGCAGCTCGGCTACCCGGCTCTGGCGCTGCATCTTGTCGGTCACCCGATAGGCATCGCCGAGGTCGGCGCGAATGGCGTTTGCCACCGCGTCCTTGAGCGCCTGGTTGGTGCCTTCCGGCTGCCAATCCCAACGCGGCTTGCCGGCTTCCGCAGCCAGGTCCTTGATGGCGTGGATGGCCACCTGCATCTCCTGATGGGCGAACAGCACGGCACCCAGCATCTCGTCTTCGCTGAGCTCCTTGGCTTCGGACTCCACCATCAGCACCGCCTCGTCGGTACCCGCTACCACCATGGACAGCGACGACTCGAGCAGGTGCGAGTAGCTCGGGTTCAGCATGTAGGTGCCGTCCTTGTAGCCCACACGGCAGGCGCCGATCGGGCCGTCGAACGGAATGCCGGAGATGGCCAGAGCGGCCGACGCGCCGATCAGCGACGCGATATCCGGGTCTTCGTTCTTGTCCGCCGACATCACCGTGCAGACGACCTGCACCTCGTTCATGAAGCCCTTGGGAAACAGCGGTCGCAACGGCCGGTCGATGAGGCGCGACGTCAGCGTCTCCTTCTCGGAGGGCCGGCCCTCACGGCGGAAGAACCCACCGGGAATCTTGCCTGCCGCGTAGGTCTTCTCCTGATAGTTGACGGTCAGCGGAAAGAACGCCTGTCCAGGCCGAACGCTCTTTACGCCCACTGCCGTGCACAGCACGACGGTGTTGCCCATGGTCACCAGCACCGCGCCGGTGGCCTGCTTGGCGATGCGACCGGTCTCCAGAGTGACCTGCTGCTCGCCGAACTGAAATTGTCTTGTGATTGCCTTCAAACTTTATTCCTCCATTCCTGCTTACTAGCGCCGCAGCCCCAACCGGTTGATCAGCTCCGCATAGCGGTTGGCGTTCTTGCGCTTGAGGTAATCCAGCAGCTTCCGACGCTGGTTCACCATTCGAATGAGACCACGACGGGAGTGGTGGTCCTGCTTGTGCGCCTTGAAGTGATCCTGCAGCGCGTTGATGTTGTGAGTCAGCAGAGCGATCTGAACCTCGGGCGACCCGGTGTCGCCGTCCTCGATCTGGAACTCCTTGATGATGTCAGCCTTGGCTGATGCAGTCAGTGCCATTTCTCGTTACTCCAATATGCTTCCGTTGATGAAGAGGTCATCCACGCATATTTGCAGATGCCTCATGTGGCAACGACCAGGCGCCGCGGGGCAACCCGGCCGTCATCCAATACCTCGCCTACACCGAGGAACCTCGAAGCCCCTTCGCTGCGGAGCTGGAACAGTCGAACCCAGCCACGGGTGGGCGCGTGGGGCACCATTACCGGTTGCCCCTGGCGCAGGTAGTACGCCGTGTCGTCACTCAGACGGACCTCCGGCCAGTCGCCGACGGCGCTGGACACGGGCAGCAGAAACCTGTCGAGTGAGCCCTCCTCGAGCGCCGCCTCCAGCGTCTCGAAGGTCAGCAGATCGCTCTCCTGGTAGGGCCCCGCGGCCGTACGGCGCAGTGCGGTCACGTGGGCGCCGCAGCCCAGCATCTCACCGAGGTCCTCGGCAATGGTGCGCACGTAGGTGCCCTTGCTGCAGTGGATCGACAGGGTCAGCTCGTCACCTTCGAGAGCCAGCAGCTCGTTCTCGAAGATGGTCACCGGGCGCGACTCGCGCTCCACCTCGATGCCCTGGCGGGCCAGCTTGTAAAGCGGCTGACCCTGGTGCTTGATGGCCGAGAACATGGACGGCACCTGCTCGATCTCGCCTCGAAACGAATCCAACGCGCGCTCCACCTCGTCGGCTGTCAGGTCCGGCACAGGACGGGTGGCGATCACCTCGCCGTCCGCATCACCGCTGTCCGTGGCGACGCCGAGGCGGATGCGCACCACATACCGCTTGTCGGAGGTGAGCAGATACTGAGAGAACTTCGTCGCCTCGCCGAAGCACAGGGGCAGCACGCCGGTAGCCAACGGGTCCAGCGAGCCGGTATGCCCCACCTTGCTGGCGTTGAACAGGCGCTTGGCGCGCTGCACGGCGTCGTTCGACGTCATGCCCGCAGGCTTGTCCAGCACCAGAATGCCGTTGACGTCGCGCCCGCGCCGCCGCCTAGCCATGACGTTCGTCCTCGGAGATCGCCTTGTCGATCAGCGCCTCCATCCTCGGGCCCTCGTCCATCAGCTCGTCGTAGTAGATGCGCAGCTTGGGCGTGGTGCGCATGCGGTGGCGCTTCGCGAGCTCCGAGCGAAAGAACCCGGCGGCGCCGTTCAGCACCCCCAGCAGCTCAGAGCGGGCCTCCGGCGTGGCCGCATCGAGCGACGACACGTAGACGTCGGCGTAGGACAGGTCGCGGCTCACCCGCACCTCGTTGACGCTGACCATGCCCACGCGCGGATCGCGCATCTCGCGCTGCACGATCGACGCCAACTCGTCACGAATGAAGTCGGCTATGCGTAGGTCTCGTCCGCGGTCCGCCATGGTGCTACAGCTCGCGAGCTACCTCCTTGGTGTCGAAGACCTCGATCATGTCTCCGGGGCGAATGTCGTTGTAGTTGCGCACGCCGATCCCGCACTCGGTGCCGGATCGAACCTCGTTGACGTCGTCCTTGAAGCGGCGCAGCGACTCGAGCTGGCCTTCGAAGATCACGACGTTGTCGCGCAGCACGCGAATCGGCTTGTTCCGGAATACAGAACCCTCGGTAACCATGCAGCCGGCAACCTGGCCGTAACGCGGCGACCGGAACACGTCGCGAACCTCGGCGATGCCGATGATCTCCTCGCGCACCTCGGGCGCCAGCATGCCCGTGAGCACCTGCTTCACGTCATCGAGCAGCTCGTAGATGATGCTGTAGTAGCGCAGCTCGATGCCCTCGCGCTCGATCAGCGACTTTGCCGCGTTGTCGGCTCGAACGTTGAAGCCGAAGAGCACTGCACCGTAGGTCAGCGCCATGTTGGCGTCGGTCTCGGTGATGCCACCGACCCCTGATCCCAGCACGTTGACCGAGACCTCGTCGTTGCCCATGTCGGACAGCGCCTGGGTGATGGCCTCGAGGCTGCCGCGCACGTCGGCCTTGAGCACGACCTTGAGCACGCGCTTCTCGCCCTCGCCCAGCCCGGCGAACATGTTCTCCATCTTCGCCGCCTGCTGCAGCGCCATGCGGTGCTCGTGACTCTTGTCGCGACGGAACTCGGCCAGATCGCGGGCCGTCTTCTCGTCGCTGGCGACCGAGAACTCGTCGCCCGCCGCCGGCGTGCCGTTCAGACCCAACACCTCCACCGCCACCGACGGACCCGCGTCCTTCACCTGCTCGCCGAGCTCGTTGAGCATGGCGCGCACGCGGCCGGTGCACTCGCCGGCGATGATGATGTCGCCCTGCCGAAGCGTGCCGTTCTGCACCAGCACGGTGGCAACCGGCCCTCGGCCGCGATCGAGCCGCGACTCGACGACCACGCCGCGGCCGGGCGCTTCCGGCACGGCCTGAAGCTCGAGAATTTCGGCCTGCAGCAGCACCGACTCGAGCAACGCATCGATGCCTTCGCCGGTCATGGCGGACACCTTCACGAACTGCGTGTCGCCGCCCCACTGCTCGGGCACCACGTTCTTGGCAACCAGCTCGTTGGTGACCCGGTCCGGATCCGCCCCTTCCAGGTCCATCTTGTTGATGGCCACCACGATGGGCACTTCAGCGGCTCTGGCGTGCTGGATGGCCTCTTCGGTCTGCGGCATCACCCCGTCGTCGGCCGCAACCACCAGAATCACGATATCCGTCGCCTGAGCGCCACGGGCGCGCATCGCGGTGAACGCGGCGTGGCCGGGCGTGTCGATGAAGGTGATGCGGCCTTGCGGCGTATCGACCCCGTAGGCGCCGATGTGCTGGGTGATGCCACCGGCCTCGCCGGCGGTCACCCGGGTCTTGCGGATGTAGTCGAGCAGCGAGGTCTTGCCGTGGTCGACGTGACCCATCACGGTCACCACCGGCGGCCGCGGTTGCTTTTCGCCTTCGACGTCGAGCGACTTCTCCAGCGCCTGCTCGATGGCATCTTCGTGAATGAGCCTGGGACGATGCCCCATCTCCTCGACCACCAGCACGGCCGTGTCCTGATCCACCGGCTGATTGATGGTGGCCATGACGCCCATGCCCATCAGCGTCTTGATCACCTCGCCGGCCTTGACCGACATGCGGCTGGCCAGCTCGCCGACGGTGAGCACTTCGGGGATCTCGACATCACGGGCAATGAAGTCGGTGGGCCGGAACTCGCCTCCGTGCTGATCCAGCTTCAGCGGTCCGTGCGGCTGACGCCGCTTGCCACGCCGCTCGGATTTGAGCGACAGCTCACGACGCCGACCGCGGCCGGCGAAATCGTCATCCTTGGATCGCTCACGCTCGCGCCCCCGGCGCCCCTTGCCGGCACGTTCGTTGGCCTGGGCCTGAGCCACGGCCGCTGCGTCAGGCGCTTTCTCAGGCGCCGGCGCAGGGCCTTTGGTTCGGGCCTGCTTGGCTTCCTGAGCCCGCCGCTCGGCCTCGAGACGCTCGAGCTCGGCCTTCTGCCGCAGCTCTTCCTTGCGGCGTTCGTCCTCGGCCTTACGCTCCGCCTCGCGGCGCCGGGACTCTTCCTCGGCGGTCATCCGCGCGTGCTCCTGCTCGCGGATGCGCTGCATCTCGATCTCGGACTGGCTCATGCGACGCGCCGGCCGCTGCGGCGCCGGCATGGGCTCTGCGGCCACCGGCTCGGGCTGCGGCTCGTCGACCGGAGCCTGCTCCGGCGCTTCGACCGCCGCCGGCGGAGCCTCCGCCTCGACGGACACCTCCTCGATCTCTTCCACTTCCGGTTCGTGCACCGGGGCGGCGTCGCTCTCGCCGCGCTTCACGTAGGTGCGCTTTCGCCGCACCTCGACCGTGACGTTGCGGCCCGAGCGCCCCTGCCCGGACTTCAGCGTGCCCACCGAGCGGCGCTTGAGCGTAATCTTCTTCGGCCCGCTATCCGTCGAACCGTGACTGCGCTTCAGGAAGGTGAGCAGGGCCTGCTTCTCGTCCTCGGTCACCGGCTCGCCTTCGCTGGTGTGCGGCAGCCCTGCCTCGCTCATCTGCTTGAGCAGGCGATCCACAGGCGCCCCCACCGATTCGGCTAGTTGTTTTACCGTGACATCCGACATGCCGTATCCCCTGTAAGCTCCGTTACTTCTCAGCAGCCTCGAACCATGGTGCCCGGGCGGTCATGATCAGCTCGGCAGCCCGCTCTTCGCCGACGTCCTCGGCGATCTCCAGCAGATCCGGCACGGCCAGCTCCGCCAGATCTTCCATGGTCTCGACGCCGTTGTTGGCCAGCAGGAACGCCAGATGGCGATCCATGCCTTCCATGTTCAGCAGATCGTCCGCCGGCTCCTTCTCGCCGAGCAGCTCTTCGCTGGCGATGGCCTTGGTCAGGAGCGCATCCTTCGCGCGGTTGCGCAGCTCGATGACGATCTCCTCGTCGAAGCCCTCGATGTTCTTCATCTCCTCGATCGGCACGTAGGCGATCTCTTCGAGGGTCGTGAACCCTTCCTCAACCAGAACGGCCGCAACGTCTTCGTCTACCGACAGCGACTCCATGAAATCGCCCATCAGCTTGCCGGCTTCTTGTTCCTGTTTGGCGATCGCGTCCGCCTCGGTCATGATGTTCAGCGTCCACCTGGTGAGCTCGCTCGCCAGGCGCACGTTCTGGCCGCCGCGGCCGATGGCCTGCGCCAGGTTGTCCTCGGCCACGGCGATGTCCATCGAGCCGGTGTCCTCGTCCATGACGATGGATTCGACCTCCGCGGGCGCCATGGCGTTGATCACCAGCTGCGCGGGATTGTCATCCCACAGCACGATGTCGATGCGCTCGCCCGCCAGCTCGCCGGACACGGCCTGGACGCGCGATCCGCGCATGCCCACGCAGGCCCCCACCGGATCGATGCGGCCGTCGTTGGTGCGCACCGCGATCTTGGCCCGGGAGCCCGGATCCCGGGCAGCGCCGCGGATCTCGATGATGTCTTCCGCGATCTCAGGTACTTCGATCTTGAACAGCTCGATGAGCATCTTCGGCGAGGTGCGGGTCAGCATGAGCTGCGGCCCGCGGTTGTCCGGACGCACCTCGAGCAGCAGCGAGCGCAGGCGATCGCCGACCCGGAAGGTTTCGCGCGGGATCAGGTGCTCGCGGGTGAGGATGCCCTCGGCGTTGTTGCCGAGATCGACGATGACGCTGTCGCGGCCCAGCTTCTTGACGGTGCCGCTGACCAGCTCACCCACCCGAGGCAGATAGGCTTCGACCACCTGAGCGCGCTCGGCTTCGCGAACCTTCTGCACGATGACCTGCTTGGCCGTCTGCGCCGCGATCCGGCCGAACTCGACGGACGGCACCGGCTCCTCGATGATGTCGCCGAGCTGGGCGTCGGGCTTGCGCTCACGAGCTTCCTCCAGCGTGAGCTGGGCCGCCGGGTTCCACTCGGGTTCTTCCTCGTCTTCGCCATCCGGGGCCACCAGATTGTCCGGGTCGGCCACTTCCCAGCACCGGAACGTCTCGTACTCTCCGGTCTCCCGGTCGATGGACACCCGGAACTCGGCGTTGTCGTCGTATCGCTTCTTGGTGGCCATGGCCAACGCCGCCTCGATCGCGCCGAAAATCACGTCTTTCGGCACGCCCTTTTCGTGAGAGACGGACTCCACGACCAGCAGAATTTCTTTACTCATATGTCCTTCGACCCTTCGTCAAAGCCGATTTCAGTCAAACTTCGGCACCAGGCGGGCGCGCTGGATGTTCTCCATCGGCAGCACGAACTCCTCGCCCGCATCGGGATCATCCGCGAGCGGACGAACCACGGCCTCATCTTCTTCCACGGCCGCGAGCACACCGACGATGTGCTTGCGGCCTTCGAACGGATAGTTCAGCCGAACATCCACCACCGCACCGACGTTGGCCTCGTACTGCGCAGGCTTGAACAGGATGCGGTCCATGCCGGGCGAGGACACCTCCAGGGTGTAAGCAGCCGGGATGAGATCCTCGACATCGAGCAGATCGCTCACCTCGCGGCTCACCTTCTCGCAGTCTTCCACGGTGACGCCATCTGCCTTGTCGATGTAGATGCGCAGACGCGAGCGCCTGCCCTGGGCCATGTACTCCAGGCCCCAAAGCTCACAGCCCTGGGCCGCCACCGCAGGCGCCAGCAGAGCTTCAATCTGTTCTTCGCGTCGGTTCAATCTGTTCCGATCGATTCCTGGGTCTCATCCGGCCCGTTTCCCGCCGCGCATTCCGCACGGAAAAAAAAATGGGCTTTCGCCCATTTCTCAGAGTTCCGGCGCCACCCGATCGCATCAGGTCCTTGCCGTGAACGCACAGGCGACCAACCGATACCGGGTGGCCACCTCAAGGATGTTCGCAGGGTGGTCTGACCTTCCGGCGACGCCTTCCGCGCCAGCCAAACCTGCTACGAAAAAGGGCCTCGCAGGGCCCTTCCGAATCCTTTGGTAGCGGGGGCAGGATTTGAACCTACGACCTTCGGGTTATGAGCCCGACGAGCTACCAGACTGCTCCACCCCGCATCAGCGAGCGCGAATTATAGGGAGTACCGAACTCAGTAGCAACCGGCGTTTGCCGGCGAATCAGGCCCTGATTGGTGCCGAAGAGAGGACTCGAACCTCCACGGGCGTTAGCCCACTACCCCCTCAAGGTAGCGTGTCTACCAATTTCACCACTTCGGCAGATGATTACCCGGCGAATCACACGTCGGGGATGTCGGAATCTACACCCTCAGGCTCCGTAGTCAACCGGCCATCGGCCGAATCGTCACTACGCGCCGGCGCGGACGCCGGAACCTGTGGAATGCCAAGCTGGTCAACGGCGGCCGCTCGCTCCGAGGCGGTGTACGCCAGGCCGAACGAGATGAGGAAGAAGCCGATGGCCAGCCACACCGTCATCTTGGTCAGAAACGAAGCCGAGCCGGCGCTGCCGAACACGGTGTTCGCGCCGCCGCTGCCAAAGGCCGCGCCAACGTCGGCACCCTTGCCATGCTGAAGCAGCACCAGCACGGCCAGCGCGATGGCGTCAGCCACCAGCAAGCCCATGAGAATCGTTTCCAGAGTCGACATGTAAGCTCTCTTGTCGCGATCAATTTACCCGGCAGCGGCAATACGCGCGAACGCTCCAGGGTCCAGGGAGGCGCCGCCCACCAGCGCCCCATCGATGTCCGGATGCGCCAGCAACGCGGCCGCGTTGTCGGGCTTGACGCTGCCACCGTACAGAATCTGCACCGCGTTCGCGACAGGCCGCCCCGCCAGGGCGCCCACCCGGTCGCGAATGTGGCCGTGCATGTCACCCGCCTGCGCCGGCGTCGCCGTGCGGCCAGTGCCTATGGCCCAGACCGGTTCGTAGGCGATGACCAGGCCGGCAAGCACGTCCGCCCCCAGCGCGCGCACCACCGCTTCCAGCTGCCGGCTCACCACAGCCTCGGCCGAGCCCGCATCCCGCTCGGCCAGGGTTTCGCCGACGCACAGGATCGGCATGAGCCCGGCGCGCCTGGCTGCCGCCACCTTCGCTGCCACCAACGCGTCCGTTTCACCGCACTGGGCCCTGCGCTCGGAGTGACCGGCCAGCGCCCAGGTGGCGCCGATGTCGGCCGCCATCTCGGCAGCCAGCTCGCCGGTGAAAGCCCCCTCGGGTTCGGCATGCACGTTCTGCACGCCAAGCGCGACCGCGAGAGGCGCCAGAGCCCGGGCCAGCGCCGCCAGGTACGGAGCCGGCGGCAGCAGCAGCAGCGCGACGCCTTGCGGCAGGCGCTCGGCGCCCAGCCTGGCCGCATAGTCGGCGACGAAGTGCCGCGAGCCATGCATCTTCCAGTTTCCGGCGATCAGCGTCTGGCGCATGCGGATGCCGCTAGAAAAGGCGCGGAATGGTACCGACTCGGCGCGGCGGGCACAATGACCGGCAGACCCACCGCTCAGCCGCCGCGGACCGCGTCAGCCAGCTCGGCGGCCATGCCACGCACCGCCTCGGCATCCTCCCCCTCGACCATGACCCGCACCACGGGCTCGGTGCCCGATGGTCGGATCAGCACCCGACCGCGACCGGCGAGACGCCGGTCCGCTTCGGCGGCAGCCCGGACCACGGCCGCGCTGGCCGCTCGCTGCGCCGGGTCAGCGGCGGGGACGTTGATCATGACCTGCGGCACCTTGGCCATGCCGCGCCGCAGCTCGGCGAGGCTGTGGCCGTGTGCCACCATCGGAACCAGAGCCTGCAGCGCGGCGACGATGGCATCGCCGGTGGTCGTGAGGTCCAGGCAGACCAGGTGGCCCGAGGACTCACCACCGAGCTGCCAGCCCCGGGCCTTCATCATCTCCAGCACGTGGCGGTCGCCAACGCGGGCGCGGCAGAAGGGAATGCCTTCGGCGTCCAGGGCCTGCTCGAGGCCGAAGTTGGACATCACCGTGCCCACCACGCCACCGCGCAGCAGCCCGCGCTCGGCGCGATGACGAGCGATGATGTAGAGCAGCTCGTCGCCGTCGAGCAGCTCGCCCGCGGCATCCACCATCACCACCCGGTCGCCGTCACCATCGAAGGCGATGCCGAGGTCGGCACCGGTCTCGACCACTCGTGCCGCCATCGCCGACGGGGCCGTGGAGCCGCAGCCGTCGTTGATGTTCGTGCCGTTGGGCGCGTTGCCCATCACCACGATGTCGGCGCCAAGCTCTTCGAACACGCCCGGCGCCACGTGATACGTCGCGCCATGGGCGCAGTCCAGCACGATCTTCAGCCCGCGCAGGCGGAATTCGCGATTGACCGTGGCTTTGCAGAACTCGATGTAGCGGCCGGCGGCATCGGCGATTCGGGCAGCCTTGCCGAGGCGGTCCGATTCCACGCAGGCCGTTTCCCGGTCGAGCTGAGCCTCGATCTCGAGCTCGACGTCGTCGGCGAGCTTGTTGCCGTCATGATCGAAGAATTTGATGCCGTTGTCGTAGTAGGGATTGTGAGAGGCGCTGATGACGATGCCCGCATCGGCGCGCAGGGTGCGGGTCAGATAGGCGACGGCCGGCGTCGGCATCGGCCCCATCAGGCTGACGTCGGCACCGGCCGAAACCAGCCCCGACTCCAGCACCGATTCGAGCATGTACCCGGAGATGCGGGTGTCCTTGCCGATCAGCACGTGGCTGGACCCCTGCCGGGAAAAGACCTTGCCGACGGCCCAGCCGAGGCGCAGACAGAACTCCGGCGTGATGGGATGGTGGCCCACCCGGCCGCGAATACCGTCGGTGCCGAAAAATCGCTTCTCCACTATCCCCTCTCTACCGAATCGCACTCGAGCGCAGACAGCATACGCAACGCATCCGCCGTTTCCGCGACGTCGTGCACGCGCACCATGTCGGCCCCGCGCTGCGCCGCCAGCAGGGCCGCCGCGGCGCTGCCCGCCGCCCTGCGCTCGACCGGCCGTCCGGTCAGGTCTCCGATCATGCGCTTGCGTGACAAACCCACCAGCAGCCCGACACCATCGATGCGCAGCGCCGCCAGCCCGCGCAGCAGCGCCAGGTTGTGGGTCAGCGTCTTGCCGAACCCGAACCCGGGATCGATGAGCAGCCGCTCGCGCTCGATGCCCTCCGCGCAGCATAGGGCGACCTGACCGGCCAGGTAAGCACCCACCTCCGCCACCACGTCACCATAGACCGGGTCGCGCTGCATGTCCCGCGGCGTGCCCTGCATGTGCATCACGCACAGGGCGGCATCGCTGTCGGCCACCACCCTGCGCAGCCGCGGATCGGCGCCGCCGGTGACGTCGTTGATCAGGTGGGCGCCCGCCTGCAGCGCCAGCCGGGCCACCTCCGGCTTGCTGGTGTCCACGGAGATGACGGCATCGAGCGTCGCCAGGCGTTCGACCACCGGCAGCACGCGCCGGAGCTCCTCGCGCTCGTCGACCGCCGCAGCGCCCGGGCGCGTCGACTCACCGCCGATGTCCAGCACCGCCGCACCGTCGTCGAGCATGGCCAGGGCGGTATCGAGGATGAGAGCCAGATCCGGTGCGGCCGACATCAGTCGGCCACCGTCGGAAAAGGAATCGGGGGTGACGTTGATCACCCCCATGATGCGCGGCCGGTCGAGATCGAGCCGCCGTGGGCCGCAGCGCAGAACCTTCACGACCGGCGCGGCCGTGCGGGCATGCGGCTCAGTGCTCTTCCGCAGGGCCGCCGATGGGCGCGTCGCCAGACGGCTTTCCAGAGGTCGACCTGCCGTCGCCCTTGCCGGACGGAGACGCAGGCGGCGGTATGTCGCCCGGGGCCCGCGGTTTGGCGCCCGCCATGATGTCGTCGATCTGCTCGGCGGTGATGGTTTCGAACTCCATCAGCGCGTCGGCCATGCTGTGCAGCTTGTCGATGTTGTCCTCGAGCAGGCGCTTGGCGGTCGAGTAGCAGTGATCGATGATCGCACGCACCTCCTCGTCGATGGCGTGTGCCGTTTCTTCGGAGACGGCTTTCGCCCTGTTGCCGGCCGACATGCCGAGGAACACCTCGCCATCGTCGTCATCGTACTGCACCGGGCCGAGCTTCTCGGACAAGCCCCATTTGGTGACCATGTTGCGCGCCAACCGGGTCGCCCGCTCGATGTCGTTGGACGCTCCCGTGGTCACGTACTCGGCGCCCAGGATCATCTCCTCCGCGATCCGGCCGCCGAACAGGCTGCAGATCTGACTGGTGATGGTCTGCCGGCTGAAGCTGTAGCGGTCTTCCTCGGGCAGGAACATGGTGACGCCGAGGGCACGGCCACGGGGAATGATGGAGACCTTGTAGACCGGGTCGTGATCGGGAACGAGCCGGCCGATGATGGCGTGGCCCGCCTCGTGATAGGCGGTGTTGCGCTTCTCCTTCTCGGACATGACCATGGACTTGCGCTCGGCGCCCATCATGATCTTGTCCTTGGCCTTGTCGAACTCGACCATCTCCACCAGGCGCTTGCCGGCGCGCGCCGCGAACAGCGCTGCCTCGTTCACCAGGTTGGCCAGGTCGGCGCCCGAGAAGCCGGGCGTGCCGCGGGCGATGACGGCGGGCTCGACGTCGTCGGACAGCGGCACCTTGCGCATGTGCACCTTGAGAATCTGCTCGCGACCGCGGATGTCCGGCAGCCCCACCACCACCTGGCGGTCGAAGCGGCCCGGACGCAGCAGCGCCGGATCGAGCACGTCAGGACGGTTCGTGGCGGCGATGACGATGATGCCGTCGTTGGGCTCGAAGCCGTCCATCTCCACCAGCAGCTGGTTCAGCGTCTGCTCCCGCTCGTCGTGACCACCCCCGAGGCCGGCGCCGCGATGCCGGCCGACGGCGTCGATCTCGTCGATGAAGATGATGCAGGGCGCCTGCTTTTTGGCCTGCTCGAACATGTCGCGGACGCGCGATGCACCGACGCCGACGAACATCTCGACGAAGTCGGAGCCGGAAATGGAGAAGAACGGCACTTTGGCCTCACCGGCGATGGCCTTGGCCAGCAGGGTCTTGCCGGTGCCGGGCTGACCGACCATGAGGATGCCGCGGGGGATGCGACCGCCCAGACGCTGGAACTTGCCGGGATCACGCAGGAACTCCACCAGCTCCTGAACGTCTTCCTTGGCTTCGTCGACGCCGGCCACGTCGGCGAACGTGGTCTTGATCTGGTCTTCCGACAGCAGCCGGGCCTTGCTCTTGCCGAAGGCCATGGGCCCGCCGCGGCCACCACCGCCACCCTGCATCTGCCGCATGAACAGCATGAACACGGCGATGATGATGAGGATCGGGAAGCTGGCGATCAGCAGCTGCGCCCAGATGCTCTGCTGCTCGGGCAGCTTGCCGATGATCTCGACGTTGTGGTTGTACAGGTCATCCAGGAGCTTCTGGTCGTTCAGGCCCGGGCGCACCACCTGGAACTCGTCGCCATTGCGGGTCAGGCCCCGGATCATGCGATCTTCGATGGTGACCTGACGCACCTCGTCACGGCGCACCTGCTGCAGGAACTCGGAGTAGCTGAGCGCCTGCGGCTCGGGCCTGACGTTGAAATTGTTGAACACCGTCAGCAGCACGGCCGCGATGATCAGCCAGAGCAGCAGGTTTTTTCCCATGTCAGACAACGACTTATCCTCTTGAAACGGGCGGCGCCCGAAGCGCTGCGCCGACTTGGAGCCTCAATACTACTACCCCGGGCTGGTGGCCGGCGACTCGTCGCCGGGCACTGACGTGTCGCCGGCAAAGCCGCGCGCCACGGCATACACCTCGCGGGATTCGGGGCGGGAGGCCTTGGGCTTGCTCAACTGCACCTTGTCGAACCGCGCCCGGACCGCATCCAGCCACGCATCGACGCCTTCACCCTGAAACAATTTGACCACCAGATCACCACCCGGGTTCAGATGGCGCTCAGCGGCCTCCAGGGCGAGATCGGCAAGATACATGCTTTTCGCCTGATCCGCCGCCCGCACACCACTAAGGTTGGGGGCCATATCGGACAAAACAAGGTCGAGGCCGCAATCGCCCAGCGCGGCGCTGAGCAGCGCATCCGTCTCGGCCTCCCCATAGGCGGCCTCGATCACCACGGTGTCGCCGCTGGCGCTGATCGGCCGCGGGTCGCAGGCGATCAGCAAGCCGCCGCCCAGCCGCTCCTCCAGATATCGGGTCCAGCCGCCCGGGGCTGCGCCGAGTTCGAGCACGGCCATGCCACGGCGCAACAGACGGTAGCGCTCATCGAGCTGCGCCAGCTTGAAGTGCGCCCGCGACACCTGCCCATCGGCGGCCGCCTGACGGGCGAACGGATCACGTCGCTGCCGGGTCAGCCAGCGATGACTGGATTTGCTGCGTTTGCTCATACTCCGCGAGGCGCCGACGATTCAGTGAGGTAGAATACCGCGGATGCACACCCAGACGCCCGACACGGTTCTCGATCAGGCCACCCGCCGCCGCTTCAAGCAGATCGCCCACCACCTGAGCCCCGTGGTGCTGGTCGGCGACCAGGGCGTGAGCGAGGCGCTGGTGTCCGAAACCGACCGCGCCCTGCGCGACCATGAGCTGATCAAGGTTCGCATCGCCGCCGGCGAGCGGGCACAGCGTGCGGAGATGATCGATGCCCTGGCCGACGCCTGCGGTGCCGAGGTGGTGCAACGCATCGGCAGGATCTGCGTGCTGTTCCGGCGCAACCCCGAACCCAATCCGAAGCTGTCCAACCTGTCTCGATTCGGCGCCTGACCGCCCCGGAGTGAGCGATTACTCACGCGACCACGGGGGCCGCTCGTTTGCCTATGCACCCGCCGCCCGCGGCAGCCGGAAGAAGTGCAGATAGAACGAATACCCCAGGTACCAGGCGGGATACAGCATCGACAGGTAGATCCAATGCCGCGCCGGCGATGGCGCCCAGAGCAGCCACAGGCACAGCACGCCCCAGAGCGCGCCGCCGCCCAGGCTGATCAGCCGGCAGCGCGGATTGCGGGTGGGATAGAGGTAGCGAACCGGCCAGAACGTCATCAGCGCCAGCACCGCCACCAAGGTCACCGCCACCGGCGCCGGTGCCTCGAGGAAGTACAGGTAGAAGGCGACGACGTTCCAGTAGGACGGAAAGCCGGTGAAGTAGCCGTCGTCGGTCTTCGCCGCGTCGGAGCAGAAGCCATAGGCTGACGCCAGCAGCACGAAGGCGAGCAGCGGCAGCCAGGCTTCGGGCAGCAGACCCTGCTGATGCATGAACAGCACCGGCACGAAGGTGAAGTTCACGTAGTCGATGATGTCGTCGAGCTTGCGACCCGAGAAGTGCGGGGTATGCAGGTCGACCCGGGCGCGGCGTGCGAGGGCGCCGTCCGTCGCGTCCACGACGAATGCCACCGCCAGCCAGAAGAACACTTCGGTGGGCCGCCCCCCGCCCAGCGCCCGCAGCGCCAGGAGGGCGCAGACCAGACCCAGACCCGTGTACGCGTGGGCAAGCCAGGCCAGCATCCCCGCACGACTCACAACCCCCTCCTCCTGCGGCGACCGGCGCCTTGCCCGGACGCCCGCGTTACAAGTGCTCGACCCGGTCTATCTCGTATTCGACCTCGCCCTTGGGGGTCTTCACCACCACCACGTCGCCCTCGGACTTGCCGATCAGGCCACGAGCGATGGGCGACATGACCGACAGCTTGTTGGCCTTCAGGTCGGCTTCGTCCTCGCCGACGATGCGATAGCGAACCTCATTGCCCGACTCCCCGTCGATCAGCGTCACCGTGGCGCCGAACACCACCTTGCCGGTGTGATTGATCTTGCGCACGTCGATGACCTGGGCATCGGCGAGCTTGCTCTCGATGTCCTGGATGCGGCCCTCGTTGAAGCTCTGCTGCTCCCGGGCGGCGTGATACTCGGCGTTCTCCTTGAGATCGCCGTGCTCGCGCGCCTCGGCGATGGCCTGGGTGATCTGGGCGCGCAGCACCGATTTGCGATGCTGCAGTTCCGAGCGCAGCGCTTCAGCGCCTTCCACTGTCATGGGCGTGGGCATGGAAACGGTCGACTCCTGCTGGCATGGCGCGATCGTGGGTATTGTAGCGGCTCCGGCGGCGGCGGGGGTGCCGCCGGAGGAAGTGAGCAACGCTCAGTACAAGTCCTGCAGACGGCGGACCTTCACCTCGTCGCGATGCTCGCGGGTGTAGCGGATGGCGATGGCGAACGCCTCGCCGCCGGTGAGCGTGGTCGTGTAGCAGACCTTGTTCTGCAGCGCCAGGCGGCGGATGGCGGCGGAGTCGCGGATCGACTGGTGCCCTTCCGTAGTGTTGACGATCAGGTCGATCTGCTCGTTCTTCAGCAGGTCCATCACGTGCGGGCGGCCCTGGGCCACCTTGTTCACGATCTGGCAATCGATGCCGGCATCGGTGATGAAGCGGGCCGTGCCGCGGGTCGCCACGAGACGGAAGCCCAGGGAGGCCAGGTCGGCTCCCAGTCGGGCGACGTGGGGCTTGTCCGAGTCCTTCACGGACAGGAACGCCCTGCCGCTCTGGGGCAGGATGACGCTGGCCCCGAGCGCGGCCTTGGCGAACGCCTCGCCGAAGCTGTCGCCGACCCCCATGACCTCGCCCGTGGACTTCATCTCCGGGCCCAGAATCGGGTCCACGCCCGGGAACTTCACGAACGGAAAGACCGACTCCTTGACGTTGATCCGGGTGGGGATGATCTCGCGGGTGAAGCCCTGCTCCGCCAGAGTCTTGCCTGCCATACAGCGCGCGGCCACCTTAGCCAGGGACACACCGATGCACTTGGACACGAACGGCACCGTCCGCGACGCCCGCGGATTCACCTCGAGCACGAAGATGTCCTCGTCCTGAACCGCGAGCTGCACGTTCATCAGGCCGATGACGCCCAGCTCGATGGCCATCGCCTTCACCTGCTCGCGGATCCGATCCTGCACGGATGCGGGCAGCTGATAGGGCGGCAGCGAGCAGGCGGAGTCGCCGGAGTGCACGCCGGCCTGCTCGATGTGCTGCATGATGGCGCCGATCACGACGTCGCGGCCGTCGCTGACCGCGTCCACGTCCACCTCCACCGCCTGGTCGAGGAAGCGGTCGAGGAGCACGGGGGAGCGGTTCGACACCACCACGGCTTCGCGCAGGTATCGCTTCAGCTCCTCCTCGTTGTAGACGATCTCCATGGCCCGGCCCCCGAGCACGTAGGAGGGACGCACGACGATGGGAAAGCCGATCGCCCGGGCGCCGTCGATGCCGGATGCTTCGTCCACGGCGGTGCGGTTGCTGGGCTGGCGCAGGCCGAGCTTGTCGATCAGACCCTGGAACCGCTGCCGATCTTCCGCACGGTCGATGGCATCCGGACTGGTGCCGATGATGGGCACGCCGGCGCGCTCCAGGTCTTCGACCAGCTTGAGCGGGGTCTGGCCGCCGAACTGAACGATGACGCCCTCGGGCTTCTCCAGATCGACGATGGCGAGCACGTCCTCCAGGGTGACCGGCTCGAAGTACAACCGGTCGGAGGTGTCGTAGTCGGTAGACACGGTCTCGGGGTTGCAGTTGACCATGATGGTCTCGAACCCGTCTTCGCGCATGGCCAGCGCCGCATGCACGCAGCAGTAGTCGAACTCGATGCCCTGGCCGATGCGGTTCGGGCCGCCGCCGAGCACCATGATCTTGCGCCGGTCTGACGGCTCGGCCTCGCACTCCTCCTCGTAAGTGGAGTAGAGGTAGGCCGTGGCGGACGGAAACTCCGCCGCGCAGGTGTCCACCCGGCGGAACACGGGACGCACCCCGAGCGCCAGGCGCCGGGCCCGCACCGCGTTTTCTTCCACGCCGAGCAGCGTCGCCAGGCGCGCGTCCGAGAAGCCCTGCTGCTTCAGCGCGTACAGCCGGTCGCGATCCAGGCCGCCCAGCTCGATGCCGGCCAGTGCCTGCTCGGCGCGCACCAGGTCCTCGATCTCGGCCAGGAACCACGGGTCGATGGCCGAGAGCTCGTGAATCTCCTCCAGGGTCATGCCGAAGCGGAACGCGTCGGCGACGTACCAGAGGCGGTCGGCCCCCGGAATCGCCAGCTCGCGCTGCAGCGTCGAGCTCGCCTCCTCGCCTTCCGTGGTGAGCATGGGGTCGAAACCGCTGTGCCCGGTCTCCAGGCCGCGGATGGCTTTCTGCAGCGATTCCTGGAAGGTGCGGCCGATCGCCATCACCTCGCCCACCGACTTCATCTGGGTGGTCAGCCGGGCGTCCGCGGTCGGAAACTTCTCGAACGTGAACCGGGGGATCTTGGTCACCACATAGTCGATGGACGGCTCGAAGGAGGCAGGGGTGACGCCGGTGATGTCGTTGGTCAGCTCGTCCAGGGTGTAGCCCACGGCCAGCTTGGCCGCCACCTTGGCGATGGGGAAGCCGGTGGCCTTGGACGCCAGCGCCGAAGAGCGCGACACCCGCGGATTCATCTCGATCACCACCATGCGGCCATCTGCCGGATTGATGGCGAACTGCACGTTGGAGCCGCCGGTCTCCACGCCGATCTCGCGCAGCACGGCGATCGAGGCGTTGCGCAGGATCTGGTATTCCTTGTCGGTGAGCGTCTGCGCCGGCGCCACGGTGATGCTGTCGCCGGTGTGCACGCCCATGGGGTCGAAGTTCTCGATGGCGCAGACGATGATGCAGTTGTCCGCCCTGTCGCGGACCACCTCCATCTCATACTCCTTCCAGCCGAGCAGCGACTCGTCGATCAGCAGTTCGTTGGTGGGCGAAAGATCGAGGCCGCGCCGGCAGATCTCCTCGAACTCCTCCTGGTTGTAGGCGATGCCGCCGCCGCTGCCGCCCAGGGTGAACGACGGGCGAATGATGCAGGGATAGCCGAGCTGGCCCTGGACCTGCAGCGCCTCTTCCATGCTGTGGGCGATGGCCGAGCGCGGGCACTCGAGGCCGATGCGCTTCATGGCCTGGTCGAAGCGCTCGCGGTCCTCGGCCTTGTCGATGGCATCCTGGCTGGCGCCGATCAGCTCGACACCGAAGCGCTCGAGCACGCCCTCGCGCACCAGGTCGAGGGCACAGTTCAGGGCCGTCTGCCCGCCCATGGTCGGCAGCAGCGCGTCGGGGCGCTCCACCTCGATGATCTTGGCCACCGTGCGCCACTCCACCGGCTCCACGTAGGTGGCGTCGGCCATGGCCGGATCGGTCATGATGGTGGCCGGGTTGGAGTTCACCAGGATCACCCGGAACCCCTCGTCCCGCAACGCTTTGCACGCCTGCGCGCCGGAGTAGTCGAACTCGCAGGCCTGGCCGATGACGATGGGTCCGGCCCCGAGGATCAGAATCGATTGCAGGTCGGTGCGCTTAGGCATCACGCGCTTCCATCAGGGCGATGAACTCGTCGAAAAGGTACTGACAGTCCTGGGGCCCGGGGCTCGCCTCGGGATGGCCCTGGAAGCCCAGCGCCGGCCGGTCGGTACGGCGCAACCCCTGCAGGGTGCCGTCGAACAGCGACACGTGGGTCACCTCGAGGCAGTTGGGCAGGCCGTCCGCATCCACCGCGAAGCCATGGTTCTGGCTGGTGATGATGACCCGCGAGTCGCGCAGATCCTTCACCGGGTGGTTGGCGCCATGATGGCCGTGGCCCATCTTCAGGGTCCGGCCACCGCTGGCCAGCGCCAGCAGCTGATGGCCGAGGCAGATACCGAACGAGGGCAGGCCCTGGTCCACCAGCGTGCGGATGGCGTCGATGGCGTAGCCGCACGGCTCGGGGTCGCCGGGCCCGTTGGACAGGAAGACGCCGTCCGGCGCCAGGGCCAGCACGTCGGATGCAGGCGTGGTGGCGGGCACCACGGTGAGCCGGCAGCCGCGGTCGGCCAGCAGCCGCAGGATGTTGTGCTTGACGCCGAAATCGTAGGCAACGACGTGGAAGCGCGGGTCCGCGAGCCGGCCATAGCCCGCGCCGAGCTGCCAGCTCGTCTGCTCCCACGTGCCGATGTCGGGCCGCGTGACCTCGCGGGCCAGGTCGGCGCCCTTGAGGCCGGGAAACGCCCTGGCCTGAGCCAGCGCGTCCGCCTCCGAAGCCCCTTCCCCGGCCGCAATGCAGCCGGCGAGCGCGCCCTTTTCGCGAATCAGCCGGGTCAGCCGCCGGGTGTCGACGTTGGCGATGGCGACGATGCCCTGCTCACGCAGGTAGTCCGGCAGGGTCTGGGTCATGCGCCAGTTGCTGGCCCGCCTGGGCAGCTGGCGGATCACCAGCCCGGCGGCATGAATCCGGTCGGACTCCACGTCCTCGGGATTGATGCCGGTGTTGCCGATCTGGGGGTAGGTCAGGGTAACGATCTGGCGGGCGTAGGAAGGATCGGTGAGGATCTCCTGATAGCCCGTCATGGCGGTGTTGAAGACCACCTCGCCAACGGTCGAGCCCGCGGCACCGATGGACTGACCGCGAAACACACTTCCGTCTTCGAGCACCAGTAGAGCCGGAATCAACACGCCACCCGAACTACCCCTGTGGAACCTTCGCCCGCAGCCGAAACGGCCCGGCGATTGCGTTCGCCGGCGTCTCGGATGGCAATGCTAGGGTCCGGTACACGCCGTCCTCCGCTGCCCGCCCGAGGCCCTGAAGGCGCACATGGCGGATGCATCGAAGGCCCGTTGTAAGAAAGGCGGGACCGTTTACGGCGACCCGCCTCGTTGGGCCGCGTAGTCTACCCAAGACCTCCGCCAAAGCCCAGCACATCCTGCATATCGAACAGCCCTTGAGGCTGCCCGGCCAGGAACCGCACCGCCCGCAGCGCGCCCTGGGCGAAGTTCATGCGGCTCTCGGCGCGGTGGGTAATCTCGATGCGCTCGCCGCCGCCGGCGAACAGCACCGTATGCTCGCCGACGATGTCGCCCGCGCGCACCGTCGCGAAGCCGATGGCGCCCGCCGGACGCTCGCCGGTGCGGCCCTGGCGGGCGAACACGCCATCCTGATCCAGGCTTCGGCCGAGGGCGCCTGCCACCACCTCGCCCAGGCGCAACGCCGTGCCCGACGGGGCGTCGATCTTGTGCCGGTGGTGGGCCTCGATGATCTCGACGTCGGCGCCGTCGCCCAGCACCCGGGCCGCCAGCTCGGCCAGCTTGAAGGTCAGGTTGACGCCCACCGACATGTTGGGCGCCATCAGCACCGCGACCTTGTCGGCGGCGGCGCGGATGTGTCCGAGGCCGGCCTCGTCGATGCCGGTGGTGCCGATCACCAGCCGCTTGCCGCGCTCGGCGCAGACCCGCGCCAGAGCCACGGTCGCTTCCGGGATGGTGAAGTCGATGATGGTGTCGAAGTGCAGGGCGGCCGCCGCGGGATCGTCCCCCACCGCCACCCCCAGCCGGCCGACGCCGGCCAGCTCGCCCGCGTCGGCGCCCAGCAGGCTCGATCCCGGTCGCTCGAAGGCGGCGCCCAGGGTCAGATCGTCGGCTTCGTGGATGGCCTGAATCAGGGTCCGGCCCATGCGCCCGGCCGCGCCGGTCACTGCCACTCGAATCATCGGTTCTGCTCGCCGCTGCGTCGGGGACGCATCTTAGCGCACTCCGCGTTGCTGGCTGATTCGCAGGGCTTAAGGGTGATGGGCGCGACCGGGCCGGACAGCGCATGCCAGGACCCGGCTCAGCTGCTCCGCAGTGCCCTCACTCGGGAATGTTGCCAGCTCGACTTGCGCCTCCGGCGCAAGTCGCGCCGTCAAATTCCCTCGCTCGGCTTCGCCCCAGGGTCCTGGGATGCGCTGTCCGGCCCGTCCGCATCCAGCGCCCTGGCGTCAGCCTGCGAAGCAGCCAGCAACGCTCGCCGACCGACCCGGGCAACGCCTCGACGGACTGAGGGGTGCTGGCAGCCGGAAGAGCGCAGCGACCGGCGGCTGACGCGCCTTGCAGGACCGTGTAGCGAGGCCGAGGGAGCCGAATTGACCGCGCAGCGGGCAAGTCGGAGAACGAGGGCACCCCGGAGGGGCCGAGCGAGGTACTGCAAGGCGCGGCAGCCGCCCGGGCGCGGGGCTGATTCGTCAGCCGATCAGCCCGTCAGGCCGTCGAAGAAGTCCTTGACGCCCTTGAACCAGGACGTCCCCTTCGGCGAATGCTTCTCGCCGCCGTCTGACAACGTCGCCTGGAACTCCCGCAGGATCTGCTTCTGCTGGTCGGTCAGGTTCACCGGCGTCTCCACCACCACGCGGCACAGCAGGTCGCCGATGCCGCCGCCGCGCACCGGGGTGACGCCCTTGCCGCGCAGGCGGAACAGCTTGCCGGTCTGGGTCTCGGCGGGAATCTTCAGCTTCACCCGGCCGTCCAGGGTGGGCACCTCGAGCTCGCCGCCCAGCGCCGCCTCGACGAAGTCGATGGGTACCTCGCAGTACAGGTTGCGGCCATCGCGGGTGAAGATCGCGTGCTCGCGCACCTGAATCTGCACGTACAGGTCGCCGGGCGGCCCGCCGTTCAGCCCGGCCTCGCCTTCGCCGGCCAGGCGAATGCGGTCGCCGGTGTCGACGCCGGGCGGAATGCGCACGCTGAGCGCCTTGGGCTTCTCCACCCGGCCGCGGCCGCCGCACTTGCCGCAGGGATCGGTGATGATCTGGCCGGAGCCGCGGCAGCGCGGGCACGTCTGCTGCAGCGAGAAGAAGCCCTGGGCGACGCGGATCTGGCCGGCGCCGGAGCAATCCGGGCAGGTGCTGGGCTTGGTGCCCGCCTTGGCGCCCGAGCCGTCGCAGATCTCGCAGGCGGTCAGCACCGGAATGCGGATCTCGACGCTGTCGCCACGCACCGCCTGCTCGAGGTCGAGATCCAGGGTGTAGCGCAGATCGGAGCCGCGGGCGACGCTGCTGCGGCCGCGGCCGCCGCCGAAGATGTCGCCGAAGACATCGCTGAAGATGTCGCTGAAGCTGCCGCCGGCGAAGCCGGCGCCCATGCCGGCGGAGCCGTCGACGCCGGCATGGCCGAAGCGGTCGTAGGCTTCGCGCTTCTCGGCGTCGGTGAGCACCTCGTAAGCTTCGCTGGCCTCGCGGAAGCGCTCGGCGGCGCTGGGATCATCCGGATTCCGGTCCGGATGGTACTTCATGGCCAGGCGGCGGTAGCTCTTCTTGATGTCAGCCTCGCTGGCATCGCGGCTCACGCCCAGCACTTCGTAGTAATCGCGTTTCGACATGGTTCCCCGGCGTCGGCCGACCGTCGTTCAGAAACTCGAAGGAGCGGCCTCCCCTGCGGAAGGTCGCTCCCCACGAGACAGCATAGTCGCTGTCGGCCGTAAGTTACTTCTTCTTGTCGTCATCCACCTCTTCGAACTCGGCATCGACCGTGTCGCCGGACGCGCCCTGGTCGGCGCCCGCTTCGCCGTTGCCGGCCTGGCCCTGCGCCGCCTGATCGGCATACATCTTCTGCGCCAGGTTGGCGGATGCTTCCGAGAGGGTCTGCATCTTCGCCTCGATGTCGGCCTTGTCGCCGGCCTTGAGCGCCTCTTCGAGGGCGGTCGCGGCAGCTTCGATGGACTGCTTCTCGTCGTCGCCGACCTTGTCGCCGGCCTCAGCCACGCTCTTGCGGGCCGCATGCACCAGACCGTCGGCCTGGTTGCGGAGGTTGACCATCTCCTCGAAGCGGGCGTCCTCCTCCGAGTGAGCCTCGGCATCGCGCACCATCTTCTCGATCTCGTCCTCGCTGAGGCCGCTCTGCGCCTTGATGACGATGGACTGCTCCTTGCCGGTCGCCTTGTCCTTGGCCGAGACGTTGAGAATGCCGTTGGCGTCGATGTCGAAGCTGACCTCGATCTGCGGCATGCCGCGCGGCGCCGGCGGAATGTCGGAGAGATCGAAGCGGCCGAGCGACTTGTTCTGGGCCGCCTGCTTGCGCTCGCCCTGCACCACGTGGATCGTCACCGCGGTCTGGTTGTCGTCGGCGGTGGAGAACACCTGGGTCTTCTTGGTCGGAATGGTGGTGTTCTTCTCGATCAGCGCGCTCATCACGCCGCCCAGAGTCTCGATGCCGAGCGACAGCGGCGTGACGTCGAGCAGCAGCACGTCCTTGACGTCGCCTGAGAGCACGGCGGCCTGAATCGCGGCGCCGATGGCCACCGCCTCGTCGGGGTTCACGTCCCGGCGCGGCTCCTGGCCGAAGATCTCCCTCACCTTGGCCTGCACCTTGGGCATGCGGGTCTGACCGCCCACCAGGATCACGTCGTCGATCTGCGACGGCGACAGGCCGGCGTCCTCCAGCGCCGTCTTGCACGGCCCGATGGTGCGCTCCACCAGGTCTTCCACCAGCGACTCGAGCTTGGCCCGGGTCAGCTTCATCACCAGGTGCTTCGGACCGGTCTGGTCGGCGGTGATGTAGGGCAGGTTGATCTCGGTCTGCTGGCTGTTGGAGAGCTCGATCTTCGCCTTCTCCGCCGCTTCCTTCAGCCGCTGCAGGGCCAGCGGATCGGCGTTGAGGTCGATCTTCTGCTCCTTTTTGAACTCGGCCACCAGGTAGTCGATGATCTTCTTGTCGAAGTCCTCACCGCCGAGGAAGGTGTCGCCGTTGGTGGACAGCACCTCGAACTGATGCTCGCCGTCCACCTCGGCGATCTCGATGATGGAGATGTCGAAGGTGCCGCCGCCCAGGTCGTACACGGCGATCTTGGCGTCGCCGCGCTTCTTGTCCATGCCGTAGGCGAGAGCCGCCGCGGTGGGCTCGTTGATGATGCGCCTCACCTCGAGGCCGGCGATCTTGCCGGCGTCCTTGGTCGCCTGACGCTGGGAGTCGTCGAAGTAGGCGGGCACCGTGATGACGGCTTCGGTGACCGGCTCGCCGAGATACTCCTCGGCGGTCTTCTTCATCTTCTTCAGCACCTCGGCGGACACCTGCGGCGGCGCGAGCTGCTGGCCCTTGACGTCGATCCAGGCGTCGCCGTTTTTGGCGCCGACGATCCTGTACGGCACCATCTTGATGTCCTTCTGCACGACACCGTCGGAAAACTTCCGGCCGATCAGGCGCTTGACCGCGAACAGCGTGTTGGTCGGGTTCGTGACCGCCTGCCGCTTCGCGCTCTGACCCACCAGAATTTCACCGTCTTCCGTGTAGGCCACGACCGACGGCGTCGTGCGGTCACCCTCGGAGTTCTCGATGACCTTGGCATCCTTGCCTTCCATGACCGCGACGCACGAATTCGTGGTGCCGAGGTCGATGCCGATGATCCTGCCCATGGTTATTCTCCAGAAACTTGCGTAGTTGGCCGGCCATGCCGGACCGTGTATGAATCGCTATATCGGTGCGGCGCCGGGGCTTTCAACCCCGCGCCGGTCACTTTTTGTCCTCAACTGGCGCCATCGCCGCCCGCGGGGGCCTTCGCCACCACCACCTTGGCGGCCCGGATCAGCCGCCCGTTCAGCAGGTAGCCCGGCTGCAGCACCTCGATCACCGAGTTCGGCTCCGCGGTCGGGCTCGGCACCATGGCCATGGCTTCGTGGCGCTGCGGGTCGAACGGCTCGCCGGCCGGATCCACACGCTCGATGCCATGCTTCTCGAGCACGCCGAGAAACAGCTTCAGGGACAGCTCGACGCCCTCGGCGATGGCGCCGGCACCCTCGGTGGCGGCTGCCACCTCGACGGCCTTGTCGAGGCTGTCGATCACGGGCAGCAACTCGCCCGAAAAGCGTTCCAGGGCGAACTTGTGGGCGTTCTCGACGTCGCGGGCGGCGCGGCGGCGGGTGTTCTCCGCCTCGGCCTGGGCCCGCAGCACCTGATCGCGATACTGCTCGGCCTGGGCGGTGGCCGCCTGCAGCCGGGCCTCCAGCGTGGTCGCATCCCCGTCATCGGCGGCCGCCGTGGCGGCGTCCTCACCGGGGCCGCCGGTGCGATCGTGCTGGTCGTCTGCCATGTCTGATGGTCTCCCTGTGCCTGAAACATGCGTCGCGATGCCGCGGGCAGCCGCCCACGTGCGGCGAATCCGCGAACTCGCTGTCTATCTGGGGGAGATGCCGGGGATTTCAACCCCAGGCGCCGCGCTCACGAGTAGTTCATGGCGGCGCTGAGCACCCGGGCGGTGACGTCGACCACGGGAATCACGTCCTGATAGGCCATCCGCCTCGGCCCCACCACCCCGAGCACGCCGGCGAGCTGGCCTTTCACCTCGTAGGGCGAGGTCACCAGGCTGAGATCGTCCAGGAGCCGATAGCCGGACTCCTCGCCAATGAAGAGCTGGATGCCGTGGGTGTCGAGGCAGCGGTCGAGCAGATGCAGAATGCTGCCCTTGCGCGAGAATGCCTCGAACAGGCGTCTTACCTGGCCGGTATCGCCGCTGAAGTCGAGCAGGTTGGTTTCGCCGGACACCACCAGCTCGTTGCCGCCGGCGGCCGGGTCGTCGTCGAACGCCCGGCTGGCCACGTCCAGCGCGGTCTGCATCATGTTGTCCATACGGTCCTTGTCCGCCTGCATGCTCTCCACCAGCGCCTCGCGGACGCGCATCAACGACAGGCCGCCGAACTCGCGGTTGATGAAGTTGGCGGCCTGGATGAGTTCGGACTCGGCGTAATCGCGGTCGGTGCGGATCACCCGGTTCTGCACCTCCCGGTCGTTGAGCACGAGAATCACCAGCACGCGGCCGCCGGACAGCGGCAGAAACTCGACGTGGCGCAGCGCCACCTGGTCGCGACGCGGCAGCGTGATTACGCAGGTCATGCGCGTCAGGTGGGAGATCAGGTTCGAGGCCGACTCGACGAGCTGCTTCGGCGACAGGTCCGGGTTCAGCTCGCCCTGGAGCTGGCTCACCCGGGCCTCGTCCAGAGGCTCGACCCGCAGCAGGCTGTCGACGAAGAAGCGCAGGCCCCGATTGGTGGGCACCTTGCCGGCCGACGTATGGGGCGAGCGCACCAGGCCCTGGGCCTCGAGGTCGGAGAGGATGTTGCGCACGGTAGCGGGGCTCACCTCGACACCTGGCTGCGACGCCAGCAGCCGCGACGGCACCGGCGTGCCATCGGCGATGTAGTGCTCGACCAGCAGCTTGAACACCAGCTGCGCACGCTCGTCGAGGCTATCTTCCGCTTGCTTTCTCATCGCCAATGCAACTTAACTGTGTGCTACTCCCTGGTATGCCGGCATCTCGGTGTCACCGCAATGAAGTTATGAACGTTCGCTGCCCTTAGTCAAGCCATGACCGATGCGGTGCTCAAATCTCTGACCGTGCGCGACTTCGCCCTGGTGCAGTCGTTGGACATCGCGTTCGCCGAAGGGTTGACCGTCATCACCGGCGAATCCGGCGCCGGCAAGTCGATTCTGCTGGGCGCGCTGGGCCTGGTCCTGGGCGACCGCGCTGCCGCCGACACGGTGCGCCCCGGTGCCGCGCGGGCCGAGGTGAGCGCCGAGTTCGATCTGACGGCACACGCCGGTTCCTGTGATCTGCTGGAAGAGCAAGCACTTACCGACCCCGATCAGCCCAAGCGCTGCCTGGTGCGGCGCACGGTGAGCGCCGACGGCCGGTCGCGCGCGTTCGTCAACGGCACGCCGGTCAATCTGCAGCTACTGCGCGCGCTGGCAGAGAACCTGGTGGACATTCACGGCCAGCACGAGAACCAGCGCATCGGCCAGCGCGCCGTGCAGCTCGCCCTGCTGGACGACTACGGTGTCGAGCCGGGCCTGCGCCAGGCCTGCAGAGACAGCTACCGCGAGTGGAAGCAGGCCGAGCAGGCGGCGGCCGCATTGCAGGAGCGCCTGCGCCAGCGCGACGATCGGGCCAGACTGCTCAGCTACCAGCTCGAGGAGCTGGAAGCCCTGGGGCTGGCGCCCGGCGAGTTCGAGGAGATCGAGGCCGCCCACCGGCGCATGGCGCAGGCGCACGCCCTGCGGGCCACAGTAACGGCCTGCCTGGAGAACCTGGAGGAGAACGGCACCCTGGGCCGCTCGATCCGGCAGCTCGACGGCCTGGACGACGACCACGAGCGGCTGCGCAGCGCCATCGAGGTGCTGCGCTCGGCGGACGATCTGGTGGCCGACGCGGTGCGCGACCTGCGTGCCTACGACGAATCCCTCGACCTCGATCCCGAGCAGCTCGCCGACCTCGAGGCGCGGCTGGGCGCCGTGCACGAGGTGGCGCGCAAGCATCGCATCGCACCGGAGCAGCTCGAGGCGCACATGCAGGGCCTGCGGGACGAGCTGGCCGGCATCTCCACCGACCGCTCCAATCTCGACATCCTGACCGACAGGGCCCAGTCCCAGCGCGCCGCCTTCCTGGAGCACGCCGGGCTGCTCTCGAAGCAGCGCCGCGCGGCCGCCAAGTCCTTCGCCCAGGCGGTGAGCCGCTGCATGAACACCCTGGGCATCAAGGGCGGCAAGCTGACCGTCGGCTTCGCCGCGGCGGAGTCGGAAGACGGCCTGGAAAGCGCCGAGTTCATGGTGACCACCAACCCGCGCTATCCAGCCGGCCCTCTGGGCCGCATCGCCTCCGGCGGCGAGCGGGCCCGCATCAGCCTGGCGGTGCAGGTGGTGGCGGCGGCCAAGTCGGCCATGCCCTGTCTGGTGCTCGACGAGGCGGACGTGGGGGTCGGCGGCACCACGGCCGACATCGTCGGCCGGCTGCTGCGCGGCCTGGCCGGACATACTCAGGTGATCTGCGTGACCCACGCGCCGCAGGTGGCCGCCCTGGGGCACCACCATCTGCGGGTACGCAAGGACGAGCAGCAGGACACGCTGATCGATCCGCTCGCGGCCGACTCCCGGGTCGAGGAGCTGGCCCGCATGCTGGCCGGCGCCGACATCACCGAAAAGTCGCGCGACTATGCGCGCACGCTGCTCCACGAGGCCCAGTCCGGCGCCCTGCACTAGGGCCTGTTCACGCTACGCCCGCCATCGCGAGACCGCTGCTTCAACTGTGGCCAGGCAACCGGTACCATGCGCCGCTCGACCCGCAGCTCATACCGGGAAGCCGTCCCATGCGAACCGTCGCCACCGCCCTCGTCGTCGCCTGCCTGCTGGCCCAGGCGGCCTGCAGCATGCCCAAGCTCGGCCTGCCGCGGGTGCACAAGGTCGCCGTGCAGCAGGGCAACGTCATCACTCAGGACATGGTCAACCGCCTGCGTCCGGGCATGACCCGCAGCCAGGTGGCGTTCGTGATGGGCGAGCCCGTGTTTCGCAACGCCTTCGACGACAACCGCTGGGACTATCTGTACACGCTGGAAATTCCCGGCTACTACGAAGAGCAGAAGCGCATGAGCCTGTACTTCGAGAACGACGTGCTGGCGTACTTCACCGGCGACTACGCACCCGCCTCCGCCCAGCCCGAGCAGAACGCGGCCAGCACGGCCGACGCCACACCGGACGCCGACACCGAGAGCTGAGTCAGCCGCGCCGGGCCTGCGCCCGGCGCCGTCGTGCCTCCCGCGGATCCACCCGCAGCGGCCGGTAGACCTCCACCCGATCGCCCTCGGTCAGGGCATGGTCACGCGACACCCGGTCGCCGAAGATGCCCACCGCCATGGCATCGAGATCGAGACCCGAAAACGGTGGCTGCGCTGCCGCCGATCGCAACGCGTCCGCCACGGTGGCGCCGGCAGGCAGGGTCAGCTCGATGACGGTCTGGGCCTCTGGCAGCGCGTAGGCCACCTCGACCCACAGCGGCGCCTCAGCCGTCACTCGGTCCGGCTCGGCTGGCCTGCACGCGCGCGCAGAAGGCGTCCACCATGCGGTCGGCCGCCCGGGCGAAGACGCTGGAGAACGCGCTGCCGAGCATCGATCGGGCGCCGCTGAACTGGAAGTCGAGATCCAGCTCGACCCGGCAACCGGCATCCCCGCCGATGCCAATGAATCGCCAGGTGCCGGCGAAGCTGCGGAACGGCCCGGACACCAGCTCGAGCTCGATGCGCTCGTGCGGAAACAGACGGTTGCGGGTGGTGAAGCGCTCCTGCAGGCCCCGGGCGTCGAGCTCGAGCTCGGCCACCACCTCGTGCTCCTGACGCTCCAGAACCCGGGCATCGCGGCACCATGGCAGGAACTCGGGATAGCTGGGCACGTCGCTGACCACGTCGTAGACGGCCCGCGGCGGGTAGGGCAGCAAGGCCGACCGGCGCACCACGGGCATCGCCGGTTACCCGATGACCGTGGCCACGAACACCACCAGCACGCCGAGCGGCGCGATCACGCCGCAGACCACCTTCCAGACCACGTTGACCCAGCCCTCCTGCAGGCCGAGCTGGCTGCCGATGACGGTCTTCGGCAAGGCCCATGCCCCGAACAGGGCAATCAGCATTCCGCCCAGAGGCAGCATGACGTTCTGGGAGACGTAGTCGACGAAGTCGAAGAAGGTGAGATCGCCGACTACGTGCCGATCGGCCCAGATGTTGAACGAGAATACGGTGCCGAGCCCGAGCACCCAGCTGATCACGCCCAGGGTGATGGCCACGCGCCCGCGTTTGGCATTGTAGGTCTCGACCAGATAGGCAAGGGCCGGCTCCGAGATCGATATGGCCGAGGTGATGGCGGCGAAGCTCACCAGCAGGAAAAACAAGGTGCCGAACAGCGCGCCAAGCGGCATCTGCCCGAAGGCGAGCGGAATGGTGACGAACATCAGGCCCGGCCCCTGGCCAGGCTCGAGGCCGTTGGCGAAGACGATGGGGAAGATGGCGAGGCCGGCGGCGACCGCCACCAGGGTGTCGAGGATGGCGATGATCGATACGGTGCTGGTGATCGAGGCGTTGCTCGGCACGTAGGCACCGTAGGCCATGATCGCGCCCATGCCGAGGCTGAGCGTGAAGAAGGCCTGACCCATGGCCACCAGCACCGTCTGGCCGCTCACGTCTTCCCAATGAAAGGCGAACATGAAGTCCCACCCCTGCTGGAACCCATCGGTGGTGACGGCATACCCGAGCAGCACGATCAGCAGCACGAACAGCAGCGGCATGAACCAGCGGATGGCGGACTCGAGCCCCTTGATGACGCCCCGGGCGATGATCCAGACGGTCATGACCATGAACAGCGTCTGCCAGAACACCAGCCGCCAGGGGTCTGAGAGGAAGTCGTTGAAGGTGCTCTCGGCCACCGCGCCGGTGGCACCATCGAAGGTGCCCTGGGCCATCTGCAGGATGTAGTACAGCGCCCATCCGGCAATCACGGTGTAGTAGGAAAGAATCAGGAAGCCGGCGAGCACGCCCATCCAGCCGATCAGCACCCATGCGGGGCTGCGGTGATGCTGCTGCACCAGCGCGCGCATGGTGTTGATCGGGCTCTGCCGACCCTCGCGGCCGATCATCACCTCGGCCATCATGATCGGGATGCCGACGAAGGCGACGCAGATCAGGTAGATGAGAACGAAGGCACCGCCGCCGTTTTCACCGGTGATGTAGGGAAACTTCCAGATGTTCCCCAGTCCGACCGCCGACCCCGCGGCCGCCAGCACGAACAGCCACCGGCTGGACCACATTCCATGTCTGGACTCGGTACCAACCGTCATGTGATTTCCCGGTTCGACGCAGATGGCGGGGCATTTTGGAGGAACCCTATAACCACCACAAGCATCCCCACTATAATCCCGGCATGGCCAAAGACCCGAACAAGAACGCGTCGACGACGATCGCGCTGAACAAGCGCGCACGGCACGACTACGAGCTCGAGGAGCGATTCGAAGCCGGGATCGCCCTGGAAGGCTGGGAGGTCAAGAGCCTGCGCGCCGGCAAGGGTCAGCTGGTCGACTCCTACGTGCTGGTGCGCGACGGCGAGGCCTGGCTGCTCGGCGCCAACATCAGCCCGCTGGCCAGCGCCTCGACCCATGTGGTGCCCGACCCGCAGCGTACCCGCAAGCTGCTGCTGCACGCGCGCGAGATCGCCCGCATCCATGCGGCCACCCAGCAGAAGGGCTACACCTGCGTCACTACCGCTCTCTACTGGAAGGGCAACCGGGTCAAGTGCGAGCTCGCGCTCGGCAAGGGCAAGAAGCAGCACGACAAGCGGGCCACGCTCAAGGACCGCGAGTGGAACCGTCAGAAGGAGCGACTGCTCAAGCAGACAGGCTGACTCACGCGCCGATGCTGCGCCGCCAGTGGATCATCTCGATCGCGGCGGCGGCCGCTTCGTATCCCTTGTTGAACTCGTCGTTGGCGGCCCGCGCCCGGGCGTGCTCGATGTCCAGCACGGGCAGCACCTCCACCACCACCGGCCGCCGGTACTGGAGACTTGCCGCGCCGAGGCCGCGCATGCATTCCTGCGTGATCATCTCGAAGTGCAGCGTCTCGCCCTTGACGATGACGCCAAAGCAGATCACTGCATCCAGATCCCCCGCCGCATCCGTGGCCAGCAGATCGGCAGCCGCCAGTGGCAGCTCGAGCGATCCCGGCAGGGTGTGCACCTCGATGCGCTTGTAGCCCGCCTCCGCCAGCACGCGCGCGCAAACGCCGCTCATGCTCTCGACGATCTCGGGATACCACTTCGACTGCAGGATGGCGATGCGCCCCGGCGCGGCGATGGCCGGCAGGTGGCTGAGGTCGACGACGGTCTTGGCCATGACTGCTCCCGATAGACAGAGGTCTAGTGTACTGCAGCGTGTCCGACAGTCCGCAAGAAATCCCTGCCGCGCCGCGACCGTTTCGATCCGCCGCGCATCTTGATGATGGAACGCCCCTGATTCAGAGAACTTTCGGAGATCGACATGAACAAGACCGCCATCTGCCTGGGTTCCGTCATCCTCAGCGTCGCCGCCGCCTCTGCCACGGCAAAGACCGACACCTTCGCCTTCTCGCCCGCGGAGCTGTCGACGCTGGCCGGCATCGAGGCGACCCACGAGCGCATCGAGTCGAAGGCGCAGCAGTTCTGCCGGCAGGTGCTGCGCGGCACCCGGGGCTTGAGCGCCATGACCAGCTGCGTGCAGGCCGTGACCGGAGAGATCGTCGACCGAATCGACGACGGCCGGCTCACCGCCTACGCCCGCACGGGCCTGGTTGACGAGGCGCTGCTCGCCAAGCGCTGAGCCGCCCGCGCCGCCGCGGCGCCGACCCTGGCATACTGTCCGGGCAGCCCTCACTGCCCGGATGGTTCAGTTCATGATCGCGGTGCTCGAGGCCTATCGTGCCGGGCTGTTGCAGCGGCGGCACTGGCTTCCCAACATCATCTCCGGCGTCGTCGTCGGCATCGTCGCTTTGCCGCTGGCGATGGCGTTCGCCAACGCCAGCGGCGCCAAGCCGGAGCAGGGCCTCTACACGGCCATCGTCGCCGGCGTGGTCGTATCGCTGTTCGGTGGCAGCCGGGTCCAGATCGCGGGACCGACCGGTGCGTTCGTGGTCCTTCTCGCCGGGGTCACCGCCAGCCACGGCATCGATGGTCTGCAGATCGCCACGCTCATGGCGGGCGTGATGCTCCTGCTGTTCGGCATCGCCCGGCTGGGCGCGATCATCCGCTTCATACCCGACCCGGTGATCGTGGGCTTCACCACCGGCATTGCCGTCATCATCTTCGTCGGCCAATGGCCATATTTCTTCGGATTCACGGCCACACCCGTCGACCACTTTCACGAGCGGATCTGGCTGCTTGTGCAGCGCCTGCCCGACCTGCACCTGGGAACCGTAGCGCTGGGGATCATGGCGCTGGCGCTGATCGTCATCACTCCCCGAGTTCCCCGGTTGCGCCGCCTCCCCGGCCCGCTCGTGGCTCTGGTGGCGGTCACCGGGCTGCATGCCGTCATCGGCTTCGAGGGGGTCGCCACGCTGGGCACCGCTTTCGGCGGCATACCGGCCGGGCTGCCCGCGCTTCACTGGCCGCAGATGACGCTGCCCATGGTGATCGAGCTGATCGGGCCCGCCTTCGCCATCGCCATGCTCGGCGCCATCGAGTCGCTGCTGTCCGCCGTGGTCGCCGACGGCATGGCGGCGACCCGGCACGACTCCAACCAGGAGCTGATCGGACAGGGCCTGGCGAACATCGTCGCGCCGCTGTTCGGCGGCTTCGCGGCCACCGGCGCGATCGCCCGCACCGCCACCAACGTCCGCAGCGGCGGCAACAGCCCGCTGTCGGGCGTCGTGCACGCCCTGACCCTGGCACTGGTGCTCGTGTCCCTGGCACCCCTGGCGGCGCACATTCCGCTGTCGCTGCTGGCCGCCATCCTGTTCGTGGTGGCATGGAACATGAGCGAGGCCCGGCACTTCATCAAGATGGCCGTGCGCGCACCCCGCGCCGACGTGGTCATCCTGCTGGTGACCTTCTCGCTCACCGTGTTTGCAGATCTGGTCATCGCCGTGAACATCGGCGTGATTCTGGCCATCCTGCAGTTCCTGCGCCGCATGGCCAGCAGCGTCGAGGTCGCGCAGGTCACCGAGCAGCAGCTGGCCCAGGAGTTCGCCCACCGCGGCATAGCCCGGCTGCCGCCGGGCGTGCTCGTGTACTCGGTGGAAGGGCCCTTCTTCTTCGCCGCTGCCGAGAAGTTCGAGCGGGCGCTGGCCGCCACCCACACCGACCCCAGCGTCCTGGTCATCCGCCTGCGCTGGGTGCCGTTCATGGACGTGACCGGCCTGCAGACGCTGGAGGAGATCGTCCTCGACCTGCAGCGCCGCGGCGTGCGCGTGATGCTGACCGGTGCCAACCCCCGGGTCGAGGCCAAGCTGCGACGGGCAGGCATCATCGACCTGGTGGGCGACGGCAACTTCCTGCCGAGCCTGGCCGACGCCCTGGCACAGTGGCTTGATGCCGACCCGAGTCCAACCGGGCAGCCCACCCCTGGCGAGCCCGACCCCGATTCCCCCTCGGCTTCTGCGCAGGAGATGGTATGGACGCCTCCCGCTCCCGGCCTTGAAAGAGGAGGTTAGGTGAAGTGGGGCCTCAAACCGACGGCATCGATGTGCCAAATTGGGAGTTCTAACAGTCCCTACGGTAGGAGGCCCCGAGATGGAATGTACGACGTATGGTGTGGATATCGCAAAGTCGGTGATGCAGGTGTACTGGGTAGAAGCAGAGACGGGCGAGATATGCCAGCGCGCGCTGAAGCGTTCGCAGGTCTCGAGGTTTTTTGCTTTGCGGCGGGCGGGACGCGTGGTGATGGAGGCGTGCGGCAGCGGTCACCATTGGGCGCGCACGCTGGCGGGTCTGGGACATGAGGTGCGTCTGGTGCATGCGCGCCACGTCAAGCCGTACGTGCGCGGGAACAAGAACGACCTGGCCGACGCGCGCGCGATCTGGAGCGCGGCGCATGCGCCGGGGCTCCGTTGGGTGCCGGTCAAGAGCGAGGAGCAGCAGGCGGTGCTGTCGTTGCACCGTGCGCGGGCGCAGTGGGTGAAGGTACGAACGCAAGCGGTCAACGCGCTACGCGGTCTGCTCTATGAGTTCGGCGTAGTGCTACCCGGCGGCCGGCAGGCGGGTATCAAGGCCATCGGCCGACATCGTGCCGAGATCGATGACCAGCTGCCCGTGCCGATGCGTGAACTGATCGACGGACAGTTGCAGATGCTGGAGAGTGTCGATCAGCGGATCAAGGCTCTGGAGAGCCAGCTGGCACAGCTCGAAGGTCAGATGGCGAGCGCAGAGCGAGTCCGACAGATCCCGGGAGTGGGTCCGCTGGGCGCGACAGCGCTGGCGGCATTGCTGGGAGAGGACGGGCGCGGCTACCGCACGGGGCGGGAGTTCGCGGCGTGTCTTGGGCTGGTGCCCCGGCACACCGGGACTGGCGGCAAAGTGCAAATCGGCCACCTGAGCAAACGGGGTGATCCGTACGTCCGCACCCTGCTGATGCATGGGGCGCGCTCGGTGATCTTCCATGCAAAGCACCGCAGCCCGTGGTTGGAGCGACTGCTGGCCCGGCGACCGCTGAACGTGGTGGTGGCGGCGCTGGCGAACAAGATGGCACGTACGGCGTGGGCGCTGGTTGCCCGCGGTCGTGATTATCAACCGGGTGGGCTCGCGCAAACGGCCTGACCCATCGAATCACTCAACCAAGGGAGAGGATGCCGCAAAGAGTGCGTAAATCGAAACGATGAAGTGATGGCAACCGCGGCCGGTGCCGCTGGGTCAGCGAAGCCGAATGGTCCCTCGAGCAAAGCGCAAGCCAAGCTCGCTGGAGGAGATAAGCTCCGACCCTCGCGACTACCCATCAGGGCCAAGCAGCCGGAACATCCGGTCATGCTACCAACAGGCCGGATATAAGACTGCAACCGTTCCCGCAGCGCCAACTTCAACGCGTCGATTGCCACACGGGAGGCGTCCATATAAGAGACCATGACCATTCACATCGAGCTTCAGCACCTGTTGGCCCTGGGCGCCGGCATCCTCATCCTGGTCAGGCCCAAGCTGTTGAACTACATCGTCGCCGGCTACCTGATCGTGCTCGGCGTCGCGGGAATTCTGAATCTCTAGCCGCAGCGCGCCCGCTTGGCATACCCTGGGTCGCATCGTATGCAGACGGGTACCCACAGGAGTCAGTCGTGGCCTTACCGAGAATCGCCATCAACGGGTTCGGACGCATCGGCCGGACCATCACCCGCATCGCCAAGCTGCGCCGCCACTACGACATCATCGCCGTCAATGATCTGGCCGATCCGGACGACCTGGCCTATGCCTTCAAGTACGACAGCATCCACGGCACCTACGAGGGCACCGTGGAGCTCGACGGCGACACCATGGTCATCGACGGGGACCCGTTCAAGGTGCTCTCGGAGCCCGACCCCCGCAAGCTGCCGTGGCGCGAGCTCGGCGCCGACTACGTGGTGGAGAGCAGCGGCCGGTTCCGCAAGCTCGACGAGCTGCAGTGGCACCTGGACGCCGGTGCCAGGCGCGTGCTGCTGACGGTGCCCGCCAAGGAGCCCCTGGAAGCCACGCTGGTCATGGGCGTGAACGACCACGTCGTCACCAAGGACAGCCGCATCATCAGCAACGCGAGCTGCACCACCAACTGCGCCGCACCTCTGGCCAAGGTGCTGCACGATGCGTTCGGCATCGAGCGCGGCCTGCTGACCACGGTGCACGCCTACACGTCCGACCAGCGCCTGATCGATGCGCCCCACAAGGACAAGCGCCGCTCCCGCAGCGCGGCGGCCAACATCGTGCCCACCTCCACCGGCGCCGCCCGCGCCATCGGCGTGGTCATGCCGGCGCTGGCCGGCCGCCTCGACGGCCTGGCGATCCGGGTGCCGGTTCAGGATGGCAGCCTCTGCGACCTCACCGTGGAGCTTTCCCGCGAGGTCGACGTCGAGACGGTGAACGCCGCCATGCGCGCGGCCGCCGACGGGCCCATGCAGGGCATCCTCTACTACTGCACCGACCCGATCGTCTCCAGCGACGTCATCGGCAACAGCCACTCCTGCATCTTCGATGCCGCCCTGACCCAGGTGATCGGCGGGCGCATGGTCAAGGTGATCGGCTGGTATGACAACGAATGGGGCTACAGCACGCGCATGGAAGAGCTGATCGCCCGGGTCGCCCGGCTGGATGCCTGAGGAAGCCATGAGCGATACGCGCGTGACCGCGATGCAGGCGGGCTTCTTCGAAGGCTTCGACGAGATTCCCTTTCACCGCTATCTCGGCCTGACCCTTAAGGAGCGCCGCGTCGACTATGCCCGGCTGCGCCTGACCATCACGGCCGGGACGCCCACCGGCATCGGCGGCAGCGTCAACGGCGGCGTCATCGCCACCCTGGTGGACATGGCCGTCATCCCCGCCGTATTCACCGGGCTGCGCGAGGGCAGCCTGCCCGGCGGCACCGCCGATCTGCAGGTGAGTTACCTGCGCCAGGCCCACGGCGCCTGGATCGAGGCGGAGGCCGAGGTGGTGAAGCGTGGCCGGCAGATCTGCTACGTGGACGTCAGCGTGCGCAACGATCAGGGCGCGCTCTGCGCGCGCGGCCGCGTGCTGTACGCGCTGCGAAGCGGATGAGCCGATCGCGTATCATCGTCACCCGCGGAGGGATTCGATGAACGAGCAGAGCCGCCAGGAAGACATCGCCGGACGCGGACGCTGGTGGACGCCCCGCACCGTAGCGGTGGGTCATACCCTGCACTGCCGCATCGGGCCTCTCACGCTCGAGCTGCACCACGCGCCGGGGGAGTGGGACATCGGCATGCGCCAGGACGCCGAGCATGGCGACGAGATCACGGCCGAGCTCGACCTGCACGGCGGCCCGCTCACGCTCGACGACTACCAGCGGTTCATGTTCTCCCGCGACGACGACCAGATACGTCTCACCCCGGTGCCGGCCGACCGCGCGGTGGTGATCAAGCCGCGGCAGGCCGTGTTCCTGCCCAGCGGGGAGGAGACCCTCCTGTACGTATCGTCGCCGGTGATGGTGCGCATCGAGGCCGGCGCCGACAGGACGCTGCTGCGGGAGGTGCCCGCGCTGCGGCTCTCAGACACCTGGTTCGGATCGTCGACGCGGGAGGGCGAGCTCTGCTACTCCGGACGCACTCAAGCGCGCCACGTGCTCGAGGAGGTGCCGCGACGCTCCTACAGGGCCATCACGCCGGCGCGGATCAGGAACGAAGGCATCACGCCGCTGCCCCTCGACAAGCTCAGCGTGCCGGTGCCTGCCCTGTCCATCTACGGCGACGGCGACGGCGCGCTGTGGACCCAGGGCATCTCCCTGGTGCGCGGCGCCGAGTCTGAGCTCGCTGCGCTGACAGTCGACGACGGGCCTCCGGACTTTGCCGGCCCGGTCACGCTGCTGTCGGGGCCACGGGAGCCGCGCACCCGCGGCGCCCTGGTTCGAGCCTTCAGCGTGCTGTTCGGGCAGGGCGCATGATCGACCAGCTCCTGACCATGCTGGGTGGCGAGACCGCCGCCATGATTCTGCGAGCGACGGTGCTGCTCGCCATCGGCCTGGTCACCGCCCCCATCGGCTCGCGGCTGGTGCGACGCTTCGCCAGCCGGCGCTTCTCGGTGCACCACGTGCAGCTCATGCGGCGCCTGGTGTTCTACGGCGTGCTCGGCCTGTTCGTCGCCTCCGCACTGCGCGAGCTCGGCTTCAGCCTGGCGGTGCTGATGGGCGCTGCCGGCGTGCTCACCGTCGCGGTCGGCTTCGCTTCCCAGACCTCGGCATCCAACCTGATCAGCGGCCTGTTCCTGATCGGCGAGCGCCCGTTCTCCGTGGGCGACATCATTCGCGTCGGTCAGACCACGGGCGAGGTGCTGTCCATAGATGCCTTGTCCGTGAAGCTGCGCACGTTCGACAATCTGTTCGTGCGCATCCCCAACGAGACCCTGATCAAGACCGAGGTCACGACGCTGACCCGGTTCCCGATCCGGCGGCTGGACCTCGCTCTCGGCGTCGCCTACAAGGAAGACGTCGACAAGGTTCGCGAGGTGCTGTTCGAGCTGGCCGAGCGCAACACCCTGTGCCTCGACGAGCCGCCGCCGCTGTTCATCTTTTCCGGCTTCGGCGACTCGGCGCTGCAGCTTCAGTTCTCGGTATGGGCGACGCGGGAGAACTTTCTGGCCCTGCGCAACACCATCACCGTCGAGATCAAGACCGCCTTCGATGCCGCCGGCATCGAGATTCCCTTCCCCCACCGGTCGCTGTACGCGGGCGAGGCGACCAAGCCGTTTCCCATCACGCTGGTGGAGCCTGCCCGCCCGGCGCCGGACCGGAAACCGCCTGAGCCTGCACAGGACTGAGCGCCGGCGTTTCATTGCGGCAGCCACCCCATTACCATGCCGGGCTGGGGAGCAAATGAATCGGGAGGGACCGCATGATCATCGTCGTCGCCGCGCTGGAGTTCGAGACCCAGGAGGCCCGCGACCGGGCCGTGGCGCTCACCAGAGACGTGCAGCTCGCCACCCGCGTCGAGGAGGCCGGCTGCCGCGACTACTGCTTCGCGCCCGATCCGGCCGTGCCGACCCGCATCCAGGTCTACGAGCTGTGGGACGACGGCGACAGCCTGGCCGCCCACTTCCGCCATCCCAACTACCAGAAGATGGTGGAGTTGCTGGGCAGCGCCGGCATCAAGCAGAGCATCAACCAGGCCTACCTGGTGGAGCGCGGCGAGCCGGTCTACGGGCCGAACGGCGAGAAGAAGACGGCGTTCTTCGGCGACTGAGACCGATGGAGACACCACCATGACCAGCCGCTCTCAGGTACTTACCAACGCCAGGCTGTTCACCGCCACCGGCACCGACGTGATCGAGCCCGGCGCGGTCTGGATCGAGGACGGGTTGGTCCGCTTCGCGGGCGCGTCCAGGGAGCTGCCGGCGACCCCGCCCGGCGTCCCGGTGACCGATCTCGGCGGCAAGTTCGTCATGCCCGGCATGACCGAGACCCACGCCCACCTGTCGTTCGCCGACGCCAGCCCGTTCGCCATCGGCGCCACGCCGGTGGAGATCGCCACCATCACCGCCGTGCGCAACGCCCGGCTGATGCTGGCCTCGGGCTTCACCTCGGCGATCAGCTTCGGCTCCACCTACCAGATCGACGTGGCGCTGCGCGACAGCATCGACGCCGGCCGCATTCCCGGTCCGCGGCTGCTGGCAGCCGGACGCGACCTCGGCACCACCGCCAGCAACGTCGATGGCAGTGGCGGCCTGAGCCAGATCGCCGACGGCCCGTGGGCGCTGCGCAAGGCCGTGCGCGAGCAGCGCAAGGCGCGGGTCGACGTGGTGAAGATCTTCCTCGACGGCGAGGCCATCAACGCCGTGAACCCGCCAGGCGAGCTGTCCTTCACCGACGAGGAGGCCAACGCCGTGGTGGAGGAAGCACACCGGCGGCGCATGCGGGTGGCCTGCCACGCCCGATCGGCGGCGGCGGTGAAGCAGGCGGTGCGGGCCGGCGTCGACTTCATCGGCCACGCCAACTATCTGGACGACGAGGCGGTGGCGCTGCTGGCGGAACGACGCGACCGCATCGTCGTCGGGCCGGCCATCGCCTGGGAGGTGCAGTACGTGGCCCAGTGCGAGAGCCTGGGGGTGTCGAAGGCGACCGTGCGCGCCCAGGGTTACGAGGCCGAGATCGACGCCACCGTCGCCACCGTCGAGAAGCTGCGCGCTGCCGGCGTGCGCCTGGTGGTGGGCGGCGACTACGGCATCAGCATCGCGCCCCACGGCACCTACGCCAAGGACCTGGAGTACTTCGTGGATCTGTTCGGCATGCCGCCGGCAGAGGCGCTGCTGTGCGCCACCAGAAACGGCGGCGCCGCCTTCGACCCGGGCGGCCGCGTCGGCACCCTGGCGGCGGGGTCGTTCGCCGACCTGATCATCGTCGATGGCGATCCGCTGACCGACGTTCGCGTGCTGCAGGACCACGCCCGGCTGACGGTGCTGAAGAACGGCGTGCCCTGCCCCGGCTAGCCCGGAAATCTCACCGTTAGAATGGAAATAGGCCTCTCTTTTGTGCATAAAGTAAGAGCGACCAAGCACTTACCCACGCGCAGAAGAAGAGGCCTATGACGACAGAGTGTATTCCGGCGCAGCTCGAATTT